>CAZEOO010000009.1:0-146251 GCA_964513965.1 uncultured Chthoniobacteraceae bacterium
AGGATGTTTATATGGTACTTTCTCTTTTTTCCATTGTTCTTGAACATTCTTTTCTGCCTCTTTCATGCGTTCATCATCAGTCCCCATGAAGCCTTTTCTACTAAAATACTTATATTTCGATTGAAGCTGTTGAGGAGCTGTATCAGGCCCAAAGTTTGGAACCCCTGCCTTTTTGTCGCCGAGATAACCACTATTAGTTCCATCTGAATAAAAGATTTGCCAATGATGTCCTCGAAAATCTCCTTTGCCATATAAAATGTCACCAGCTTTTCCTGCGATAGCACTATTAAGCGGACGCTCTGCAATTTCCCATAGCAACCCTTCAGGATCGAAGAAGGTCCAAGGACTCTCATTTACATAGGTATAGAGGTTCGGGAACCCCGCGGCTGCCGTATGCAAATGGCTTTTCTGGCCGGGAACTGCTCCATCTTCGGAGCCTGCTACGTGTGCATTGGCTTCCGCTCCGGTGCTCTTAGCACTCTTGCTCGGGCCATTTCCTGCTTGCGGAACTCCCGGTTCTAGGGCGGCTAAGTATTCCTGATAGCTAACCTCCTTGCCGTCCACCATCCATTTCTCCTTCGGCATCGCTATGTTGCCGCTAGCCGGGTCTACGCTTCCCAACGGGTCTCTGGTAATGAACACGCCCGTCTCCAAATCACGGTAACGGAAGCCTTCATTGAGGAGGCCGGTGGGGTCTTCGTCTTTGGTATTCGCCCGCTGGCGATCCTGCGGCGCGGTCCCTTTTTCATGCGTATGCGTTCCAAAGGCGTCATACCACCCCTGCCACGTCTTGGCTCCACTTGCCGCTGTTGTCGCAACGACATCGCCACGGATGTTGTAGTGGTCGAAGCTCAATGCTCCTCCCCGGTTGCTGTAGAGGATGCCTCCGATGCCTCCCCCCATTTCATGTCCGCGGATGTACTCCACGCTCGCGTAGGTCGAGCCGTTATCGTACTCCTTAACGCTCAAGCCGCCGCTGAAGATCACTTTGGTCGAGAGACCGTTCTCTACTCGCTCCACCCGGCGGGTGCGATAATCGTAGGTGTAGGAGTAGACCTTCCCGTCGCTGCCCGATGTGACTCCGATGAGCCGGTTCTCCCCGTCGTAGCTGTATTGGTTGACTACTCCGGCGCTGGTTCGCGTTGTCCGGTTTCCATTTGCGTCGTAACCGAAGGTCACGATTTTCCCATCAGAAGAGTTCGTCCCCACGATCTGGTTGAGTGCGTTATAGCTGCAGCTTACCAGTGCTCCCGTGGCTGGATCGGTGAAGCTCGTCCGGTTGTTGCCGTCGTCGTAGGTGTAGTGCTTGGCTCCGAAGGCCGTGCTCGTTTCGTCCGCGAGCCGGGTGTTGCGGTCGTAGGTGAAGGGTTGCGCTTGGTTGTGTGGGGCAAGATCGCTTTCCAAAATGCCGGTCAGATTTCCGGCGAGATCGTGGCTGTAGGTGTAGCCGTACTGCCGCTCGCCAGTGCTGTCGTACCCATACGCGCCAGCGGCGGCAAAATCCTCATTATAATCGAGTGTCCGGACCATTCCAAAAAGAATTACCTACACCGCTCACCATAAGCTGCTTATTTTTTGCCTTCCTGTGGCATGCTTTGTTTCAAGCGTTTTATATCGACCTTCACGACGCCGTCAATTACACATGCGTATACGTCAAAGTAATTCGGAGAAACCTCTTCGCCTGTATATCTAAACCGTAAGTTGTCACCATTGATTTCATCGAGAACCAATGATTTTGGGTCGAGAGAAACATCAACCTGCTTCACTTGTTTCCCAACAACTTCCTCCAGATTTGGGACGATACTATATGTCCCATCATTTTTCAGTGCAACCATGCACATTCCATAGATTCCAAGCCCTTCACGGACAGTAAACCCCACGATAGTTCCATTCTTGTTCTTAATAACCTTCGTAGCTTCATTTACACGGTTATACAACCCACCATCCGAGTCTATTGTTACGTGGATTTTCCGGCCACCTTCCTCGCTAGATGTCATCGCCAGCTCTACGCTAGAATTGAACTTCGCAGAGTCAGCTTTAATGACGTTAATTTGATTTCCCGCATAAGCCGAAGTTGCGAGCAGTAAGAACAATAGGTATTTTATTTTCATTTGTTATCAATAAATCGCCAGTTAACCACTGGGTCATGTCCCTGCGTTTGCCACTCAGGACCATTTTTCGTCTTAACAACTCCCACCGGTATATTAAGTGCCTTTGCTGTGCCAACTGAAAGATCTATTCCAGCACGGTTTTTGTCGTGCTTGAACTGAGCATTCGCTTTTGGGTCCGCAAGATAAAGATTGCCTCGAATTTCCGCTTTTGGCCTCTCATTTGTTTCCCAGTATGGGTTGTCTGTATAATGCGGTCCACGGTCTTTTACGCTAGTGATTACGTCGGTGGTAAAGTCGAAGGTAGCCCCGCCTTTTGTCTTTATTGTTTGGGTGGATTGTATCTCCAACTGCCTTCCGTCAGCATTCTTGCTCGGCAGAGCCACGCCCATTTCATCCGAACCCATAGGCTTCCCCGTTGCAGCGTTGGCTTGGCCGTTATTCTTCGGGTCATTATTTGACGCAAAAACAGCGGCATGAATACCCGTCTGCCAATCACCATTCGTTTGCTGAGATTCAATGTGACCTTGTTGTGTCTGGTTTGCTGTTTTCGCTGATTGCGCTTCAGGTTTTATATCATTTTTATGCTGCCCTAGCGTGCCATCGAAGGTATGCTGAGCCGTTTGCCACATTCGTTTAAAGAAATTTGGCTTGGGCGGCGGCGGTGGAGGTGGCGGAGGTGTATCGGTTGCGAGGCCCTCCGGATCAAAGCTGGTCCAAGGATTTTGCTTAACGTAGGTGTAGAGGTTCGGTCCGTCAACGAAGCCTGCCGGGTCGGCGGTCAGGAATACGCCCGTCTCTAAATCACGGTAACGGAAGCCTTCATTGAGGAGGCCGGTAGGGTCTTCGTCTTTTGTATTTTCTACTGCGTCGTAACCGTAGACGAGGAGTTCGGCTTGCCTCATTTACGAATCCCCAACTCTGCTTTGGACTTGAATACGATAATGTTTCCGGTTTGGGTCACATATTTGAGTTCTCCCCAACCGTTCGGTGAAGATGCAGTGAGCGAATTGATGGCAATCGATGTTTTCACGACAAACTTGCCGCTAGCATCTGTCACCACGGTAGGCGTCACATAGGTGTTCGCAAGAGGTCCTACGGTCCAATCTCGTGTAGAAATTCCACGCACGGTCACCCCGGAAACAGGTTGCTGCCATGAATCCACCACGGTGCCGCTAATGAGGCCACTAACCGACGGTTTGGGATGCGCGATGCTTTTTGTATCTACCCAGCACCCTGCAAGCAAAATCATTGCGAGAAGACAGACAAACTTCTGGAATAATTCGTTCATATTCATCTCCTAAGCAAATTAGTCGGTTAATCCTTCGGAGGAGGGGGAGGAGGCGGCTTTGCCACCGGCTTCGGTGCCGGTTTCGGCTTTGGATACAGCGCATCACTAGGAGCAGTGTTATGGTCCGTTGTGTGTGGCCCCATTATGTCACCGCCCCGTTCAGGTCCGGCTCCCTTTTCGCCTGAAATGTCGTGATTGGTTACGTTCTTTCCTGGTTTCGCAGCTCCTCCTTGGAATGGGCCCCCGCTATTTTGCCAGTAGACGTCTGCCTTTTTAACATTGTCAGGGACAGTCAGATGCGCTGGATAGGGCAACACAGTTAAGTTTACAGGATCTATGATGGTCAGATGGTCTACGCTGATTCCCGCCTTTTGAAGTTTCTTGGCAAAATCATTTGCAGCAACCCCGCCCCGGCTAAAACCGTAAACGTTGACCGTTTTATCGCCATTCGCTATGGCAGCTTTAACCGCTTCCAACGCCTTCGCCTGGCCCGCCTGACTTCGGCTAAAATCCTTTCCGCCGTGGTCCGCGACATAGTTCCGGAGGTCCACGTTTCCTTGCGTGTCCTTCGTGCCCCCGCTCCATGTTGGAGCCCCATATCCTTCAAAACCAACAGTAATGAGTCCCTCAGGGTCGAAAAAGGTCCAGGGGTTCTGATTAACGTAGGTATACAGATTCGGGAACCCTGCTGCCGCCGTGTGCATCCGACTCTGAATGTCGTTCCCGTCAGGAGTCGCGGCCACATCCTTGGCCGACTTAGTCGGCCCATTTCCACCCTGCGGAATCCCCGGATTTAAAGCTGCTTGGTATTCCTGCATGGAGACCTCTTTCCCATCCACCATCCACTTTTCCTGGGGCATCATTATGTGCTTCCCAAAGGGGTCGGCGGTGAGAAAGACGCCCGTCTCCAAACCCCTGTAGCGGAAGCCTTCATTGAGCAACCCGGTAGGGTCTTCGTCAATCCTTCGCACAGTGTCGTAAGCAGCGTTCCTCGGTCGTACCCGTTCAAGGGTGAACATAGGGTTTCACCTTCGGCTTGATAAGGTCAATTCCTCCATCCTCGTTAATCTGCAAAGTAGCATCAAACTTACTTTCTCCATATAAACCAGCACTTACTAGCGTCAGCAACTGATGGTTTGGAAGCCACTTCACCCCAGTGAATGTAAATCGGCCAGAATCGGGCAGCTTACTTAGTCGATTCGATAAATCGGATGAAAAGTCCTCGTCATTTGGGTACCGGAGCAGGGTTATTCTTGTACCGGGGCCAATTCTAAAAATATACACCGCATCACCCGAAGTCTCGGTCTGGTCGTTTATACAAACCAGATTCCCGGGATTTTCCCATACCGCAGTGGTATTTCTCCATTTACTCCTGAATGAAAACAGCACCTCGTGGGATTTCGCGTTTTCGAAATCAACATATTGTGCATCTTGTGATCCGTTTATATGCCGCCTCCGAATTGTTACGGAGCCGTCAGGAGATGTGCCAATAAATCCCTCGTCGGCTTCCGCCAAAATTCCTTGTACTGATAGTAGGAAAAATAGGAGCGCGCAAAATAATCGTCCGGTCTTCATAAACAAACCTAGTTCTGTTTCCTTTCCGGTGGTTTCGGTGGTGGGGGATTCTTCTTTGTAGTGTGTGCCTTGTAGTAGTTTGTCCATGTGGAGCTAGGACCCCTTGATTTCATATCCGCCGGAACATTTTCACCCGGGCCATAAACATGCATCGTAGTTGAGGTATAATCGTTTGAATCCAACTTACCCCGTTCACGCGACGTACTCTTTCCTGACCACATATCAAAGCTATTAGTCGGTATCGGAACCTTTTCCCCTTTCTTGTTTTTCGTGAATTTGGCATGTGAGTCCTCAACCCTGAACCATCCGCTTACTTTACCGTTCTGACCCTCAACGTAGACCATTGATCCCAATGGGGCAGAGCCTTTTAACAAATCAGGGTGGACGGCAATCGAAGTTGGATCATTAAACGTTCCCGTGCCCAGATGGGCCTGAGCATTGTGGTTTATCCGAGGTCTGTCAGCCGGGGCCCAAGCAACAGCGCTTCCTCCATTTGGATTGCCTTTATATGCGTTGTCCTTCCCGGCGCCGTAACCGGTAACCCGTCCCGCTATTTCTTCATATAAGCCTTCTGGGTCAAAGAAGGTCCATGGGTTATCATTCACATAAGTATACAGATTTGGGGCTCCTGCCGCAGCTGTGTGGAAATGTCCCTTCTGCCCTGCGCCATTTTCCGAATCTGCAACATGGGCGTCGGCTTCTTGACTTGAATCTTTAGCTGTCTTCGTCGGCCCATCTCCGGCCTGCGGCACCCCCGGTTCCAAGGCTGCCTCATATTCTCGTTCTGAAACTTCTTGTCCATCTACGACCCACTTTTCCTTCGGCATCATCAGTGAGTTGCCGATTGGGTCTTTCGTTATGAACACTCCGGTCTCCAAATCACGGTAGCGGAAGCCTTCATTAAGCAGCCCAGTAGGGTCTTCCTCTTTGGTATTCGCCCGCTGGCGATCCTGCGGCGCGGTCCCTTTTTCATGCGTATGCGTTCCAAAGGCGTCATACCACCCCTGCCACGTCTTGGCTCCACTTGCCGCTGTTGTCGCAACGACATCGCCACGGATGTTGTAGTGGTCGAAGCTCAATGCTCCTCCCCGGTTGCTGTAGAGGATGCCTCCGATGCCTCCCCCCATTTCATGTCCGCGGATGTACTCCACGCTCGCGTAGGTCGAGCCGTTATCGTACTCCTTAACGCTCAAGCCGCCGCTGAAGATCACTTTGGTCGAGAGACCGTTCTCTACTCGCTCCACCCGGCGGGTGCGATAATCGTAGGTGTAGGAGTAGACCTTCCCGTCGCTGCCCGATGTGACTCCGATGAGCCGGTTCTCCCCGTCGTAGCTGTATTGGTTGACTACTCCGGCGCTGGTTCGCGTTGTCCGGTTTCCATTTGCGTCGTAACCGAAGGTCACGATTTTCCCATCAGAAGAGTTCGTCCCCACGATCTGGTTGAGTGCGTTATAGCTGCAGCTTACCAGTGCTCCCGTGGCTGGATCGGTGAAGCTCGTCCGGTTGTTGCCATCATCGTAGGTGTAGTGCTTGGCTCCGAAGGCCGTGCTCGTTTCATCCGTGAGCCGGGTGTTGCGGTCGTAGGTGAAGGTTTGCGTTTGGTTGTATGGGGCAAGATCGCTTTCCAAAATGCCGGTCAGATTTCCGGCTAGATCGTGGCTGTAGGTGTAGCCGTACTGCCGCTCGCCAGTGCTGGAGTCGCTTGCTTCCCAGGTCAGCCGTTTGGCCAGGTCGTAGGTCATCGATTCCACGTCGCCGTTGGGGAGGGTCTTTCTTACCAGGTTCCCGGCTTTGTCGTATCCATACGCGCTATTGCGCCCATTCTCGGTGATGCCGGTGAGGCGGTTCAAAGCGTCGTAACTGTAGGCAATGGCCACGGTATCCCCTAAGTAAAGCGCACTGAGCCGGTTGCCTGCAAGATCATAACTGTAAACCCCGCTGACGACGGCTACTCCGTTAACCACGCAACCCGATTCGCTGATGGCGTTCGTTCCGCTGGTTTCCGCTATTTGCCGGTTGAGTGCGTCGTACAGATAGGCCACATCGGCTTTACCCGCTTTTCCGGGCTCGCTCACCCCGAGGATATTCCCCACGAGGTCGTAGGTATAAACCCGGTTCCCAGCACTCAGATTGGGACGGTCAGCAGGATAAGTGACGGTCAGCAGCCGGTGACGGTAGTCGTAGGTGTATTGTGTAAGGACTCCGTTGGCGTCGGTGCGGCTGATTTTATCCATGGCATCATACCCGAAGATAGTCGCCAAGCCCGCCGCGTCAGTCACCTTCGTGTTCCGGTTGAGGCCGTCATATTCGAGGAGGGTGGCGTGGCTGTTGCCATCGGTGACTTTCGTGCGGTTACCGACAAGGTCATATTCGTAGGAGACGGTGATGCCCGAACCGCCTTGGGTTGCTGCCCCAGAGGTTGTGCTGCTCAGGCGGTTCAACGCGTCGTAGCGGTTGCAAGTCCAGTTTCCGTTCGGATCCTCCAAATAGGTGACGTTGCCGTTGGCGTCGTAAAAAGTATTTGTCGCCGGGCGAGCTGTCCCACCGCTGTTGGAGGGATCGGCAACCTCCGGGCCGAGCACCAGGACGGGGCGATTGGCATTGTCATACGATGTGTCCGTGGTTGCTCCCTTCGGGTCGATCATCTGGACTTGGTTGCCGACATTGTCGTAGCTCCATTGCGTCAGCGGACGGACGGAGGTGCCGGTTTCGGCATCCGTCACTTGCGGGCTTTGCTCCCAGATTTTACGGTTGCGGTTGTTGAAGCCGTAATCGGTCTGGTACCCGAGCGGATTGATGACGCCGATAACGTTGCCCGCGCTGTCATAGAGGTTTTGCATGACCGGGTTTGCCATATTCCCGGAACCATCATCCACGGCCGGCAGAATCACTTCCACCGGTCTTGCCGCCCCGTCGTATTGCGTTTGCGTAACACGGCCAAGCTCATCGGTGGCTTGCCATTTTAGTTCCGTGGTGGTGTAACTCGTTCCTGTGGTGGCGAGGACATTTCCGCCGACTTGATTCTGCCCGTGATAAGAGACTTGGACCGGCCGGTTAAGACCGTCGTAAGCCGTGACAGTGAGGTTCCCCACAGGATCGACCTGAGAAATGGGGTTACCCACTGCATCATAGGCGGTCGTTGTTGTAGAGACGTTATTCCCAGAATAGTAGACAGTCCGGCTCACGGGATGGTAGAGGGGGTCGTAGGCAACTTCGGTGACAATGCCCCGTGGATCGGTCAATCTCGTGGGTTTGAAAGTGGATATGTCGAATGCGCTTGCCCCGGAATTCACTCCATATTCCAGATGGGTAGTTCCAGACACCGGAGATCCAACGGCGGCGATGACATCCGTAGGCCGTTGGATGCAGTCGTAGATAATCTGTGTAACGTTGCCGTTGGGGTCGGTCGTGAACGTTTTGGAATTAACGTTGTTATATCCAAACTGCGTCAGGATACTGGGGCCGTTACCCATTAGACGACGGGTCTGAAGCAAGCGATCCATCGTGTCGTAAACATGATCGGTTTCATGTCCGTCTTCATCCACCTCGCATGTTTTATTGCCGTGATTATCGTAACCGTAAGTCTTGTAAGAACCGTCGGCGTAAGTAGTTTTTATAAGCCGATTAAGGCAGTTATAATCAAACGAGGTGCAATTACCATTCGGATCTATTGTGGACGTTTTGTTGTTGTTGTTGTCGTAGGTGTGCTGTGTTGTAAGCCTCAAGCCACCAGCATCCGAATCCAGGGTTTCCGTAAGAATATTTCCCGCATTATCCAGCGTGTAGGATGTCACCAAATCCTTAACCCAGGCAGGGTCACTACCATGCCGTTTGACGCGTTTTTCGGTGACAACACCAGGATAGGACGAACTGCCGTAGGTAAACGCTGTTTCCTTCAGGACGGTCCCTCCATAGCTGATTGTTTCGTCCAATCTGCGCCCCTTGGCATCAAGCGTGTTGACCGTCTGACGACCTAATTCGTCAACCGATTGGCTCATGACCCGCCATACTCCATAAGCAAACGACTTCGTGCCTGCATCTGTAGTTTGAGATGAAGGATCATCGTAATAAATTCCAAGATTCATTTGGAACAGGCTTTGCAACGGATTGACCGAAGGATACACAATGGACTCGCTGTGCGTATAAGTCGTGGTGTTGCCACTTAAATCGGTCACCGCTGATAACGCCATATTGGCTTGGATATCGAATGAATAGCTTTCGATGCCGTTATTTACCCCAGTTGTCGTAGGAATACTCATCGGCGTTCCATCGGGAAGGCAATGCGTAATCGTCATGCCGCAATAGAATATTTTCGTAGGATACGATGATTTGGCAAATCCTAGTTTCTCGTCCAGCTTCGCTTCCACGGGAACTGGATTTGTAAAGCTATAAATCGTGATGTTCCCCTCCGCATCGATGATCTCCGATCCTTTCTTTGCGCCCGGTGCCATGGAGATCGCACCCATAACGTCCCGTTTTACGGCCGAATACGACTTATTCAAGAAGTATGAACTAGCTCCGTTAGGCAAATTAACGCAGGAAACAACCCGAGGAATCCCTGTCTTTATATAGTAACCATGATCAGCCGAACAATCGTACTTCGTATGATCCATTTCATATATGAATGTGCATCCCGGAGTTGAATCACCGTCGGAAAGCAGCGGACTGCGGATGGAATTCAAATCACAATGCAAATTTAACACCTTATCGCCGTCCGATAACCATGACCTTGTATCCGCTTCCGTCTCCAAATCGTAGGTGTACTTAATCACGCTATTATCCGGGCGCACAACCTTTTCAAGCAAAGGAATAACCCCGCCATCTTCGGCGACAGTATTTCCGTCATGTATTTCCCTGGTGATGTATGAAAAGCTCCATACGTTTCCTTTGGGATCTGTGATGCTGCTGATGACATATGTTGGCAGTAATACTCCCTCAAAAATGTATGTCGCAGCAGTTGCTTGGGTCGAAATAGAAATGCACTGATTCGGGTTCGATGTAGATGCAATACGTGACGGAATGGTTGTTAGGCCAGAATAACTATAGGTTAAACCAGTTCCAGTGCGATCCATGACAGACGTTGCTCTATAGTAATTATGGATTTCGTGCCCGGAACGATCCTTTCGATCTTTATAATTTGAACGATACACTCCGCTGTTTTCGAAATTAATAACATTGCCGTATTTCCCCGTATATTTCAAGTGACCGTTGTCCCATTCCAATTTTGCTATGGCATCGTTTGTTTCAACGGATGATGTTGGCATTGGGATGAAAATGTAGTCACCTGATCCCCAACCTGTGAACAGAAAGCGATGTTGAGCCCCACTCTCGTCGGTAACATTAAAATATTCCGGCTGATCGTCTATCTGAACATAATCCACCATAGGACTTATATTCGAAGTCCAACAAGCGCCAAACGGTCGGTCGAGCCGCTCAGCAGGACGCAACCCTCCCGCGCTATTCCACGGCTCAGAGATCACATCCCGACGTGCCGAGAGATTGAGCGTACTTCCGGGAATAGGCATATAGACTTCGGTTGCGCTGTGACGTAGGCCAAGCGTCATGGCATCCACAAATGTCTCTTCTTTTTGTTCGCTTGTTTCCTCAGTATGCTGCGGTTTCTCATCAGCCATAGGCCTGCCGTTCAAGGAAATTTTCCGGTATTTACTACCTGTAGCTTCTTCCACGGGAACTATCGTGTCGCCATTGACGTCGTAATCGGGTTCTACAGCCAAAAATTCCCAATGTAACCCGCTCGGGTCGGGAGGAACTGTATTGTCGCTAGTCCAATACAACGTGCCCGAGTTAGGAGAATTTCCCGAATCAGGCTCTAGTCCACTAGCCCCTGCTCCCACCGGATCCAAATGAATTATGTATTCATCTGTGTATCGTCTTTGCCCTGCCTCAATGCGCTTTAGCGAAAATTTTACGGAACGTCCTTTGGGAATATACACCGTCGCCCATGACGTGCCTTGTGCATTTCCTTGATTGTTTACTACGTCTTGCGGATCACCGCTGAATTCTCCATTCTCATCCGAAATTCGCATCTGCCCCCCCCAAACATCATCATAAAAATCCGCATCACTAATCCCCACATTGATCGCGATTGAATCCGAATTGTCTGGTGTGCTTATCGTGCTAATTGGATTACTCCCCGCTGCAATTTCAACACCGTCAGTTACTCCATCTCCATCACTATCGCTCTTGGTTGGATCAGTTCCGTGCCGATATTCTTCCAAATTGCTCACCCCATCCCCATCCGGATCAGCACTTGGATCAACGCCAATATGTCCGAAGTATTTCTGTTCCCATGCATCCGGTAAACCATTCTGATCCTGATCAGGGTTATTGACATGAACGGTTACAATATTAGATGTGAAATCTATTCCATTTTTGGTGTGGCAAACAGCCTTAATCGAATAGTCTCCATACCCTATATAATCTATTTGTGATTGATATGGTGCCGCTGTGCCCGATCCAATCGGGAGCCATTCGCCACTTGTTCCATCTCCCGCCTGCATGAAAAATTTCAAAGTATCTACGTCGAAATTCTCGACATCAGCAGTAATGGGAACCGTGCTATGCATTTCAAACTGCTGACCTGTTACTGGCTGCGTAATTTTTAGGATATTCGGAACTTGTGGATCGGTTCCGTTTGTATATTCCTGTATATTGGTGTATCCATCTCCGTCGGGATCAGCGTTGGCGTCACTGGCATCATATGGATTCATTCCATGCGCAATTTCCCATTCGTCAGAAATTCCATCGCGATCCGAATCAGCAATTCCAATAAAAGTCATAGGGGCAGACGATGTTGCCTGACCCAAATTATCGATAGCCTTAGCCGTAATGCTATGTGTTCCTGATGTAAAATCGCTCCACGTGAAAAAATATTGATCAGAGTCGCCGTTGTAATTCGTCTCGCCGATTTTTGTCGATCCGTCATAGAACTCGACTTTCTGGATAGTCGTGTCTGGGTCAGTTGCGTTAGCGGTAAAGGTAACCCAGCCGCCTTCCAACACACTGTATCCATCGGCTGGATCTATGATTGCCACTTGTGAGGGGAGATTGATTATTTGCAGCGTCGCTGGAATATTAATTGAGGAGCCCGAAGTCGGGGTGATTTGGATATTAGCAGTATAATTTCCAGGGGATAGGTTCAAGGCGTGGAAGGTCACACCGAGTTGTGCCTGAGCACCAGCTGCAGCGGTGCCTGTCAATTGTGCTGTCTCAACAAATGCCGCGTATGGCAGAATTCGAATTGTCAAATTATTTTCTAGCAATTCTGTATTATTGGCGATTTCCAATCCCTGCGAACCATCACTGTTTTGAATACCAACCGTACAGTTACTCGAACTCCCCGGAAGACTACTATAGCGCAGTTCTATATTTCCGCTACTGAACAGCGCAACTTGGAATTTATATCTTTCATTTTGATTATCGCGGTTCTCATATGAAGGAACATTTTGATACTGAATGACCAAATGGTCGGGGAATTCCTTATAATAAACAGCCCCATTTCGGGGATACAAATCGCACCAAAGCGGCGCAATTAAGTTGGAAGGTGCATCTTGGGACGGTAGACTTTCGAAGTAAAGAGAACTAGATCCCTGGCCAAGTGTAATTAGACCGTTTGAACCCACATAAACTTTTGAATAACTCTGACCGTAATATGGAAATATGAATCCCTGCAAATCAACCGACTCGTAATCGTCATCCGAAGCAGCGCCTCCCGTAAATTGAGTTCCTGTTTGACTTATATCTTCCCAGGTGAAAGTCACCCCCCCAGTTTTGGAATCGTGATACGAATAGTTGAGTCCGGGAAGTATGTTATTAGTTAGTATAACACTGTATTGAACCTCCTCTGCTGTCGAATTGTTCAGAATAAGATTACTTGCGCCCGATTGCTGCTGCGACAATTGCATCGTTATTGGCGAAGGCCATGCAGCGAAGCTATTTGCATGAAAAATCTCCCAGTCATCAGGGATGCCGTTGTTATTGAGATCAAGAGCCTGCGTTGGGTCGGTTCCTTGGGCAAATTCTTCTGAATTCGTTACTCCGTCCCCATCAGGGTCAGCATTGGGATCAACGCCTATTTTCCCAAAATATCTAATTTCCCAATTATCAGGAAGCCCGTTATGGTCTGAATCGAGAGAAAAATTTGTGAAATCAAAACTGAATAAATTTTTGACCTGTCCAATGTTGGCCATGGCGTAGTCATTTGCTGAGGGCGCCGAAGGACTACTCCATGGGTATGTTCCTGATTCCAGAGGATGCCCACGGAACCCAACACCCAAGAGCACATCAAAAAACGGCTTGGCGATCGTCTTGAGTTGGCCAAGGTTAACTGCGGCGTAATCGTTTGCCGATGTTGAATTTTGCCATTGGGCTACCATGGCGTTATATGTCCCGCTAAGGCCGATAGAATTGAATTCTGCGGCTGCTGCTGCGGCGATGTTCTTAACTTGCCCTTGATTCACCGCCGCGTAGTCATTAACAGGATTATTGTTTGTAACATTGCGCTCAGTCCACCATTGCGGAGCTTGCGCCACAAGCATCAATGGCAGACAAATAAAGACGATTGCCACCACAAGACGCCGCAACAACACGCCTTCTTCCTTTCTGAAAAATCGTAGTAATTTCATCTCGTCTGCTCGTGAAAAGTTATTGCGGAACGGGTCCATGGGTAAAAGAACCCATTTGCAAATCTCCCTTCGGCTGGATTAATATCACTCCCTTTATCTGTGATGTTCCGCTGGCAGATGGGTCCAAAATAATTGTGGGCTGAGCTACAGTTGTGCCCGAGTTCTGTGTCGCTGGATCGTAAAGCCGCAGACGGTTCCCGGAATCCATCTGCATGGTGATATCCTGAGTGGTCGATCCATCACTATGAGCATGACTCCACACCCATGTTACTGATCTTCTGACGCTCGCAAAATGCAACAGCGCGGGCTGTTGATTTTTTGCGTCAGTATACGAGATCGAAAGGCCTTCGACCGATTGATTGGAGGCATTCAGCCAAGATCCCAAGGTCAGGAAATTGCCTTGGATATCCAGGCTCCCCAGCATTTCGGTAACCGAACCGACACTCCCGACGGTTCCCGTACCGCTCCGGTTGGTCTGATTCCCGGCACTATCGAGCGCAACAACTGATCCGTCTGCCTGTCCATTTGACGTAAATTGCCCCGTTGTTGACGAATATGTTCCTGTTGTTTGAGTTCCGTCCACACTGGTATAGGTCACGGTTCCATCGCTCCCAATCAAGATACTCATGGAAGAGCCTGATGGATCGATATAGAGATCGCCCCCGCTGGGGTTACTGGCGGTTTTGGAGGATCCGTTTGCACTAAAAGTGAGAACCGTGCCGTTCCATGAAATCTGTTTGGGACCGTAGCGTATGGCGCTTGGCGGTTGGGTTGTGCTGATGATGATTCCCGAGGGGATGTTGCCGAAGAGCTCATTGCCGTCCCACGAACCGTTGATCACGGAACCTGCGTAAGTGCCAGTAATTCGTCCCAAGAAGCCGCTGTTTGAAAATACCCACGACATACAAACAGTTCCCCCGGGAACCGTGCTTGTGGGAATAATATAGTCAACCGAACTGGTGGAAATATCACCACCGGTCACGCTGCTTTTGCTGGAATCATTCCTTGAGCAATACAGCCCGTTCACGTAAATCACCGACGGGAAAATGGTCGAATTATCCCATGAGTACGAATTGGGATCGGCATAATCATGGTTTGCGTGGACCACAAAGTCGCTCCCGCTCGTTGAGGAATACCGATAAACAGGGGATGTGAAGTTACCCATGCTGTCTGCAATTTGGAAAAGCATCCCCTGAGAGATTCCAGGGTACTTAGCCCCCACCGAATTCGTGGTGTGCTGATAAGCAAAACCAATTATCCCTCCCGTGGCCGTTAGCACTGTACCATTCCCTAAACGAATTTGCCGAGCTGAGGTGTCCATCCATCCGGATGGTGGCGCAGTTGTGGTATTCGTATTGGTCACATTGATCGTCAACCCCACACCTACTCCTAGGAGATTGCCATTACTATCCTGAGCATAAAAACCCGCCATGGCCGTATCGCTACCAAAGTTGAAAGCATAGGTCGTGGCATTATATGTTCCCGTCGCCGAATGGGTGCCAGTAACGGTGACCACACCACTGCCACTGATGGTCACCTGCCAATCAGTTCCGCTTGCGTAGGTGTCCGATCCATTGCTAGAGCCAACGCAGGTAAAAATCCTCCCATTCCACGTAATTTGCTGAGGACCATAAACAGCAGGCCCAAGTGTGGATAAATACACTCTCCCATCTGTAGAATAGCCATTTAGGGATGTAAAACTACCAGAAGTCCCATCCCAATAATTATATATATTTACGTTTGTGCCTGTAGCATTTACTGAGCAATACAGATTTATAGCATCCGCCGGGGTCTGCCATTGGCTATTACATTCAGCCGGCGGGGCGTAATTGGAAGCGAAAAATGTACAACCATCACCATCCGTACTCCCATCGTAATAAAAATCATATTCCGCCCCATTAACATAAATAACCCATGGCTGGTCTGGCAATGGCAGTACACCAGAAGCGGGCCACCCATTCGTGGCATCAATTGTTCCACTTTGGATAAATGGAAATACACCAGGCATATTACTGAATGCACAATAGCCGTCGCCGTGATACCATCCAATATCAATCCATGCTGGAATGTACATGTATTCCATTGTTCCGTTGGAGCGTTGCAAGCTATAACGACTACCTATATTAATCCGATTCCAGCACATGGGATTGTCCTCCCATCCAATGCAAAATTGAAAATTTCCCGGATCAACCCCAGCTTGCGCATAGACGGTATATAGAATTCCAGGATTGCTGATAATCTGAAGGCCATTCGCACTTACAGCGGCTATATCGACATAGTTCAATTGCGGATACATCCAATTACTCTGATCAACATTATACGGATCACCGAAATCGCCTCCGGCAAAGCAATTGCCATCCCATGTTCCTGTCAATGTCGTATACGGTTGTGTTGCCGTTACGTTCTTATTGGCATCGATAATAATCTGAATGTCTCCCGTGCTATCTCCATAAACATCCGATCCATCGGCATTTCTATATCTAAACGGTAAAAGCACACTGTTCCATTCAATTTGAGGCGGGCCATAGGATCCGCTCGTCGCAGGCGCGGCGAATCCCAACCCCAACCCGGCATCAGCCGTGAACTGCTGCGTGGTGGGATCCCATGTCGCTCTAAAATCATTGCTGTTTACGGTTCCGGAAACTCCCCCCCACATAATCCCAGTCGTCCCGTCGACAAACAAATGCACGTCAACATAAGTGTTTGTTCCCGAAGCATAATATTGGTCGCAACAGTACCCGCAATCCGTCCCCGAAAGGAGTTCCTCGGTAAATGAGGTCGATTGCAGCGTCTTGCCGCCCACGTAAATCTTTGAAGGAAAAGCATACATGTTCGACGCGGGCCAACTGTCGTTCGCCCCGGTATTGATGCTCAATTGCCCAGGGCCCGTCTGGTATCTATAGAATGGCAATCCAATTCCAAAATTGAAAATGTACCCATCCACGATTCCGCTGTATGCCACCATGAATCTTCCCGCCGAATTAGTGCCCGTGCCAGATGCTGAAAACGAAAGACCATCATATCCCTACATGGTCGGGGGGAGTAATGGCGCTGGGGGCCGTAATCACAACCTGCGGCACAACCACGCTGTGATCCTGAATGGTGACTGTGTTACTGCCGTTCCATGTACCCGTTAGGCTTGCATAGGCTGCATCGCCTGTAGTTCCCCAACCTACCCCGCCCCCCTGCGAACCGCTCAAAACCAAAAATCCGCCGGAACTGCCATATTTTTCGTAAGATCCAGTACTACTTGAGACGAAAACGCCGGAATATGCAGTTCCGCCTATGACCAATACCGAGGGATAGGCGGCAAATGAATGAGAAGAGACTCCAAGAACGCACATCATTGCCCAAAAAACGAACGTGCGCATCTTGCTCCTGTTTTCGGTCTTCATAAAAAACTCCTTGAGTTGAATTGTATCGGGGGGACTTTTCCTAAAAGTATTGCGGTCCAGAGTACGTTATACTTTTAAATATGTTTCAAGAATATTTTTAAATTTGTTTTAACGTTGGGTGACGAAAGATCAGCCTTGGCAGACCGGTGAGATGGGTATCCTGTGCGCGGAACGTTCCCTGGCAATCCCATTACCAGATGGCGGGCATTGTGCATCCATGCCGTTTGTTTTTTTCAGAGGGTTATCCAGTCCCGACAGCAAAGGGAAGACGGGGCATCTATATAACTCAATCACGCGCCACCAGTAGTGCTTTTGAACACAAAAAAATGTCACAAGGGGTGAAAGCAGATCGCAGAGATGACTCGACCTCCTAAAATGCCCTAAAAAGCCCGTTTTTTAGTCGCCCGAACTTAGGAACACGGTCTGAAAATGCCTGATTTTGTGGAGAAAGGGAGGGGAGTGCCGGTTCTACGGACCAAACGGACCACTTTTTTCAACTCCTAGGGAAAAATGACAGAAAAAAATCTTCTTGGAAAATTTGCCATTCTCCATGAGCATAAATCCAGAATCACTGGCAAAAACTGGTCCGTTTGGTCCGGATTAACTCGGGTTTCCGTGAGAGGGCAGGGGGCCGTAAGGTTTCGGCTTTAGCGATTACTAAACATCTTCCATAAGCCGCTCCAGAAGGCCCGCTATGGGCTTTTTATCGAGGGCGAAGGCAACCCTGATCGAACGGTGGACGAGGCTGAAAACAGGCTTCGTTTTCAGCGGCACTCCCCTACCCCATTTTTAGTCCCTTCTTCGTCAAAAAATTTAACTAACCCGTTGACTAACCCCGACAGAGAAAACGACACTCAAAACAGCCAAAATCGAGGCATTAATTTTATCCATTTGTTGATATGCAAGTACCGCAAATTAAGATATTTATCACAATCTCGACTTCAGTACAAAAAAGTGGGACGGGCTCCCCCGATACCCGTCCCACTGAACCGGACTTTGTTTCAAATCCGGTATCTTTTAAACTCTCTCCCAACCTCTTCTCAACCCTCTCTCAAACGGTTCCCTCGTCATAGATAGTTTCGCACAAAGCGAGACGTTTGAAGGGGAAATCGTTGCCGAGGTTCCCCGATCAGGGCATCGGGGAATCGACGAGGCAAAAACGGCTTGAAAAAACAGCCTTCCCTGAGGATGCTAACGGCATCGACGCTCCCCTCTCCATTTCAATAGCCGAGACGCTCACGCCGGAAGAACGGGAAGAACTTCTTCAAACGGTCGAGGCGCTCAAATCCCAAGCGAATCCCGACGATACCCAGTCGCTGGAAATTCTAAAAGACGCTTATTGGAAACTGGGCCAGGGCGAGGACGGCATCCGCGTCACGCGCCTGTTGGCCGACGCCTACCTGCACCAGGGACAGTTTTCCGCCGCGTTGCTGGAATACGAAGGCATCCTCCTCCACCAGCCGGATTCGCCCGAAATCACCAAAATCATCGCCGGGCTCGAAGCCACGCTCAACCCGCACCCGAAGGCCGAGATCGCACTCGATTTCGGCGAGGTCGAGCCGCAACCCGAGGCACCGGCTCAACGGCAGCCCGCGCAGGTGGAACCGGCCTTGATCGCCACGGACGAAACGCGCATGCCGGAAAATGCCGCCGTGAAAAAAGCGGCTGCCGCGCCCCAAGCGCCCGACGCGAACGAATCCCTGGCCCGGTTTTTGATCCAGTACCGGATGGTCAGCCGGGAAGCCATTGACGACGCCCTTTGCCATGTGCGCTCCATCAACGCCAAGTTGCAGGCGTACCCGGACAAGCCAGGCGTCGCCGCCGGTCTGCTGGGCGAACTGATTAAAAACGGAGCGGACGCCGGGGAACTGCTGACCACGATCCTCGACCGCACGAAATTCGCCTACATCCCCCTGGAGCATTACGACATCGACCGCCAGATCGTCAAAATGCTGCCCGAGAGCCTCACGCTGGGCCGCCGGATCGTTCCGTTCGACCTCGTGAGCCGCACCCTCTTCGTGGCGGTGGACAACCCCTTCGACAACAGCGCGAAATTGATCGTGCAGCAAAGCGTGGACTACCACGTGCTGTGGCACCTGGCCACGCCCGCCACCCTCGACCACATCCTGCGCGAAACCTACCGGCTGCAAGCCTGACCTTCTTTTTTGTAAAATGGCCAAAAGTTTTGGAGAACGCATCGCCGACATCCTCATTGAGGACGGGCTCTTGTTGCCCGCGCAGTTGGAGGAAATCGTCGCGCTTCAAAAGCAGCAGGGCGGGCGCATCGTCAAGCTCTTGACCAGCAAGGGCTACGTCACCGAGCAGGACATGATGATCTCCATGGGCCGCTGCCTCGACGTGCCGCCCATCAACCTGGCCAAAATCCATCCGCCGGACGAGATCGCCAACATCATCCCCAAGGAGATCGCCCGCAACCTCAAGCTGGCGCCCGTGGGCAGGCTCGGCAACAAGCTCTTCGTGGCCATGGCCGACCCGATGAACGTGATGGCCATCGACGACCTGCGCCAGCGTACAAAGCTGGAGATCGTCCCGATGATCGCCACGGAAAAGGCCATCGACGACGCCCTTTCCGGCGTGAACACCGGCCTGGCCATGGACGACGTAATGCGGGATGCCGCCGAGGAGACCGCCAGCGGCGTCGAAGAGATCAAGGAAGCGCGGGAGAACCTCGACCTTGACCAGGTGCGCAACCAGGCCGAGGACGCCCCCGCCATCAAGGTGGTGAACATGATCCTCGTGCAGGCCATCAAGGAAAAAGCCTCCGATATTCACATCGAGCCGTTCGAAAAAAGCATCAAGCTGCGCTACCGCGTGGACGGCAACTTGGTGGAAGCCAGTTCGCCGCCCAAATCGCTGCAACTGCCCATCGCTTCCCGCATCAAGATTCTCTCGGGGCTCGACATCGCCGAGCGCCGGTTGCCGCAGGACGGCCGCTTCCGCATTCGCGTGGGGGGCAAGGAGATCGATCTGCGCGTTTCGTTCCTGCCCACGGTGCACGGAGAGAAAATCGTCATCCGCTTGCTGGATAAAAGCACGCTCTCGGGCTCCGTCAAAAACCTTGGCCTCGACGAGCAAACCTTCGCGCAGTTCCAGGCCGCCATCGACGCCCCGCATGGGATGATCCTCGTCACCGGCCCCACGGGTTCCGGTAAAACCACGACGCTCTACTCCGTGCTCCAGGAATTGAACCACCCGGAGTACAACATCGTCACGGTGGAAGACCCGGTGGAATACCAGCTCATTGGCATCAACCAGGTGGCCGTGAAAACCGAGATCGGCCTCACTTTCGCCAATGCCCTGCGCTCTATTTTGCGGCAAGACCCGGACATCGTCATGATTGGCGAAATCCGCGACCAGGAGACGGCGGACATCGCCGTGAAAGCGGCGCTGACGGGCCACCAGGTCTTGAGCACGCTGCACACCAACGACGCCGCCGGGGCCATCAGCCGCCTTGACGACATGGGCATCGAGCCGTTCCTGCTCTCCTCCTCCATTTTGCTCACCTGCGCCCAGCGGCTCGTGCGGCGCATCTGCCCCAACTGCAAAGAGGAGTTCATTCCCGAGCCCGAGGTGTTCGAGAAGCTGGACATCCCCGAACTCGCCGGCCAGACCTTCTTCCGTGGCGCGGGCTGCGAACGCTGCAAGGGGCGCGGCTACTCCGGCCGGGCGGCGGTGCTCGAAGTGCTGCCCGTCACCGAGGCCATCCGGCGCTTGATCGTGAAGCGCGCCTCGGCCTCCGTCATCAAGGCCCAGGCCGTGCAGGAAGGCATGAAAACCCTGCGCATGGCCGGCATCGACAAAGCGAAGGAGGGCATCACCACATTGCAGGAAGTGCTCGCCCTCACCGCCGAGGACGCATAAAGGGGGCGAACTGGCACCGCATCTGCTGCATTACGTAATCCTACCCCAGCGAAAAACTTTCCCCGACAACCATGGCACGCATCGACACGTTCTTTCGTTTCATGATGGAGCAGAAGGCGAGCGACCTTCACCTCTCCACCGGCAACCAGCCCATCCTGCGCATCAACGGCGAACTCGTCCGCATCGACGCCCCGCCGCTTGAAAACGACGACTTGAAGGCGCTCGTTTACGAAATCGCGCCGGAAACGAAGATCAAAGTTTACGAGGAAACCGGCGATGTTGATTTCGGCTACGAATACCCGCAAATGGCCCGGTTCCGCGCCAATTTCTTCAACCAGAAAAACGGCATCGCCGCCGTGTTCCGGTTGATTCCCAGCAAAGTCCTCACCCTGGAGGAGCTGGGGCTGCCGCCCGCCTTGAAGAAATTCGCCATGCTCAAAAAGGGCATGGTCTTGGTCACGGGCCCCACGGGGTCCGGCAAATCGACCACGCTCGCCGCGATCATCGATTACGCCAATATCCACCGCAAGGACCACATCATCACCGTGGAAGACCCCATCGAGTTTGTGCACCAATCGCAAAACTGCCTGGTCAACCACCGCGAAGTGGGCGTGAACACTCGCTCTTTCGCCTCGGCCCTGCGCGGGGCGTTGCGCGAAGACCCGGACATCATTCTGGTGGGGGAAATGCGCGATCTGGAAACCATCGAACTGGCGCTCACGGCGGCCGCCACGGGCCACCTGGTTTTCGGCACGCTGCACACCTCCAACGCGCCCAAAACCATCGACCGCATCATCGACGTTTTCCCGACCAACCAGCAAAACCAGATCCGCACTACGCTGGCGGAGTCGCTCAAGGGAGTCATCGCCCAGAACCTGTTTAAGCGCATCGACAAACCGGGCCGCGTCGCCGCGCTGGAAGTGCTGGTCGTGGACAGCCCCATTGCCAACTTGATCCGCGAGGGCAAGACGCACCAGATTCCCGGCATGATGCAGGTGGGCAAAAAGAAAGGCAACCAGCCGCTGGACGACGCCATCGTCGATCACCTCCGCTGCGCCCGCATTTCGCCCGAGGAGGCTTACGAAAAAGCCACCGACCGCAAGAAATTCCGCGCGCTGCTCAAAGACCCGCCCGAGGACGAGGATTAAAAGGTATTCGCAGATGAACGCAGATTCCAACACCGGCTCCTCGTTACGAATCTCCAGATTCCATGGACGCTCCAACGAATCGGAGATTCGCAGACAACCGCGTTCCCAATCAGGAGATTGGGAACGAGCGTGCGCAGATAACACCGTCCCCCACCCATGAGAAAAGCTGACATCGACTCGATTTTGACCAGTATGATCGAATCCTGCGAAGGGATTTCCGATCTCATTTTCGCCGTGGGCCGCCCGCTCCAGGTGGAGGCCCAGGGGTCGCTCAAGCCGGTGCGCACCAAGCACAACATCTTCAGCCTCACCCCCATCCAGATCGAGCAACTGGCCCTTTCCATCATCCATGACGACCGGCGGCTGCTCTCCAACCTGCTGCGCACCGGTTCCTGCGATTGCGGCTACGGCATCAACGACCGCACCCGCTTCCGCGTGAACATCTTCCGGCAGCGCGGCAACTGGGCCATCGTCATGCGCCGCCTGCAAACGGAAACCCCCTCCATCCGCAGCCTCAGCCTGCCCCCGATCATCACGGAAATGTGCGAGGAAAAAAACGGCCTCGTCCTCATCACGGGCGCCACCGGCAGCGGCAAGACCACGACGCTGGCCGCCGTGCTCAATGAGATCAACCGCACCAAGCCGATCCACATCGTCACGTTGGAGGACCCCATCGAATTTGTCCACCACCACCAAAAGGCGACTTTCAACCAGCGGGAACTGGGCGCGGACTTCGACACCTTCCCCAACGGCCTGCGCGCGGCCCTGCGCCAGGCGCCCAAGGTCATCCTCGTGGGCGAAATGCGCGACCGGCCCACGGTGGAAATCGCGCTGACCGCCGCCGAAACCGGCCACCTCGTTTTGAGCACGCTGCACACCATCGACGCGGGCCAGTCCATCAGCCGCATCCTGGGCATGTTCAACCGCGAGGAGGAAAAACAACTGCGGCTGCGGATTTCCGAAATGCTCAAATACGTCGTCAGCCAGCGGTTGGTGCCCAAGAAAGACGGCAGCGGGCGTTTTCTGCTGATGGAAGTGATGGGCAACAATTTGCGAACCAAGGAGGCCATCGCCCTGGGCGAGGCCGAGGGGCGCGAATTCTACACCATCATCCAGGACAGCCACCCCTTCGGTTGGATGACCTTCGACCAATGCATCTGCCGCGCCTTTGAAACCGACGCCATCGATGAAGGCACGGCGCTCGCCTACGCCACCCGCAAAGGCATCGTACAACGACACATCGACCAGGTGAAAAAAGAGCGGGGTCTGAGCAAGGAAGCCCATACCAGCCTGCGGCTCGACGGCGTTTCCAACCTCAACCTCGACTCCGGGGAACCACCCAAGGAACAGCCCAAAAAAGGGGGGCTTTTCGGTTTCTAGGAGTCCCGCGAACCTCTCCACCGCCATGCCTGAACCCTATTCTCCGCACGAATTCACGGCCCTCGTCTGTCTTGAGACCCCCGAGCTGCTCCAAGCCGTCTCCGAGCAACTCACCGCCCTCGGCTTTGCCATCGAAACCGCGCAGACGCCCGCCGCCGCCGTCACGGCGCTCCATACGCTGGTTTGCGACATCGTGATTACCTCCGACGACTTCGGGGGGGCCGACGCCTTCACCAACCCCGTGCTCGCCGAAATCAACGAATTCTCCCAGGAAGCCCGCCGGGCGATGTTCGTAACCCTCATCGGACAGGAACGGACCACCCAGGCGGAAATGGAAGCCTTCGCCCTCAGCGTGGACCTCGTCCTGAACCCCCAGGACATCCCCCGGCTCAAGGGGCTCGTGGGCCAAAACCTTGCCCGCAAGGAAGCCTTTTACCGGGTATTCCACCTCGTGGAAAAGGCGCAGGAGGCGGAAATCGGCTGAGGTGCCCTAAACTTTTTTGGCCAACCCCAAGCCTTCGGCTTGCAAAGCGTTTCACTCCGGCCTAAGCAAGAGTTGCATGAAAAAAATCGAGGCGATCATCAAGCCATTCAAAATGGAAGACGTGAAGGAAGCCCTCGCCGAAATCGGCGTTGAGGGAATGACCGTCACCGAAGTCAAAGGTTTCGGACGCCAGAAGGGCCACACCGAAATTTACCGCGGCAGCGAATACACGGTCGATTTTCTCCCCAAGATGAAAATCGAGCTCGTGCTCCCCGACGAACGCGCGGACAAAGCCGTGGCCGTTATCGTCACCGCCGCCAAGACCGGCAAGATCGGCGACGGCAAAGTATTTGTTTCGGCGGTCGAGGAAGCGATCCGCATTCGCACCGACGAGCGCGGCGAGAGCGCGGTGTAAAAAAAGCTCCCTTTCCAAAGCATCCACATGGCATCCTGGCTGGTTGTTGTTTTGCTCGGCATGATCGAAGGTCTTACCGAGTTCATTCCCGTGTCCTCAACCGGCCATCTCCTCCTGGCCGAACAGTGGCTTCCCAAGCAGAGCGAGCTTTTTAACGTCGTCATCCAAAGCGGCGCGATGCTCGCCTTGCTGCCGATTTTTTCGCGCAAGCTCCAGGCCATGCTCTTCCGGTTCAACGAGCCGGAAAACCGCGACCTCATCCTTAAGCTCATGCTCGCCTTCGGGATCACCGGGGCGGGCGGGCTGCTCATCAAAAAACTGGGGTTCCAGCTTCCTGACGAACCCATGCCCGTCGCCTGGGCGACGCTCATCGGCGGCTTCGTTATCCTGGCCGTGGAACGCTGGGTGCGCGGGCGCGAACTGCCCGACAAAATCACCTGGCTCGTGGCCATCGCCGTGGGGCTGGCGCAACTTTTCGCCGCCGTTTTCCCCGGCTCCTCCCGCAGCGGCACCACCATTATTATCGCGCTGGCCATCGGGCTCAACCGCCCGCAAGCCACCGAGTTTTCCTTCCTGCTGGGCATCCCCACGATGTTCGCCGCGGGGTTTTTTGAAATTCACCACGAATTGAAAAATATCCCCGCCGGGACGCCCCACGAAAGCTGGGCCTTGCTGCTGCTGGGCACCCTGGTTTCAGCCGTCATGGCCTTCGTGGTGGTCAAATGGCTCATCCGCTTTGTGCAGAGCCATACCTTCAAGGGCTTCGCCGCCTACCGCATCGTGATGGGGGCCGCCATGCTCTGGTATTTCTGGCCTCATCGGTAGCAACGGATTGCCTTTTTATCCCCGGGGCTTCCCCAGCCGGACGGCTTCGTCGTAGCAATCCTCCAGCTTGGCGATGGCGTGGGCTTGGTCGAACTCGGCATGGACGCAGACCGAGGCGCGGCAGCCCATTTCCCAGGTCGCTTCGGGTGAACCAACGAGCCGTTTGAGAGCCGCAGCCAGCGCGGTGTGGTCCCGTTCCGGCACGAGCAAGCCGCTCACGCCGTTCTGAACCGCCTCGGGAATGCCGCCATGCAGCGTCGCCGCCACGGGCAGCCCCGTGGCCATGGCTTCCAGCATGGAATTGGGCACGCCTTCCTGGTCCTCCTTCTCTGTCACCTGACTCGGATGGACGAATAGATGCGATTGGGCATAGAGGCGGTTGAGTTCGCTCTGCGTCAGAAACCCCGCGAAATTCACCGCCCCGGCAATGCCCAGTTTGGCGCTGAGTTGCTGCAACGGCTCCAGCAGCGGTCCGTTGCCCGCGATGGTAAAGGTGGCCTTGGGGTAATGGCAGTGGAACTCGGCGAAGGCCCGCAACGCGGTTTCGAGCCCTTTTTTCGCGATCAACCGGCAACTCTGGACCAGGTGCCACGCGCCGTCGGCGGGCACGGCACGGCGAACAAAAGGGAAATCCGCGAGCGGAATGCCGGTGCGGTTGAGACGGATTTTCTCCCGGGGGCAACCGCTGGCGACCAACCGCTCCGCCAGGGATTCCGAGCGGGCCAGCACCAGCGGCACGAGCGTAAAGAGCCGCCGCATGCGACCCAAGTAAGCGGGATCGTGGAGACGGGGCATCACGTCCGCGCCGTGGAAGGAGACGATGGAAGGGCGGCTCCAATGTTCCAAAAACGCCTGCAAATGCACCCCGATGTGGCCAAAATAGACATGCAGCAGATCCGCTGGCCGCCGGTTGAACAGGGCCACGAGCGGCTCCATCTCCCCCCGGTAATAGAGCGGCGGCACCCTCTTAATATATTTCAAAAAAGCATGCCGCCAGAGGGGCTGCGCAGGTTTGGGCAGCAACTCGATATCCCCGAACGGGAAGCTCCCGGCCTCAAGCCGCTCGTTGGCGACGACAAAGGTGCTGTAGCGCCGCAGCGCGGTGACTTGCCGGTAGATGTGCCGCATCTCCGGCTTCAAAAACGTGGCGCAATAGCTGGCAACGATCGGCTTTTCCATAGCAGTTCATCCAATTCCTTTGGGTTATGTAGTCAATTTCAAGATCACTCCGCGGCGGGCGGGGGCGGCACTTCGGCCGGAGCTTGCGTCGCTTCCGACTCCTCGAAGAGATGCCGGAACAGGCTGGCTTTCACTTCGTCGACCCCCTCGCCCAGTTCGGCGGAAATGGGGATAATTTCCAGCTTCGGGAACCGGGTGCGGAAGTGGAGCAGGTTTTCCTCCGCCTTGGGGTCGTCCATTTTGTTGGCGATGACTACCCAGGGGCGGCTCGAAAGCGTGGGATCGTAAAGCTCCAGTTCCCGGCGCAGCTTGCCGAGATCCTCGATGGGGTTGCGGTCCTCCGTTCCGGCCATGTCGATGACGAAAAAGAGGATGCGGCAGCGGACGATGTGCCGCAGGAATTCGTGCCCGAGGCCGACGTTGTCGTGCGCCCCTTCGACGAGCCCGGGAATATCGGCCACGGCGGCCCGGTGGAACCCGGGAAAATCGACAATGCCGACCATCGGGTGCAGCGTGGTAAACGGGTACGGCGCGACCTTCGGGTGCGCGGAGGAGATTTTCCCCAGCAGGGTCGATTTGCCCGCGTTGGGGTAGCCCACCAACCCCGCGTCGGCGATCTTGCGGAGTTCCAGCAGAAAATAGCCTTCCTCGCCTTCGCCGCCCTCCTCCCATTGCTTGGGAGCGCGGTTGCGGGAGCTTTTGTAATGGATGTTGCCGCGGCCGCCCTTGCCGCCCTGGCATAGGATCAACTCGGCCCCTTCGTGGTCGAGATCGGCGATCTGTTCCAGGTCGCTCAATTCCATGGCTGCGGCGGCTTTCTGGCCAACGGTGGAGGGCTGGGGCTGTTCTTGCAATTCCCCCTCCTGCTCCTCAAGCTCCCAAGCCTGCGGTTTGGGTGCGAAGGGAGAAACTCCCTCGGGCAACCGGAACACCACGGTGCCAATGGGCACTTTGACGATGCGGTTTGGGGCCGATTTGCCGTACTTCTGCTTACCCATGCCGTTGGCGCCGTTTTTGGCCCGCAGGATGGGTTCGTAATAGAACGAGGTGAGGTTGTCGATCTGCGGATCGGCCACCAGCACGATGCTCGAGCCGTTGCCGCCGTCGCCGCCATCGGGACCGCCCTTGGGCACGAACTTCTCGCGGCGGAAGCTGCAACTGCCATTTCCACCGTTTCCGGCCTTGGCGTAAATTTTGATGTGATCGACAAACATGGGCAGTGGTGGGTGTGGTGAAGGGGGAGCTTCTTATATATGGCGCGCGGCACGCCGTCCACCCCGGTTTTTTTGCCGACAGAAAAACCCTTAGCCCTAGAGTAGGCCGCCGTGAATGGCCGGGGCGCGAATTTCCATTGCTTGTAATTCACCCCATAAAGCGATGTCGCAACGCGTCGTCCATCCCAACGTCCCCCCCGGCGTGCTCCGCAAAGCTCCCCCCAGGCTTCCGCCCGGGCTGGCTTTTGGGCAATTACGGCTGCTGGAGGAAATCCAGGAACGGGAAGAACCGCCCGCCAAGCCGTTGATCCGCCCGGAATATCTGGCCGGGGCGCTCCTGGGCCTGGCGCTGGGATTCGCGGCCTCGATCTGCTTTTTTCACGTCCAGGCCAACGGGCTCGACGCGGCGGCTCAAAGTTACCGCTACACGCCGCCGAGCGTGCAGACGGTTTCACGCAATTGACACGCCAGCGCCTTGCGGTCCGGGCCGGGCTGGCGCGGCTCCCCATAGGTGACTTTCGCCTCGATGCGCCGCCGCCCGAGCAGGCGGAAGATGTGCAGGCCAAAGACGGTTTCGGGCCGGTAATAGGCTACGTCGTGCTCCACCGTGCCGTCGCCGGGTTCCAGGCTGTAGTGCACGAAGGCGGGCGTGACGGGCCAGCCATATTCCACGATGGGGGCCAGCAAGGACGGGCGGAAAGGGAGCACGCCGCTGCCGTCGGAACTGGTGCCCTCGGGGAAGAACGTGAGCACGCTGCCCTGCTCCACCACGGCGGGCATGGCATCGGCGACCCTGCGCACGTCCTTGCGAAGCTCGCGCCGGATGAAGATGGACCCGGCCCAGCGCGTGAGCGCGCCGAAAATGGGCCAATTGTCGACCTCGGCTTTGGAAATGAAGATCAACGGCGTATTGGCCGAGTGCACCAGGATGTCGAGGTAAGTGATGTGGTTGCTGACCATCACGCCGCGCGTGGGGGGCACGCCTTCGTAAGTCGCCTTGACGTTGAGCACCGCCAACATGTGGCGGCAGGCCCGGTGAAGCCAGGCTGCGCGGGCGGGATAGGACCCGGCGCGGCCGGCCCATTTGATGGTGAAGAGGTACATCAGGGCCGCCTCGGTGACGACGGCCATAACGCCGCATAACCGCACGAAAATTCGGATGGAACGCATGGAAGGGTTTACCTTACCATACAAAACCGAGCGGCAAAAAGGGGCAAAACGCCGGGTGGCGTTCCCAGCGCGCTATTTCAACTCGTAGCGGGCAGCGACGCTCTCCGGCAGGGCCAGGATGTCCACCAGCGTGAGGAAGTCGATGGTCTTGAATTCCTTGTCGATGGCCGGTTCGCCGCACATTTTCGCGCCGATGGAGAAATAGGCGCTCATCAGCTTGGGCGCGCGCACGGGCACGTCGGCGGGCCACTGCCCCCGGCATTCGAAGCCCGGCATGGGGTGGGTTTGCCACTCAGGCGGCGCGAGACGGCGCTCCTTCAGGGCTTGGAAAAGGGCCAGCCCTTCGCCCTGGTCTTGGGAAGTCAAAGAGGAGCAGCCGACCAGATAGCGCCCGTGGTGGTCTTTGGCGTAATGGGCGATGCCTTTCCACAAGAGACCGAGCACCACGAGGTTGCGGTGCTTTCGATGCACGCAGGCGCGACCCAGTTCGACGATTTGCGCGGCGCGGTCGCGGAAGGGGGTAAAATCAAATTCGCGGGCACTATAAAAGCCTTCGCTGGCCAGGGCCCGGTCCCCCATCTGCACGCGGTAGGTGCCCACCAGGGTGTTGCTTTCGATTTCTTCCACCAGCAGGTGGTCGCAAACGGGGTCGAAGCGGTCTGAGTCCAGGCCGTTCTCGGCGGCGCTGGCCAGGCCTTCGCCCAGTTCGACGTTAAAAATTTCGTAGCGCAACCGCTGCGCGGCCACGATGTCATGGGAAGACTCGGCCAAGCGAAGGCGGTAAAGCTGCTGGGTTCGGGAATTGGATAGCCTATCGGCCACGTTGGCTGCTGGAGCAGCGGCTGGGGTTCTCATGTTCCAGGTGGTTTATTGCGAGATCATGAAGACCGTATGACAGCCGCGTTACGATTGTGTGAAACGGGAAGGTAACGTGGCTGCCTGGGAATCACTATCGGCATATTTTGCACCTACTATCCAAAAAAGTCCAGAGATAGCGATCATACCTGACACCCCCAAAAAGGCGGCGTTCAACTGCCAGCGGTCAGCGATCGCGCCAATGACGGGAGGCGAAATGGCGTCGCCCAGGGCGTGGATCAGGAAGATATTCACGGCAAAGGCGCTGGCGCGGATGGCCGGGGAAGTGGCCTCGATCAAGGCGGCGTTCGCCGGGCCGGTGTTGAAAAACAGGCAGAACTCGACCGCGAAGAGCATTCCCCAAAAATACGGAAATGGCATAAAAAGCATGGCCACGGTGAGCGGAAAGGCCGCCAGCATTCCCACGCCGGAAACCCAGAAATAGGCACCCGCGCGGCGCTTTTTGAGCCAGTCCGCCAACCAGCCGCCCGCACACGTGGCCAAGAGCCCCGCCACCACCGTAACGGCTCCAAAAAGGGTGTTGATGCGGCCCAGGTCCGGCTGACCCCGGAAGTCGTGGATATAGGCGGGCACCCAGTAGGCCAGGCCGCCGACGGAGAACGTCATGGCGGCCATGGCGGCGGTATTAATCAGGAACGGCCGGTTGCGGCATAGGCCGCCGAGCACCGCCCTGAGCGGAAGGGGTGCGGATTCCCGGGGCTCCTGCGATTTTCGGGGTTCCCGGGCCGCGCCGATGCAGCAAACCGCCAGCACGAGGCCCGGCACGGCGGCGAGGAGAAAGGGCCAGCGCCAGCCCCAGGCCGAGCCCGCGAGGCCGCCGAACACGTAACCCAAGGCGCTCCCCACGGGAATGGCCAGGTAAAAAAGCGAAAGCACGCGGCCCCGGCTCGACGGCGCGAAGTAATCGGCGATGAGCGCGGGGGCGGCGGGGCCGTAGGCGGATTCCCCCACCCCGACAAACACGCGCGTGATGAGCAGGGCGGCAAACGAGCCCGCGAGGCCCGAGGCGGCGCTGGCCAGGCTCCAGAGCGCCACGCCCGCGCCCACCAGCAGCCAGCGCGAGTAGCGGTCCGCCAGCCGCCCGAACACCGGGGCCAGCACCATGTAGCTGATGAGGAAAGCGGAGGCGAGCCAGCCGGTTTTGGTCATGGCGCGCGGGTCGCCCGCGAACAATTCCTTGCGCAGCGTGGGCTCCACCGCCGAGAGGATGTAGCGGTCGATGTAGTTGAAAAGGTTGATGCCCAGGAGCAGCGCAAGCGCGCGCCATGCCCCGGGAAACCGCGTTTCAAGCGTCATGAATAGACCTGGTTATGACCAGAAGTGGAACCAGTGGAAGCCCGAAGGGTTCTTGCCCTGGATGACCACGCGGGTGCCCACGGGGACCGCGTTATAAAGCTCGGCGACATCCTTGGAGCGCATGCGGATGCAGCCCCAGCTTACGGGTTTGCCAATGCGGCTTTCCTCGTTGGTGCCGTGAATCCAGATGCCGCGCGAGCGGGCATGGCGGTTTTGATCTTCGAGCCCGCGAAGCTGGATGATGCGGGTGACGATGGGGTCGCGGCCGGGGGTGTTCGGCGCGAGCACTTCGCCGGTGGGCCGCCCGCCTTTGAACACAGTGCCAAGCGGCTTGTTGTCGCCGGTTTTGTCGCAAACTTCCAAAACCCCGGTGGGTGTCTTGTAACTATGGAGTTCGTCGCCGACGCCGAATTTCGAGGTGGAAATTGGGTATTTGGCGACTTCCTTCCCTTCCTGTACGAGGATCATCACCTGGTTGTCCACGTTGATGACCAGCTCACACTCCGGCGCGCTCGCGGAGGCGGCGCATGGCAAAACCAGGGTCGCGGCGAAGGCTAGGAATGAAAGGGACAACCGGCGCATGGGTGTTTTTTTACCAACCAATGGATGCAGTGTGAAACTCAAAATGCCCTAAATATGGCCTTTCCAAGGCATTTTTTACATGTTTGTCACATAAAAAAGCCTTCGAACGCATCCGGCGGGAGCGCAGCCGCGATTCACTGTTGTTTTTGGCCTACGCCTTTTTGCAGGCGGTTTCGGTCATGTTGAGTGGCTGCCCGGTGATTTCGCACACGGATTGCCACAGTTCGCCGTGCGGGTCCACCTTGCGGCGGCCGTGCGTGACGAGGTCGATGGGCATGTGGACGTAGCGCCCGTGCCAGCGGCCCACGAGCATGGCCGTCTTGCCCGCCATGGCGGCGTGGACGGCGTTCTGCGCCAGGAGCGAACAATAGACGTTGTCCTGCGGCGCGGCGGGAACGCTGCGGATGGTGTAGCTCGGGTCGATGTACTTGATGGTGGCTTCGACGCCGCTCTTTTTGAAATATTCGGTAATACGGTCGCGCAGGTAGACGCCGATGTCCTCAAGTTTGCGGTTGCCGGAGGCGTCCATGCCCGCTTCGCCCACGAGGTTTTTGCCCGCGCCCTCGGCGACGACGATGACGGCGTGCTTGCGCAGGTTGAGCCGCGAGCGGAGATGCTCGAAGAGGCCGCCCGGGCCTTCGAGCTTGAAGGGCACTTCGGGAATGAGGACGTAGTTGACTTCGCCGCAGGCCAGCGTGGCCAGGCAGGCGATGAAGCCGGAGTCGCGGCCCATCAGCTTGACGACGCCGATGCCGTTGTAGGCGCCCTGGGCTTCGGCGTGGGCGCAGAGGATCACTTTCCCCGCTTCGGCCACGGCGGTTTCGAAGCCGAAGCACTTGTCCACGAACATGATGTCGTTGTCGATGGTCTTGGGAATGCAGACGACGGCTTTTTTGAGGCCGCGCTTCATGATTTCATCGGCGATTTCGCCCGCGCCGCGCAGGCTGCCATCGCCGCCGATGACGAAGAGGATGTCGATGCCCATTTCCTCGAGCGTATCGACCTGCACGCCGACGTCCTGCGGGCCGCGCGAGGAGCCAAGCATGGTGCCGCCGAGCTTGTGGATGGCGGCGACGCTTTCGGGCGTGAGCTTCACCGGCACGCGGCCAAAGCTGGGCACGAGCCCTTCGTAGCCGTAGCGGAAGCCGTAGATATCCTGGATTCCGTAGTTGTAGGAAAGCACCATGACGAGGCTGCGAATGACGTCATTGAGGCCAGGGCAGAGGCCGCCGCAAGTAACGATGCCCGCCTTGGTGGTTTTCGGATCGAAGAAAATCTTTTCGCGCGCCCCGGCCACTTCGAAGCTATCCGGGGTTTTCTTGTGCTCGGTGGCGCCTTTGACGGCTTCGACGGTGTCGTCGCAAAGCACCCGCTCCTTGTCGTTACGAAAATGTTGGCCGCAGCGCAAAAGCGGCGATGGAAATTGGCAAGGGCCGAGCGATGTAATGACTGTCTGCATATGATGGGGCAAGCCGTATAGCAGGAAAAAACCGGCCTCGCAATGCTGGAAATTCCTAAACAGCCGCTCGTCCGATGCGTCTTGATCTCGCGGCGGCGGGCCTCTATGCTTGGGTTCCGGCCAGGAAACAAGGGTTCGCAAGGAGGGTTTTAACCACGTGGAAGTAACTCTGGAGGGGCACCGCCCAAGGAATGTCGACTGGAAACGCGCCGCCGCTCTCCTCTACGGAGACTGGGGCACCAGCAAAGCTTATGTGACCGGCCTCGCCTTTCTGGCGGCAGGTTTTTCCTCGCTCTGGCTGATCCTCGCGGTCTGCGCGCTGACGGCGCTGGTGGCGGTCAATTATTCCGTCATCTGCCGCTATTTTCCCGACGGCGGCGGCGTTTACTCGGCGGCGCGCTCGCAGGGACGGTTGCTGGCGGTGGTGGGCGCGCTGCTTTTGATCGCGGATTTGACGGTGACGGCGGCCTTGAGCGGGTGGTCGGGCCTGAGCTACCTGACGGCGGGCGCGGAGCACATCGCGTGGATCGCTTTTTTGAAAGAGCACATCGAATTTACAACCGTAACGGTACTCCTTTTCATGGGCTGGCTGAACTGGTTCGGGCCGAAGCACAGCGGCAGCCTGGCGGTCGTGCTTTCCGCACCGGTGATCGTGGCGGTGCTGGCCTTGATCGGGCTGAGCGCGCCGCACCTTTCGCTGCATTACGTGGAGCCGCCGCACCAAAGCCTGGCGCGGGTGTGGGTGCAGTTTACGGGCGTGATTTTGGCTTTAAGCGGCGTGGAGGCCATCGCGAACATGACGGGCGTGATGAAGCTCGACCCGGGCTCGACGCCGGAGCACCCCGCGGTTCACCGTGAATCCGCCCGCGCGATCTGGCCCATCGCGGCCGAGGTCGTCATCGCCACGGCCATTCTCGGCTGGGGGATGAATTCGCTCCCCTCGGTGCTGGGGGTGAACCTGGGCGTACACGACAAGGCGGGCTGGATCGCCACGATGGACAAGCGCAGCGAGGATATGCTGCGCTTCATGGCCGAGCAGTTCGGCACGGCGACGGTCGCGCCCTGGTTCGGCACGGCGTTTGGCTGGGTGGTGGGCGTGCTGGTGGCGCTGCTGCTTCTGAGCGCGGCAAACACGGCCATCGTGGCGCTGGTGGGGCTGCTCTTTATGATGGCCCGCGACGGCGAAATGCCAGTGGAGTTGACCCGGCTCAACCGCCACGGCGTACCGCTCTTCCCGCTCTGCGTGGCGGTGGCGCTACCCATCGCGGTGCTGCTCTCGGCGAGTAATTTCGCCGCGCTGGCGGGGCTTTACGCCATCGGCGTGGTGGGAGCCATCACCGTGAACCTCGGCTCCTGCGCCTCCAACCGCAACATCGGGTTTAAGTGGTATGACCGAGTGTTATTTGCAATCACCTTCCTGATCCTCTTCGCGGTGGAGTTCACGCTGGCCAAAACCAAGCCGGACGCGCTCTTTTTCGTCACCTGCGTGCTGCTGGCGGGGCTGGCGTTGCGCGCTTACACCTTGAAGCGGGCCGGGTTGACGAGTGTGACCGTGACGGCGGCGATGGCGGAGGCCGTGGGGCAGGAATCGCTCCAAAAACTGAAGCCGCGCCTGGTGGAGGGGCAGAAGATCATGGTGGCCGCGCGCGGGGTGACGCCGGTGGTTCGCTTCGCGCTGGACGAGGCCCAGCTTCGCAAGGCGCAGCTCTGCGCGCTTTACGTGAAGGAGCTGGCGGTTTACCTGCCGCAAGGCCCGGCCCGGCTTCCGAAGGGGCGATTAAAGTGGCAGGACGACCCGCAGGCGGCGGCGGTGATGTCGCTGGTGATGGCCGCCGCCGCGGAGCGCCATGTGGACGTGGTGCCGGTCTACGCCGTCAGCGACAATCCGGCGGAGACGATTCTGGACCTGGCGGCGACGCTGGGGGTGGACATCCTGATGCTGGGCGCCTCTCACCGCATGAGCATGACCAAAATCCTAAAAGGCGACGTGATCGCCCACGTGGCCGCCGGGTTGCCCGAGGATATCCAGCTCATCATCCACGGGTAGCGGTGGATCAACGCTTTTCCGTAAAAAGCGAGCGCGCCGAAGCGTCTCCGGCAGCGGGCGATTTCATATACCGCACACCCAGCCAGCAAAGATAGAGGATGGGCAATACGCCGCCCACGATAAACACCACATCGCCGGGAAAACGCATCCATTCCAGCAGGGAGTTGGTGGCGCTGGTGATGTTCTTGAGGCTGCGCGCTTCAAAGTACCCCTGATTGACCGAGGTGTAGAGCTGCAACACACCCAATGGAAAGAGCGTCACGAACACCATCCAGAAAAGGCCGGCGTTCAGCGACCAAAAGCTGAGCTTTGCAAGGCGGTCGGACCAGCGCGCCTCGGGAATCATGTAGCGCAGGCAGAATAGCGCCAGGCCGGTGGAGAGCATCCCGTAGACCCCCATCATCGCTGCATGGGCATGGTTGGCCGTCAACGCGGTGCCAATTTCGTAATAGGAAACAATGGGAAGGTTGATGAGGAACCCGAAGACGCCCGCGCCAAGGAAGTTCCAGAACCCGACCGCCACCAGGAACATCACAGCCCAGAAATGGGGGAACGCCCCCCTTTGCGCCGAACCCATCTGCACGAATTGCCAGGCCTCCAGGGTGAGAAACGTGAGCGGAATGACTTCCGCCGCCGAAAAAAACGCCCCCAGCGCCATGTGAATGGCCGGTTCGCCTGAAAAATAGAGGTGGTGCATGGTCCCGATGACGCCGCCCGCCGAATAGAGCACGATATCGAGGTAAATGACCGTCAACGCCACCTTCTCGCGCACCACACCCAGTAATACGAACAGGTACGCAACCATGATGGTGGTAAAGAGTTCCAGAAAATCCTCCACCCAAAGGTGGACCACCCAGAACCGCCAGAAATCCGTGGTGGTGAAGTGCGCCGAGGGGCGCGCCAACAGCCCCACGGCATAGAAAGCGGGAATGGAGAGGGCGGAAAAAAAGAAGAGCCACGGCATGTTCCCCTTGTGATCCCGGGAGATGCCGCCCCGCAGGCCGCGATAGATAATGGCCACCCAAAAGAACAGGCCCAGGATGAGGAGCGTTTGCCAGAAGCGGCCCAAGTCCAGGTATTCGAACCCCTGGTTGCCAAAATATTCCCACCCCCGGCGCAGCCAGCCATGGATGCCCGCGAACTCGCCCGCCAAGCTCCCAAAGACCACCAGGGCGAGCGCGCCCAGCAACCCAAACGCCAGCCACTGCTGCCCCTTGGGTTCCCGGCCCGAGATCATGGTAACCAGGAAAATGCCCGCCGCCAGGAAGCCCGTGGCAACCCAGAAGATGGCCAGTTGCAAATGCCAGGTGCGGGCGAGGTTGAACGGCAGCCAGCGAGCAAGGTCGATGCCGAAAAAGCCGGAGAGATCGGCCCGGTAGTGCTGAGTCGCCCCGCCCACCAGGGTTTGGATGAGAAACAAAATGACCATGACCAGGAAAAACCAGCCGCAGGCGCGCTGGCTGGGCGTGAGCGCCACGGCATCTGGCGCCCGGAAAGAAAAGCTCGCATTCTCCTCGGCGTGCCAGCCCAGGAATTTCCAGCGTCCAAACACGGCAAGCAGCAGGCCAGTCCCTCCCAAAAGGGCGATCAGCGAAAGGACGCTCCACACCATCGCCTGGGCCGTGGCCACGTTCTCCACCAACGGTTCGGGCGGCCAGTTGTTGGTATAGGAATAGCCCGCGCCGGGGCGTTGCGCGGCTGCCACCCACGCGCTCCAGGTAAAAAACGAGGTCAACTGATGGATCTCCGCCGGGTCGCTGATCGCCTTGGGCTGAAGCCCGAAGCGGGAAGTCGGCTCGCCAAAGAATTGGCCATAATGAGCTTCCAGGCCGCGAAACGCCGCCGCCTGAGCGGGAAAAAGAGTTAGCGTATCGGAACGGGGATCATAGGCGTTGGCCCGAAATTCCCGCGCCGTCTCCGCCCGCGCGAGATCCGTTCCCCCATGGGCCTCCAGCACCGCCAGCGCCCAGCGCCGCAGGCAATCCGCCGTGTAGTCCGGGCCGAGATAGGCTCCGTGGCCAAAGACGCTCCCATACTCCATCAAGCCGTTGCGCAGAAATACCGCCTGCCCCGCGAGAACGTCTTCCCGGGTAAACAGCACTTCTCCTCCCTGTCCGACCGTTTTGCCGGGCATGGGCGCCTGGCCCGTGTAATTGCGGTAGGCCAGAAAGCCGAGGACGCTGAAGCCGAAAAGGAATACCAAAACGGCAGCTTCGATCCACCGGCGCGAGACGAGCAAGGGGCGGGGTGCATTTTCCATAGGCACCCTCCGAATCGAAGCCGGAGCAATCGGCGCGCCCGGTCAATTACCCATAGTTGAGGGTTGGAGGCGGCGCAATCCTACAAAGCCATTTCCAGATGGCCCAGGCTATCGAGAAATTCTTGCGGCGTTTCGGCTTGGCTCAAGGCGGCTTCCCCCTTCTCGGTGTGGAAGATTCGCGCCAGGGCGCCGATGATGCGCAGGTAGTCGCTTGCGAGCGCCACCGGCACGCCGATCACAAATACGAGCCGGAGCCGCGTGCCCGTTTCGGTGGTTTCCAGGGAGCGGCCCACGGCCATGGTCATGGCGCTCACGGCGGTGGTGCGGGCGTGGGCAATGCAGAGCACGGAACCGTTTTCCTTTGCCATGCACGAGGTACCTTTCTCCAGCCCGGCGACGAATTGTTCCCAATCGCTCACGCGGGAATCTTTCCGAAGCAGTTCCGCCACGCGGCCCACCGCCTGCGGATCGGTGTCCGGGCCAATATCAAAGAGGATGTGTTTGGGTAAAAGAATGTCGCTGATGGTAATCATACCGCGCTGCCGCTCCATTTAAGTTTCTCCCGCAGCACTTCGCAAAACGAGAGGTCGGGGAGCATGGCCAGGGGGAGTTCGAGGGTGCTTTTGCGAAGGCGGATCAAATCGCCCTCGCGGACTTGCTCCGGGCCGTGGCCGTCCACGGTCAGGATGACCTCGGACTGACCCGGCACGGGCCGGACAATGATTTCGGTGCTGTCGCTGACAACCACGCTGCGGTTGGTCAGCACATGCGGGCAAACCGGCGTGACGACAAAGACACCCGCCGTGGGGGAAAGGATGGGGCCGCCCGCGGAAAGGGAATATGCCGTGGAGCCGGTGGGTGTGGCGACGATGAGGCCGTCGGCGTTGAATTGCGTGAGGCTGTCGGAGCCGAGCCAGGTATCGAGCTTCACCAGCCGCGAAAGCGCGCCCCGGCTGATGACGGCTTCATTGAGCGCCGTGCGGCGCGCGGCCACGGTGCCGTCGGCGCGCTCCAGGATGACCTCCAGCAGCGCCCGGTGGCTCAAGACGTAGCCGCTGGTGCAAACGGCGTCCACGGCTTGCAAGGCGTGCTCGGAGTTGATGCAGGTGAGGAAGCCGAGCGAGCCCAAGTTGATGCCGAAGATGGGCCGCAGGTTCTCCCCCAATTCGTGGACGACTTTCAAAATGGTGCCGTCGCCGCCCAGGACGAGCAGGATGGCGCAGCGCGCGCCGAGTTCGGCGTAGGTGAGGCCGCCCGGCTCGCAAGCAATGCGGGCGCTCTCGGTTTCCATCCAGACCTCGGCCCCGCAGGCCCGCAATTGGGAAGCGAGCTGCCGAAGAATTTCGGCGGCGTGCGCTTTTTCGCTATGGGCGACGAGCCCGACCGGCCCGGGAGGGCGACCGAGGGGCGTCTTTGGTTTGGATTCCATGGATGGAGCCCCTAGCATAATCACATTTTTCGAAGGCACGCCAGAAATTCCCGATTCCCCTCGCCGCCCAGGATGGGAGACTCGATGACGCCCTGCCAGACGGGATTGCCCGCTTCGCGCACGAACGCCTCGATTTTATCGACCGCCCGCTGCTGCGCGGCCCGGTCGCGCACGACGCCGCGCCCGGCGTCCACGTCCTCCTTGCTCAACTCGAACTGCGGCTTGATGAGCGCCAGCACCGCCCCGCCGGGCACGAGCAGCGGGAAGGCGGCGGGCAGGATGAGGGTGAGCGAAATGAAGGAGACGTCGATGACGATGAGATCGATGGGGTCGGCAATATCCTCCGGGCTCATGTGCCGGGCGTTGAATTTTTCCCGGACCACCACGCGGGGGTCGCTGCGGATTTTCCAATCGAGCTGGCTGTGGCCCACGTCGACGGCGTGAACCTTGGCCGCGCCGTGTTGCAGGAGGCAATCCGTGAAGCCGCCGGTGGACGCGCCGATGTCGAGGCAGGTTTTGCCGGTGGGATCGACGCCGAAGTGTTTCAGAGCCGCTTCGAGCTTGAGCCCGCCTCGGCCCACGTAGCGGCATTGCGGTTTGACGGTGATCTCGGCGTCCTCGGCGATTTTGGTGCCCGCCTTATCGGCCACGGCGTCCCCCACCCGCACTTCCCCCGCCATGATGGAACGCTGCGCTTTTTCGCGGCTTTCAAAAAGGCCTCGCTGGACGAGGAGGAGATCGAGGCGCTGTTTTTTCGGGTTCATTGGCTTCCTCCTCTTCGCGCCTTCGCGCCTTCGCGCCTTCGCGTGAAAAACAAGAACGCATGGCCAACCACATCAGCATGGAGTTTTTGAGAAAAGGGGGCTGACCTCCGGGCTGAGGGACGTTGGGATGTTTTTGGTAAAGCTCGTTGCGTCGGGGTGTTGCCACGCTCCGTCCACTCAAAACGCGAAGGCGCGAAGGCGCGAAGGCGCGAAGGAAGAGAAATGCGCTGATTCATTTGCCGAGCCATTGCCGAATTTTTTCCTCATTGGGCTTCGGGCCGGTGACGGCCACGCCCAGGCGCGAGCGTTTGAAAACCTCGGCGGCGACAGCCCGCACTTGCTCCGGCGTCACGGCCCGGAAATTGATCTCCGCTTCCGCCGGGTCCACCACCCGCCCGAAGCTCATTAAAGATTCACCCGCCCACGTCATTTGATTCGAGGTGCTCTCCAGGCCCATCAAGGTCTGGCCGAGCAGGTAATCCTGGGCTTTGCGCAACTCGGCGGCCTTGGGCGCTTCCGTGGCGATGCGCTCCAGTTCCGCCAACGCCAGCCGGAGCGCCTTTTCCAGCTTCCCGGGCTCCAGGGCGGCAAAAAGCGTCAGCGCCCCGGCGTCCTCCAGCGAGACGATGCTGGTCTGGATGGAGTAGCACATGCCGTTGCGCTCGCGCAGCCGCTGGAAAAGCCGCGAACTCATATTCTCACCCAAAATGACACTCAGGAGGCGCAGGGCAAAACGCCGTTCGTCGCGTCGGCCAAAGGTGTGGAAGCCGAGCGCCAGGTTGGTTTGCTCGTTGTCGTCATCGATGACCTTGATCCAGGGCCGCCGCACGCCGCCTTTGCCCGCCGGGCGTTCGTGGTTGGATTTTACAAACCGGGGCACGCGGCCCGGCGGCAGCGCGGCCAGGGCCGGGCCGACCAACTCCAGCACGCGTTGGTGATCCGCCGCACCCGCCACAGTAACGATGGTGGTTTTGCCGGTGTAGTGGCTCGCTTTGTAGTCGAAGAATTTTTTCCGGTCGAGCCCGGCGATGGATTCCAGCGTGCCGGTGAGAGGTCTGCCCAGCGGATGGCCGGGCCAGAGGGCTTCGGAGAGCAGTTCCTCGACGTACTGGCCGGGGTTGTCGCGGACCATCAGGATTTCCTCGCGGATGACCTCCCGTTCGCGCTCGATCTCGGCGGGCGGGAACTGGGATTCGAGCACCATATCACCGAGCACGTCGCACACGATGGGCAGATGCTCCGCCGGGGTTTTGGCGTAATAGCAGGTGTGGTCCTCGGTGGTGAAGGCGTTCAAGTAGCCACCCAAGCCCTCCACGGTTTCGGTGATCTTGCGCGCCGAGCGCCGCCGGGTGCCCTTGAACATGAGGTGTTCGAGGAAATGGGAGATGCCGCAGAGCGCCTCCGGTTCGTGGCGGCTGCCCACGGTGGCCCACACGCCCACGCTGACGGTTTTCATTTGGGGGGCTTCGACGGTGGCCACGCGGACGCCGTTGGGAAGCCGGGTGAGGCGGGAGAAGGGAGTGCGGTTCATTGTGGAACTTGGGAGGCTTGGGGTGCTTTGCCTCCGCGGCTTTCAAGCACCAGCCGGGCGAGTTCGAGATCGGCGGGAAGGGTGATTTTGAAATTCGGCTCGTCCACGCGGGCCAGGAACACGGAGAGCCCGAGGCGCTGGATGGCGGAGACTTCGTCGGTAACGGTGGTTTCGGAGCGGAGCACGAGCCGGTAGGCGCGCTCCAAGAGCGGCCAAAGGAAGATCTGCGGCGTCTGCATGGCCCAGAGGTGGGCGCGGTCCACGCTGCCGATGACGGCTCCGGCGGGGTCGGCTTTTTTGAGGGTGTCCGCCACGGGGGCGGCACAGGCGGCGGCACCGTGGCGCATGGCCACCTGGAGACAAGCGGCGATGGTGGCGGGGGTGACGAGCGGCCGCGCGGCGTCATGGACGGCCACGTAGTCGGAAGGCCCGGCCTCGCAAGCCTGCATGCCGTTCCAAACGGAAAAATGCCGCTCCGCGCCGCCCGCGACGATTTTGCTCAGCTTCGAAATGCCGAAGCTCCGCCCCATGGCCTCGAATTCCTCCATCCGCTCCTGGCGCGTGACGAGCACGATGCGTTCGACCTCCGGGCACGCTTCGAAAGCGAGCAGCGAGTGGGCGGCGACCGGCTTTCCGCCCAGGTCGGCGCTCAATTTGTCAAATCCCATGCGCCGGCTCCCGCCGGCCGCCACCATGATTGCGATCATGCAGGAAAGTTACGACAACTGGCGTTGAACTTCCAGGCTGAGGGCTTTGCCATCGGCGCGCCCCTCGGCTTTTTCCTTGGCCAGCTTCATGACCAGACCCATTTGGGCTTTGGAAGTGGCCCCGGTTTCGGCGATGGCGGCTTTGACCAGCTCCGCGAGAGCTTCCGCGCTCAGTTGCTGGGGCAGGTAGGCGTTGAGTACGGCCAGTTCCGCTTCTTCCTTGGCGGCGAGTTCGGGGCGGCCCCCTTTGGCGTAGCTTTCGATGGAATCCTGCCGCTGCTTGACCTGTTTGCGAATCGCGGCGATGACTTCCGAGTCCTCCAGCACCACCGCCGGGCCGCCTTTTTCAATGGCCACGTTCTTGAGCGCGGCCTTGAGCATGCGAAGCACGCTGAGGCGGTCGGTCTGCCGTGCTTTCATGGATTCCTTCAAGTCTTCGTCGATTTTCTGCTGCAAATTCATGGGAGCGAGGATGAGCCGGAACGCCCCGGCAGGGAAGAGGAAAAATCGCGGCAAAACGCGCCCGGGAGGCGTTCAAAGAAGAGTTTTCCGGTGTTGCGGGCCTTTTTCTGAAAAAAACATCCGGCAAAACCTTGTCGCCAGCCCCCGGGATGCGTATTTTTGGCGCTCCGCCTGATTTGTTTGCAAGCGCCGCCCCGCAGCGGACTCTTATTTTTTCGCCCATGAAAACACTTCTCGACGCCCTCCAGGAAGGCCGCCTCATTGAGCTGCCCGACAACAACAAGAGCCGTGCCTTGGAATACCTGGCCGCCTTGATCGAGGCCATTCCCGACATCGGCACGGAGGAGGGCATCACCGAGAGCGTCATCGGGCGGGAAAAGCTCCACAACACGGGCATCGGCATGGGCTGGGGCTGTCCCCACGCCCGCTCGCGGCACGACGGCGAGGTGGTGTGCGCCGTGGGTTGGAGCCCGCACGGCATCGACTACGGCGCGCCGGACGGCCAGCCGGTGCACCTGATGGTGATGTATTTCGTCCCCGATACGCAGAAGAACGCGTATTTGAAGGAAATCTCCTCGCTGGCCAAAGCCATCAAAACGCAACCCGCGTTGCAGGATTTGAAGAAACTCGGCGACCTCAACGAGGTGCGCCACGCGCTCTTGGACGCCATCAGCATCGCCCTGGAATCCACCGCCCCCGAGGCCAAGGCCCGGATGATCCAGTTGGAAGCCAAGCACGCCGAGGTACAGGAATTTGTGGAGGGCATCCCGCAGGAGGTGGCCACCAGCTTGATGCCGCTTTCCGTGCTGGTGATCCCCGGGTTGAAGCCGATCGTGCTCTGCCAGGACGCGGAACTCGTCAGCGCGCTGGAATTTCACGAAAAACTGGCCATCCAGCTCCAGGCGGGCCGGGCGGAACACCAGGGGCTGCACGTGCTGGTGCGCTCGCAGACCGCCTACCAGCCGGACCGCACCATCTACGACTGCCTGGCCTTCCGGGCTCGGAGGTAGGGAGAAGTGATTCCATGGTGCATTCCCCGATGGGGAAGTCTTGACACACCCCCTACCCCACCCTGAAGCTGGGGGGACCATGGTTTGCCGTCTCACCAAAGAATTCTTTTTCGAAGCCGCCCACCACTTGCCGCACGTTTCCGAAGATCACCCGTGCCGCAAGATGCATGGGCACAGCTACCGTGTCGAAATCGCGGTGGAGGGCGAGGTGGACCCGAAAATGGGCTGGGTCTATGACCATAGCCAGATCAGCGCGGCCATGAACCCCTTGCTCAAGGAACTGGATCACCACTACTTGAACGAAGTCCCCGGGCTTGAAAACCCGACCGAGGAGATGATTTGCGTGTGGCTGTGGGGGCGCCTTGCCCCGCTTTGCCCCGGGCTGGCCGAGATCGTCGTCCAGGAAACCCCGCGCGCCCGTTGCTCTTACAAAGGGGCGTAATCTCTCCGGCCACGAACGGGCTGGAAATCGGCGCCCCGGGGTGCTTTAGTGAAGGATACTTTAATGGAAGCCCATTTGCCACTGATCGTTCAGGAACTCCTTCGGTCCTACCGCGAGGTGGGAGGGATCAATAACCTCGACGGCACCAACCTGCCTTCGAAGCGCGCCCTCGCGATCTTGTGCGCCGATCTGCTGCAACTGCTCTTCCCCGGTTTCCTCGACGAAAAGGTGAACCACTCGATGGAGTTGCGGCAATCCACCCAGCCCCGGGTGGAATCCTTTGCCCGCCGGTTGGAAACCGAGATTGCCAAAAGCCTGCGCCTGGGCCGCCCTGAGTGCCTGGAGGAGGAATCCCATGCCGTGGTGCTGCAACTTTTGGAAAGCCTGCCCGCCATCCGCAAAGTGCTTTTAAGCGACGTGGAGGCGGCTTATGAAGGCGACCCGGCTTCCAAGAGCTTCGCCGAGATCATTTTGGCCTACCCGTGCATTGAGACCATCGCCATCCAGCGGTGCGCCCACCAGCTTTACGCCCAGCGCGTGCCGCTCATCCCGCGCATGATGACGGAGTGGGCCCACTCGCGCACCGGCATCGACATCCACCCAGGGGCGCACATCGGGCCGCACTTCTTCATCGACCACGGCACGGGCGTCGTCATCGGCGAAACGTGCGTCATCGGGTCGAACGTCAAACTTTATCACGGCGTGACCCTGGGGGCGAAGAGCTTCCAGAAGGACGACGAAGGCCGCATCCTCAAAGGCGGCAAACGGCACCCTGATGTCGAAAATAATGTGACGATTTATCCGAACAGTACGGTGCTGGGAGGCGAAACGGTCATTGGTGAAAACTCGACCATTGGCGGCAACGTCTTCCTGCAACATAGCGTCCCTGCGAACTCCCTCGTGTATTACGAGGAGACGCAGCTCAAAATCGTCCCCAAGAAAAAGCGGGAATCCCTGTCTGTGCGGGGCGGTTCCACGGTGCTTCCCAACCAGTTTTCCATTGCGAAAGGCGGTGTAGAAGCATGGTGCGACTGGTCCATCTAGTCAGAAGCGTGCTTTTTGCGCGCAAGGCCGACCCACGGCATGGGAGCCCGAAGGGGCCGGTGCATGCCTTGGAAACCGTAGCCAGCGGCGCGCTTTCGGAAGCCGTGATGGAAGCCAACGCCCGGCGGCTTTTGGAAGCCATTGGCTGGCGGGGGCTGGCCAAGCTCGTGCACGTTCGCTGGAACCGGCGGCTAAAAACCACGGCGGGGCTCGCGAACTACACGCAATGGACCGTTTCGCTGAACCCGAGGATCGCCCAGTTTGGCATGGAAGAAGTGGAGCGGACGATGAAGCACGAACTGGCGCACCTGTTGGCCCGGTACCGGGCGGGACGGCGCACCATTCAGCCGCATGGGCCGGAGTGGAAACAAGCGTGCCTGGATTTGGGACTCGACGGGGAAAAGCGATGCCATGAACTGCCGTTGCCGAGGCGGAAAGTACCGCGCAAGATGGTTTACCGTTGCCGACATTGCCATGCCGAGGTGCGGCGAGTGAAACCGTTCCGGCGCGCGGTGGCGTGCCTGAAATGCTGCCGGGAGTTCAACCACGGGCAATACGACGAGAAGTACCGCTTCGAGTTGATATCGCGGGACTGAAATTTAACCGCAAAAAGGCGCAAAAAGCGCAAAAATAAACCATCTTCGCGGGAAGCGCAGTTTTCGAGAGGGCCAAGGGCCCGAAGCATCCGCGCAGATTTGCTGAATGCGCCGGGCTTTCAGCCCTGGGCGCTTATCCATGCGCCACCCATTCACGCCCCCCATGGTATCGATTCCATGGAGGGCGTGATGTCAGGCCCTCAGGACAAGGAAATTATTTCTTAAGTTCATTTCCTTGAGACGAATGAATGGTAAGCCATCGGTCCCATTTTGTTCTACCAAGCATGCTTGGTATTTTCTTGAGAAGGAGGAAAAAATTCGCAGATTTATTCCTTCTTTCTGTGGGTTTGCGGGTATGGCGAGGGTGGCAAAAACCCGCATAGAGTTTCGGCACGAGAATAATGGGGCTGCTTTGAGCTTGCTTGTTTTATTTTCGAGATTCAGGGTCAGTCTGGGTAATGGGTAATCTCTCTCCAATACAAAAACCTGCATGTCCGAACTGTGGTTTTGCCTTTCGGTTTTTTTCGCATCCGACGTGGACGTGTTGGAATCCCTATGAATTCACATGCCCCCGGTGTGGGGCAATATTGCACAACCGAAATGCGGACCGTGCACTTGTCTCGTCTTTTCTTTTAGGAATGGTCATCGCAGGTATCGTCATCGCATGCGAAAAAGCCGAAATATGGAAAGAATCAAGCAGCTTAACTTTCTTGACCATCGCTTTTCTGATGCTCATTTTGCCTTGGTCGGCGTTTTGGTGGCGTCGATCGAAATGGATCGCGCTGCCGATGGATCATAGGCACGTCCTGACTTCAGGGAAACGTCGGTTATTATTGGTAACGAACCTTGGATTGGTTATCGGTTCCATCGTTATCGGCTGGTTCTTTCGATCGTTGCCGCTGCATTCGGTGGATCGAGAGTTTGAGCAAAAAAGGCGGACAAAAATTGAAGCGTCTGAGGATATCAAATGGCTGCGCGAGACGTTGCTGGCAACCGACAAATGCACGGTTTCTTTTCAAGAATTGGCATGGTCTGTACGAGGGCTCTTGATTTTTTGCGGCGTAGCGGGATTGGTTGCAGGCGCAATCAACTTTGGCGTGATCTTCCGTTGCAAGCGTTTTTAAGGTTTTCTCCTTTACGCCGGTAATCCCTCTATGTTGTCTGGTATTTACTCCATTTGAGACTGCTCTCTGCGTAGCAGCTTATTTATGCGAAGCCACTTTGCAGGGTCTGTAAGGCGCGCCAGTGTTCTGGCAACTCAATTGCCACAATGGGCACAATGGGAGTTGCGGCTCCAATTGCGTGCCGAAATAGAGCAAGTTTCGGCACGAGAAAAGGGATGCTTGGATCACCTCGCATAACAGGACACGCATCAGGATGCGCCAAAGGCGCGCAAGCATATCAGCCCAGCCCAACGGGCTGAGGCTGAATGGTGGCAAGATCCAGGGCTGAAAGCCCGGCGCATTCGGCGCATTGTGCGGATGCGTCGGGCTTCCAGCCCTGCGCTCTGTTGCAAAATTTACCTGGGCCGTTGGCCCAGGCTGATATGCTTTCGGGCCGTTGGCCCTCCCGCAAACTGCGCTTCCTGCGGAGATGGTTTATTTTTGCGCTTTTTGCGCCTTTTTGCGGCTAATTTTCCGGTTCTGTGGCGGGTTCCGCTGCCCTCTCCTCGCGCACTTCCTCAGCAGCGGCTTCTGCTTCCAACCGCTCGCTACGCAGTTCCTCGGTTTTCCCAAAGCTTTCCGCAACGGTCGGTACAGCGTTGTTGGCGGTGCCGATCACGTCGTTGCTTTGCCCGGACTGCTCCCGCTTGGTAAATTTGACGCTGACGAGCTTGGAAACGCCGTGCTCTTCCATGGTGACGCCGTAGATGATGTCGCCCTTGGCAATGGTGCGCTTGTTGTGCGAGATGACGACGAACTGGCTCTGCTGCACAAACCGGTCGAGGATTTTGATGAACCGGGCGATGTTGGATTCGTCCAGCGGCGCGTCCATTTCGTCGAGAATACAGAACGGCGACGGCTTGACCATGTAGATGGAGAAAAGCAGCGCCACGGCGGTCATGGTTTTTTCGCCGCCGGAAAGGAGCGTGATGGAGGCGGGCCGCTTGCCGGGAGGATGCGCGATGATGTCGATGCCGCTTTCCAGCGGGTCGGATTCGTCCAAGAGGATCAAGTTGGCGCTGCCGCCGCCGAAGAGTTCGCGGAACATCTCCTGGAAGTTGACTTTGACTTGCTCGAAGGTGTCGGCAAAGAGGGTTTTGGTGGTCTGGTTGATGCGGGCGATGGCTTCGAGCAGTTCGGTTTTGGCGGTTTCCAAGTCCGAGTTCTGCTTCTCGAGGAAGGTGTAACGCTGCTCGAGTTCGTCGTATTCCTGGATGGCGTCGATGTTGACCGGCCCCATGCTCTCCAGTTTGCCTTCGAGTTCTTTGATGAGGTCCTCGACTTCGTCCCAATCCGGCCCGTCCGGGCTGCCGGATTGCACGGCGGCTGCGGCTGTCGCAGCGGCAGGCGCGGGTTCGTCGATGACATCGGAAACAGGGAAATCTGGCGCGCCGTCGAAGACGGGCATGGCCGGAATAGCAGGAACAACGGGCTCGGGCACCGGCGCGGGTTCCGGCTGCGAGGGGGCTTCGGCTTCGGCTTCGGCGGCGGATTCGGCATCCGAGCCTTTGCGCTTCTTTTTGATTTCGCGCAGGGTGGTGAAGAAGGCGTAGCTCTCGCTCTGGAACTCGCGCAAGCTGAGCTGGTAGCGGTGCTGCACGCGCTCGCAGAGGGCTTCGATGCGCAGGGCCAGTTCGGAGGAGCGCACTTCCAGTTGGGTGCGCTTTTCGTGGCTCTGGCTGAGGTCGGTGCGGGCGCGGCGCAAGGCGGCTTCGAGGGTTTCGACTTCGCCTGCGATGGCGGTGCGCTCGCCGACGAGCCGCTGCACGGCTTCCCCGGCTTCGCCCAACCGGCTCTGGGCCTGGGCGATGCCCGCGCGCGTGTTTTCGGTTTCCTCTTCCAACTGCACGGCCCGGGCTTTGTAGGTCTCGATTTCCCGGCGGCGCGTGGCGATCAGTTCGCGCAACTCGGCCAAGCGCGAGCACATGGGCTGGCGCTGGGCTTTCAGCGAGGCGGATTTCTGCTTCTCCGTGGCCGCCCGGATGCGCATTTCGTTGAGTTCGTTGGTGAAAACGGCTTCGTTTTCGCGCAAAACGGCAAGCTGGTTTTGGAATTCGACTTGCTTGGCTTGCAGTTCGGCGATTTCCGCCCCGGCGGCGGCGGCTTGTTCCTCCAACTGGGCCAGGCGGGCGACGGCTTCGTCGTGGCGCCGCGCGATCAAATCCCGCTCGCTGCCGAAGCTCTCCAGTTTGCGGTCGGTTTCGGTGTTTTCGCGCTGGAGGTTGGCCAGGTGGGTGCGGAGTTGGTCGATGCTGAAGGTGAGCGTCTGGGCCAAATCGCGGGCGGCGCGCAGGCGGGCCTGGGCGGCTTCGAGCCGGGTGGCGGCGTCGTGCCGTTTGAGGGTCATTTCGGCCAGCGCGGTGCGGATGGCTTTGGCTTCCGCTTCGAGGTCGGCGATTTGCGCTTTGCGCTGGAGGACGCTGGACCCGGCGGCTTCCTTGCTCTGGCCGCCCTGGATGACGCCTTCGCGGGTGACGATTTCCCCGGCGAGGGTGACGAACTGGCAGCGAATGGTGGTGTCCAGGCTCAGTTGCCCCACGGGACCGGCGGCGGCGAGGCGCAGCGCGGTTTGCAGATCGGGCACGATGACGACCCCTGCGAGCAACTGGCGCACGAGCGGCTCCACTTCGGGCTGGCAGCGCACTTTGTCGATGGCCCATCCGAGCGCACCCGAGGGGAGGACGGAGGGCGTTTCGGTGGCGGGCGCGTGGGCCCACAACGGCTGGAGCGCGAGCGAGGCGCGGCCCAGTTTGTTGGTGTAAAGGGTTTGCGCGACAGCCTCGGCCACCAGGGCGTCCTTCATCACGACGGCTTGGAGGTTCTGCCCGAGGGCCGCCTCGATGGGGGTGATGTGTTCGCTGCCGACGTCGATGAACTGGGCGAGCGCGCCGAGAATAGCCGGTTTGTAGAAGGAGGGATCGTCGAGCCCCTTCAAGACGGTTTGCGTTCCCTCGGAGAAACCTTCGCCGTCGGCGTTCAACTGGCGGAGCACGTCGAGCTTGCTTTCCTTTTCGGCCAGGCGGCGGCTCTCGGTGTGCAGGTCGTTGTCGATGCGGGAAAGCTCCATCTGCGTGGAACGCGTGATGGCGTCGGATTCCGTGGCTTCGACTTTGGTTTTCTCCAGATCCTCGGTGGAACGTTCAAGTTGCACCGTGGCCTCGCTTTCCTGAAGTTGCAGGCTCTCGGCGGCGCGGCGCAGGGCTTCGATTTCCTCGCCCATGACGGCCATGCGGGCTTGGGAACCGTCGCGGGTGGTGATGCAGCCGGAGATGCCGGTGCGCAGCTCGGAAAGGCGGGTTTCGATCTGGGCGATCTGCGAGAAAATGGCCTGGTGCTGACGCTCGATTTCGACGCGCTGGGCGGTGATATCGCCCGCGTTGGCCTGGCGGTCGCGCAGCATGGCTTCCTGGCTGGCGACGGTTTCCTCGATGAGTTCCAGTTCCTTGTCGGCTTCCTCGATTTGCCCCTGCTGGGTGGCCAGCCGTTCCTCGGAAGCAACGATTTCGGCTTCGTAGCGGTCCACCAACGCGCGGAACTCGGCCAGCCGCTCGCCGTTAAACCCGATGCGGCTTTCGCCCTGGGCGACGCGGTTGTTGAGTTCGTTGACGTTCGCCCGGGCCTGGGTGAGGGCTTCTTCCAGTTGGGCCAGTTCCTGGCGCTTGGCGCTCACACTGGCTTCGCGGCGCTGGAGTTCCCGGTCGCCGTCCTCCTGGGTGCGCTGCAATTCCCGGCTGGCTTCGAGCACGTTGGCGCGCTGGGTTTCCAGTTCGCGGAAGAGGCGCTGGCTGTTGTGGGTGTCGAGCACGCGCAGGTCGGCCTTGAACGACTGGTAGCGCCGGGCCTTGGCGGCCTGTCGCTGGAGGGAGCCGATCTGCCGCTTGACCTCGCGGATGACGTCGCTCAAGCGCAGCAGATTCGCCTCGGTGGCGTCGAGTTTGCGCAGGGCGTCGCGCCGCTGGACCTTGAACTTGGTGATGCCCGCAGCTTCTTCGAAGATGGCGCGGCGGTCTTCCGGGCGGGAGGAAAGGATTTGGTCGATTTTGCCCTGCTCCATGATGGAGTAGGCGCTACGGCCCACGCCGGTATCCATGAACATCTGCTGGATGTCGCGCAGACGGCAGGGGGTTTTGTTAAGCTGGTATTCGCCCCGGCCGTCGCGGTAGACGCGGCGGGTGATGGTGATCTCGTTCCAGGCGACGCCGAGGTCTTTCTCGCAGTCGGCGAAGGTCATGGAAACCTCAGCCATGCCGAGGGCGGGGCGGGAGTCGGTGCCCGAGAAAATGACGTCGGCCATTTCGCCGCCGCGCAGGGCTTTGGCGGACTGTTCCCCCAGCACCCAGCGCACGGAATCAAGCACGTTGGACTTGCCGCAACCGTTGGGGCCGACGATGACCGTCACGCCCCGGTCAAAGGTCAGCACGGTTTTTGCGGCAAACGACTTGAAGCCGAGGATTTCGAGTGACTTGAGGTACATGGTGGAAGGAACGCGCTGAACCGTGCGGAAAAGTGGCAAACTTTACCCACAGGTTCCCCTAGCGGCAAGTCCGAAGAAGGCCCTCTTTTCCAGGTTTTTTATTCTCACGCAAAGACGCAAAGAAAAGGCACCTACTTCCTTTGCGATGTCTTTACGGACCGCACAACCCGTCCCGGAGCTTGCCATTTTTTTACCTTTTCCTGAAAACTCCCACGCTCTGGATGTAAACGCCCCGCCGTTTATTTCACGCAAAGGCGCGAAGCCGCGAAGGCGCGAAGAAAAGGCAATCAGAATTTTTCTTTGGTGGGTTCTGCGGGCAGGCTTCGCGCCTTCGCGCCTTCAAAGAAAAATGCGGAGGCGGGCAGTTCTGGAGGCAACGAATTTCAACCCTTCCCGCGGCAGCACTCCAAGCCTGGCGGAACGTCTCAGGACCGTCCCTCTCCTCCGGCCCACCCCCATCCCTGTTTTTTCTCACGCAAAGCCGCAAAGCCGCAAAGGGGAAGAGTGCCTTTCTTTGCGCCTTTGCGGCTTTGCGTGAGGCTATTAAGCTTTGGCTAATTCCTCCAGCAGCGCCTGGTTCAGCGCCATGCCCGCCTCGAAGTTGGCGACCGGGAAGTTTTCGTTGGGGGCGTGGCAGTTGGCGTCGGGAAGCGCCAGCCCAAGCAGCAGGATTTGCGCGCCGAGGGTCTGTTGCAAGGTTTGCAAAATGGGGATGGAGCCGCCTTCGCGAATCAGGGCCGGTTCCACGCCGAAAACCCGTTTCAAGGCCCGCCGGGCCGCCTGGCCCTGAGGGCCGTTGGGGTCGCACATGAAGGGTTCGCCCCCCTGCTCGACGTCGATTTCCATGCGAACGCCGGGCGGACAGTGCTTCTCCAGGTGGGCTCTCACGCTTTGCTCGATGGCTTCCGGGGTCTGGTTGGGCACGAGCCGGAAGGTCAGCTTGGCGAAGGCTTCGCGTGGGACGATGGTTTTGCTCCCTTCGCCTTGATAGCCGCCGCCGATGCCGTTGACTTCCGCCGTCGGGCGACCCCAAACGCGCTCCAAAGCGGTGTACCCCCCCTCGCCCATCATCACCGGGGCGCGCGTGGCGGCCTGGAGGGCGGCGTCGGTGAGCGGCAGCTTGGCCCATTCGGCCCGTTCCCAGGGCGCAAGCTCGGCGACGTTTTCGTAAAAACCGGGGATGGCCACGTGGAAATCGGCGTCATGCAAGCTGGCGATGAGCCGGGCCAGGAGCGTGGCGGGGTTTGGCACCGCGCCGCCGTAGATGCCGGAATGGAGATCGGTGGCAGCCCCATGGAGGCGCACTTCCAGGGCCAGGATGCCGCGCAACCCGTAGGTGAGCGCCGGGACGCCGGGGGCGACCATGCCGGTGTCCGAAATAGCAATGACGTCGCAGGCCAGTTCTTCGCGGTGGTCTTTCAAAAACGCGCCGAGGTGCGTGCTGCCCACTTCCTCTTCGCCTTCGATGAGGAAAACGAGGTTGACGGGAAGTTCACCTTTTTCCCGAAGCGTTTTTTCCGCGCCGAGGATGTGGGCCAGCGTCTGGCCTTTGTTGTCGGTGGCCCCGCGGGCAAAGATCACGCCCTCTTTGACGACCGGCTCGAAGGGCTCGGTGTTCCACTCGGCCACAGGCTCCACGGGTTGCACGTCATAGTGGCCGTAAATGAGGACGGTTTTGCGCCCGGGCTTGCGCTCGGTGCGGGCGACGACAATGGGATGGCGGCCGGTGGGGTAAACGCGGGCTTCGAGGCCCATGCCCGCAAATTTTTCGCGCAGCCACTGCGCGCAAGCCGCGACGTCCGCCACGCGGGCTGGGTCCGTGGAAACGCTCTGGAAACGAAGGTACTCGAAAAGGTCGGAAAGCGGTGACGTGCTCATGGGCGAAAGAATATCTTAATACGACTTTCACAGTCATCGACCAATAATAGCAGGTCTTTTTTGGCCTCTGACTGTAAACTCTGACTGTAAAAGTCGTATAAGAATCGCCGGAGGGGAAACTCAAGTGCTTGATCTCCCCTGGCGGGAAATTAGCGTTTGTTGAACGGCGGTTTTCCCGTAAGCTCTCTTATGAGAGGCACCGGGAAAAACGGCTTAATCAATTTTGCTTTTGTCGTGGGAATGACCCTCTTGGTGGTGCCCGACCTTTTCTTTTACGGCCCAATCGGCACCCCTCATTTTTGGCTGAGCCTCGCCGACACCTGCACGGACGCCACCCTTTTTTCCATCGTCTTTTTCTTCTTGAAACGGGAAATCGCCGCCCGCAGCCGCGATAACCGGGAACTGGCCAAGGTCAACCGGCAAAAAACCGAGATGCTTCAAATCGCCTCGCACGATCTGCGCAACCCCCTCAACGCCATCGTGCTGCTCGCGGGGGAAATCGATGGGGAATCCCAACAACCCGCCCCACCCCGGAACGAGGAAACCTCGGCCCGACGGATCGCTTCGATGGCCTTCGATATGCTGCACATCATCGAGGAAATGATCCAGGCGGCGGCGCTTGAAAACGGGCAACTCCAGCTCCTGCGAACCCCCTCGGACTTGAGCGCCTGCGTTGCGGAGGTCATTCAGCGGAATCGACCGCTGGCGGAACAGAAAAGCCAGGAACTCGAATTCTCCGGAGCCGCGCCGCTGATCGCCGATATCGACCCCACGCGCATCAAACAAGCGGTGGACAACCTGGTTGGCAACGCCATCAAATTCTCCCCCGTGGGCAGCCCCATCACCGTCACTCTCGGTCAAAAAGACGCCCGAGCCCGCATCGAGGTCACCGATCGCGGCCCCGGCCTCACGGAGGCTGACCGCGGCAAGCTCTTCGGCCGGTTCCAGCGGCTTTCGGCGCGCCCCACAGGGGGCGAAACCTCCACCGGCCTGGGGCTGGCCAATGCGCGCAATCTCGTGGAACTCCACGGCGGGGAAATCGGGGCCGAGAGCGGCGGCCTGGGCCAGGGAAGCTGTTTTTGGATCGAGTTGCCCCTGGTGACGCCGCCGGTTTCCCCAAGCCCCTCTTGACGCCCCTCGTGCGCGCCCGCATAATGTTCGGCTCGCAAATGTCCATTCAATCCATCCGCAATTTCTGCATCATCGCCCACATCGACCACGGGAAAACCACGCTTTCCGACCGGCTCCTGGAGATGACGCACACCATTTCCATGCGCGAATCCACGGATCAGCAGCTTGATTCCATGGACCTGGAGCGGGAGCGCGGCATTACGATCAAATCCCACCCCGTGGAGATGCACTACGATGCGAAGGATGGCAACACCTACACGCTGAACCTGATGGATACCCCCGGGCACGTGGACTTCGCCTATGAGGTGAGCCGTTCGCTGGCCGCCTGCGAGGGGGCGCTGCTCATCATCGACGCCGCCCAAGGCGTGGAGGCCCAGACAGTGGCCAACGTTCACCTGGCCCACAACCAGGGGCTGACGCTGATCCCCGTCATCAACAAGATCGATCTCCCCACGGCGGATGTGGAGAACTGCAAACGGCAGTTGGAAGATATTTTAGCCATTCCCGGCGAAGAGGCTATCCTGTGCAGCGCGAAGGCGGGCATTGGCATCGAGGAGATTTTGGAAGCCATCGTCAAACGCGTACCGCCGCCCCAGAAATGGGAGGACAACCGCCTGCGCGGGCTGGTGTTCGATTCGGTGTTCGACACCTACCGGGGCGTGATCGGCTACGTGCGGCTGGCCTCGGGCGCGGTGCAGGCGGGGCTGCCCGTGAAGCTGATGAGCAGCAACCGGAGCTACGAGATCAAGGAAGTGGGCGTTTTCACTCCGAAGATGGAAGCCCGGCCCAAGCTGGAAGAGGGCGAAGTGGGTTACTTTGTGGCCAACATCAAGACCACTTCGGAAATCAAGATCGGCGACACGCTCACGGAATCCCACCGGGCCGCCGCCGAGCCGCTGCCCGGGTTCCAGGAGGTGCACCCGATGGTTTATAGCGGCATTTACCCCATCAACACCGCCGATTTCGAGCATTTGAAGGCCGCCATGGCCAAGCTGCAACTCAACGACGCCTCCTTTGTTTACCAGGCGGAAAGCTCCGTGGCTCTCGGGTTCGGGTTCCGCTGCGGGTTCCTGGGGCTGTTGCACATGGAGATCGTCCAGGAGCGGCTGCGCCGGGAGTACAACATGGATATTATTTCCACGTACCCGAGCGTGATTTACGAGGTGCTCAAAACTAACGGCGAACTTATCACCGTGGATAACCCGGCGTTCTTGCCTGATTTCAGCGTCATTGAGGAGATTCGCGAACCGGTGGTGAAGGCCACCATCATGATCCCGAACGAGAACATCGGCGATATCATGGGGTTGGTGATGGAGAAGCGCGGCGTGGTGGATCATACCGAATCCCTGGATACCCGGCGGGTGATGATTACCTGCGTCCTGCCGCTCAACGAAATTCTCGTGGACTTCAACGACAAGCTCAAAAGCATGACGCGCGGGTATGGCTCCATGGATTACGTGCCGGCGGGGTACCGGGCCGACAAGCTCGTGAAGCTGGATATGCTGGTCAACGGCGAGCCGGTGGACGCGTTTTCGTCCATTGTCCACCGGGACAAAGCCGATGGCCGGGGACGGCAGCTTGCGGCGAAGTTGAAGGAAGTCATTCCCACGCAGCTTTACCAAGTGGCCATTCAGGCGGCCATTGGCGGGAAGATCGTTGCCCGCGAAACGGTTTCCGCCAGCCGCAAGGATGTGACCGCCAAGTGCTACGGCGGCGATATTACGCGGAAACGCAAACTGCTGGAGAAGCAGAAGGAAGGCAAAAAGCGGATGAAGGCGATTGGACGGGTGAACATCCCGCAGGAAGCGTTCATCGCGGTGCTGAAATCGAGCGCGGGCGGATAATACCATTTCTCAAAAATAAAAGGATTCTATGGCGCAGGGTTTTTGGGGTTGAGCAAGGAGCCGAGCGCAGCGCCTGTATTCAAGGAATACAGGCCAAGCGAGCGACGCCGCTCAACGCGAAAAGACCAAGCCAGAGGGTCCGGTTATTTTTGAGAGATGGTATTAAGATGGGGTGCAGGGGAGCTTGCTCCCTTGCTGGAGGGTTTGGGAGGTGAAACCTCCCATTGCCTTTGCAAGGCGGGCGTTGAATTGATTTCGAAGCGGCGCATCCGGGCTAAACCCGAGCGATGCACCCATTGGCCCGCCTTGCTCCCCCGAAAACAGCGCAGCGTTTTTTCGGGGGCAAGCGTCTCGGTGGCAGCTTCCCATCTCGTGCCGAAACTCTATTTCGGCACGCGCTTGTGCACGCAACTCTTATTGCGGCAATAGGAGTTGCCGGAGCAATGACGCTGCCTTACAGGCTCTGCAAAGTGGCTTCGCATTCATAAGCTGCTACGCAGCAGAGCAGTCCCAAATGGAGTTTGGGAACGAGATGAAAAGAGCGCGGCGGCTTTTCGGGGGCAAGCGTCTCGGGGCACCGTTACCGGATAAGCGCCTGCGGCGCTTGGCGGAGACGCTTCGCTGTCCAATATAGGCAAGGCGGTTTTATAGCACCGGTTTGATTCGAAAGCTCGGGCTGTTTGAAGGCCGCCTTGCTTTTTGTTTTTGGCTTCTGGGGCTCTGCCCCAGCTCCCCGGCAAGGGGGCTTGCCCCCTTGCATCCCATCTATTTTAGGCAGCTCCGTTGCGCCACTCGCGCGGGGATTTCCCAAAGTGCGCTTTGAACAGCCGGTTGAAGCTCGAAAGCGTTTCAAACCCCACGTCCTGGCTGATCTCCAACACCGAACGCCGCGTGCCCCTCAACAACGACGCGGCCATCCTCAACCGCAGGTCATACCAGTACGCCCGCGGCGATCGCCCCAGGGTTCGCAAGAACAGCCGCCGGAAATGCGGTTCGCTTAACCCGCACAACCGCGCCAGTTGGTCGATGCGCAACGCGGCGGCGTAATCCCTGGCCAGCGTTTGCAGCGCCGGAGCCAGCCGCTCATAATCTCCGCGCGCGGCAGGTTCCCTCGCCACCGGCGCGCTCCGCCCCACCAGCACCATCAATTCCCAAACCAGCCCCCGCAATACCCATTCCACCCCCGGTTTCCGCTCTCTCCATTCTTCAACGATCCGCAGCACGATCCGCCCCGCGTCCGGAACCCGCTTGGAGGTCAACACGTTCTGAAATTCCGGCCCCGCCAGCGGAGCGGGGTCCAACCAGGCCGCCGCCGCACCGCCGTCTTCGCCACCCCCCATGCGCAAGGGGTCGATCATCATCCACACCCATTCGCTCACGGTTCCCGGGGCGCTGCTGGCCAGGTGGACTTCGCTGGAGTTGATAAAGGTGACGTCGCCCGCCTGAAACGGGAGCACTTTTTCCCCCACGACGAAAATGCCGCTGCCAGAGTAGCAATAACCTAATTCCAGGTGGTCGTGGACATGGAGAAAGGAGATGGGGCGATCCGTCTGGAGATCCAGTCCGCTGACGTTGATGGGAAACGCCGGGTCCAGCGGAATGGGGTTCACGTGGATTTCTCTTGAGCGATTCTGCACAGTCTTTGAACGATAATGCTAAGAACCGGGCAGAAACAAGCGTTATGATGCCACCATGAGCACTCCATACCCCCTTATTCCCCTCATGCGCGGCTGGGACGATGCGGCAACTTTGATGGCCCAGGAAATCCAGCAATCCCTGGAGGAAGGCCGCGACCCGGCGGCGGTGGAGCAACTCCGCACCGAGGCGGCCAGCGTGGGAAAAAAGAACCCGGAGCGGCTCGTTGAAGTTTGGGCGGCGCTCCAAGGGGTGCCGCAACGCGTGGATTTCGATTTCGCGGAGCCAAGCGACTTGCCCTCGATCCGCGCCGAACGCCCGGAAGCGCCTCGCCGCCATCCCCTGCCCTATGGCCAGGAAGCGTTGTTCGACCGGATGCACGGCGCATGGCTGGGCCGCTGCGTCGGGTGCGCCTTGGGCAAGCCGGTGGAGGGGTTTATGGGCGCGAAAGACGGCCTCTCAAGCAAGGAGCGCATCAAGCGGTATCTCACGGCGATCAGCCCGGCGGAATACCCGATCCGCGATTACATTCCGGGCCGTTCCCCTGCCAGCGCCGAGACGGGCGAAGCCTGGTGCGCCCCCTCCCAGCGCGAGCAGATCCAGTTCATGGAAAGTGATGACGACATCCGCTACACGGTGCTGGGCCAGCGGGTGCTGCTCAAACATGGGGCGGCGTTTACGACGGGAGACGTGGCGGTGGAGTGGCTGGAGCGGCTGCCTTATAACGATGTCTGCACTGCGGAGACGCAGGCTTACCGCAATTTGGTGCTCCGTTACCGGCCCACTTGGGGCAAGTTCCCCGAGGAACCGGACTGGGATTGGGTGGCGACGCACCAAAACCCGTACCGCGAATGGATCGGGGCGCAGATTCGCGCCGACGCCTGGGGCTACGCGGCTCCCGGCAACCCGGAACTGGCGGCGGAGTTCGCCTGGCGGGACGCCCGGCTTTCCCATGTGAAAAACGGCATTTATGGCGAGATGTTCTGTGCCGCGATGATCGCCGCCGGGTTCGCCTTGAAGGAACCGCTCGCCGTCATCGAGGCCGGACTGGCGGAAATCCCGGCTCGCAGTCGCCTCGCCGGGGACATCCGGGATACGATCGAACTTTGCCGCGCCCATGGGTTCCGATTTGAGGCATTCGAAGCGGTGCTGGAGGAGCTTTACGCCCGCCTGGGCCATTACTCCCCCGTGCATACCAACAACAACGCGGCGTTGGTCGCCGCTTCGCTACTCCTTGGGGGCGACGATTTCGAGAAGGCGGTGACGCTGGCGGTGATGGGCGGCTGGGATACGGATTGCAACGGGGCGACGGTCGGTTCCATCTGGGGGGCGATGTTCGGAGCGGACCAGATTCCGCAGCGATGGAGCGCCCCACTGCACGACACGCTTTTCTCCTCCATCCCGGACTACCACCCTATCGCCATCAGCGAATGCGCCCGCAGAAGTCTGCAAATTGCAGACAGAATCCAGGTGATGGGCGGTGAATAACTCGGATTTTTTCTTTTTACGATTTAATGTAAAAATAATCGGAAGTTGCTGATTCCGAATTGATTCAGCTTATTTAGGCAAAAGCCATGGGTGGGGATTCCATCGCACCCAAGCCGTTTTCATCCGATTCCCGTTTACGAACTTCCCAATTCCAGGCAAAAATCCCGGCGCATGAAACACCACATCGCGGCACCGGAGGATTTGTCATGACTGTAACCTGGGGCATTTGGATGGGCTTCGGGCTCTTCGTGTTGCTGATGCTGGCGCTGGATATGGGGTTGTTTCACCGCAACAGCCACACCGTCAGCTTGAAGGAAGCCCTCGCCTATACGGCCTTTTGGGTGGCGCTGGCTTTGGCGTTCAACCTGGGGGTATGGTATTTCCAGGGGCCGGGCAAGGCGCTGGAGTTCTTCACCGGTTATTTGATCGAGTACTCGCTTTCCGCCGATAACGTGTTCGTTTTCGCGCTGATTTTCAGCTACTTCGGCGTTCCTTCCCAATGGCAGCACAAGGTACTCTTCTGGGGCATCCTGGGGGCGCTGGTCATGCGGTTGGCGATGATCGTCCTGGGCACGGCGATGGTGGCCCGCTTCGAGTGGCTGCTGTATGTGTTTGGCCTGTTCCTGGTCTTCACCGGGGCGAAGATGGCTTTTCAGAAGGACGAAGCGATCCACCCCGAGCGCAACCCCGTGCTGCGGCTGCTGACCCGCTGCATGCCGATGACCGCGAATTTCGAAGGGGACCGCTTCCTGGTGCGGCGCGAGGGCAAATGGGTGGCCACGCCGCTCCTGGCGGTGCTGGTGAGCGTGGAGGCCAGCGACATTATCTTCGCCGTAGACTCTATCCCGGCCATTTTCGGCGTCACACTCGATCCGTTCATTGTTTATACCTCCAACGTGTTCGCCATCCTGGGCCTGCGCTCGCTCTATTTCGTGCTGGCCCGGGCGCTGCACCTCTTCCATTACCTCAAACCGGGGCTGGCACTGGTGCTGGTGTTTATCGGCGTAAAGATGCTGCTGGGGCATACGGCCTGGAAGATCGAAACCCTGCCCGCACTGGGGGTGGTGGCTGCCATTCTGGTGGGTTCCATCGGGCTTTCGCTCTTTTTCCCTCAAACCCCGCCGAAACAGGAGCCTTAACCGCGGTCCCCGCCCACCCATGAATTCGAACGGCAAAACCTCTTTTTCGCAGGATCTGCGCTCGTTGGCGGAAACCTTTGGCGAGAGCCCCGTGCGGGTGCGGGAACTTTTGGACGCGACGCGGGGCCGGGGGTTCGATTTGCTGCTGGTGCTGGTTTCGCTGCCGTTTGTGACGCCGATTCCGCTGCCCGGGCTCTCCACGCCGTTCGGTCTGGTGGCGATGCTCGTGGGGGCGCGGCTGGCCCTGGGGCGGCGGCCCTGGCTGCCCCGGGCGATCCTGGATTTCCAGCTTCCGCCCCGTTTTTTGCTCAAGCTGCTGCGCGCCGCCAGCCGCATCGTGCATCTGCTGGAATACGCAATGAAGCCGCGCCTGGCGTTTATGCACCGCTCGCCGGTGTTCAAGCGCATCGCGGGGGGGCTGATTATGATTTCGGGCTTTTTGCTGCTGCTGCCGCTGCCGATCCCCTACTCCAATATGTTCCCGGCGGTAACGATTCTCCTCTTCGCGGCGGGAGCGTTGGAGGAGGACGGGGCGGCGTTCCTGGCGGGCTGCGTGATGTTCTCGCTGACGATCGGCTTTTTCATCCTGATCGGCCTGGGCGGGGTGCATGTGTTCGACCGGCTGCTGGAGTGGCTGCGATGAAATCAACTGGATCGACGTTGGCTTCTCACCTACAGAAGACGGCTCATTCTTACGATATGCCCGAGCCCATTCCCCACGCCTCCCGGTTACCACGCCTGGCTTTGGCCTTGCTCATCCTGTGCGCGCTGGTGATGGCGTCGTGGCCCGTTTACCGGCTCCGAGTGGCGGCCCCCATCGACCCAAACGAAGGCTGGAACGCTTACCTTGCCGATGCCGCCATGGGCGCAATGCAGCTCTACCCCGAACCGGACCGGCTCGTGACGAACAACTACCCGCCCCTTTCGTTTTACGCTGTGGGGCTTTTTGGCAAACTGGTGGGCGACAATGTGCTGGCGGGGAGGCTGCTTTCGCTCGCCGCCGTACTCATCATCGGTTGGGCGGTGGCCCGGATCGTCCTGACGCTGGGAGGCAACCGCTTCGGCGCGACGGCGGGGGCGGTGTGGTTCGTGGGCACGATGTGCCGGTACTTCGCGGGTTACGTGGGCATGAATGACCCGCAATTGCTCGCACACGCGCTGATGGCGCTGGCATTCGCCCGATTGCTGCAAGCCGAGTTGCGCGGAGAGAGTTGTGCGCCCGCCGTTCTCGCGATGGTGATCGCGGGGTTCTTCAAGCACAACATCATCGCCATGCCCGCGGCGGCTATGGCGTTGCTCTATTTCCGCCGCCCACATGAGTTCCGCCGTTGCGCCCTGCTTGCGGCGGGAGCCATGGCAGCCGGGTTCGCGATCTGTTACGGCCTTTATGGCCCGCCGTTCATCCATAACTTTTTCACCCCCCGCAGCCACAATTGGCAAGAGGCGCTTTGGGCCCTGAATTACACCCGCTATGTGGTCGTTGGCGTGGTGGCATGGGCCGCGCTGGCGTGGAAGGGCAGGCGGGGGGACCTGGTCCTCCATCTGTGGGCGGCCGCCGGGTTCGTGGCGTTTTTCCTTCAAAAATCCGGCGCGGGCGTGGATATGAACGCCCAGTTCGATTGGGTGATCGCCCTCTCGGCGGCAGTGGGCTTGAGCCTGAGCCGCTTGTTCCACGCCTCCCTCGACGCGCACCCCGGCATCGCCCGGGCTCGGACGGCAGCTCTTCTATTCTTCTGGGCGGGCTGGTGGATGACGACCCAGACAGGGTGTTTCCGGCTCATTTTCAGACCCTCCTTCCGTGCCAAAATCGCCGCAAGCGAGCGGGTGATGGCCGTGGCGGTCGCCCAGGCTCGCAACGCGCCGGGGGATGTGGATTCCTCCGATCCACTAGTCTGTTACCGGGCCGGAAAACCGTTCGCGGTGGACGAGTTCAATGCCCAGGAACGCATCCGCGCGGGTGCACTGCCCGCCGGCGCCATCAGCCGCCTGATTGAAACCGGCAAACTGACCCGGGTCGATCTGCCCTATGGCTGCCCGTAGCCGGGAGCGGTTTACAGCCCGAGCTTTTCCACGCGCAGCTTGGTGGCCTCGTCCATTTGAACCAGCGGCGGCCACTCGCGGGGGAATCCCTCGCCGGGCAGCTTGCGGGTGGCGTCGATGCCCAGCTTGCCGCCCACGCCCGCAACGTTCGTGGCATGGTCGAGCACGTCCGCCGGACCTTTGGTTAGGAGCGTATCGCGCTGGGGGTCGGTGTTGGAGCAAAGGTGGAAGAGCACTTCGCGAGGGTTGTGAATATCCACCTCCTCATCCACGACCACCATGTATTTGGTGAACATCATCTGCCCCATGCCCCACAGCCCGTGCATGATTTTATACGCCTGCATGGGGTAGGTTTTGCGGATGGAAACCACGACAAGGTTGTGCATGACACCCTCGGCGGGCAATTCGATATCCACGATTTCCGGGAAGGTCATTTTGAGCACCGGCAGGAAGAGCCGCACCGAGGCGAGCCCCATGTAGTAATCCTCCATGGGCGGGATGCCGACGACGGTGGCCGGGTAGACCGCCTGCTTGCGGTGCGTGATGGCCGTGATGTGGAAAACGGGGTACGGCTCCGGCAGCGTGTAGAAACCGGTGTGGTCGCCAAACGGCCCCTCGATGCGCAGCGGCTCGGCGGGGTCCACGTAGCCTTCGATCACGAAATCGGCGTCGGCGGGCACCAGCAAATCGCTGGTTTCGCACTTCACCAATTCCACGGACTTGCGCCGCAGGTAGCCCGCCATGAGCAACTCGTCCACGCCGTCCGGCAGCGGCGCGGTGGCGCAGAAGGTGTAAACCGGGTCACCCCCGAGGATCACGGCCACGGGCATCCGCCGCCCTTCCTCGTAATAGCGGCGGCCATGGCGCGCGCCCACTTTTTGCGCCTGCCAGTGCATGCCGGTGGAGCGGTCGTCGTAGACCTGCATGCGGTACATGCCCATGTTGCGCTCGCCGGTGTCCGGGTCTTGCGTGATGACGCACGGGAAGGTGACGAAGCGCCCGCCGTCCAGCGGCCAGCATTTCAAAATGGGGAGGTCCAGCAGCGTCGGAGGGAAGGGCTCGGTGCCCACCCTCCACTCGGGCGCGCCGGGCCACGGCTCGGCGCGGGTGGCCGGGGGCTCGAAGCGGTGGATGACTTCCTTGCACGGCCCGCCGCTGACCGTTTTGGGCCGGGCATGGCGGAACTCGACGGCTTTCGAGAGCAGCCCGAAGGCCTCGCGCAGACTGGTGGGCGGTTTCGCTTTTAGAAGCGCGCCGATTTCCCCCGCCACGGCGTCGATGGATTCCGCCCCCATGCTCAAGGCCATGCGCCGGAGCGAGCCGAGCGTGTTGAGCGCCACGGGAAAGGGGGAGACTTTGCCCGCGACGGTCGGCTGCTCGAAAAGCAGCGCCTTGCCGCCGCCGGGCGATTTCATTTCGCGGTCCGCGATCTGCGTCATCTCCAACTCCGTCGCGACGGGCTGCGCAATGCGCTTCAATTCGCCCGCGCGGTCGAGGGCGGCGATGAAATCGGAAAAGGAGTCGAAGGCCATGCCGCTATTGATCCAAAATTGCGGCGGCGATGAACAGAACGAAATTCGCTTGCCGAAAATGGGCGGATCATTCCAAATCAGGGCAATGCCCAACCCGCCCAGTTCACCCCCAGGTTCCCCTCTGCGCCCCTTCCTGCTGCCGCTCTTGTGTGTTTTTTTGAGCGGGGCGCTTTGGGCCTGGCTGCGGGAGATCCCGGCAGAGGATTGGGAACGGACCGGAGCCGCCACGCCGACGCCCGCGCCCGCGATTGCCACGGTTGCCGCAAACTCAGCCCCCGAGGCTTCGCCCAAAGCCACGCCCAAACCCAAGGCGAGCCCCAAAGCGCCCACGCCTTCCCCATCTCCAAAGGCCAGCCCGAAAGCGACGCCTGCCAACGAAAACGCCACACCTCCGGCCTCCCCGAGTCCCACTCCCAAAGAAACGCCTCAGCCGACGCCCACGCCCTCCCCCACCCCCACGGAAACCGAGCTTTTGGGGCCGTTGCCTTCGCATACCCAAGAGGAACTTGCGGCCCGCGCCGCCGCGACTCCCTTCGACGTGCCGGACATCGCCAAAGACCCGCAACTCTGGCCCAAGCAGGTGGTGCTCATCATCCCGGTGCGCTTTTCCGTGATTAAAAACGGCGTGATCGCGGGCAATTTCCAGATGCCGCAGGGCCGCGCCGTGTTGCTGCGGCAGGTTTTCGCGGACGGCACTGTGTTGCTGGAATTACCCGAAATCCCCGGGACGCAGGCGAAAGTCAAAGCCCAGGCCACCGACCTCCTGGCCCGCGCCCGCATGCTGGCCGAAGCCCGGCAGAAGCAGCAGGCGCCATAAAGACCGGCCGATTTTATACGAAGCTCGGCCTCTCCACCGCGAGAGCCGGGCTCCCGCCGGCCAGGGACCAGATCTGGTTGGGCTCGACGCGCAGGCTGTGGCGCGCCGCTCCGGCCTGAAGGCAGACCTCATGCGCCACGGTGTCGATGCCCACGATTTCCATCGGAACGCCGTCCATGCCGGTGACCACCCGCACGCCCGCCGTGCACTGGAAGCATTCCTCGCCATTGACGGAGGCCGTGAAGCACCGCCCGTCGTTACGCAGGGCGTAAGTCTTTTCGCCCAACCGCTGCGTGTACTCCACCGCCCCGCCATCGGGCAGCCCGGACCATTGAACCCGGTCGCGCTCGATCCCGATTCCGTAAAATTTGGCGACATATTCCATCACAGCCAGGATGATCGGCCCATAGCCGCCCGGCCCTTGATAATCTTTGGCGGGGGCCTCGGGGTGAAACGGATCAAGCTGCTGCGGAAAGACGCCCGCCGCCTTCATCGCTTTAAGAAAGAGACGCCCGAGCAGCGTCAACTCCGCGTAGCGCCCGTAATTTTCCAGCGCGCGAATGGCCCGCTGCCACGTGAGCCCCTGGGGCTGGCCGCTCCAGTTGTTGTCGGTGTCGCAGAAAAACACGGGGTCGTTCACGGCAATGGAAGGGAGCGGCACGGGGGTTAAAAACTCCTCAGGGTTGAGCAGGTGGCGGCGGATGAATTCGTCGGCCATCTCCTGGTCGAAGGCTCCGTAGTGCATGCAGCGCAGATTGTTGTGGATCAAAATATCCATCCAGCGGTTGTCGCGGTCCTTGTCGAAGGCCGCGCCTTTTTCCGGCCGCCAAAGATGGCGTTTCAAGGCCCGGCGCACTTGCGCCGCCTGCTCGCGCCAGTAATCCCCGCGCCCGTCGCCGAGCACGTCGGAAATGAGCGCCCGCGTGGCCCGGCATTCATGGGAAAACGCCATCATGTCCATGGAGCGCATCGGCACCTGGATCGGTTCGCACAACTGCCGCTCCGAACACCACTGGTAGTATTTAATACGATCTTCTTCGCCGCTTTGGTTCGGCGTGGCCTCCCCGTCCGGCGGATAATCGTGCGGCCAGCGATTGGGCGAACCGCCAAAGCGGTGGCAGTTATCCTCGCCCGTATCCCAAAGGCACCAGATTTGGAGCACGCCCTCGTTGTAAGGGTCGCGGGTTTTCCAAAGGTAGGCGTCGTAGGCTTCGACGCACTCGGCCAGCAGTTGCAGATAGCCCTCCGGCTTGCCGGCCAGGTAGTACATTTTGAAGGCCGGGTATGGGAGCGCGTTGCCCTGCAACTGCCCGAAATCCGCGACCAACCCCAGCGGCTCCCATTCGGCCGAACTGTAGCGATAGACGGGATCGCGCCACCAATCGGGTTGCAAGCGGCTGGTGGGGATGATGCAGCCGGGCAGGCGGCCATCGCCCCGCTGGCAAAGCAGGAAGAAGAGCTGGTTGTTGAGCGCCACGCGCAGGTTGCGCTTGGCATACATTTCGCCGCCCATCGGCTGAGTCTCCACCCAAATATGCGGGTAGCCTCCCCCTTCCACGAGAGCGGACATGGACGGGCACATCGGGACGATGTTGGCGGCGGCCTGCGTCTCGGCCCGGGTCATCAGCTCTTGCAATTGCGCATCGGCAAAGTGGAAAGAGACGCCACTTTGAGGAAGATCCATCGCGGCGAGTTTCAAGCAGAGGCGCTGTTTTTCGAAAGCATTCATGGAAGGCGGAAGGGGTTGGATGATAAAAGGCGATGCCGGGCTTGATTTGCCAAAAACACCGATGGCTTGCAGAATCCCCCCTTTCGTTTTAGAAGTCAGCCGCAACCAATTGTCAAAAACCAGGATTTGTTGCAAAAAACACTACTGAAGCCATGCCCTCGGTTCCCCCGCCTGTTTCCCTCGACTGCGCTGCCTATTTTCACCAAACCGCCCCTATCAAAAAGGGGTACATCATCCCACCTTATGTGGAGTGGGTGGAGGTGGTGACCACCGGCAAGGCGTGGGTGCTTGATGGTGGAATACGGCGCGAAGTGGGCCCGGGCGACCTGCTTTGGCAAGCGCCCGGCGACATGACCCTTTGCGGCGATGACCGCGAGGCTCCCTTCCGCGCCTTGACCGTGCACTTCACCGTGCGCCGCGCCAAGGGCTCGGGCGTGCGCCGTTTTTCCAAGTGGCCAGATCTTGGCGAAATCCAGGCGTTCATCCGCGAGACCTGCCGCTTGCAATGGGACCACACCTTCGACCGCGCTCTTCTGCGCGATTACCTTTTTTCCAAGCTCCTTTTCCAAGTGCGCCTCTACGAACGTTCGCTGCAATGGGAAGGCTTCCCCGAACCGGTGACACGGGCGTTGCAACGGATTGAAAACGACTATTGCCGCCCGCTGCCGCTCAAGACGCTGGCCGCCGGGAGCGGATGGTCGGCGGCCCATCTTCACGCGGAGTTTCTCAAGCACGTGCAAACCACGCCGCACCAACGATTAATCCAAAAGCGCGTGCAGGCGGCCAAAGAGCGGCTGAGCAATACGGCCGAGCCGCTGAAGCAAATTGCCGCCGAGTGCGGGTTTGCCGATCTCGCCGCCTTTGCCCACGCATTCAAGACCCGCACCGGGCAGACGCCGACCGCATTCCGGCGCGCCCATATTCGCTAGGGGTAGAAAAGCCGGTGTTTCCCCACCATTGGTTATGCGCACCCGGTTCGCATTTCATTTAGGCGGCGCAGAAAACGCGGACGATCAATCCCGAAGGCATTCACCTTCTCTTCCACCGACATCGCGGCGGCGAGCCCGGCCGCCTCGCCGGTGGCGACGGCGTCCCCGGTGACGCGATAGCTGGCAAAGGCAATGTGATCCCCAGAAATACAGCGCCCAGCCATTAGCAAGTTGTCCACATCCCGCGCCACGATGCATCCGTAGGGAATGTCGTAATGAGGGAAGAACACATGCCTGAGCCCGCTTCCTTCCGAGGGATGCGGGTGGTGAATATCGGCCATAAAACGGACATGGCAGATCCCGTCATCAACTTGAGTTCCCGCCTTGAGTTCTTCGAGGGTTAGATAATGCCGCCCGATGATACGGCGGCTTTCGCGAATTCCAACAAATGGGCCGGTGTCGATGTGATAAGCGTCTTTCCAATCGCTGCCGCCGTGCTCCTTATACAAAGCGACGAGTTGCCGGATCTCCTTGCGGCCTTGGATTTCGGCTGCCGTCAAATCCCGGACGTCGATGCCGCTGCCGTAAAGATGGGTTGCCATCAGCATGAAGACCCCAGGTTGGCCGGGTTGAGGAAAGAGCGTCACCTCCCCGTAACTCGGCTCCACCCCAGCTTTGCGCGCAAGATCCAGCAACGGTTGAATGTGAACGGTTTTGCCACGATAACCGCCGATGCGCCCATACAAGGTCATGGGCTGGGTTTTCCCATCGCCCGGGCGGCCCTGCTCGAAGGCGCAACCGGCTTGCGCCGCGACATCCCCGTCTCCCGTGGCATCAATGATGATTTTTGCCTTGATGAACTCGCGCCCCGATTTGCTCTCCGTGAAAACTCCGAAAATGTTTTTCCCCTCGCGGGCAACGGCGACGATTTGCGTATAAAATTGAACTTCGACCCCCGTTTCCCAAACCATGTCGTCCAGGAGGGCCTTCATCGCCTCGACGCCGTAAACAGGCCACTCCGGCCATTGCTCGCAATACATGGCCGCGCCCCGATCTTCAAGGCGCTGCCGGATTTCGCGATTCAACCCCTCTTTGTGCTCGGAATCGATGATGATCGTCAGGGCGCCTGCCGTCCAAACGCCTCCCAAAAAGGGATGGCGTTCCAGCAAAAGCACTTTAGCACCGGCTCGAGCCGCGGTGAAGGCGGCCGCAATTCCCGCGGGGCCGCCTCCGCAAACAAGAATATCGGTTTCCCGTGATACGGGCACTGCGCGTGAAGGTTCGTAGCGCACTTGGGATGGATGAAGGCTCATAGGTGGATTTCTTGTGCGAAAACAGCACCTCTCTCCATGGGAGTCAAACCGCGAGCGACAAATTGTTACAATTATGCTATTTTTGGTAGATTAAAGCCGTTTATAATGGGCCTTGTTTTTCGTCGACGTTACGTTTATCACATGACAAAATCCAGGGTGTGTCATCCCCAGAGAGTCCCGACCGCTTCGACGCGCTTCTCGATTTGCTTTTACGGCAACGAATCCCCCGCGCGGTCGAGGTAGCTCGCGAGCCAGGGTTCCCCCTGGGGGGAGGAAGGCTCACTTTGTTGGACTGCCCGCGCCTGAGTGTGTGCCTGTCCAATTCCGCACGCTACCAGATTCAGCGAAACGGAGTATTGGCGGAAGTCCACCTACGACGGGGTGAAGTGATCTATGTGCCTGCCGGGTGCGTGATGGAGCCCCATCCCCAGGCCCAGTATGTTTCTCTGGGGATTGTTTTTCACCCCCAACTAACACGCTTCCTGTTGGCAAAAAAGCTGCCGATAACCGACGGAAAATCCCATCACCAGTTTCTTCTTGCGCACCACAGCCCGGTTGCGCTGGATCAGGACGGGCTGAATCTCTGCCGGGCATTGGAAAATAGCTCGAAGGAGACGCCAGCCGCCCCCTACCTGCGCTGCCTTATGGAAGCCCTCCTATGGAAGGCAAAGCATCTTCTGCGGGGAACGGAATCGCCGCCGCTGCGAGGCAAAGGCTATTTTACCTGGCAGGCTGCCTGCCAATATGTGAACGAGCACCTGCAGGACCGCCTTGAGCGAAAGGATGTCGCCCGTTTCCTAAATCTTCACCCGAATCACATTTCCCGTTTGTTTGCGACTTTTGGCAACGGTTCGTTTAATGAATACTTGCTCCAAACGCGCTTGCGGCGAGCTTCCGAACTCTTAGGGAACCCCAGTCTAAACGTCAGCCAGATCGCCCATTCCTGCGGGTTTTCGGATACGAACTATTTTATTCGATGTTACAGGAAAACATTTGGAACTTCTCCTGGAAAAGCACGCGTTCTGTGAGTGGCTCTATCTTTTTTTCGAAGGCGTAGGCGTTCCGCCCATCAGCGAGTGGCTCTCCATCAGGCTGCGCGTTGCGGCCATGGGAGTGGGCGCGACCTCGGGCGCCGAGGCTTTCAACTGGTTATACATTTCGGGCGACAAGTTGCGGTTGAAAAGCTTGAAGGTTCCCTCCTGGGCGGACACCACAAAGCCATCCGCATCGCATCGAACCACCGTCCAGTTGTGGAGCGGACGGCCCCCCCCAATGCTCAGTTCCCGGGGAGGTGTGGGAGCCGCAACGGGAGCGTTGAAAGCTATATAGGGTTTCATGTAGACGTAGGTGACTCCGGCCAGGAACGCCATGCACAAAATGGGGAGTAGGGACTTCATCGTCAAATTCGGGGGCACCGCTTTTCCCGGTAAAATTTGCAAGATCTCCCGGGAAAAAACATTAATGTTTGCGTGGGGTCGAGCCCATCAAGGAACCTTCCTTCATCAAACCGCCGGAGGCCTTTGAAACAGGGTTTGGCATGGGGGTCGGCGTGGGGGTTGGCGTGACCGGGGAGATTTTTTTCAGCTTGAAATAGACATCCGCGGTCAGATTCCGGTTCCATAGCTCAAGCGTTCCCTCACGCGAACTAATGTAGAAGCCCTCGGGGTCGCACCGGATCACTTTCACCTCCGTGTAAGTATTGGCACCCACGGTGATGGTCAACGCGCCGGAGGCCGACTGGCTGGAACCGGAAGACTGCCCGGAACCCGGTTTTGTTGCGCTTTCTGTGGCGGCAGCTTCGTCCCTGGAAGAGGAGGAGGAAGACTTGAAGGGAAAGAGGATGTATAAAGCCGCGATCAAGGCCGCCAGGGTAATAAAAACGGTAATATTCCTTATCATTCCTGCATCTCCTTTTGTTGACCGGGGCAATTTTTCAGAATGGCTTTTGCAAGTCAATTTTAAAGCACCCCCAATTCGCGAAAACTCGCGTAGCTTTTTTTGCCGCCCAGCCCAGGCGCTCCGATGATGACGTGGTCCAAGAGCGGAATTTGCAACAGGGCGGCGGCTTCTTTGAGTCTGAGGGTAAGGAGCCGATCGGCCTCGCTGGGAGTGGGATCGCCCGATGGGTGATTGTGCGCCACGATGATCGCGTAGGCCGAGTAGATGAACGCCGGGCGAAACACTTCGCGCGGATGGGCCAAACTCTGGTCCAGCGAGCCGACGGAAACCTCTTCCACGCGCATTAAGCGGTACTTGGTATCCAACAAAATGACCCGCAGCGATTCGCGCTCGAGCGCCCGCATTTCCGGCCCGAGCATTTCATAAACCAACTCGGGCCGCGTGAGCTTTTCCCCCCGCCGGAACCCTTCGCTGGCAAGCCGCGCCCCCAGGCCGAAGGCGGCGGCGAGCTGCACGGCTTTCGCGGGGCCGACCCCCTTGATGACGGCCAGTTCCTTCACCGAGGCCCGCGCGAGCCCGGCCAGCGAACCGTAGCGCGCCAGCAACTGCCGGGCGACTTCCACGGCGTTGGCTCCCGCGACGCCCGTGCGCAGGAGAATGGCGATGAGTTCGCTGTCGCTCAACGCCTCAGCCCCAAGGCGGGCGAGCTTTTCCCGGGGCCGGTCCTCCGGCGGAAGTTCGTGAATGGTTTGGGACATCCTCCATGGTAATACCGCCGCCCGGCTTCGATAGGCCAGCCGGAAAACGAGGTCTTGCGCGGCGGGCCCGGGGGCGGTTTACTTTCAAGGCATGAAGCACTTTGTCGTCGAAATCACCCACACCGCGCCGATGGAAGCCGTCAAGGCCGTCGTGGACCGCCACCGCGCTTATCTCCAAAAAGGCTATGACGCGGGGCTGCTCCTGATGTCCGGCCCGCAGGTACCGCTGACCGGCGGGATGGTCATTGCGAGGGCTGAATCCCTGGAGGCCATCAAGGCTTACTTCGCCCAAGACCCCTACGCGCTGGAAGGCACCTCAACCCACCGCTTTGTTGAGTTCAACCCCGTGAAGCACACGGCGGCGCTGGCGGACTGGATCGAAGGGAAATAAGCGCGCCCGTTTTTTTCAGGCTTCCTCGAAATCCACCCAATGGACCAGCGGCAGCAGCACCGGCTGCGCGTCGTGGTGCCAGGTGCTGGACGGAAACTGCATCTGGCTGATGGGGCAGATGCGCGAAGCGCCGGTGAGCACCACTTTCCCGGCGTTGGCAGGGGTGGCCGGGTAAATGCCGATGGTGCTCAGGTGTTTGTAAACCCGGCGCACGGCGGCGGGCAGATCCTCCGGCAGCGGTTTGACATAAACGACCCGGTTCAAGCACGAGGCCGTGAATTGCGGCTCCGGATCGTAGAGGACCGTCCAGGCGGTCGAGCCATCGCTGCCCCAGCTCGCGGGCGGCTCGGAATGGTTGACGGCGGCGCGGAACGCAAATTCCTTGCGCAGCGCCACGATCTCGCTCTGCTCAGCCAGGCTGATGGGGCCGCGCGGCGTGTGGGCCTGAAATTCGGCCATGGCCACGGCCAGCTTTTCGGCATAGGCGCGGGCGATTTTCGGGGCGACGTAAAACAAGTGCGGCGAGAGGCAGCCCTGCTGGTCGTAAAGGGAAACGGACCGCGCCGCACCGGCCACGGATTGAAAATCCGGGTCGTCGAACACGACGCCGAAGCTGATGCGGTGCGCGTGGGCCAGGAAACGCTGGTCGGCGCGAACCCGTTTGCGGAAGAACTCCACGGTTTCGTCGCTGCCGAAGACTACCACGGCGTCGGCCTGGTCGAGCCAATCGCCGGGAAGCTGCTCGGAAACCGTGACGCGCCGCGCCAGTTCGAAGGGAAGCAGTTCGCAAAATTGCGCGATCTCGGGGAGGCCGCCGGTGGGCAGCTTGCACCAGTTGTATGCCCCCAACAGCAGCCCGCGCATGAGGCTCTGCAAGCCGGCATGCGGCGTGTTACCGCTGATGATATGCAGGATCTGGCACGGCCCCAGCGCCCGGGCGCGGTGGTCGCCGTAGGGCAGGAAGGCGTCGAAGGCGTCTTCGGAGCCGAGTTCGGCTTTGACGAGCCCCATCAACCCCTCGGCCGTAACCGGCCCCAGCAAAGGAAAAGCCCGGGCCGCCTCGGCCAGGTGAATCGCGATTTCTCGGGTCTGCATAAGCTGCTCTATAGCATGTTGCCCGCGAAAAGAAACGGAAACGGGTGGATGGGCCCGAAATTTCCTGTTGCAAACCCCACCCCAAGGCGTTACAAAGGCGCTAAATACTACGTAATCCCGATAGAGATTATAGAAAATACCTCTTTTTTAAGCATGAACGCCCGAATGCCCATCGTCACAGACGCCCTGACCCAAGATCTGCACCAACAGATGGCGGAGCTTTGCGCAGCGGCGGCGGGTTCGAAGGAGCTTTTTTTCAACGATGCCGGGAGCTTCGCCTCGCGGGGGCGGCTTTATTCGCTCCCCCGGTTCCTGTTTCGGGGGCCGGACTCCGCCCACGTGGGGGTGCGCATCGGGGTGTTCGCGGCGATCCATGGCGACGAACCGGAGGCGGCTTTCGCCACGCTGGAGTTCCTGCGCCGCTTGGCGGAGGAGCCGGAGCGGGCGCGCGGCTACGAGGTCTATGTTTACCCCGTCTGCAACCCCACGGGCCTGGAGGACGGCACGCGCCACGCCCGAAGCGGCGCGGACCTGAACCGCGAGTTCTGGAAGGGCTCGGCGGAGCCGGAAGTGCGCATCCTGGAGCGGCAACTCTCCACGATGGCTTTCCAGGGGGTCGTGGCGCTGCACGCGGACGACACCACGGAGGGGGTCTATGCCTATGTGCGCGGGGCGACGCTGACGGAGGCGCTGGCGCGGCCCGTGCTGAAGGCCGCCGAGGCGTTCCTGCCCCGCGCCGCCGGTGCGGTAATCGACGGCTTCCCCGCCCGCGAGGCGCTGATCTGCGACGCCTGCTACAAAGGTGTGCTGAGCCATCCCGCCGCGCTGAACCCCGCCCCTTTCGAACTGATTTTCGAGACGCCGCAGGAGAGCCCCTTCGAGCTCCAGGTGCGCGCCTCGGTGGCGGCGCTGGAAAGTGTCTTGAGCGAGTATCGCCCGTTCCTGGCCTTTGGGCAAAATTTGTAGGCTTGGCACCGGTTTTTTGGTGGTGCGGGGCTGAGGGGTACCGTTATATAGTCCCCCGACCCCGCCATCAGCGTAACCCCACGTCGTTTTTGAAGCCCCGCCCCTATATTTTTGCCGCATGTCTCAGCGCCCTCGCCCTCACGGCCACGGCGGCTTGGGGCGACGAAGACGACGAGAAGCGTTACTTCAACGCAAGGCTCGGCCCGGTTTATGTGACCTTCGACGCCAGCGTTTCGACGGAATACACCGATAACGTGAACCTTTCCAGCGGGCGCACCGATCCGATTATATCCGATTTGGTGATATCGCCGAGGATCGGCATGGTGGCCTCCACCGAGATTTCGCTGCAACCCAAGGAGGAAACCAACCGCACCACGGTGAGCCTGGCGATGAGCCTGGGGCTGCGCAAACATATCTTCCACCCGGAACTGGACCAGAACATCAGCGACCTCAGCATCGCGCCCAATTCTACAATTTCCTTCCTCCTCCGCCCGGGGCCGGTGAAGACGCGGCTCTACGACACTTTTTCCCTCCAAAGCGATCCCGTGGCCGACGGCAGCCTCAGCAACGTCACCGAGTTCCGGCGCTTCACCAATATTATTGGAGCGGATAATATATGGCCGGTCAATTCGATGACGACCGCCAATCTCGGCTTGATGCACCGCAATTTGGTGGCGCTAAGCCTCACGGGGGTCAATTCCTCGGGCCAGGCCACCAGCCTCAGCACGAATCCGTACGACTCCTATGCGGACAGCGCCTCGGGCAGCGTGATGGTGAAGCTGCTCTCGTTTCTCGACGTGGGCATGAGCGCGTCGGTGGAGGCCGACACTTTCCCTTCCGCGCCCAACCAGAACAGCACGATGTATTCCTACGGCCCCGTGGCGGTCGTCCGCCTTTCGGACTACACCACGCTCACCGCGAACGCCGGAGAGACCATCACCCAGCCGGCCCAGGGCGGCTCAAGCACCTCCACCTACGGCAGCCTGGCCCTGGCAAACCGGCTCAACCAGTTTTACACTCAGACGCTTTCCGTGGGGCGGCAGTCCTCGCTCGATATGCTGGGTTCGCTGACGCAGGTGAATTATGTGCGCTACGGCGCTTCGTGGCGGATGAACTCGCACATCACGATCTCGCTTGGGGTTTCTTATCAGGATGTCGGCTACGTGGACAACGGCTTCCATTTCTCCCCCTACCAGTCCAACAGCGACTACCAGTTGGTGCAGGAGGACATTTCAACGCAGTACGCTCTTTCCCGGAAACTGACGACCCGGCTGGCCTTCCGCCACTCGGACAAAACCTCCAACGACTCCATTTATAATTACACTCAGAACACGGTGACGTGGGACCTGGTGTATAAATTCTAGGTGCCCCCAAGCCAAAAAAATTCAAACAATATTCTTGCCTTTGGTGTAATACACCATAGAAGAATGGAATAAGCGCCACGGACGGCATCGGATGTCCGCTCGGCGAGCGCCAACAACCAAGGAAGAATATTATGCCACACGATGTCACACTGAGAGGCCCGGTTTACACGTTCCGCTGTTACGGGGTCCACGAAGCCAAGCAAGCCGGGTTGATCGATGCCTGGGAGCACCCGGGCTCGTACGCGCCGGTTTCCACGATTTTCGAACACGGCGAGGGCAAGCTGCTGGCCGACTGGATCGCCGCCGTGCCGGACGCGCTGCTGGTGGCCACGGGCCGCTACCAGATCACCGTTTACCGGCCCAAGAGCCGCCTCGTCATTCTGCCGGAGGACGAGGAAGCCGCGCCGCTGGAGGACGAGCCGGAAACCGCCCACGACCCCGCCGAAGAAGAAACCGACCCCGCCAGCGCCGTTGCATGAAAACTTTCCAAAGCATCATCGCCGAAAGCCGGGAGTTTGTGTGCGAAGTATGGGGCAAGGGGGAGGCCACGGTGACGTTTTACGCGCCGCTGACCCGCGTGGACGGCCTCACGTGGATTCACCCCACCTGGGCCAGGGAAGCGGCCTGGGGGAAGATCACCGCGCGGGCCGACCGCATCTGGCTCATCACGGGTTCGTTCTGGAATCCGCTGGGGTTCCGGCTGATCTGGAACGCGCCCTGCCCGCGCTTGCCGGAGGCGCGCCGATGAAAACGGTGCGTAAAAAAAAGGCCGCCAAGCCCGCCAAACCGGACGCGCAGGAAGAGCGGCGGCAGCGGCAACGCGAGGTCTGCTGGCGAGCGTTGGACCGCTGGGAACCGATCGCTTCCCCGGAGCTTGCCGTGCTCAAGGAGGGGCGCGCCGGTCCGGTGATTGAGGAAGCGGCGCTGGAGAGCGGGCTGAAGGCGGCGGGCATCGTGCTCAAGCTGCTGGAGCGGCTGGCCAAGCTCGACGGCCTCGACGCGGCGGAAAAGCGCGAGGTGACCGTCCGGCGAACTGCCGATCCGCTGGAGTTGACGCGGCGGGTGCAGGCCGTGAGCCCGATCCTGATGGCCCGCTTGCGGGAACAACCGCCGCTATTATTGGAGGCCGCTACCGGGAAGCCTGGGGAGGAGCCAGGAGGGCATTGAGCAGTTCCGCGAGCCGCCGCCCGGCCTTGACGATCTGCGCTTGAGAGATCTCGTGCGCCTGGTGGACAAACGCCGGAGTGACCCCGGCCTCGTTGGGCCAGCCATTGCAGGAGGCCACGGCGTAGGTTTCGCGCGCCCAGGCGACCCAAGGACGGGTGCCGGGCGCGCACGGCGGCTCGTTACCCAGCGGCTGTGCTTTCAGGAAAGCGGCAGCCTGGCGCGCAACGAGGCCCGGTTCGCCAGGCATGCGGGGCCAGGCGGTGCGGGAAAGAGGTTTCCAAAGCTCCACTGCCGCGCCATCCCGAGCGTCCAGGCGGTAGGCGGCGTCCCACAGGGCGTGGAGATTGGCCGGGTTCCACGCGCCCGCGAAAAGCGGCTCGATGGCCACGGCATTGCCGCCCCGGTCGTGCCGGTCGGCGGCGTGCATGGGTTGGTGGATATCCCCCACGATATGGAGCACTTGCGCCAGCGCCACGGCGCGCGCCTTTGGGTCCGCGTTGCGGTTGCCCAGCACCCCGACCGCTTCGTCCAAGCCGGAAAGCGCGTGAGGTGGCGCGGGTTCGGGCGGATTGGCCCCGCCGTCGCACTCGAAATCGACATAGTGCCAGGCTTTCCACGGGTTCGCTTTGCCAAGCCCGCGCTGATCGTCCAGCCACACGGCGGCGGTGATGACGTTATACGGCTGGCCTTGGTTGAACTGGGGGTCCAGGAGCGCCACGAGCGGTTCCATGGCGCGAAGCGTCTCCGGGCGCAGCCGTTGCGCGGCGATTTCGCCGATCAGCAAATGGCCGCCGTCGTCCCAGGCAAAAGCGTTTGTGCCGAAAGAAAACAGGAGCAGAAAAATTGCGATGACCCTCGACTTCATATTCGAAGTATGCGCTTCTTGCCCAACCCGGGAAACCCATTTATGCTCGCGGTTACGTTATGAATCCCCATCTTTCCGCCCTACTGCAACGCATCCCGGCGCTCAACTGCTGCGCCCAAGACCTTCAACGCGCCTACGAGATCATGCACGCTTCCCTCGCCTCGGGCGGCAAGCTGCTTATTTGCGGCAACGGCGGCAGCGGGGCCGACGCGGAGCACTGGGGGGGCGAACTCTTGAAGGGGTTCAAATCCCGGCGGCCCATCGGCGGCGAACTGCTGGCCAAGCTGGGGCCGGACCTCGCGGGCAAACTGCAAGGCGCTCTGCCCTGCATCCCGCTCACCGGCTTCCTCGGCCTGCGCACCGCGTGGCAGAACGATTGCGACCCGGATTACATCTACGCCCAGCTTACGCTCGCCTTCGGGCGGCCCGGCGACACGCTGGTGGGCATCAGCACCTCGGGCAATTCGAAGAATGTCGCCCCGGCGCTGGAAGTGGCCAAACGCCTCGGGCTGCGCACCGTGGGGCTGACCGGCGAAGGCGGCGGGAAAGCGGCCGAACTGGCCGAGGTCTGCGTGCGCGTGCCTTCCCGCGAAACCTACTTGATCCAGGAATACCACCTGCCCATTTACCACGCCCTGTGCATCGCGCTGGAAGCCGAGCTTTTCCCCGGGGCGTAAGCGGCGGAAAAAGCCGCACGCCGCTCCTCGTTACGAATCTCCAGATTCCCCCACCCCTGCGAATCGGAGATTCGCTCCCACTTGCGTTCCCAATCAGAGATTGGGAACGAGGAGTACACCGCTCTCCCCGTCCCCGCGTTTCTCTTTCCTAAATGGGGGTTGCTCCGAATGACGTTTGGGGGTAAAAGTAAGGGCTGCATCATGGCTGCCCTCACAGAGGACCAAATCCGGTCCACCCTTTCCCAAATCAAGTACCCGGGTTATAGCCGGGACATTGTTTCCTTCGGCCTCGTCAGAAGCATCGAAGTCAGCGGTGCCGACGTTACCGTTGGGCTGGAAGTCACTTCCCGCGAAACCAGCGTGCCCGAGGCGCTCAAAAAAGAAGTGCTCAAAACGTTGCGCGCGCTCCCCGGCATCGGCGAGGTGAAGGTAGACCTGGAAGTGCGTTCTCCGGCCACGACGCCCACCGTTGGCGCGCCCGGCCCGACGCCCATCGACGGCGTCAAACACGTCATCGCCGTGGCCAGCGGCAAAGGCGGCGTGGGCAAGTCCACCGTTTCCATCAACCTCGCTCTGGCACTCGCCAAAACCGGAGCCACGGTGGGCCTTTGCGATTGCGATATTTACGGGCCCTCCATCGCCCAAATGTTCGGCAGCCACGAACGACCCATGGCTACCGCTGATGACCAGATTCTCCCCATCGAAGTGGCCGGCATTAAAGCCATGTCCATGGGGTTCCTCCTTGAGGATACCGCCCCCGCCGTGATGCGTGGCCCCATGGTCACCCGCACCACGCAGCAACTTCTGCGGCAGGTGGAATGGGACGGCCTCGATTACTTGATCCTCGATCTTCCGCCGGGCACCGGGGATATCCAGCTTACCATTGTCCAGACCGTAACCCTCGCCGGGGCCGTGCTCGTCACCACCCCGCAGGAAGTCGCCTTGATCGACGTCCGCAAAGCCGCCTCCATGTTCGGCAAGGTGAATGTCAAAATCCTGGGCGTCGTTGAGAACATGAGCTACTTCCTCTGCCCCTCGGACAATAAACGCTACGACATCTTCGGAACCGGCGGCGGTTCGCGCGAGGCCGCCCGGCTCAAAGTGCCCCTTTTGGCCGAAATCCCCATCGACATCGCCACCCGTGAAGGGGGCGACCGGGGCACCCCCATCGTTCGCGCCGATCCCGAAGCTCCTGTGTCCAAAGCGTTTATCCACGCGGCGGAACAGATTGCCGCCCAACTCTCCTCCTCCAAATGAACGCCACCTCCCCAGCTTTATCCGCAAAATTTCTTCAAAAATTTTCCAGGTCCGGAATTGACGCCCGTGCCTTTCTTGGGAAAAGTGGTTCCATCATGGATCACCCGAACCCCGATAATTCGGATTTGGTCAAAAACTCCGTTCTATACAGGGAGTTCCTTGCCGAGAGGGAAGAGATCCTCGTCCACAAGTGGCTTGAAAGCGAAAAAGCCGGTCACGACATCGGCTTCGAACGCGCGCTGCTCGACTGGATCGTGAAACACCGCTCCGCCTGGCGCGCCGCCCGGCGGCAGGAACTAAACCATTCCCAGCCGCAGCCGCCGAAATAAGCTAGAATCCTTCCCGCTCCCAGTTCTCTCCTTTAACCGCGATCCCGCGAGGTCGCCAAGGAAAACCAAATGCCAAAACCAGCACCCGCCACGCCGCCCGCACCCGGCGCCACCCTCGTCCTCGATGCCCCTTCCATTGAACGCATCCTGCGACGCATCGCCCACGAGATCATCGAGGGCAACCCTGACCTGGACCGCCTCGCCCTCGTCGGCATCCCTTCCCGAGGCATCGAAATGGCCCGCCGCATCGCGGCCTACATCGAACAATTCGAGCATCATCCCGTGGAAACCGGCACCATCGACGTTTCCATGCACCGGGACGACCTCAATTTGCGGCCCCGGCTCTCGCTGGTCGCCCCCACTCATCTTCCCAAAGACCTCGACGCCCGCACCATCGTCATGGTCGACGACGTGCTCTACTCCGGCCGCACCTGCCGCGCCGCCATGGACGCCATCTCCTCCTTTGGCCGCCCGCCGCGTATTCAGTATGCCGTCTTGATCGACCGCGGGCACCGCGAACTTCCCATCCGCGCCGACTACGTCGGCAAGAACCTGCCCACCGCGCCCGGCGAACGGGTTTTCGTGCGGCTTGAAGCGACGGACCACACGCCCGACGCCGTCTGGATCAGCAAATCCTAGAATTGCTCCATCAACCATGAACGCCTGGACACGCAAAGACCTCGTTGCGCTCGAGGATCTCTCGGCCGCCGAGATCACCCACATCCTCGACACCGCCGCCGCCTTCAAACAAGTCGGCACGCGCAACATCAAAAAAGTTCCCTCATTGCGGGGGAAAACCCTCGTCAACTTCTTCGTCGAACCGAGCACGCGCACGCGCACCTCGTTTGAACTGGCCGCCGTGCGCCTCTCCGCCGACGTGGTCAACATTTCCGCCAGCACCTCCAGTCTTACCAAGGGTGAGACGTTGAAGGACACCGCCCTGAACCTCCAGGCGCTGCACTCGGACATCATCGTCCTGCGGCACTCCTGCGCCGGAGCCGCGCAGTTCCTGGCCGAGCGGCTTTCCGCCAGCGTGATTAACGCCGGAGACGGAGCCCATGCCCACCCCACCCAGGCGCTGCTCGATCTCTTCACCATCCGCGAAAAACTCGGCACCATCGAAGGGCTGCACGTGGCGATTTGCGGGGACATCCTTTTCTCCCGCGTAGCCCGCTCGGATGTGCAGGGACTGCTTAAGCTGGGGGCGAAAGTCACCCTGGTCGGCCCCAGCACGCTCGTGCCGAAAACTTTTGAGCGGCTCGGGGTCACCGTTACCCACAAGCTCGACGATATTTTACCGGACATCGACGTACTGAATCTCCTGCGCATCCAGCATGAGCGGCAACGAAAGGAATACTTCCCGAGCTTGGGCGAATACACCGCCTTTTTCGGGCTGACCAAAGAGCGGGCCAAACGGCTCAAACCCAGCGCCATCATCATGCACCCGGGGCCGATCAACCGGGGCGTGGAGATCGACAGCGACATCGCCGACAGCGGCCGGTCCGTCATTCTGGACCAAGTGACCAACGGCCTGGCCGTGCGAATGGCCGTGCTCTACCTCTGCTCCGGTGCTCGCGGGGAATAAACGCGATCCCCGTTTTTTTATGCCTCACGCAAAGACGCAAAGACGCAAAGGGGAGGAAGACCTGCCTTTCTTTGCGCCTTTGCGTCTTTGCGTGAAATATTTCTCCGTTTGTTTTTTGAGTACCCTAACGGGCTGTGTACCGGCCATTGTTCCTAGAACACCAGCAATCAGCGGCCACGTTTACAACGCAGCCACAACAAAACCTGTCGAAGGAGCGATTGTCACGTTCGAGAATGAACGTAATATCGCGGCTAAAACTGATCGCAGCGGAGCCTTTGTAATCCCTCCTCACAAGAAAATTGGAAAGGGCTTGTTGCTTCCGTTCGACGCACGCCCTTGCAGGATCAAACTTCTGATCAGCCATGAAGGCTATTACGACTATTCAACGTGGATTTCACTGATGAAGCCCACTTTAGACATAAAAGCGTGGCTTCAACCTCAATACTAGTTCCACCTCTAACTACTTTTCTTTCCCATGACCACCACCCTTCTCCGCAACGGGCGCATCATTGACCCGGCCAACCGCCGCGATGAAGTCGCCGATCTCCTCATCGTCGATGGCAAAATCGCCGATCCGGCCAAAGTCAAACTCAGCAACTCCGTCGAAACCATCGACTGCACTGGCCTGGTCGTCGCGCCGGGGTTGATCGACCTCCACGTGCACCTGCGCGAGCCGGGCCAGACCGCCAAGGAAACCATCGCCACCGGCACGGCGGCGGCGGCGGCGGGCGGCATCACCAGCGTGGTCTGCATGCCCAACACCACACCCGGCATCGACCACGCCAGCGTGGTCAACCTCGTACAGGACAAGGCCAAGGAGGAAGCGTCGGTCAACGTGTTCGTAGCCGGGGCCATCACCAAGGGAGGCGCGGGCGAAGAACTGGCTCCCATCGGCTCCATGGTGAAGGCGGGCATTGTCGCCCTCACCGACGACGGCCATTGCGTCCAGAACCACGAACTGATGCGGCGCGCGCTCGAATACGCCAAGATGTTCGACCTGCCCGTGATGGACCATTGCCAGGATTACAACCTCACCACCAAAGGCGTGATGCACGAAGGCTACTGGAGCGCCGTGCTGGGCCTGGCGGGCTGGCCCTCCATCGCCGAAGAGATCATTGTCCAGCGCAACGCCCAGCTTGCCGAACTCACCGGCACGCCCGTGCATTGCCAGCACGTTTCCGCCGCGGGCAGCGTGCAAATTCTGCGGCGCGCGCGCAGCCGGGGCATCCCGATCACCGGCGAGGTCTGCCCCCACCACATTGCGCTGACCGACGAGGCCGTGGCCGGTTACGACAGCAATTTCAAAATGAACCCGCCGCTGCGCACCGAAGCGGACATCGACGCCCTCTGCGAAGGCATCGCCGACGGCACGCTCTCGATCTTGGCCAGCGACCACGCCCCGCATTGCGCGTTTGAAAAGGAAGTAGAGTTCGACCTCGCCCCCTTCGGCATCATCGGCCTGGAAACCGAGCTGGCCCTTTTCATCGACATCCTGGTTCACAAAAAGAAAGTCGTCGACCTGCCCCGGCTCATCGCCATGTACACCGCCAACCCCGCCCAACTCCTCAAGCTCGATCGGGGCACGCTCTCCGTGGGCGCGGTGGCGGATGTGACCGTCATCGACCCGGACAAGGTCTGGACCTACGACAAAAACGCCTCCCTTTCCCGCTCGCGCAACACCCCCTTCCATGGCCGGGAACTTGAAGGCCGTGCCGTGCGGACCCTCGTGGGCGGCAAGACGGTGTGGACCGCGTAACAGCCGCGCTACTGAATATGCAACGGCCGCCCCCGTAAAAGCCGGTTGACTTCGCGGGCGGATCACCGGATACAAAACCTTTTAATACGACCGCGCCCATGCAGCATTTCCCGAAACTCCTCATTCTTCTCACCGCGTTGACCTGCGGCACGGTCTGGGCTCAAACGCCCGCGCCCAGCGCGGCGGCCCCCTCACCCGCCCCCACCGCAGCCGCAAGCGCCACGGCCTCCCCATCCGCCACGCCGCGCACGGACATCACGGCGGAGATCGTCAAAGCTGAAAACACGCGGGGAAAAATCGACGCGGACCTCAAGGCCGAGCCGCCGGGAGCCCCTCTGTGCGACGCCGCCGCGAGCCTGAGCCAAAAGCTGGACGCCGCGCTGGCCTCGACGGCTCACGCGCTGGCGGGGAAACCCTCGCTCAACACCGTGCGCGATCTCCAGGCAAGCTGGCAGGATCAAAAGACGGCTCTTGCCGAAATGGAGGCCAGGCTCGCCAAGCGGCACGACGCCTACCGCGCCCAGCTTGCCGCGTTGGACGCCATCATCGGCAGCGTCAGGAATGACTGGACCAAGCTCCTCGCTGATGGCAACCCGCCCTCGCTGGCTCCCGCCGAATGGAAGGCGCGGCTTGCCGACCTGGAACGCGCCGCCACCGACAACAAGAAAACGACCCAGAAGCAAATGGCGGCGCTCGCGGGCCCCATCGCCTCCCTTCAAAAACAGGAATTGCAGGTCAACGACATCGTGGCCGCCGTGGACAAAGCCGAGCCCGAGGCCACGCTACGCCTGTTTTTAAGCGACAGCACCCCCATCTGGCGCGTCCCCATTTGGAGCGAATCGCGGCGCATGGCCGCAGGGCTCAATGTCGCCGAGGAAGCCCGCGAGGCTTTGCAAAAACAATACGGTGCGCTGATCGCCTATGTGCAGGCCCAATCGAACACCCTCTTAACGCATGCCGCCGCGTTCCTGGGCCTGCTGGCCGGGCTCTGGTGGGCCCGCCGCCGCGTCAGCGCCTGGGCCGAGGATGAGCCGAGCCTGAAAGCCGCCATCGCCGTTTTTGAAGTGCCCACCTCCATGGCGCTGGCCTTCTCACTGGTGGCCTTCCCGTGGATTTACGAGAAGCCGCCGCAGCTGATGATCGCCGCCGTGGGCGCCGCCGCGCTCATCCCGGCCATCCTGATCCTGCGCCGCCTGCTCGACCGCCATCTCTTCCTCGTGTTGAACCTGCTGGTCGTCTTTTATTTCGTCGACCAGCTCCGCACCGTCGCCGCCGGGTTCCCCATCGTGGCCCGGCTGATGTTCCTGGCGGAAATGGCGGCGGGCTGCGGCTTCCTCGGCTGGATGCTCTGGGATGCCCGTCACGCTCCCGAATGCGGGCAGGAAAACCGGCAGGCGCGCGCGCCCATCGCCGCCATGAAGCTGGAACTGGCCGCGTTCGCCGCCGCGTTTTTTTCCAACGCCATCGGCTGCGTTGATCTCGGCAATCTCGCGGGCAACGCCGCCCTCGGCGGCGCGTATTTGGCCGTGGTGCTCTACGCCGCCATCCGCATTTTGGACGGCATCGTCATCGGCGCTCTCTCCGTCGGCCCGCTCTCCACGCTGGCCGCCGTGCACGGCCACCGCAGGCTCATCTGGCACCGCGCCCACGTCGGCTTCAAAGCCCTGGCGGCGGTGCTCTGGGTGGTGGGGGTGCTGGGGCTGCTCTCGCTGCGCACGAAAGTGTTGGACAGCGTGAAGGAGTGGTTCTGGACCGGCCAGGAACCGACGCTGGTGGGGCAAATCGCCGCGTTTGTGCTGGTCGTCTGGGCGGCCTTCCTGCTCTCCCGGTTCATCCGCTTCGTGCTGGAGGAGGATTTTTACCCCCGGGTGAAAATGGAGCGCGGCCTTTCCTACGCTGTTTCCACGATGGTGCATTACGCCGTGCTGCTCATCGGCTTTTTCATCGCGGCCAACTGCGCCCACATGGAAATGACGAAGTTCACCATCCTTGTTTCCGCCTTCGGCGTGGGCATGGGCTTCGGGTTGCAGAACATCATCAACAACTTCGTCTCCGGCGTCATTCTGCTCTTCGAGCGCCCCGTGAAAGTGGGGGACGTGGTTCAACTCGACGCCGCCACGGCGGGCACGGTGGACCGCATCGGCATCCGCGCCAGCGTCATCCGCACCGGCAGCGGCTCGGAAATCATCCTGCCCAACAGCAAGCTCATTTCCGACCAGGTCATCAACTGGACGCTCTCCAACCGGCAGCGCGGCATCGACCTCACCGTGACGGTGGCCTACGGCACCGACCCGTGCCGCGTCATCGAGCTGCTCAAACAAATCGCCGCCGCACACCCGCTCATCTCCAAGACGCCCGCCCCGAGCGCGTTGCTCGGCGAGCTTGGGGCCGCGGGGCTGCAATTTAAAATGACGGCGTGGACGGATAAAATCGAAGCCTGCGGCCAGATCCACAGCGACCTCGCCATGGCCATTCTCGCCGCTTTCGAGAAAGAAGGCATCCAGCGGCCGCCCGTGGCCGCCGCCGCGCCCACGATCGCCTGACCCGCCCCAACTCTCCACCCAGACTCCCCTTTTCCAAATGAGCACACCCATTGATGAATTGCGCAAGATCGTAGCCCGGCTTCGCGCGCCGGACGGCTGCCCCTGGGACCGGGAGCAAACTCACGCCAGCCTGCGGGGGGATATGATCGAAGAAGCCTACGAAACGGTGGAAGCCATCGAGGAAGACGACGCCGCGCACCTTCGCGAGGAACTCGGTGATTTGCTGCTCCAGGTGGTGATGCACAGCCAGATCGCCTCCGAAACCGGCCGCTTTACGTTCGACGAAGTGGCCGCCGAGGTTGCCACGAAGCTCGTCCGCCGCCACCCGCATGTCTTTGGCGAATCCGACGCGAAGAACACGGAGGCCGTGCTCAAGCAGTGGGACGCCATCAAGCGGGCCGAGAAGGGCAACAAGGAAACATCGCTCTTGGACGGCGTTTCCGGGGCGCTGCCCGCGCTGCTGCATGCCGAAAAGATCACCAAACGCGCCGCGCGCGCCGGGTTCGACTGGGAGAACGCCGTCCAAGTGGTGGGCAAAATTCGCGAGGAACTTGCCGAGACCGAGGAAGCCATCGCGCAGGGCGATCCGGACAAGATCGAAGAGGAAATGGGCGACCTGCTTTTCGCCGCCGTCAATTTTTCACGGAAGCTGAAAGTGGAGCCCGAGGTGGCCCTGCGCCGCGCCACCGGGAAATTCAGCCGCCGCTTCCGCGCGCTTGAAGCCGCCCTAAAAGAAAGGGGCCGCAAGCCGGAGGATTGCACGCTCGCCGAAATGGACGTGATCTGGGACGAGATCAAGTGCCAGGAAAAGGGCGAGGGGAAAGAGCCGCAATAGGAGTTGCGAAGCCAAGTGCGTGCCGAAATAGAGTTTCGGCACGAGAGTGATGGGACGCGCCGATAGGGGTTCTCCACCCAGGCTGGAGAAGCAGCTTTGTCTCTTCTTTGCGCCTTTGCGCCTTTGCGTGAGACAAGATTCGGAAGGGAGCGGCATGGACACTGGGGAGAACTTTTTCCATGCCGCTCCCAACCGTGTGAATTACGGTTTTTTCGACCCCGATGGGGACGGAACCACTTGCTGAACGACTCGCAAGGGGCAGGTCAAATCCGTCGAGCCATAGCGCAGGACAACGGCTCCGTCCCGAATGCCCACAACCTGGAGCCGGAATTGCTTCGGCCCTTCCTTGCCGCCGTCGGCGGTCCAGACGAAGCGGTCCCCCAGCCCGTAGGGCTTGCCGTTGACGACCGCCAATGGCATCCGGTCGAGAGAAATGCTGCTGACGTAAAACGCCTCGGCCCTCGGCACGATCTCGGTGGGCACGCCGTTGACGATGACGCTCTCCACCGGCGCTTTCTTGGTCCAGCCGATGGGCCAGAGCGGGTCGCGGTCGCCCAGGGGGCTCTCGAAGAGGGAAGGTTTGGCCACGCCAAGCTCTTCGACGCTTTGGGCAAAAGCGGCGCTCCCGCCAACGAGGGCAAGGCAACCAATGAGGGCGTATAAAATCCTACTTTTCACTTTTAACAAAGGTTGAAAAGGTGATCTGCGCGCGGTGATTTTCCGGGTCCACACTTGCCGTGTTGATCTGGAATTTCGTGATCTGGCAAAGCCCGTCCTGGTTTTCCATCCCGGCCACCGCTTTTCCAAACGCGGGGAAGGCCACCGAGGGAATATCGATCGTCCACGAGGAGGCGATGAAACCCGGGATGCCCAAATCGGCCGCCGCATCGTTGCTGTGATAGGTCTGCTTGGGGAGGCCCTGGGCTTTGAAAAACTCGCCCCAGCGGGTGGGCAGCCACGCGACGGGCTGGCCGGTGGGGATTTTGGCCTGCATCACGTCGAAAGCCCGGCGCGCCACTTCGTCTTTGGCGTTGGCGGCCTCCAGGTCTTTCGCTTGCGCGATCTTTGCCCGGGCGACCTTGATTTTTTTCTCCAAATCCCGGATCTGGCCTTGGGCGGTTTGTTCCTGCTTGTCCAACGGCGCCAGCATTTCGTTGAAGTAATAGTAGACGCCCCCCAGGCAGACTACCGCCCCGAGGAAGATTTTTTGAAGGTTCTCTTTGGAAACTTTCATCGGGAGGCTTTTTTAGATTCGGGGCGTGGGGCCGGGGTGGGCGTGGGCGCGGCGGCGGCAAACTTCACGCTGATGCGGAAGGTGGCGGTGCCCAGGGTCTGCCCGTTGAGGGTGACGGTTTCCGCGCCGTCTTCGAGGGAATTGGCGTCGAACAAGGCCACCGCGCCGCCATAGGCTAGCGAGAACTTCTCCTGAAGCGCCTTGCGGAACCCTTCGGCGGCGGTGCGGGGTTGCGCCCCGGCGGCGATGCCCTTGAAATTGAGCGTAACGTTTTTCGCCCCGTCTTTCTCGACCAGTTCGCCGGTGAGCGAGGTTAGTTGCACGTTGAGCGGGGTGACTTCGGCGACGGTTCCCAACACCGGCCCCCAATAAAAGCGGCCCCGGAGGTAATCCACCAAGGTTTTCTGGGCTTTCTGGCGCGCGAGCAGGTCCTCCTTGCTGGTCTCGGCTTTTTTAAGCTCGGGCTCCAGGGCGCTCCAAGTACCGCGCAGACCGCGAGCTTGGTTCTGCACCCCGGAGACGGCGGCATACCGGCGAAAGTACCAGCCGGTCATGCCGATCACGATCAAGAGCCCCGCGAGCATGGCGATTTTGAACGGGTTGCGCCGTTCGCGTTCGGCCATCCGGTGAATTTCGTGGTAGAGGTTGAGGTGCAGCGCCATGGCTTTTTAGCGTCCCTTCAAAATTTCCGCGGCGGCTCCAAACGCGGTGGCTAAAAACGGAGTGGCTTCCCCCAGCGCAGCGGAGCGCATGCGGGGCAGGTTGAGTTCGCAGGAGGCAAAGGGGTCCCAGAGTTCGCAGGGCAAGCGCAGTTCCTCGTTGAGCAGCTTGACGGCCGCCGCCATTTTGAAGAGCCCGCCGGAGACGTAGACTTTGGAAATCGAATCGTCCTGCTGAGCCTCGAAAAAGCCGATGGAGGAACTGATGGTGCGGATCAACTCCGCGAGCGAGAGGCGGGCGTTTTCGATGGTGAGCACTTCCTCCTCGTTCATGCAGGCCACGACCTCCTCGAAGTTGGCGGCCCCTTGCAGCACGAGATTTTCCATGAAGGTCGCCCCGCCGTAGTCGATGGAGCGCACCAGGAACAGGTTGCCTTTGGCGCATACCATGACGGTGGAGGCCCGGCAGCCCACGTCCACCAGCACGTAAGCCTCGGCTTTGGCCACCTCGGGGCAGGCATATTCGAAGCCGTTGAACAATGCCGTGGGGGGCAACTGCAACACGGTGTCGGGCAATTTGTTTTTGACCGCCGCTTCATAGACGGCCTGGACCTGCGCCCGGGGGAGCCCGCCCACCAGGTAACGCTGCATCGCCGTGGTGGGCTTCGTTTGCGCGGGAGCCCCGCTGAGCGTCAGCCCACTTTCACCGGAGGCGCTGGAGGGCTCGGCGGCCTTGGGCGGGTCCAGGGGGGCGATGGCCTGGCAATCGAAGACCCAGTCGTGGCAATCCTGGCTCAAAAGCATGGGGCCGTTGATGCGCAGCGCGTCGCGCAGCAGTTCCGGCGGAATGGTGTTCTGCTCGATGATGCGCACCATGGCGTCGGGGCTCGAAAAGGCGATGCCGCAAGCTTTGGCGCTGGTTCCCAGTTCCTGTAACACCGCTTTGAGCTGGTCCCCCAGAGCCGCCAAACCCGCCTCGGCGGGGGCGTCTGGGGCCGCTTCGGGCAGTTCCTTGATGGCAAAATGGGTGAGCACCAACGGGCGGCTTCCACGCCGCTGAAGCCGGACGGCTTTGATGGCATGGCGGCCGACGTCAATGCCTATCGCCGTTGATGGTGTGGTTGCCATGAATGAAGCATCAAAAGTTTTTCGCGGTTTCGCAATTTATTTTTCAGCAGAATAGGTGCCAAGGGCACGGCAAAAACGGAAATTTGGTTCGCCATCTCAGCACTTTTCCAGTGGAATGGCACTCCTCTTTTCTGTGAAAAACCGTCCCCTCATTGCTTATTGCGGTCCCTTCGGGCTTTTCATGCTCTTTTTGGGCCTGGTGGATCTCTGCGCGCGGCTCGGGGTCGCCCATTCTCAATATTGGGTATACCCGCTGCAAACGCTCGGCTGCGGCGCGGCCATCGCGTACTGGTGGAAGGCTTACCCGTTTTCGCGCCCCGGGCCGTTCGCCTTCACCTGGGCCGCCGCGATAGGGGTGGCCGCTTTCGCGCTTTGGATCGTCCCGCAGGAATGGCTGGGGCGGCCCCCACGGCTGGAGGGCTTTGATCCCTCGTTCTTTTCACGGGAAAGCTGGCTCTACCCGGCTACGGTCGGTTTCCGTTTCCTGCGGCTGGTGATCGTCGTGCCGCTGCTGGAGGAAATTTTCTGGCGCGGTTTTCTGTTGCGCTATTTGATCCGCGAGGACTTCACAGCGGTACCCTTCGGAGCCTTTACGTGGCGCTCCTTTGGCATTGTCACGGTGGCTTTTGCCCTGGAACATTCCATGGCGGACTACCCGGCGGCGCTCCTCACCGGCGCGCTCTACAACCTCGTGGCGGTGAAAACCCGCAGCCTGTGGGCGTGCGTGGCGGCCCACGCCGTCACCAACCTGCTCCTGGGCCTCTACGTGATGCAGACGCGCCAGTGGGGTTTCTGGTGACATCGGCGCGCGGTTGGGTATGCTGTAAAGCCGCACAATTTGGAGGAACGCCATGCAAAATTCCTTTTTTCAAAAACTAACGCTGACGGTGCTGGCCGGAGCCCTCACCGCCGCGTTTTATGTTTATTTTTATGAAGGGCTGGTCCTGAATGCGCAAACCCACGCCCTGCCCCTTCCGGCATCATCCACCCGCTAATTTTTTGCTTTCTCTCGATGAAGATTGGACTCGCACAGATCAACCCGACCGTCGGTGACCTCAACGGAAATTTCGAAATCATCCGCCGCGCCTACCACAAGCTGGTGGCGCAGGGCGCGGAACTGGTGCTGACGCCGGAACTGGCCCTCACGGGCTACCCGCCGCTGGATCTGGTGTTCAAGTCCCAGTTCGTGCCGCTGAACCTGGAATACGTGGAACGGCTGCGGCAGGAAGTGGGCGAGGTGCCGCTGGTGGTGGGGGCTCTCGATTACAACCCCGGCGCGGGCCGCCCCCTGCACAACACCGCCTTCGTGCTCCAGCGCGGCCAGCGGGTGCGGAAAATTTACAAATCGCTGCTGCCCACCTACGACGTGTTTGACGAGGACCGCTATTTCCAACCGGCGGACAGCGTCGCGCCGCTGGAGATCAATGGGCGGAAGATCGGCATCACCATTTGCGAGGACATCTGGACGGAAAAGTACCTGCCGCGGCGGCTTTACAAAGTCGACCCGCTGGGGGAACTCGTGAAAGCCGGGGCGGAACTGGTCGTCAACATCAGCGCCTCCCCGTTCTGCGTGGGCAAGCCGCTGCTGCGCTGCGAAATGCTCTCGGCCCTGGCCCGCGAGCATGGCGTGCCGATCGTTTACTGCAACACCGTGGGCGGCAACGACCAGTTGGTTTTCGACGGCAATTCGCTCGCTTTCTCCGCCAAAGGCGAACTGCTGGCGCGGCTGCCGTCCTTCCGCGAAACGCTTGAAATCGTCGATACCGAAGCGGGGAACCCGATCCCCTGCGAAGAAATGAGCGAGCCGCAGGAACTCCACGAGGCGCTCACCCTGGGTCTGCGGGATTACTTGCGCAAATGCGGTTTCAAGAGCGTCGTGCTCGGCTTGAGCGGCGGCATCGACTCCGCGGTTACGGCGGCCATCGCGGTTCACGCGCTGGGAGCCGAGAACGTCCACGGGGTAGCGATGCCCACGCAGTATTCCTCCCAAGGCAGCGTGGACGACGCGCTGGCGCTGGCCCGCAACCTGGGCATCCCCTGCCCCATTCTTTCCATCCAGGAACCGTTCGCCGCTTTCCGCACCCTGCTTGCGCCGGAGTTCGCGGGCCTGCCCGAAGACACCACCGAGGAGAACCTGCAACCCCGCTTGCGCTGCCTCATCCTCATGGCGCTTTCCAACAAGCACAACCACCTGCTGCTTTCCACGGGCAACAAGAGCGAGCTGGCCGTGGGCTACTGCACGCTCTACGGCGACATGGCAGGCGGGCTGGCCATTTTGAGCGACGTGCCCAAAACGCAGGTCTACGCGCTCGCGCACTACATCAACCGGGACTGCGAGATCATCCCGCGCTCCAGCATCGAGAAGCCGCCGAGCGCGGAATTGAAGCCGGACCAGAAGGACCAGGACACGCTGCCGCCCTACGATTTGCTGGACCGCATCCTGGCCCTCTACGTGGAGGAGAACCTCACCGCGAGGGACATCATCGCCCGGGGTTTCGACGAAGCGATCGTCCGCTGGGTGGCGCGCAAAGTCGATTTGAACGAATACAAGCGCAAACAAGCCGCACCGGGGCTCAAAGTCACCAGCCGCGCCTTTGGCATGGGCCGCAAAATGCCCATCGCGCAGCGGTTCGTGGATTAGGCGATGCCGAGGGATTTTCGCCGGATCGAAGGCTGTTTTTCAGATGGAGAGCAGCTTTTTTGGGAAAGAATTGGAATTTTTTATTGCCGAAATCGTTTGGGATGATAGGTTTTCGGTCCCACGCCGATCAACGGGGTGGAGGTTTCCCTTAAATTCCTTAAGGGCAAGCTTCCGCGACGTTCACGGCTTCTGTGAAGGGGTCTTAGCTCAGTTGGTAGAGCGCCTCAATGGCATTGAGGAGGTCAGGGGTTCGAATCCCCTAGGCTCCACCATTAGGATATCTAATGAGGGTCTAGCGATGTTTAGGTTTTTGGTTCAGATTTTCATCGTCAATCCTCCTAAAGCATATCGCCCAATGAAAATTCGTGCAATTGGGGCTCCACTAAGTCAGACTTCTGCCCATAGATATTTCACCTATCTTAAGAACGCAAAAAGCGAACCGGACAAATCGATTCCTCAACCGTTTCGACCGATCAAGTCCGATGATAAAGAGACCTGAATGAGCTATTTTTTTGAAAAATAGGTTACGAACCCCCGTTCGTCCTCTGTAATTTGACCCGCTTCCACTTGTTTTTTTCGACTCTTTTCAACCTCAGATGACAGAAGATGACTGAAACTCCTAGGTGTGATGTTCCAATATCGGCTATTTTTCAGACCCAGCAAACGCACAGCGTAAGTTCCGGCGGCTTTTCAACACCAAATATCCACCCCTCAAAGAAAGATATTATGATGAAAAAAACATCCCGATTCTCCCTGATCGCTGCGGCGATCTGTTTGAGCCTCTCGGCCAAAGCGGCAACCTCAAATTTGTATAACTTTACAGTCTCTTTGCCCTACTTGAGTGGCGGCAGTCCGCTCAGTGGCTCTATCCAACTCAATACGGATAATCTTAGACTCAATTCTAGCAGTTACGGTGACGTTTATCAGTGGGACGACTCTGTTGATGTCCTGACTTTCAATGGGGTTACTTACACTGGTTTCAGTATTCTAGTTCACAATCATGACTATGATAACGATGGATTTTCCATTTACACATATAGCTCATCCGGCCTTTATTTGGAAGCCATAAGCAAAGTTGATATCATTCAGACTGACACCACGCTCTCTGACATGCTAACCGTGCTCAATAGTTTCGACACGATAAAGTCTGGAGATGCTTCATATACCGTTTCCAACTATTCTGGCCAAGGCCTTGGCACCCTGATTTCATTTGAACCTGCGTCCGAGGTGCCGGAGCCGTCTACTTGGGCGATGATTGGCATGGGCCTCCCGGCGTTGTTGGGAGCGATGCGACTGCGCAAGCGCAGAGCGTAAGCCCAGGCGATTTTTAGACACCAAACCCGAGCTAAACGGAGGTCAGATATGGAAAATTTCCAGATCAAGGTGACCTTGAAGCAGATTTATTTGTGGACAGGCAGGGACGAGGGAAGGGACATGATGGAAGAATATCGTCACATTCACTATGCGGTCAGCAGCATTTGCAAAAAGTTACGAACCCCCGTTCGTCCTCTGTAATTTGACCCGCTTCCACTTGCTCTTTTCGACCCTTTTCAGCTTCAGGTAGCAGAAGGTGACTGAAACTCCTAGGCTCCACCACTATTCATCAGCTTCGGGCGTAACGAGACGGCCGAGCCGTAATCAATAGGGGGATCATTTCCACGCAGAGCAATTCCCACAATTGTGTGGTAAAGGTTTCCATCATTTGCCTTTCCGGTGCCGGTTCGCACGATTTTCCCCGATTTTGAAATTGATGCAGGTTTCGGGAGAGCCTCCGTCCCGCGCATTTTTTCAATTCAACCGTCAATATGGCGGCAGCGAGCAGTGGATACGGATTGTAGTAATTGTGGAATTTTTTAAGGGGATCGCGCGTGTGTGTGCTCGTGTCGCCCGCGATGCGTTTGGTAACTGCGTCGCCTCGGCATGTGAGCTGTTATGCTTGATACCAGAGGTTCAGGTATCCGTTGACGATTCGCTTCATTGATTCAAACACAATCGTCTGTCGATAGGCAGTCGTATAATGACTAATGGTTGGTGCGGAAGTCAGATCGCATTGATCGCCCAGATACCCGCATTCGCGAAGTGCTTGGGCGTTATTTGCGCCGGTAATTTTCGCCGCATTGCGGACCATCTCTTCCAGCAGCAGTGGTGAAGAATCTCGTTCCAGAGTAGTCCAGATGTTCACCTTGCAAACGCCATCGTCATACAGGTCACGGATTTGATCGGTCGAAACCGATGAACAACCGTGCAAGACGATCTTCGGTCCAATGCGAGAGGAAATCTGGCGCGCCAATTCGCCATGATAATGCAGATCGGCAGCTCCAGCGCGGTGTTCCGTGCCAAGATTCGCCACAATGAAATCCGAGCCCGTTTGCTGGCAGTAGCGTTCCGCATCCTCGGGGGAAGTGAGGCGATTGGTCTCGTTGCCGGTGGCCTCGATAATTTCATCGCATGCACCTTCGATGACAATATCGCGGCCATGGGTTTGGATGAAATCCGCGGTGCGCTGGATATTCTCTGCCAGCGGCAGCTTGGAGGCGTCGAACATAATGGACGAGAACGGCTTCATGTCCCAGCCCAGCAATTCGCGGTCATCGTCATATTGCACATGGTCCAAATGCACTAGCACCCGCAATGCGGCAAACGGTGAACCAGGGGCGGTTAATACCCGCAAATCCGCGAGAAAAAGTCTCAGCCCGATTTCCCATTGCCGTGTTTGTGTATAGTTGGAGGTCTGGGGCCGGGCGTGATATTGGTTTGTGATCGCCAAAGTGATTGGCAGATTTGGAACGCCGATTTGATGCCCATGTTCGGCGACGGCAGCCAGCACGGCCTCAATCGTTGTAAGGTTCTCTGTGCAAAAACAGGGGATAACCCATTTGCGCTGCGAAGCCTCTGCATATAAATCCAGGACGGCACGACGTTCTGTGATGAGCATATAGTATTATTGGTCTTGATGACGTTCCTGAGCGAGCATGAGCGTGTTTATCGCTTACGATCACAAAGAGTCAAATGGATTTTTTTGGCAATGTGCTTTGCAGACAAACGTGCTATAAGGGGCGACTACATCCATAAACAGCATGACCACACTCAAGGAAATCGCGGCGGAAGCCCACGTTCATCCCACGACGGTTTCAAGCATTCTAAACCAGTCCAAGGGCAACAGCCGTTGCAGCGACGAAACTCGGGCCAAGGTTCTACGGATCGCAGCGAAGCGAGGCTATGTGCGCAACCAATTGGCAAGCCGCTTGCGCAGCCGACGAACCAATACGGTGTGTCTGATCGCCGGGGACATTCGCAATCCCTTCTTTGCCTCGCTAGCCACCGCTATTGAGGAGGAACTTGAAACGCGTGGTTACCAGTTGTTGTTGCTTTGCCGAGGTTGGAAAGAGGGACAGCGGGATCCGGCGTTGGCGCGGGCGGTCTTTGAACAGCCGGTGGATGGGTTCATTATCTGGTCGGAAACAGCAGGAAAGATAGTCGGCGAGCTTTCAGACCAATTCCCCAAACCAATCGTAACAGTTGGCGCTCCGCTAAAGGGATTCCCGGGAGTGAAACTGGACATTGGAAGCGGACTAAAAATGGCTGTGGATTACCTGGTTCACAAGGGGCATCGGCACCTTGCCTATTACGCTCCGGAAGAAGCCCAGCAGCAAGGAATGCCTATGCCTCGGCACAAGATCTTTGAAAAAATTGTGATGGACGCAGACCTGCCGGCACCTCAGTTACTTTTCTATCCGGGCAAAAGCTGGGATGTGGCCGCTGCATGCGCTGGCGCAGAAAGCGCGAAGCTGAAAACAGGCGTCACAGCATTGGTTGGTTTTAATGATGTAGCAACGTTGGGATGGCACAAGGCGGGCCGCTATTCAAAGGTGGATGTGGTGGGGTTTGACGGGACTGATTGGCTACGGCTTTGCGAAACTCCAGTCCCCTATGTGCATATCCCGGCCCGCGATTTGGCGCGTACATCCGTGGCAATGATATTCGCGCAGCTCAATGACGCGGAAAAAGCGAAGACCAAACGGCAAGTGGTGTTGCCGGAGTTTATGACGCTCTAGAAAACAGCAAAAGTGCCACAATGACATGAAAAAACAAAATTCTTGACCTATGCTTAGGTCATCCGCTTAATGGCCACATGGTCTCACCCTCCCGTTTCGATGTCATAGCCATCGGACTCAATGCCGTAGATGTGCTGGTTAGGCTGCCACAAACAGTGGTTCCAGATACCAAACACATCGTCAAAGAACTTATGATTCAAGGCGGATCGCCCATGGGCACAGGGAGTTCGGCCGTGGCAATGCTGGGTTACTCAACTGCATTTGTGGGCCGCGTGGGGCACAACACACTCAGCGAAATCTCGCTGGATCAATTCAAACATTACGGAGTTTCAGTGGAGCTAATGGTGCGCGACGAGACCTCGCGACCAGCGGTGGCTCTGGTAGAGATCGACCCACGGACGGCAGTTCGTACCGTTTTTGTGAATCTGGACGATTATGGATTTTTGCGGCGGGAAGATATTCCCGTGGAGGCCGTTCGCTCAGCCAAAGTATTGATGGTGGACAGTTATGACCTCAACGCCACGGAGTGGGCATTAAAAGCAGCGCAAGGCAGTGGTTGCCGCACGATGCTGGATTTTGAATCGGGAGACACCGAACGCATGCGCGGATTACTAGCCTTGGGCACGGATATTATTCTGCCACTGGAATGCGCCCGCCAGCTCTCTGGAAAGAAATCGCCGGAAGAAGCATTAATCGAACTCTCAAAATTTACGCACGGCCAGTTAATCACCACTGACGGTGCCCATGGAAGTTGGGGTTTGAAGGGCGACTCTGTCGTTTATCAACCCGCTTTTCCCATTGCCGAGAAGATCGACTCGACCGGTTGCGGCGACGCCTACCATGCCGGTTATGTGGCGGGATTGCTCAAAGGTTGGCCGCTTGAGGAACGCATGGAATTCGGCACTTGGCTCGCTTCGAGGGTAATCGCGAAAGTAGGCGGTCGTTCAGCACTACCTATGCGGGCAGACTTGGCGGCATTGGTAAGCGACGGCCTCTCCTGTTCACTCCAGAAATGCCTCAAACAATTTTAGTTTAGCAAACCTATTTCTTGCTCCACCTCCCTATATGAATCAGAAACTATCCCTTACTTTCGCGCTCTATTTTGGCAACCGCGGCTTTTTCCCTGAATCGCTGATCGCCGAGGCACGCGCAGAAATGAAAGCCGCGGTGGAACGCAATGGCTACCATGCCTTGCTTATGGAAGCCTCCGCAACGCGCTTTGGAGCCGTAGAATTGGCAGATGAGGGCAAAAAGTACGCACAGTTCCTGGCGGAACACAAAGGAAAGTATGATGGCGTTATTCTATGCCTTCCAAATTTCGGTGACGAGAACGGCGCAATAGCCGCATTGCAAGATTGCGGGGTTCCCATTCTGATACAGGCATACCCGGACGAACTGGACAAAATGGGCTTTAGCCAGCGCCGCGACGCTTTTTGCGGCAAGTTCTCCATCATGGATGTGTTCTACCAATACGGCCTGCCCTATACTACGTTTGAGCCGCACACTGTCCATCCCGCCACCCCGGCTTTCGACCAACAACTCAGCAGGTTCGCGGCATTGTGCCGGGTGGTTCGCGGAATGAAACGCACAACCATTGGCGTCCTGGGCGCACGCACGACTCCTTTTAAGACCATCCGTTTTGACGAACTAACATTGCAGCGCCACGGCATCACCACCGAAACGCTGGATATGTCAGATGTCTTCCAACGCTTTAAGAGCGTCGATACCGCAACGGATGTCTTCAAAACCAAGCTGGAACGCTTCAAAAGTTATACATGTTGGGACGGTGTGCCTAATGATGCCATTGCCCGCATCGCCAAGCTCGGCGTAGTCGTTGACGACATTATCAGCGAGTTCCAAATGGACGCCATCGCCTTTCGATGCTGGATGGAAATCGAGAAAGAACTCAAAGTCGCCCCGTGCGTTTTATTGAGCGAAATCAACGACCGTGGCATTGCAGCGGCCTGTGAGGCGGATGCATGCAACGCCGTTATGATGCGGGCGCTGGGATTGGCCTCAGGCCGTCCGGCGGCTTGCCTCGACTGGAACAACAATTATGGCGATGAGCCGGACAAATGTATTCTTTTCCACTGTGGGCCGGTGCCGCAATCGCTCATGACCGCCAAGGGTCACGTGATTGACCATCCCATGTTCGCCAAGTCATTGGGTTGCGGTTGCGGCTGGGGGGCAAACGTAGGGCGCATCGCCGCATCGCCGATGACCTATGCCAGCGCCAAGACCGAGGGCGGCAAGTTCTCCGTCTTCCTGGGCGAAGGTGAAATTACCTCCGACCCCATTGCCAAAGAGTTCTTTGGTTGCGCGGGCGTCGCGCACATTCCGCATTTGCAGGACAAACTTCTCAAAATTGGCCGCGCAGGCTATCGCCACCATGTCAGCCTCACGTTTGGTTCCTATGAGAGCGCGCTAAAAGAGGCCTTCACCACGTACCTTGGGTATGATTCCCTACCGCTGGAGTAGCTTGCTATCATCAATATACATGCTTGAACGTTACGGCGGAAACGCCTCCTTGGCGGATTGATATTTATCGTTACTATGCGCAAGCTCCTTTCCCAGTTCACCGTCGGCGACACTCTTGTGCAATATGACTGTTGGGCGGAGTGCGGGCCGATTCAGCTTTCATTGCGGCCCAAGGGATTGGCCGTAACCCCGCACCGCGAGTTCCTTCCGGCTGATGCCGTCGAAATCCGCTCTTTGCCCGCACAATGGCAGCCAGTGCGTGCCTGGTCGCTCGATTCGCTTGTACAACTCAAATGCCTTGCAGATACGCAATCACCCGGACAGGGGCGCACCATGCGCGCAACCCCTTCCACCACGAGCTTGCGCTTCCTGCGTCAGGAAGTCGTGAAAAACGCGGGGACCACCACGGTGGCCACCACTTTGGAACATCCGTCGGGGCTGATCGTCGAACATCTGTTTTCGTGGAGCGGCAAAACGCCCGTCTTTACTAGCCGCGTGTGCATACGCAACAATGGGGAAAATCCGGTGACGCTGGAAATGCTTAGTAGTTTTTCAATCGGCGGCATCACTCCATATGCCGAAGACGACGCACCGGAACGGCTTGTCGTCCACCGTTTCCGCAGTATGTGGAGCGCGGAGGGGCGTTTGGAATCACGATTGATTGAGGATCTGCAATTGGAGTGTTCCTGGAGCGGCGGTTCCGTCTCCTGCGAACGCTTCGGACAAGTTGGCTCCATGCCCGTGCGCGGGTTCTTCCCATTCGTGGCGCTGGAGGACCGGATGGCCGGCGTGATCTGGGGCGCGCAAATCGCTTGGCCGGGTTCGTGGCAAATGGAAGTCTACCGGCGCGATGACTTCGTTTCGCTCTCGGGCGGGCTTGCCGACCGGGAACTGGGCCAGTGGATGAAAACACTCGCACCAGGGGAACACTTTGAAACGCCCGCCGCCATTCTTGCTTGTCTGCATGGCAACCTCGACCAGCTATGCCAACGTCTGGTTTCCGCCCAAGCCACGGCGCTAGCGGCCACGCTACCCGCCACGGAACGGGATCTGCCCATCGTCGTCAACGAATGGTGCACCAGTTGGGGCAACCCGACCCATGCCAGCTTGCTTTCCCTTGCCCAACGGCTCCGCGGCACACCCGCCAAATACCTCGTCATTGACGCGGGTTGGTATAAGCGGGACGGCCAGGAATGGGGCGATGCACACGGCGATTGGGAACCCAACGCCACCCTCTTTCACAATAGCTTGAAAGCCACCGCGCAGGCCATCCGCAAAGAAGGGCTCATCCCCGGTCTCTGGTTTGAAATGGAGACCGTTGGCAAAGATTCCACAGCATTCTCCTCCGCCCTGGATCACTTGCTGCGCCGCGACGGCCAACCCCTACAATGCGGGTCGCGCCGGTTCTGGGATTTTCGCGATCCTTTCACGGTGGATTATCTTACCAAGAAAGTCATCCATCTACTCCGCGATAACGGTTTGGGCTATATCAAGGTTGATTACAACGAAACGATCGGGATCGGATGCGACGGCGCAGAATCTCCCGGCGAAGGGCTGCGCCAACATCTCGAAGGCGTGCAGAACTTCTTCCGAAAGTTACGACAGGAGATCCCCGAACTAGTCATCGAAAACTGTTCCTCCGGCGGCTACCGACTGGAACCCTCCATGATGGCGCTTGCTTCCATGGGGTCGTTTTCCGACGCTCACGAAACCAGGGAAATCCCCATCATCGCAGCAAACCTCCAACGGCTCATCCTGCCGCGCCAATCCCAAATATGGTCGGTGCTTCGCAAGGGGGACACTCCGCAAAGGCTGGCCTATTCACTCGCGGCGACCTTCCTCGGGCGTATGTGTCTTTCGGGTGACTTGAATGATTTGAGCCCGGCGCAATGGAAACTCGTTATTGCGGCCATGGAACTTTACCGGCGCGTGGCCCCGATTATCCGCGATGGCGTTTCTATTTTCCACGAAAACAAAGGGCCAAGCTGGCGGCATCCTCGCGGCTGGCAAGCAGTGATGCGTATTTCCTCGCGCCAAGACAGAGCCGTGGTCATCGCCCATTCCTTCGGGCGGCCATTTTCAAAAAATGCAAATATTGCTCTGCCGGGTTCCGGTTGGAAGCTCGAAGAAGCCTGGCCCGCAAAAAACGGCCTAGGCGCCAGCATTGCGGGCAATCGGCTCAAGCTAGCTCTTAACGGTGAATTCCGAGCCGTGGTTGCCGTTCTGCATCGATTAAAATAGGTAATCCGAACGGGATTCATAATCTTTGCACGGTGCTTTCAAAGTAGATCTTCATGCATTTCGATTAAGGCTTCCGCTTCGCCGGATTTCCAGATAAACGGTGTGGAAATGCAAACTCTGGAGGTTATGTATTTGCGGCACACTCTCTGGGGTTCCATGAAAATAGTGCTTTTGATCGCGGCAAGTTCTTTATGGTTCAGTTTTTCTCAGGCAGCACCTGATATTCCTGTCTCCGGCCAACAAGAGCCGATCTTTGCTGGGAAAGAACCGTGGATGTCCAACAAAGACTGGCTTTCCCTTTTTGATCCTCCTTTCACGCATCCAACCGACATTCCCATTGAGAGCAGCCTCCGAAAGGAACTTTTTGATCAACTCCGGGGAAAAGTTCAAAAAAAGATCGAGGTACGCTTCCAGGGAAAGCTTCGTGCCTATAAAAATTGGGCGCTGTTCCGTGGAGAGGCACTAGATGCAAAGGGGCAGCCAATCTACGCCACTGATATGCCGGGAGTGAAAGTGGAAGACGACCCTCTTTCCAACGATGATGTCAGGGGGCTATGGTTGCGGACCTGTAAAGGGTGGAAGCTGGTGGATTATGGGAAAATGGGCTGCGGAGAATTGAATGATCCTATTACCCAATATTGGGTGGATCGTTATGGAATGCCTATAGAGTTTTGGAATGGGTATGAGGTCCAGGTTCCAAAGGAATGGCAAAAAACTTGGTTTGTCTTCCCCAAACGGGTCAACCTTTCACCGGGAAGTGAGAAACGAAAAGAGCTTTTTGCTATTTTGCTGACAGAAGTGGAACGACTCTACGGAAAAGGGATTCGTTTTACGGGATTGTTGCAGGGATATAAAAATTGGGCGCTTTTCGAGGGAACAACCAACAACACTGACGGAAAAAATGTGCCAGAAGATGGTGGCGATACAGTCGCTCTCTGGTTGCACACTTGCAATGGCTGGATTCTAGTGGACTTTAATACGGGCCACACCGATGCCTTTTACGAAATTTGGAAAGGCAAATATGGAATGCCTTTTTTAGGGAATTCCAAACAAAACTGATAACGAAGTTATTGGTCCTACTTTGAAAATCCATTCAACGAGCATTGGATATTCGAGCCTAGATCTAGGCTAAACCTATCCGCAGTAGCACCGCGATGACCTTGCTTAGCTAGGGAATATCAATTATCGCGCATGGCCGATTAACAACTAGCGCCCTTTGGGCCTGAACAGCACACTCACCCGGTTCGTAAAAAATCGCGAAGATCGTCTTGCCGCGTTGAATCGCTTGTAGTTGCTTAGTAGAGAAAAATGGCTCGATACTCTTTTTTCCTCATTCAATTGTGGGAAGAACCGGCAGCTTCGAGACTTGGGATAAGCTCCATCCAGTCGCCATTACATCCCCCGCCTGCCCTCAGGAGCAACGCAATCTGCGATTCGCCTGCGGGCAAATATTGCGAATCAATGCCGGTGTAAAAGTCTTTCTTAAATTGGGTATTCCGCAGGTTATTTCAATTCACGTTGACACAGGTGCCACGTTTTTTATCATCGTGCCACCATGAGCAAAGAGCACGTTGCCCGTTTCGGTGTTTCTCTCAAAAAAGACCTCCTCGCCATTTTGGATAAAATGGTGAAGGAGCGGGGCTACACCAATCGCTCGCTGGCCATTGCCGATATGGTTAGGGACGAATATGTGGAATATAGCCAGCAGCAGCCGAATCTGGTGGTTGCCGGAACCGTGACCCTCGTTTATGACCATCACACGCGGAATGTTCTGGAAACATTAACCCATCTCCAGCACGACCACTCCACAGAGATCATTTCCACGTTGCACGTCCATTTGGACCACCACAACTGCCTCGAAGTGCTGGTGGTGAGAGGGAAAGTTCCGGAGATTAAGGCGCTGGCGGACCGGCTCATCGGTGCCAAAGGCGTAAAGCACGGCAAACTTTGCATGACTACGACCGGCGCAAACCTGCCGTCGTAGCCTGTTTTCTTTTAATCCATTCATGAATCCCAACAACCTCCTCAAAACCGTTGCGCTGCTTGCCGGTGGCCTCGCGCCGCTCGCACTTTTTGCTGGCAGCGGCGAGACGGCTGCCGAACCCGAAGTCAAAGCCATCAGTTTCCCCATTTCCTACACGGGCGAAACCTTTGGCAATCTCTCCGGCGGTTACAAACAGGGCTCAATTTACGAAGGGCTCCTCAATGTGGGGGTGCAGGGCGACTTGAACAAGCTCGCGGGCTGGGAAGGCGCAAGTTTCCTGGTCAGTGCAATGGATGCGCACGGTCCAAGCCTTTCGGATAAATACGTGCACGATTTGAACCACGTCAGTAATATCGACACCTACGATTCGTTGCGGCTTTACGAAGCGTGGTTGCAGCAGGAATTTGACAACGGCAAAGGCTCCATCCGTCTCGGGCAGCTTTTGGCCGATACGGAATTTTTCGTTTCCGACCAAGCCGCGCTCTTTGTCAACGGCGCTTTCGGGGCGCTGCCGCTGGTGAGCCAAAGCCTTGCCATCCCCGCTTTTCCACAAGCCATTCCCGGCGTCCGCGTCCGCTGGAACGCCACCGACGCGGTTGCGGTGCAGGCCGGAGTTTTCGAAGGCAACGCGGGCGAGCAGGACGGCCCGGGCCGCCACGGCCTGGACTGGAACCTGCACCGGAGCGGCGGCGTGCTGGCTTTAACGGAGATCGCCTACACCGCCAACGGCGAAAGAGGAGCCACGGGGCTGCGCGGCGTTTATAAACTCGGCGCGTTCTTCCACAGCTCAACCCGTTACGACGATTTCCCGGATAAAACCTCCCGCGCCGATGCGGGCGGCTACGCGATTCTCGACCAGCAACTCTGGCGTGAACCGGGCTCGGAAACCCGGGGGCTCGGCGGCTTCCTGCGCATTGGCGCGGCCCCCTTCGACCGCAATGTGGTTCCGTTATATTTCGATACCGGGTTCAACTACACGGGGCTCATCCCCGGCCGCGACAAAGACGTGGCGGGGGTGGCCTTCAGCGCCACGCGCCTGAGCCACAGCCTGCGCGATGAAGACGACCAGCCATACGAGGGTCACCACGAATGCATTATCGAGGCGACGTACAAGGTCGCGGTCAACGATTGGCTCTACGTGCAGCCCGATTTCCAATACATCTGCAACCCCGGCGGCGACGGCTCTCTTTCCGACGCCATCGTTGCGGGCATCCGCTTCAATCTCAGTTTCTAAACATCCAAATTATGCACATTCCCGACGGTTATCTCAGCCCCTCGACGTGCGCCACGCTCTATGCGGCATCCGCCCCATTCTGGTACACGGCGTTGAAGAAAGTTCAGGCAAAGCTCAGCGCACGAACCGTTCCGCTGCTTTCGGTCTGCGCGGCTTATTCGTTCCTCATCATGATGTTCAACATTCCGCTGCCCGGCGGAACCACGGGGCATGCGGTGGGGATGGGCGTCACGGCCATTGTGCTGGGCCCGTGGGCCTCCATGCTGGCCATCTCCGTGGCGCTTTTGATCCAGGCGCTCTTTTTCGGCGACGGCGGCGTGACCGCTTTCGGCGCGAATTGTTTCAACATGGCCATCGTCGGCTCGCTCGCCGCCTACTGGGTTTACCGCGCCATCGCCGGAGGAACCGCCGCCACCTCGCCCCGCCGGGCCGTCGCCGCGGCGCTGGCGGGTTATGTCTCGATCAACGTCGCCGCGTTTTGCGCCGCGTTGGAATTTGGCATCCAGCCCGCGCTCTTTCACGACGCCTCGGGCGCGCCGCTCTACGCCCCCTACCCGCTCGGCATCGCCGTCCCCGCCATGATGGTGGGCCATCTGGCCATCGCCGGGTTGGCCGAAGCCATTCTCGCGGGCGGGGTCATCGCGTGGTTGCAACATAGCAATGTCGAACTCATCGAGGGGCCGCGAGTAAGCGCACCCTCCAGCGGAGGCTGGAAACTGACGCGCCCATTCTGGATCGGGATCGCCGTGCTGATGCTGGCCACGCCACTGGGGCTGCTGGCCGCCGGAACGGCCTGGGGCGAATGGGGTGTGGAGGATTTTGCCAAACCCGAGGTTCGCCAAGAAATGGCGGCAGCTTCCGCAAATACCACCCCGCCGGAGCAAGCCCCCGATGGGATGGCGCGCCTCGCCAGCGTCTGGACGGCTCCCATCCCGGACTACGCTCCCGCTTTTCTAAAAAGCCAGCAACTGGGCTACATCCTTTCCGCCATGATCGGAATCGGCATGCTCATCTTGCTGGGCCTCGCGGGTGACTGGCTGATGCAATGCCGCAAGAGCCAATAGGGAAAAGGCTTCACATTCACCATCGGCCAAAGGGTGGCGCTTGTTCCCAATTCGCATTTTGCGGATCGTAATAGAGAGGCGCACCGGCAAGGCGGTGAATCCCATCGGGGCATTCTTGATTGGCAAAACTCGCACGGCTTTGCAAACAGCATTCCCGCACCGGCGGGCAAGACTGGCAGCCCGCCAGCAGCACGAGGGCTCCCATGCTCAAAACACCGAACGCAATCAATTGTATAGGCATAGATCAATAAAACTCTGCGACCGGTTGCCCGGTCATTGAACAGGTTTCGAACTAAGCCAAACAATTGGCCTCCGATGCCGCGGCAAGATTATCCCTTTAGCGAAAACAGCCGTCGCCCGGCGGCTCGCGATGCGGAACAACGGTAATTTGGGCATCGGCGGGCAACGGATCGAGCGTCACGCCAAACGAGGAGCGGCCGGGAACGCCCTGGCGGGTGGCCGGGATCTGCGATGGGAGCAGCCCGGCGCGGAGGCTTTGGATCGTTTTGCCTTTTTGCGTGATGACGATATCCACGTGGTTTTTCGTTGTGGCGCTTACGGGAATTCCAAAACTTTTTTCGACCTTGCCGTTGATGTGGGTTTTGCCCCGATCGGTTCCGGCGTGAAGGCTGCAAACCACGAGGCCATCGCGCGAAATTCCGGTCACGGGCAGCTTCGTTTCATTCGGGCACGTGTGCCAACCCATGGCCATGGAGACAATGCAGACGGTTTCCTTAAGCATGGTGTTCTATTCGGTGAGTGGTGTTCTGGAGGAAATGGAGTCCGGCTGGTTCCTGCGCCGGAAGGTGGTGTAGAGCGTCGGCAGGACGACGAGCGTTAGCAAAGTATTGGTGAGAATTCCGCCGATGACCACGGTGGCCAGCGGACGCTGGACTTCGCCGCCAACGCCGACATTGACGGCCATGGGAACGAACCCGGCTGCGGCCACCAGCGCGGTCATCAACACGGGGCGCAACCGGGCAAAGCAACCTTCGCGCACGGCCTCCTCCACCTCGGCCCCATCGTCGATTTTCTGTTTGATGAACGTGACGAGCACGAGGCCGTTGAGGATGGCCACCCCGCTCAACGCAATGAAGCCGACGGCCGCGCTGACGGTGAATGGCAGTCCCCGCGCCCAGAGCGCCAACACGCCGCCGACCGCGCCCAGCGGAATGCCGCTGGCTACGATCAGCACATCGCGCAGCGCGCCGAGGCTGAAATAAAGCAGGATAAAAATGAGCCCCAGGGCCATCGGAACAACGAAAGCCAGTTTGCGGCTGGCGCGCTCCATATTCTCGAACTGCCCGCCCCACTCGATGCTGTAGCCTTCGGGGAGCTTGACCTCGGCGGCGATCTTTTTCTGCGCTTCGGCGACGAAGCTGGCCACATCGCGCCCGCGCACGTTGCATTGCACGGTGATGCGGCGGCGGCCCCATTCGCGGTTGATGGTGGACGGGCCTTCCGTCTCGACGACATCGGCCACTTGGGAAAGCGGCAACACCGCGCCCGTGTCCGTGGGGATCAATGTCGCCGCGAGCGCCTCGGGGTCGGTACGCTGGCGGTCGGGCAACCGCACGACGAGCGGGAAACGGCGCTCGCCTTCGCGCACTTCGCCCACGCGGCGCGAGCCGACGGCTTCCACGGCGTCGAGCACAGTGCGCGTGGAAACGCCAAGGCGCGCGGTTTTTTCGGGGTCGACCTTCACGCGCAGCACGAGCTGGCCCGTGAGCTGTTCGCCGGAGACTTCGCCCGCGCCGCGAATCTTACCGAGCACGCCCTGAACTTCGTCAGAGAGTTGCTTCAGCGTGTCGAGATTTTCGCCGGAAATTTTGATACCGATGTCGGAGCGAATGCCCGCAATCAGTTCATTCATCCGCATTTCGATGGGCTGGCTGAAGGCGACGGTCATCCCGGGTAGCTTGGCGAATGTTTCGCGCATCTTTTCAACGAGCGCGGCCTGGGTGCTCGCTTTTTTCCACTGCTCGCGCGGTTTTAGGGCCAGGAAGAAATCGGAGAGTTCGATGCCCATCGGGTCGGTGGCGACCTCGGCGGTGCCCAGGCGCGTCCAGATGTTGGCGATCTCGTCGGGATACTCGGCCAGCAGGATTTTCTCGATGCGGTCGTTATAGGCCACGGCTTCGTCCACAGAGATGCCAGCCAACCGCACCGTGGTGCCGACGATGGCTTGTTCGCCGAGCCGGGGCAAAAATTCGCCGCCCATGCGCGTGGCCAGCACGCCCACGGCAGCCAGCAGCGCGAGCGCCCCCGAGAGCGTGGCGGTGCGGTGACGCAGCGCGAACGCGAGGACCGGGGCGTAGAGCTGGTGAGCCTGGCGCACGAGCCACGGCTCGGTTTCCTTAACCTGCTTTGGCAAAAGAAAGCTGGCGAGCACGGGCGTGAGCGTCAAGGCTAGCAGCAGCGAACCGGCAAGCGCGTAGATCATGGTCAGCGCCATGGGCCGGAACATTTTCCCCTCCACGCCTTCCAGCGCGAGGATGGGCAAAAAGACGACGAGGATGATGCCGACGCCGAAGGCGACTGGCCGCGCCACTTCCAGCGCGGCATCGGTGAGCGTCTCGGCGCGTTCCAGCGCGGTGAGCTTGCGCCCGAGGTGCTGCTGGCGCGCGGCAAGGCGGCGCATCGTGTTTTCGACCATGACGACGGAGCCGTCCACAATGAGGCCGAAATCGACCGCGCCGAGGCTGAGCAAGCTTGCGGCAATGCCGGTTTGCAACATCAGGTCGCCCGCCGCAAGCATGGAAAGGGGAATCGCGGCGGCAACCACCAATCCCGCCCGCAAGTTGCCCAGGAACGCGAAGAGCACGGCGATGACGAGCAGCGCCCCGGCAAAGAGGTTGTGCTCGACGGTGCGGATCACTTTATCAATCAGCTCCGTGCGGTCGTAGAGCGTTTCGAGCACGACGTCCGCGGGCAAAAGCGGGCGCACTTCCGCCAGCTTTGCTTTGAGCCCGTGAGTGACTACGGCGCTGTTCTCGCCCATGAGCATGAAGCCGAGGCCGAGCACGGCTTCGCCCTTGCCCGCGGCGGTGACAGCGCCGCGACGGATTTCGTGGTCCTCTTTGACCTCGGCCACGTCGCGCACGCGCACGGGAACGCCGTCGCGGGCTTCGATGACGATGCCGCCAAGGGCCTCGATGTCGGTGGCCAGGCCGATGCCGTGGACCAGCAGGGACTCGCCGTTGCGTACCACCTGACCGCCGCCCACGTTGCGGTTGTTGTTCTGCAAAGCCGCAAAAAGATGATCCAGGGTGAGTCCATATTTTACGAGCCGCTGCGGATCGACCACCACATGGAACTGCTTTTCATAACCGCCCCACGTGTTGACCTCGGCGACGCCGGGGACTTTGCGCAACTGCGGTTTCACGACCCAGTCGTTGAGTTCGCGCAGGCTGGTGAGGGTGCGCCCGGGGTCATTGGAGCGGATGATGTAGTGGAATACCTCGCCAAGGCCCGTGGAAATGGGGCCCAGCTCCGGCTTGGCTTCAAGCCCGGCGGGCAATTCCACGCTTTGCAGCCGCTCGTTGATGAGCTGGCGCGCAAGGTAAATATCCGTGCGATCCTCGAAAGTGGCGACGACTTGGGAGAGGCCGAACTTCGAAATCGAGCGGACGTTTTTCAACCCGGGCAAGCCGCTGATCGCCAACTCCATGGGGATGGTGATCTGGCGTTCGGCCTCTTCGGGGTTCAGCGAAGGAACGGCGGTGTTGATCTGCACCTGCACGGGGGTGGTGTCCGGGAAGGCGTCCACGGGCAGGTTGACGAGCGAGCGGCCGCCAAGCACGATGAGCAGCCCCGCCAGCACGCAGACGAGCAAGCGGTTTTGAAGCGAAGAGCGAATGATCCAGTGAAGCATAATGACTAGTCATCCGCGCAACCCGCGCCGAGATGAGAGATAAGGAGTTGCGATTTGATGGGGAAGCCGTGGGCGATCACGACGGTTTCGCCGGGGCGGAGACCTTCGAGGAGTTCCACCTGGCCGCCGAAGCGCGCGCCGGGGCGAACGGCCCGGGCTTCGAAGAGGTCGTCCTCTTTTTGCACAAAGACGAGCGCCTGGTGATCCACCCGCTGGAGGGCGGAATCGGGCACCAGCACGGCGTTCGCGTTGCCAGGAAGGAGGATGCGAGCTTTGGCAAAAAGGTTGGCTTTGAGCGCGCCGTCGGGGTTGGGGATCTCCACGCGCAGCCGCGCCATGCGGGTGCGGTCGTCCACCTCGGGTGCGACCCAGGTGACTTTGCCTTTAAACACGCGGCCCGGGATGGCTTCCACCCGCAGTTCCGCTTCCAGGCCCGTGCGAACCCGCGCGAGCGCGGCCTCGGGTACGGCGGCCAGCGCCCACATCACGGAGCGGTCGGCAACGGTGAAGAGCGGCTTGCCCGCTTCCACCATGGCGCCGCGCACGGCGGCTCGCTCCACGATTTCCCCCGCAAACGGAGCCCGCAACGGGAGCAGCACGGATTCGCGCCGCCGGTTTTCCATGAGGGCGATTTGTTCCTCGGTGAACCCGAGCGTGAGCAATTGCTGGTTGGCCGCATGCAGAGCGGCCTCGGCTTCCTGAAGGTCTTTTTCGGAAGTGGCTTTCTGGGCGCGAAGCTTCTGTTCGCGAGCCAGTGACTGCCGCGCGAGCACGGCTTTGGCGGAAGCTTCGGCGATCGAGGCGGACCATAGGCTGGCCACGCTCTGGCGCCCCTCAACGCTTTGACCGAGGTCAGCATCGACGCTTTCCAAGATGCCGCTCACCGGCGCGACGATGCGGGCGAGCTTGTTTTGGTCATAGGCGATTTCGGCATAGCACTCCACGGCATCCCGGGCAGGACCGGTTTGAGCCGGGGCCGTCTGGACGCCGACGAGCCGCGCCGACTCCGGCGATGGCAGGCGCACCAGCGCGGCTTCGCCGGGTTTGAGCTTCGCAATGTCCGCCGGTTTGCAAATGCCGCACCGGGCCTCGGGCACGCGATGTTCGGCGCACATTTTCGCGTCGCCGGAGGCTTTGCTCGCGGAACCGTGGCCGCCGCCTTCGGCGTGGTTGTGACCGGCGTGGCCGCCGTGGTCGTGACCGTCGGCTTCATCGTGCCGGGAGCACGCGGGGATGGCGGCAAGCGCCAGCGCGGCAAAAAGCGCCGCTGGTTTTTTAAATAGGGAGAAGTTCATTGTTTGTGGGTCTTGGAAGAAGGATTGAGCGTGGCCATACGGGCTTCGAGGTCCGCTTGGGCGAGGTTGAGTTCGAGAAGTTTTTGCCGGTAGGCGATGTGCGCTTCGGCGGCGGTTTGTTGGGTATCGAGCAGGTCGTTTAGCGGGTGCTTGCCTTCGTTGAACCCGGCTTGCATCCGGCGCAACGCTTCGTCGGCTTTGGGCAGGATGCGTTCCCGGAAAACGGCCGCCTGCTCGGAGGCGGCGCACACCCGGGCCACGGCTTCGGCCCACTCGCGCACATACTTGGAACGGGCGGCTTCGGCTTGCGCTTGGGCCACTGCAAGGTTGGCGCGGGCTTCGCGCTGCTTGCCGCTGGCGTCGTCAAAAATGGGCAGCGGAATGCCGAGGCTGATTTGCCCAATCGTCACGTTGGTTTCGGCCTCTTTGCCCGCGCTGACGCCCAGGGTAACGTCGGGATAAGTTTCGAGGGCGGCCCGCCGCACTTCCAACCCTGCCCGCCGCACCCCTGCTTGCGCCGCGTGCCAGGCCGGGGTCTCCTCCACCGCCGGAGCGGCGCCCAGGAGCGCGGGCGAAGCCGTCTCAGCAAGCTTGCCTTGCAGCTGCCCCAAGTCCGCCTCCGGGCAACCGAGCAGCGTGGCCAGCGTGCGCCGGGCATTGGCGAGATCGCGCTGGTAATCGGGCAAATTCAGCCGCGCCTTTTCCAACGGGATTTCGGCGCGATAGGTATCCTGCTCGGGCGCCGCCCCCGCGGCCACGCGCTTGCGTGCGGCGGCGGCGAGCGTTTCAGCATTTTGCACCACGATGCGCCCCTCCATGAGGAGATCTTCAGCGGCGAGCGCCTGATAAAATGCGGCTTTCGTGGCGCGAATGGTTTCCGCGCGCCGAAGGGCAAGTTCCGCCTGGGAAAGACGGACCCCGGATGCGCCGATTTCCCGCTCCAGGCTTTTTTTGCCGGGAAAAGGAACCGTCTGGTTGAACCCGGCAAGGCGCTTGGCGTTTTTCAGGTCGGGCTCGCGAAGCGTCCAGTCCTCCAGGCTCACGGCAAGTTCGGGATTGCTCCAGCGCCCGGCCTGCTGCGCCTGGCCGCGAGCGGCTTCCACGCGGCTGGCACTGGCGCGCAGTTCGGGTTCGCGCTCCAGCGCGCGCCCAATGGCTTGTGGGAGCGTCAAAGGCGCCGCCTGGAGCGGTGCGGCAATAATGGGTGCGCCAAGCATCGCTAAAGCACAGGCAACGGGCGCGGTTGAACGGAATATGGGTATGGGTAAAAAGGGATGAAAGCTGAACACGGTTTCTCCTCCATGTTGGAATAGGCACGCCATGTCAAAAGAGACGGCGCTTTTGTATGAATCTCCCGCCGAGGGGGCGGAAGATGGATGCGGCTGCCTAAAAAAGGCAAAGCGAGGCCAGACGGATGGCCCTCTATGCCTTGGGAGGATTGAAAATCGAAACCGAAGCGAGCCGCGCGTTGGGCTCAACGGCTTTGATCGCACGCTCCGAAATGGAAACGACCGGCTTGACCAAGATCGGCGCGGTTTCAGCGATGGCCGGAACGTGGCACCAGCAGGTCTGGCATGCCGCCGGAGCGGATGCGGATTTTTCGCACTCCCTATCCAGCGTGCAATGGACGAGGCCGATAATAAAGGCCACGGCCAGGAGCAGCGCGGTAATTTGAGTGCGGAGGGTTGGCATCGCGGAGAAAGTGCGCGAGGTCGCAGCGGTCTGCAAGTGGAAAATGGTGATTTTTTAGAAAAACCGGCAAGCAGCCACTCGGTTGAACGCGCAAAAAAATTTCCCCATAAACTCTAGAACAAGAGTGCCGATGGCCGGACTCGAACCGGCACGGGAGGTGAATCCCAACGGATTTTAAGTCCGGTGCGTCTGCCATTTCGCCACATCGGCAAGTGCTGATTTCCAGCCACTTACAGAGCAGAGAGTTGATTCAGATTGCGCATGTGCTACGAAATGTTCTACTTTCATGCCATGCAATCCCCTGAAACGCCAAGCAATGCTCACGGGGGCCGAAAATACCAGCGCCTCCAATTTATACCAGTAAAAGATAGCCGGAACCGAAAGGTAAGAGGGCTGTGGCAGCGGGGCGGCAAGTGGTATCTCCAGACCCGCGTTCATGGGGAAAAGTCCCCCAGGCGGATTCCTTTGAAGGCAACCACCCTTGAGGCAGCAAAAGAGGAGGTTGCCAAAATTCAGTTAACCAAAAAGGCTGAAGGTCTGCCCAAAACTGGGCTCAGACCAACCTTTGGTACTTATTGCGAGGAATATGTGGCCTTTTTCCAGGCGGTAGAGGACAGCGGGAAGCGCCAAGGAACCGTTGACCGGGAGCGGACCTCCCTCGAACAATGGAAGCGAAGCCTTGCGGATGTGAGGCTAGACAAGATCACAAAGCCCATGGTGGCGGCCTTCATCGATGAGCGGCTTAAAGCGGGAATCAAGCCCCGCACCGTGAACGTGGACGTGATTGTTTTGCGGAATGTCCTGAACAAAGCCAAAGACGCAGGGCTGATTTCAAGACTTCCCACGGACGGCATCAAGCCTCTCGCCGTAAAGACCCCAAAACGCTCCCTGCTGACGCCCCAGCAATTTGAACAGCTATGCACCAAGGCCCGCGCCTGTAGCAAGAATGGCCCTCAACTGGAGGATTACCTAAAATTTCTGGCGTTCACCGGAGCTCGCCGTTCCGAGGCGCTTCGTGTCCGGTGGGCTGACGTGGATTTTGACGCCAAGCTGGTGTGCATTGGTTCGGACGGCCTCGCCAAGAACGGCCTGTACCGCTTTGTCGATTTTAACCCGCAGTTGGCAGCACACCTCGAGGATATGAATAAGCGTCGAGCTCCCGATACCGCGTGGCTGTTCCCAAGTCCACAGCGTGGCAGCAAAGACAAGCCATCGAAGTCATTCCGGGAATCTTTCGAGATGGCCCGGGAAAGCGCCGCTTTGCCGTGGATTGGTTTCCATGATCTTCGCCATTATTTCATCAGCTTGGCGATTATGTCGGGCATCGACATCAAGACCATTGCCGAATGGGTAGGCCACAAAGATGGCGGCGTACTTATTGGGAAAGTTTACTCACATCTCCTTACCGACCATCGGAAGCGGATGGCTCAGAAATTGGTCTTTAGTCCGCACGTCATTACGGAGGAAGAGCAAAATGCCCAGACTGCCACATCGTAAACCCATCGGTCCCAAGGAAAGGGCCGAAGTAATTAAAGAAGAGGGCTTCGACCTTAAGCCGCTCCACGATGACCGTGCTTTCCAGGACTCAATTACCCAGAAATCAAGCTTCCTGTTTTTGCCAAAAGAATCAGGAATTGCAAAGATTCCCGATATCCGAATCCCTAAATATCTCGAGACGCCGTGTTGTAATCAACCGACGCAGAAATGGATTCAAGCTTGGTCTTATATTCATTCAGCATTCTTTGACGAAGCTGAAAACTTGCGCAGAGAGATCGCCCGAGATCCCCACAGGCTTAAGCCGGAATCAGACATCGACTGGTGGCGAACCGTAAAAAACTGCATTTTGAAGTCACTTGCTTCTGGTCAAGGCTGGAACTTACCCGACAACTACCTTCTTCACCAAGATATCGGCGCTTGGGCGTATGTTTGTACTATTAGTGAGTTCTGCTTCCGAAATCCCCGGTTCGATGAGGATCGCTTCTTGAGGTCGAACATACCTTGGCGGGCCTGCCGTGTTCTCGTCACTCGATTTTATGATTTCGTCCTATCGAGACGCAATTATCACGCTCAGATTCTACAGCAACTGAGCCACGGGGTGCTCAAGGAAAGCAAAGTAGATTCAAGAATCAGAGGGATGAAGGAACTCAAGGGGCGGTCAGTGGCGGGACGACCCAAGGGGCATGACTGGAAAATGCAGGATGAACACGACCTCTGGCTTCTTTTAATATGGCCGATTGTTCTCCGATATCGTTGGACATATTTGGACGTTCTCAGAGCAGAGCGGCTGTTCTTTGCTGAAAAACTCGATGCGTTTGCGCCCCCTTCTTCCGCACACCTTGAAGCCATCGCCCAAAGAAAGGGAAGGCAGTGTTTCGCATCCGGTCTTCTTGACGATGAGATGGATTGGTTTGAAAGCCAGCTTAACGTAACCGCAGCAGACAAGAACCGGATTATCAAGAGGTGTAGGGCAATGGAATTGCAACTCCCGCCGCGTAGCAAAAATGGGCCGAGGCAACGGATGCCGAAGGAACCCAAGATGCTAATGTTGCTCTTTCATTTTCCAACGAGAACGTCATTTGGACGATACCATCCTTGGGCTTAGGTAGGAAAATGTGACGCTCAAGACTCCGCACTCCTGGAAAAAATTTTCCCATCCTTTACACAGGGGCAAATCGTTGGCGATAGCGTCACGTACATAAAGTGGATAGATGAGGAAGGTAGAAGCAAATATGACAGGGTGATTAGAAACGGCAAAACGCTGGAGGAATAAATGGCTCCCAGCTTTCACCGGCGCTTCTTGAGTTATTCTGGCACCTCTCGGACCCTTTTAAATACAAGGCTCCCGGCCATTTCACCCACAAAAAGGTCCAGGCGAGTAACTATCAAGGCCTTTTTTTTTGAGGTTTCAATTCGACTCATGACCAAGCCTTGTATTTCAAATCAACGGATAGCGAGCGATCTGATCAGCTATGATCGATGGCTCGAGGAAATCTCTATCAGTCCGGCAACCGGATGGCGCTGGAGACGAGACAACCGCATCGCAACCATCAATATCAACGGGCGTGCCTACATCCGTCGCTCTGTCATCGCCGAATTTGAACGCCGCGCGATTGCCGGTGAATTCGCGAAAACGCCCAAAGTCCCGTCGCGGAAATAAAGCTCTATATTCACGCTTTTTTCATCCCGACCTCCAAAGCTTTGTTCCTGATATTCCATGCGCGAGCATCTTCCTTCATCCGGTGAAGGCAATCCTCCAGCCTCATGTTCGTGGCTCGACACCGAGGTTTCCTTTTATAGAAAAGTCAAAGCAACAGGTCCCGGTAAGGCCGTTACGGTGCGCTACGTCCTGGAGCAGATTCGCTATGACAGGGACATCGCCCAAAAAATTACCGATGCTCGCGAGATTCTCGAAACCTCCGGCAAGGAACATTATCAGAAATGGAGAGCGCAAAACCTCCCGACGTTCGCAATGTCTGGCACAGGAGTGAGAGGACGCCCATCCAGCCTCTCGAAACATTCAGGCCTGCTACAAATCGACATCGACGCGGACGATAACCCGGGCATTGAGATAGGTGCGATGCGGACCCAGTTGGCATCCGATCCTCACATCGCTTTCATTTTTACCAGCCCGAGCGGCATTGGACTGAAAGCCGGTATGCGAATTGATGGTGATCGCCACCAGGATTCTTTCAAGGCAGCCGTCGATTACATAAAACACCAATATGGGATTAAGATCGATCAGGCGGTCAGTGATCCAATGCGCCTCTGCTACCTGAGTGCCGACCCGGATTTGATCCTAAACCCATTGGCCATGATACTTCCTATCCAGGGCTTTTCTTCCGTATCTCCTCCACCCCCAGCCCCACTGTTACATAGGAACACGGAAGACATAGAGGACGTAGGAAAGCAAACGAATACATATGATGGAGGAAAGGAAGCACCATGCCCTATTTCTAATCTATTTCGCTCGGCTGAAAAGTGGGCGTGCAAAGAAAGTAATACCGCGAACAAGAGAGCTTTTGAGTTGGCCCGGGAAATAAAAGCTTATGAACAGGTCCACGGGGTAATCTCCCCTGTCGATCTTGAAGCTATTTTTGATCACTGGTATCAGCTCTCCCAACCTCACCTCGACCCCCAAAAAGACAGGGACGGCTATTATACTCGCTTCATTGACAAAATCGGACGTGTCCGAATACCAGCCGGTGGTGGTGGTGGAGCCCTCGAACGTGCAATGAAGCGCGCCTCTGAACTCCCCCTCCCCGAGTTACCCGGCGTTCCCGTTACATGGCTAAAAATTGCTGCCTTGAATCGGGAGTTGCAGCGGGAGGCCGGAGATTCACCCTATTTCCTTTCTTGCCGCGCCGCACAGGAATTCGCAGGGTTCAAACATCATACCGATGCCAATCGAATTCAACGCTGCCTCGCAACGCCCCGGTTTAATGTGCTTCAGATCATCAAGCGAGGAAGCCAAGGAGAGCACGGCACGGCAACGCAATGGCGTTATCTACCGCAAATTCCCTCCCTCCCCAATGGTGACTGAAATCTTCCCCCAGCAGGCAGAAACCAATCGCTTGCAACAATGCTCCTTCAGCTTAACTCAGTGAAACTCATGGCAACGGAAAAAAAAGGCATTCCCAACGCTCCAAGACACCGCACCCACCCATCCAAGGAGCCCGAAGGCGCACTTCGTACCGAACGAAGGAAGAAAAAGGCTCGGCGCGTTACCCAGAAGCTTCGGACCAAGGTGGCAGCCCACACGGATCAAGCACCTCCGGGCACCAAGCAGCAGATCGGTAACGAGGAAAGACTTCTCCTTATAGCCCGGCGGGCTGTCCAACTCCATGGGTTCGAGGGCAAGCCTTACCGGGAGATCGCGCGGCAGATCCAGGAGGAGTTCAAGCTGACAAATTTGCCCTCAATCCCAACCCTTTGCCGGTGGATGAAACTGGGAATGGCCGAGTTTCTTGAGGACATCATTGACCTTCAGAAGCAACTCCGGATTGATCAATTTAATGCACTCGAGGATCTTAAACGCCGTTGGCGCAAGGCCGCACTTCGGGAGCTCAACGTCCGCCGGTTCACCAAGGTCAACGGCGAGGTGATCGAGGAGGTGGACGAGAACGCTTACAAAGAGCACTATCGGGCCGCCGACATCTTCATCAAGGCCTGCGCAAGGCAGGCCAAGCTACTGGGGCTTGACGTCACCGGAAACGAAGACAAAGCAGACGGCAAGCACCACAGTCCGGAGGAAATTTACCTGTATATCCAGCGTATGCTCGAAGCAAATCCCACTCCACTAAAGAAGGTGAAGCGGGCGGATGGCCGCGAGGTGGAGACATTCGGAAATCTTGAGTTCTGTCTGGACTCCGGCAAAGAAGACCCGATTTAGGACAGAGGCTGAGGTGGTTGAGCCGTATCTTCGCACGAAACGAAGGGAGCCCACTTTTGGTCGCACGGCTCCTCCTTATTGCAAGCGATAGGATAACGTTCTATTTTCCCCTCCCAATTGGGCAGGTGCCTCGCCGCCCCCGTTCCTCCTCAATGCAAGCGATGGGATAGGTCGTTTCTACCCTGTAGAGAGCCATTGTTTCCGCCTTTACTTCGCCCCGAAAAGCGACGAATCTTCCCCTAGCTGGCGAGAGCCAGCCGGGACTTAAGAACCCCGTCTAGAACGGCAGGCGTATGCCGTGAATACGCCACTTCCTAGCCAAATGGCCGGGGGGTGGCGGTGCATGTCCAAGCCTCGCGGCCAAAGACCGCTACGGCTGTTTCTAGACGGCTTCTTAACTCCCGGCCTCCTTCGGGAAAATCCGAGGGAGGCTGAGTTGAAGTTCAAAAACCAGCCACGGACATTATGACAGCCACGCCTTCTTCTGTTTCCCACGGACGCCTTTCGGGAACCCTCCTTAAAGCGATCCCTTTCTTCTGTGCCATTCTCATGGCCGGTTGTACGACCCGGATTGTCCCCGCCGGACCCGACACCTACAGCGTCTCAAGCCGTGGAGCCGGGTATTCCGCCGCCTACACGCGCTCCAATGCCTACGAAGCCGCAGATAAATTCTGCCGGGAACGCGGGCTCGTGATGGTGCCGGTGTCCGTCGATTCGGAAAGAGGAGCCCCAGGCCGCCAGCCCTCGACTGAGCTCATCTTCCGGGCTCTCAAACCCGGCGACCCTGAAATCAAGCGGCCCGCCATTGACAAGCCAGACAGCATCCAACGGATTCAATACCGATAAGGCGGACGCCATTCCCAAAGATTTGCAGAATCGAAAATGCCCATGGAGATGGGCTTCATCTTATGACTATCTTCCTATGCTGGCTTGCCTGCGCGCCCCTGTCGGCCATTGTGGGCGCACGGAAGGGGGAACTGTGGGCCGCCGCCGTCAGCGGACTCTTCTTCGGTCCCCTGGGTATCGTCTTCGCCATCCTGAGCCGGGGAAACCGGGTTTCTTGCCCGTTCTGCAAGGAGTCCATCCATGAAGAGGCGACCGTCTGCCTTCATTGCCGCCAAACACTTCCACAACAGCCCGTAGAGGCCTCAACCAATCCAAACCTATGATCGGCGGCATTATCCTGGGATTGTGGCTTCTCGCGATGCCCCTGCGTATCCTCATCAGGCTCTTGCAGGGTTCGAAGCTCGCTCCGTGTCTGCGGATGTTCTTTCTGGAACTCGTTGTTACGGGGCCGGTCATTGCCATGATTTGCTATTTTTCTTGGAGGGACGAATGAACGAACCAAACGAACCGAAGGGCATTGAAGCGCGAGGCAAACCGCAACCCCAGCCGGAGCCGAGTCCGGTAGAGAAACCCAAGAAGACGCTTCGAGACGCCATGGCCAACGCGGCCTCTGGCTTGTGCCTGGGTCCCGAGGACATGGAATCTTGCGAGGAAGCTGTCAAACGGTATCAGAACGCCCACAAAAAGCTCTAGCCGGCACGACGGAACAAGATGATCTATCGAGACTGGAAAGGCTACCAAGAGGCTCTCGCGGCCTACAACGCGGCGAAGGCACGCCATGATGCCGCCGTGCGGAATTGGAACGAAAGGCGGGGCAGCTTTGATAAGGAATCGGAACGAGTCACGTTCGTAAGCGGGATCGGTTTCTTGGCTGTGGTCGTGGCGGGGTGCATTGCCCATAAGAATGGAGGCGTGGCCCATTACTCCGGGTGGTTTGTCGTCTATTTCCTGCTCTTTGGCTTTTACCAAACCCTTGATGCAAAATGCCGCACCTACGAGAAGCAACGCTTTCTCGCCAAGGTTCCTTGCCCCCAGTTCTCCGCCGAGGAGCCGAGCTACGAGCCGCCAGCCGGGAACAGGCAACCTCCCCCGCGAAACGATCCACCGCCTCCTTCGTTTCGCACGAAGATGACCCTCGATGCCGCGCTTTCGATACTCGGAGCGCCACGCGGGGCCACGTTGAAGGAAATCAAACGCGCCTACCATGATCGTATCCGGGAGTACCATCCCGACAAGGTGAGTCACCTCGGGGCCGAGCTGCGCGAGTTGGCCGAGCAGAAATCCAAGGAAATCAACGCCGCCTACGAGTGCGCTTCAATGGCTTTCCAGGGGCGTTCCCATTCTTAACCCATGACGATGCCCTTTCCAACCGAGGTTGTGGTGTGCCCTGCTTGCGGAACTCAAAACCGTATTCGCAAGGACTTGCCTCATGTGCAATTTCGTTGCGGCACCTGTCACCGTCCGATTGTTCGCCCCACTCGGTTTGATCAAGCCCTCGACGATGTTCCAGCATTGCTTTTGCGCGGGGGCCGTCAGCTTCTCGAAATCCTGATTCTCGCCATCCCGCTTTGGATCGGTTGGGATTCCATTCAACCCAAGGAGGAGCCTGCCAAGCAAACGAAACCATACGCCGCTGCGACAATCACTCCCACACCTACTCCACCGCTCCAATCCTCCCTGAGCTTCGAGGAACGCCGCGCCGCAGCCATTGCCGCCCTGCCTTCCCCGCAACTCGCGCCCACACCAGCCGCAACGCTATCTCCCGAAGCGGAGGAGCGGTGGAAATCCCCCGAGTGGCAAGCGTTTTGGGTGTCCCCCCAGGCCCAAGCCATCATCAACCGGCTCGACGAACCTGCCCATGAACGGGCTAAGGAACTACGGGCCTTGTATCTGGCGACACATAAAGCCAAACCTACCCCAACGCCCTTCAGTCAACACGAAGAGTCCCTACCGGCAAATGGGCGGTAATCACCTCCTCCATCGTTTTCGCTCCGTTCGGGATCGATCCTTCCTCAGATTTCCACCACCTCGTCAAACTCACGGACGCATCTACCGGCGCGCCCGTTCAAACGATCTTTGTCCACACCGGCAGGCCGGTCAAAGTGAAGGTCCGCTCGGCACATTCACGTCAAATACGCGGCGGGGGTAACATGGTATGGTTACCGACACCTTTTCTGCCCGCACGCAAAGCCAGCGAGCCCTTCACGTTCACGAGCGACGCCACGGGGCTACACCGGCTACACGATCACCCTCTACAACGTCCGCGACGGCAACCCCAATACCCAACAGATCAGCCCAGATGAGTTTTGAGGTAGATGATTCGCTATTGCGGTTTCGTTACGACCTCTGGCGTACAAGTTCCAAAACAGAGTTGTACTCGTCGTTCTGAATATTGGCAAAACCACGAGGCATCAGAATGTCATTTAACCAATGGAGCATGTCAGCGACTTCCGACTTGAACTTACCCCTCAGCTTTAGCATGCGGAAGTCAGCATCTCCCATATCGACACCCAGTTTCTGCTGCAGCTCCTCCAATTCTCCTTGTTTTTTCTTCCAGTACATGGTCCATAGCCCTCTCTTCTCAGGGGTTGCAATCTGTGCGTCGTCAAGAACCAGCGGATGAACGCGTTGCCGAAAGTTTTCTGGATCATTACCAGAAGCTTGCCAAACGCTATGCAGTTCAAACATGCAATATTCGGAGGTCAGATATTTTTCGCTAATAATAGGGATCACGTGATCTGCTGCACCGAACTGTTTCATAAACGCATCTATCGATTCTCCAGGGCGGATTTTTTCCTTATCAATCTGTACATCAATCCCTTCGGCTGTAAGCTTTTTGCAAAGCCCGTCCACAACAGCCGTCCGTTGCTGGCCTGAGGGGGTTTCGTCCCCCCAAGCATAGGAAATGAATATAGACGGCTTTGCTCCGCGCGGTGTGCGCGCCGAATTGATAATTCGGGCCTTATTGAACTGATTTGCAGTGTCGCTTGTATCGAGGCGCTCGCAGGGCGAATCCTTTGAATCAATGGTATCGTGCGGCTTTGGATTGGTCCCCTCAATGATACCATATAACATGGCTGCGAGCTTATCCGAACGGTCGCCATAGACAGAAAGTTCGATTTCTCTTGCGAAGGGTTCCGTCTCGGTCGGCTTTGCGGCGACATTGACCACGGCATAAGAGTCAGTGCTTTCTTCGTGAAAGTAGAAACCGGTGCGCCAGTAAACAGCGGCATCCTTAGCAACTTTTCCAACAGTGCTTAGCAATCCACGAATGATACCACTGTGCAGGGATGAATAGAGGAAACGAATTGTTCGGCAAGGCAGATCACTGGAGCGTAGGCGTCCCTGGAGTAGTCGGCGCACGGGCTCATCGTCCCGCGAGGGGAGCAAATCTGGCGCGAGCCAGATCGTCTCACCAGCGGCATTCTTTCGCCATTGGAAGCAAATCCCGCAGCTTTCCATCATAGAGAGAAAGAGTTCCTGCTCCTCAACAGAAAAACCGGCTTTGTCCCAAACGTACAACGCTAGGTCGGCACGTGTGAATGTTCCCGAGCCATCGGCACGCAGCCACGGAAGGCATCGATTGCGATCGAAGAGGGCATAAATGGCATCCAGTGCCCAATTCTGGTCAAGGATGATCTTCCCATTGAACAAATCATCGCGATGAAATACGACGCCCGCCCGGTGAAGATATTCCAAAAGTACAGCCGTGTCGCTCACTCCGCCTTTTCCGATACAGAGGGCGTCGAATTCGGCCCTCGACAGCGTTCGTTTTCGCTCTTCTCGTAACAGACGGTGCAAATCGTCGCGGACAGCTACCCACCCGGTTCCGAGTGCGGGAGTTGGATTTTGAACTTTCAATTCGCGGATCGCGTCACGTATCACTCCTAAAAGGGCCCCCCGACCGTAATCCGTGCGGGCACTAAAGGCGATCGTTCGTGCTCCGACTAATCCGTCCAGCAACTCGGCTGCGAAACGCCGCTCGTTGGTGCGGTTTTCGCATTGGCTCTGAATCACAATTACAGGACTCTTTGCCCCTGCAAGCTGCTTTACATATTCGAGCCAATACGCCAAGGGATGGTGCTGAACCTTTCGATCTTTTTCGCCGTAAAGATCCACGTTTTCCATCTCCGGGGTCCATAGAATTAGGAACACAGCATCTTCTTTTAGGAACAATGAATGAGTTCCATGATAAATGTCCTGCCCTCCAAAATCCCAAATATTTACCTGTGCATCCACTGATAGCGGGTCAGCTTTTGGAAGCAAGCTCACAAGTTGGACACCGTGCGTCGTTGGTATGCTATCATCAAACGGGAGACCTTTCAGGCGGCGAACTAATTGAGTCTTGCCGACACCGCCATTTCCAAGCACGAAGAATTTTAGTTCCGAGTCTAGAACCTCCCCAAACTGCCGGTCTTTCTGCCAAGCCCTCAGACGGGAAAGACAGTTGTCATTCCAATCAACAGATTGCAGTTCTTTGGGAACGCCTTTTAGCGTGTTGGAAATGAATCTTTCGAGGCATGGATGAGAAAGGATCCAGGAGGGAAGCCCCGAGACAGGAGAATTCAAGACACTCAGTGAACGCAACTTGCTTAATCCGGCCAAGGGTGAGATATCGGTCAAATTCCAGCAATCGTTCAAAGTAATATCTTCGAGGGATGTAAAACCGGCTAAAGGTCCAAGATCCGTCAACTGAAAGGAACCCCTTAAATCGAGCGATTTGAGAGACGTGAGCCTCGGTATGCGTGTGAGGTCAGTCAAAGGAATATGGGCCAAATCGAGCGTTTCAAGGGAAGTAAGTCTGGCCAGAGGCGCTAGATCTGCTCGCACTCCTCGTAAGCTGAGCCATCGGAGGGATGCGAGCCCAATCAAGGGAGAGAGATCAGCTAAAGGTAAGATCTCCAAGCCAAGTGATTGGAGCGAAGAAAACCCGGCCACGGGCGCAATCTCGGTCAATTGAAAACACCGACCCAATTCAAGCGATTTAAGAGAAGAAAGCCCAGCTAGGGGCGAGATATCGGTCAGACTAGAACAATAATAAAGATTGAGTGATTGAAGGGATGTAAGCCCAGCCAATGGCGAAATGTCCTTCAGATTAAAACACTCCATCAAATTTAGTGATCGGAGGGAGGAGAGTCTCGCCAGGGCCGAAACATCAGTCAACCGCCGACACATTGCCAAAGTAAGGGCTCGAAGAGAAGTAAGTCGAGATAGAGGAACAATATCGGTCAACTGCGGACAATCATAAAAAGTGAGCATTTGGAGAGCAGAAAGCCCAGCCAATGGGGCAACATCTGCTATCCCCCTACACTCCATCAAACTAAGCGATTCCAAGGCAGAAAGCCCAGCCAAAGGGGAGAGTCCGGTCACTTGATCACACCCATTCAGTTTGAGTGATCGGAGAGAGGTAAGCCCCGCCAAAGCCGCAAGATCAGTCACTTGCCTGCAATTCGTTAAATCAAGCGACCGAAGAAACGTAAGCTCAGCTATGGGAGAAAGATCAACTATCCCTGTTCCGCTCAGGTCTAGGTGCATAGTGCGGTTATTTCGCGCTTGTTCAATAAGCGCGGAAGCGTTCGCTATTTTCTGTTCCTGCTTTTGGGCCATTCAGGTTCAGTGTAATGGAACAAATCTGCACAGTGCAAGGGTATCCGAAAAAACAGACCATCAGACGAACCTTGGAGAACTAAAGTGCAAAAGGCAAAGCGGCCTCCATACCGACAGCTCGAGAATACCCGAGTAGGTATGTAAATGCCCACCAGATCATCCCAATATACCCACACCCATTTGCGGGATATCCATTTCAGCGTGTGCTACTTTTGTTCTACTTTCTGCCGTCATCATCTACATTCCGAGCCGCTCTCATTCCAAGGCTCGAAATGCCGCACAAGCTAGTATTTATCAGGGTTTTCAGCGTGAAAAAAGCAACGCTTTGAAATGCTGTAAAATCGCGGTTCCTGGAATTTTAAGTCCGGTGCGTCTGCCATTTCGCCACATCGGCAAGTGCTGTATTCAGCCACTTACAGAACAATGATACGATTCAGATCGCGCATGATACCTGAAACGCGAAGCAATGCTCACGAGGGCAGAAAATACCAGCGCCACCAATTTATTCCAGTAAAAGATGATTGAAAGTAGATGGCAGAGAGGGCTGAAAAAAGGGAGCGGCAGCAAGCGCTGTTGGACTGGAGCGATCTTAAGCAAGCAGCCGAGTTCATGGCGCAAATTGGGGTAAAGAACCGGACCTCGCCTATTGCGAAAACGAGCCGAAACAGCATGGAACCGGCAAAATCATTCCTATTAAGCTTAACTTTCTTCAATCATCTGACAGATGAGGATTTTGCACATTTCCCCCAGACTTGATTGAGATCCGAATCTTTCAAGCAAACCGGAATACTCTTGCTTTTTAATCAATAGATTTTTAAAAGTTATCAATATGAACGGATCATCATCGTGAAGTTCATATTTACGGCACCTCGGCGTATTTAAAAACAATCCCCCCCCGGAAAATATGCATACGTACTTTTTGTATCGTTGCGGCCTTCGGTCGGCTCGTAATCTAGCCTTTATCCTATGGATAATTTTCCCTTTTTTATCCGTAGCTCAGAACCCATACGTTACTTACCTGAACAATTACTTCAGTTCGCCGCCGGCATTGCCCTCAATGCCTTCGCCTATAACTAACGCATGGGATTGCAGAACAGTGGCAACGGACTTGTGGGAACGCACCTGGGCGGTCACGGACTCTCGCTGCACGATTTCTTCAACCACCAAAGCGACGCTACTGGACCAGATTCATACCGAGATCACTTACCTCATCAGCACGCAAGTTAATGGAAGATGGTGGTGGAGTGGATCGGGACGGGTGGGAGACGACAACGTGGACCGTTTCGTATTAGCCCCGCTCACCGAATCGATTTTACATCTTTCACAAGCGCAGTTACTTACCAGCGACATCCCAACTTGGTTAAGCGCCATCCAGCCATGCGTTGTCTATCAACGCTCAAACTACGGCACCTTGTCGGTAAATCCCCTTTTCGGAGAATATTTCAATATGGACGCGGCTTATGCGCTCGTTATGGGGTGCTCCGGCATTTTGTACAATAATTCAGACTACACACAAAGCGCAGCATCCGTCGTGCAAAGCATGGCAGGTAATGTGCTCAGCGGAGGTGGTGCAAGATACATCATCGGCACCAATCCGGCGGCGGTCTACACGCTTCTAAACATCAATCTCCTCAGCCGCTACTGGCAGGTTACGGGCGACACACAAGCTCGCGACATCCTTGTTGCCATGGAGCCCCATTTCCCCACAGCCTGGTCAGTTCCGGGTATTCCAGAAGGCACCTCTGGGCCATGGTGGAAACACTCCGTATGCCGGATCGGTAATCCTGGTTACTTTGATATTATTGCGGGACTGACTGGGGACGCTCAAAATAAATATTTCGCTGATCGGCTGCTGGACCTCGGCATGACAACGCCTGAGGATGCCGTTATCGGCGCGAATTTTTGGCGCTCCGATATTACCGGACAAGCGCCTGCCGATAAAGTGATGTTTCCGGACGGCGATATCGGCGGATTGCGGGGCCGGTTTGATAAATTCACATGGGTTGGCTCTCTTGGGATCAATCAAGACGCCTTCGCGGGAGCGCAGACAACCGTCGCGAATCTCGCATCCAACTCCAGCTTTGAAGCGACAGGAACCAACAATCTGCCCAAGTCATATAGCTGTTATTCAGCCTCCGGCACAGCAGCGATCTCGACAGACACTACGGTTTTCCGTTCAGGCGGAAAGTCAGTAAAAATAACCTGCACGAATTCGGACCGCGGAGAAATTTACTCGAGGTTTTCTGTCACGCCGGGACATACATACAAGGCTAGCGTCTGGTACAGTTCAGACAGCAATATACCAAACACCTCCATCCTGATGCGGTTTATATGTTTTTCCGGGACGACCAAAATTCCCTGGCAATTAACCTGGAATCAATCCATCACGGGCGGCACATCCCAATTAAATGGTGAAAACCTGCATGTAATAGCCAATCAGATTTCTCCTAATGGCTGGACATTGCTGAGCCTCACCTTTCAAGCACCCACCTCGGCAACCCGGGTAACAGTTGAAGATTTCAACTGGTTTGGCGCCGCTTCGGTGTGGTTTGACGATGAATCCTTTGAAGATTTGAACCGTAATGGACAAACGGTGGCTTTCGATTCTTCCCTGCTGCTGGTAACGCCGGAAGTTGGCCTCACGACGTTAAATCCTGAAAATTCATTGATAAGCCAGGCAGCTTACGTCTCTGGCACCAGCTACTCGAAGAGCACACTAGTCGCCGCCACGCAGGAATTTGGGGTTCTGTCGGCGTCCTATCGTCCTCGAAAGCCCACCAATCTTCCGCCGCCAGAAAATCCCCAAACAAACTGGCAGGTGGATCAGTTGTGGCTGTATTTGCCGGATCACGTGATCGGACGGCTGACGATGACCAGCCTCACGGCACATACCGACCCCTATGTTCGGATGCGAATCCGCACCGAGCCAAACGGCTGGCTTACCCAAACCAGTCCGGTTGACTTCGCCACAGGGAATCTCCGTCTTTCGCTCCTGGCCAACAATTTCCCTTCAGTAACCTATGGGGATGCTCAAATCCAGGACTACACCAATACGTTTCCTGATGCAGATGAGATTTTCCTGGAGGAAAGCGGCACCACATCCCATTCATATACTTCAGGTCAAAAGTATGACGTGGCCCTTAATACTCAGCCTTCAAGTGCCACCGACCCCACCGGCTATACGCCGCTTCAAAGCGGCACGCTGACCGGATTCCGCGTCACTTCAGGCCTGAATACGTATGATCTATGGCTTAATCCAAGCGGCACGAATGCCACATTGAATTATACGCTGCAAACCAACTCGCTCCAAACGATATCGAGACTATATGTGAGCAGCGGAAGCTGCGCGTTTGTCAAAGCCACTTCCGGAATATCGGCGGGCGTCGTAAACAAGACGCTCAGTGCTGGGGCAACGGCATGCGTTGTCACCAGCCAAAATCTGGTGCTCAACCCCGGATTTGAATCTTTGAGTGCGTCAAACCTGCCGGATTCCTTTAGCTGTTACGCAGCAACGGGAAGTCCTGTCATCGCCGCGGATGCAAGCGTCACGCGCACAGGCTATGTTTCCCTGAAAATGACCTGTGACAGCACCTCCCGAGCTGAAGCACTACCCTCGCGTTACGGAAATGTGGCAGGCAACAAATACCAACTGACGCTGTGGTATCAAACAAACGGAGCGATCGCCGCTAATGCCGTCATCGTGCGCCTGATGGCCTGGAAGACCTCTGGCAACACTGAGTCCGACAAAATTCCGGCGCAGAGTTCATGGATCACCAGCATCAGTGGGGCTACCGCTCAAATCACTGGGAACAATCTTCATATCATCGCCAACCAAACCTCAGCCGGCACCTGGACGCCGATCACCGTCACCTTCCAGCTTCCTTCAACTGTAGCCAACGGCTTGTCCCTGGAATACTTCAACTGGTATGGCAATGGAACCGTTTGGTTCGATGATCTTTCCTTGGTCCAAGTTCCGTAAAAGCTCAAAACCAAGCCGGCTGCACGCCTGGTTCTCAAGGGGCCATTGGGAACCCGTTTACTCCTCGAAGCAGCCCTTCGCGGTGTCACCATCTTTTTAAAAACCCGGGGCAGGAAGTAGGAAAAAGCCTGCCTGCCCCGGCCACCGGGAAACCTCCGCCCGCCCAAAGGCAGCCTCAGTTTCGATTCGGGGACAATACTCTCCCGATGAAATACACCTCCCTTTGTGCGGCAGGGCTTGCCCTGGTTTTGTTTGCACCTCCGCTCCTCGCCGATACAGAGGAAGACACCGATCTGCTGGATCTCCTCGTCTGCAAGAAAATCATCACCAAAAAGGAAGCGGAATGCCTGAAAAAGGAACGCGCCGAACGCGCCAAAAAACGGGAAAAATCTTCCGCCGAAAAAATCAAGGTAAACAGCCCCGTCACGGAATTGAAGCTCTACGGGGACGCCCGTTTTCGTTTTCAGTATGACAATGTGGACCCCCAAATCGGCGCATGGGACGCTCTCCGCGATGACTACAGAGACCCCGGCCACGGCGACCAACGCGACCGCTGGCGTTTCCGGCTCCGCGTCGGGGCGGACTTCAAGCTCGCCGACGACTGGTTCGGCGGGGTGCAGCTTCAAACCAGCCAATACAGCGACAGCGGCAACCAGACGTACGACGGCGGCTTTCAAAACTACGGCGTCTACATCAGCCGCGCGTACGCCGGGTGGAATGCCGCGGATTGGCTCACCGTGATCGTGGGCAAACAGCCCAACCCGTTTTATAACGCGGACTTGGTGTGGGACCCCGACATCAACCCCTCGGGGGTGGTCGAGATCGTGAAGCTCCACAAGTTCTTCAGTTGCGGCGAACAGCAAACCGTGGAATACGCCGCCGACGGGAAAACGGTGGTTTCCGTGAAATGCGATCCGATCCCCTGCCCCTGGACACTCACGCTGGTGGGCGGGCAATTCTTTTTTGACGACAACAATGAATTCAACCCGGCCGGGAGGAACACGGATGCGTACCTTTTCGAGGAGCAACTCATTTTCACTTACCAATTCTGCGAGGCCGTGAAGCTGACCGTGGCCCCGGCCTACCTCGCTTACAATGCGGCGCAGGTGAATTTCGTCTGGAACCAGCAGGGATTTGCCCAGGTAATCAACGGCACCGGCTCCGATCTGCTGCCCCCCGGATGGGGGGAAACGCGCGATCTCTCGATTCTCCAATTGCCCGGCGATCTCTCCTTCAAAATCTGCGGCTGGAAAATCAAGCTCCTATGGGATTCCGCTTACAACACGGCGGGCGCACGGCGGGAGAATGAAATTTATGTGGTTCCCGAGTATGATAAAAAGGGCAACATCACCGGGTTTGACCACGTGCGGACTCACGCCAGAAAGGACGATTTCGCCTGGCTCGCGGGTCTCCAAATCGGGGAAAACGTGAAAAAGGGAGACTGGTCCGTCGGCGTCAATTACCGGCAGGTGGGCCTGGCGGCGCTCGACCCGAATTTGAACGATTCCGACTGGGCGCTAAGCCGGTTGAACATGGAAGGTTGGAAAGTCTGGCTGGCCTACAATTTCACGGATGCCGTGACAGGCCAGCTCACCGGCTCCACCGCCGACAACCTGCGCCGGGATTTGATTGGCGGCCAAGCCACGAGCGGCGCCAAGCTGGCCGACGCCAATTCGGTGCAAGTGCTGCAAGTGGACCTTAACGTGAAGTTCTGAGAAACGGGCTGGCGCTTCTCTTCAACACAGCACCGCCTCACTGCCGGCGGCCATAGCGGCGGCTCTGAACCAGGAGCAGCATCCCCAAGCCCCCGATGGCCATCGCCCAGGTGGCCGGTTCGGGCACGGTTTCAACGGATAGTGTGACATCGTTGCCGTCGCCCCCTTTGTAATTCACTTCATAGGTCACGTTTTCGTAAACAAACGTCGAGGAGCTTCCGGTATATACAATATTTTGAATGGCCATGCCTTGCACTTTGATGGCCGAAAATGCCCCGCTTACCGCCGTGCTGCCAGCCACGTCAATGAGCGTGAGGATGTCCCCCGCCGAAAGCAAATCCAGCCCCGTAAGCGCCAGCGTGCCGGAAAGGGAAACAAAGTCGCTCGCCACGATTTGGTCGAAGCTTCCCGCGGTTTTTCCGGCAATCTGCATTTCCAAAGTGGAGGCCGAATCCAGCGTCAGGCTGGTCACCGTCAAGGTGCCGGGGCTATTACCAGGAGCCACCACGCCGCCCGTGACGTTCACGTTGCCCACTGTGCCGCTGCCGCCCAGGCGCGCCCCGCTCTTTACCTGCACCGAACCGCTCGCCAAAAGGGAGCCGTTCACATCCATTTCGCCGGAATTCACCGTGGTCAACCCCGTGTAGCTGTTGCTGCCGGTCAGAATCGTTTTCCCGGACCCGAGCTTGTTGACACTCAGGTTGCCGCTAAAAGTCTGGTTATAGCTGTTGGTCCCGGTGAAGTTGAAGTTCACCGTTCCCGTGCCGCTGCCGCAACTCACGGCGCCAGCCGCCAAAACGCCGCCCGAGGTTCCGCCCGTGCCCAGGTTCAAAGTGTTCACGCCGCCGTAACTGGGCATGTCCGCAAACCCCATGTTGATGGTCCCTGTGCCGTCGCCCACCTGGAAAGTCCCCTCGTCTGCCAGCGTCACGCTATTGGTGCCCGCGAGCATCAGGTACATGGTATTTTCGTTGACCAACGTGCCGCTATTGATCGTGATCGCGCTATTTGCGGTGCTACCGGGATACCCTTGATATACCGTGGCAATGGTCATTAAAGCATGGTTATTGATCTCCAAGCTGTTGGAGCCGCCCACCATGGCCATTTCAAGCGCGGCCTCAATGGTAACCGAACCTCCGTTGACCACCACTTTGCTATTGGAGGTCTCCGCGCCGCCCATCATGAGGTAATTCGTATCGAAAACCCCTCCATTGATGGTCAGCACGCCCGTTCCAGCGGCGCCCACCACAAAGTTGCCGTTGCCGAAGGTAGAAGAAAAAGTGCCGCTATTGAGCGTTACCGCGCCGTAGGAACCCGCGTTGCACCCCAGGGCAAAATCACTCCCGCCATTTCCCGATTTAATAATTCCGCCGTTGATATTCAGCGACCCCGTGCCGTTGTAACCGACATTAATCCCATTGAGGTCCAACTCCCCGGAGGTCAAATTCACCGTTCCGTTGCCGTTGGCGTTGTAGCCCAGGTTCGTCGCGCCCGAAACGGTGTAGCTCGCACCGGTAACGTTGAGCTCGGCGGTATCGGAAACACCGATCTGCAGATTGTCATAGGTAAAAGAGCCGGAAGCATTGGTTTCCGTGCCCGTTACGGTGTAATCCGCCGCATTCGCCACAGCCACAAAAGCCGCGATGGCGCAGATGCAAATCATCCATCGTCCAAAAAACGGGGTCGTTTTCATTTCGAAATTCTCAAAAGGGATTCCTTGCTCAAGAGCACTGTCAAAACGCTATAGCCAACTCTCGTCAACTATGCGTTAAACAGGGTGGAATTTTTTTCCTATTGGAGGGGGATGTCAAGCTCCTACTGAATCTTTTCAAAGAACCAACCGGGCACCCGGATCACGCGAAAAACGGATTGTGCTTCAACTCCGCGCCCACGGTCGTCAGGGGGCCGTGCCCGGGGCAGATGACGGTTTCCGAAGGCAGCGTGAAAATGCTCTCGCGGCCAGTGCGCAACGCGTCGGCATAGGACTCCATCGCACCGCCCATGGAACCGGCGAAAAGCGCGTCGCCCACCACGATGACGGGCCGCTCCAATCCGTGCACAAGATAGCTGGTGCCGCCGCGCGTATGCCCGCAGGTCAGGCGCGTTTCAATCCGCAGCGCGCCGCATTCAAAGGCCTGCCCCGGTTCAAAGACATGCGTGCCGCCGCCCAGGAATTCCCGCTTCGAAATCCACGCGGGTGCGCCCGTCTCCGTGCAAAGCCGCTCCAGGTCCCCCACGTGGTCCCCATGCGCGTGGGTAATGAAAATGCCGCTCAACTCCAAGGCGTGACTGTGGAGAAACGCCGTCATCGGCGAGGCATTCGCTCCGGTATCAAATGCGGCGGCCATTTTTCGGGAACGGTCGAATGCAAGGTAGGCATTCACACTCATCCCTCCATAGCGCGTAGTGAAAACGGCCAGCCCCGGCACTTCCACCGGCGCGGGCTCGTACTCCGGCAGCCCCACGAGCGCCGCCGCGTTAAGGTTCAACGCAGAGGCAAGCTTTCGCAGCGCCGCCGCGTCGTATTTCTCCGCCTTCACGCCGGCTAACTTTTCGAGGGAGATTCCCGCGCGCGCGCTCAATTCGGCATCGCCAAGCCGCATCCCGCGCTGCGCCTTGCTCACTACATCGGCAAAATTATCCTCCAGCATATCCCGCTCTCCTTAGCTATAAACAAATCGTTAGTGAGCGTGGCCGCAACCGCAACCACAGCCGCCGCCGCAACTGCTCGCAGGCTCCCCGCAAGGCGCCATCGCAGCCACAGCCTTGACCATGATTCCGTAGCCGCCCGAAATGACCCGGCGTACAGGCGCGCCCGTTTGCGGATGAAATTTCAGCGCCTCATCTTTCATGCTTTGCTTTACTTCAAAGCGCACGTGCGGCTCTTCAAGCGTCTCATAAATATAGGTAGGCATGGGCACAATATCAGGCAAAAAGCCCTCTCCAGGCAAGCCGTCACATTAAATAAAATGATAAAGAACACGCAATCAAACGAAAAATATCTTGCTAAGCTATGTACTAGTTTGCGAAAGATAACTTTATGAAGTCTAAGAACACCCGTATAGCGCGTCTTAAAGAAATGATGGCTCTTGAAGAAAAACGCGCCGTCCTGAAAAGCCACATTGCGACCGTTGACCAGCGGCTTTCAGCCATTCAAAAAGAGCTTTACGGGGCCGCCGCGCGCCGCGCCGCCGCGAAAGAAGAGCGGAAAGCACTTCAAAAACTGAAGCCGAAAAACGGCCGCAAAGGACGCGGGGAACTGATGGGCAACATCCTCGAACTGCTGCAAGCCGCCGGGCGCTCGGGCGCAACCGTCAAGGATTTGTCCAACCGCATCGGAGTCAAAACGGCCAACATTCATTCCTGGTTCAGCACCAATCTCAAAAAAATTCCCGCATTGAAAAAGGTCGGCGAAGCCCGCTATGCCGTCTTGGGCAAGCTTGATGAGAAGGTGAAAAAAGCCGGGAAAGCCGTGGCGGCCAAGAAAGTCAAAGCCGCGCCGAAAGCCCGCAAAATCAAGACCCGCAAGCGCAAAGCGCCCCGCGGCGCGCTCAAGCAGCAGATCATTGAGCAGTTGACGCAAGCAGGAAGCAAGGGAATCACGATCCGGGAACTCTCGGAAAAATTGAATTCCAACTACAAGAATCTCTATGTGTGGTTCGTGACCACCGGCAAGCGGATTCCCGGCATTCGCAAAGTCGGCCCCGCCCAATACAAATTGGAAGCCGCCGCTTAAACCCCGAAGTCTATATCGTTTCGTTGCAAGCCTTGCCGTAATCCGGCAAGGCTTGTTTTTTAGCAATATTCATTCAATCACTAGTCGTTACATAGTGATTACAAATCACGCAATGTAAGGCTCCGGTAAAGTAAACGCATTGCGAATCAAGTTTACCTCGGCTTTACGGCCCGCCATTCGCACTTCCACAATATCGAAGCGGTAATAAATATCCGGGTTGTGCAACATGCGCAGCCAGGCCAGTGCGCCGCGCGCAATGAGGCGCTGTTTGGAAGCGGTCACGGCCTCCGCCGGGGTGCCAAAAGCCTCGTTGGTGCGCGTTTTGACTTCGACGAACACCAGCGTGTCGCCATCGCGGCAAACAAGGTCCACTTCCCCGCCGTGCGGTGCGCGGAAATTGCGGTAGAGCACCTTGAACCCGAGGCGGCGCAAGTGGCGGGCCGCGATTTTCTCCCCCTTGCGGCCCAGGAGATGCCGGGGATCGCCCGTTGCCTCGGCAGCGTTACTGGAAGAGATCGAGTTGCGTCTGCCGAACCGGCAAAAAGCTGCGGCGATGGATTGGACAAGGCCCATGGGTGTGCAGCATAGCAAGATGCGCCTCCGTACCATAGCCTTTGTGTTGCGAAAAATTGTAGCCGGGGTAGCGGGCGTCCATTTCGGACATGATGCGGTCGCGCGTGACCTTCGCAATAATGCTGGCCGCCGCGATGGAAAAACTCTGCGCGTCCCCCTTCACCAGCGCGGTCGCAGGCAGAGGAAACGGGCGCACCGGCAGCCCGTCGATCAACACATGCTGCGGCGTGACGGCCAGGGCCGCGACGGCCCGGCGCATGGCTTGGTGCGTGGCCCGGAGAATGTTGATGCGATCGATCTCCTCGTTATCCGCCGCCGCGACGGCCCACGCGACCACCCCGCCCGGGGCGGTCAACTCGGCATAAAGCTCCTCGCGAACCGCCGCGCTGAGCTTCTTGGAATCGGTCAGCACCGGATGCTTGAAGCCCTCCGGTAAAATCACAGCGGCCGCGACCACTGGTCCTGCCAGCGGCCCGCGGCCTGCTTCGTCGATGCCCGCGATAACCTCGATCCCCTGCTTGCGCAGAAGCCGCTCGTGGCGGAGGGAGCACCGCATGGCTCGGAATTAAGAAAGTCGGTTAACGACTAGACGGCCTTCTCGCGAACAGCCATCGCCTGCTTGCCTTTACGGTCGCGCAGGTAGTTGAGCTTGGCGCGGCGGGCAATGCCGGACTTCTCGACTTCGATCTTGGCGATACGCGGGGAGTGAACCGGGAAAACGCGCTCGACGCCCTCGCCGTAGGAAATGCGGCGAACGGTGAACGAAGCGTTGAGGTCGACGCCCTTGCGAGCGATCACGATGCCGGTGAAAACCTGGATGCGTTCCTTGTCGCCTTCGACCACGCGGGTGTGAACACGGACGCTGTCGCCCACTTTAAAGGCGGTCACTTCGGGTTTCAGTTGTTCTTTCTCAATGGTCTGGATGATGTTCATGGTCGAATGCGTCACTAAAAATTACGGAAAAGAGTCGGGTTATTTACCTCATTTTCGGGTTTTGGCAAACATAAATCGTCGCGCGGGCCAAAGATTATGCTAAACAAAAAAGATGGACCCGTGCCCAGACACCCCCTCAGACACCAGCTTTCCAGAGCCGTTGATCGACCTCCACAGCGACGCCTATTTCATGGGCGAGGCGCTGCGGCAGGCGCACCGCGCGGCCATGGCGGACGAAGTGCCCATCGGGGCCGTGGTGACCCACCAGGGGCGCATCATCGCCCGGGCCTACAACCAGGTGGAAAGCCTCAACGACGCCACCGCGCATGCGGAAATGCTGGCCATCACGCAGGCGGAAAGCGTGCTGGGCAACTGGCGGCTCAACGAATGCGAGCTTTACGTGACCAAGGAACCGTGCCCCATGTGCGCGGGGGCCATCGTGCACGTGCGGTTTGCGCGGGTCATCTTCGGCTGCCCGGACCCCAAAGGCGGCGGCGCGGGCGGTCATTTTAATATAGTGCAAAGCCCAAACCTGAACCATCGCTGCGAAATCACCCAAGGCGTGCGGTTGGAAGAATGCCGGGATTTGCTGAAAGGCTTTTTTGCGGCTAAAAGACGGGCGGTTGCGGAGGAATAGAAAAACAACCCCCTGTCTTTTCCTCTGTGCTCTCTGTGTCCTCTGTAGTGAATCCGATCAAACGCGCCAACGAGCTGCGTTTGGGTGATTTTGTGCTAATAATACTTTCGCTGGTGCTAGCGTAATCGCCGCGAACCGCCTAGACTGTTTTCACCATGAAACCCGTCGCCCTCATCACCGGTTCCTCCCGCGGCATTGGCCGTGGCATCGCCATTGAACTCGCTTCCGCCGGAACGCACGACATCGTCGTCAACTACGCGGGCAACGAAGCCGCCGCCCGCGAATGTCAGCAGCTTTGCCAGGATGCGGCCAAGGGGCAAATCCGGGTTGAAATCGCCAAGGGGGACATTTCCAGCTCCCAGGACCGCGCGGGGCTCATTGATTTCGTAAAGCAGAAGTTTGGCCGCCTGGACCTGCTCGTCAACAACGCAGGCGTCGCCCCGAACGTCCGGGCCGACATCCTCGAAGCGGGCGAGGAGAGCTTCGACCGCCTCGTTTCCATCAACCTCAAAGGCCCGTACTTTCTCACCCAGCTTGCCAGCGCGTTGATGCGCGAATCCGCCCCTCTCGAAGGCGTGTTGAAGGCGGTCGTGACGGTTTCCAGCATGTCCTCCTACACGGCCTCCGTGAACCGGGGCGACTACTGCATCACCAAGGCCGGGCTTTCCATGATGACCAAGCTCTACGCCGCCCGGCTGGCCGAGTTCGGCATCAATGTTTACGAAATCCAGCCTGGCATCATCGCCACCGACATGACCGGCACGGTGAAGGAGAAATACGACAAGCTTTTCGCGGAAGGCATCACCCCCATTTGCCGCTGGGGCCAGCCCTCGGACATCGGCAAATGCGTGGTCTCCATCGCCAAGGGGCTCTTCCCCTACTCCACCGGCCAGGTGTTCAAGGTGGACGGCGGTTTCCACATCCAGCGCCTCTAAAACGCGAAACGCATCTCTTCTCCCCCACCCCTAACGCAGACCACTTCCGCCCATGATCCAAATTAAGAACCAACTCCGGCCCGCCGATCTCGTCGGCAAGATCAAGACCCTCTGGGACGCCTCCGCTCCCAAGATCCTCTCCATCGACAAAGACGACGTGCCCGGCAACGCCACGCCCGTTTTCACCGTGAAGGGCAAGTACACCGCCCGCGGCTGGACGGAATGGACGCAAGGCTTCGTCTATGGTTCCGCGCTTTATCAATTCGACGCCACCGGCGACCAGTGCTTCCTGGAACTGGGCCGCAACAAGACCATCACGCGGATGGCCCACCACATCACGCACATCGGCGTTCACGATCACGGGTTCAACAACGTCAGCACCTACGGCAACCTGCGCCGATTGATGGGCGAGGGCAAAATCGCCGCCAACCAGCGCGAACAGGAGCTCTACGAACTGGCGCTCAAGTGCAGCGGAGCCGTCCAGGCCGCCCGCTGGAGCAAAATTTCCAATGGCGAAGGCTACGTTTACTCCTTCAACGGTCCGCAATCCCTCTTCGCCGACACCATCCGTTCCCTGCGCGCGCTGGGCGTTTCCCACAAACTCGGCCACGTGCTGATGGGCGAGCGCGACGTGAAAATCTCGCTCCTGGAGCGCATCATTCAACATGCCCGCACCACCGCCAATTTCGCGGTATTCTACGGCGAAGGCCGCGACGCCTACGACATCCGGGGCCGCGTGGCGCACGAGAGCGTCTTCAATATGAACGACGGCAACTACCGCTGCCCCAACTCGCAGCAGGGCTACTCGCCGTTCACCACCTGGACGCGCGGCCAATCCTGGATTCTTTGCGGTTATCCCGAAGAACTGGAATTCCTGGCCACCCTTTCCGACGCCGAACTGGAGCCCTTCGGGGGCCGCGCGGCGGTGGAAGCCGAATTCCTGAAACCGGCGCTCGCCACGGCCGATTTCTACATCGACCAGACGCCCACCGACGGCATTCCCTACTGGGACACCGGCGCGCCGCTGCTCCACAAGCTCGGCAATTACCTCGACCGCCCGGCGGAACCCTTCAACGACTACGAACCCGTGGACAGCACCGCGGCGGCCATCAGCGCGCAAGGTCTCCTGCGCCTGGGCCACTATCTCACCGCCAAGGGCGACCCGCGCGGCGAGCGTTACTGGCAAGCGGGCCTCACCACCGCCGAGACGCTCTTTAGCGAGCCCTACCTCAGCACCGACCCGAACCACCAAGGCTTGCTCCTCCACTCCGTCTATCACCGTCCGAACGGCTGGGACTACATCCCGGCAGGCCAGAAGGTGCCGTGCGGGGAATCGAGCATGTGGGGCGATTACCACCTCCGCGAACTCGCGCTCTACATCCAGCGCGTGGCCGCAGGCGAGCCTTACCTCACCTTCTTCGGCAACATTTAGTCTTAAAACCTCACAACCTCCCACATCCCATGATTATCTCCGATATCAACACCCAGGCGGGCCGCAAATTCCCGGCGCGCCGCTGGGGCCGCAACGTCGTCGGCGGTCCCTCGCCCATCCAGGCCAAGAACTTCCAGGTCGGCTACATCGTTCTGGAACCCAACGGCGGCCAGGTTCCTTGGCACAACCAGGAACAGGAAGAAGTCTATTTCATCCTCGATGGCGAAGCGGAATTCTGCCTCGGCGAAGAGCGCCAGATTCTCAAGGCGGGCCAGGCGGCCTACGTGCCCACGCGCGTTTTCCACCAGCTTTCCAACAACCTCAAGGATAAGCCCACGACGTTCATGTACATCTACGGCCCGGCGGGCGAAGTCGCCCACTGGCACCAGGAACTCGACGGCACGCTCCCCAAGGCGGGCGTGGACGTTCCCCCGCTTCCGGCGGGCGCGTATCCCCAATGCACCGATAAACCCAAGGAAGCTTAATTCGCTCTCCACACCTTAAACCCTCTCTCCACCACCACACCAAATGAGCAACGGCATCAAAATCACCAAAGTTGGCATCATCATGAACGGCGTCACGGGCCGCATGGGAACCAACCAGCACTACATCCGCTCCATCCTCGCCATTATGAAGCAGGGTGGCGTTAAAGTTAACGACACCGAGGTCATCATGCCCGACCCGATCCTCGTGGGTCGCAGCGAGATCAAGCTCCAGAAGCTGGCCGCCATGGGCGAATGCATCCGCTACAGCACGGACCTCGACGCCGCCCTGGCCGATCCGTACAACGTCATTTACTTCGACTCCCAGACCACTGGCCGCCGCGCCGACGGCATCAAGAAGGCCATCGCCGCTGGCAAGCACATCTACTGCGAGAAGCCGACCGCCGTCTCCACCGACGCCGCCTACGAACTCTACCAGGTCGCCAAGAAAGCCGGCGTCAAGCACGGCGTCGTGCAGGACAAACTCTGGCTGCCCGGCCTCGTCAAGCTGCAAACCTTGATCGATAGCGGCTTCTTCGGCGAAATACTCTCCGTGCGCGGCGAATTCGGCTACTGGGTCTTTGAAGGCGACAACGCCAACATCCCCCTTCAGCGCCCCTCCTGGAACTACCGGAAGGAAGACGACGGCGGCATCATCGTTGATATGCTCTGCCACTGGCGCTACGTCATCGCCAACCTCTTCGGCGGCATCAAGAGCCTCTCCTGCCTCGGCGCGACCCACATCAAAGAGCGCATCGACGAAGCGGGCAAGCCCTACAAGTGCACCGCCGACGACTCCGCCTACGCCACCTTCGAACTGGAAAACGGCGTCATCTGCCACTTCAACAGCTCCTGGGACGTCCGCGTGCACCGCGACGATTTGCTCTCCATCCAAGTGGACGGCACCAAAGGCAGCGCCGTCGCCGGTCTGCGCGACTGCGTTTGCCAGCACGCCAGCGCCACGCCGCGCTGCATCTGGAACCCGGACATCGACAGCCCCATCAACTACGCTGACGGCTGGAACCGCGTGCCGGATTACAAACCCTTCGACAACGCGTTCAAGATCCAGTGGGAACTCTTCCTGCGCCATGTGGTGAAGGACGAACCGTTCCGCTGGGGTCTGCTGGAAGGCGCCAAGGGCGTTCAACTCGCCGAACTCGGTCTCGACTCCTGGGCCAAGCGCGCCTGGGTCGACGTACCCGAACTCAAGGCTTAAAAAAGCTTATCGGAGCGCCCGCCGGGCCTTAAAAACCCGGCGGACGCTATAACAAGAGCCGGAAGGGGGGACGGGGGTATTGTCCCTCTTTCCGGTTTCCATTTAACACCTTACCCACAAATTCGGCGGATTTTAAGCACTCTTTTTGGCGAAATCCGCGAATCCCCCCGATCCGTCCCACGGGTATTCTTCATTGCCTCCCCACCGGAGAGGCTTTACGTTTCCACACCCACTTATGCACCCCATCCTGGCAAAAAAACAACTGAGCCCCAACGTCACTCGCCTTGACTTGAGCGCGCCCCGCATCGCGCAAATCAAGAAGCCGGGTCAGTTCGTCATCGTCCGCGTCGCCGAAGGCAGCGAACGCATCCCGCTCACCATCGCCGACGCCGATCCCGCGGCGGGCACCATCTCGCTTGTCATCCAAGCCGTTGGCAAAGGCACCAAGGAACTCGTGGCCCTGGAAGTGGGCGACGCCATCCGCGACGTCTCCGGCCCCCTCGGCCACCCCACCGAACTCATCGAAAAGGGCCGCGCCCTCTGCGTGGGCGGCGGCGTGGGCACCGCCGTGGTTCACCCCATCGCCAAGGCCTTGAGCGCCCATTGCGTGCAAGTCACCAGCGTCATCGGCGGCCGTTCCAAGGAATGGGTCATTTTTGAAGACGACCTCAAGAAGTGCGGCGAAGTGATCGTCTGCACCGACGACGGCAGTTATGGCCGCAAAGGCTTCGTCACCGACGCCGCCAAGGAAGCACTTGAAAAAGGCGGCATCGACATCGTTTACGCCGTCGGGCCCGTGCCGATGATGCGCGCCGTGGCCAACCTCACTCGTGAATACGGCGTCCATACGGTGGTTTCCTTGAACCCGATTATGATCGACGGCACCGGCATGTGCGGCGGCTGCCGCGTGGAAGTGGGCGGCGAAACCAAGTTCGCCTGCGTGGACGGCCCGGAATTCGACGGCCACCTCGTCAACTTCGAACTCCTCTGGGACCGCCTCGGCACCTACCGCGAATTCGAGCAGCGCGCCAACACCTGCGCCGACGGCCAGTGCCGCATCCGCAAGTAAAAAACCCTCAATTCACTTTTGTATATGCCTCAACTTTCTCCCAAAGAACGGATGCAAATCGCCCGGCAGGTCATGCCGGAACAGGACGCCACGGAACGCAGCGGCAACTTCAAGGAAGTCAACATAGGCTTCTCCGAAGAAATCGCGCGCCTGGAAGCCCAGCGTTGCCTCCAATGCAAGAACCCGAAGTGCCGCCAAGGCTGCCCCGTGATGACGGACATCCCGCGCTTCATCGGGTTCGTGGCCGACGGCGACTTCGCCTCCGCCGCCAAGAGCCTCTTGAACGACAACGCGCTGCCCTGCATCTCGGGCCGTGTTTGCCCGCAGGAAACCCAATGCGAAGGCTCCTGCATTCGCGGCGTGAAGGGCGAACCCTCCGCCATCGGTTACCTGGAACGCTTCGTGGCCGACTGGGCCCGCGAAAATAACGTCTCCGGCTCCGACGAAGCCCCGGCTCCGACCGGCAAGAAAGTGGCCATCGTGGGCGCGGGTCCCGCCGGGCTCACCGCCGCCGGGGAACTGGCCCGCAAAGGCCACGACGTCACCCTTTACGAAGCCCTGCACAAACCGGGCGGAGTGCTCGTTTATGGCATTCCCGAGTTCCGGTTGCCGAAAACCATCGTCGCCGCCGAGGTGGACCGCCTTGTCAAAGCGGGCGTCAAAATCGAGTGCAACGTCGTCATCGGGCGCACGTACACGCTCCCCGAACTGCGCGAGAAATTCGACGCCGTGTTCATTGCCAATGGCGCGGGCCTGCCTGTCTTCATGAACGTCCCCGGCGAAAACTTCAAGGGCGTCTACGCGGCCAATGAATACCTCACCCGCGTGAACCTGATGGAAGCCTACCGCCAGGACGAAACCAACACGCCGGTCTTGATCGGCAAGCGCGTGGCGGTCGTCGGCGGCGGCAACGTCGCCATGGACGCCGTCCGCACGGCCAAGCGCCTCGGCGCGGAGAAGGCGATGATCGTCTACCGCCGCACCAAGGAAGAAATGCCCGCCCGCGTGGAGGAAGTGCACCATGCCGGCGCCGAAGGCGTGGAATTCCACTTGCTCGTGGCCCCGCTGGAAGTCGTGGGCGATGAGAAGCACTGGGTCAAGGGGCTCAAATGCGAGCGCATGGAACTGGGCGAACCCGACGCCTCGGGCCGCCGCCGTCCGCAAGCCATCCCCGGCTCCGAATTCGTCCTCGACTGCGACACCGTGGTCGTCGCCATCGGCACCAAGGCCAACCCGCTGCTCACCGCCACCTGCCCCGAGTTGAAACTCAACAAGCGCGGGAACATCGAAGCCGACGAGAACGGCATGACCAGCATTCCCGGCGTCTTTGCCGGGGGCGACATCGTGCGCGGCGCAGCCACCGTCATTCTCGCCATGGGCGACGGCAAAAAAGCCGCCCAGGCCATTGACGAGTATTTGAAAAAATAAGGGCCGTCTGATTCTTGAACGCCCCGGCGCGACGAAAATTCGTGCCGGGGCGTTTTTTTGTCCCATAGGTCCCATAGGACTCATGGGCTCAGCGTTTTTGTCACCTCGATTTTACAAAAAACGCCTTCTCCCCCGCCCGGGGCGGCGGTATAGGGAGGAAGCCTTTTCTCTTTTTGCCGATGAAACCCACCCGCCTGTTCTTCACCGCCGCAGCCCTATTGGCTTCCCTGCTCTTCTCTCCCCTTTCGTTGCGAGCTTCCGAAACGGCAGCCCCGGCTGTGGCGGCTCCGGCGCCCACCTTCCCCAAGGCGGCCGCGACCCCGACCTCGGCTGAAAAACCCGCTTTTTATCTCACCGGTAACGAACCGACGTTCGCCAAAATTCCGCCCGCTCCCAAGCTCAACTCGGAAGCGGATCGTGCAGACTTGCTGATTGTCCTGACGGTGCAAAACTCCCGCACGGACCGCCAAATCAAAGACGCCAAGCGCAACCAGGTTTACGCGGAAGCCCTCCTGGGGCTCAACCATGCCGTGGACCCGGCGTTTGAAACCAGCCATCCCGAGACCTCGGCGGTGGGGCGGCTGATCGCCCAGACCACGCACGATGGCGACCTGATTTTGAACCACCTCAAACAAAAGTACCAGCGCCCGCGCCCGTACGTGCAGCACCCGGGGCTCGTCCTGCCCCTCTTCACAGCGAACCACGCAAGTTACCCGAGCGGCCATGCCACGGGAGCCGTGCTGCGGGCCGAATTGCTCGCCGAACTCTTTCCCGAGCACGCGGAGGAGTTGCGCGCGAAAGCCCAGTTGATCGCCGCGAGCCGGGTGGTGGCCGGGGTGCATTACGAGAGCGACATCGAAGCGGGCCAGGAACTCGGCGCGCTCATCTACCACCAGTTGAAAGCCAGCCCCAAATTCCACCAGGACTTCGAAGCCGCCAAGGCCGAGCTGGCCGGAGCGGCCGCGAAATAGACCCCGGCTTTTTCGCGCAAAGCTGATTTGAGCCATTCCCTTGCGCTTTGTCTCCGGCCACATTAGCGTTTCACGCCCATGCGTGCCCTGCTCATCGCCATCGAATCCCTTGGGGTCGGACAACTGACGGACCATCCCACCCCGAATACCCTCGCGCAGCTTTTCGGCGAAGTGCCGGGCCTTGAACTCCCCACGCTTTTTGCGCTGGGCCTTGGGGAAATCCTCAAGGGGCGCGTGTTCGACCCGCCCGCGCGCAAGTGCATTGCCAGCTATGGACGGATGATCCAGCGTTCCGCCGGGGCCGACCTCTTAAGCGGCCTATGGGAACTGGCGGGCGTCGTTTCCTCCCGGCCGTTCACCCCCGCCGCGTGGCTCCCGGGCGACCTTCAGTCCACGCTGGCCCGCGAATGCGGCACCGGGTTTCTCTTTACCTCGTGCGAAGCCCTCTCTCTGCCGCCGGAACTGGTGCAGGAGCACCGCAAGACCGGCACGCCGATCCTCAGCACCGGGCCGGGCTCGATGCTGCGCGTGTGGGCCGGAGAATCCACTTTCCCCACGCACCAACTGGCCCGGCTCTGCCGCAAAGTGCGCCATTGCGCCGACGCCTGGCGCATCGCCCGCGTGGAAGGCCGCCATCTTTCGAGCCCGGAAACCGCCGCCGTTTCGCTGCCGATGGTGCCGCCCCGAACGCTGCTCAACGCCATTGCCGACCGGGGGTTGACCGTCGAAGCCGTGGGTGTGATCCGCGACTTCTTCGCGCGCAGCGGCATCACCCGCACTTATCCCGCCGCAACCCAGGCGGAGAGCTTCCAAACCCTCGATCACCTTTGGCAAACGCACCATAGCGGCCTCGTTTTTGCGCATCTGGCCCCGCTGGCCGCCTCCACGGCCCCGGAGCAAGCCGCCGCGCTGCGGGAAATCGACGGCTGGATCAGCGGGTTCCTGGAGAAACTCGATAACGACAACCTGCTCATCGTCACCGGCACGAACCGGCCCGGGCTGTGGGACCCGGCCTCGCCGCGCGAAGAGGTGCCGGTGTTGCTCCACTACGGCGGGCGCACCCAGCCCCTGGGAATTCGTGAAACCTTCGCGGATGTGGCGGCGACGCTAGCCGCTTTCTTCGGCATCAAGGAACCCGGTTCGCCCTGGGCCAACGGCGCCCCGCTCATCACTTTCCAGCGGCCCCGGGGCTTCGGCGGGCCTTGGGGCAGCAACTAAAAGAAGACGCGGGCACAGGGAGACACGGAGACGGGGAGAGCGTGAGGCAACGTCTTTTGTAGCAATTTCCCCTATTCCGGGGTACAAATGGGGGTTCCGATGAAGACGCAGTTCAACACCATAGAAGAAGTGCTCGCCGACGTGCGCGCCGGCAAGATGGTCATTATCACCGACGACCCCGGCCGCGAAAACGAGGGCGACCTCATCATGGCCGCGGAAAAAGTGACGGCGGATGACATCAACTTCATGATTATCCACGCCCGAGGGCTGGTCTGCGCCCCCATCACCCACGAGCGCGCCCAGCAACTCGGCCTCCAGCGCATGGTGCTGGAAAACCGCGAGAGCCAGAAAACCGCGTTCACCGTTTCCGTCGACGCCGCCAAGGGCGTCACCACGGGCATCAGCCCGGCCGATCGCGCCGCCGCCGTTCACGTGCTGGTGGACCCCCAAGCCACGCCCGACGACCTCGTGCAGCCCGGCCACATTTTTCCGCTCCAAGCCAAGCCGGGCGGCGTGCTCCAGCGGTCCGGCCACACCGAGGCCACCGTGGACCTGGCCCGGCTCGCGGGCCTGCAACCCGCCGGAGTTTGCTGCGAAATCATCAATGACGACGGCACCATGGCCCGCCAGGAAGATTTGCACCAATTCGCCGCCAAGCACGGCCTAAAAATCGCCACCGTGGAGGATTTGATCGCCTACCGCCGCCGCAACGAACGGCTCATCGAAAAGGAGCAGGTCATCCACATGCCCACCGATTACGGCGACTTCCAGCTTCACATGTACCGCTCTGTCCTCGACGGCGCGCACCACCTCGCGCTCGTAAAAGGCGAGATCGATCCCAGCGCGGCCACGCTCGTTCGCATCCACAGCGAATGCCTCACCGGCGACGTCTTTGGCTCCAAGCGGTGCGACTGCGGCGGCCAGCTTCACAATGCCTTGCAGCAGATCGAAGCCGAGGGCTCCGGCGTGCTGGTTTATATGCGCCAGGAAGGGCGCGGCATCGGGCTGCCCGCCAAAATCCACGCCTACAAGCTCCAGGAACAGGGGCTCGACACCGTGGAAGCCAACGAAAAGCTCGGTTTCCCCGCCGAACTGCGCGAATACGGCATCGGCGCGCAAATTTTGGCCGACCTGGGGGTTCACAGCATGCGCCTTTTGACCAACAACCCCAAAAAAGTGATCGGCCTGCAAGCCTACGGGCTCGCCATTTCGAAAATCGTCCCCATTCGCATCCCGTCGAACCCCTACAACGCCCGCTACCTCGAAACCAAGCGCGTTCGCATGGGGCATTTGCTGTGATTGCTATTTGCCGGGATCTTCCGCTTGCAGTCTGTTGAAAAATTGGCGGCGAAAAGCTTGAAGCAGATTTTTGGGTTGGGCAAGGAGCCTCAGCGCGCGCCTGTATTTTTAAATACAGGCCAAGCGAGCGACGCCGCCCAGGCCAAAAAGATGCCCAAGATCACGCATGACAGTTTTTCAACAGACTGCTAGACTCCGCCCCACACTTTTATGTCCATTTTCACACCACAGCGCCCACGGCACACTTTTGCCTCCCGGCGCGCCTTTGCCATCGTCGCCAGCCAGTTCAACCCGGATTACGTCAAGGGGCTCGTTGACGCCGCCCGCCGGGAACTCGAAACGCTCGCGCCGAAATGCGTCATCAACCAGTATGAGGTGCCCGGCGCGTTCGAAATCCCCGTCGTGACCCAGGAAGTGGCCGCCAAGGGCAACATCGACGCCATTCTCGCCCTCGGCGTCATCATTCGCGGCGAAACCGCCCATGCCGACTTGCTCGGCCGCAGCGTCACCGACGCCCTGCTCAACATCGGCCTGCGCTTCCGCATTCCCGTCATCCATGAAGTGCTGCTGGTGGAAAACGAATCCCAGGCCCGCGAACGCACCCTGGGCGAAACGCAAAACCGCGGCATCGACGCCGCCCGCGCCGCCCTGCAAGTCGCGGAAGTCATGGACGAAGTCAAAATCAAAGCCAAAGGCAAGTAACGCCGCCACACACACCATGGGAGCACGCCGAGAAGGCAGGGAAGCCGCCGTCCAATTTCTTTACCAACGCGACCTGAACATGGGCACCAGCGCCGAAACGCTGACCCAATTCTGGGAGCTTCGCCCCGCCGTCAAAAAAGTACGCGACTTCGGCATTGCCATCGCCGAGGGCGTCCTGGCCCACCAGGGCGACATTGACGAACACATCCGCAAAGCCGCGTCCAACTACGACCTCCACCGCATCGCCGCCGTGGACCGCAACATCCTGCGCATCGCCGTTTACGAGATGCTCTTCTGCCCCGACGTGCCGCCGGTGGTTTCCATCAACGAAGCCATCGAAATCGCCAAGCGGTTCGGCTCCGACGAATCGGGCCGGTTCGTCAACGGCGTGCTGGACCGCATCCGGGGCGACTTGAAGCGTCCCGCCCGCGCGGCGGAAACGGAGTAGCGCACCATGGCATTCGGCTTTTTCAAGACCATCGTCGAGAAGTTCACCGGCAAGCCCGTGGACTGGGACGAGCTTGAAGAAACGCTCATCCGGGCCGACCTGGGCGTGCCGATGTCGATGAAAATCCTCGACGCGCTGCAACAGCGCGAGAACGTCACCACCAACGACATCGTCGAGGTCACGCGCGCGGAAATCGCCAAGGTGCTCCCTTTCGATAATCCGCCGCTGCGGCCGCTGCCTTC
>CAZEOO010000010.1:0-100532 GCA_964513965.1 uncultured Chthoniobacteraceae bacterium
CCTTGCCTATATCGGACAGCGAAGCGTCTCCGCCAAGCGCCGCAGGCGCTTATCTCATAACGGTGCCACCGAGACGCTTGCCCCCGAAAAAACGCTGCGCTGTTTTCGGGGGGAGCAAGGCGGGCCAATGAGTGCAAAGCTCGGATTTTACTAGAACGCGCCGCTTCGAAATCCATTCAACGCCCGCCTTGCAAAGGCAATGGGAGGTTTCACCTCCCAAACCCTCCAGCATGGGGGCAAGCCCCCCTGCACCCCATCTATGCCTCCGGCGGATGCCGTAGCGCCGGAACGTATTCGGGAAAATATTTCCGCGTGCACTCGGGGCAAAGGCTATGCGTGCAGTGGATTTCCAAATGACTCGAAAGGTAGCTCTCCAAACTTTGCCACAGGTCCTCCTCGTTATGGATTTGCTTGCAACTGGAGCAGATCCGCAGCGTTTGCTGCAGCCGGGCAATCTCGTTCAAGTCCTCCAAAATCAACAACGCCAGGCGCAGATTTTCGAACACAAACGGCGCGGCGCTCATCGCGTAATGCATCTCCTCCATCCCCGCACCCCCCGCCACCACAAGCTGGACGACTTGCTTGGGCGGGCATTCCCCTTTCAACGCTTGCTGAATGGAAAGTCGGATGTGGCAGCTCCTGCAAAATTCCCCGCCCCCGCAGGCGTTTTCGTGGGAATGAATGCAATGGAGCACCTCGCCGGGCCTGCGATTTCTCAGCCCCTGGGGTCCAATGCCCACAATGCCGTTGGCCGCGGCGTTCGAATCGATAATGCGGCACTCTTCGTCAATCACCATTACGGGGTGCGGCATCGCATTCAAAAGATCACGATGGTACTCCGAGCCGGTCGTGGAAGATGGGGGCATGGCGGATAAAGTGAATGGAGTGGATGCGCAATAATGCGAACACCACCTTCAATTACACTACCTCCCCCGCAGAATGGGAAGCGGTTTTTCTATAATTTACCCTGAAGGTCGTAATCTTGCGTATTCGTAATAGCAACCTCCAGGAACCCCCCAACCGGAGCCGGACGGTCGAGCAATACGCGGCAATCCACGTCGGGAGCATCCCCTTCGGTGCGGCCCACCAGGGGCTGGTCCATGAGGACGCGCCGTTTCTGGCCCACGCTTTCGCGCGCGATCTCCAGGGCGATCTTGCGTTGCAGACTCATGGCCTTGCGGTAACGGGCCTTCTTCGTGGCGGGAGCCACCTGGCCGGGCATTTCCGCCGCGCGGGAACCCTCCTCGCGGGAATAGGTGAAGATGCCGAGCCGTTCGAAACGGGTTTCACGGATGAAATCGAGCAGCGCCTGGAAATGGGCGTCCGTCTCGCCAGGGAACCCGACGATGAACGTGGTGCGCACGGTGACGCCCGGGATGCCCTTGCGAATGCGGCCCAGCAGGCGCTCAATGTGGGCGCGGGAGGTTTCGCGGTGCATCGCTTTGAGCATATCGGGGTGGATATGCTGGAGAGGGATATCGACGTAACGGGCCACTTTGCTGTTGCGGGCAATGGCGGCGATCAACTCGTCGCTCCAGTGGGCCGGGTGGGTATAAAGGAGGCGAATCCAGAAGTCGCCCTCGATTTTTTGCAACTCGTCGAGCAGCTTCACGATCGTCGGGCCGCGTGAGGAATCCACCTCCTGGTTGGCGCGCGGACGGGCTTCCCAAAGATCCATGCCGTAGTAGGTGGTGTCCTGGCTAATCAGGTTGATCTCCTTTACGCCTTGAGCCACCAACCCGCGCACTTCGGCCACGATGCTCTCGATGGAGCGGCTGCGGTGCCGCCCGCGAATCTTCGGGATGACGCAGAAGGAGCATGGGTGGTTGCACCCCTCGGCGATTTTCACATAAGCCGTGTGAGCCGGGGTGAGGCGGAAGCGGGGGGTATCGTAGTCCGGGATAAAGACGGGCTTCGCGCGGGCCACGAGGTCGAGCGGGACGGCTTCCTCGCCGGGCGCGGCGGCCAGCACTTGCTCGATCAATTCGCCCACTTGCGCCACTTGGTCAATGCCGATGAAGGCGTCCACCTCCGGCATTTCGGTGGTGAGTTCCTTGGAAAAACGCTGCGCCATGCACCCCGCCACAATGAGTTTTTGCCGGGCGTGGGCCTTGCGCAACCCGCGCTGCTGGTTGAGGTCGAGGATGGCCTCGATGGATTCCTCCTTGGCGGTGTCGATGAAGGAGCAGGTGTTGACGATCAGCACATCGGCCTGGGCCGGGTCGGAGGTCAGTTCCATCCCGCGCGAAAGAATGGAGCCGAGCATTACCTCGGCGTCGGAAAGGTTTTTGGCGCAGCCGAGGCTGACGAGGCCGACTTTCACGGCCCCGGGGGCCGGGATGGACTTCGCGGGTTGAGAGGATTTGGCTGGCTTGGACTTTTTCACGGGTAAACGGGCATCATACCGGAAATTTCCGGCTTCGAAAGGCGCAAAAATTTCAAAAGACGAAGTCACGCCTTGCTTCCGGCGGTTGAGCCTTTATTGATAAATAAAATAGCGAAAATTGCTCCCCATGAAAACCCGCCGCTTTGGCCGCACCGAACTTCAAATGCCCGTCCTCACCTGTGGAGGGATGCGCTACCAACACCAATGGAACGACGAACCGTTCGCGGACGTTCCCGCCGATAATCAGGCAAATCTGGAGGCCACTATTCGCCATGCGCTGGAGCTGGGCATCAACCACATCGAGACGGCGCGCGGCTACGGCACCTCCGAGATGCAACTGGGGCGGATTCTCCCCAAGTTCCGGCGCGAGGAGTTCATCCTCCAAACCAAAGTGGGGCCGGAGCCGACCCAGGCGGCGTTCCTTGGGAAGTTCGAGAAATCGATGAGCTATCTCGGCGTGAATTACCTCGACCTCTTCTCCATTCACGGCATCAACAACCAGGAATTGCTCGACTGGACTCTGCGCCCCGGCGGCTGCCTGGAGGCCGCCCTGGAATTGCAACGGCAGGGCCGCGTGCGCCACATCGGGTTCTCCACCCACGGTGCTTGCGACATCATTTTGAAGGCGATTGAAAGCGGGGCGTTCGAGTACGTGAACCTCCACTGGTATTTCGTGAACGATCTGAACCGGGCCGCGCTGGAAGCCGCGCACCGCCGCGACATGGGCGTGCTCATCATCAGCCCGAACGACAAGGGGGGCAAACTCTACGAACCGACGCCGGAATGGCAGGAAGCCTGCGCGCCACTCACGCCCATGCAGTTCAACGACCTCTACTGCCTGGCGCGGCCCGACGTCCACACGCTTTCCATCGGCGCGGCGCGGCCTTCGGATTACGACGAACACGCAGCCGCCCTGGAGCACTACGACCGCGCCGCCGAGGTGGCCGCCCCCATCGCCGCGCGGCTTAAAGCCCGGCTGGAATGCGAACTGGGCGCCGACTGGGTGGCGGGCTGGTGGAACAACATCCCACGGTGGGAGGAAGTGCCCGGCCACGTGAACATTTTGCAAATCCTGCGCTTGTGGACTTTCGCCAAAGGGCTCGGCATGACGGCCTATGGCAAAATGCGTTACAACCTGATGGGCAACGCCGACCACTGGTTCCCCGGACAGAACGCGGGGACCTTTGACGAAGCGGCCATTCGCCAGGCGGTGGCGGCTTCACCCTTTGCCGACCGCATCCCGGGGATTCTGCGTGAAGCCCACGCGCTGCTGGCCGACGCGCCGAAGAAGCGGCTGAGCCAAAGCGAGTAAAGGGAAATCAAGCCGCTCCGTTTTTGAAGAAATGCTCAAAAACGAGTTCGGCGTAAACCCGGTTACCGTGGGGCGAGAGATGAACGCCGTCGCTTGAATGCAGCGATTCCGGCGGAAGGTTCTCTTCGGCCATGATCCGGGGCAGATCAATCGAAGGCACCCCCTCGGTGCATGCGATTTCGCGCACCGCTTCGTGATACGGTTCGAGATTTTTCCCGATGGCTGCGCCGTTGCCCTGCGAGTGCAAGTGCCCGCAAAGGGTTAATGGGTGGTTCACGATGAGCACCGGCAACGCCTTCGTCGCTCGGACCAGCCGCACGATCTCGCCAAGATTGCGCCGGTAATCCGCCAGCCCCACGCGCGGGGATCTGCACCACGGGTAAACATAGGCATCGTTGATGCCAAACTCGACCAGCACCATGGCGGGCTTTAGCGCCAGCACATCCGTAACGATGCGGTCCAGCGCGAGCGCCGTCGTGTTGCCCCCAATGCCTCGGTTAAAGACATCGTATTTCCCTGGAAAATGGCGTTCCAGCAGGAAGGCCAGCCGGGCGGTCCAGCGGTCCGCTTCCGCCTCGGCGGCGCACATCGTAATGGAGTCTCCAAAGCAAACGACCGTGGTTTTATTCATGGCCAAGCTGCCGAAGCACTCCATAGGGAAGCGTTGCCGAAGCGAGAAACACCGGGTTGTTGCAGGCCGCGATGTCCGGCCCGATGCACTCCCACGGCGCGTTGAATGCGGCTCCCTGCCGAAAATCCTCGCGCCGGAAATGAGCGATCAGGTCGTCGAAAATCCGTTGTGCCCAATGCGGATGCGTCCCGGCCAACACCGCGATGAGCCATCCCGTGGGAGTGTGCCAGAAGGCTCCGTTTTGATAGCGGTTAAAGGACGTAGGAGTCCGCTCCCAGGCGCTGGTTGGGGAGGCGTCAAAGTTCGTGGGCACGTGGCGCAGCGCCCCTTGGTAACAGATGGTCCCATCCTCAAGGGCGCGTACCATGGTTTCGCGGGCTGCCCGGGCCGCGTCTTCGGGCAACACGCCCAGGTAGAGCGCATAAAGGGTGCCCCACACATCGGGCTGGCGGCCCACTTCCGTGGCCGCCATCAACCATCCGCCCAACCGCTGCGGGTCGCCAAAAGTCGGGGCCAATCGCGGAGGAATCCGCGCGGCCTCCAGTTCCAGTGCGGCGGCTCTCTTTTCTTCTCCAAAGGCGCGTTCCAACTCCGCCAAATGGCGCGCCGCCCGCCAGCGCAGCAGCGAAGCAAAAAGAAGATGGCCAGTCATGTAAATGGAGTCACAGAAAATGAACCCCACGGCGCGCGTCGCCGCTTCGGTAAAAACCAACCCCGTAGCGGGATCGATCGCGGGCACTTCAAAGGCGCGCCGCAACCGGTCCATCAAAGGCAGACCGTTCACCGGCTCCAGCAGGAACGCCGCGTCCCGCGTTTCGTTTAAAATATGCCGCGCGATGAGGATGAAATCGTAGTGATTGTTGACGGGCGGCCGCAACCCCCACGGTTCGCCGCCCTGGTCCTCTCCGCTGGAATAGGTGCCGGGAAAATAAACCGCCGCCCCATTGAAGAGCACGTGATCCGGAATGGCAAACGGAGGGATCGCCGCGCCGCTGGCCAGCTTGCGTTCCTCGGGTCCGTTCTGCGCCTGCGCGATCAGCCGCAGATGATGCCGCGCTTCGTCGAGCGTCACAAAGCCGGTCTCCAGCGTCATCGAAAAATCCTGCGTCCATACCGCCGGGTAGCACGCTCGTCCTCCGGGCCGAATCAACGGGTAATCCATCGAGTTGCCGGGAATGGAAGCGTCCGGCGTCTGCCCGGGATCAACTCGCGAGGCATCAATCGCCGCCGCCGCGAATCCCGCCAGGAATTCCATGGAGGCGGAGTCCAGAAAATCGAAGGTCGCTTTTGGAGTCATAACAATTGGGTTGAGGCTTGACGAAAGAGCGATAGCAGATCAGGGATAAAGAATCTTCCCGCCTATTGCGTCATTTTCTCCCGTATTCTGACTTTTCACCAATGCCTATTCGCCCGGCTTCAGAGAAAATTAACACGCGTTCCCTCGGTTTTTATGTGGGCCGGGGCTCCCAAAGCTGCATGGCAAGGGCGGATCAGCACAACGAGATCGAACTCAACTTTGTGGAACGCGGCTCGCTGGTCCTCCAGCATGGGCCGAATACCGTGACGGTGGCGGCGGGGCAGACCGTGCTTTATTGGGCAGCCATTCCCCACCAAGTCATTGCGGCGGACCCGTGCACGGAAATCGCGTGGCTGGTGCTCCCCCTCGCATGGTTTCTCTCGTGGAACCTTGCCCCGGGCTTCAGCGGGCCTTTGTTGCACGGGCAAACGCTCCACCTTTCCCCCTCGCCCACGCGCGGTCTTTTCCCCCCGCCGTTGAAACGTTGGGCGGAGGATTTCGCGGCGTCCTCGCCGGAGCTAAAAAAGGCGATTGAACTGGAGCTTGAGGCTTTTTTCCGGCGGCTGGCCATCGGCACCGCTTGCGCAGCGGAGAGTGGCCGCACCTCTCTCGACAAAGACCGGAGCACTCATGTGCAGCGAATGGTTGGTTTTATGACCGAACACTCGTCGGAACCGATCACCGTCGCGCAAATCGCCGGGGCCGCCGGGCTGAACCCAGAATATGCGATGCGGCTTTTCCGAAAAAGCTGGGGCATGACGATCTGGAGCTTTCTTCTCCAACAGCGCATTTGCCAAGCGCAGCGGCTGCTTGTGTTGACCGACGCCAAAATCGCGGACCTTGCCTATCAATGCGGCTTTGGCTCGGCCAGCCGTTTTTACAGTGCCTTTGCCAGGCAGTGCCGCTGTTCGCCGCTCGCGTTTCGGAGCCGATGCGCGCGGAGCGTTTGAATCCCGCCGTTCTCCCGCACTCACATGGGAATGAGACGATAATCGCGGGTGACTTCCCCGTAGGGAAGTCCATTGGAAAAAAGATCAGATATTATCGGCTTCCTTATGAAGAAGCCCTGGCGATTTCGAAATCTTGTGGGACCGCAAATCCGCGAACTGCGAAATGCGGCCGGTCTCTCCCATTACCAATTGGCCCTTAAGCTTCAGTTGGCCGGGCTTACTCTAGATCAGAATGGGGTCGCCGAAATTGAAAACAGGATGCGCTCCGTATTCGACTTCGAAGTGCCGATCATTGCCCGCTGCCTCCAGGTTCCACCGGATTCTTTGTTCCCGTCGAAAAAGGAGCTTCGGAAGATCTTTCCTCGTTACGAATCTCCAGATTCGTAACGAGAAGGTGAAGTGTCGGGCCGCAACCGTTTACTTCACCTTGTACTTCACCTGCCGCGAGAGCAGCCAGCGGACGCCGAACATATCGACCGTCGCTTTGATGGCGCGGTTGCCGAGGCCGTATTTGCTCACGCCCGCCGTGCGGGGACGGTGGTTGACGGGGATCTCCACCAGTTTGTACCCCATCCCCTTAACCAGCGCCGGAATGAAGCGGTGCATGCCATAAAATGGCACGAGCGCGGCGCGGCATTCGCGGCGCATGGCTTTCAGCGTGCAGCCGGTGTCGCGCACGCCGTCTTTGGTGAAGCGGCTGCGAACGAAGTTGGCCACGCGGCTGGTGATGCGCTTGACGACGGTATCCTTGCGCTTGGCCCGGTAGCCGCACACGAGGTCGGCCCCTTTTTCGATTTCCGCCAGCAGTAGCGGGATGTCCGCCGGGTCGTTCTGAAGATCGCCATCCAGGAGCGCGATGACCTCGCCCCGCGCGGCGTGGATGCCCGCGTACATGGCGGCGCTTTGCCCGGCGTTTTTCTCAAATTCCAGGAGCCGCACGCACGGCCCTTTTTGCACGCGGGCTACGGTGGCATCCTTGGAGCCATCGTCCACGAGCACGAGTTCGTAATCGAGCCCTTCAAGGGCTTGCTGGACTTGTTTTTGCAGGTCTTCGACGTTGTCTTGTTCGTTGTAAAGGGGGATGACAACGGAGAGGGCGGGGGCGGGCGTTTCGGTCATAAATCTTGGTTCAAAAATCCTTTTTGAAGTGATTCCATCCTAAATGGGCTGGGGGCGATAACTATGGCATGCGAACACCCAAAGCAAGCGCAATGGCAGGCCGCGCCGCTCTTCCTTGAGCGTGGCCACCAGTTCCACCTGCTTGAACCCCTTGGTGATGGCTTCGGGGGCTTGATCGGATTTGTCCGTGATGTAAAGGGCGTCGCGGCCCTCGAAAAGCGAGACACCCCAATCCTCGCTGGCGTATTCGTCGAGCGGCAGGCTGGGGTTCACGAGCAGCATGGCGCGAATGAGGGCGCGGCGGCGGTCGCTGGCCGCCTGTTCATCCCCGGTGGGGGCGTCGAAGGCTTTGATGGCCGCTTCCAGGGTGCCGCGCAGGGCGGGGTCCTGGACGCCGGGGAGCATCTGGCGCGCGACGCCCACGGGCTCCACCATTTCGTCATAGCGGCCCCAGAAGGAGTACTGGTTTTCGATCAACTGCGACTCGGTAATATAAACGGGCGGGTGCCCCGGGCCGTCGCTCCGTTTTTCGGGCAGATAAAAGGCGATGCTGGAGGCGGTTTGGTATTTGTTGGCGATGAGAAAGAGGCGCTTGCCGCTCTCCGCCTCCATTTTGTGCCGCAGGGCGTCCACGTTGCGCGCGATGGTTTCCCAGCCGCGCAGCCGCCCGCCCGGGTCTTTGCGGTAGGCCCAGGGGATGTGCAGGGCGCGCACCACGTCCGTGTTCACGATCAAGAGGCTCATGGCCATCGAGATGCCCAGCCCGGCCCCGGCCCAGCGGCGGAGCTTCACGCTGCCGCGCACGCGGTCATGCCACCAGGCCACGGTATAGATGCCCAGGCCGACAAAGGCGGGGGCTGTCCAGTTGAGTTCCCCGGCTTTTTTGAGCGAAAGGATGCAATACATCACGATCAGCGGCAGCGCCGCCAGCACCAGGAAGCGGGCTTTGAAGTCCTCCTTCATCGTGCGGCAGCCTTGGTAAAGCGCCACGCACATCGCGGCGAAAACCAGTGGTGAGTAGATGCCGAAGTGCCCCCCGATGTAGCCGAGCAACTGCGTGGGGTGGATCGTAAAGCGGCTGTCCAGCCCGCCCCGGCTGCTGAGGTGGTCGATGGTGATCCACTCGTGGTTCATGTTCCAGACCACCGGCGGGATGACGGCCAGGGCAAAGACCGCGAGCATGAGCCAGAAGCCCGGTCGCAGAAACTCGCGGCGCAGCCTGGGCGTGACCGCCAGCACCAGCAGGATGGTAATCAACTCCATCGCGTTGGTGTATTTGCCCAAAAACCCGAGCCCGATGCACGCGCCCGTGAGAGGCCAGTAAAGGGAGAACTTCGGACTGCGCTCCAGCGCCTCCCAAAAGGCCCACAGCGCCCCCGTCCAGAAGAAGATGGAGATGGGGTCGATGGTCATCAAGAGCCCGCCCACGTTGAAAATGGGGGTGAAATTGAGCATCAGCACCGTCCAGGTGGCCACCGATTCACCGTAAAGCCGCCGGGCCAGGCCGAAGAGAATGAGGCTCGTGCCCAGCGCAAAGAGCGGGCTAAAGAAACGCACGCCAAAGGAGTTCTGCCCCAGGAGCGCCGTGCCTGCGCGGATCACGGTCGCCACGCCGGGGCCTTTGGAGTAATAGGCCCAGTCGAGCCGCTGGGACCACTGGTAGTAATACGCTTCGTCGGGGCTCACTTCCATGGAGCCGCCGAGCCCAAAGCGCAACGCCGTCAATACCAGCAGGAAAACAATCAGCCAACGGTTCATAGTTCTTTATTTTTGATGCAGCAAACTCGGGTGGGAAAGGTGAAGCCGGGGCGCGAGGCGCGGTGCCAGCCGCCGCCAGAGGGCTTCCATGGCCGCCGTGCAGAACAGCCCCATGGCGGCGCCCAGGAAAGCCGAAATGAGCACGTCGCTGGGCCAGTGGCAGCCATTATAAATCCGCGAATACCCGACCGCCGCCGCGAAAGCGAAGTAGAGCCAGCCCCAGCGTGTGAAAAAGAGCGCCAGCACCGCCGCGACGGCGAAGTTGTTGGCCGTGTGAGCGGAGGGGAAGGAGCGGCCCGCGATAATGCCGTGCTCCGGGGCGGGGCTGGTAATGACCGGCTCGCAAAACGCGCTGACGAGCTTCAAATGGTCGTTGGAGAGCTTGACGACCCGCGCAGCTTCCACCTGGTAAGGCCGGGGGCGGTTGGCCCAGTGTTTGAGCCCGTTGACCACGACGCCGTCGGTGAGCGCCACCGTGAGCGCCAACACGAGCACCGCCGCCCGCGCGCAGAAGTTGCCCGCCAAGGCAATGGCCGCCCCCGCCAGGATGAGCAGCGGCATCCAGAACTGCAAATCGGAGAGAATGGCCATCGCCCGATCCAAGCCGGGGGATGTCCAGACGCCGTTAATCAGTGAAAAAAGGGTTTGATCCATCTGCGGCAGCGGAGAAACTGGTAACAATATGAGCTGTCCGCGCCAAGTAAACCCGAAAACCATGCTTTGCCTCCTGCTGGCCCTGCTGGCCCTGCTGGGCGGCCTGGCCCCGCTGCGCGCTGCCGAGGAGACGCCCGCCGCCCAAAGCCTGCTGGCCCAGGTGCGCTTCAACCAGGCCAGCCAGCACCGCGACCTTTCCGGCCAATTGCGCAAATCCTCCAGCGAAGAGAAAATCGTGATCCCCTTCCGGCTGCAACTGCGGGGCAGCACCATTGTTTACCAGTTTACCGACCGGCCCGAGGCGCTGATCCTGCACCTGGGCGACAAAGGCTCCCGCCTCGACCGTTCCACCGGCGCGGGCAAGAGCGAAAAGATCGCCGGGGCCAAGCTCGACGACTTGATCCGCGGCACGGACATCAGCTACGAGGACCTTTCCTTGAAGTTCCTCTATTGGAACAACGCGACCGTGGAGCCGCGCAAGGAGACGCTGATGACCCGCTCCTGCTGGATCGTGCGCGAGGTGCCCGCGCGCAAGGATGAGAGCCAGTACGATATGGCGCGCCTTTGGATCGAGGAAACGGGCGGGCTCCTCCAGGCCGAGTGCTACGCGGGCGGCAAACTGGTGCGGCGCTTCAACGTGCGCAACGTGCAGCGGGACCGCCAGACGGACGCGGGCGGCTATATCCTCAAATCCATGAGCATCCAGCGCATGGACGAGCGGGGAAAAGGGACGCCACCCACCTACCTGGAAGTGCGCCAGGACTAATACCAACTCGAAAAATAACCGGCCCCTCTGGTTTGGTCTTTTTGTGCGGGGTGGCGTTGTCAGGCGGAGCCGCTATTTACAAATAGCGCCTCCACCTTCCGCCTTGCCCCACCCAAAAATCCCTGCGCCATAAAGCCCTTTTATTTTTGCGAGTTGGTATGCCCCAAATTTTCCGGCTGCATTCTTTTCCGGGAATGCTCTACAATCGCGCCCTATGAATCCGATCCAATGGGCGCAGTTCTCGTGGGACTTGACGAAAACGACTCCGGGCCGTCCCCCGCTGCCCTCCGCGTTTTCCATCCGGCGCGCCTCCCGCGAGGATGAAACCACCGTGAGGACGGTGGTGATGAGCGGCTTCAAGCTCCAATCCGATTGGAACTCCTTTTTTTACCTTGTCGAGCCCATGGTGGAGGCGGCCCTCGAACGGCTCTTCGACGACAAGGCGGACCCGCTTTGCCTCGTCATCGCCCATGGCCCCCGCATTATCGGCGCTTCCGGCCTTTCGGGCGAAAAGGAGGTCTGCAACCATTTGCTGACCGGCCCGTGCATTGCCATGGAATACCACAACCGGGGGCTGGCTTCCGCCCTGTTGGCCCACTCGCTGAACTTCCTGCGCGAGACCGGCCTCTCCACCGTACGCGGCGTAACCAAGGAGGGCTCCGCGACCGCGCAATTCATTTACCCCAAATTTGGTTCCGCGCGCGTCACGCCGCCCGAGACGTTGTGCGCCGAACTGGCCAAGCGGTCCCGGCCCGGGGCCCAGGCCGCAAAATAACGTCGTTAAAGCGAAGCCTGGCATTCTTCGGCATATTCTAGCATCAAACCTGCTGTATTGAGTATGGCCACGATGATTACCTACGCCTACCAGGCCCGCAACCCCGAGGGAAAAACCGTCAGCGGGCAGACGGATGCCGTGAATGAGGAGAACGCGATTAGCGTCCTCATGGCGCGGGGATTGTTGGTGCTCTCCCTGGAGGAGAAGTCGATCCGCAAGTCCAGCCGGAAGATGCTGAAGGTGGCCGACTCGGATCTCGTGATGTTCACCCGCCAACTGGCCACGATGGTGGACGCGGGCCTGCCCCTCATTTCCTCGCTGACGGCTCTGTACGAACAGACCAACACCCGCAAACAGGCGTCCTTGAGAACCATCATCGGCGACGTGATGGGCCGGGTGCAGGAGGGCGAAACCTTCAACGAAGCCATTTCCAAGCATCCGCAGGTGTTTTCTCGGCTTTACATCGCCATGGTCAGGGCGGGGGAGGCGGGCGGTATGCTCGCCGAGATCCTGGACCGGCTGGCCGGGTTCCTGGAATCCAGCGCCCGGTTGAGGAAGAAGGTCAAGTCGGCCATGACGTACCCCATTTCGGTCATCTGCATCGCGCTGGCCATCACCACCTTCTTGATCGTCAAGGTGGTGCCGACGTTCGCGGATATTTTCAGCAGCTTCGGCAAGAAGCTCCCCGCCCCCACCCAGGCGCTCATCAATTTAAGCAGCTTCATCCGGGGAAACTGGGTCATTCTGGTGATCGTGATCGTGGGTGTTATTTTTGCGATTCACCAGTTTCTCAAAACCAAGAGCGGCGCGGCGGCCTGGGACCGCTATAAGCTTAAAATGCCGGTATTCGGCCCCCTGGTGCATAAGATTTGCATGAGCCGGTTTGCCCGCACCTTCGCGCAGTTAATCCGGGCGGGCGTACCGATTTTGGACGTGATGGCCATTGTGGGCGAAACCTCGGGCAACTCCGAGGTGGAGGGAGCCATTAAAGAGGTTTCCACCGACGTGGAAAAGGGGGATACGCTGGCCGCCGCCATGGCGAAGCAGACCATTTTTCCCCCCATTATGCTGCGCATGGTCTCGGCGGGCGAGGCCACGGGCAAAATCGACGCCATGCTGGAGAAAATCGCCGATTTCTGGGACGAGGAGATCGAGACGACCCTCAGCGCGCTGACCTCGCTGATCGAGCCTTTCCTGATTGTTTTCCTGGGCGTGGCCGTGGGCGGCATCGTGATTGCCATGTTCCTGCCGATCTTCCAGATGAGCGAAGTGGTTTCCGGCAAGTAATAGGGGAGCGGGCGGCCGGCCTCGCGCACGGGAAGAGTTTGCCCCGATACCATGGGTGGGAGGCTAGGAACCGGTGATGAAACAGAGTTGTCGGGTGGTGACGGGAATGGCGGGAGCAATGGCCGTGGCGTTTGCCATGGCCGCTGGCGAGAGGGCGAAAGCGGAGGAACCGGCCCCCATCGCGGCCATTCAGGCGTTGCTCAAGGAACAACGGCTTTATTTCGGGCCGGTGGACGGCATGGAGGGCAAGGCGACCGCAGCCGCCATGCGCCGTTACCAGATGCTCCACGGCTTGACGGCCACGGGCACCCCGGATCAGCCCACCCTGGCGACGATGCTGACGCCGCCGCCGACCTCGGCGAAGCTGACGGAGGCAGACCGCGAGGTGTTGCGGGAGCTGGAGGCCGAACCGGCGCCGCTGCCCATTGCGGAACAGCCCCGCGAACCGATTCCCCCCGCTCCGCCGCAGGCCGTGGCCAGCCCTTCACCCACGCCCAAAGGGAAACGGGACCGGGAGGCAAGAAAAAGCAGGCCGCAACCGCGCCCCAGCCGGGCCGTGGGAGGCCCGCGCGGGGACTAGACGGGGATTAGAATAAGTGGCATAAGCCGCGCTGCTCCTCCCTGAGGGGTTGGGCACGAGGTTTTTTTCTTCGTGCGTTTGGGCCTTCGTGTGAGAATTTGCAGGTGATGCGCCCGACTCCCGATCTCCGCAACCCGCTTTCCCGATGGGATGACCACCCGTTCATCGTCATCTGGGAGGTGACGCGCTCCTGCGTGCTGGCCTGCCGCCATTGCCGGGCCGAGGCGCAGCCCCGGCGCGATCCCCGCGAGCTGACGACGGAGGAGGGCAAACATTTCATCGACCAGGTGGCGCGCGCCACGCCCGGCTACTTTATTCTCACCGGCGGCGACCCGATGATGCGGCCCGATTTGCTGGAACTCGTCACCTACGCCCGGGCGAAGGGGTTGGAGGTGGCCTTAAGCCCCAGCGCCACGCCGAAGTTCCTCAATGCGGATCTGAAGGGGCTGCATGACGCGGGTATTCACCGGCTTTCGCTGAGCCTCGACGGGGCCAGCCGCGAGACGCACGACGCCTTCCGGGGCGTTCCCGGGACCTGGGATTGGACCCGCCGGGCGCTGGACGCCTGCCGCGAGCACGGGTTGGATTTCCAGATCAACACGACCCTCACCCGCCAGAACCTGGGCGAGTTCGACCGCTTCGTGGAGTTGATGGAGAAAATCCGCCCCGCCATGTGGAACCTCTTTTTGCTGGTGCCCACGGGGCGCGGCAAGAATGCGGACCTGCTCGACGGCCCGGAGCTTGAGGCGCTTTTTGGGCGGCTTTGGAGCCTTTCGCGGCAGGTGCCTTACAAAATCAAAACCACCGAGGGGCAGCATTACCGTCGCGTGGCCTGGCAGCACTGGCGCGAGGAGCAAGCCGGGCCGCCCCCCATGCTGGGCAACACCAATGACGGCAAGGGGTTCGTCTTCGTTTCGCACACGGGCGACGTTTGCCCCAGCGGGTTCCTGCCGATGAGCGCGGGGAACGTGCGGCAGGGGGAATTGATCGACCTTTACCGCACCTCGCCGCTGCTCCAAGCCCTGCGCGACCCGGCCCGCCTGAAAGGCAAGTGCGGGCGCTGCGAGTGGAACCTGGTTTGCGGCGGTTCCCGGGCGCGTTCCTACGCGATGACGGGCGATTACCTCGCTTCCGAGCCGCTGTGCGTTTACCAGCCCCATTCCAACCCGGCTCCGCCGCCGGGCGCGGTGGCCCACCCGGGGAAACTGCTTGAAAACCCCCTTTCCATCTGCCCGGCCACCCATAACGACATCCCCGAGTTGCTCGCGGTGCAAAAGCTCGCCTTCCAGGAGGAGGCGGACCGCTACGGCTCGCGCGGCATTCTCCCGCTCCTGGAAACGGAGGCGGAATGCGCGGAGGCGTTTGGCAAGAACCTCGTGCTAAAAGGGACGGTGCACGGCAAGCTCGTGGCTTCCATTCGCGGCGAGATGGATCACCAGGGGATTTGCTACGTGGGCCGCCTGAGCGTCCACCCGGACTACCAAAACCGGGGCTATGGCCGGGCCATGCTGGCGGCGCTGGAAAAAGCGTTCCCGCAATGCGCCGCCTTCGAGCTTTTTACCGGCTCGCGCAGCGTCAAGAACCTGCACCTTTACGAAAGCGCCGGTTATGGCCGCGCGGGCAGCCGCCTTTCGCCCGACGGGGTGGAAGTCGTTACGCTAAGGCGCGAAAATCAGCAATTGACCCTTAGCCATCCGCAATTTCAATGATTAACTTCACCCGCCTTCTTTGCGATGTCGCCCAGCCTGCCGACGCCCTGCGCTACGGCATGGGCCACGGCGCACCCGGCAGCGCCGCCGAGCGCCGCCCCATCGTGGTCTGGAATATCACGCGCCGTTGCAACTTGAAGTGCGTGCACTGTTATTCCGACTCCGCCGCCCGCGAATACCCCGGCGAGCTTTCCTGGGACCAGTGCCGCGCGGTGATCGACGACTTGGCCGCTTTCGGCGTGCCCGGGCTGCTCCTTTCCGGCGGCGAACCGCTCATTCATCCCCGCTTTTTCGACCTTGCCCGATACGCCCGCGAGCGCGGGCTGCGGCTCACCATTTCCACCAACGGCACGATGATTACGCCCGAAGTGGCGGCCCGGTTGCACGAGGTAGGCTTTGCTTACGTGGGCATTTCCCTGGACGGCATCGGCGAGACCCACGACCGCTTCCGGGGCGTGCCCGGGGCGTTCGCGAAAGCGGTAGCGGCCTTCAAACATTGCAAGGCCGTGGGGCAAAAGGCGGGATTGCGGCTGACGCTCACGCGGCAGACGGTGGCGGACATCGGGCAGATCCTCGACTTTATCGAAGCCGAGGAGATCCAGCGCGTTTGTTTTTACCACCTCGTTTCCGCCGGGCGCGGCGTGAACCTTTCGTTGCTGGACCCCAAGGAAATCCGCCCCGCGCTGGAGAAGATCATGGACCGCGTGGAAGCCTGGCACCTAGCCGGGCTCGACCGCGAGGTGCTCACGGTGGACCAGCCCGCCGACGGCCCATACCTGCTGGCGCGGTTGACCAAAGACGCGGCGCACCCGGAACGCTACGAGCGCGCGCTGGAACTCATCCGCTGGAACGGCGGCGGCAACAACTCCTCCGGCGTGGGCATTGGCAACATCGACACGCAGGGGAACGTTCACCCCGACCAGTTCTGGCAGGGGCTCACCCTGGGCAACGTGAAGGAGAAGCCGTTTAGCGAAATCTGGAGCCGCACGGACGAACCCGTGCTCAATGGCCTGCGCACCCGGCCCCGGCCCATTACGGGGCGGTGCGCCGAGTGCCGGTATCTGGATCTCTGCGGCGGCGGCTTCCGCACCCGGGCGTGGCAGCATTTCGGCGACCCGTGGCGCGAAGACCCGGGGTGCTACCTCTCCGACGCCGAAATCGCCCCGTAGCACGGCTAGGTTTTAAGATCGACAGCCCGCCGGGAAAAAGCCAAAGGGTAGCCCATGCGCTTCCCCCCGTTGCTGCTTTTCGTGGTTGCCCTTTTCCTCCCTCTCGTAACGAATGCCGCGCCCGCCAAATTGGGGGCATATTACTTCGACGGCTGGACTTCCAAGACTTACCACGTCACCGACCGGCTCAAAAACGAGTTCGGCCAGCGCGAGCCGGTCTGGGGGTGGTATGACAACACCTCGGAGATCATGGAGCGGCAGATTGATTTTGCCGCCAACGGGGGGCTTTCCTTCTGGGCTTTCTGCTGGTATTGGCCGGAGAAGGGGGACCATACCACCCCGCTCAACAACGCGCTCGGGCTTTACCTGGAGGCCAAAAACCGCGCGCGGCTGCAATTCTGTTTGCTGGTGGCCAACCACGGCGGCTACCGCATCGGGCCGAAGGAGTGGCCGGAGGTTTGCGCCCAGTGGATTCCGCTTTTCAAACAGCCGACGCAACTGACGGTGGATGGCAAGCCGCTGATTATTTTCTTTTCCCCGGGCGAACTCATCAAAGCCTTTGGCTCGCCCGAAGCGGTGAAAAGCGCCTTCGATCAGCTTCGCGCCGAAGCCCGGGCCGCAGGGCTGCCCGGGGTAACCATCGCGGGCTGCAAAACGCCCGACCTCAAGCTCACGGGGAGCGAATTTGAGCCGATCCGCGCCTGCGGTTTCGATGTGTTCACAGGCTACAACCACCACACCGCCTGCCAGCTTGCCCCAAACACCAAAGCTCAAGCTTTTGCGGGGCTGATCCCTGGGCACGAGGCGGTTTGGAACGCCCTGGCCGAGCGCGGCGGCCGCCCTTGCATTCCCGTGGTGACCGCTGGCTGGGATATGCGCCCGTGGGAAGCCCTGGATTGCCCCATTGAGAAGCAATCCATCTATTTTGCCGACCGTTCCCCCGCCCTCCTGCGGCAGTTTACCCGCGCCGCCCTCGATTGGGTGGCGGCCAATCCCTCCCGCGTCACGGCGGAAAAGCTCATCCTGTTCTACGCCTGGAACGAGAACGGCGAAGGGGGCTATCTCACGCCCACCAAGGCGGAGGGGACCGCCTACCTCGATGCGGTGAAGGCGGCGTTGGAGGGGCGATAGCGTCTCCTTAAGGGGTGCCCCTAGGGGAAACCCCCACCATAACCGCGAACGCACACTTGAACGGGAAGGGTTTGCTCTCTAATATAGAAAACCTTTTTCCCTTATGACCATGCAGACCACGCCTTCTTCCCATCCTGAAACTCCACTGCTCACCGGCGCGGAGATTCTGGTCAAATGTCTTGAGCATGAGGGCGTGGACACCATTTTCGCCTATCCCGGCGGGGCCAGCATGCCCATCCACCAGGCGCTCACGCGCAGCCAGATCCGCACGATCCTGCCCCGGCACGAACAGGGCGGCGCTTTCGCGGCGGAGGGGTACGCGCGCGTCACCGGCAAGGCGGGCGTGGTGATGGCCACTTCCGGCCCCGGGGCCACGAACCTGATTACCGGCATCGCCGACGCTTACCTCGACTCCGTGCCCTTGATCGCCATCACGGGGCAGGTGGCCAGCCCTCTCATCGGCAAAGGCGCTTTCCAGGAGACGGACATGTTCGGAATGTCGCTGCCGGTGGTGAAGCACAATTACCTGATCCTCAACATCGCCGATATTCCCCGCGTGGTGAAGGAGGCCTTTTACATCGCCCAAACCGGACGGCCCGGCCCGGTGTTGATCGACATGCCTAAAAACGTGCAGGAAGCCAAGGGGCCGCTCGTTTTTCCCGAAACCGTCAACCTGCCCGGCTATAACCCCTCGCCCAAGGCCAGCGATGAGTCGCTGAACCAAATGCTCGATCTCGTGGCGAAGGCGAAACAGCCGGTGATTTACGCCGGGGGCGGCATTATTTCCGGCGAAGCTTCGGCGGAATTGCTGGAATTTGTGGAGCGCACCGGCATCCCCGTGGCCACCACGCTGATGGGCGTGGGTGGCTTCCCCGAGGATCACCCGCTTTCCCTCAAGTGGCTGGGCATGCACGGCATGGTCTACGCCAACAACGCCGTGAACGAGGCCGACGTGGTGCTGGCCATCAGCGTCCGCTTTGACGACCGCGTGACGAGCAAGGTGGAACGCTTCTGCGAGCGCGCCACCATCGTTCACCTGGACATCGACGCCTCCGAGATCAACAAAAACAAGCCGGTGGCCCTCGGCATCCAGAGCGATGTGAAATACGCGCTCTCCCGCTTGAACGCGATGCTCGAAGCCCGGGGCAAGACGCGCTCAAACGCCCCCTGCGCCTACCCGGCCTGGTATGCCAAAATCGACGCCTGGAAGCAGCAGTTCCCGATGGTCTACCGCAACACCGAGAAGGCCATCATGCAGCAGTACGTGGTTTCCCTGCTCTGCGAGATGACCCAAGGCGAGGCCGTCATCACCACCGGCGTGGGCCAGCACCAGATGTGGACCGGCCAGTTCTTCAACTTCCGCAAGCCGCGCACGTTCCTTACCTCCGGCGGCCTGGGCACGATGGGGTTCGGTTATCCCGCCGCCATCGGCGCAAAAGCCGCCCGGCCCGAACTGGAGGTCATCGACATCGACGGCGACGGCTCGTTTTTGATGAACATCCAGGAACTGGCCACCGCGCACATCGAGCGCATCGCGGCCAAGGCCATCATTTTGAACAACCAGCACCTCGGCATGGTCGTGCAGTGGGAGGACCTCAAGTACGGCAGCAACCGCGCCCACACTTATCTGGGTGACCCGAAGCACAAGGAGCAGATTTACCCCGACTACGTGGCCATCTGCGCCGGGTTCGGCGTGAAATGTGAACGCGTGATCCACAAGACCGACTTGAAGCCGGCCATCCAGCGAATGCTGGACGCGAAGGAGCCGTATATTCTGGATGTGCTGGTGCCCTACACCGAGCACGTGCTGCCGATGATCCCCGGCGGCATGAGTTACAAGGACGTCATCATCAACCCCGCCCAATCCAAGCTGAAAGCGGAGGACGGGGCCAAACTGCCCACCGCGCTCTAGCTAGCGCAAAGTCGCCTGGTGTTGAAGGCGGTAATGGCGCGGGGAAAAGCCAAAGCGTTCCCGAAATAGCCGGTAAAAGTGGCCCAGGTTCTGGAAGCCGCATTCCAGGGCGATGTCGACGATCTTCGAGGAGGTCATCGTCAATTGCAGCGCGGCGTAATCCAGCCTGACGGCGTTCAGCGTCTCGGTGGCGGTGACGCCAAGATGCGCTTTGAGCGCGCGGGTGACATGTTCGGGGCAGCGGCCTGCCAGGCGGGCCAATTCCCGGGGGCCGACGGTGAAATGTTCGGGGCGGCGAATTTGTTGGAGCGCCTTTTCGAGCCACTCCGGCAGCGGCCCCGCTGTGTGGGGAATCCCGTGGCTTGAAAGATCGTCGAGCAGGTCCAAAAGAAAACGCTCGATGGCCAGCCGCCGGTTCGACGCGCTGGCCAGGTGTTCTGCCGCCGCCACAAGGACGGCGAGTTGGGGTTTTGAGAGCCTGGTTCTAAACGGCAATTCGGCCCGGGTCCAAAAGCAATCTTCCACGCCCGGAAAGTACCGCTCCCGCAAAAAACGGAGCGTTTGCGTGGGAAAGGCGACGTTGACCAGCGTGAAGCTTTCGTTTCCCGCGGCCTGGAAACCATGGCGGTCATGGGGACGGACCATGAAGAGTTCGCCCGGTTCAAGGGCCAGTCGTTTGCCGTTGACGAGATGGACGCCCGAGCCGCTCTCGATCCAGAAGACTTCCGCAAAATCATGGCTATGGATGGGAACCGGGTAGCGCCCCTGCATTTTGTCGCGGACGATGTGGAAGCCCTTGGCGGGCGAGGTGACTGTTTTCCAGCGTAAAACTCGCACCAAGTCATTTTAGGAAAGTTTTTTGTCACCGGCGAGGAAGAAAAAATCACTACAGCGTGCAATCATCCCGGAAATGATGACCCCACGTGAACGCTTGCTGACCGTCTTATCTGGCGGAATTCCCGACCGTGTGCCCGTTGCCCCGGACATATCCAATATGATTCCGGCGCGGCTTACCGGGAAGCCCTTCTGGGACATTTACCTCTACAACGATCCCCCCATCTGGGAGGCCTACGTCGACGCCGCCCGGCATTTCGGAATCGATTCCCTCATGGACGGTTATTTCCCGCTGACTTTTCCCGATGACCTACCGGCGGGCGGGCCGCAGTGGGAGACTTTTCTCGTTCACCAGGACGAACGCATGCGGGTCACGCAGGCATCCTATCAGGACGGGAACCGGCGGATTTGGGCGCCTACCGTGAATGTCTATCACGTGGCCGATTCCCCTTCATGCGGAGTTCAGCCGGAAGCCATCGGCCTGCCTCCCGAACCGGTTCGGTGGGAGCCGCTGGAGGGTGTCAAGGCGGTCGATCTGGGGCCAAACGGCTTAAAGCGCCTCAAGGAACGCCTGGGCGACCAGGGGTTGGTGGGGGTGTGGCTGACTTCAAGCTGCGCGCTGGAGAACGAAGAGGCGATTTACGATTACTACGACCACCCCGAACTGCATGAGCAGTGGGCGGCCGAACGCGTCGCCGCCGTAGAGGAACGGTTTTCCAAGATCATGGCCATGGATGTTCGCCCGGATTTTCTTTGCGTGGGCGGTTCCGGAACGCTGATTTTTCAGACCGTGGAGATTTTCCGGCAGCTTGCGTTCCCGGCGATTCAACGGGCGATTGAACTCGCCACGCAACACGGCTTTATGACGCACGTGCATTCCTGCGGCCCGGAGACCGCGTTGGTTAAAATCATGGCCGAGGAAACTGCCCTCACCGTGATCGATCCGCTGGAGATCGCGCCGATGGGCGATTGCAATCTGGCCGAGCTGAAGCGTCGCTACGGCCAGAAACTCACTTTGAAGGGAAATCTTCATACCACCGAGGTGATGTTGCGCGGCACGCCGGAGGACGTGACCCGGGCCTCCATTCAGGCGATGCGGGACGCCGCCGAGGGAGGGCGGTTCATTCTGAGCACCGGCGACCAATGTGGGCGCGACACCCCCGATGAGAACCTTTTCGCGATGATACGGGCCGCGAAGGAATTTGGCGTCTACGACACGGCAGGGAAGCTTCGCAGGTTGGCTTGAGGCTGCGCCCGCAAGGGCCGCCCCTACCCTCTTTTTTAGGTTTACTGTTGAGGGCAAACCGGTTTTGCTTCTTGGTTTAAGAGACGCACCACCATGGACCTCATTTCCAACCTCCGTTCACTCCTTCACCTCAAACCCAAGGAACTCATCGTCCCCGGCGATATTCCCGCCACGCTCACCAATTGCGGCGGCGGCGTGGCCGGTGCCGAACAGTTCCCGGAGGTCATGGACTACCTGGCCCGCGAACTGATGCGCGTTTTCCCCGAGCAGCTTGGCGAGGGCAAAGTGGACTGCATGGTGGCCGCCGCCTGCCCCGAAAGCATGGTCCTCACCACCCACCTGGCGCACCTGACCGGAACCCGGTTCGCCGCCATCCAGGTGGTGGAAGGCGTGCCGAAGCTGCCCCGGCACCATCTCGTGCCGAAGGAGAAGGTGGTGCTCGTCATCGACGAGTGCAAAAATTTCATCCCGCTCAACGAGGCCATGGCCGCGCTCTCGCCGCACAAAGTGCAGGTCGCGGCGGTGGTTTGCGTGGTGAACTCCACGGGCCGCACGGAATTTTCGTTCCTTGAGCGCGTGCCGATCCTCTCGCTTTACCACGGCACGCTCGCCCCGGCCCGCCACACGCACTAATTAAAGCCGATCATAGCCGCACGGGGTCGGCTCCGTCGCGCGCAATCCAACCGGTGGTGCTGTCCGGCAGGCGAACGTGTGCCCAGGTGCCGCGTTCTTCCAGCAGCCGCAGGTGGCTGCCCATGGGGAGCGCCAGTTGCAGGGGGGAGTTGTCGGCGGGAGCGGTGCGCGCGGAGGCGGTGTCCGCCGTGACAATCCACAGTTCCCCGCGAGTGCCGTGCCAGGCCGCGACGCCGCCGCCCCAGGCCAGCGCCAGCGCGCAAAAGACGGCCGGGATGAGCGCGGCCTCGCGTCTCCAAACCAGCGGGGCCAGGCTGAGGCAAAGCCCCCAGAACCCGGCGGCGGCAAGCCACGCGGCGGCGTTGGGCGAGGGCCATGAAAATACTCCGTCATACCAGAGCCGGGCCGGGAGCTTGGCCCCGGTTTCCTGCCGCAGCAGGCGCAGGTTGGCGAGAGCTTCCGAGTGGCCGGGGTCGAGGGCCAGCGCCCGCTCGTAGGCGAGAAAAGCCCCCTTCTTGTCGCCGAGGCGGAAGTCGGCATTGCCCAGATTGTAAAAAACGTTGGCGCGAATGTTGCCTTCCTTGATGAGGGCTTCGTAACCGGCTTTGGCTCCAGCAAAGTCGCCCTGGTCGTAGGACCAGTTCGCGCCGTCGAAGGTGACTGCGCTCGCCGGGGCCGCCGCGGCAAACCAAAGCGCGGCAAGGCCAAGAAGCAGGGCTCGCGGCATGGAACGGAAAATTTTAGACATGGCAGGTTTCAAATTGTTCCAGAATTTGCAGCACTTGCGCCCGGCGGTCCGGAGCGACGGGGCTGGCGGCGGAACCACCCGCGTAGCGCAGTTCGTCGTGGGCGGCAAAGATGCGGCGCACGCCCTCGGCGGTTTCGCAATCCAGGGCGCGGCTGGCACAGACCATTTCGGCATCCACCGCGCCCGGTTCCAGGGGTTCCGGAAAGCGCGCGAGCGCCGTTTCAATTTGCAGCACGCGGATGGCGGCGTTGAAGAAGTCCGGGGCCGCCGCCCCCTCGCGCCGCAGCAGGGCCAGCGCCTTTTCCTTTTCGCGATGAAGCCGGGCCATGCGCTGGTGCGCGCCGTCCCGGTCGCGTGAGCGCCGCCACTGCAAAAGGCCGAAAGCCGCCAGCGCCAGCGCGGCGACGCTCTGGACGGCCCAGAAGGAGCGGGTTTCCCAGGCCGGAGCGAACCCGAGTGAATATTTGCCCAGGTTGGTGCGCAAATACTGAATATCACTGGAGGTTTGGGGCGCGGCGGCGGCTCCAGGCGTGGGCGACGGAGCGGCGGCCAAGGCGGGAGCCGCGGGCGCGGGCGGCGGCGCGGCGCCATCCACTGTCACGGGGAGCCGGTCAGCGTTCAGCGTCTCGTATTTTTCCGTGGACGGGTTAAAGAAGCTGAACGTGACCGGCGGCAGCTCGGTCTGCGCCGTTTCGGGGATCAACGCGGCCTCGAAGGTCTTTTCGCCGGAGATGCCCACGGCGTCGTCCTGCTGGAACTTGCCGCTGGGCGGGTAGGAGCGCCAGCCGGGCGTGTCGGCAATGGCGGGCGCGTTCATTCGGTCGAAGCTGCCGATGCCCTTGACGGTGGCAGTGAGCGTCACGGGGTCGCCCGCCTTCACACGCTGCGGTGCGGCTTGGGTTTGCAGGGTAAACTGGCCGACGGCGCCGGAGAAATCACGGGGTTTCCCGGCGGCGGGCAGCGGCTTGGCTTCGATCTCCACCGGGTCGGAGTGAATGACGACTTGCTGCGGCGCGTTGAAAGCCTGGTTGAATAAGGGATCGTTGAAGAGAGCGTCGAAGCCGCCGGGCATTCTCGGAGCGCGAGAGCGTTTCTGCGGCAACACGGCCACGGCGTTGATCTCGGCGGGAGCGAGCGTAAGGTTGCCCGCCTTGACGGGCGTGATGGAGGCCTTGATGACGGCCAGGATCATTTCGCGGCCGTCCTTGGTCACGTCCCGCTGTTGCAAGCGGTCCATTTTCTGGAGCGTGACGTTGATGCCGTCGGCCTTGGCGGTGACCTGCTGCAACTGGCATTGCGCGCGCTTATCGACGTAGAGCCACAGTTCGGCGGGCACGGCTTCGCCCACGTAGAGCGTGGTTTTGGGCAGCACCCATTGCGCGAAGGCGAACTTCACATTGGTATCCTGGGGTTCTTGCTGCTGCTGGGGTTGCTGTGAACCCTGCCCCGCTCCCGCCATGCTATGGCTGCCGCCGCCGGAGGAGGAGCCTGCCGCGATGAACTTGAGCGCGGGGGTAGCCATCGTTTTTCCTCCGGCATTGAAGGTTAGCGAGGGGATGGTGAAGACGCCTTCGCGGCGCGGCACGACCAGGTAGGTGAATTGAACCCCCCGGGTGAGATCCCCGTTGACGAAAGAAAACTGGCTGGACTGGCCGACGCAGCGGATATCGAGCCCATCGACTTTGATTTCGGGAGGATCGACTTTTTGGGAGCCCTCGATTTTGATTTCAAGCTCCACTCCATCGCCCACTTTGCCCTGGTCGGAGGAAAGCGATGCCGTGGCGGTGGGGGCGCCAGCCCGTGCGCAAGGGGTCGCGAGAATGCCAAGCGCCAGCAGAACGGCAACGAGCAACCCGAAATGACACGCGATGCGTGCCTTCATGCCTTCGTGTGAAAAAATTGAGCGCATTTCCGGTATCACCAATTTTTTAAGACAGGAGCCGCGCTCCTTTGTTGAATTTTAAACGGTTGTTCATCCTCGCCCTTGAGGGAATCGAGGACGGCGCGCGCCTGGGCGGGCGACATTTCGCCCGGCTTAACCGGCGCTTCGGCGGCCTCCGCTTCCCCTTCGGGTTTGGAAGCATCGTTCGCCTTGATGTCGCCGGAAAGTTTTTTTTCTTCGCCCGGCGTTTGCGGGCCGGGAGTGGGTGCGGGAGTGCTGCCGGGCTGTTGCTGTTGTTGACCTTGCTGCCCCTGCTGATTTTCGGATTGTTGATCCTTGGACTGCTGGTCCTTGGACTGTTGATCCTTGGATTGTTGGTCTTTGGACTGTTGGTCTTTGGAATGCTGGTCCTTGGAATGCTGGTCCTTGGACTGCTGGTCCTTGGATTGCTGATCCTTGGACTGCTGGTCCTTGGATTGTTGATCCTTGGACTGCTGGTCCTTGGATTGTTGATCCTGTTTTTGCTGATCCTTGTCGTCCTTCTTTTGATCCTGCTGCTGATCCTGCTTTTGCTGCGGCGGTGGCGTCGGTTTCGGCTTTGCCAGTTCGCGTTTCGCGAGGTCCAGGTTGGCGCGGAGGTCGGGATTCTTCGAGTCCGTCTTTTGCGCTTCCTCGAAATGCTGCACGGCGTTCTTGAGATCGGCCTCGCGCTCCTTTTCCTGTTTGATTTCGTCGCGGCCCAGGGCGCGCTTGAGCAGCGTGGTGCCGAGGTTGTATTCGGCTTTGCCGCGCAACTGCGGGTCGCGGGTCGCCAGCGCGTTGCCAAAGGCGACCGAGGCGGCATCGAGGTCCCCCGTGGCGAATTTCACGGCACCTTTGTTGAATTCCAGTTCGGGCAACCCGGGCCGCCGTTTGGCCGTGGCATCGAAAGCCTTTTGCGCCTCCTCGTATTTGCCCTGGTTGTAGAGGTCCACGCCCGGGTCGGCATGGGCGGCGGGCGCGGCCAGCGCGCACAAAAGAAGCACCCCGGCTGCGACGGACACGCGGGAGTTGAATTTTCGGCTCTTCCGCTCGTTGATGAGCATGGAGGCGGCCAGGAGCACGATGCCAAGCCCCAGCGGCCATTGGTAACGCTCGATGGGCCGGCGCGCCATGCGGGCGTCGATTTCGCTTTCGCTCAATTTACCAATGCCCTCGTCAATGAGCCGCCGCATTTCCACAGGGCTGTTTTGCAGGTGGGTGTAGAAGCCGCCCGTGGCTTGCGCGATGGCGGTGAGCGTGGCTTCGTCGAGGCGCGATTTCACGAACTGCCCATCCGGCCCTTTCACAAATTCGGTGCCGCCGTTTTCGCTGGGCACGGGGATGAGGGAGCCGTCCGCCGAACCAATGCCGACGGTGAAAATATGCACGGCTCCGGCGGCCTTTTTCGCGGCTTCGAGCGCCGAAGCCGAAAGGTCCTCGCCGTCGGTGAAGATCACCAAAATGCGGTTGTCGCTCTCGCCTTTGCCAAAGGCTTCCATCGTCGAACGGATGGCTTCGGCAAGGTTGGTGCCGCCCAGAGGGATGATGTTCGTGTCGAGTTCCGCAAGCGAATCGAGCACGGCGGTGTAGTCGACGGTCAGCGGCGCTTGCAGGAAGGCGGAACCCGCAAAGGCCAGCAGCCCCACGCGGTCCCCCTGGAGGCTGTTAATCAAATCCTGCGCGGCGAATTTCGCCCTCGCCAGCCGGTTGGGTTTCACGTCGGTGGAGAGCATGGAGCGGGAGGTATCGACGGCAATCAGCACATCGCGGCCCTTGCGTTTGGACTCCTCGATGGTGAACCCGTGGCGCGGCTGGGCCAGCGAGACGATGAAGCAGCCCAACGCCCCGAGCGCGAGGAGAAAGCGCAGCCGCCGTTTCAGCACGCTGGCGTTGCCCGCGAGCTCGGCTTGCAGCCTCGCGGCCACGAGGCTTTGCAACGCGCGGGCACGGCGGCGCTCCGCCCACGCGAAGAGAGCCAGGGCGAGCGGGATGAGAAAAACCGACCAAATCCACTGAGGACTACCAAATGTGACGAGGTGTTCCGGGTTCACGGCAGCCTCCTCCAAATGGTTTGCGCCAGGACAAGCTGCAAGAGCAGCAGCCCCGCGCCCGCCGCCACGAACCAAGGGAAGAGGTCGCGGTACTGGCGGTATTGCTTCATTTCAAAGGTGGAACGCTCCAGGCGGTCGATCTCTTTGTAGATGGACTCCAGCGAACGCGTGTCCGTGGCGCGGAAGAATTGGCCCCCGGCGGCCTGGGCAACTTCCTTCAGCGCGTCGGCATTCAGCGGCCCCACGGTGGCGTAGATGGGCCGCCCGAACATGTCGCGCTGGCCGGTGGGCAGCTTGGCCTCGCCGTCGCTGCCCGCGCCGATGGCGTACAGCTTCACGCCGATGGCCTTGGCGGCCTCGGCGGCGGTGGGCGGGGAGATTTTGCCCGCGTTGTTGTCGCCGTCGGTCAAAAGGATCAGCACGCGGCTCTTGGCGTTCTTGTCGCCTCGCAAGCGGTTGCAGGCCGAGGCGATGGCGCTGCCGATGGCGGTGCCGTCCTCGACCAATCCGATTTTAACGCGGTCCATGTTTTGCAGGAGCCAGCCGTGGTCGAGCGTGAGCGGGCTCACCAGATAAGGCCGCCCAGCGAACGCGATGATGCCGATGCGGTCGTTGGGCCGGGCTTCGATGAAGTCCTGCGTGACTTTTTTCACCACGTCGATGCGGGCCGCCGCCTGGCTGCCGATGGTGAAGTCCTCGGCTTTCATGGAGCCGGAGACGTCCAGAACGAGCATGATGTCGATGCCGCTGGCCTCCACGTGGCTGAGCGTGTGGCCCTTTTGCGGCCGGGCTAGCGCCACGATGAGCAGCGCCAACGCCAGGAAGCGCAGGCCGGTGAGGAATTGCCCCGCGCGGCTCGTGGCCCGTTTGCCCAGGGCTCGCAAGGCGTCGGTGCTGGAGAAAACGACGGTGGGGGTGCCGCCGCGCCGCCCTTTCAAGAAGGCCAGCAGCGGAACCAGGAGCAGCGCCAGGAGCCACCACGGGTTGGCGAAGGCGATGCCGAAATCGGCGAAGGGGTTCACGAGGCGCGCCCTCCTTCCACAAAGCGGCAGGCTTGTTCGAGGAGCGCCTCACTGTCGGCGGCGGAGGCTGCAAGCCGCGCGAATTTGATGAGGTCGGCTTTTTCCAAAAACGCGGCGAGCAGGGTTTTATCCCCGGCGGAAAACAGCGGGCTGGCCGAGGCCGCCGCGAGGAATTCGGGCGAGGTCTGGCGCGTGGCGCGCACTTTGAATTCTTCGCTGACGAATTCACGTAAGGCGTTGGAAACCTCGATACTGAAAGGGTAGGGCTCCGTCTGGCCGATCTGTTCGCGCAGCTTTTCCAGCGCGGCGCGCGCCTTTTGCCGGGGCGTGGGAGGCGGCGGCGCGGGGCGGTGGCTCAGATGGTGGATGACGGCCCATGCGAGCGCGCCGATGACCAGCAAAGCGGCCACGGCGGCGAGGGCGACCATCCACATCGGGTACGGGAAAACCGGCACCGGCGGCGCGATGGGCGCCAGCGCGGGTGTGGCGGATGGCGCGGGACCGGACGGCGCTTGTGGTAGGGTGATCTGGGCTTGGGCGGCGGCGCTTGTGAGCAGCAGCGCGCTTAAGATTTCACGCGAAGGCGCGAAGGCGCGAAGGCGCGAAGCCCGCCCAAAGAACCCGCCTTTGAAATGCCGGGAGGTGGCCACCTTCATTACCTCCGCCTCCTTTCGCGGGTGCGGAAAAATGCGCGCAACGGGGGCAGGTAGTCCTGGTCGGTGGAGAGCGCGATGGCGTCGATGTTCTTGCGCCGGAAGGTGCGCTGCCAGTCGTCGCGGCGGCGCGTCACCAAATGCGCGTAGTCGGCTCGGACGGAGGCGTCGGAGGTGTTGATCTCGATGCTCTCCCCCGTTTCCGCGTCCTCGAAAACGACGATGCCCGCGTCGGGCAACTCGGCTTCGCGAGGGTCCCGCACGGGGATGGCGATCAAATCGTGCCGCCGGGCGGTGGCCCCCAGTTCGCGGTCGAAGGGGGCGGTTTGGAAGTCCGAGAGCAGGAACACGACGGCCTTGCGCGTGAGCACGCGGTTCAAATAGCGCAGCGCCTGAGCGGGCGCGGTGCCCCGGCCCTTCGGCTCGAAGAAGAGGATCTCGCGGATCAAGCGCAGCGTGTGGATGCGCCCTTTTTTCGGCGGAATATAAAGCTCCACGTGGTCGGAGAAAAGCAGCAGCCCCACTTTGTCGTTGTTGCGAATGGCGCTAAACGCAATGACGCAAGCCACTTCGGCGGCCAGTTCGCGCTTGGAGAGTTCCACGCTGCCGAAGGAGCCCGAGGCGCTGACGTCCACGGCAAGCAGCACGGTCAGTTCGCGCTCCTCGGTGAATTTTTTGACGTAGGGATGACCCAGCCGCGCGGTGACGTTCCAGTCGATGGTGCGCACTTCGTCGCCCGGCTGGTATTCGCGCACTTCTTCGAAATTCATGCCCCGGCCCTTGAAAATGCTGCGGTATTGGCCCGCAAACGCCGTCTCCACAAGACCCCGGGTCTTGAGTTCAAGGTGCTGAATTTTGGATAAAATGCGCTGGGCTTCCGGCATGGCAAATCTCCGCGTCTCTCCTTCTCCGTGTCTCCGCGTTCGCCGTTAGGGCACCGGCAGGCCCGCGAAGATGCGCTCGATGATTTTTTCGCTGGTGACTTCCTCGGCCTCCGCCTCGTAGCTGACGATGATGCGGTGGCGCAGCACGTCCAGGCCCACGCCTTTGACATCCTGCGGCGTCACGTAGCCGCGACCCGCGATAAACGCCCTGGCTCGTGCGGCCAGCGTGAGCGCAATGGTGGCGCGCGGGCTGGCGCCGTAGCGGATCATTCCCTCCAACGGCAGTTTGTAATCGGCGGGGGTGCGGGTGGCGAAAACGACGTCGACGATGTAATCCTTCACACGGTCGTCCACGTAGATTTCGTTGACGATGTGACGGGCCTGGATGACGTCGGCGGGATCGACCACGGGCGTGACCTCCAGCTTCGGAGCGGAGGTGGCCATGAGGTCGAGGATTTGCCGCTCCTCGGCTTTGGTGGGGTAGCCCACGCGCAGCTTCAAAAGGAAGCGGTCGAGCTGGGCTTCGGGAAGCTGGTAAGTGCCCTCCTGCTCCAGCGGGTTTTGCGTGGCCAGGACGAGAAAGGGATCGGCCAGCTTGTAAGTTTCGTCGCCGATGGTCACCTGCCGTTCCTGCATCGCTTCGAGCAGCGCGCTTTGCACCTTGGCCGGAGCGCGGTTGATTTCGTCGGCGAGGATCAGGTTGGAAAAGAGCGGGCCGCGCTTGACGGAGAACTCGCCCGAGCGCGGGTTGTAAATCAGGGTGCCGATCAAGTCGGCGGGAAGGAGATCGGGGGTGAACTGGATGCGCTGGAAGCCCGTCTGGATGGCCGAGGCCAGGGTCTTGACCGTGAGCGTTTTCGCGAGGCCCGGCACGCCCTCCAGGAGCACGTGTCCGTTGGTGAGCAGGCCGGTTAAGAGGCCGTCCACGAGGTATTTCTGGCCCACGACCACGCGGGATATTTCCGCCTGCAACGGAGCGATCCAGCGGCCCGCGTGCCGCACTTCAGCCGTAATTTCTTCAGTGGTTTTCGTCATGTATTCTAAGCCCTAATGATTGGTAGTTGAGACATCGCCGTGCCCGGAACGTTGAAAAAAAGTATCGGAAAATTGAGGGGCTTGATTGAGAGCCAGACAATTTAATCTGGAAATCAGGAACTCAACCAAAAAGGTTTTTCTCTCCTCTGCGGTGAAATCCTACTTAACTCCGGTCGCGAACACCGTCTGGAAGTGCGGGCTTTCGGGCTCGCGGTCCACGGCGGCGATGTCGATTTCCCTAAACCCGGCATCGCGCAACATGCCGTCCAACTGCACTTCGCTAAACCCCAGCCACAAGTCGGCGTAAAGCTCCCGCGCGTTTTCGAAGTGGTGGGCCAGCAGGTCGAGCAGAGCGATGCGCCCCCCGGGTTTCAAAATACGGTGCGCGGCAGCGATGGCCCGCCCCGGGTTGCCCGCGTGGTGGAGCGCCTGGCTGAGCAAGACGAGATCCACGGAAGCATCGGCGATGGGCGGCTCCTCAATGTCCCCCAGGCGGTACTCCAAATTATGAAAGCCGTGTTCGCGGGCGAGATTGGCGCCGAACTCGACCATTTTTTCGGAGTTATCCACGGCAATGACCGCTTTGGCATGGCGCGCCAGCAGTTGGGAGAGGGTGCCCTCCCCCGCGCCGAGATCGGCCACGGTGATCGGCCCCACCAGCGAAAGGAGCATTTGCGCCACGCCTTTCCACGAACGCCCAGGGCAGTAGCTGCGGCCGAATTTCCCGGCCAGTTTGTTGAAATACTCGCGCGCTTTGTCGAGCCGCTTGCGCCGGATCAAATGAAGAGCGGCGAGGTCGTGGGGGGCTTCAACAAGTTCGGCGGCGCTGGCGGCGATGATCTCCTCAAAAGGCGTGTCGCGGCCCGGCACCCGTCCATAATAGACGTTCTTGCCCGCGCGGCGGTCGCTCACCAGCTTGGCCGCCTTAAGCTGGGCCAGGTGGGTGGAAATGCGGCTCTGGCCCATGCCGAGGATTTCCTGCAACTCCACGACGGAAAGCTCCTCCTCGCCCAAAAGCAGGAGCAGGCGCAGCCGCGTGGGGTCGGCCAAAAGCTTGAGCGATTTGAGGATGGAAGCCATGAAGCCGCGAACATATCAGGCTGGCTTGATATGTGCAATGAGCCTGTGCTCGCCTCAAATTCCTACAACAACTCCACCGGAAACGCGCCGGAGTCGCCCTCGGATTGGGGCGGTTCGATGGGGCAGGCGGCGCGGCCTCCCTGGGCATTCCAGTATTGCCGCTGGTTCAGCGAAATGTCCGCCGCCGTGAACTGGTCAAGCTGCGTGTCCGTAAGCAAAAGGTCCACGCCGCTCCAAGGCAGCAGGAAATGGGCGGCCTGGCGGCTGAGTTTGCAGCTATCGAGGCAGAAAATGGATCGCGTGCTGCGGCTAATGACCACCTTTTGCTGCTGCACGATGGCGGGCTGCGAATTCCACAAACCCTCGGAATCCATGCCCTCCGCCGAAAGGAACGCGGCGTCGAAGCGCCAGAACCCGAGGCTTTTTACGGCGGCTTCGCCCAGCAGGGTGGACTGGCGCGCGAGCAGTTGGCCCGCGACCAGGAAAACGCTCACGCCCGGCAGTGCGGCCAGCATTTCGCCCGCGGGCAGGTTGGAGGTGACGAACGTAATCGGCGTCACCGGGTTGGCGCGGAACGCCTCGGCGATGGCGTAAACCGTCGTGCCAGCGTCCAGATAAACGGTGAGCCCGGGGGAAAGAAAAGAGACCGCCGCCGCCGCGATTTGCAGCTTGCTCTTGCGGGCGTGCTCAATGCGCTCGGTGTAGGAGGGGAAGCGATTTTCAAATTCGGAGACCGCGCCGCCGTAGGTGCGCTTGATTTTCTTTTCCCCGGCCAGCGCGGCCAGGTCGCGGCGAGCGGTGGCTTCGGAAACCTCCAGGCGGCGGCAAAGTTCCCCCACCGGCATGTAACCGTACTGGGCGAGCATGGCAGCCAGCCGTTCGCGGCGGGCTTTGACGACATGGAGGGGAACTTTCACAGAAGCAAGTGTGCCATAGTTGCACCCGGGGGGTCAACTCATGGCGTCGGGCCTTTCCCGCCCCCGCCAGTGGGCCGGGGCCATGCCGGAATGGGCCTTGAAGGCCGCCGAAAAATGGAACGCCGAGTTGAAGCCCAGCTCCGCCGCGATTTCCGCGACGCTGCGCTGCGTGCGGCTCAAGAGTTCCTCGGCCCGGCGCAGGCGCAATTGAAGGAAATATTGCTTGGGCGGCAGCCCCGTCAAGGCCTTGAAGCAGCGCCGGAAGCGGTCGAACCCCACGCCCGCCTCGCGTGCCAGCGCCGTGACCTTGAGCGGTTCGCCCAGCGTCTCGCGCATGCGGGCCTCGGCCTGGCGCACGGCGCGCTCCTCGGCGCTCGGTTCGCGGGCAGAGCGGGAAAAGACGGTGCGCGCCAAAAGATGCATCCCGAGCGTGCTCATTTCCTCCCGCGCGCCCACCCCGCCCGCGCTGGCCAGCCGGTGCAGGGTTTCGAACGGCTCGATCCATTCCGCCCCGATGCCGGGGGTGAAAAGCGGCGCGCCGGGCCGCAGGATGCCCTCCTCGCGCAGCCGGTCCAGCGCCGGGCCGCGCAGTTCCACAAACCATTCCACCCAGCCGGTGGCCGGGTCGGGCGCGTAGCGGTGCCACATGCCGGGCAGCAACAGCAAACAGTGGCCCGCCTCCACCGGCAGCGTGCCCGTGGCGGCGGTTTCGAACACGCCCCGGCCCGCGGAAATGTAGAGCAACTGATAGCCGTCGAGGATGCGGCCCCCGCGCGGCAGCCAGAAAAGATGGTCGCCAGGATGCTCGCCGGGCTTGGGAGGATATTCCTGGCCGGGCGCGGTGCGGGCGTGGCCGCAAGCGGTGACGGCGGCGCCCCATATGGCGGAAGTGCCTCCATCGGGGAAGTAGATGGCGAAGTCGCTCATGCCAGCCAGTTCTTATATGCCTCCCGCCAATTCGTCTATTCCAAAATGGCCGGGTTGCGTGCATAAGTGGCATTGTCATTTCCCCCCGCACCACCCATTTTTTAAACCCATCTTTAAAATGAGCACCTCCTATTCCCTCGCACAAACCGCCTACGCCGCTTTTGGCGTGGATACCGAAGCCGCGCTGAAAGCCTTGGCTGAAATCCCGATCTCCCTCCATTGCTGGCAGGGCGATGACGTGGGCGGCTCCGAACACCCCGATGCCACGCTCTCGGGCGGCGGCATCCAGACCACCGGCAACTACCCCGGCAAGGCCCGCAACTTGGGCGAACTGCGCGCCGACATCGACAAGGCCATCTCGCTCATCCCCGGCAGCCACCGCCTGAACCTCCACGCCTGCTATGCCGATCTCCAGGGCGAAAAAGTGGACCGCAACGCCTACGAGACGCGCCATTTCCAAAGCTGGATCGACTGGGCCAAGCAGCGCGGCCTGGGCCTCGACTTCAACCCCACCTATTTCTCCCACCCGCTGGCCGCCGACGGCTTCACGCTCTCGCACAAGGACGCCGGGGTGCGCCAATTCTGGGTCGAGCACGGCATCGCCTGCCGCAAAATCGCCGCCGACATGGGCAAACAGCTTGGCGACAAAACGGTGACGAATTTCTGGATTCCCGATGGCTACAAAGACATCCCCGCCGATCGCAAAGCGCCGCGCCAGCGCCTGGAAGCTTCGCTGGACGCCATCTTCGCCGAGAAGATCGACCCGGCGCTGAACGTTGACGCCGTGGAGTGCAAGCTTTTCGGCATCGGCAGCGAATCCTACGTGGTCGGCTCGCATGAGTTCTACATGGGCTACGCGGTGAAGCACCAGATTTTGCTCTGCCTCGACGCGGGTCACTTCCACCCGACCGAGACCATTGCCGATAAGATTTCCTCCGCGCTGCAATTCGTGCCCGAAATCCTGCTCCACGTGAGCCGGGGCGTGCGTTGGGACAGCGACCACGTGGTATTACTGGATGACCCCACCCGCGCCATTGCCGAGGAACTCGTGCGCGGCGGCTTCCTGGGCCGCACCCACATCGGGCTCGACTTTTTCGACGCCAGCATCAACCGCATCGCCGCATGGGTCATCGGCTCCCGGGCCACGCTCAAGGCGCTGCTGCTGGCGCTGCTCGAACCGGCCGCCAAGCTGCGCGCCGCCGAGGACGCGGGCGACTTCGCCACGCGCCTCGCACTCATCGAAGAAGCCAAGGCGCTGCCGTTTGCCGCCGTTTGGGACGAGTTCTGCGCTCGCCAGAACGTGCCGGTGGGCGTTGCCTGGCTCGACGAAGTGAAGTGCTACGAAGCGAATGTGTTGGCCAAGCGCCAATAGTGACTTTCACGCGAGGGTGGGGAAAACGGGCGCGACAGGGCTTCGTTGTCCCCTCCTTTCGTGAGTTTCAGCAAGAGCAAAAAGCCCCGCTGCCAGTGGTGAGAAGCTGGCGGCGGGGTTTTGCTTTGGAGCGGATTCTTCTCACTCAAAAACGCAAAAGAAAGACAGACCGAGAGAGAAATCTGCGGATGCTTCTACGCCCGCGCGGTGTAGAGGGAAACGATGCCGCCGGTGAGGCGCTCGGCTTTGGGTTCTTCAAAACCGGCCCCGGTCAAGAGCTGGCACATGGCCGCGCCGGAGGGGAATTTTTCAATCGAATCGCCCAGGTAAACATAGGCGTCCCGCTCGCCGGTGAGCCACCCGGCAAGGGCGGGCAGCACATGGTGCAGGTAGGGCCGGTAGCCCCAGCGCAATGGGGCGGGAGGCACCGAAAAATCGAGGATCAGCACGTGGCCGCCGGGCCGCAACACGCGCCGCATTTCGGCCAGCGCCCCGGGCCACGAAGCCATGTTGCGCAGGCCAAAGGCGACCGTCAGAGCGTCAAAGGCGGCGTCAGCAAAAGGGAGCGCCAGCCCATCGGCGGCCACCATGGCCAAGCCATGCTCTCCCGCCTCTTTTTTGAGCGCCTCGCGCATCATCGGGACGCAAAAATCCGCCCCGACGATCCGCGTTTCCGGCGGCAGCATTCGCCGCAGCGTCAGCGCCACGTCCCCACTGCCCGTGGCCAGGTCCAGCACACGGGCGGGTTTCCAGCCACGCACGATGCGGCCCGCGCGGCGACGCCACCAAAAGTCGCAGCCGCCGCTCAGCAAATGGTTCGCCAGGTCATAGCGCCGGGCGATGCTGCCGAAGAGGCGCTGGATGGATTGGGGCTCGGGCAATTTCTTACGCTCCGATATTGACCGCGCGGCGGCAATTTTGGAGCCACTGAATAAACGCGACCATGCCCTTGCGCTCGCTGGCTGCGCGAAGCTGCTGCTCCTCGTTTTTCTTGAATTCGGCTTCGTCCACGGGGTCGCGTTTGTCCACGCGAACAATCAGGCCGCCGCCTTTGACGGGCGTAAAATCGCTCACCGCGCCATCGGCCAGTTCCACCGCACGGGTGAGGATCTCGCCGTAGTTGGCCACCTTCTCGGGCGGTTCGGCAGCGGAGAAGGCGTCCAGGGTCTCCACTTTCAGCCCCGCTTCCTGGGCCGCGGCGTCGAAAGGTTTGCCTTCCTTGACGGCGGCGGCCAGCTTGGCGCGGGCTTCGGTCCCCTTGGCGGTCAACATGGAGTTGGCCTTTTCGGTTTTGATCTGGTCGACCACCTTGGGCCGGGCTTCCTCAAAGGAAAGCTGGCGGGTCGGGGTGATTTTGTCGAGATGCAGGATCACGTAACCGTCTCCGGCGGGAATGGCGTCGCTGAGCGGCTCGGTCTGCGTCAGCTTGAAGGCGACGGCCGCGGCCTGGGGAACCTTGGCGAAAGCTTCCGGCGCGGCGGTTTCGGCAAACTCGGGCGTCGTCTTGACTTCAAGGTTGTATTTCTTGGCCACGTCCGTGAAGGAAGCGCCTTCCTTCAAGAGATCCTGGCCAATGTCGTTCGCGCGGTTGGCGAGGTTCTGGCGGGCATCGAGGAGGTCTTTGCCTTTCAGCGCCTTGTCGGCCTCGGAGAGGTCGATCTGCACATAGCTCACGGCCCGTTTTTCGGGGGCGGTGTAACCCTTTTCGTTGTTCTTGAAAACTTTGCCGATCTCCTCATCGGTGGGCGTCACCTGGGCCTTGAAGTCATCGAGATTGAGCCGCGCCACCGTGGCGTGGATTTTTTGATAGCTTTGCACATACTGCGCGCGGAACTCGCCCGGGGTGACCTCCACGGTGCCGCCGAGGAGCGCGACGAGTTTCTCAAGGCGGATTTGATCCCGCACGAGCGCCTCGAAGCGGTCGGGGGTGTAGCCTCTGGGGGCCAGCACGTTTTGGGTGAAGAGCTTGTATTTATCGGGGTCGAACTTGCCGTCGGTCTGGAAGCGCGGGAGCTTTTGGATAGCGGCCACCACTTCGTTATCCGTGGCGGTGATGCCCAGGACGGAGGCTTCGTGGTCCAGCACCAGCGAGTCGATCACGAAATTTTCCGTGGCCTGCTCGGAATAGGGGTTGCCGAAGGTGAGGCCGATGACCAGTTCGCCCAGCCCGCCGAACATCGCGATTTGCATGCCGCGAGCCCGGCGCTGCAAATCCTCCTCGCTATAAGTGCGGCCATAGATATGGAAGGAACGGCTTTGCGCGCCCTTCTTGTTGCTGCCCGGAGTGAAGAACCAACCGAAGGCGATGATAATCACCACAGTGATAATAATCATCAACGGTTGCTGATATTTCCGCATTACATGTAGCATGAAAACAAAATTGAGTTCGGGTTGCTGTTGATTTCGGGGAGAAGATTACATAACATCTGTTCCGAAAAAATGAAGCTAAGATACAGCTTTTCCTCCCGGCAATGTCTTTTTGCTCTCACTTTTGGGCTTTGGGGTCTCTGTGCCTTGATCCCGAACGCGTCGGCTCAAGACAAACTCGTCATGGCCAACGGCCAAACCCAAAACGTCAAAATTCTCGGCGTGAGCGGCGCGAACGTCCAGATCCAAGTCGGCAGCGGTGTCGTCGGCGTCCCGATGGCGTCGGTCACTTCGGTCGTCATGGCCCAGCCGGCGGAAGCCGCCGAGGCTGAAAAGGCCTTCGCGGCCAGGGATTACGCCCGAGCTCTCGCCGCAGCCAAACCCGCCGCCGCGAAATACACGGGGCTGCCCGTGGAGTGGGCCCGCGAACTCACCAGCCTCGTCGGGGACATCCACGTGGAGCTCGGCCAGTTAAAAGAAGCCGAAGCGGCCTACGGCGCCTACCAGCGCGCCTACCCGAAGGCCGGGAGCCTCCAGGTCGATGTCGGCATGGCCCGCATCGCCTACTCCCGCAAAGACTTCGATGAAGCCAGCGCCAAGCTGGAACCCATCGCGGCCAAGGCCAAGGAAACCCCGTTCAACCTCAGCGAGGCGGACGCCCGGGCCTACAGCCAAACCTTCCTGATCCTGGGCGAAGTGGCCGAAGCCCGCAAACAGCCCGCGGTGGCCCTCGAAAATTATCTTCGCACCGCCACCATCTTTTACCGCGACCCCAATGCGGCGAAAATGGCGCAGGAAAAAGCGGACGCCTTGCGAAAACAAGATCCCTCACTTGCTCTTCCATAGTTTTTCAGGTAAATAAGCCAAACCATCCTCCACCCCCAGCCCAGTAATCCCCCCAGATGAAAACCCGTCACTCGTTCCCTTTCACCCTCGGCCTCACCCTTCTCCTGGCTGCCGTTTCGAGCGGCTTTGCCCAAGAAGCGCCCGAGCAGGCCACTATTTTCCAGACCATTAAAGAGGGCGGCCCGCTCATCATGGTCATTTGGTGCGTCATCATCGCCACCTCCGCCACGATGGTGACCCTGGTCATCCAAAACTTCTCCACCATCCGGCTGGGCAAGCTGGCCCCCGACACCCTGGTGGATACGCTGCGCTCCATCATCGGCGCGGGCAATTACCAGGAAGCCTGGGAAACCTGCAACGCCAACCAAAATTACGTCTCCAACGTGCTCAAGGCCGGCTTGAGCCGCCTGGGCCGCGGCCGCGAAGCCGTGGAGGACGCCCTGGCCGAACACAGCCTGCGCGAAGCCACCTTGATCCGCACCCGCAACAGCTACCTCTCCGTCATCGGCGTCGTCTCGCCCATGATCGGTCTGCTCGGCACGGTCGTGGGCATGATCGGGGCCTTCTCCGTGCTGGCCGGTTCCGGCATCTCGGACCCGCGGGCGCTTTCCGGGAAAATCGGCGAAGTGCTCTTGGCCACCGCGAGCGGCTTGTTCATCGCCATCCCGGCCTTCGTTTTCTACTACATCTTCCGCAACAAGGCGCAGATGTGCATCGTCCAGGCGGATGACATCGTCAACGGCCTCATGCGCGATCTTCCCTACGATGAACTGGGCGGGCTCCAGATCGGCGAAGCCTTCAGCGCCGGTGCCGAAGGCGAAAAAGACGCCGAGGCCGCCGAGTCCGCCAAGGTTTCCGTAGCTCTTTCCACCAATTGCCCCATCTGCAACGGCGCCATCACCCCGGGCCAGAACCCGTGCCCTCACTGCGGTGCCACGCTGCAATGGCAGCAATAAGGCGGACCCATTCACCAGGCTCCCTGGCGGCTTAAGCGGCTTCACGGCCTCACATCCCGCCCGCAGTCCGGGAGCCAAAGCATCTTCCCCCAAAATGCATCACGCCACCAAAGCCAAAGCCGTCCGGGCCGCCACGCGGACCCCGGCCGAGGAAGATCCGGAATTTCAGATCGCCCCGATGATCGATATTCTGCTGGTGCTGCTCGTCTTTTTCATGTCGATCAGCTCCACGGAGGTGCTCCAAAGCAACCGGGAAATCCCGCTGGCCATCGCCAAGGAAGCCAAGCAGCCGAAGAAAAATCCCGGCCAGGTCATCATCAACGTCCTCTGGCAACCCTTCAACAACCAAGGCCACATCGAGATCGACAGCCAGGTCTACCCCACGGCCAACGACCTCATTCCCCGGCTCCAGAACGAGCTGCAAAAGAACCCTCTTACCCGCGTGCTCATGCGCGTGGACCGCTCCGCAAGCTGGGGGTTTGAACGCGAAATCGTCCGGGCCATCGGCGCGGCGGGCATCACCAACGTCACCTTCTCGGTGGTGGACAAGGCGGGCGCGCAGCAGCAACAGCAACAACACCAGGGCCGTTAACCTCAATTTACTATGTCAGCATCCGTAGGTAACGATGACGGGGACGCGGGATTCCAAATCGCGCCCATGGTCGATGTCGTGTTTGTGCTCATGCTTTTCTTCATGGCCAGCGCGGGCTCGCAAGTGGCCGAGCGCGAACTCAACATGAACCTGCCCGGCAGCAAATCGCCCAGCGCGCTCAATTCCGATCTCCCCCCCACCCCCATGATGGTCGACATCAGCGCCGACGGCAGCGTGACTGTCAACGACACCAAGCTTGGGACGCCCGGGGACAAGGACTTGGACAAGCTGCGCGAGAAGTTCAAGAACACCATCGTGCAGTTCGACAACAAAGACCCGGTCATCATCCGGCCCGCCCTGGAAGCCAAGCACGAGCGCATCATGGACGTGCTCAACGCGGCGGGAGCCTCCGGCGTCAAAAACCTGACGTTTAACTAAGCCCGGGCTTTTTTGACCCAGGGAAAGCTGCACCCTCGTTCCCAAGTTGCACTTGGGAACGCCAAGTTTATTGCGAAATTGCACTTCGCATGGGTGCAGTGAACGGAGATCCATCCGCTCGAAGAAATGGACCGGAGCGGCAGCACCACTGCCGCCGCTGCCAAGTATAACTTGAGAACGTGGACAAGCGCGCCCTAAATACTAAGTATTACTCAAAGCACCACCTTTAATTCCGCGACCGGGGCAGGCTGTGCCGCCGAGGGCGCAAACGCGGGTTGCGCGGCTTTCCCTGCCGGTTCCTCGCAAAGGCTGTCGAGCAGCTTGATCCAGTCCTTCCAGGCATCCTCTGAAACCAGCGGATTACCCGGGTGAATCCATTGCGAAGGCGTCGACGCGCAGCCGGGCGTGGGGCACCGGATTTGAAAGAGCCCCAGCGCATCCCGCTCCAGGCGCACTTCCCTGCCGCTGAAAGTCCGTTCGCAAAGGACGCATTGGCGACATTCGTCCAGCGAACCCCAGGGCCGAAACCCCGGCGCAGCTTGCAGCAGCCGCCACTTCAAGCATGCTTCCGTCTCGGCTCTCTCGACAGGTTTTACGTGGCGCCGACGCGCCTTGATGACCAATCCGTGTCGTTCTTTCATATGCTGTTCTCCCTCCGGCATCCTTGCCGTGCCTCCCCTTCACCATGCCGCGAATGGAGGCGGTCGCGCAATCAGGCCAGACCCTGTTTCGCATGGCAAGAAAAACCCCGACAGCAACTCCATAGGCTTCCCATCAGGGAAACCCCGATCCGAAATTTAGGGGCACGAAGGATTGCACCATCCCGGCAAAGCGCATACTGTTTTGGTTCGAGCGAGTTGGGGATTCTCCGGGCGGAATTTCTTGATTTAGTTGGATCAGAGGTTCGTGTAAGCGGGGGAGAGCCAAGGATTTGTCTGGCGTGAGCGACTTGAAGACGGTGACACAACCATGCGTTACCGGATAGGGTTGCGGCCCGGGCAGGAAACGCACCCCGGTTTTTCGGATGGAATTTTCAAGGAAATGCAAACCGTTTGACCAGGGAAGGCCGATCTTCGCTACCACACACCCCTAATGCCGAAATGAAACCACTTGATACGAAAGCCAAAGTCCTGATCGTTGATGATCACCCCATCGTTCGCCAAGGTCTGGTGCAATTGCTCAACTGCGAGCCGGACTTCATGGTATGCGCCGAAGCAGGCAACGCCCGCAAGGCCATGGCCGCCATCGGCGAAACCAAACCCGACCTGGGCATCGTGGATATCACCCTCCAGGGCACCAACGGCATCGAGCTCATCAAAAACATCGTCGCCCAGTGGCCGGATTTCCCGGTGCTGGTCCTCTCCATGCACGATGAGTCCCTTTATGCCGAACGCGCTCTGCGGGCTGGTGCCAAAGGTTACGTGATGAAGCAGGAGGCGCCCGAAAAACTGACGGGGGCGCTGCGCCGCATCTTGAACGGGCAAATCTACGTCTCCGAAAAGCTCGCGGACAAGATGATGCGCAAGGCCATCGACGGCAAAGCCCTCCAGGACACCTCACCCGTGGCCATTCTTTCCGATCGCGAACTGGAAGTGCTCCAGTTGATCGGCCAGGGCCACGGCACCCGGCAGATCGCCGAGGACTTGAACCTGAGCGTCAAAACCATCGAGAGCCACCGCGCCCACATCAAAGAAAAGCTCAACCTCAAGACCGCCCCCGAGATGGTGCGCTTCGCCGTCCAGTGGGTCAACCAGGGAGCCCTTTAGAAACACGCCTCCCGGCGTTTTCCTAAACGTCCAGCAGCGCCTTCACTTGCGCGGCGACGTCACCCGAGCGCATCAGTGATTCGCCCACGAGAATGGCGTTCACACCGCACGCGGCCACGCGCCGGGCGTCGGCGTTGGTTTTGATGCCGCTCTCGCTCACCAGCAGCGCATCCTCGGGCGCTTGTTCGCTCAGAAGCTCCGTCGCGTGGAGATCCACTTCGAACGTCGTCAGGTTGCGGTTGTTCACGCCGATCAACTCCGCGCCGCAATCCGCCGCGCGATCCATTTCCTCCAGCGTGTGCACTTCCACCAGCACATCCAGGCCCAGATCGCGGGCCAACCCGTGGAGCCGCTCCAGTTGCGGCTGCTCCAGCGCCGCCACGATCAGCAAAATCGCGTCCGCACCCGCCACCGCCGCTTCATAGACCTGCACTTCGTGCAAAATGAAGTCCTTGCGCAAAAGCGGCAGCCCGACGGCGGCGCGGATTTGCGTGAGATAGCTCAGGCTGCCCTGGAAAAATTTCTCGTCCGTGAGCACCGAAATGCAATGCGCCCCGGCGGCCTCATAGGCCCGGGCCTGCGCCACGGGATCGAAGGATTCGGCGATCACCCCCGCCGAAGGGGAGGCTTTCTTCACCTCCGCGATGAGCCCCAGCGCCTCCGGGCCGCGGTCGAGGGCCGCCGCGAAACCGCGGTAGTCGTTGCGCAAGAGCGCCGCCGATTTGAGGTGCGGCAACCGGGGCAGGATGCGTTCGATTTCGATGCGTTTCTGGTCGAGGATCGTTTGCAAGCGGTTCATCGCGGCATAGTAGAGCATCCAGCCCAGGGTTTTTACAGTCTTTCCTGATTCCCCTTTGCCCGGTTTCCTGCTTTTCTAAGGATTCGCATGAAAATTCTCGTGATCGGCAGTGGTGGGCGCGAACACGCGCTGGTTTGGAAGCTGCGGCAGTCGCCGCGCGTGACGGCGGTTTATTGCGCGCCGGGCAACGCGGGCACCGGCCAAATTGCCACCAACGTGTCGCTGCCCATCAACGACCACCACGGGCTCATCGAATTCGCCAAGGCCGAGGGCATCGACCTCACCGTCGTCGGCCCGGACGACGCCCTGGCCGCCGGGATTGTCGATCACTTCGAGCACGCGGGCCTGCGCGTTTTCGGCCCCACGCAGAGCGCCGCCCGGCTGGAATCGAGCAAGGTTTTCGCCAAGGAGTTCATGCAGCGCCACGGCATCCCCACCGCCGCCAGCGGCCATTTTTCCAGCAGCGCCGAAGCGCACCGCTTCTGCCAGCAAAGCAATTACCCGCTGGTCATCAAGGCCGACGGCCTGGCCTTGGGCAAAGGCGTCATCATTGCGCAAACCCCGTGGGAAGCCGCGCAAGCCATCAACGACATCATGGAAAAGCGCGCCTTCGGCTCCGCCGGGGACCGCGTGGTGATCGAGGAATTTCTTACCGGCCAGGAATGTTCCGTGCACGCCGTTGTGGATGGCGAGAATTACGTCCTCTTCCCTGCCGCGCAGGATCACAAGCAGATCTACGACGGCGACAAAGGCCCGAACACCGGCGGCATGGGCACTTTTTCCCCGCCCGACAAGCTCGTCACGCCGGAAATCGTCGAGCGCATCCACAAGGAAATCATGGCTCCGTTCATGGCGGGCTTGAAAAAAGACGGCCTGCGCTACCGGGGGCTGCTTTTCCCGGGCCTCATGATTACCGCCAGCGGCCCCAAAGTGCTGGAGTTCAACTGCCGTTTCGGCGACCCCGAAACGCAAGTGCTCCTGCCCAGGCTTAAAGGCGACCTCGTGGAATTGATCGAAGCCGCCCTCGACGGCAAGCTCGGCTCTGTGTGCCCCGAATGGGTTTCGGAAGCCGCCGTTTGCGTCGTGATGGCCTCGGGCGGTTATCCGCAGAGCTACCCCAAGGGCAAGGAGATCACCGGCATCGAAACCGCCGAGGCGCTGGAAGGCGTCACCGTTTTCCATGCGGGCACGCAGCTTAACGAAGGCCACTTGGTCACCGCCGGGGGGCGCGTACTCGGCGTCACCGCGCTGGGGGCGGACCTCGCGCAAGCCCAGGCAAAAGCCTACGAGGCCGTTTCAAAAATTCATTTCGAAGGAGCCACATTCCGCCGCGACATCGGCGCAAAAGGGTTGTAGGTTGCGGCCGCTTCCACTCGATTCCACCCTTGCCTATGAACCCCCGCCTTTGCCTCGCCGCCAGCCTCTGTTTGGCCGCGCCCTTTGCTTTCGCCGAACCCGAAGCCGCCAAACCTGCGGCCAGCCCGAGCCCGGCGGCGGCGCAACCCGCGAAAGCCCCGGCGGCCACGTCCAGCACGTCAACGCCCGCTTCCACCCCAGCTTCAACACCGAAGCCGCTGACGCCCGCCCAGGCCGTCAACGCCCTTTCCGACGCGGAGGCGCAACAGGCGCTGGAACTCCTTAAATCCAACTACGTCCGCTCCGACGCCTTCAACGAGGCGGCCCTCAACCGGGCGACGCTCCAGGGCCTTCTTGAGCGCATGGGCGGCGGCGCTTCCCTCCGCTCCGGCACCGCCGATACCCCAGAGGAAAGCCCGTTCCGATCCGAAATTCTGGACGAGCACATCGGCTACGTTCGCCTGGGTTTGCTGACCAAAGGCCGCCTGGCGGAATTCGACGCCGCGCTCGGCAACTTCAACGCCAAAAAAGTCACCTCGCTCATCCTCGACCTGCGGGCCACCCCCGCGAGCAGCGACTTCGAGCTTGCCGCGGAAGTCATCAAGCGGCTCGTCCCGAAGGGCAAGATGCTCTTCGCCATCCGCCGGCCCAGCGCCAAGCAGGAGCGGATGTTCACCTCGGATCTCGACCCCGTTTTTAAAGGCACCATCGTGACGGTGATCGGCCGCGAAACCGCCGGAGCCCCGGAAGTGATCGCCGCCGTGTTGCGCGCGGAAGGCGCGGCCCTCACTGTGGGCCGCCGCACCGCGGGGCAGGCCGCCGAGTACGCCGAAGTGCCCCTGCGCGGCGGCAAAACGCTGCGAGTGGCCGTGGCCGAGATCAAACTGCCGCAGAACGTCGCCGTTTTTCCCGACGGCCTCAAACCCGATCTCGCCGTGGAAGTTTCCACGCGCGACGAACAGGATGCGCTGCGCCAGGAGTTGGAGAAAGGCGTGGCGGGGCTGGTCTACGAAACCGAGCGCGCCCGGCTCAACGAAGCCTCGCTCGTCGCGGGCACCGACCCCGAATTGGACGCCGACCAGGAAGCCCAGCGCAAGGGCAAGGCCAACGCCTCCGACGATGACGCCCCGCTCTCCGACACCGTGCTCCAGCGCGCCGTGGATCTCGTCACCACGCTGCGCATTTTTGGCGGCAAAACCCCGTAGCATGTATGCGCAAAGATTACGTCCATGGCTACAATCAGCGGGAAAGCGCCCGGTTGCAGGATCAGGCCGAAACGCTGGTTGATCTCCTTCACGGGGACACCGTTTATCCCCCGGGAAGTCTCGTTCTGGAGGCCGGGTGCGGCATCGGCGCACAAACGGTAAGCCTCGCCCAAAACAGCCCGGGAACCCACTTCGTATCCATTGATATTTCGGCGGAATCAATCGCGGAAGCCCAGCGGAACGTGGAAGCTGGCGGGTTCCGGAACGTGGAATTTCGGCAGGCGGATCTCTTCACGTTGCCGTTTGCGCCGGAATCCTTCGACCACGTGTTCGTCTGCTTTGTTCTGGAGCATCTGGCCTGCCCGGAGGATGCTTTGCGCGCCCTGCGCACCGTCCTGAAACCCGGCGGCACGATCACGGTGATTGAGGGCGACCATGGGTCGGCCTATTTCCATCCCGATGCCCCCGCGGCCCACAGCGCCATTGAATGCCAAATCGAGCTGCAAAAGAGAGCCGGAGGCAATGCGCTGATCGGGCGGCAACTCTATCCGCTGCTGGCCCACGCCGGTTTTGAGTCCGTTCGCGTTTCACCGCGAATGGTGTACGTGGATGCGACCCGGCCCGGGTTGGTGGATGGGTTCATCAAGAAGACGTTCATCGCGATGATCGAAGGGGTGCGCGCGAAGGCCCTTGAGCACAAGATGGCCGAGCCCGAGACTTTTGACGCCGGCATCCGCGCGCTTTACCGGACCACTCAGGAAGACGGTATTTTCTCCTACACCTTTTTCAAAGCCGTCGGGGTAAAGTAATCTCAGAGCAGCAGGGCGATGCGGCTGCGAATTTCCTAATGAAACCTTTTGCCATTTTTCTTGCCGCCGTGGCGCTGGCGCTGACCCTTCAGCCCAGATTGCTGGCGGCCCTTCCCGTTTCAACCGCGCAACTCCAAGCCGCCTTTGGGCAGCATCACGGGGCGTTCGTGCTCATCGACTGCGCCACGGGAGAGGCCGTGACCTGCGGCGCGGCGTCCGAACCGCTGCCGCCTTGCTCCACTTTTAAAATTTGGAATACGCTCGCGGGGTTGGAACTCGGCCTGGTTTCCTCGCCGGACGATCCGTTTTACCAATGGGACGGCAAGCCGCAATTCCTCCACGAATGGGAGCGCGACCTGACCCTAAAAGAAGCCTTCCAAGCCTCCTGCGTGCCCGCCTACCAGCAGTTGGCGCGAAAGATCGGCCCGGAGCGGATGGATGCCTGGATTCGGAAAATCGGCTACGGCAACCGCGACATTTCCGCCGGGATCGACACCTTTTGGCTGCCCGCGCCGGGCCGGAAGACCATCCTCATTACTCCCGCCGAACAGGCCGCTTTGATCCGCCGGCTCGTTTGCGGGGAATTGCCCGTTTCGGAGAAGTCCAGGGCGGTCCTAAAGGTCATCATGAAGGCGCGGGAAACGCTTCTCGGCACGCTTTACGGGAAAACCGGCACCGCCCCCAAAGATTGGAGGGACGGCCTCGGCTGGTACGCCGGGTATGTGGAAAGCCACGGGCGCACCTATGCTTTCACCTGCGAACTCCAGGGCGGCGCGCCCATGGGCAAAGACGCCCGCGCCTTGGTTGAGGCCGTTTTGGAGCAAAGCGGGCTGCTATAATGAAGCTGCGGGTTATCGCACGGCGTCCAGCGGCGAGAGAATCGCGACCACATTCGGCACCGCGATGAGCGGAGCGATGTCGATGCGGTATTGCCGGAAGTAATCGCTCGCGCGGTGGGCCTCGTTGGCCGCGTCGTCGGCGTACCGCTCCAGCAAGTTGAAGAGCGGACGGCCTTCGGGCGAGGTCGAGCGGTAGAGGTCGTACATGAGGTTGCCCGGTTCCTGGCGGGTCATCTCCACCATATGGCGAAGCAGTTTTTCCACCGCTTCCTCCTTGCCTTCAGCGGGCGTGAATTGGACGAAAATAGTCTTGGTCATGGCGTTTTGTAGATTGCTCTGTTTTGGCTCACTTACCAGGCCATTGTGCGGTGGAACCGGCTTTGCCCTCCGCCGAAGGGAGCGTCACCGGGTAGGTCTTGCCGCCGAACTTGATCTCAACCACGCCCGTTTGCTGGGCGGGGCTGGCCACCGAAATGCGCGGCTTTTCCCCGTTCTCGAAAATCACGACGCACGGCTGGTTGACGGCCAACGTCTGCCCGGCGCTCACTTTGCATTCGCCGGGCTGGTAGAAAACCGCCAGCGTGGCACCGCCATGCTGGATGGCTTGCACGTACTTTGTATTACTGAGAATTTGCACACCGGGAGCCTTCGCATAGGCCGCCGTTTGCTCGGGCGTCGCGCCTGGCAGCACCACGTAGCTGTAACTGCCGTCAGCGGGAGCGGTGCCGTGGTCGAGCCAAAGCGAAAACACGTCCTTGGTCTCCTCTTCCGCGGAACCTCCGATCAGCACGCGCTTCCAATTCCCCTTCTGCGCCTGCCCGCCCACGTGGGCTTTGGCCCCGCCGGGGAACACGTAGCCCACGCCGTCGTGATGTGCCCATAGGAGGCTGGGCGCGGCCTGGATGCCTACCGGCAACTGCGCCGTTTTGCCTTCGCGGCCCTTTTCCTGGGCCAGGCTCGCCGTCACCGGCCCTTTTAAGAGACATTGGTTGACGCTGGTGGCAATTTCCCCCGGACCCGAAATGCCCGCACCCAGGAACACGATCTGCCCGTCCACAGAGAAGGCGCTCTTGCGGGCGGCAACCCCGGCGTAGCGGTAGTCCATGGTGGCGATGCCGTCGGTGCCGTTGGTCACGCCGCCCACGAAGTCGCTGTCCACCCGCAGCTTCCCATTCGGCGCAAGAGCCTCTGGGGACTCGTTTTGCGTGCAGGTGACGCCCGGCACGCGGCTCCAATCCCACACCGGGAAAACGTCGTCGTATTCATGCCCCGTTTGGAAGAGGCAAAACGCCCCCTGGCCCTCGTGAACCCCGACGAGATTTTCGCTGTTGACGAGTTCGGCTCCGATGACGCGGCGGGAACTCATCCGCACCGAAGCGTAGTAGCGGGCGCGCCGGTCCACGAGATAATCGGAGCGCCAGAAGTACGTGGCCCCGGTGATGGCGTTCCCTTTTTCCAACTGAGCCGCGCTGTTATCCAGCACTGCCTGGTAGCGCGCGGCATTGGCCGGGTCCGCCGTCGTCATGGCGCGGATCGGCCCCATGATGCCGCGTCCCTTGCCCTGGGTGGCCCCTTTGACGAACTGCCGCCCGAAGGCGTTGTAGTCCATGGAACCGGCCCACAGCACCTTGCTGGTGCCCTCCAACATGTAATCCCGCAAAACCGCGATCTGCTGGTCGCTGAAGGCAAACGGCGTGCCTGCGAAGATGTTCGCCCACTTCGCCTGGTCACCCGCGAACGCCCCGCCGTAGTTGCCGAACTGGAGTTGCGGCCCGTGCTGGTGGTAGCTGAAATCCGGCTGCACGCCTTCCTGGGTTGAAATGACGATCTCGCTGGCGATGGTGTCCCGGGCGGTACGCACGACCGCCGCGTCATTCTCCACCAGGCCGCGAATCACCGTAATGCCCGCGACCCATACGCGGTTCTGGCCGGTCATGCCGATCTTGGCGCGGTTGAGAATTTTAAGCCCGCCTTCCCGTTCGGCTGGCGTCAATTCGGTGTCCAGCAGCAGCATCGCGCGGGAGAGCATCATCGGGATGCCGATCTCGTTGAACCACCAGTTGGGGCAAATAAAATCCTTCGCGATCCAGAAGCCGAGGGCGGAATGGATCGCCTTGGCCACCGCTTCGTCTCCCTGGTATTTGCCCTCCGGCGCACGGTAGGCCAGGGTCATTTGCAAAATGCGGTCCATGTGGGCGGCGGGTTTCCAAGCGCCGCGCGCTTTGTCGGTGTAGTCAATGTCGGTCCAGGAACCATCGGCCTCCTGCTTGTACACCCAATCCAAAACCGGCCCCGGATTTCTGGGGCGTTCTTTCATGATGGAGTCCACCATCTGCGCGCGCAGTTGCCGCAAATCCTCCGGCGGCTTTTGGGGAGCCTGTGCCCGGCAGCGGCCCGGGATGAAGGCAACGAGAGAAAGGCACACGACGGCGGCAAAGAAACAAGGGAGGAGACGCATGGGAGGTGATGGGGGAAGCTGTTGATTATTCCTGCGCGATCCAAGTGACAAGCAGAATTGGCCCTGCCGTAGCTTACATTGTCAAGCTGCCCTCCCGGGGAGAGTCTCACGCAAAACAAAAAGGAGAGGCGGATTGCTCTGTCTCTCCTTTGAAAACAGCTTGGACTGTGCGTGCTCCGTTACGGGAGGTCGCTCGCGCCCATGAGGTAGCGGTCGATCTCACGCGCCACGCCCCGACCTTCGTTGAAGGCCCATACCACGAGGCTTTGGCCCCGGCGGCAGTCGCCCGCGGCAAAGACGCCGGGAACATTGGTGGTGTAGCTCTCGTGCTCGGCCTTGATGTTGCTGCGGCCGTCGCGCTCCAGCTTGAGGGCTTCGGGCAAGGCTTGGTCCGGCCCGAGGAAACCCATGGCCAGGAGCACGAGTTCCGCCGGAACGATCTTGTCGGAGCCGGGCACTTCTGCCGGGATGAAGCGGCCATTGGCGTCCTTTTTCCACTCGACCTGGACGAGATGCACTTGCTTCACGTTCCCGTGCTCGTCGCCGATAAATTGCTTCGCGGTGGTGAGGTAAACGCGCGGGTCCGCGCCGAACTTGGCGGCGGCTTCCTCCTGGCCGTAATCGGTCTTGAGGACTTTGGGCCATTCGGGCCACGGGTTGTTGGCGGCGCGCTCAAGCGGAGGCTTGGGCATGATCTCGACCTGCGTGACGCTCACCGCGCCGTGGCGGATGGAGGTGCCCACGCAGTCGGTGCCGGTGTCGCCGCCGCCGATGACGATGACGTGCTTGCCTTCGGCGCTGATCGGCGCGGGGCAGCCGTCCAGGAGCGCCTTGGTGTTGGAACCGAGGAACTCGATGGCGAGGTGGATGCCTTTCAACTCGCGGCCTTCGATCTTGAGATCGCGGGCCTCGGTCGCGCCAGTGCAGAGGGCCACGGCGTCAAAGTCGGCTTTGAGCTTCTCGACGGGCAGGTCCGTTCCAACGTTGGTGTTGCAGGCGAACTTCACGCCCTCGGCTTCCAGCAACTGGATGCGGCGCAGCACGACTTCCTTTTTGTCGAGCTTCATGTTGGGGATGCCATACATGAGAAGCCCGCCCGGACGGTCGGCCCGCTCGAAAACGGTGACGGTGTGGCCCGCTTTGTTAAGCTGGGCGGCGGCGCACAAGCCCGCCGGGCCGGACCCGACGACGGCCACGCGCTTGCCTGTCCGCTTTTCCGGCGGACGCGGGGAAACCCAGCCTTCTTCCCAGCCCTTGTCGATGATGGAGACCTCGATGTTCTTGATCGTCACCGGCTCGCCATTGAGGCCGCAGGTGCAGGCTCCCTCGCACGGCGCGGGACAAACGCGGCCCGTGAAGTCGGGGAAGTTGTTGGTTTTGTGGAGGCGTTCCAGCGCCTCGCGCCAAAGGCCGCGGTAGATGAGGTCATTCCACTCCGGGATGAGGTTGTGGATGGGGCAGCCGCTGGCCATGCCACTGAAAAGGACGCCGGTGTGGCACCAGGGGGTGCCGCAATCCATGCACCGGGCCGCCTGCTTTTTCAGCGCCTCGGGGTCGGTAGCGTGGTGAAATTCGTTCCAATCTTTGATGCGTTCCAGAGCCGGACGGTCGAGCGGCAGTTCGCGGAGATATTCTAGGAATCCTGTGGGCTTACCCATTTGTTTGTGATGCTTAAAATGTTGGCTCTTGAAGGGTGACTATCCGCCGCCGACGCGGGCGACATCCAGGAGGTTGGCCTCGAAGGCGGCTTTGAGGGCTTCGTCGCCGCTCAGGCCGGAGTCGTGGGCTTTCTTGATGCACGCCAGCACGCGCTTGTAGTCGCGAGGCATGACCTTGACGAACTTGGGCGCCATGGTGTCCCAGTTCTCCAGCACCGCCTTGGCGCGGGTGCTGCCGGTGTACTCGGCGTGGCGCTCGATGAGGGCGCGGATTTCGGCGATTTCCTCGCCTTCCATCTTCTCCAGGCCGACCATTTGCTGGTTGCAACGGCACGGGAAGGTGCCCGCCTCGTCCAGGACGTAGGCGATGCCGCCGCTCATACCCGCCGCGAAGTTGCGGCCGGTGGAACCCAGGACGACGACTTTGCCGCCGGTCATGTATTCGCAGCCGTGGTCGCCCACGCCTTCAACCACCGCGCTCGCGCCGGAGTTGCGCACCGCGAAGCGTTCACCCGCGACGCCGCGGATGTAGGCCTCGCCGCTGGTCGCGCCGTAGAGGGAGACGTTGCCCGCAATGATGTTTTCTTCCGCCGCGAAGGTGGAGGCCGCCGGGGGATAGAGGATGATCTTCCCGCCGGAGAGGCCTTTGCCCACGTAGTCGTTGGTGTCGCCTTCGAGTTCGAGCGTGACGCCCTTGGGCACGAACGCGCCGAAGCTCTGGCCCGCCGAACCCTGGAAGTGGAAGCGGATGGTGTCCTCGGGCAGACCCGCCGCGCCGTAACGCTTGGTGATCTCGTTGCCCAGGATGGTGCCCACGACGCGGTTGACGTTGCGGATGGGCAGCGTGGCCCGCACTTTCTCGCCCTTTTCGAGGGCGGGCTTGGCGAGGCCGAGCAGGGTAGTGAGATCAAGCGACTTCTCCAGGCCGTGGTCTTGCGCGATCTGGCAGTAGCGCCCGATTTCGGGGCCGGCTTGCGGCTGGAAGAGGATCGCGGAGAGGTCCACGCCCTTGGCCTTCCAGTGGGCGGCGGCGTCCTTGGCTTCGAGGGCCTCGGTGTGGCCGACCATTTCGTTCAAGGTGCGGAAGCCGAGTTGCGCCATGAGTTCGCGCACTTCGGTGGCCACGAACTTCATGAAGTTGACGACGTAATCCGGGTTGCCGGTGAACCGCTTGCGCAGTTCCGGGTTTTGCGTTGCCACGCCCACCGGGCAGGTGTTCAGGTGGCAAACGCGCATCATAATGCAGCCCAGGGTGACGAGCGGCGCGGTGGCGAAGCCGAATTCCTCGGCCCCGAGCAGCGCGGCCACGACCACGTCGCGGCCGGTTTTAAGCTGGCCGTCGGTTTCCACCATGATGCGGCTGCGCAGGTTGTTCAACACGAGCGTCTGGTGCGTCTCGGCCAGGCCAAGTTCCCACGGCAGACCCGCGTGCTTGGTGCTGGTTTGAGGCGAAGCGCCGGTGCCGCCGTCGAAGCCGGAGATGAGGACCACGTCGGCGTGCGCTTTGGCCACGCCAGCGGCAATGGTGCCCACGCCCACTTCGGAGACGAGCTTGACGCTCACGCGGGCCTGACGGTTCGCGTTCTTGAGGTCGTGGATGAGTTCAGCCAAGTCCTCGATGGAGTAAATGTCGTGGTGCGGGGGCGGGGAAATCAAGCCGACGCCAGGCGTGGAGTGCCGGGTCTTAGCCACCCACGGGTAAACCTTGGAACCGGGCAACTGGCCGCCTTCGCCGGGCTTCGCGCCCTGGGCCATCTTGATCTGGATTTCCTCGGCGTTGGTGAGGTAATCGCTCGTGACGCCGAAGCGGCCGGAGGCCACCTGCTTGATGGCGCTCTTCTTGGAGTCGCCGTTGGGCAGCGGGATGAAACGCTCGGGGTCTTCGCCGCCTTCGCCGGTGTTCGATTTGCCGCCGATGCGGTTCATGGCGATGGCCAGCGCCTCGTGGGCTTCCTTGGAAATGGAGCCGTAGGACATGGCGCCCGTCTTGAAGCGCTTCATGATGGCTTCGATGGGTTCCACTTCGTCCAGCGGCACCGCCGTGCGGCCTTCCTTGAACTTGAGGAGCCCGCGCAGGGTGTAAAGCTGCTTATCCTGCTCGTTGATGAGCGCGGAGTACTGCTTGAAGGCTTCGTAGCTGTTCGTGCGCGTAGCCCTTTGCAGCGCGTGGATGCTGAGCGGGTTGAAGAGATGGGCCTCGCCGTCGGCGCGCCACTGGTATTCGCCGCCGACATCGAGCGTCGGAGCGGTGGTCTGGGCAAACGCGCGGTTGTGGCGAAGCTGAACCTCGCCCGCGAGCACGTCCATGCCCGCGCCCTCGATGCGCGAGGCGGTCCAGGTGAAGTATTTGTCGATGACCTCGTGGTTCAGGCCCACGGCCTCGAAGATCTGCGCGCCACGGTAGCTCTGGATGGTGGAAATGCCCATCTTGGAGGCGACCTTGACCACCCCCTTGGTGGCGGCCTTGGCGTAGTGCTTGACGGCTTCCGCCTCGCTCTGGCCGGTGATGAGGCCGTCGCGAATGAGTTCCTTGACGGTCTCGATGGCGAGGTACGGGTTGATGGCCCCGGCGCCGTAGCCCAGCAGCAGCGCGAAGTGGTGCACCTGGCGCGGCTCGCCGCTTTCCAGGATGAGGCCCGCCTGCGTGCGGGTGCCCTCGCGGATCAAGTGGTGGTGCAGACCGGCGACGGCCAGCAGCGACGGGATGGCCGCGTGCTCCTTGTCCACGCCGCGGTCGGAGAGGATGAGGAGGTTCGCGCCTTCGGCAATGGCCTTGCTGGCCTGGGCGAAGAGTTCTTCCAGGGCCGCTTCCAGCGCCTTGGCGGCGTCGGCATTGCTGCCCGCCGGGTTGAAGAGCATGGGCAGGGTGACGGCTTTGAAGCCGGGCTGCGCGATGTGCTTCAACTTCGCCAATTCCTCGTTGGTGAGGATGGGCGAGGTGAGCTTCACCATATGGGCGCTCTCGGGTTCGGCTTTGAGCAGGTTGCGCTCGGAACCGAGGTTCGTGAGGGTCGAGGTGATGATCTCCTCGCGGATGGAGTCGATGGGCGGGTTGGTGACCTGCGCGAAGAGTTGCTTAAAGTAGTCGAAAACCGGGTGAACCTTGTTGGAAAGGATGGCCAGCGGCGTATCGGTGCCCATGGAACCGAGGGCTTCCACGCCATCGCGGCCCATCGGAAGGATCAGCTTGCGGACTTCCTCGAAGCTATAGCCGAAGGCCTGCTGTTGGAGCAGCAGAGAACCGTTGATGAGCGCGGGTTCCTGGGAAGTTTCCTTGAGGATGGAAAGTTCGACCAAATGCTGGTTGAGCCAGTCGCGGTAAGGGTGCTCCTTGGCGATGGCGCTCTTGATTTCCTCGTCGGCGACGATGCGGCCTTCCTGCATGTTCACCAGGAACATGCGGCCCGGCTGGAGACGGCCCTTGCGGGCGATGTTTTCAGGGGCAAAGGGAAGCACGCCCGCTTCGGAGGCCATGACGACCAGGTCATCCTTCGTCACATAGTAACGCGAGGGGCGCAGGCCGTTGCGGTCGAGCACCGCGCCGATAAACGTGCCATCGGTGAAGGCGATGGAAGCGGGGCCGTCCCACGGTTCCATGAGGCAGGAGTGGTATTCGTAGAACGCCTTGCGCTCGTCGCTCATGGACTCGTGCGCGTTCCACGGCTCGGGGATCATCATCATCACCGCGTGCGGCAGCGAGCGGCCCGAGAGCGTGAGCAACTCCAGGCAGTTGTCGAACATGGCCGAGTCGGACCCATTGGGGTCGATAACCGGGAGCACTTTCTTGATGTCGTCGCCGAAAGCCTCGCTCTCGAAGAGGGACTGCCGGGCCTTCATCCAGTTGATGTTGCCGCGCAGGGTGTTGATTTCGCCGTTGTGGGCGATGTAGCGGTAGGGGTGCGAACGCTCCCAGCTCGGGAAGGTGTTCGTGCTGAACCGGGAGTGGACCAGCGCCAGGGCGCTCTCCATATCCGGGTCGGCCAAGTCAAGGAAGTACTCGCCCACCTGCACGGGCATCAACATGCCCTTGAAGATCATCGTACGCGCCGAGAGGCTCGCGATATACCAGAAATCGGTCTGATCGCTGAGGCGGATCTCGTTCATCGCCCGCTGGCGGATGACGTAAAGCTTGCGCTCGAAGGCGAGATCGTCGGCAATGCCCTTGCCCCGGCCGATGAAGACCTGCATCATGCACGGCTCGGCGGCCTTGGCGGTGTTGCCGAGGGTTGAGTTGTTGACCGGCATCTTGCGCCAGCCCAGGAGCGTCTGGCCCTCTTCGGCCACGATCTTGGCAAAAACGGCTTCGTCCTTCTTGCGGGCGGCGGCGTCCGGCGAGGCGAAAACCACGCCCGCGCCATACTGCCCGGCTTCGGGCAATTCGATGCCTTCCGCCTTGGCCGCTTTCTTCAAAAACTTGTGCGGCATCTGGATCAGGATGCCCGCGCCGTCGCCGGTGTTGGTTTCGGCTCCCACCGCGCCGCGATGGTCGAGGTTCAAAAGGATCGTCAGCGCCTGTTCGACAATGTCGTGCGACTTTCGGCCCTTCATATGAGTGATGAACCCTACGCCACAGGCGTCGTGTTCGAACTGCGGATCATAGAGGCCTTGCTTCGGGGGTAGTCCGTTGATGGGCATTGTCTGCATCTTTTCTCTTTTACATTATGGGACTGCAACTTCGACTATTCGCACAAGAACCGGGTGCGCGCCAGGGCTGGTATCCGGGCATTCAGATCATGGGATGGTGTAATCTGGAACATTCGAAGCGGTTTTTTACTGGTCTTTTCGCGGGTTGGTAATAGCAGCATTCCTGTAGAAATTTTCAATGTTCTTCTTTCAAAATTTACAGTGAAGCTCCTCAGGGAACGTTTTTGGGCGTTTTTTCCGCCGGATGCGCAAAAAAAGAGGGGCTCCGCGCAAGAGGCGCAAAGCACCGCCGAACGGTCTGAATTACTCTAAAAAATTCCGCAGTACGCCCAGGTTCACGCGATCCTCGGCAAAGTCCTTGCCCTTCGGGGTTTCGAGCACCTTCGGGATGGCCGCAAAACGAGGCTCCCGCATCAAAAACCGGAACGGAGCCAGGCCGATCTTCCCTTTGCCCAGGTGCTCGTGGCGGTCCACCCGGGAACCGAGCGCCACCTTGGAGTCGTTGCAATGCACCGCGACGAGCCGCTCCAGGCCGATCACCTCGTCGAACCGTTCGAACGTCCGGCGCGCTCCTTCTTCCGTGGAAATATCGTAGCCCGCCGCAAAAAGGTGGGCGGTATCGGCGCAAATACAGAGGCGTTCGGGGGTTTGGCAGTGCTTCAAAATCCACGCCAGTTCCTCGAACGTGTGCCCGAGTCCGGTGCCCTGACCCGCCGTGGTCTCCAGCGCCACGCGGGTTTTGACCTTGGGCAGCGCCGCGAACACCTCGTCCAGACCGGCCACGATCTTGGCCAGCCCGGCTTCCTCCCCCTCGCCCATATGCGCGCCGGGGTGGAGCACCAAAAACGGCAGCCGAAGCTGATCCGCGCGCACGAGTTCCTCTCGCAGCGCCCGGCGGGATTTCTTCGCAAAATCCGGGTTGGCCGCCGCCAAGTTGATTAAATAACCGCTGTGGCCGAACACGGACCGCAGTTCGGCCCGGCGCGGGTGCTCCAAAAAGGAACGCACCTCCGCCTCCGGCAGCGGCCCCGGCGCGAACCACTGCATGTTATTTTTCACAAAAATCTGCATCGCCGTGGCTTCGATGGAAAGCGCACGGTCGATGGAAAGCGCCACGCCCCCGGAGATGGACATGTGCGCGCCGATGAGCGGGCCGGATATTGCCGACTTACTCAATGCACTCGAATACTTTCGAGGCCGCGCCGCAAACGGAGCATTTCTCGGGAATTTCGGTGACGGTTTCGCCGCAGACGAGGCAGACGTAGAGCACGCGGTTGGTGTTGCCACCCAGGTTGTTGAGCGCGGCCTGGTAGAGCGCGGCGTGCTGGATTTCCACCTGCATGGCCCACGTCATGGTGCGGATGGCTTCCTTGCAGCCGTCCTTTTTGGCGACTTCGAGGAACTCGGGGTACATTTCCTTGAACTCGTGGGTTTCGCCCTTGATGGCGTCCTTGATGTTCTCGGCGGTGCTGCCGGGAGTCACTTCCCCGAGCTTCAATTCGCCCACGACGCCGCCGAGCGCCTTGATGGCTTTGGCGTGGTTGGCGGCGTGAATGGTTTCCGCTTTGGAAGCGGCGCGGAAAAGGCGGGCGGCGTAGGGATGGCCCTCTTCGTCGGCCTTCTTGGCGTAAATCTGGTATTTATGGGCGGCGTTGGATTCGCCCTGGAACGCGGCGTTGAGGTTGTCGAGGGTCTGTTGGGATGCGGTGCTCATATCGCGCACATTCTAGCGCATCCCAGGCCGCTGGCAAGAGGGCGCAATTGCTTTTCGAAGAAGAGAAAATCAGATCGAATAATCCGGCGCGGCATGGGCGTTGCGGATTTCGTGGGCGCGGCGGCAAAGATCGGCCAGGGTGACGCCGCCCAAAACTTTCAGGATGGCTTCGCGAACCTCCTTCATCACACTATGAATTGCTTGCTGCACTTCATCGGCGCCCGCGGCAACCTTGGCGTCGTTTTCCGGCGGCAGCGCCACCAGCGACCCCTCGACGTAGCGGATCAAGTCCGAAAGGGTGATTTGCTCCGGGGGCCGCGCAAGCTGATAGCCCCCCGCAATGCCGCGCCGGCTTTCCACGAAGCCCCCGCTTTTCACGTCGTTGAGGATCTGCTCCAGGAACCGCTTGGGGATGTTTTGCCGCTCTGAAATGGTCTGGATGCGCACGATCCCCCGGCCGTAGTGCTCGGCCAGCACAATCAACGCTCTCAGCGCGTAATCACCTCGGAGGGAAAGCTTCATCGGTTGGGAATGTCTAATCTATATCGGGAAAATCAAGATAATCCCCAAAAGGAGGCAAATCCAGTTTTATACATAAACTCGATTGACATAATGTAGAATAAAGGCTTAAGCTCCTCCTCGAAGTCAATCAACTCCAAATTCAACTTTCCAAAAAAAACCATGGCTCGCATCTTCAACGACATTAGCGAAACGATTGGCAACACTCCGCTCGTCCGGCTCAACCGCACGGCGCAAAAGCACGGCGCGCAGGCGGAAATCCTCTTGAAGCTGGAGTTTTTCAATCCGCTTTCCAGCGTGAAGGACCGCATCGGCGTGGCCATGGTGGATGCCGCTCAACGCTCGGGTTTGATTAACAAAGACACCGTCTTGATCGAGCCCACCAGCGGTAATACGGGGATTGCGCTGGCGTTCGTCGCGGCGGCGCGCGGGCTGCACCTCATCCTCACGATGCCGGAGACGATGTCCATCGAACGCCGCAAATTGCTGAAAATCCTGGGCGCGCGGCTGGTGCTCACCGAGGGGGCCAAGGGGATGAAGGGGGCCATCGCCAAAGCCGAGGAACTCCACGCCAAAATCCCCAACAGCTATATTCTCCAACAATTCGCCAACCCCGCGAACCCGGAGGCCCACCGCAAGACGACCGCCGAGGAAATCTGGCGCGACACCGACGGCGAAGTCGATTTCGTGGTCGCGGGCATCGGCACCGGCGGCACGCTCACCGGCATCGCCGAGGTCATCAAATCCCGCCGTCCGAGCTTCAAGGCCGTGGCCGTGGAACCGGCCCGCTCGCCGGTGCTTTCCGGCGGCCAGCCCGCACCGCACAAATTGCAAGGCATCGGCGCGGGGTTCGTGCCCGAGGTGCTCAACACGAAGATTGTGGACGAGATCATCCCCGTGCTAGAGGAAAACTCCGGCCCCATTTCCAAGGAAGTCAACCAGCTCGACGGCATTCCCGTGGGCATCTCCAGCGGCGCGGCCATTTGGGCGGCGCTGGAACTTTCCAAGCGGCCCGAGAACAAAGGCAAACGCATCGTGGCCATTGTCCCCTCCTCCACCGAACGCTATCTCTCCTCCTGGCTCTTCGCCGACATCGTGGCCGAGAGCGACAGCGTGGACGATTTGATTCCCGCGTAATTTATTTGGTTTTCGCCAAGGGCTGGGGCAGCATGGGCGAAGTATGTCCATTTTAGCCAAGCTTCGCGGGGCCACTGTGTTTGTCGGGTGCGGTTTTGCCGCGAAATACCGTCTTGGCGGGGGCAATTTTTCCGTGCCGTTGCAGTGGGTGCTGGGGCTGAAGCGCCTGGGCCTGGACCCGATTTGGCTGGAGCTTTTCCCGGCGACCCAGGACGCCGCGAGCGACGCGGAGCACCTGCGTGTTTTTCACGAGCGGATGGTGGAGCACGGCCTTGGGGCCAACTACTGCCTGCTCTATCACCGCAAGCCGGGCGAAGAGCAGGAACTCGGTGATATGGACGCTCACGGCATCACCAAGGCCGACCTTGAGGCGCGCCTCGCCGGGCCGAACGTGCTCCTGAACCTGAGTTTTTCCATTCACCCGCCGTTCATCCACCGCTTCGAGCGGCGCGTGTTCTGCGACCTCGACCCGGGGGAGATTTCCTACTGGATGGCGCGCATTGAGATGGGCCAGTCCTTCCACGACGTGCTTTGGACCATCGGGCTGAACCTCAACGCGCCGGACTGCACGGCGGCCCCGCCCGTGATGCCGCGCCACACGTTCTACCCGCTGGTGGATACGCAGCTTTTCACGCCACAGCCGCGCCCCAAGCGGCCCCGGTTCACGACCGTAACCCAGTGGTATTGGGGCAAGTATATGGAGGTCAACGGGGAGTACCCCGAGCTTTCCAAGCAGGCCGCTTTTGAGCAATACATGCCGCTGCCGGGCCGCGTGCCGGAGGCGGAGATGGAACTGGCCGTGAATTTGAACGACGACGACCCGGAGCGCCCGCGCATTATGGGGCACGGCTGGAAGCTGGCGCACCCGCACCAGGTAGCCAGCGGCCCAGCGGAGTACCGCCGCTATATCGCGGGTTCGCTCGCGGAGTTCACGCCAGTGAAGCAGGCGGACGCCTTGTGGAAGACCGGCTGGTTCAGCGACCGCGCCGCCGCTTACCTGGCCACGGGACGGCCTGAAATCACCGAAGACACCACCGCCTCGCGCTACCTGCCGGAGGACTCCGGCGTGCTGATCGTTTCCAACTTGGCCGAAGCCGAGGAGGCCGTGCGCCGCGTGATGAAGGACTGGGACCGCCTTTCCAAACGTGCCCGCGAAACGGCGCTGGAATGCTTCGACGCGGCGAAGAACCTGGAAAAGATTCTCGCCAGCGTGGTGTAGCTACGGCTGCCCCACAAACAGCCCCAGGTCCGCTTTGAGCGTGTTGGATTCGCGGAACTGGTGCGGCGTGATGCCGACCGATTTTTTAAACGCGCGGTAGAACGTCTCGACGTTGGCAAAGCCGCACTCCTCGCTCAACGCTTTGATGTTGCGCGAGGACCCCGAGAGGAGCAGCTTCGCCTCCTGGATACGGCGGGCCGTCAGCGCCCCATGAGGCGTCTGCTGCTGGTAATCGCGGAACAGGACGTGGAGCCGGGGCTCGCTCAAGGCTGCGGCGCGGGCGAGATCCGCCACGCCGACCTCGGGTCGCTTGAACTCGGCCTCCAGAAACGCCAGCGCGGCTTCGAGGGCCGAGGGGCGCGGCGTCGCCGTGTTTTTGACGGTGCCCAAATGGGCCTCCCACAACAGCCGGTGGTAGGCGTAGTTGCCCAGGATCGTCCGGTCCACGGCTTCGTTGTGGTAGCCCCACAGCAATTCCTGGCACAGCTCCTTCGTGCGGAGATGATCCGGTATGATCGAAAGGCGCGGCGCGCGGCGCACCGGCCGGGCCGAGCGGAAGTTCAGCGCCAGGCATTCGTAGGGGGTTTCGGCGTCGGTGCGGTGGATGGTTTCGTCCCCTGGAAAATGCCAGAACATCGCGCCGCACCCCAGCTTGCGGTCCGCGCCGTCCTCCTCGAAATAAACGACCCCGTTGGTGACGATCTCAATAATCTCGTTGTGCGGCGGAATCAGGTACGGCCTGACGGCCCTTACCGACGGCGCTTTATAATAGCCGATGCGGAAGAGTTTCGGCTGCGGACCGTTGAGGGGCGTTTGCATACAGTTAGTGATATAAACTTCGCTTCTTTAGGCTAATGAATTTAGGTTAATAAACAATAGGAAACGTCAATTGTTTCGCTCCACAGGGTTCGCTATACCTCGTTTTATCGGAAAACCACAAGAGAAAGTAATAAACCAAACTCCGCTCTCGGGCTTTCCCTTCTCTCCTCCAATATGAATACCAACCTGAAACCTATTTCCATCCAGCTTTATAGCCTGCGCGATGCGGCTGCGAAGGATTTCCCCGCCGTGCTTCGCGCCCTGGCCGCCATCGGCTACAAAGGCGTCGAACCCGCCGGGTTCTTCAACTTCACCCCCAAGGAATTCCGCAAATATGTCGAGGATCTCGGCATGGTGGTTTCCTCCACCCACAGCCCCTGGGCGAAACTCGAGGACGTCGAGAAGAGCATCGACGCCTACGGCGAACTGGGCGTCAAGCTGGTGGCGGGCGGCTACGGCACGCAGGAGTTCGCGACGCTGGACTCCATCAAGAAAACCGCCGACATCACCAACGAGATGAACGCCAAGCTGGCCAAGGCCGGGTTCACGCTGGTCATCCACAACCACTACTGGGAATTCGATAAGCTGGACGGCCGCATCAAGCACGACATTTTCGCCGAGCTTTGCCCGGACGTGAAGTTCGAGTTGGACACCTACTGGGCCGCCAACTTCGGCGCGAACAACGCCGCCGAAATGGTCCGCCAGTTCGCCGACCGCTCCCCGCTGCTCCACATCAAGGACGGCCCGCTGATCCAGCCGGAGACCTACTATGATGCCGCCACCGACACGATGCAGATCAAGCCCGGCCAGAAATTGACCCTCCTGCCCGTGGGCAGCGGCAAGAACGACATCAAGGGCATCGTCGGCGCGTTGAACCCCGCCGTCACCGAATGGCTCGTGGTCGAGCAGGACAACAGCGACACGGACATGCTCGAATGCGTGAAGAAGAGCTACGAATACCTCATCGGCAACGGGCTCGCCGCTGGCAACAAGTAATTACCTCCAAACTATGAACGACATTTCCTCGTTTCCCGCCATGAACGTCGGGATCATCGGCTGCGGAAATATTTCCCCGGCGTACGCGAAAGGCTGCTCGTTTTTCCGCGCGCTGAATTTGAAGGCTTGCGCGGACATCAACGCCGAAGCCGCCGCCAAGCGGGCCGAAGAGTTCGGCATTAAGGCGATGAGCATTGACGAACTGCTCGCGGACCCTTCCATCGGCCTCGTCATCAACCTCACGGTGCCGAAGGTTCACGCCAAGGTGGGCATGGATATTCTGCGCGCTGGCAAGCACGTTTACAGCGAGAAACCGCTGGCCATTGACACGGAAGAAGGCCGGGCGCTGCTCGACTTCGCCAAGAGCAAGAACCTGCGCGTGGGGTGCGCCCCGGACACCTTCCTGGGCGCGGGTCTGCAAACCTGCCGCAAGCTCATCGACGACGGCTGGATCGGCCGTCCGCTCGCCGGCACGGCGCTGATGCTGGGCGCCGGCCCCGAAGCGTGGCACCCGAACCCCGCGTTCTTCTACGCCAAGGGCGGCGGCCCCATGCTGGACATGGGCCCGTACTACGTTACGGCGCTGGTTCACCTGCTCGGCCCCGTGGCGGCGGTTTCCGCCATCACCTCGAAGTCCGGCCCGAACCGCCTTGCGACCTGCAAGGAGCACTTCGGTGAACTGCTGCCCGTGGAAGTGGCCACGCACAACGGCGGCACCCTGCTCTTCGAAAACGGCGCGGTCATCACCATGGCCATCAGCTTCGACGTGCAAAAGCACGCCCACAAGCCGATCGAGATCTACGGCACCCAGGGGAGCATCGCCGTGCCCGACCCGAACACCTTCGGCGGCCCCATCTCGGTCTTCCGTCCCGGCAACGAGGACTGGAAGGAGATCCCGTTTGCCTACGGTTACCACGAGAACTCGCGCAGCATTGGCGCGGCCGACATGGCGCACGCCATCCACTCGGGCCGCGAACACCGCTGCAACGGCGCCCTGGCCCTCCACGTGCTGGAGGTCATGAACGCCTTCGCGAAGTCCTCCGAGAGCCATTGCACCATCGAGATCGCCAACCGCTGCGAGCAGCCCAAGGCGTTCCCGCTGGGGATGACCATCGGGCTTCTGGACTAGAGCCCGGGACGATCAGCGATCCTGTATAAGTCATGGCGCGGCCTCCGCATTACGCGGGGGCCGCGTTTTTTTGTTCTTCTGTGGCATTTTGCCCAAAAGGGATAAATCCGCGCTCGCGGCATCCCTTTTTTAGCCACCCGCTCAGCCCGAAACCGCGCGACGCTTCTGTTGGCCCGCTCCAAAACGCCTGGGGCATGGTAAATGCTCTAGCGGGTGCGGGGTTTTTGCACCCCAGCTCCTCCACATGAGGTATGAAAAAAATCGAGGCCATTGTTAAACCATTCAAGCTGGAGGAGATCAAAGAAGCTCTGGAGGAGCTTGGTGTGCGCGGCATGACGATTACCGAAGTGAGCGGGTATGGTCAGCAGAAGGGGCAGGCGCAGACGCTTCGCGGCAAGCAATACGAGGTGGATTATGTGCCCAAGCTAAAACTGGAGATCGTGGTCAGCCGGAAGATCGCCAGCGAGGCGGTCAAAGCGGTGTCGCGGGCGGCCAACATCACCAGCCCGAACGGCGGCAGGGTTTTTTCCTCCACCGTGGACAAGGCGATCCGCATTCGGACGGGAGAGCAAGGCGAGCGCGCTTTGTAGGAATCAACAAGCGTTAACGCGCGCTCATTCTTCCGTTTCCAGGTGCGGCGTGAGGAGCACCTGGCGCTGGGGAATATTCTGGCCCCGAATCCCGGCAACCAGCAGGCGCACGGCTTGGACGCCCATTTCGTGGAACGGCTGGATGACTTTGATGAGGGGCAGGTCCGCGTAGTTGCGAATGGCATTGCGGCTGAACGAGCCGATGGCGTTATCCACTTCGTCAAACCCGGCGACGGTCACGGGCGTGACCCCCAGGTCCACCCCTTCGAGGATGTTGGGCAGGTAGCGGTTGGAGGGCAAAAACAAGCCGGTGGGGCGCTTGCTTTTCCGCAGGAGGGCTTTGATCTCGCGCCCGGAGGGTTCGTTCGTGACGAGCGATTTGTCGAAGGCGATCCCCGCCTGGGCCAGGGCGCTCTTGTAGCCGTTGAAGCGGTCTTTGCACCAGCTTTGGCGCACTTCATTTTTCGAGGTGACAAACGCGATGCGCTTGTGGCCGAGGGCGATCAGCTTTTCCGTCCCGAGCCGGGCGCCCCAGGCGGAATCGCAGGTAACGTAGGGGGCGTTGAGCTCCGGCAGGTAGCGGTCCACGAATACGAAAGGATAGCGGAGGCCCTGCATCCATTCGTAAAGCTGGCGGCATTTTTTGTCTCCGCTCGGGGAGAGAATGAGCCCTTTGATCTGGCGGTCGTGGGCCAGGCTGTCGAGCAATTGGGCTTCCTTGGCCGAGTCATACCCGGTGCAGCAAAGGTGCAGGTGGAAATTTTGCGCGTCGGCCTCCTGGCTGATGCCCTGGATCATGTCCAGGTAAAGATGGGAGCTTAGCTCGGGCAGGAGCACCGCGATGGAATTTTTCTCGCGGGGCTTCTCCTTGCCCGCGACGAACACGCCCGCGCCCCGCACCGTTTTGACCAGCCCGTCCGCCTTGAGCTTGGCGATGGCCTTGTTGACGGTGGCGACGCTGACGCCGAACTTCAGCCCGAGCTGGACGAACGTGGGCAGCGCCGAGCCTGTGGGAAGCGTGCCATCGGCGATGTTGGAGCGCAGTTCCAGGTAGATTTCGTTATGTCGCTGCCATTTGGGCATGTGCGCGGATCATAGGGCAAGCGGCCCCGGGTTGCAATGAGGCTCTTCTTGACATGGAAAAATCCCTTTATAAGCTAGAGTTAGTTAGTAATCCATTTTAAAACCAGCTTGCCAACCGCCCCCCGGCCCCCGAGCCCATGTACATCAACTACAAAAACTATTCCGCCGATTATAACGAAAAGACCCAGACGTTCTCCTGCTACTACCGGCCCGACGGGGCATCGGAGGAACAGGCGTTTATCCAGGACGCGAGCATCAGAATCGCAACGCGCGAGGGCCAGCCGGTGCCGCCGGAGCGTTACAAAGTGGCCACCGCCGTGCGCACCAGCATCGACCGCGTGATACTGGAGGCGGTTTTCTCGGTGGACTCGGACCCCTCGGACCGCATCACGCTCCAGTTCACTGCGGACGCGGGCTCCCTGAAGGTGTGGGCGGTGAGCATCAAGACGGATATTTCCATCGACGGCCTCATTCACTGGGGCGCGGACCCGGAGGCTTCCACGTTCGGGGTTCGCTTAAACGCCGAGGGCGGGACGCTCCGCTGCGCCTGCGGCCCGGCGTTTTCGATCCACGACAACGCGCTCTTTGACCGCAACCTGGACCGCGTGCTGGAGTTCCGGGCCAACGAAACCTACCGCGTTGCCTACGATTGGGCGGCGGGCGGTTACCGGCTGCGCTTCGGGAGCGGGGAGATCGACGGCCGGGCGCATTCCATCGCCTTTGCCGTGCAGGAGGACTATTGCAAGCGCCGCTTCAACATTCCCTACGCGCCAATCAACAAAAGCCACGGCTTCCACACGCCGCCGGTGGGCTGGATGACTTGGTACGCGGTCAAGTTCGGGGCCAGCGAAAAAGCGGTGCTGGAAAATGCGCGGGGGCTGGCGACCCATTTTGCCAAGTACACGGACAAGCTTTGCCTGTGGGTGGACTGGGAATGGGACCACGCAGGGTTCGACGGCCTCGGCGGCGACTTCGACACCTTCAGCCCACGGAAAGATGCCTACCCCAACGGCCTGGCCCACGTCGCGGAGGAAATCAGCCAGCTGGGGCTTATCCCGGCGCTCTGGATCGGCGCGACCAACGACGGGCGCAAGAACGCGATGCTGGAGCGGCACCCGGAATGGGTGCTGGCTCAAAAGCCCGAGTGGTGCGGCCAGTGGTGGGTGGACCCGACCCACCCCGGCGTGGTTTCGGAGTACATCCCCGCGATTTTCAGCCAAATCCTCAACTGGGGCTACCGGGCCATCAAGTGGGATTGTCTGCCCGCCACCCTGGATATTTACGACGCGTTCCACTCCAGATTCCACGATCCGAAAATCTCCAGCGACTCGGGGTTGCGGCGTTTGGTCAAGGCCGCGCGCCGGACGGTGGGGCCGGATGTCTATATGCTCTCGTGCTCGGGAATCTCGGAGCGCGACATCACGGTGGCCATGGATGTTTTCGACGCGGCGCGCATCGGCAACGACATTTACGGCTGGGAGGAATTCCTCGAAAACTGCGTGGACCGCGTTCTTCGGCTCTACCTTTGGCACAACGTAGTGTTTTATGCCGACGGCGACAACGTGGTGGTGCGAGCCGAGTTCAACACCCTCGCGCAAGCCCGCTCGCGCATTTCCTTCTATGGTGTGGCGGGGCTGCCGGTGACATTCGGCGATGCTTACAGCGACTTGGACGAGACGCGTATCGACATGCTGCGGCGCATCGTCCCCGTGGCGGACATTCACCCGATGGATCTGAACCGGAAGAACCCGGCCGAGGCTTACGTGCTGGCCAACCTGGCCGTTTGCAAACCGTACGGCACATGGAACGTGATGGACCTCTTCAATAAAAAAGAGACGCCGCTGACGCTGAATTTTAGCCTGGAGCATGACCTCGACCTCCCCACCAAAGGCGGACGGCGCTACGCGGTCTACAGCTTCTGGGATCAAAAATTCCTGGGCGTTTACGAAGATTTGCTGACGGTGGAAGTGGCCCCGCTGGATTCAATCGTGTTGCGTATTACGGAGCTGGAGACGCGCCCGCAGTTGATCTCCACCTCGCGGCACCTCACCCAAGGCGCCTGTGATTTGGAGGACTTGAATTGGGATTCCACCGCGAAAACCCTGCGCGGGCGCTCGCGCCTGGTCGAAGGCGAGGGTTACCAACTGGCGATCTACGTCCCCGAGGGCTGCGAGTTCGCGGAAGCGCGGTTGGCTGGCGGCGCAATCGCGAAAGCCGGGTTCGACCCGAAGAGCCGCCTGCTTTCCGTGGAGTTGGCCGCCAAGGAAAGCCGGGCGTTCGACTGGGAAGTGCGGTTTAAATAACCGCTACCGCTTTTCCACTTCGAAAACAAGGGCGTCGTGCGGCGGCAGCACAAGGACGGGCCGGGGAGAATCGGCGTTCTGAATCTCCCCGCGCCATATCTTGCCCACGCCGAATCCCGCGCCGAGTTGCGCGGGGGCATTCACGGCAGTGCCGGTGTGGTTGATGGCGACGACAACGCTGCGGGTCTCCGAAAGCGGGTGTTCCGTGAGGGCGATCTCCGGCGCGGCGACTTCCACGACGCGCGGGCCAGCCACCGCGCGGGCGATCTCGGCGTAAACACGCCAGAAGGGCGGCGCTTCGCGGTCGAACGCTCCGGGAGTCATCGTCACTTCGATTTCCAATGGCGCGGCGTAAACGATCACCTGGCCTTTGCCATAACGGTTGCGCCAAAACGCGGGCGAGCCGTTGTCGCCGCGCGTGCCGAGCACTTCCGCCCCGCGTGGGGTGAAAACGAGGTCGTCGCCGCCGCGCATGGGCAGTTCGTGGTCATCCCCCAGAACGCAGGAGAAGGGAGCGTGGACGGCGGCGCGGGTTTGCAATTCCACGCCCGCCGCTTCGTTGAAGAGCGGCACGATGCCGTCGCCGAGCGAAACGTAGAGCGTGGCCCCTTCCCGCACGCGGCTCAGCAGTTCCAGCCATTGACGGCGAGGGATGCAATCGGCCCCTTTGATGCTGGGCAGCATATATACGGGCGCTTCGGGAATGGATTGCTGGATATGACGGAAGGTGATTTCGAATTTCGCCTGCTTGGCCAGCACCCATGACCCAAACGCGGCGGCCCAGTCGTCCTGGCCCTTGGTGAGGATGCACACGGCGTCTTTGCGGTGCGGGGGCAGCGCGACGAACGGAAGGGAGCGAAGGAATTGCCCGAAGGCGTTCATCTCGCGCAGGACCGGCTTGGCCGTGCCGTCGTTGCGGATGAGGCCCAGCTCAAGCTCCACGCCGTTCCAGTCGTAGGGCGCGTGGGCGAGTTCCGTCTGATCGAAGGCGCACCACCACATGAAGGCGCGGCAATCGTTGGCCCAAAGCGAGAAGAGGTTCACGCGGGCGAAGTCGGCGGAGACTTCATCCCCGGCGACCATCGGCCCCATGGTGCCGATCTCCTCGGCGAAGCACGGTTTGCCGCCCACGTCGGAATAGAAGCGGGTTTCGGCGGTGGCGTGGCACGTTGTGCGCAGCGTGTTCACGGCGTCGTTGCGGGTGTGGCGCGTCCAGTAAGGGTACGGGTGCGTGGTGAGGATGTCCGTCAATTCCGCCTGGTCGTCGATGAACCAGGTGTTGCCAATGTTGCCCACAGGCGTCGTCAGCGAATGCATCCCGGAAACCACGGGGCGCGAGGGATCGGCGGCGTGGATGGCGTTGGTGATGGCGGCGGCCCAGACGTAGGCGGCCTCGCGGGTGGGCGCTTCGCCCATGCAGTTGCATTCGTTGCCCAAGTCCCAGGCGGCGATGGCTTTTTCCCCGCGCGCATACTCCACCAGCGTGCGCACCCATTTGAGCTGCCACGCCAGGCTCACGGGATCGGTGATCGGGTTGAGCCCTTCCAGCGCGGGCGGCACGAAAAGGCGGCCGCTCATCCAGCCTGTGACGATGCCCACGACCAGCCGCAGCCCGTGCTTTTCCGCAAGCCCGCAAACGGTGTGAAACCGCGCGAGCATCTCGGCGGAAACGCCCGCCTGCCCCACGGCGTCCGGCGGCAGCGGCTGCTCACCCATCCGCATTTCAACAGGATGCCCCATGCCGCCACGCAGCCGTGTGATGGGCTGGAAATCCGGCCAGAGCGGGAAAAGCCGCAGCACCTGGATGCCGTTCGCGGCGAGCTTGGCGAAATCGGCGTCCACGGTTTCGGGCTGCCAGTCCCGCCACATATCAGTGCCCGCGTGGGAGGCCCAGTAATTGCACCCGAGCAAGAAATGGCCGGGGACTTCGAGGGAAAACGGAGAGCGTGCGTTATTCATGGGGATGAGTACAAAAGGGCTGGCGTTGATCGGCAAAAGATTGCCCGCCTTCAGCGGAGATTGGAAGCGAGAATCACACCGGATTCCCTAACAGGCTGCCAAGGGGCTTTCCTTCGCCCGGCGGTCGCCTGCCCGACGGCACCAACCGCCTCGTCACGGAGGAGCCTTGCCAGGCCCGGTTTGTGGCCATTTGGGAAGAAATCGCCCGCCGTTCCAAAGATCACCCCGGCCTTTGGGCCTACGATCTGGTGAACGAACCGGTCCAGCACCGCCCCTCGCCCCCGGGTGTGAAAAACTGGCTGGAAATCCAAGTCGCCGCAGCCAGGGCCGTGCGGGCCATCGACGCCAAAACTCCCATCATCATCGAAACCGAGGAGTGGGATTCGGCCAGCCCGTTCCGGCTGATAGGCCCGGTGGATGTGCCCAACGTCATCTACCAGGTGCACATGTACCACCCCATCGAATTCACCCACCAGGGGGTGTTTACCGACCAGGGGCTTGCCAAGGACAAGAACGAGATTGCGACGATTGCCTACCCCGGCACGATCACCCGCCAATGGACGGACAAGGAAACGCTGCGCGCGTGGTTGCAGCCGGTGCGCGATTTTCAGCAAGCCTACGACGCGCGCATTTACGTCGGGGAGTTCAGCGCCATCCGCTGGGCGCCGGGCGCGGCGCAATACCTGGACGACTGCATCTCAATTTTTGAGGAATACGGCTGGGACTGGACCTACCACGCCTTCCGCGAATGGCAGGGATGGAGCGTGGAGATCGCCAACCAGCCGTGCGATCGCGCTCATGGGCAACCCGCGGCGGAACCCACGGATCGCTACGAAGTGCTACAAAAATGGTTTCGGAAAAACAGCCCGCGCTGATCTCCGGGGATCAGGCTACCCCTGCAACCGATAAACGATGCGCGCCTTGTTCAAATCGTAAGGCGACATTTCGAGTTTGACCCGGTCCCCCAGCGTCAGCCGGATGAAACGCTTGCGCATTTTGCCGGAAATATGGGCGAGCACCAGATGCTCGTTGGCCAATTCCACACGGAACATCGTGCCCGCCAGAACGGCTTTGATTTTGCCTTCGGTTTGAATGGTATCGTTTACAGCAGCCATGAATAAGTGTTTCGGGGAATGCGGTTGGAAAAAGGTTGGAAAATAACGACCGGCCAGCCCTCTCTCGAGAACTGGCCGGTCGGCTAAATGGAGCTAATTAACGGCGGGAGCGGGGGCCGGAGAAGGAACGGCCGGGGGCGCGTTCTTCACGGGGCCGGGCTTCGTTGACGGTCAACGGACGGCCCTGCACCTGCTTGCCGTGGAGCGCGCTGATGGCGGCCTGGCCTTCCGAGGCGCTGCTCATGGTCACGAAGGCGAACCCGCGGGAGCGGCCCGTCATGCGGTCCTGCATCAAGGCGGCTTCCGTCACGGTGCCGAATTGGGAAAACAGATCGTTGAGGTCGTTTTCGGTGGTATCGAAGGAAAGATTTCCAACGTAGAGTTTCATAATAAGGGTGGTGGAGAATCAATCGACGAGCTGCAAAGCCGTTCCCGGGAATCGGGTTTTTCAAAATCACCACCGGGTCGCCACAAAGCGAGCCCACCTGACAATTTACCGCGCAACGAACTATCTAAATCTCAAATCCAACGCAGGAACGATGAGGCCATTTCCAGAATAAGCAATAGAAATAAATTTTACGCAAAAGGAGTAGCCCTGCGATGCAGCCTTGCAGACTCCCCCTTCACCGCGTTACTTATCGCCTTTTTCCCTCTTTTTATGCATTACGTCATCGCTCCCACCGAAAAAGCTCGCACCCTCGCCGGGAACATGGATTGGCGCACCCTTTTGGATCACGCCAGTTGCCCCCACTTCACGCCGGGCCAGACGCCCGAGAAAGAATACGGGGCCGTGTTTTTCCACCCCACGACGCGCGAAACCCATCAGCAGGCCATCGGCCAATACACCCGCTTTTGCAATATCAAGCCGCTGGTGACCACGGACATGGAGGCCGGCCCGGGGCAGATGATTACCGATGGCACGCGCTTCCCCTCGATGATGGGCTGCGGCAAGTGCAATGACGAGGCACTGGCCTACCAAATGGGCAAAGCGGCAGCCCTGGAAGGCCGTGCCGTGGGGTTCAACTGGTCGCTCGCGCCGTGCGTGGATCTTTACGCGGACATCGACAACCCGATCATCGGCACCCGCTCGGCGGGGTCGGACCCCGACCACGTGATCCGGATCACCGCCGCCTACCTGCGCGGCATGCAGGAGAACGGGCTCATCGCGACGCTCAAGCACTTCCCCGGCGACGGTTATGGCACGCTCGACCAGCACCTCACCACCTCGGTGAACCCTCTTTCCAAGGAGGAATGGCTGGCAAAATCCGGGCGCGTTTTCCAGGAACTCATCCGGGCCGGAGCGGTGGCCGTGATGCCGGGGCACATCGCCCTGCCCGCCTTCGACACGCCCGACGAACGGCGGCTCTACCCGCCGGCCACGTTGTCCAAACCGCTCCTGGCGGACTTGCTGCGCGGCCAGCTTGGCTTCCAGGGGCTGATCGTCTCCGACGCCATTAACATGGGCGGCGTGGTCAACTTCGCCAACTACTACGACGCCTGCGCCCTCTTTTGGGAAAACGGCGGCGACTGCCTGCTCTTCCCGGACATGGACGAGACGTTCTACCGCGAAATGGAAAAGCGCATCGAAGCCGGGATGCTCAAGCTCGACACACTGCGGGAGCGGGTGACCCGGATTCTTTCGCTGAAGGAAAACCTTTCCCTGCTCGACGGCAACCCGCCCGTCGCGGAGCCGCCGGATATGGAACTCCACGCACAATGGGCGCGCCAGGTGGCGGAAGGCTGCCTGGAAGTCGTCCGGGACCGGGCGAACGTCCTGCCGTTCAAAGTCACCGGCCAAACCAAATTACTGCATTTGATCGTCGCGAGCGAATATGAAGGCAGCAAAACCACCTTCGAAGCCATGACGCAGGCGCTCCGCGCGGTGGTGCCGGACACCCACGTGATGGTCGATCCGGGTCCGGACGCCATTTTCGAAGAAGTTTCCAAAGGCAACTACAGCCTCATCGTCTGCTCCATTGGGGCCAAAGTTTCCTACGGCGTCGGCACCACGCGGCTTTACGGCGCCCCCGCCCGCAACATGATGAAAGGCTGGATGCGCCTCGGCGTGCCCGCGGTGTTCATCGACCATTTCCAACCGACGACCTACCGTGAATTTGACGCCGCCATGGACACGGTTATCAACACCTACGGGACCACCCCCCACTCCATTCGCGCGCTCATGGGGCGGATTTTCGCGGGGGAATAATCGTTGCCGAAACCGAAGCGCCTAAAGGGACAGCACTATCTTTGGCAGATGGTGTGGAACGTCGCTCCTCGTGTTATAGAGCAGTTTCTGTTTAATCTGTCATCATTACACCATTTTAAACAGAAATGCTCTAGTGCTGGACCTCCACCTTAAGGAACGCCTTGGCGTGACTGTTTGTCGGCAGCGTCCCGCGGACGGTGACGGTTTCGGTGCCATCATCGTTACTCACGGGCAGGCCGATTTGATAGGTGTCTGTATCCACCGCCGTCCAGTTCACGAGATTAGTGGATTCGAGAACTCGGTATTGGAGATCGCCTGAGGAACCTGTGAGTCTGCGGAATTGAATAGCGAGGTAGTTGTTCCCATCGGTTCCGGTTGCCTGGCTCATGCGAGGCATTTTGCCGCGATCATCCCTTGCCAGAGGTTCCATGCCGAAAGCGTATTTGAGCAGGTTGGGAACGCCATTGCGATTGACATCCGCCAGCGGCCCGCCGATTTCGGGAACATCTGCATTGACACCAAACTTGCTCACCTTCCAGTTTCCATAAGCCGTTCGCACCACATCGATGACAAGCTGTGTCGTCGTGAAGGTACCAGACAAGGCGACATCGTTCGCAAGTGCCGGCAGATCGAGCATAACGCCCCCCCCTCCCCGTGCACCGAATGAAACAGGAGTAAACCGCTGGCCAACACTCGGCTGCCCCCCATTGATGCAGTTGACTTGCACGGTTCCACTCAGACTTGCTTGCCCGTTTACAATCAATGGATTGTATGGAGTTCCTGTGGCGGTTCCGCCAATTTCCAAATAAAGAACGCCTGAGGCCGATTGGGTGTAGTTGCCGGTGATTGCCAATGTTCCGGCAGGGGTTCCCGGCTTAAATATCCCGCCAGTGTTATTCACAGAACCTATCATTGTTCCGGTGCCCTCCAGGATACCTCCATCAAGACAAAGCGCGGGACTAATGCTTAAGCTAGCACCAGACAGAACGGTCGTTCCCGCAGTTTGAATAAATCCTCCCGAACTCCAAGAACTCTCTATTTGAGTGGTTCCAGTTATGATTTGAACATTCCCAGTATTGTTGAGCGTCCAAATTGCATTAGGGTCAACGCTCCCTTTAAAGAGCAGGGTTCCCGTCCCGCCAGATTTACGGAATAAACCGGCATTGTTGAACACCGAAAGGTAATACCCATTTGATCCTCCATTCCAATGGCCCGCGTAGTGGTCCATCACCATGTCCACCTGGAAATCAAACACGCCGCCCACCTGGTTGTTGATCGTCGAGTTGCAGCAGAAAACAGGGCCAGTGCCAGTGCCCGTCACCGTCACTGTCCCCGAATTGTTAATGACCGCCCCGTCCCCAAGCGTCTTCGTGTCGGTTCCAAAAATATTGAGGGCCGCCCCGCTGGCAACGGTCATTTTTCCCCCCATCGTTCCACCCGTCCAATTTAGGGTATTAAGCACTGTAAAGGTGCCATTGATCGCCCCCCCATTGACGACGGTTAGCGATGGGGCATTCAACTGCCCATTAAGGGTGATGGTGCTGTTAACTTGCGTCGACCCGGCCCCGGTGAATGAGGAACCTTCGTTGAACGTGAAAACACCGTTGTTCAGGGTCAATAAACCGCCATTGGCCACATCGAACGTCCCGCTGTTGGTGCCGCCGCTGGCCAAGACCATCCCCGCCCCCGATGCTATGCTCGCCAAGCCATTATTATTGAATCCTCCGCTACCCCCACTGTTTTCTATTTGCAGGGTTCCGCTCTGCACTTGGATGGTGCCAGTGTTGTTCAAAGTCCACCATGAATTACTACCAATAAACCGGGTTGCACCCGCTCCTGCGGACTTGCGGAGAATTCCCTGGTTATTAAAGACGGAAGGTGAATAGATATAAGAGCCTGGGTAGGGGTATTGATAATACCAATGGCCCGCGTAGTGGTCCATCGCCATGTCCACCTGGAAATCGAACACGCCACCCATCTGGTTGTTGATCGTCGAGTTGCAGCAGAAAACAGGGCCAGTGCCCGTCACCGTCACTGTCCCCGAATTGTTAATGACTGCTCCATCCCCAAGCGTCTTCGTGTCGGTTCCAAAAATATTGAGGGCCGCCCCAGTGGCAACGGTCATTTTTCCCCCCATCGTTCCACCCGTCCAATTTAGGGTATTAAGCACTGTAAAGGTGCCATTGATCGCCCCCCCATTGACGACGGTTAGCGATGGGGCATTCAACTGCCCATTAAGGGTGATGGTGCTGTTAACTTGCGTCGACCCGGCCCCGGTGAATGAGGAACCTTCGTTGAACGTGAAAACACCGTTGTTCAGGGTCAATAAACCGCCATTGGCCACATCGAACGTCCCGCTGTTGGTGCCGCCGCTGGCCAAGACCATCCCCGCCCCCGATGCTATGCTCGCCAAGCCATTATTATTGAATCCTCCGCTACCCCCACTGTTTTCTATTTGCAGGGTTCCGCTCTGCACTTGGATGGTGCCAGTGTTGTTCAAAGTCCACCATGAATTACTACCAATAAACCGGGTTGCACCCGCTCCTGCGGACTTGCGGAGAATTCCCTGGTTATTAAAGACGGAAGGTGAATAGATATAAGAGCCTGGGTAGGGGTATTGATAATACCAATGGCCCGCGTAGTGGTTCATCGCCACGTTCGTTTTGAAATCGAACACGCCACCCGCCTGGTTGTTGATCGTCGAGTTGCAGCAGAAAATAGTGCCAGTGCCCGTCACCGTCACCGTCCCCGAATTGTTAATGACTGCTCCATCTCCAAGCGTCTTTATACTGGTTCCAAAAATGTTGAGGGTCGCTCCGCTGGTAATCGTCACATTGCCCGCAATCGTGCCGCTGGCCCATGTGAGCACGCTCCCAGACGAAATCACAATGGTTCCCGCCAAGCGACCGCTACCACTGGTTGCGATAACGCTCCCGCCTGAAATCCTTATGACGTCGCTCCCATTTGGAACGCGCCCCAAATCCCAGTTGCCTGGGTTGCTCCAATCATTTGACACCGCGCCAGTCCAGTAAATGGAATCCGGGTTGGTTACGGTCAACCGAGCGGTGGAGGTGGTCACTGTGCCGTAGTTGGTCGTGATTCGCACGGAGTAAAGGTCTCCATCATTTCCAAGATCTGTTTGGAGGGTGGTGTAAGTGGATGAGGTTGCCCCAGAAATGTCTACCCCGTTTAACATCCACTGGTAGGTCATTGTTGAACCTGTGTCGTTGCTGGCAGAAACGCTGAACGTCGCCGCTGCGCCCCAGGGAACCGAGGCGGCCTGCGGTTGACTGCCGATGGTGATGTCGCCGCTCGTGAATCCTGTTTGAAGAGTGTAGGCCTCCGTGGTGCTGAATGAGCCGTTACCAATGGGATAACCGTAAACCCGGAAATAGTAAGTTCCCGCCACGGTGGCCGGGCAACTAATGGATTCCGCCACACCCGCAGCATTGTAGGAACCGCCCTTCCACAAACCGTCCGGCCCGTAGAGTTCGAGGTCGTAATCGAGTCCGGCGGGAACGGTGAGATTAACGTTCAACTGCCCCGACGTGGTGACGGTGACCTTAAACCAATCCACATCCGATGGGGTGGCAATATAGGCCTGCACGCTGTCTCCAAGGTTTATCGGAGTGGCATTGGCTGACGTGTTGTTATCGGTTCCGCCACCTGGAAGCGATATGGAATTGCTGACGGTGACGCTGCGTGAAGTAGTTGTACCGATCAGAGAGCCGTCCGCTGCATAGGCTTTTGCGACGAGTTGATGGCTTCCATCGGCCACGGCGGTGGTATCCCATGACCAACTAAATGGGGCTGTTTGATCTGTGAGTCTGCGCACGCCATCGAGGTAAAACTCAACCTTTGCCGCTGTTGGTGCGTTGGCAGCCACCTGGATGAGGCCGCTTACGATCCCCCCGGCGGAGGGGGCGGTAAATGAAACTCCGGCAAGAGGGGTTATCTCAAGCGTGGCCGTGCGGCTGGTGATCCGTCCAAAATCATTGTAAACCTGCACCTGATAGCTGCCCGCAATGGTGGCATCGAAGGTGTTTGTGTCACCCGTGTAGCGTTGGCCATTGACATACCAATCATAGTGTAGCGGTTTGGTGCCATTGGCGGTAACGGAGAAGGTCGCGGTTTGTCCTTCAAAAATCTGGATATCCTGCAAATCGGTGACAATGGTCGGAGTTTGTGCTGTTGCATTGAGGCAAAATTGCCCGGTGATTTCGCGTTCGTTCCCGGCAACGGAATTGGCCATCAGTTGTGCCTGCCAAAGCACTTCCGCGTAAGCATAGAACTGATCCGGCGTCCAACCAGGAACGCTCCCGTAAAGGTAACTGAGGTAGCGAAACAGCCAACCGTCGTCGCTTTTGGACACTGGATTTCCGGCGGCATCCAATACATCCCCTGGGTTAAGGTTCCGAATGTCGGCGGCAGAATTGTATTGCCGGGCCTCAAAGTAGAGGTTGATTTGTTTCTTAAAACTCGTTTGAGAGACTGTTTGCTGGAAATTGATGAGCCCCTGTTCAATGGGCCAAGTTGCCAGGCTGGCAACAGCACTGACGCCGCTTAATCCGCTCTGTTCCAGCAGAAAATCAATGGATTTATCGCCCGCATATTGTGCAGCCGCCTTTCCTGCCTGTTGATAATCTCCTTTTTGAAGCGACCCCACGATGTTGGGCGCCACAATGAAGAACTTGATCCAACTCTTGAAAGGAATTCCCGAATAGGAGGTGTCGAGTGCTTCCGAAAGAACATCGTCCGTCAGATCGGTAATGGCCCAGGTATTTTTAACATAGTCCTTCACCTGCTGGTCGGTGATGGCAGCACTTGCTTCTCGCGGCAATGCCCAAACGAGAAGGAGAAACAAAATATGCCGGAAAAAGCAGTATGCCATCCGCGTCCAATTCATTCGAAGCTCCATCACGTTCATTGGCTTTGTTGTTTTTATCGAGATGGCGGTTGGACACCCGAGGGTTTCCTGCGCCTACCCGCTGTTTGCTGGAAAATGACGGTCAGGGGTAAAAGGAGCGACCTTGCTTGCAGCGTAAGACGAAATACGGACCTTGGTTCTCGGAATGAGCCGAGCAACAGAAAAAGTGATCCGCAATAATCCATTAGTGTTGATTATAGAAATGCCGCACCAGGGTCAAGTGCACATATTACTTATAAAAAGCATGAGGATTACGCCTAAATGGGCGACGCAAACCAATGATCCCATCATTCGAGCGGAATGACGAAGATGTTCGTGGTGGTAGCAGGCAAGAGCTTTGCGTTATACGCCACTTCCCGGAAATCGGGCAAGTGGCGGAGTCTGCGGGGCTCGAACCCGTAACCTCCGCCGTGACAGGGCGGCGCTCTAACCGATTGAGCTAAGACTCCACTTTCCAACGCCTCGAAAATCCATCGAGGGCCGGGAGCGGAGAACGTAGCGGGAGCCGGGGTCCTCTGCAATCAGATTTTTGAGAAAATTCGCGTTTTTCGCTCCAAAGGGCCTCTTTTTTCCCTCCAGCAAACCGTTTTTCCCCTATATTCGCGGGCACCCCCTTCACGCGGAGGTTGCCAAGCGGCCTCTTCCCATTTACAGATAACAGTTTTCCCAGCAATGTCCCAGGTCTTGGCTGATCCAACGGTTCCGGTTTCCCCCGATGCCAGCGCGCCCTCTCTCGAGCGCGTGCGGCCCCGCGCGAAGTTTTTCTTCGAGGGGGAGAAGAAGTTTTTCCTCAAGGGCGTCACTTACGGCCCCTTCCACCCCAATGCCGATGGCGATTTCCTGCCCAGCCCCGAGCGCGCGGCGCAGGACTTCGAGATGATGCGCGAACTGGGCGTCAATATCATCCGCATTTACCACGTGCCGCCGAAGTGGTTCCTGGATGTTTGCCGCGACCATGGGATGCGCTGCATTATTTCAATCCCGTGGGCCGAGCACGTGGAGTTCCTCAATAACCGCAAAATCCGCAAGCAGATCGTGCAGACGATCCGCGACGCCGTGGCCCGCAACAAGGGGCACAAGGCGATTTTCGCTTACCTCGTAGGCAACGAGATCCCGACCACGATGGCCCGCTGGCTGGGCGCCAAGCGCGTGACGTATTTCGTGGAGGAGCTGATTAACATCGCTCGCTCGGTGGACCCGGAGCCGCTCTATTCCTACGCGAGCTACCCGCCGACGGAGTATCTGCTCCCTTCCAACGTCGATTTCTACACGTTCAACGTCTACCTGGAGCGCCGGCCCGATTTCGAGCGTTACCTGGCCCGGCTCCAGAACCTGGCCGAGGATAAGCCGCTCATCATGGGCGAGTTCGGCCTGGACACCATGCGCAAGGGGGAGGACGCCCAGGCGGAGGTGCTCAACTGGCACTTCGACTGCGTGGTGCAGGGGGGTGCGGCGGGGACGATCTTCTTCTCCTGGACGGATGAATGGTTCACCGGCGGCAGCGAGATTTACGATTGGCAATTCGGCCTCGTGACCCGCGAGCGCCAGCCGAAGAAGGCGTTCTTCACGCTGAAAGAAAAGCTCAACGGCAAGGGGGCGCAAACGGAGCGGGTGAAGCTGAAGGCCTACCCGCTGGTTTCGGTGATTGTCTGCTCCTACAACGGCGGCAAGACGCTCAAGGACTGCCTGGAATCGCTCGACCTGCTCAATTACCCCAATTACGAAGTGGTGCTGGTCGATGATGGCTCCAAGGACGATACGCCGGAGATCGTGCGGGACTTCCTGGCCCGGCGCGTGGTGATGGCCGAAAAGCTGGGCCGCAAGCTGCCGGAGTTCATCCATATCGTGCAGAAAAACATGGGCCTTTCCTACGCGCGCAACGCCGGGGCTTACGCTTCGCACGGCGACGTGATCGCCTACACGGACTCGGACTGCATGCCGGACGCGGATTGGCTTTACTACTTGATTGGCACGCTGCTCTCCGGCGACTACTGCGGCGTGGGCGGCCCGAACATTTCGCCCCCCGCAGTGAACTGGATTCAGGCGGCGGTCGCGGCGGCTCCCGGCGGTCCGGCCCACGTGCTCCTTACGGACGTGGTGGCCGAGCACGTGCCCGGCTGCAACATGGCTTTCCACCGCTGGGCGTTTATGAACATCGGCGGGTTCGACACGGAGTACCGCAAGGCGGGCGACGATGTCGATTTCTGCTGGCGCTTGCAGACGAACGGCGGCACCATCGCGTTCAGCCCGTCAGCGATCGTGTGGCACTACCGCCGCTTTACTTTAAAGGCGTTCAAGGGGCAACAGGACGGCTACGGCGAAGCGGAGTCCATGCTGCGCTTCAAGCACCTGATTTTCTTCGGACCCACCGGCACGGCCAAGTGGAAGGGGCAAATCTACGGTTCGCCCCGGTTCACGTGGCTGTTCAACCGGCCCGTCATTTACCACGGCGTATTCGGCCAGGGGCTTTTCCAGTCCATTTACCCCACCCCGCAATCGGAAGTGGCGGCTTACGTCAGCTCCATCGAATGGGTCGCGCTGACGGCTTTCATTTGGGTGATCTCCATCGCGCTGCCTTCGCTGCGCATCGTGCCCTACCTCATGTTTGGCAGCACGTTCCTGGTGGCGCTTTCCTACATGATCCACGCGCGCATTGAGCCGATGCACGACACCATCCGAGCTCGGTTGCTGGTGGCGGGGCTCGCGCTGGTGCAGCCGATTTCGCGCGGCTACGCCCGTTACGCCACGTGGCTGAAGTATAAAAAGACGCCGCAAGCCACCATCTCGCGTCCGGATGCCTCGCTGGGCAAGCGCGGCGCGGGCGGCTCCATGTCCAAGCTCAATTTCTGGAACGAAACCGGCGTAGGCAGGGAGAAGCTGCTGGAGGAAGTGTTCGCCGTGCTCGAAGCCGAAGACTGGCGCTACTCCACCGACACCGGCTGGAAGCCGTGGGACGTGCAGATTTACGGCAACCAGTTCTGGAGCATCAGCCTCGCCACGGTGACGGAGTACCACGGCGGGCCGAAGTGCCTCACACGCGTGCGGCTCAAGTTCCAGCCGGTAATCACCACCGTCATTTCGAACATCATCATCCTGCCCTTCCTCATCTACAACCTCCACGGCACGGGGTTCTGGAATAATGCCGTCCGGGTGGCTTACCTGGCCTACGTGTTGTTCCTGGCCTGGCGCGCCTACCGGCTCAAGCACCGCGTAGCGGCGCTGGTGGTGGGAGCCGCGACCCGTTGCGGGCTGATGCGCGTGAGCGGCAAGAAAGCCCGGCCGGTTCCGCAGGACGCGAAGAAGGAAGCGGATAAAGAAGAGACGGCCGCCGCGAAATAGCGGGCAAGCGGCTGCGGCATTGTCGGTCGCGCCTTCATTCGGGGCGCGACACGGTTGCTAGTTCCTGCTATCATTGTGTTTCCATGCAATCCGAGATTTCCAGGCGGCGCACATTCGCCATCATTTCGCACCCCGACGCGGGCAAGACCACGCTCACCGAAAAGCTCCTGCTTTACGGCGGCGCGGTGCAGCTTGCCGGGTCGGTGACGGCCCGCAAGAGCCAGCGCGCGGCCACCTCGGACTGGATGGAACTCGAACGCAAGCGCGGCATCTCGATCAGCTCCACCGTGCTGCAATTCGACTACAACGGCTACCGCGTCAACCTGCTCGACACCCCCGGCCACAAGGATTTCTCGGAGGACACTTACCGCGTGCTCACCGCCGTGGACGCCGTGGTGATGGTCATCGACGCGGGCAAAGGCATCGAGAGCCAGACCCGCAAACTCTTCGAGGTCTGCCGCCGCCGGGGCGTGCCCATTTTCACCTTCATGAACAAGGTGGACCGGCCCACGCTGGACCCCATCGCGCTCGTGGACGAACTGGAGAGCGTGCTGGGCATCGGCGCGTTTCCCGTCAACTGGCCGCTCGGCACCGGGTTCGGTTTCCGGGGCGTCTATGACCGGCAGGCGAAGGAACTCCACCTCTTCGAGCGGACCAAAATGGGAGCCTACCGCGCCCCCGTCACCGTCACCAGCATCGACGAGCCGCTCGTCAAAGAGCAGGTGGATGCCGCCGATTACGCCAAGTTTAAGGAAGACCTGGAAATGCTGGAACTCGCGGGCCGCGAATATTCGGCCGAGGCCGTGCTCGCGGGCAAGCTCACGCCCGTCTTTTTCGGCAGCGCCATGAACAACTTCGGCGTGCAACTGCTGCTCGATTCCTTCCTCGCGAAATCCCGCCAGCCCGCCGCCCGCCGGTCCGCCGAACGCGTGGTGGAACCCGCCGACCCCGCCTTTTCCGGCTTCGTTTTCAAGATCCAGGCCAACATGGACCCGAAGCACCGCGACCGCATCGCCTTCATTCGCGTTTGCTCCGGCAAGTTCGAGCGCGACATGACGGTGACCCACGCGCAGTCCGGCAAAAAGGTGCGCCTTTCCAGTTCGCACAAGCTGTTTGGCCAGGAACGCGAGACGGTGGACGAAGCCTACCCCGGCGACATCATCGGCATCGTGGGGCATTCGGAATTCGGCATTGGGGATACACTTACCCAGGATGATTCCATCCGCTTCAACGAAATCCCGCGTTTCGCCCCGGAGTGCTTCGCCTACCTACAAAATCCGAACCCCGGCAAGTTCAAGCAATTCCGCCAGGGGCTGGACCAGCTTTTGCAAGAGGGGGTCATCCAGGTCTTTTACCTGCGGGATTCGGACCAGCGCATCCCGCTCTTGGCGGCCGTCGGCCCGCTGCAATTCGAGGTCGTGCAATACCGGCTGGAGAGCGAATACGGCGCGCCCTCGCGGCTGGAAAGCGTGCCGTGGGAGATCGTCAAATGGCTGCGAGCCGGGACGACGCCCGCCGAGATCGCGGAATTGAAGCTCCCCACCGGCTGCCGCGTGGCCTACGACGCCGAGGAGCAACCCGTCGTTCTCTTCCCGAGCGAGTGGACGATGAACTACTTCGTGAAGCAGAACCCGGAGGCCACGCTGTTCAACCTCGCCGCCGATTCAAAGGCCGAGGAAGCCGCCGCCCCGGCATAAGCCGTCCAGGAAACGGCTTTGGGAACATGGTTTGACAGCATTCGCGATTTCCGCCAGTCTGCCAGGCGGTCAATGGATGCTTATGAAATCATTCCTCACGCTTTTCGCCGGAACTTTGCTTTGCGCCACCATCGCGCACGGGCAGGTTGTCAAAAACGGTGATTTTTCAACAGGCCGTTCCCATTGGGAAGGCGTTGGACAGGTGGTTGTGCTCGATCAAGATCAAAAAGCTGCCGCCGCAGACGCTGGCGGCATTTCCCAATTGCAGGTGGTTTTGAGCAAAAACGTTGTCCAGGAAACAAAGCAACGGCTCATCTTCAAGGCCGATGAAAACACGGGAGATGCCAGGGTTACGGTGGTTCTCAAAACCTCCCCTGATTTCATTCGTAACGATAAGTGCCCCGTTTTCAATATAAAATTTGACCGATCCGGCTGCTATTCGATGCCGTCTTTGGTTTTCCCAAACGTGGATCTCTGCCTGCGCATGGATTCCGACAGGCATTATTACATCCCGCGCACATTGAAAGCCGGAGGGGATTGGCAGACCATCACTGGTCATTTTAAAAAATTGGGCAACCCCACGGGCAAAACCCTCTCCCTGGTTTTTCCCGCCGGAACCGGCACCATTTGGGTGAAGTCAGTTTCGGTGGAACCGCAGTAATACCGGCCGATATGAGCGGCGTGAACGAGGGCGCAGCAATCCGAAATTTTTGCGCCTTTTGCGCCTTTTTGCGGCTAAATCCTACTCCTATGCCTTGCGCTTGAAGTGGAGCTGCTCCACGCGGCGGCCGTCGCACTTGGAAATGGTGACTTCGTAGCCGTCGATGGAAACTTTTTCGCCCTGCGCCGGCAGCCGCCCGATCAAGTTGGTGACGTAGCCGCCGATGGTGCTCACATCGGCGCTTTCCAGTTCCAACCCGGCGGCGTCGTTCAATTCGTAAAGCCCGTAGGCGCCTTTCACGTAAAATTCGTGCTCGCTCACGCGGCGGAACTCCGCTTCCTCCACGTCGAACTCGTCCTGAATGGAGCCCACCAGTTCCTCCATCACGTTGTCGAGCGTCACGATGCCCACCGTGCCGCCGTATTCGTCCACGACCAGCGCCAGGTGCACGTGTTTCGTCAGGAAAAGCTTGAGGAGCTTCTCCAGCGGCATCATTTCCGGCACGGGCAGGATTTCCCGCTTAAGAGTGGCGAGGTCGGGTGCTTGGTCGGGCGTGAGCCCCATCATGTCTTTGATGTGAACCAGCCCCACCGTGTTGTCGAGGTGCCCCTGGCAAAGCGGGAACCGGGTATGGCGCGATTTCTGCGCGATTTTGAGGTTCTCCTCAAACGAATTCTCCAGGTCCAGCGTAATGACCTCCCGGCGCGGCGTCATGATGTCGCGCACGACGAGCCGCCGCAGGTCCAGGGCGTTAATCAGGATCTCCTTGCCCATGGGCGAAACCTCGGCGGCTTTTTCACTTTCAGTCAAGATGACGCGCAGTTCCTCCTCGCTGTGGCCGATTTCGTGCTCGCTGGCCGGTTCCACCCGGAAGCAGCGCGTGAGGATAAAGTTCGCCGTGTCGTTGAGGAGGTTGATGGCGGGGCCGAACGCGACGGAGAACCAGTAAAGCGGCCGGGCAACCCACAGGGCGGCGGAAAGCGGTTTGCGAATGGCCAGGCTTTTGGGCACCAACTCGCCCATCACGATGTGGGCGATGGTGATGAGCGTGAACGCCAGCGCGAAGGCGATGGTGTGGATGAGCGTCATGTTCTCCATCCCCACCCAATGGAAAAACGGCTGGATCATCCGGGCCAGGAACGGCTCGCCCAACCACCCGAGGCCCAGGCTGGCCAGGGTGATGCCCAGTTGCGTGGCGGAAAGGTAGGCGTCCAGGTGCGCGGTGATGTGCCCCGCGAGCTTGGCCAGGGCGTTGCCCTCCTCGATCAAAGGTTCAAGCTGCGTGGAGCGGACTTTGACGACGGCGAACTCCGAGGCGACGAAAAAAGCGTTCAAGAGCACCAGGGCGACGATGCAGAGGATTTTCAGCAGGATGACGTCGGCAGATTCCCACTGCGCGCCTTCGGCGAGCGGCGGAGCGGAGGCCAGCAGCATCAAGAAGTTCATCATACCAAGTCTATCATCATCCCCGAAAATACAACCCCGCCACAACCCGCCCAAATACAACGGCTCGCCACGAGAACGCGGCGAGCCGAAAATGGTTCAGAATGAAGCCGTTGTGCAACCCGGGGTAAAACCCGATGGCAGGCCGACGACGGCTGCGGGCCGGTGGCTACCAGCTCGACTTGGTGACCCCGGGGATCAAGCCGTTGGAAGCCAACTCACGGAAAGCGATACGGGAAAGTTGGAAGCGGCGGATGAAGCCATGGCGGCGGCCACTGGCGCGGCAACGGTTGACGAGGCGCACAGGGCTGGCGTCGCGCGGGAGTTGTTGCAGGGCAATGTAGTCGCCTTTCGCTTTCAATTCAGCGCGCAGGGCGGCGTACTTGGCAACAATCAGGCGTTTGCGTTTTTCTTTTTCGGTCCAGCTCTTTTTAGCCATAAAAATTAAGAAGGACGGGTAATTTAGTGCCCCGGGACGGTTTTGCAATCTTTTTTTCCCTTCTGGTAACTCGAAGGGAAATTTTCCCACCCGAAGGGCAACCCGGGCTACCCGACCTGGAAGCGGATGTCCCGCACCGTCCTGGCCCCGAAGCGTTCCTTGAACTTGGCCAGGATCTTGGTTTTCCAGACCCGGTCCAGCTCGTAGTGCATGGTGGACTGGAGCACGCGCACGTAGAGCGTCCCCCGCTCCAGCCGCGCGGGGGTGGCGTTGGCGGCGATGAAGTCGCCCACCAGTTCGCGCCACGCGCCCAAGACCTGCTCCTGCCGCAACCGTTCCCCCAGGCCGAGCGACTTCATCACGTTGCCGATCACGTCGGCGGCGGAAGTGGTGCGGTCCGGTTTGCGGGGCGGATCGGGCAAGCCGCGCCATTCGCTGATGACGAACGCTCTCTGGTAGGGGTTCATTGAAGGCTACTGCCCGTCGTCGCCGATGGCCTCCACGGGGCAACCTTCCTTTGCTTCTTTGCAAAGCGCCTCTTCCTCGGGCGTTTCGGGTTGTTTGATGACGTAGGAGTGGCCCCCCTCGTCATTACGGCCAAAATTCGCGGGAGCCGTCTCGCGGCACAGGTCGCAATCGATGCACTGGTCATCGACGTAAAAAAGTCCCGCCACGTTTTCAGGATACTTGTTCGCAATGTCAGCCATAGATGGCTTGGTTATCCCGGGGAACGGGGCCGAATGCAACGTTTTTTTGGGGTCCCGGGCCTGATGGCTGGATCGGGGAGTTTTTTCGCACGCAGCAACTCGCATTGACGCCGCCCACCGTTGCCCCCATCATCGCCGCCATGCCTTCCTTCGACATCGTTTCGGAAATCGACAAGGGTGAGATCGACAACGCCGTCACCCAGGCCCGCAAGGAACTCGCCACGCGCTTCGATTTCCGGGGCAGCACCGCGAAAATCGACTGGCAGAAAAACGACATCGACCTCTCCGCCGAGGACGGCAGCCGCCTCAAGGCGCTGGAGGAAATCCTCATCGGCAAGCTAGCCAAGCGAAACATCGACCTGCGCAACGTGGAGCGCAAACCCCCGGCCATTTCCCCGCTCGGGCACGCCACGCAAAAAATCGTCATCAAACAGGGCATCGAGGGCGAAAAAGCCAAGGAGATCACCAAGGCCATCAAAGCCACCAACGCGAAGGTCCAGTGTTCGCTCCAGGAAATGCAAATCCGCGTCACCGGCAAAAAGAAGGACGACTTGCAGGAGGTCATCGGGTTCGTGCGCGGCAAGGATTTCGGCGTGGCCCTCTATTTCAAGAACTTCCGCGACTAAAATGTAACGCTACCGCCCCAAAAAATGCCGCGACGGCGGCCCCGGCTTCCACTATACTGCTCGCACAGCTTTCCTTCCCATGATTACCAAACTTTTGCATACGCGCTACCGCGTGGCCGACCTTGAAAAAACGGTCGCGTTTTACCGGGACGTGCTGGGACTTCAGGAGGCCGGGCGCTTCACCTCCCCGCGCGGCTCGAAGATCGCCTTCTTCAAAGCCCCGCAAAGCGAGGAATTGATCGAGCTTTGCCAATACGACGCCAGCGGCCCGGTCGTCGTCGGGCCGGACCTCACGCACCTCGCCTTTGAGGTCGAGAGCATCGAGGCTTTCGCCAAACACGCAGCAGCGAAAGGCTACCCGCTCAGCGACGGGCCCACCCTCACCGGTTCCGGCTCCGTCATCGCGTTCATCGATGCCCCGGAAGGCTACGAAATCGAACTGATCCAAACCCCCAAAGCCTGATTCCCCCCCCCGCTTTCCATGGAATTTGACTGGCTCGACGCCCCGTTCGACTTGAAACCGATCCCCCCCAAGGAGATCGAGGAATCCTTCGAAGATCCGTTTTCCCTGCGCATTCTCCCCGAGAGCGTCCGCGACACCGAGGCACGCTACTTCAACCTGGGCCGGTCCATGACGGGGCGGCCCATTTTCACCGTTTTCTGGACCGATGGAAAAGCCTACCGCGTCATTTTTTCACGCGAAATGACGCCCGAAGAGCAGGCCTTTTTCGAACGTAAGAACCTGGAACTAAGCTAACTTTTCCCCTTCCCCATGAACGTCGTCAATACCTGGTCTGATATCCCGCGTTTCGAAAACGAGGAGGAGGAAGCTGGCTTCTGGAGCAACAATCGCCTCGACGTGCGCCTCATGAACAGTTCGCTGCTCAAGACGGACAGCCGCGAATCAACCACCGTGACGTTGCGCATCGACCCCCGTATGCTGGGCCGCATCAAGCGGCTGGCCCGGATGCGCTACCTCAATTACCAAAGCATGATTAAGCAGTGGCTCAGCGAACGTCTCGAAAAAGAGAATAGCTAGCCCGCTGCTCCCAACCTTATCCCCGGGGCTCTCCCGCCCCTTCCTTTTCCGTGGAAAACCCAACGCCCGAACCCTCTTCTTCCAATCCAGCACCTGAACCCGCGCTCCCCGCTCCCGCGGAAACGCCCGAACCCGCGCCTGCGGAAACTCCGGCGGAGCCCGGCGCCGAGCAGACGGACCCGCTCCTGGCGCTGGCCCGCGCCGCCAAGGCCGCCCGGCTCAAGCCCGACGAAGAGGAACGCGCCACCGCCCTTCTAAAAGAGCGCCTCACTGGGGGCAAGGTCGGGATCAACACCGCCCTCCCCGCCATGACCGAAGGGCTCCCCTGGGCCGTGTGCGTGAACGCGCTCGGGGCCGTTTGGGAAGGGCTTACGGCCCCTATGCGGCGGCATGTTTTGAGCAGCATCGCCAAGGCGGAAACCGAACCCGCCCGCCGCCTGCGCCTCAGCCTGGCCCGGGGGCTTTTCAAGGTGGACCCCGCCGCCGGACTCAAACTGGCCGCAGCAGCCGCCGCCGGGCTCAAGGACCCGGAAACCAGCGCGCTTTCCAACAAGCACCGGCAGTTTTTCTTCAACGTCTTTGTCGGCAAGGGCAAGCCGTGGCTGGCGCAACTCCCGCTGGGCGACTTGAAACCGGCGGAAGCCGAGGCGCTCATCCACGCCGCCATCGAGAGCTTCACCTTCTGCCCGCCGTTTTCGCAACTCGCCATCCTGCGCTGGATTTTCGACGCGGGCCGGTTCAAGAAAATCAGCCCCGCCGGGCTCGCCATGGTGACCAAGAGCCTCGGGCGCTGGAACCTCAAATACCAGCGGCAGTTGCGGACCGAGATCGCCGAACTGCCGCCGGAACTCGAAGCCGCCCTCAAACCGGAAGCACTCCAGCCCGCGCCGGAAGCGGCCGGGAAAACGAAGGCCGCCCAAAAGCATGCCGGGGCCAAACCGCCGATGGATGAGCCGGCTTCCCCCGAAAGCGAGGCCAAAACCGAGCCTGAAGCCGAAGGAGCAAGCGAAGAAACCGCCCCGCTCGAACCCCCGGAGGAACTCGTCATCCCGGGCCGGGCCGAACGCCTGGCCAAGGAAGCCCAGGAGACTCAGGAGCCCAGAGAACCGAAGGAATCCCGCCATAAAGCCAACGAGCGCCGCCGCGAAAAAGAGCAGCCGGAACGCGCTGAAACACGCGAACCCCGGGAACTCCGCCGCCCCGAAAAAGGGGGCCGCGCTTTTGACGTGAAGGAAGCCTTGCGCGGCGTGGAGAGCTACATTACGGGGCTCCGCAACGAACTCGAAACCACCAAAAAGCAGCTTACCCGCCAGGAAACGCGCCGGGGCCGCCCCGAAAGATCCGAGCAAAGGCCCGAGGAAACGCTTCCCCCCGGGGAAATCGAAGCCTTGAAGCGCCACAACGCCCGGCTTGAAGAAACCGTGGCCGCCCTGCGGAGCGAACTGGAAGACCTGGCCCGCAGCGGAGAAGCCGTGGCGGAAAGCCGCCAGATGTACGGCGACACGCCGCTGGCCGACGGCGGCGCGGAGGCGCTCAAGGCGCTGCTCTCCATCAAGCTCCAGGAAGCCTTTGAAACCTACCACGCCATGCGGCTCGAACCGCTCGACAAAGTGTTCCGGCTCGACTACCGCGACCTGCTGGGCAGCGTTTTCGACATCCTTCTGGAACAAGGCGTGGATCTCAAAAAAATTACCAATCGTTAATCATTGGCAGAGGGGCGAAATGCCGCTAAATCAAAAAATATGTCCGTACTCGTTGTAGGCTCCATCGCACTTGATACCGTCAAAACCCCCGCCGAGGAACACGCCGATCTGCTTGGCGGCTCGGCTTCCTATGCCGCGGTGAGCGCCAGCTTTTTCTCCGGCGTCAACCTGGTCGGCGTGGTGGGGGACGACTTTCCGCACGCCCACGTCGATTTCCTCGGCAGCCGCTCCATCGACCTCTGCGGCCTCCAGACGACCCCCGGCAAAAGCCTCCGGTGGTCCGGGGAATACCATGCGGACCTCAACACCCGCACCACCCGCAGCATCGAGCTGAATGTGTTCGAACACTTCACCCCCACGCTGCCGTCCGCCTACAATCACACCGAATACGTGCTCCTGGCCAATATCGCCCCGAGCCTTCAAAGCCACGTGCTGGACCAGATGGCCCGGCCCCGCTTCATCATCGCGGACACGATGGACCTGTGGATCAACACGGCCCGGGCGGACCTGCTCGCGCTTTTGAAGCGCGTGGACATGCTCATTTTGAACGACGGCGAGGCACGGCTCCTGACCGGCGAATCCTCGCTGATTAAGGCGGGCCGCCTCATCCGCTGCATGGGGCCGCGTTATGTGTGCATCAAAAAGGGCGAACACGGCGCTCTGCTTTTCGGGCCGGACGCCTTCTTCTCCTGCGGCGCATATCCGCTGGAAGTCATCCACGACCCCACCGGCGCGGGCGACACCTTCGCGGGCGGCGTGGCGGGCTACCTGGCCAGCCTCAAGCACGACGGCGAAGTGAGTTTCGCCATGCTGCGCAAAGCGGTCGTCTACGGCACCGTGCTGGCCAGCTTCAACGTCGAAGCCTTCTCGCTGGAGCGGCTGCGCACGCTTAAGCCCGAGGAGATCGCCCAACGCTACGCCGCCATCCACAAGAGCAGCTTTTTCGAAGCGGAACCGCCGCACGCGGTGCTGGGATAGCGAGCGCAGCGTCTCCTTAAAAATCCTCCAGCGTGGTGCCGATCATGTCCGTATTGGCGGCGCCGGGCGGCACGATGGGGTAAACATTCTCCTCCGGGGCGATCTCCACGTTCACCAGGCTGGGGCCCTCGCAGGCCAGCGCCTCGCGCAACGTCGCTTCGAGCGCCTCCTTCGAGGTTCCCGCCGGGACGTTCCACGCCTGGAGTCCGAAGGCCCGGGCCAGCGCGGCGAAATCCGGCTGCCGCCCGAACACCGAAGCCTCGTAGCGTTTGCCGTAGAAAAGCTCCTGCTGCTGGCGCACCATGCCGAGCCGCTGATTATTCAGGATGATCGTCGTCACGTTCAAGCCGCACTCGGCCAGCGTGGCCAGTTCCTGCACGTTCATCAAAATGGAGCCGTCGCCGCTCACGCACACCGCGCGGCGCTCCGGCGCGGCCAGCGCCCCGCCAATCGCGGCGGGCAGGCCGAAGCCCATCGTGCCCAGGCCGCCGGAAGTCAGGTAGGTACGCGGCCGCCGCACAGGGTAGCCTTGCGCCATCCACATTTGGTGCTGCCCCACGTCCGTGGCCACGATGGCCTCAGGCGGCAGGATTTTCCCCAGCATCCGGCAAAAATCAATGGGGTGAATGTGGCCGTTGCCATTGGGGGGCACCACCAGCGGATGCGCCGCCTTGAGGCTGGTCACCCGGGCTCGCCAATCCGCGCGTTCAGGCTGTTCAGGCTGTTCGGGCAACGCGGGCACCAAGCGCGAGAGCACCTCCCCGGCGTCACCCGCCACGGCCACCGTCGCAGCCTTGATTTTGTCGATCTCGCACGGGTCGATCTCCACGTGGATGATCCGGGCGTGCTCGCAGAAGCGCGCGGCGTGGCCCGTCGCCCGGTCATCGAAGCGCGCCCCCACCACCACGAGCAAATCCGCTTCGTCCAAAATGTAATTCGTAAATGGCGCGCCGTGCATCCCGAGCATCCCGATGGAAAGCGGGTGATCGCACGGAATCGCCCCCAATCCCATCAGCGTCGTGGCCACCGGCGCGCCGGTTTTCTCTGCCAGGGCGCGCACCAAGTCCCCCGCGTCGGCCCCGATGACGCCGCCGCCAATGTAGAGCACCGGCTTGCTCGCTTGGGTAATCACCTCCGCCATGCGGGCAATCGCCTCTTGCGCCACCGGCTCGGGAGCCGCCGGGCGGCCCGGCTCGGGCCAGGCGTCCACTTCGATCTCGCTCTGGAACACGTCCTTGGGCACGTCCACGACCACGGGGCCGGGGCGGCCGGATTCCGCGATGGCAAATGCGCGCGGGATGACCTCCAGCAACTCCTCGGGGTGCATCACCATGAAGCTGTATTTGGTAATCGGCAGCGTGAGTCCGAAGGTGTCCACCTCCTGGAATGCGTCCGTGCGCAACAGCGAGCGGGCCACCTGGCCCGTGATGGCCACGAGCGGAATCGAGTCGAGCTTGGCGTCGGCGATGGCGGTGAGCAGGTTCGTCGCGCCCGGGCCGGAAGTGCCCAGGCAAACCGCCGCCTTGCCGCTCACGCGAGCCATGCCCTGCGCGATGAACCCCGCGCCCTGTTCGTGGCGCGCGAGCACATGGCGCATCGGGCTGTCATAGAGGGCGTCATAAAGCGGCAGAATGGCCCCGCCGGGAATTCCGGAAAGAGTCTTGATGCCTTGGCGTTCCAGCAGTTTGCAGATGATTTGGGCTCCGTTGAACTTCATGCGTATGTTTATTTTTGCCCAGCGTGCCGTTTTTTGGGGGCGGTATGACTAAAAAATAACCCCCTCCAAGCGGCGGCCGGGAGGGGGTTGTTAAAAATTTTTGAACCCCTCACCGAGCCGCGCTAAGTACAACGACCGCTACCTTCTCCACGAGAACGGAGAGAAAAGCGACCGAGGTGGTAAGCGTGCGGTGAAGGATCATTGCTTGTTCCCGCAGTGGGTATCCAAACCGGGGCCGCTTGTCAACAGCGCGCGCGCCAAAAGCGGACAAAATCGCCTTAAAAATCACGTTTTTTTTGAAATTCAAGCCGCGCGCCGCACGATTTTTGCTATCTCTCGAGTTTCACTCCTGTTAGAAAAGAAAGACTATGCCAGATTATGTTGAATTCCAACTAGACGGAAAATGCGTGCGGCTGCCCATCGTCGAAGGTACGGCGGGGGAAAAAGCCATCGATATTTCCACGTTGCGAGAACAGACTGGCTACATCACGCTCGATAACGGCTACGGCAACACCGGTTCCTGCGAGAGCGACATCACCTTCATCGACGGCGAACAAGGCATCCTCCGCTACCGGGGCATCCCCATCGAGGAACTGGCCGAAAAATCCTCCTTCGTGGAGACGGCCTACCTGCTCATGTACGGCCACCTGCCCACCGGCAAGGAGCTTCACCAATTCTCGCGCCTGCTGACCGAGAACGAGATGATCCATGAGGACATGAAGTACCACTTCGAGGGCTTCCCCTCGAACGCGCACCCCATGGCCATCCTCTCCTCGATGATTAACGCCTCGGGCTGCTTCCAGCCGCAGATGCTCGCCTCGCACAGCCGCAAGACCTTTGATCTGCACGCCGCGCGGCTCGTCTCGCAGGTGCGCACCATCGCCGCCTTCGCCTACCGCAAATCCCGCGGTCTGCCGATCATCTATCCCAAGCCCATTTACAAATACTCCGCGAACTTCCTGCACATGATGTTCTCGGAGCCGTATTGCGACTACGAGTTGAAGCCGGAAGTCGTGCGCGCCCTGGACCTCATCTTCCTCTTGCACGCCGACCACGAGCAGAACTGCTCCACCTCCACCGTCCGCATGGTCGCCTCCAGCCGGGCCAGCCTCTTCGCCGGGGCCGCCGCGGGCGTCTGCGCCCTGTGGGGGCCGCTGCACGGCGGGGCCAACCAGGCCGTGCTCGAAATGCTCGAGAAAATTTACGAGGACGGTGACGACGGCACCAAGTTCATCGCCGCCGCCAAGGACAAGAAGAGCAAGAACCGCCTGATGGGCTTCGGCCACCGGGTTTACAAGAACTACGATCCGCGCGCCCGCATCATCAAGCAACGCTGCCACGAACTGCTCAACGCCCTCAAGATCGACGATCCGCTCTTGAACATCGCCCGCAAACTGGAGGAAACCGCGCTGACGGACCCCTACTTCGTCGAGCGGAAGCTCTACCCGAACGTCGATTTCTACAGCGGCATCATCATGCAGGCCCTGGGCATTCCCATCGAAATGTTCACGGTGATTTTCGCCATCGGGCGCATGCCCGGGTGGATCGCCAACTACCGCGAGACGATCGAGAGCAAACCGGCGCGCATTTACCGCCCGAGGCAGATCTACCAGGGCGCGCCGCTCAAGCACTACATCCCCGTCGCCGAACGCGGGGAATAGATGGGGTACAGGGGGGGACAAGCCCCCCTGGCGGAGGGTTTGGGAGGCGGAGCCTCCCATTGCCTTTTGCAAGGCGGGCGTTAATTCTCTTTCGAAGCGGCACTTGCTTAAATAAACCCGCGCTGGCCCCCTGCATTGGCCGGCCTTGCTCCCCCGAAAACAGCGCAGCGAGTTTTCGGGGGCAAACGTCTCGGGGGCACCGGGTTCAAGATAAGCGCCCAAGGGGAACTTGGGCGCTTGGCGGACTCGCTTCGCTCTCCAAGAATGAGCAAGGCGGGTTAAAGCGCCGGTTTTATTCCACGCTCGGCTTGTTTCAGGCCCGCCTTGCTTTTGTTTTGGCTTCTGCGGCTCTGCCTCAGACTCCGGCAAGGGGGCTTGCCCCCTTGCATCCCGTCCCGGTACTTTTTTTCCGATAGGGGTTTGATCTTTTCCCCCACGGCGTTATGCTCGCCCCCATTCGACTATGTTGCGAAAACTTTCTCTCGCCGCCGCCGGATGCTGGGCGGCCTTTTCGTTGGCCGCGCTGGCTCCCGCCCTCGTTCCCACAACGGCATCCGCCGCGGAAGCGCCCACCATCACCATCAGCAAAAATGGCTCGGTTTCCATCGCGCTAGGCCCCATTTCCGGCCCCGATGGAGCGGCCATTGCCAAAATTGTTCAGAGCGATCTCGCCCTCTCCGGCTTCTTCAGCTTCACCGACCCCGCCAACGCCCCGATGGTCATTAACGGCGCGTCCGGCTCCTCTCTTCAAGGCAAGGTCGTCGAGCGGTCCGGCGGCACGGTGCTGATGCGCAACTATGAAGGCGACACCGCCTCCAAAGCGCACGCTTTCGCCAACGACATCATCCAAACCCTCACCGGCTCCAAGGGCCTCGGCGGCAGCAAAATCGCTTTCATCGCGGGCAGCGGCAGCCACAAGGAACTCTACCTGGCCAATTACGACGGCAGCGGCGCCCACAAGCTGACGCAGGACAGCACCATCAGCGCCGCCCCCTCCATCAGCCCCGACGGCAGCAAAATCGCCTACACCAGCTATCTTAAAGGGTACGCCGATATTTACCTGGTGAACCTCGGCAGCGGCTCCCGGGAACGCATCGTAAAATTCCCCGGCACCAACAGCGGCGCGGCCTTTTCGCCCGACGGCAGCCGCATTGCCTGCACCTGCTCGCGCGACGGCAACCCCGAGCTTTACGTGGTGGACGCCGGCGGCGGCAGCGCCCGGCGGCTGACCCACACGCGCGGCGTGGAAAGCTCCCCCACCTGGTCGCCCGATGGCCGCGAGATCATCTACTCCTCCGACGACGGCGGGTCGCCCCAGCTTTATCGCATCTCCGCCAGCGGCGGTTCCGGCAGCCGCCTTTCCACCGGCTATAACTACTGCACCAAGCCGAACTGGTCGCCCGACGGCAAGCGCGTGGCCTTCAACGTCCGCGATGGCGGCTCCTTCCAGGTGGCCGTGCTGGAACTCTCCGGCGGCGGCGTACGCCTCGTCACCGGCGGCGGCGAAGCCCGCGACCCCGTATGGGGGCCGGATTCGCGCCACCTGCTCTTCACCCAAAACGGCAGCCTCATCATGCTGGACACCCAGAATGGCCGCCGCTCGTCGGTCATGGGCGGCATCGGCTCCGTCTCCGAACCCACCTGGACCCGTTAGTTTCGCAGCCAATTTCACAAACCATCCTCCGAAATGAAAAAACTCCAACTCATCACCCGTTTCATTCTTTGCGGCGCCCTCGTCTGCTCTTTGGACGCTTGCTCGCTCTTCAAAAAGAAGAAGCAATACACCGGCGTTTCCGATAGCGACATGATTAGCGGCACTCCGCTGCCCGAGCGGCCCGAAAACGGCGCGAACTTCATGGGCGCCAACGTGGACCGCAGCAAATTCAAGCCCGTCCACTTCGGGTTCGACAGCAGCGAGATCGACCCGGCGGACATCAGCGAAATGAACGCCGTGGCCAGCTTCTCCAAGCACAACAGCAAGCAGATCATCATCGCCGGGTTCGCCGACGAACGCGGCACCGCCGAGTACAATCGCGGCCTTGGCGAACGCCGGGCCCAAGCCGTGCGCGCTTACCTGCTCTCTCACGGAGCCAGCGGCGACAACATCCAGACCACCAGTTTCGGCGCGGAAATGCCCGCCGACGAAGGCCACAACGAAAGCGCCTGGGCCAAGAACCGTCGCGCCGAGTTTGGCGTCGTGAAATAACCCTACCAATCCTCATGGCCGGGGTTGCCCCGCAGCCCCGGCTCTTTTAGTATTCCACTACCACCTCACCTGATTTATGGCCAAGACCGAAGCCCCCGTTGAAGACAAACAGAACGCCGCGCGCAACAAGAACCTCGATTTGGCCATCCAGCAGATCGAAAAGGACTACGGCACCGGAGCCATCATGCGCCTCGGCGACAAGACTTCCATGGAAGTCGAAGTCATCCCCTCCGGCAACATCCTCATCGACCGCGCCCTGGGCGTAGGCGGCTTCCCTCGGGGCCGTGTCGTCGAGATTTACGGGCCGGAATCCTCCGGTAAAACCACCCTCACGCTCACCGTCGTCGCCCAAGCCCAAAAGCGGGGCGGGCTGGCCGCCTTCATCGACGTGGAGCACGCCCTGGACCCCGTTTACGCCCGCAAGCTCGGCGTCAACGTGGACGACCTCCTGGTTTCCCAGCCCAGCAGCGGTGAGGAAGCCCTGCGCATTTGCGAAACCCTCGTGCGCTCCAATGCGCTGGACGTCATCGTTATCGACTCCGTGGCCGCGCTGGTCACCAAGCAGGAACTCGAAGGCGAAATCGGCGACTCCACCGTGGGCGCGCAAGCCCGCCTGATGAGCGCCGCGCTCCGCAAGCTCACCTCGCTCATTTCCAAGGCCCGCACCACCTGCATCTTCACCAACCAGATCCGCGAGAAGATCGGCGTCATGTTCGGCAACCCCGAAACCACGCCCGGCGGCAAGGCGCTCAAATTCTACGCCAGCGTGCGCTGCGACATCCGGCGCATCGGGGCCATCAAGCAAGGCGACGGCACCGTCACCGGCAACCGCACCAAGCTCAAGGTTGTTAAAAACAAAGTCGCCCCGCCCTTCACCGAATGCGAGTTCGACATCATGTATAACGAGGGCATCTCGCACACCGGCTCGCTGCTGGATCTCGCCCTGGAGCAGAACATCATCGAGAAACGCGGCTCGTGGCTGAGCTACAAAGGCTCGCAGCTTGCCCAGGGCCGCGACGCCGGCAAAGAAGTGCTTAAAAGCGATGCCGCCCTCTATGAGGAAATCGCGGCCGCCGTCAAAGCCAAGCTCGACGAAGCCCTAGAAAAATAGCGCCTTCAGGGCCAGCACCCTTCAAAGCCCGGCGGCAACGCCGGGCTTTTTTGTTTCACCACAGAGCCACGGAGAACCAGATGCCATGCAGACCATCGGTCATTCTGATAACGGAACGGAAGGGGAGTAACAGTGCGGCCAGATGGGAAGCGCAGATATCAATAACCCGATTGTCCGGCTAGTAAGCGCAGGGAATACACCAATATACCAAAGCACATATTGACACACGCATGTATCAGGCTATGATATTCGTATGCAAATTGAAATTCCTGAACCCCTTTTCAAACGTCTCCAGAAACATGCGACCCCACTTGTCGATACACCAGTCTCAGTCATTGAACGCTGGGCTGATTTCTTTGAGGAGCATCATGGGAAAAACAATACCCAACAGAATGCATCGAACTTGCCCGTAGAGTCATCTTCGTCCGAAAAACTCCAGCAGATCGATTTGATTAATCCTCCCAGTCTGCTACACACAACCGTACGTGGGGAATTCGGTGACAATGATTTTTCGAACTGGAACGACCTTCTCCGAATCGCGCACGTGGCGGCATTCAAAAAAGCGCAAAGTTTCAATGAGTTGCGCCGGGTAACCTCGGCACAGATTATCGAAGGCAGCCGGTCAGACCGAGGCTTTCATTTTATCCCAGAAATAAATATCTCTCTTCAAGGCGTAGACGCCAATCGTGGTTGGCAGTATGCGCTAAGACTCGCGAAATATCTTGGAGTATCGCTTAGAGCTGTTGTTGAATGGCGTCAAAACGAGAAGGCTATTCGTCCCGGTGAGCGGGCTCTTTTAATATGGAAACCGTAAACCTTGTCGTGCAACAAACAGGGGGACAGTAGGCTCCATCGTCAATGATGACGGTCCATCTCAGCTAATCTGAACGATCCAAAGTTGAGCATACAAAGTGCATGTGTACGGAAGAATCGGTTCCTAATTTGATAGTTGACTATCAACACCATCCGCCAGAAAGTACCTCCGATGATCTACCTGACCCAGCAAAAGCAGGTCTTATCCTCGATCTTCGCCAAGGCTGAGCGCCCCTTGACGCCCGCCGAAATTTGCGAACGCGCTCGCAAGGATCTTCCCGCGCTGGGCATCGCCACTGTTTATCGCGCCATCAAGCAATTCCTGGAGGACGGCCAGATCCGCATGGTCGAAATCCCCGGCATCGCGCCGCACTACGAGAGCGCCGCGCGCCATCATCACCATTTCTTCCTCTGCGAACACTGCAAGCGGCTCTTCGACCTGGTCGGCTGCGTGCGCGGCGTCAAATCGCTCGCCCCCAAGGGCTTCCGCGTGAAGCAGCACGAAATCGTCCTCTACGGCGAGTGCTCCGCCTGCGTTGCCAAACCCAACCCATGAAATTCCCATCCCGCCTTTTCCGCACCGTTTTCGCCATCGTCGTTGCCCTTGCGCTCCTCGCCGCCAACGCGGCCCGAGCCGAGCGGCCGCTGCGCATCGTCGCCTCCTTTTACCCGATGTACGTGATGACGCTCAACATCGCCGGGGACATCCCCGGGGTGAACGTCGAATGCCTCACCGAACCCGTCACCGGCTGCCTGCATGACTACAGCCTCACACCCGATAACTTAAAAACGCTCGCCGGTGCGGATATCTTCGTCGCCAACGGCGCGGGCATGGAGTCCTTCCTGGCAAAGGCGCTGCTCCAGTCGCCACGTTTGCAGATCATCGAGGCGGGCGCGGGTTATCCCCTCATCGACAACGGCAATCCGCACGTGTGGGTGAGCATTGGCGGAGCCATCGCCGAGGTGCGGGCCATCGCCGAAGGGCTCGCCGCAGCGGACGCCGCCCATGCGCAAGCCTACCGCCTCAACGCCGAGGCGTATGTTTCCAAGCTCGATGCGCTCCGGGCAAAAATGCACGCAGTCCTGGACCCGCTGCCCAACCGCGAGATCATCACCTTCCACGAAGCGTTTCCGTATTTCGCCGCCGAGTTTAAGCTCAAAATCGCCGCTGTCATCGAGCGCGAACCCGGCTCCGAACCGAGCGCCGGAGAATTGGCCGAGACCATCCGCATCATCCGCGCCCGCCATGTGCACGCGCTTTTCGCGGAGCCGCAATACCCCGCCAAAAGCGCAGACATTATCCGGCGCGAAACGGGCGTCCCCGTGGCCATTCTCGACCCCGCCGTAACCGGCCCCCGCGACCCGGCGGCCGCCCGCGATTCGTATCTCAAAACCATGGAAGCCAACCTGCAAGCCCTGGCCAAGGCGCTGGGCGCGAAATAGATGGCTCCCCACTCCCATCCCGATCCCCTCGCCTCCCACGCCTGCGATCACCACAAAGGGCTGGCGCGGCATGCCTGCGGCGAGTGCTGCACGAAGCTGGAGAACGTCGGCGTGACCTTGGGCGGGCAGCGCGTTTTGGAAGATGTTTCGCTCCACCTCCATTGCGGCGAATTGACCACGATGCTCGGCCCCAACGGCGCGGGCAAATCCACGCTGCTGCGCGCCATTCTCGGCGAACTGCCCCACACCGGCGCGATCCACTTTTTGCCCGTTTCCGGCCATGGCCGCGAGGACGCCCCGGCCATCGGCTACGTGCCCCAACATTTGGAGTTCGACCGCTTTTCACCCATCAGCGTGCAGGACGCCTTTTCCAGCGTGCTTTCCCGCTGGCCCGTGGTGCTCTGGCACAAGCGGCGGGCCAAACTGAAAGCCCGCGAGGCGCTGGACGCCGTGGAAGCCGGGCACCTGCGCGAGCGCAAGCTGGGCGAACTCTCCGGCGGCGAATTGCAGCGCGTGCTGCTGGCTCTTTCCCTCACGCCTGTGCCGAATCTCCTGCTGCTGGACGAGCCGGTTTCGGGCATCGACCTGCCGGGGCGCGAGTTGTTTTACCGCACCGTCTCGGAACTGCGCCGCCGCTTCGACCTCTCCATTTTGATGGTGTCGCACGACCTGGCGGGCATCGCCGCCGTCTCCGACCGCGTGGTTTTTCTGGACCGCCGCATCGTTTGCGCGGGCAGCTTCGCGGAGATCACCGCGCACCCCGAAGTGCGCCGCACCTTTGGGCTCGATCTGCAAAAAAACGGAGAGGAGAAGGCCCGATGAACGCCTGGCACTGGCTCATTTCCAACCTGCCCTTCGAGTGGGCGCAGTTCGGCTTCATGCGTACGGCGCTGCTGGCCATCCTCATCGTCTCGCCGCTTTTCGCGCTGATGGGTACGCTGGTCGTCAACAACCGCATGGCCTTCTTCTCCGACGCCATCGGGCACGCCTCGCTCACCGGCGTAGGCCTGGGGGTGCTGCTGGGGCTGGCCGATCCGCTTTGGGCGCTGCTCGGGTTCTCGCTGGTGCTCGGGGCAGGGATCATCGCGCTGCAACGCTTCACGCGCTCCTCCATGGACACGGTGATCTCGCTTTGCATGTCGGTGAGCATCGCCCTCGGCGTCGTGCTGCTCTCGCGCGGGGGGAACTTCAACAAATTCAGCCACTACTTGATCGGCGACATCCTCAGTATTACTCAAAAGGAAATCGCGCAGCTTTTGCTGACCACCGCGTGCGTTGGCGGCGGGCTACTCGCGGGCTACAACCGCATTCTTTTGATCGGCATCAACGAATCGCTGGCCCGCAGCCGGGGCATGAAGGCGTGGTGGGCGCAGATGCTCTTCTGCGCCGGGGTGGTGATGGTGGTGACAATGAACCTCGGCTGGGTGGGCATTTTGATCGTCAACTCCATGCTGATTGTCCCGGCGGCGGCGGCGCGCAACGTCGCGTGCAACGCCCGGCAGTATGTGCTTGCGGCGCTGGCCATCGCGGTCTTTTCCGGCGTCGCGGGGCTGCTGGCCTCCTATTACGCCAACACCGCCACGGGGGCGACCATCGTGCTCGTGATGATGGGCTGCTACGTGCTGACGCTGGCCATCAAAGCCGCGCGGCTGAAGCTGGGGCGGTAGCAAATCGGGAATAACCGGCGACCGAGAAATTTCCGCGTCCTCGTTCCCAATCTCCAGATTGGGAACGCGGTTGTCTGCGAATCTCCGATTCG
>CAZEOO010000011.1:0-98757 GCA_964513965.1 uncultured Chthoniobacteraceae bacterium
CGCGCGTCATTAGGAGCTGTTTGCCGATCTCCACGATTTCGATGAGCTTTGTCGGGTTGCTGTCGAGATCCACCATGTTGCCCGCTTCGCGCGCGGCCTGGGTGCCGGTGTTCATCGCCACGCCCACGTCGGCCTGGGCCAGCGCGGGCGCGTCGTTGGTGCCGTCGCCGGTCATGGCCACCAGCCGCCCCTCGGCCTGCTCCTGGCGGATGCGGCTGAGCTTGTCCTCCGGGGTGGCCTGCGCCATGAAGTCGTCCACGCCTGCCTCTGCGGCAATCGCGGCGGCGGTGAGCGGGTTGTCGCCGGTAATCATCACCGTGCGGATGCCCATTTTGCGCAGGTGCATGAAGCGGTCTTTGATGCCTCCCTTCACTACGTCCTTGAGTTCTATGACGCCTAGCACCTCCTTCCCTTCGGTGACCACCAGGGGGGTGCCGCCATGGCGCGCGACCTCGTCCACGGCGCGGGTCACCGAGGGCGGATAAAAGCCGCCGAGCGTCTCCACGTAATCGCGCACGGATTCCGCCGCTCCCTTGCGGATCGAGCGTGCGGGCGCGCCGTCGCGTGCGGGAAAATCGACGCCGCTCATGCGGCTCTGCGCCGTGAACGGAACGAAAACAGCATGCGGTTCGGCCACCTCGCGGCCCCGCAGAGCGTATTTCTCCTTAGCCAGCACCACAATGCTGCGGCCCTCGGGCGTTTCGTCGGCCAGCGAGGAAAGCTGGGCCGCGTCCGCCAGGCACTCGGGCGAAACGCCGTCGGCGGGCAGGAACGCGGCGGCCATGCGATTACCCAGTGTGATAGTACCTGTTTTATCGAGCAGCAGCACGTCGATGTCGCCCGCCGCCTCCACCGCGCGGCCGCTGGTAGCCAGCACGTTGCGGCGCACCAGCCGGTCGATGCCGCTAATGCCGATGGCGCTCAAAAGCCCGCCGATGGTGGTCGGGATGAGGCAGACCAGCAGTGAAACCAGTACCGGGATGGAGAGATTCACCACGCCGCGCTGTCCCGCCGCCGTTTCGCTGTAAACCGTGAACGCGGGCAGCGTGGCCACGGCCAGGATGAAAAGCGCCGTGAGGCTCACCAGCAGAATGCCGAGCGCGATTTCGTTCGGCGTTTTCTGCCGTTGCGCTCCCTCCACCATCGAGATCATGCGGTCCAAAAACGTGTGGCCCGGCTCGCTGGTGATCTGCACCACGATGCGGTCGCTGATGACCAGCGTGCCGCCGGTCACCGCGCTGCGGTCGCCGCCGCTTTCGCGGATCACGGGCGCGGATTCCCCGGTAATCGCCGATTCGTTCACGCTGGCGATGCCCTCCACCACCTCGCCGTCCGCCGGGATCACGTCGCCCGCCTCGCACACCACCCTGTCCCCGGCATTCAGTTCCCCGGCGGGGACGGTTTCCTCGCGGCTGTTCACCAGCTTGCGGGCGTTCGTCTTGGTGCGCATCCCGCGCAGCGTCGCGGCCTGGGCCTTGCCGCGCCCTTCCGCCATTGCCTCGGCGAAATTGGCGAAAAGCAGCGTGAACCAGAGCCACAGCGTGATTTGCAAATTGAAGCCGGAGTATTGCCGCACCGTGGCCACCGCCGTGAGGATCGCGCCGATATAGACCACGAACATCACGGGGTTTTTCCACTGAACTCGCGGGTCCAGTTTCACAAAGGAATCCAGCGCGGCCTGCCGGAGCAGGGCCGGGTCAAGAAGGGAAGTCTTGGGTTTCATGGGATCGAAAAATGGATGGGTTAGAAAGTGCGTCCGGCTTGGGCTAGGAAGTGCTCGACGATGGGGCCGAGCGTCAGCGCCGGGAAGAAGGTCAGCGCGCCCACGATCAGCACCACGCCGATCAAGAGCAGGGCAAAAGTGGGGCTGTCGGTGGGAAAAGTACCCGCCGAGGGCGGCGCGGTTTTCTTCGCGGCCAGGCTCCCCGCGATGGCCAGCACCGGAACAATCACGGCGAACCGGCCAATCGCCATCGCAAACGCCGAGAGGTAGTTGTAGAAATCCGTGTTGGCGTTCAACCCCGCAAACGCGCTGCCGTTGTTGGCGACCATGGAGGTGAAGGCGTAGAGGATTTCGCTAAATCCGTGCGGCCCCTGGTTGGCGATGGAGGAGACCCCCGCCTGGGTCACGCACCCGACGGCGGTGGCCACCAGAATTGCCGCGGCCGGAATCAGCACCGCCACCACGGACCACGTAATTTCGCGGGACTCGATCTTTTTGCCGAGGTATTCCGGCGTGCGGCCCACCATCAGGCCCGCGATAAAGACCGTCAGGATCGCGAAGATCAGCATTCCGTAAAGCCCCGAGCCGACCCCGCCAAAAATCACCTCTCCAAGCATCATGTCGATCATGGCCACCATCCCGGTGAGCGGCGCGAAACTGTCGTGCATGGCGTTGACCGCGCCGCACGAGGCGTCGGTGGTCACGGTTGCGAAAAGCGCGGAGTTCATGATGCCGAAACGCGTCTCCTTGCCTTCCATGGAGGCCGTGAGACCCGTGGCCGGGTTGTAGCCCGTCTCCGCCACCCAGGCGACGGCAAAGCCGACCACAAAGAGCACCAGCATCGCGCCAAAAATGGCCCAACCCTGGCGGCGGTTGCCCGACATCATGCCGAAGGTGTACGTCAACCCGGCGGGAATCGCGAAGATCACGAAAATTTCGAGAAAATTCGTCAGCGGCGTCGGGTTTTCAAAAGGATGCGCGCTGTTCTGACCGAAGAAGCCGCCGCCGTTGGTGCCGATCTGCTTGATGGCCACCTGCGAGGCGGCCGGTCCCAGCGGAATCGTCTGCGGGGCGCCCTCAACGGTCGTCACGTTTGCGTAAGGCGCGAGGCTCTGCACCACGCCTTGTTCGGCGAGCACGAGGGCGAAGAGGAACGAAAGCGGCAGGAGAACGTAAAGCGTGCCGCGCGTCACGTCGGCCCAGAAATTGCCCAGCGTTTCCGCGCTGTGGCGCGTGAGCCCGCGAATGAGCGCCACCGCGACCGCCATGCCCGTCGCCGCGCTCAGAAAATTTTGCACGCAGAGCGCCAGCATTTGCGTGCCGTAGCTCATCGCGGCCTCGCCGGAATAGGCCTGCCAGTTCGTGTTCGTCACAAAGCTGACCGCCGTGCTGAACGCCAGCGCGAAGGGAATGTTCGGCAGCTTTTGCGGATTGAACGGCAGCCACGCCTGCGTCATTTGGATCGCGAGCACGGCCAGCACGCCCAGCGCATTGAACGCCACGAGCGCCCAGAGATAGCTCTTCCATCCCATTTCGCGCCGGGCGTCGATGCCCGCGACGCGGTAGAGCAGCGCCTCCAGCCGGTCCAGAAGCGGCAGCTTTTTCTCACCGGAAAAAACGCCCGCCATCCACCGGCCAAGCAATGGGGTCACCGCCAATAGAGCGCCCAGGAAGAGCGCAAGTTCTACGAAATCTCGCTGGTTCATAACGGCAACAATATGCCGCTATTCCATCGTAACCGTGAGTTAAAGGGCGGGTCTGAAGCGTTAAAAAAACATTAACGCGCTGCTCAACTTTCGGCGGAATACCACCCGGCGCGATCCAGGGCCACGCGCGGCTCTGTACCATCAGGCAAAGGCTTGGCGAGCAGCGTTTGGTAGATCGCGAGCGCCCCGATGTCGAAGCGGTGCGCGGACCCGGCCATGTAGAGGCGCCAGGTGCGGTAAACCGGCTCGCTGACGTACTTGAGCGCCTCGGCGTGGTGGGCCTCCAGGCGGCGTACCCAATGGCGCAGCGTGAGCGCGTAGTGTTCGCGCAGGTTCTCCACGTCGCGGATTTCGAAGCCCGCCGGTTCCGCGGGGCGGTTCATTTCGCCGATGGGGAAAAGGTCGCCGTCGGGAAAAACGTAGCGTTCGATAAAAGAGTCGCTGTGCTGCTCGGTGGGGAAAACGCCGGTGCCGATGCCGTGGTTCAAAAACAGCCCGCCCGGTTTGAGGAGCCGGTGCGCGGTCTCGAAGTAGAGCGGCAGGTTTTTGCGGCCCACGTGCTCCACCATGCCGACGCTGACGATGGCGTCGTACTGCCCCGGCGCGTCCAGTTCGCGGTAATCCTGGAGCCGCACATCCACGCGGTCTTGAAGCCCCAAGGCGCGGATTTTTTCCCGGGCATACTCGGCCTGGCATTCACTTAACGTAATCCCCGTGGCGCGCACGCCGTAGTGGCGCGCTGCGTGCAGGATCAAGCCGCCCCAGCCGCAGCCGATGTCCAGCAGGCGGTCGCCGGGGCGCAAGCCGACCTTGTGGCAAAGGGTGTCCAGCTTATGTCTCTGCGCGGTGTCGAGGTCGTCCCCAGGGGCTTGGAAATAGGCGCACGAATAGACGCGGGCCTCGTCCAGCCACAGGCCGTAGAAGTCATTGGAAACATCGTAGTGGAACTGGATGGCCTCGCGGTCGCTCTTGAGCGTGTGCTGGCCGTCGTGATCCCCGGCGCGGCGCGCGGCGGCCTCGATGCTTTCGCGCGAGGGGAGTTGCCGGAGCTGGTTGGCAAGCCCGAGCTTTTGGGACCAGCCGCCGGTCTGCGTGCGGACTAAATCTTCCAGTGCGAAAGCGGCCTCGATGTCGCCTTCAATGTCGAAGTCGTTGTAAAGGTAGGCTTCGCCCAAGGCGGCTTCGGAGGCGGAAAGAAACATCTCCCGCAACGCGCCGGGGTGTTGCAGCACAATCGTCGCGGCAGCGTTTGCCGGGCTGTTTTCGGGCCAATGAGTACCGTCCCACAGCCGCACGCGCACTTGCGCGGGGGGATTCGAGCCAAAAAGTTTCCTCAGGATGCCGAGAGTAATTTCCCGGGCGTCCTCCGCGTTGCCTTCCAAAAATTTCATACTGGGAATTCGTTTTTGGGCCTCTCGTAAACCGGTGTTGTTGTTTACGAGTGCCCAGGTTTTTACCCAGCAGGGACGTGATTTTGGATTCCCCCGGCACAACATGCCGAGCGCCTCCAGAACCCGAAATCGGTGGCTTGCGAGCCTGCTTGCGGCGGCAAGCGTACCAAACTACGCCACGCCGATCAAGATGCCGGAGAGAAAAACCAGCACGCCGCCCACGATCACCTGGAAGGCCGCTGCGAGGAACGGGGTGTCCATGTAGCGGTTGCGGATGAAGCTGATGGCCAAAAGTTCCACCGCCACGACGAGCACCGCGACCATGGTGGCCAACTGGAAGTTCGGGATCAAATAGGGGAGCGTATGGCCGATGCCGCCCGCCGTGGTCATCAATCCGCAGACGACGCCCCGCAGGAACGGTTTGCCGCGCCCGGTCATGGAGCCGTCGTCGGAGAGCGCCTCGGCAAAGCCCATGGAAATGCCCGCGCCAACGCTGGCCGCGAGGCCCACGACAAACGCGTCATGCGGGTTATGCGTGGCAAATGCGGCGGCGAAGAGCGGCGCTAGCGTGGAGACGGAGCCGTCCATCAGCCCCGCCAGCCCGGGCTGGATGATCTGGAGCACGAAGAGCCGGTGCCCGGCGCGTTCCTCCTCGGCCTTCACGTCCTCGGTGAGGTATTCCTCCTGGATGCGCCCGGCGGTGTCCACGTGGCCGCGCTCGATTTCGGCGAGGTCGCCCAGCAGCTTGCGGGTGCCCGCGTCCGTGACGCTGCGTGCCGCGCGCTCATAGAACTGGCAGGTTTCCATTTCCATGATCTCCGCCTGCTTGCGAACGGTCGCGATGCCCAGCGGCTTGGAGAGCCAGACGGGTTTGCGCCGGACGAAGCCGCGCACGTCCTCGCGCTGGATCAGCGGAATGTGTTCGCCGAAGCGGCGGCGGTATTCCTCCGTGAGCGTGCGGCGGTGCGCCCCTTCCTCGGCGGCCATGACGTCGAAAGTCTTGGCGGTGGTGGGGTAAGTTTCGCGCAGGCCCTGGGCGAAGTCGGAGTAAATGCGGCCATCGGTTTCCTCAAGCGAAATGGCGAGAGCCAGGATTTCCTGTTCGGTGAGATCTTTGAAATTTTTGGCCATGGTAAATGAATGGGTGCGGGGTTGGCGCGGGTATTGCCCGATCATAATATCGGGGAAATTTTGCGCAATCCGAAAACCCCATTGTGCGCCTACGCCTTGGGCTGGGCCGCATCGATCCGGTTCCACGGCACAAGCACGGGGGAGGCTTTGCAATGGGAGCGGAAGGCGGTGATGCCGTGGGCGCGTTCGAGCAGCGAATCTGTGAGCACTTCCTCCGGTTTCCCCGAAGCAATGAGCCGGCCTTCGCGCATCACAAGCACGCGGTTACAAAAACGCGTGGCCAGGCCGAGATCGTGCAGCACGACGAGCACGCCGCGCGCTTCGGCGGCCAGCCCGCGCAGCAGTTCCATCAACTGGAGTTGGTGGTAGGGGTCCAGCCCCGCCGCCGGTTCGTCGATCAAGAGCAATGCCGGGTCGCCCGCCAGGGCGCGCGCCAGCATCACGCGCGCGCGTTCGCCGCCGGAGAGCTGCGTCACCACGCGGTCGCGCAAATAGAGCGCGTCCACGGCGGCCAATGCTTTTTCGATTTGCACCCGGTCCAGCTCTCGCGAACCGCCCCGGAAAGGCAGCCTGCCCAGCGCCACCACGCGGTCGGCGGTCAGTGGCCATTGGCATTCGGCGGCTTGCGGCAGATAGGCGATGGTCTGGGCCACCTGGCGCGGCGTGTGCGCGCGCAGCGGCTTGCCGGAGAGCCGGATCTCCCCGCTCTCGGCGGGGATCAACCCCGCGAGTGCGCGGAGCAGCGTGGATTTGCCCGAGCCGTTCGCGCCGATCATGCCGACGACTTCCCCGCGCTCCAGCGACAGCCCGGCTTCGTGGACAATGCGGCGGTGGGAAAGGGAAACGCAGAGTTGGTGAGCTTCGAGCATGGGAATTAGTACAGGCTTCTGCGGGTGCGGATCAAGATGGCCAGGAAAATGGGCGCGCCGACGAGCGCGGTGACGACGCCCACTTTCAGTTCCTGCCCCGTGGGCAGCAGGCGCACGATCAAGTCCGCCCAAAGCAGCAACAGCGCGCCGCCCAGCGCGCTCACGGGCAGGAGCCGCCCGGGATCGCTTTGCACAAACCGGCGCAGGATGTGCGGCACCATCAAGCCCACGAACCCGATGCAGCCGGTGACGGAAACCGCCGCGCCCACCGCGAGCGACGCCCCGGCGATGAGCCGCAGCCGCACGCGGTCCGTGCGGAAGCCGAGGCTGCGGGCGGTGTCTTCGCCCAGGCTCAAGGCCCGCAGGGCATTGCCGCAGCCGAGCATCAGCACGCTTCCGGCCACGATGAGCGGGGCCGCCAGGCCCACGTGGCCCAGGCTGCGGTCGGCCAGCGAACCCAAGAGCCAAAAGACGATCTCCATGCCCGCGTAGGGATTGGGCGAAAAATTAAGCACCAGCGAAGTGAATGCCCCGCAAATGGAAGCGACGGCCACGCCCGCCAAAATGAGGTTCTGGATGGAACCGTCCCGGCCCGCGAGCGCGCAGACCAGCAGCACGGCGGCAAATGCTCCCAGGATGCCGCCCAGTGGCACGGCGTAGGAAAAGAGCGCCGCCAGCCCCGAGTAAAACGCCGCGACCGCGCCCAGCCCGGCTCCGGCGGAGACGCCCAGCAGGCCCGGCTCCACCAGCGGATTGCGCAGCAGCCCTTGCATCGCGGCCCCGGCAAGGCCCAGGCTGCCGCCCACGAGCAGCGCCAGCAACAGGCGCGGCAGCCGGATTTGCCACAGCACCACGCGGATGAGCGGGTCGCCGTGGCCGGTGGCGGCCTCCAGAAGCTGGCGTGCGGGAATGGGCGCGTTGCCCACGCCCAGCGAGCAGAGCGAGGTGATCAAAAGCAGCAGGCCAAGGATGGCCGCGAGCCAGGTGCCGGTGCGGTTCATTGAGGAAGAGTTTGCGGGAGGTATTTTTGGAGAGTCTCGGACAGTTCGAGGTTCTCGGGGTCGGGCGAAGCGAAGAAGCGGAAGGAGACGGGGATGACTTGCATGCCCTGTTGAGCGAAAATTTGCGCCAAGGGGAAGGTGCGGGTTTGCAGCGGCTTGGCCTCCCGGTAGGAAGTGAGGATGACCAGTTGCGGGCGGGCCATCAGCACGGCCTCGAGCGGCGCGGAAGCGCCCATGCCGGGGCTGAACTGGCTGCCCAGGTTGCGGAATCCCGCGGCTTCAAGGAGCGCGTTGGCAAAGGTTTTCGCGCCGGGAGTGTAGCCGTCTTGAAAATAAAACAGGGCTTCCGGGCGCTGGCCGGGCGGCGGTCGCCGGGCTTCGAGCGCCGCCAGCCGGGCATCCATGCGGGCGATGATCTCCTCGGCGCGCGCTTCTTCGCCCAGTTCGCGGGCCGCCTGGCGAAAGAGTGCGCGGAGTTCTTCGAAGTTGGAGGGAATGCCAAGCTCCACGACGCGCACGCCCCGCTGCTTGAGGGCGTTATCCACCAGCCGCGTGCCGTAGGCGGAGCTGAAAACCAGATCCGGCTGCAACAAGGCCAGTGCCTCCGCGCCGCCGCGAGTGGTGGGGATGCCCCGGGCCTTTTTGTAATTGGGCGAAATGTCGGGGTCCGCGCCGAATTGGCTCAAGGCCACGATGCGCTCGCGTGGCACGAGTTCGAGCAAAAGCTGGTCGCCTTGCACGCAGGTGGAGACCACGCGCAGCGGTTTAGGCGGGGGCGTCTCCTGCGCCCGGAGAAAAGTGGGCAGGCAAACGAAGGCAAGCGCCGCCAACGCTTGAAAAAGCGGTAAGGAAAGGCGGCGCGGCGTGTGCATGAGCAGAAGGGTAATTTTTTGCCGAATCCTCCGAATGTAAAGCCTCGTTCCCAGCCGGTTAACCGGGAACGAGGCAGCCAAGTTACGGTCCGAAGCGAAAGACCGTATCCATGAAAACTAGAAGGTCACTTCAAAGCCTCCGTAGATGCCACGGCCGAGAGCCGGATAACCATAGACCGTTTGGTAATCCTTGTTGGTCAGGTTTTCCACTCGAGCCGTGAAGGCGAGGTTTTTGGTTACTTCATAGCGTCCGTAGACACGCAACAGGAGGTAATCGGGCATGTCAACCTGGCTGGAGGCGTAGGTGACGGGGTCGAAGGCCAAGTCCTCGCGCTGGAGAACGGCCAAGACGCCGCCGCCGAGGGTTAGTTTACCCTTGGGCATGTTGAAGGTGTAGTTGGTATCGCCGCTGACGACGTGGCGTGGCACGCGCACGTAACGCCGGGTGGCGGTTTCGCTTTCCGTCCAAGTATAGGCTAGCGTGCCCCGCCAGTGTTCGTTGAACTTGACGGTGGCCGAGTTTTCGATGCCGTGGGTGTCCTGCTTATCGACGTTAATGAAGTAGTAATTGGGGTAGTAGCCTTGGGAGAGGAGGGCGTCCTTGGTTTTGGTGTTGAAGTAGGCGGCTCCCACGGAGATGCGGTCGTTGCAAAGGTATTGGTCGAAGCCGATGTCCCAGGAGCGGGAGCGTTCGGGATCGAGCGATTTTCCGTTGTAGACCTTGGTGGAGGAGATTTCGTCGAAGGAGGGTTCGCGGAAGGCGGTCCCCAGGCTGGTGCGCAGCTTAGTGTGAGTGGGTTCGATGAAATAGGCGGCCCCGGTGCGGTAGGTAAATGCGTCCCCGGCGAGTTCATAGTTGTCATAACGCAGCCCGGCGGTGAGCGTCAGGTTTTTGATGATCTCCCATTGGTCCTCGGCATAGACGCCCACATTGGTGGCGGTTTCGCGCATGGAGGTTTGGGAGAGGCCGTAGCCGTAGTCGGAAGCGGCTTCTTTGTGGCCGGTTTCGTAGAGCAGCGTGGTGCCCAGCAAAAGGCGGTTGGTTTCCGTAAGTTGCAAGGTGTTTTGCCAGTCGGCCGTCCAGTTGGCTGCTTCGGCGAGGGTGTCGTAGTAGGAGTAATAAGGGCCGCCGGGGTTGTTCGGGTCGTTGTAGTGATAGCGTTCCTGGTAGGTGCCCAGGGTGAGTTTGCTCGTCCAGATGTCGGTGACTTTGAGTTCGGCGTAGCTGGCGACGGTGGTCAGCTCGGTTTTGGATTTTGCATTGGGGTCGTTGGTGAAGATGTCGCCCGGAGCCTGGTAGTCGGAGACGACGGTGCGGACGCTGACGCCCAGAGTCAGCTTATCGTTGGCTGTCCAGTCGAGCCGTAGCGACCCGTTGTTGTTGGCGAAGTCGTTGTTGGGGCGCTCGTTGCTGGTGTCTTCGCGGGAGTAGTGGAAGGAATAGTCCAGCGCGCCAAGGCTGCCGTCGCTTTGGATGCCTTCGCGGAAGGTGTCGTAACTGCCGCCCTCAAAGAAAGCGGTGGCTTTGGGGTCGCCCGAGCCGCGCTTGGTTTGCAGTGCGACGATGCCGCCGATGGCGTTGGAGCCGTAGAGGGTGCTGTACGGGCCGCGAACCACTTCCACACTCTCCAGGTTGAGCGCGGAGGCGCTGCCGAAGGCGTAGGGATAGTTGAAGTTATTGGATTTGGCTTTGATGCCGTCGATGATGAGGAGGGTGTCCTGGCTGCGGTTGCCGCGGATGGAGATGGAGGTGAGGTCGCCTTCGGCCCCGGTCTGCCACTCGGCGACGCCGGGGGAGAGGGCAACGGCTTGTTTGACGAGCGGGATCTGGGCGCGCTGGATTTCCTCCGCGTCGATTTTCGTATATGCGCTGGTGACGTGTGCGGCGGTTTCGTCGGTGCGGGTGGCGGTGACGACCACTTCATCGAGCAGCGTCGCGCCATTGGTGCCAGTGGTTGCGGCAGTGCCGGACGCGGCGGGTGCGGCCGTTTGGGCCAGCGCCGGAGTGGCGAGGCACGCGGCGGCGATCAAGGGCAGGATGGAACCGGCCAGCGTCGCTTTTCGAGCGGCGCGGCGGTGAAGGAGGGGCCGGAGAACCCCCGTTTGGGAATAGGTCATTTTTGGTTGTTTTCGACTGGGTTGTTGTTTTGCTGAGGGAGCCCCCGTCTCCGGTTCACGGGGGCATAAAAAAACCCCCACGCCCGAAGAGGGGCGCGGAGGCAAAACACGACAAGAAAAACAACCTGTCTTAGGAAATGCTCCTTTTCCCTCATCCTGTCTGCGGCGAGACAGATGCCACGGCCCGTTGATTGCTTTTTTGGCAGCCAATTAGGCGCGGCTTGATGAGCGACGAAAAAGCAGGTCTTCTGACTCCGGGTTCATCCTACTTGCTTCACCTTTCCGTTCCGTTTTCAGGAACAGTGGTTTTCGCCTTTTGCAAGGCGTGGAAGCTTTCGTCACTCGTTACAGCGGCGCTACCGTATGGGCTTTTCACCCATTTCCCTATTCTCCCCGTGGCTGGAATTAAAAATTCCATCGGGGCACTCTTTCGTGTTAATCAAATTCTGGTGCCGGGGACCGTTGCTCAAACCGCACTCGCGGCTGACGGCCCACGGCTTTCAAAGAACTGGCTCCAGTTTTCCCGGATGCGCCGCTCCGTGTCAAAATAAAAAACGGGAAACCGGCATTTCGTGCCGCCGCATCGAAGCACAAAAAAACCGCAGACTTCGCGGGGAGATCTGCGGTTAAAATTAAGCTGGGCTAGCGTTCCTTAGTGGCTGTTCATCATGCCGCCCATCATCGCTCCCTCACCGGGTTGGGGTTGGTTCCACGGGATGGTGCTGTATTGTCCGGTAGCGGATGGCGTCTGGGCTTGATCGCTCACGCAGCCGCCCAAAAGAAGGCAGGAGCAGGCCAACACCACAAAGACAAATACGCGCAACATAATCCGAACAGTTAAAAGACTAGGAACCGGGGAAGATCACCACGTCGCCGGGCTGAATGGCAAAGTTTTTGCCCAGCGTGCCGGGCTGAACGTCCGCGATGGAGGTGGAGGGTTCCACCGAGGTGATCTTAACTTTTCCAATCGCGGCGCCCCCGCGCTTGACGATCATGGAAGCTCCCGTGACGACCCCTTGGCGATCGCCAATATTGAGTACCACAAAATTCCAGTTGGGGTTGACGACGAGGATGCGGCCTTCGAGCCCCGGGCGAAGGGCGCTGGCGGCGCGGCGGGAGGCGTCGGCTTCCAGCGAGGAAACCTGCTTCTCGGCGCTGTCGGCCTTGGCTTGCGCAGCTTTCAGCAGGGCCATCTGTTCGGCGGCCTTGGCTTCGGCGTCCGCCACTTTTTTCAGCAGTTCGGGGTCGGGCGTGGCAGCGGGAATGACGACGTTCTTGGCGGCTTCAAGCTGCTTCTTCGTGTCGGCCAATTCGGTTTCCTTGGCTTGAAGCTGGCTGCGGGCCTGGTCGGCCTCCTGCTTGGCTTTGCTGATTTCGCCTGCGCTGGCGGCCGCTTTTTGCTCGGCGGCGGTCTTGGCTTTCAAGGCGCTGGCCAGTTCGGTCTTCACTTTTTCAGAAGCCTGCTGGTGGTCGGAGCTCTGGTTCGCCGCGGCGGCTTTGTAAGTCTCTGTCTCCGCTTTCAGTTTGGAGAGTGCTCCTTGCGAGGTGTAGCTTTTGATACCGGCAGCAAGGGAGAGAAGAACTGCGGCGCTAAGCAAAATTCTGGGGATTAGTGGAGAACTGGCCATAGAGGGAGACGGTATAGTGGTATGGGGGAACGCACGCCATTAGCGTGGAGCGAGATACATCTACGCCGGGTTGCCGCATGAATGCAAGCCGATTGACATAAAAAAATTGTCAGCGGCGCATTTCGCGGCGATAGTGCCGTTTGCCGCCAGGGACCATGGATTGAGAGCAAGCTAACCCCGCCAGGGCAGGAATGCAGCAACGGTCGTTTGACTCTCTTTGTCGTGGCTCTCTGGCGGCGCTTTTTTTCGCCCGGTGAGCGTTTTTCTCCCCGGGCTTTGCGCCGCTCACATCCCCATGTTCGAGAGGATGATCGAGATGCGGTTCAAAATCGCCGCCACGTCCGCGTGGGAGGTTTCGAATTTTTTCACGGCGTCGGTGAGATCCTCCATGGCCGCTTTGAGCACGGTGGGCTCGATGGCGTCGTCGCCAGGCTCGGTTGATGCGGAGGGTTCCCGGGCTTCCGTCGCCGCGGGCAGCGCCGCGAGTTCCGAGCGAAGGGCCGCCAACAGCCGGAGCAGTTCGCTTCGGGACTCCTCCGGCAGGTTTCCCGCGGCCTCGATTCGATCTTCCAGATTCTTGAGGCGATCTTCGATCATGCCTCCAGTATAGCGGCATCTCCGCCCGAACGCCACCACGAACCGCCCCCTCGGGAACGGCCCGGCGTTGCTTTCGGTTGCGATTTTCCCCGGGTTGTCCCATTGTAGGGGGATGCAAATGACGATTTTGAAGTCCAAGATTCACCGCGCGGCGGTGTCAGGGGCCAGCCTGCATTACGAGGGAAGCATGACGATCTCCGCGGATTTGGCCGAGAAAGTGGGCCTGCTGCCCTACGAACGCATCCTGGTGGGTAACATGGCCAACGGGGAACGCTTCGAGACTTACGTGATTTACGGAAAACGCGGCGCGGGCATCATCGAGCTCAATGGCGCCACGGCGCACCTGGGCAAAGTGGGCGACCGCGTGACGATTATGAACTTCGGGGCCTACACGCCCGAGGAAGCCGCCGCGCACCACCCGCGCATCATCCGGCTCAACGAGAAGAACGAGATTTTGAGCTACCAGGGGCCGGAAACCGCCGACGCCCTGGGCGAGGCCGCCGTCTCCAGGTAAAAAAGACCTTTAACCCGCCGCACCTTACCCCAAGTGGATTACCATATTTTTCTACAACCCTTCGCGTTGGGGCTGGAACTGGGCTTGCTCTTCACCGCGCTGGCCCTCTGGCGGGTGTTCCGGCTCAAGCTGGAACTGGGCCGCTTCAAGACACATGTGAGCGACCGCATTGAACTGGAAGCCGGTTCCCTGCGGCAACTCAAGTCGGACCTGGAAGCCATCCGCCAGGAAAACGAGCAGTTGCGCATCCGCGTGGCCGCTTTAAATGAAAAACCGGCGGGCCGTTTGCAGCGGGAACTGGAAATTTATGCCCGCGCGGAAAAGCAAATGACCGTCAACGTGCCCGGTTTTGCCCCCGCGTGGGAGAACGCCAAAACGGCGGCCCAGGCCGAGGTGGAGCGCGAGGACGCCGGGAAAAGCCTCACGAAACGGGTCTTTTCCCACTGGTTTGGCGCCGGAGCCGCCGCGAAAGACGCGCTGCCGGGTTCCTCTTCCGATACCCAATAAAAGGACCCGGTGAACCGGTTCCAGATTTTTTGGGAAGGGGAAAACCATGGGAGACTGCCAGCCCACGCTGAACACGAAACGGCTGATCTTGCGCCCGTTCACGCAGGCCGACGCCCCCGTGGTGCAAGAACTGGCCGGAGCGCCGGAAATTGCCGCCACCACGCTGCGCATCCCGCACCCTTACCCGCGCGGATTCGCCGCGCAATGGATCGCCGGGCACCCGGAGCTTTTTGAAACCGGCTCGGGCGTCAACTTTGCCATCATCCGCCGCCGGGACTCGGCCTTGGTGGGCTGCGTGGGGCTGCAATGCGACCCCGAAAACCTCAGCGCGGAGCTGGGCTACTGGATCGGCGTCCCGTTTTGGAACCGCGGCTATGCCACCGAGGCCGCCCGCATGGCGGTTGCCTTCGGGTTCGCCTGGTTCGGCCTCCATGCGATCAAGAGCAGCTACTTCGGCTCCAACCCGGCTTCGGGCCGCGTGATGGAGAAAATCGGCATGAGCTACGAAGGCCGTCGCCGCGAACACCTCTTCAAAGAGGGGCGCGGGTTTGAGGACGTGGTGGAATACGGCCTGCTATGCGCCGATTTCAACGCGCAGACGATGGGGAAGATGGCTAATCTTTAGGATTTCGCGTCCACTTCCACCGTCGGGATCAAGTGCATCTCTTTAAGCGTCTCGGGGTCTTTGTGGTAACGCTTCAAGCCGCTTTCCACCAGCGCGCTTGCGGGGGCGTTCACCATGAACTCGGCGAAGCTCTTTTCCACGCCCTTGCGCTGGAGCACCTGCCCTTTTTTCGTGGCCCAGAATTCCTCCTGGATATTCGCCAGCGCCCGCACGGCTTCGTCGGGCCCTAAGTTTTCGCGCCGGGCCAGGCACCAGACCAGCGAGGGATCGTCCGGCAGGCAGACGGGGAAGGGGACAAACGGGGCGTCGGCGGCTTCCTCCTCTTCGTCGCCGGGGGCCACCACTTTCACCTCGGTGTTGACGATATGGTCCGGCATGGCGATCTCCACCGCCACGGCGGTGCCGTCCTCCTTGGGCGTCACCACCACGTTTTCCTCGCCGAAGTTCCCGGCAAGCTGCCCTTTGAACTCCTCCACCGTGGCCGGTTCGGCATCAGGGAGGCTGCCTTTTTCGGCGAATTTTTCAAACGAATCGAGGCTTTTGAAAAGGCGCACTTCCTTGACCACCTGCTCGTAAATCGCGTTGGCGAGGTGCGGGTCGGTGACGGTTTTGGGCAGAATGCGCTGGAGAACGGCTAAAAAACGGGCTTCGTCGAGTTTCGAGGATTTCATCGGGCAAAAATTGCAGGGTTTGGAAAGCGGGGGGACTTCTTTAATCCCTTTGCCCCGATCCGTCAAACCGGAGTTGACCGGCAGCGCCGGAATTGAGACAATTTACACCTACAATTTATTTTCAACTGCGTAAGCAGATTGGGCGTCCCGAAACCTGAGAATTTTTAAACGCCAATCACTGCTGACTGCACCGAAACAATCGGCGCGGTTCGGTCGTGTTTTGGCGTTGGGCCTCTCAGGGCCTCGGGACCAGCACGGCTCGGGCCGCGCCCTTCTTTTGCCTGCGCTTCAAAGGCTGGCAAATGAAAAAAGTGTGCGCATGGTGCGGCAAAGTGCTCGTTGAGGAATCTCGGGATGGAGCCGTCAGCCATGGGATCTGCCGGGAGTGTTTCGAAAAATGCGAGCAGGAGATGAAGGACGCTTACCCGGGGATCGATGCCGAGGAGTTCGAATCCGGGTCGCGATTTCACGATGCGTTGGGAGACCTTCTGGCCCTTTTGCGGAACTTGTCTGATGTCGCCACGGTGCTGGGCATTGTGGTGGCGTTGCTCCTTCTCGCTGGCAGCGTCCTCCATTTTCTCACTAGCGGGTGGGTGCCCGACCCCATCCAGAGGCTCGTGCAACGCCCGGTGGGGCGTCTGAAGTGACTCCGTTTGAGATTATAGCCCCTCGATTCCCTTCGCCGCCTCGGCCAGCACTTCGGCGCTGTGTTCGATGGCCTGGCGCTCCTCGGTGGAAAGCGCGGGTAGAACGGTTTCAATGACCCCCGCGGCTCCGATCACGCGCGGCAGGGAGAGGCACGACCCGGCGAAGGGGCCGGAATCCGTGTTGAGCGGCGCGGAGACGGTGAGCACCGCCCGGGCGTCGTCGCGAATGGCCCGCACCAAATACGCAATGCCACCGCCGATGCCGTAGTAAGTGGCTCCCTTGCCTTCGATGATCCGGTAGGCCGCGTGCCGCACGGCGTCGTCGATGCGCGCCATGTCCTCTGGTGTTAGTGGCCGCCCCATTTGGGCGCAAAAGCGTTCCACGGGCAGCCCGCCGATGTGGGCGCTGGACCAGACGAGCACCTCGCTATCGCCGTGTTCGCCCAGCACATGGGCGTGGACGGATTGCGGAGCCACGCCCGCGTGTTCGGCGATGAGCGTGCGCAGCCGGGCGGTATCGAGAATCGTGCCGGTGCCGAAAACGCGCCCTTCCGGCAGGCCCGAAAGACGGCAGGTGATGGCGGTCATAATATCCACGGGGTTGCTGGCCACCACCAGCAGAGCTTTGGGCGCGTGGGCCATCACCTGGGCGATGACTTCTTTGAACACCGCCGTGTTGCGAGAGAGCAACTGGAGCCGCGTTTCGCCAGGCCGCTGGCCGACGCCGCAGCAGAGCACCACCACGTCCGCGCCTGCGAGCAGCGGGTAATCGCCCGCCGCGACCCGTGTGGGGCGCACGAACGGCGTGGCATGGAGAATGTCCTCCGCCTGTGCCCGGGCGAGTTTTTCGTTGAGATCCACCAACACCACCTCGCTGGCCGCGCCGCTCATCACCACGGCGAACGCCGCGCTGCTGCCCACCGCTCCGCTTCCGACGATGCCGATTTTCATGGAGGAATTTTACCTCAAAATCGTGAATTTCAGAAGGAAAAAGAAAGGGAGGGGAAAGGCGCGGCCAAGAGAAAGGCAATGGGAGTTGCCTGGGCAAGTGCGTGCCGAAATGGAGTTTCGGCACGAGATGACTAAGGCGCTTCGTTACAATCAACCGGCCCGCCTTTGCGATCACGCCCTCTCACCATCTCGCTCCCAAACTCCATTTGGGAGCGCCCTTGTTCCGGCAACTCTATTGCCGTTTAAAGAACGCAAGCTTGCGGACTGTGTCCTCTGGTGGTGAAATTCCTAGCGGAACCCGTAGGCCAGCGCCCAGTGGGTGCGTTCCAGCGGGGATTTCTCGATCTCCACGATCAGGTAATAGGAACCGCTGACTTTCGGCACCACGCGGGCCGCCGCCATGTGCGGCTTGTTCTTCCAATACTCGGCCTCGGCCAGCTTGCCCTCGGCGTCGTAGATGTGGATCGAAATTTTCGCATTGGCCACGTCGGTGCCCATCCAGAACCAGTATTCGTTGCCCTTGAAGAGCTGCTGCACGATGGCTTTTTGCTGTTTGACGGGCAGGTCGCCGCCCCAGTAGTCCTCGCGCACGGTGAAGCCTTCTTTCACGTACGGGTGCGCGGCTTGCAGGGCGTAGGAGAGCGCGTCGTCCACGGTGGCGCGGGCGCTACAGACGAGAACCAGAAGGCCGAGAGTGAAGGATAGAAGCGTTTTCACGAGGTTAATCCTGTAAATAAATGGCTTTTACCAGTTCGGCGGTTATGGCGTGGATCTTCTCCACTTTTTGCGGGGAAACGCTCCCTGCGGGTTCGATGAGCGGACGAATTTCGGGAAGTCGGCGGGCGATTTTTTTGACGGTCTGGCTCTCTTTGAGCCGGGGGTTCAGTTCGTTCAAGCGGCGCTCGAAGTAGTCCAGGATGGCGGGCTGGTGGAGCAGTTCCGCGCCGTCTTTGCTGTAATTCTTGCCGACCACCTGGGTGAGCGCCTCGGTGCCGCGCAGCCAGCCGCCAAGGCTGACCAACTGGGCCAACTGGGCGTCGTCGAGTTCGATCATGGCCTGCTTCACGTCTTTGGAGGCGCCGTCGAATTCGCGGCGGACGGTGCTCCAATCTTTTTTATCGGCGGCTTCGATGATGCTGCTCGTGCGCGTAATCACCGATTTCTGCACGCCGATGGCTTTGGAAAGCGAAAGCACCTGGCGGCCGATTTTTTTGACGTCCTCGGGCTCCTGCGCTTCCACGGCGATGAAGCCTTCGGCAATCGTCGCCCCGAGCAGCAGCGCCACCTGGGGCCGTTTGCCGAGGTTCTCGGTTTTCACCGTGCGGAGCACCTCATGCCAGTTGGGCGAGCCGAGCTTGTCCAGCACGCCAAAGACTTCCGTGGGCATGGGGATGACGACTTCATCGACCACGGTGGCGGGCAGCGAGCCCACGTCGATGGACTTGGGCGGTTCGGCAGCCAGGCCGGTTCCCGTCAACAGGCACGCGGCAAGCAGCGTGGCCAAAGCCGGGCCAAAAAAGCCATGCCCGCGGCGGTGGGCGATTTCCCGTGGGTTCGGACGAGCGGTCGAAAAAGAAATAGTCATGACGATTGGCCCGTAAAGTATGCGCTTCCTGGCCCAAACTCAACCAAACCTGGGGCTCCCGATCAATCTTTTTTAAGAGGTTCGCGGCAGCGGCAATTTTTGCCGTCGCGCCTAGATCCTTTTGGGCGCAAAAAAAGCCACGACTTTCATCGTGGCTTTAAATTTGCCGCGGGAGATCCCGCGAAGGTTTTTGGTTTTGGGGGGTTAGGGCTTACTTGCCTTTTTCTTCGATGTACTTGACCACATCGCCCACGGTCTGAAGTTTTTCGGCGTCTTCGTCGGGCACCTCAACCGAGAACTCTTCTTCAAATGCCATCACGAGTTCCACGGTGTCCAGCGAATCGGCGCCCAGGTCTTCAATGAAGGAGGCGGTGATGGTCACCTGTTCGGGGTTGACGCCCAGTTGCTCGACGATGATGTCTCTGACTTTTTCTTCGATGGTTTTCTCTGACATATTGGGTTTCCTGGTTGAGGTTTAAGGTTGGTTGAAAAATCTTTAGTGCGCAAACCAGTAATGGCCCGAAAGAGCTTTGGCAACAAAGATTTTGCACTTATCTTCAACGAATCGGGGTTGAGAGGGGGCTGGTCCTGCACTATTTTTCCAGTAAATTTCCTGCTTCCGCGGCCTTTCCGCCGGTTCTACATCGGGCTCGATCCGGGATAGACGGAGGATTTTTTGGATGTAAAACTTGCTCGCATTCGGGCTTTTATTGATTTAACCATACCCCTTTCACCTTCCGCGAGAACACCTGATCCATGAGCGATTCGCCCCTTGACCTTGATTTGAAATTGATGCCCGACTGGCTTAAAGAGCCCGCCGGCAAGAATCCCTATGCGGACTACGCCGGCGAGGCGCCGGGCCGCGAGGGAGGCCGCCGTGGCGGCGATCGGCGCGGCCCCAACCGGGGCGGCGGCCGTGGACCGGGTGGCCAGGGCGGGTTCCAGGATCGCCGGGGTCCGCGCCCTGGAGATCGCGACCGCGGCTCGCGCGGTCCGCGCCGGGATGATCGTGGCCCTCGTGGGGACTTCAAGTCCCGGGGTCCGCGTCCCCCCGAGCGTATCGAGCGCGCCGAACGGCCCGCCACTCCCCGTCCGCCGGAGGTGCAGATTCCCCTTAGCGTCGAATTTATTCCCGAGGCGGATGCCGTGGCCGCGCTGGCCAAGCAAATCAAGTCCGGCCACCGCGCCTACCCGCTCTACGGCATGGGCCGCATGTTCTTGAACAAACCGGAGCGCCACCGCGTGCGCGTCACCTCCAACGCCCCGGCCTGCCCGCTTTACCAAATGGGCGAGGACGGCCCCGTGACCACCCACCGGCCCGCCGCCGAGCGCGAAGCCTTCAGGGTGTGCAAGGCGCAATATTATACCGAGGAAACCCAGCAGATGGAGCCGCCCAAGGGCACGTTTACCAACGTGGCCCGTTGCCGCTTCAGCGGCGTTCTGCTGGGGCCGACGAACTACCACGGCTACCAGGTCGCTTTGCGGCACCTGTACGAGGCCCGGTTCAGCCGCCGCATGGATTTCAACGAATTCCTGCGCCAGGTGGAGGTCGTCAACGACCCCGCCGTGATCGAGGAATGGAAGAAGCAGGTCAGCTCCGTCACCGTTTTCCGCACGACCCAGGAAGCCGAGCCCGCCGAGTTCAAAACCCTGGCCGACGTCGAAGCCCACTTCCGGGAACATTACCTGGAGAAGGCGCTCAAGAGCGGCCGCACCCTGGAAATGAGCGGCGTGGTGAGCCGCAACGTGGGCGACCGGCAGGTGCGCGACGCCATCCGCGCCGCGTGGGAAAAAGAACGCACCTTCCCGGCCCAGACCGTCAACAAACTGCGGCCCCAGTTCCAGGAAGCCGGGCTGCATATCTGGAAACACCGCAAGCGCATCCTCTTCGTCTCCACCGTGCGTCCCGTGCGGTTCGGGCAGGAAAGCCGGAGCGTTTCGGAGCACGTGGCCGATCTCCTCAATGTGATTGAGTCTTCCCCGAAGTGTACCCGGGCCGATATTTTCGCCAAGCTGCTCAAGCCGCATGAGGCCGAGCCCGAGTTCGCGAAACTCAAAGGAGCTGTGGCCGCCGATCTCCACTGGCTGGCCTCTTCGGGTCACGTCATCGAGTTCCACGACGGAACGTTCGACCTCCCGCTGGCGCCCAAGGAAGCCGCGAAGGAAGATGCCAAGCCCGAAGCCGCCGCCGAACAGGCCGCGATTGAGGAAACGGTGAAATCGGAAAGCGCGGAAAGTTCCGCGGCTCAGCCGGAAGAAGCTCCTGAGGCTTCTGCGAGCGAAGCACCCGCCGCCCCGGAGGCGGTGGTGGAAGCGCCCGCTCCCGAGTGCCCCGAGAGTGTTGAGCGCATTGAGAGCCCAGCCCCGGCAGCGCCCGCTGTGAATGAGGCTCCTGAGGCTCCCGCCGTGGAAAAAGCGCCCGAAGAGCCGAAGCCGGAGCAGCCCGCTCCGGAAGCGCCACAGGCGTAGATCAGTCCCCAGGCATTATAGAGCGCCAAAGGCGCGGCGGCATACCAGCCTGGGCCAACGGCCCAGGTGTGCTTCGGTAAAAAAGTGCAGGGCTGTAGGCCCGGCGCATGATGGCAGCCTCAATGCTTCGGGCCTACAGCCCTGGACCTCGCTGCCCGTCAGTCCCAGCCCGTTGGGCTGGGCTGGTATGCTTTCGCACCTTTGGTGCTTTCCTCGTTCCCTAGCACTTGGGAACGAGTACGGATAGAGCGGAAGTGCGAGTGCCCCGCGCCTACTTCATCGTCACCATCACCTTGAGGCCTTCCTGGCGGATATTCACCTCCATGGCCTCTTTGATTTGCGCGAGCGGGAAGCGGTGGGTAATCAACTCCTGGATCGGCAGGCCGATGCCCTGGGCCCGGCGCAGGAAATTGTAGGCGATGGGGTATTCCTGCACGGTGTACAACCAGGAGCCCACCAGCGTGATCTCTTTGTTGCAGAAATCCACATGCGGATTCACGGTGCAGGTGCCGTTATCGACGAAGAAGCCGACCTCGCAAACCCCGCCGCCGCGCTGTACGAAGTGGTAGATGTTCGAGGCCGCCGCCGGGACGCCCGTGCATTGGAAGGCGAAGTGGGCCCCACGCCCCTTGGTGACGGTTTTCACCGCTTCCACCAGAGAGGGGAGGTCTTTGTAATCGCGGAAATTGATGGTGTGATCCGCTCCCATCCGGCGCGCCATTTCCAGGCGCTGCTCGTCGCCGTCGAGGGCCACGATATGCTGCGTACCCGCCGCCCGCACCACGGCCAGCATCAGCAAGCCGATGGGGCCGCACCCCTGGATGAGCACCCGGCTGCGGAAATTGAGCAGCCCCGTGCTTTTGGCCCGCTCCATCGCGTGGATGGCCACGGTGGTCGGCTCCATGAGCACGCGCGAATCGAGGCTCAAATCATTAACCACGAAAAAGGAGGTCCCCTTGCGCACGATCATGTATTCGCCAAAGTAGCCGTTCAAGTGCGTGGCATCGTCGGGAATCAAGCCCTGCACCTGCACATCCTCGCAAAGGTTCAGGCGGCCCGGCGTGTAGAGGCAGGGCGGGCATTTGCCGCAGGTCGTCACGCTGGTCACGATCTTGTCGCCCACGCGCACCGTTTTGCCGGAATTGTCGCGGCTCACGTTTTTGCCCAGGCGCACGATCTCGCCCGTCCCCTCGTGGCCGAGCACAATGGGGGCCAGCTTCATCGGGTCGCCCTTGTACTCGTGGACATCCGTGCCGCAAATGCCGCAGGCTTCCACGCGGATCAAAATTTCGTCGTCGGTAATGTCGCGAATCGGGAATTCACGCAGTTCAATCGCCTTCGCCCCGGTGAGCAGCGCCGCTTTCGCAGTGGGCGGCACATCCCGGCCCGAAGAGGCGGGCGCTTCGGCCTGGGTGGCGCCTGCGAATTGACTACGGACTTGGGATTCAACGACTTGCCGAACGATGCGGCTGATTTCTTCGCGATTCATGAAATGGAAAAGTGGACGAAGTTTAATGATTGGACTCGCTCATTACCAGCAAAACCTCGAAAAATCGAACGGGATTAATTCTTAAAAAACCCGAATGCGCTCAACGCCGGGATTCGAGGCGTTTAGTTTTTTGTATGAACACTCTTTTGCAAGCGGACAAGGTGATAGAGAAAATGGAGCAGATTTCCCCATCCAAGGACCAATTGCGCGTGGGATCGGATGTGGCGCTGGCGTTGGGGTTCGCCTCCATCGCGGCGTCCATTATCACCTGGTTCTTCACCAAGCCCAAAGACACCGCCCACTCGGAGCGGTTCGGTATTTTTATCGGCCTCTGGGTTCCGAGCTTCTTCATTCTGGCCAACCACCTGGCCCGAAGAGCGGAAACCAAATAGCGAACAAGCTTTAGTTTTCCGCAGCCGGGGTGGCTTCGCCTTTTTTCGCGCCGAAGCGTTTGGCAAAACGGCTCCGTGCGGTGCCTTTGGCTCCGGCGCCCTTGGCGCGCGGCTCCCTCGGCGGGAACTCGAAGCCGACCTTCCCTTTTTCGAGCTTCAGGAAAGCGTCGAAGGGGCGGTTCGTCTTGGAGGAGATGAACTTGGTAATGAGGTCCGTTTTGCCCGTCTCGATGAGCTTCTGGACCTGCTCCGGCGCGATCTCGCGCTTGAGGATCTGCCGCCCCATGCGGAAGGTGCACTCCTTGGCCGCCGTGCGTTCGCATAGATAGGCGGTTTCCGTCTGGCGCACCTGCGCTTTGTGGCACACGGGGCACTCGCCCACGCTGGGCAGCGCGCTTAAGTCGGCGGGCGCGGCCTCGTCCTCTTTTTTCTCGAACTCGAACTTCGGCTTGTGCTCTTCATCCAGGAAGAGCGCGGCCTTGAAGGCGCGGCCCATCTTGGAGCGGAAGCCCTCCAGCGGTCCCACTTTGCCTTGCGAGAGCAAGGTCTGGATTTCCTCCGGCGCGAATTCGCGGCCCGCGAGGGTTTTGAAAATGACGTAGCCGCACTTGGGGCAGTGGTAATCGCGGTAATTCTGCTTCAACGGACGCGTGCCGCACTTGGGGCAGGCGGCGTCGAGATCGCTGAAAGCCCCCTCGGGCGGTTCCGCGCCATGGCGGATTTTCTCGACGATCTGCACCGTAAGGTCGCGAATTTGCCGCATAAACTCCTCGCGCGGGAGCTGGCTTTGCTCCATTTGCTTGAGTTTGAACTCCCATTCGCCGGTCATTTCGGGCCGGGTGAGCGTTTCGACGCCGATGCTGCGCAGCCCCGTGATGAGTGAAATGCCCTTTTGCGTGGCCACCAGTTCGCGCCCTTGGCGGCGAACGTACTCCTGGAGCACCAAGCCTTCGATGACGGCGGCGCGCGTGGCCGGGGTGCCGAGGCCGCGGGCACTCATGGCTTCGCGCAGATCCTCGTCATCCACGAGCTTGCCCGCCCCTTCCATCGCGGAAAGCAGCGTGGCTTCGTTGAACCGGGCCGGCGGCTTGGTTTCGGCTTCTTTGACCTCGATTTCGAGCGTCTTGGCCGCTTCGTTGGGCTGCACGGCGGGCAACGCCTGGCCACCCTCATCGGTGGCTGCTTCTTTGCCGTAAACGGCCATCCAGCCGGGTTCCTTGATGACCTTGCCCTCGGTCTTGAACGGCTCGCCTTCCACGCGGGTGATGCGGGTCGTCAACTCGAATTGGGCGGGTGGGAAAAACGCGGCGATGAAACGCTGCGAAACGAGGCGGAAAATCTTCGTCTCGGCTTCGCTCAAATTGCGGGGCGCGAGGCCCGTGGGAATGATGGCGTTGTGATCCGTCACCTTCGCGGTGTTGAACACGCGCCGGTTGGGGCGCACCCAGCCGTTATCGAGCGCCTTTTGGGCATGCCCGCCCAGGCTGGACTCGGGGAAATCGGCCATGATGCGCTTGACGTTGCCCAGGTTGTCGTCGGGCAGGTAGCGGCTGTCGGTTCTCGGGTAAGTGAGTACCTTGTGGCGTTCGTAAAGGGCTTGCGCGAGCTGCAACGTGGTTTTGGCGCTGAAACCGAAGCGGTTGTTGGCCTCGCGTTGCAGGGTGGTCAGGTCGTAAAGCTGCGGGGCGATCTGGCTCGAAGCCTTCTTTTCCTCGCTGACGACGCCCGGTTTGCCCTGGCACTTGGCCACGAGCGCATCGGCCGCCTCGCGGGTCCAGATGCGCTCCGCCTTGAGGTTTTCGTCGTCACCTTTTTTAAAGCTTTCGTCGAACCAGCGGCCTTCGTAATCGCCCGCCGACACGGCGAAAAGCGCGTGCACTTCAAAGTACGGGCGCGGCTTAAACGCGCGGATTTTCTCCTCGCGCTCCACCAGGATGGCCAGGGTGGGGGTCTGCACGCGGCCCGCCGTGGTGAGCCGGAAACCGCCGAGCTTCGAGTTGAACCACGTCATGCTGCGGGTGGCGTTGATGCCCACCAGCCAGTCGCTTTCGGAGCGGCAGGCGGCGGCGGCGGCCAGCGGCTGCATCTCCTCGTCGGTACGCAGCTTCGCGAACGCGGTGCGGATGGCATCGGGCGTCATCGACTGGAGCCACAAGCGCCGGATCGGCTTCGGGCACTTGGCTTTGAGGATCAGGTTGCGGAAAATCAGTTCGCCCTCGCGGCCCGCATCACAGGCGTTGATGACTTCGTCCACGTCGGGCCGCTTCATCAGCCGTTTGAGCAGCTTGAAGCGCGTCTCGGCCTTGCCGTCGGTCGGCTCCAGTTCGAAGCTCGGGGGCAGGATGGGGAGGTTCTTGATGTCCCACTTGCCGCGCTTCGGTTCGAGCCCTTCGGGTACGCAGAGTTCCAGGAGGTGACCCACGGCGGAAGCGACGATGTAAGTGTCGTTCTCGTAAAAATCACCCTCTTTTTTGAACTTTCCAAGCACGCGGGAGATGTCGCCCGCCACGCTCGGCTTTTCTGCGATGACCAGTTTTTTACCCATTTGCAAAAGTCAGAAATATCAGAGGAACCCGTAAAATACGCCCCATTAACGCAGAATTTTTATAAATTTCGGAAAATCTGTGAAATTGACGTCATTCACGGGTGGTCTTTTGTTCTAAAGTAGTTTAACAAAGTGCTGCCCAGGGAGTTGCTTGACCAGCCGTTTGATTTGAAGGGAGAGCAGGGTAGAAGATACGACGGCGACTGGCAAACCGCTTTTCTCGACGATGGTGTCGATGGGGGTTTCCTCCTCCGCGATGGCGTCATAGATGGCCTGCTCATTCCCGGCAAACTGGAGGGTACGCCCCGGGGTCGGCTTGAGGGTCGGTTTTTCGGGCAGGAGGATTTGCAAATCATCGAGAATATCCTCCGCCGACATCACGAGCTTGGCTCCCTGCTGGATGAGCCGGTTGGAGCCCGCCGAGGTGGGCCGGTCGATGGGCCCTGGCACGGCGTAAATGGAGCGCCCTTGCTCCTCGGCCTGCCCGGCGGTGATGAGCGCCCCGCTTTTCAACCCCGCCTCCACCACCAGCAGCCCGTCGCTCCAGCCGCTCACGATGCGGTTGCGCTGGGGGAAAGTGGTGCGGTCCGGGGCGAGCGTCATGGGGAACTCTGTAACCACGGCTCCCTGGGTGGCGATGCGCTCCGCCAGTGGCAGATTCTCCGGCGGGTAAAGATCCATCAGGCCCGAACCGATCACGGCCACCGTGCGGCCCTTGGCGGCCAGCGCCCCTTGGTGGGCGGCGCTGTCGATACCCCGGGCGAGGCCGCTCACGACCGTCAGCCCCGCGTAGGCAAGCTGGTAGGCGAGTTTTTTGGTGCATTCCAGGCCGTAGTGGCTCGTCTTGCGCGAGCCGACGATGCTGATGGCATGCCGGTCCTGCTCGGTCAGCTCGCCCCACACGTAAAGCACCAGCGGCGGGTTGTAAATTTCGCGCAGCAATGGCGGATAGGCCTCATCCGCAGCTGTGAGCACGTGCGCGCCGAAGTCCTTAATGCGCGCCAGTTCTGCCTGGAGATCCACGCTTTCCTCCCAACGAACGATGGCGCTGGCTCCCTCGGGACCGATTCCCTGCACCCGCTGCAATTCATCGGCGCGGGCAATCAAAATGCGCTGGGGCGAACCGAAGGCTTCCAGCAACCGGCGCAACCGCACCGGCCCCATTTCGGGAATCATATTCAGCGCGATACATGCCTCGGTCTCGTTCACGGCGGGAACGCTAAGTGAACGTCACCGTTTCTGGCGACACTTTTTTTCTCAGCGCCGCCCTACTGCATCCCCATGGGGGCGCCAAGGTGCGCGGGCTGCGGGGTGTGGCCCACTTCGCCGATCCGCACCGTGCCGCGCTCGAAGCGCAACATGGCGCAACGCTGTTCCCTGCCGTCGGGCGACTGCGCCACAATGGGGATCTCGCTTTTCCCGTCGGGAAACACGAAATGGTAGCGGAACGTCCCCTCGGGGGTCAGCTCCACCGGCTTGCCGTCGATCCACACCTTGGCGTCGGGATGCGTGCCGCCGTAGAAGATTACCTCCGCGTTCACGTGCATGAAAAAGCCGCGCGGTTTGCCGAAGGGCTGCGCGCTCCAACTTGCGCCAAAGGAACTCAAGCCGCCGGAACTGAACGCGCCGGAAGCCCCGCCCAGGCCGAAGCCCCAGGAGGAAAGCCACGAACTCCAGAACTTGGATTCGCCGCGTTTGGCCGCCACCCCGCCCCAGGAGGAGAGCCACGAGCTTTGGAAAAAGGAAGAGACTGACGAAAGCCCGCCCGCGCCCGCCCAGGAGGAAAGCCAGGAGCTAAGGAACGAGGAAGAAACCGAGGAGAGCCCGCCCGCCGCGCCCGCCCAGGAGGAGAGCCAGGAACTCCAGAACGCCTGCCCCTTCGCGGCGGTCTGCCAGGAGGAAAACCAGGAGCTTTGGAAAACCTCCGACCCGCCCGCGGCCTGGGCCCACGAGGAAAGCCAGGAACTCCAAAACGAGCTTTGCGCAGCGCCGGGCCACGAAGCCAGCCACGAACTTAACGCCTCGTTTTGTCCGATGGCTCCCAGGGGCCAGGAAGCCAGCCAGGAACTGAGTGCGCTGCTGGGCGCGCCCACGCCGGGCCACGAGGCCAGCCAGGAGCTGATGGCCTGGCTTTCCGCCGCGCCGGGCCAGGAGGCCAGCCACGAAGCGAAAGCGCCGATTTCCGCGCCGCCGAGCCAGGAACTCAGCCACGAACTCAGTTCGCCCACTTGCACAGCCTGCTGCCATGAGGCGAGCCAGGAGCTCAGGGAAAGGCCCATGCCGCTAAAGAGGCTTGCGGCTCCTCCCGGGCCGAGTTCGCCCGCCAGCAACCCGCTGGAGCCTTCGCTGGAAAGCCGTTCTTTGAGCTGCTGGCGCAACCGGAGGTCGATTTGCTCGGGGCTCATGGAGCGCAGTTCGTCCAGGTTGTTGCCCAGCAGCACGGCCAGCACGCGGCGCTGCTCGTCGGTCCACTGGGGGATTTGCCCGAGGGCGAAAGCCAGCGTGCGCCCCTCGGCCTGAATGCGGGCCAGGGCATCCAGGAGGGATTCCCCGGGCCGCCGCGCCGGGGCCACGAGGTCGAGCATTTTCTGGAAAGCGAGGTGGTAGGGGACCGTGGCGAACGTGTCGGCCACCTGGTCGGAAAGGCCGTCGGAGGGTGTGGTGGCCTCGTTGGAGCGGGTGATGGCCTCCCACGCGCCGGAGCGGTTTACAAAGCCGAGTTCGGCCACGAATGTCGCGTTGCCATGGCCCGCCGAAACATACCAGTTGCGGGCCTCTGGCGTCACCTCCGCGCGGTAAACCTCGCCGCCCTGGGCTGTTTCGAAAACCTTCAGGAACACCTTGCCGTCGGTCATGCGCTCGGGCGGGTATTCGCCCCAGTCCACATCCCAGTAGCAAAAGAGCCATTGCGGGTCGCGCGCCACCAGGAAGAGGGACTTGGAGCCGTAGGAAGAGGGCAGGGGCCCGAGGTCTTCAAACGCGGGCACTTCGGGCTGGCCGGAGGGCAATTCATCGAGGGTCGCCTCGTACTTGTGGACATTTTCATCCGGCCTGCCGTGAACCACCGGCTGCTTGGAAAGGTGAAAGGCTCCCTTTTTTCCGGTGGCCGACGATCCCGAAATTTTCCCTGTCTGAATATTGCCCATAGCCAAATCGTAGATTGATGCTCCGAGGTTTCTGACAACGTGGTGACCTGGGGCCGATGCTAAAGTCCGCAAGGGACAACGCAATCAAATTCCATACAATCAGGTTTAGCCCGGGGAGCCGCATCGTGCCAAAAAACGAGGGGTGTCAGGCGGCGGGTTTGCGGAGTGAAACCGCCCCGTTTCCCCCGGCTGCATTCCTTGCCTCGCGACGGGAATTTTTATCCGGTTTTCGCAAAAACGGGGCGGAGGGGTTGCGCCCAAACTTGCCGGGAGCGCCGAGAAGGGCTACCCTCCTGGTTTCTCCTTAATTTTTGCCCATCTTTTCACCCACTATGTTGACCAAACGCATCATTCCCTGCCTTGACGTTCACGACGGCAAGGTGACTCGCGGCGTGCAATTCGGCAAAGCCGAGGCCGGAGAGCTTCGCAACGTGGGCGACCCCGTGGAACTGGCCCTGCGTTACAACGACCAGGGGGCCGACGAGATGGTGTTCTTCGATATTACCGCGAGCGCCTATGGCCGCGCCACGATGATCGACGTCATCGAGCGCACCGCCGCGCAATGCTTCATGCCGTTGACGGTGGGGGGCGGCATCCGCACCGTGGAGGATATGAGCCATATGCTGAAAGCGGGGGCGGACAAAATCAGCATCAACTCATCGGCGATCGCCACCCCGGAACTGATTACCGCCGGGGCGGAACGCTTCGGGGCGCAATGCATCGTGGTTTCCATCGACGCCAAGCGGGTGGCTCCCGAAAAATGGGAAGTCTTTTCCCACGGCGGGCGCAAGGCGACGGGGCTGGACGCCATCGAGTGGGCGAAAAAGGCCGTCGCGCTCGGCGCGGGCGAGATCGTGTTGAACTCGATCGACGCCGACGGCACCAAGGCCGGTTACGATTTGGAGATTACCCGGCGCATCAGCGAAAGCGTCGAGGTTCCCGTGGTGGCCAGCGGCGGCGCGGGCAAGCTGGAGCACATGGCCGAGGTGCTGGCCGAGGGCAAGGCGGATGCCGTGCTTGCCGCCAGCGTGTTTCACTTCGGCCAATACACCGTGGGCGACGTGAAGCAATTCCTCGCCGGGCGCGGCGTGCCGGTGCGGTTGGTGTAGTGTTTGAAAATAACTCACGCAAAGGCGCAAAGAAGAACCGTGCGGCGGCCCGGGGAAGAGGAATGGCCCCGAGACGTTCCGCCAGGCTTGGAGTGCTGCTGGCGAAGGGCTGAAGTTCGTTACCTCCAGAACTGCCCGCCTCCGCATTTTTCTTTGAAGGCGCGAAGGCGCGAAGCCTGCCCGCAGAACCCACCAAAGAAAAATTCTGATTGCCTTTTCTTCGCGCCTTCGCGGCTTCGCGCCTTAGCGTGAAATAAACGGCGGGGCGTTTACATACGGAGCGTGGGAGTTTTCAGGCAAAGGTAAAAAAAGGCAAGCCCCGGGACGTGTTGCGCGGTCCGTAAAGACACCGCAAAGGAAGCAGGTTCCTTTTCTTTGCGCCTTTGCGTGAGAAAAACAAAAAGGCGCGGAGCCCTTTCGAACTCCGCGCTTTTGAATTTTGCTTAAACCCAAGCCGCTACGGCGTGGCCTGTGCGCCTTCGCATTCCGCGCATTTGGCGGCGATCTTGCCGGTGAGGATGCGGTTGACGGCGTTCAAATAAGCGCGCGCGCTGGCTTCGATGACGTCGGTGCTGGCCCCCTTGCCGGTGACGAGCGTGCCGCGCCCGAAGTCGCACTTGATCGTCACTTCACCCAGCGCGTCTTTGCCCTGGGTGACGGCCTGCACGTTGTATTCCACCAGGTTGCCCTGCTGGTTCAAAATGCGGTCGATGGCTTTCATTGCGGCGTCCACGGCTCCGTTGCCGGGGCTGGAATCCTGCAACACTTCGTCGCCCCGTTTCAGCCGCACGGTGGCGGTGGGGATGGTGGAACTGCCGCTGGCCACGTGGATGTAGTCGAGCGTGTAGCCCTCCGTGTGGTCGTCCATGGAGTCGTTGACCAAGGCGGACAAGTCGTCGTCGTAGACGAATTTCTTTTTGTCGCCGATGTCCTTGAAGCGGCCAAACACGCTCGCCAATTCCTTGTCGCTCAATTTGTAGCCCAAGTGCTCCAGGCGGCGGGCCACGGCGTGGCGGCCGCTGTGCTTGGTCAAGGGCAACTCGGTCTCGCCCCAGCCGACTTCGCGCGGGTCAATAATTTCGTAGGTCTCGCGCTTCTTCAAAATGCCGTCCTGGTGAATGCCCGAGCTGTGCGCGAAGGCGTTTTCCCCCACGATGGCTTTGGAGCGTTGCACCATCAACCCGCTCATGCGGCTGACGACGCGCGAGGTTTTGACGATCTCGCGCGTGTTCACGGCGGTGGTCACGCCGCCAAAGTAATCGCCGCGCGTTTTCAGCGCCATCACGACTTCCTCCAAGGCCACGTTGCCCGCGCGCTCGCCGATGCCGTTGATGGTGCCTTCCACCTGGCGCGCGCCAGCCTTCACAGCGGCCAGGGAGTTGGCCAAGGCCAAGCCCAAGTCGTTGTGGCAGTGGACGCTCAAAATGGCGTCGTCCACGTGGCGCACGTTGGTTTTCAAATAGCGGATCAATTCCCCGAACTGTTCGGGCACGGTGTAACCCACGGTGTCGGGAACGTTCAAGGTGGTCGCGCCCGCCTCAATGACGGCGGAAAAGAGGCGCGCCAAAAATTCGGGGTCGGTGCGGGTGGCGTCCATGGCCGAGAACTCGACGTTTTTGACGTAGCTCTTGGCCTGTTTGACGCAGGCGACGGCAATGGGGATGACGTCCTCAACCTGCATCTTGAGCTGGTTTTCGACCTGGATTTTCGAGGTCGAAATGAACGTGTGGATGCAGGCCCGCTCGCCCGCCGGTTTCAGCGCGGCCCCGGCGGCGTCGATGTCCTTGGCGATGCACCGGGCCAGGCCGCAAATGACGGGACCTTGCACTTCGGCGGCGATTTTGTGGACGGCTTCGAAATCGCCGTCGCTGATGACCGGAAAACCGGCTTCAATGACATCCACGTTGAGCCGATCCAGTTGCCGGGCGACTTCCATTTTTTCCCGCAAATTCATGGAGGCGCCGGGACACTGCTCGCCGTCGCGCAACGTGGTATCGAAAATGATGACTCTCTCTGACATAAAAACTGCTCTTTTTGATTAAAACCTGGTGGGTTTAAAAGGGATTGGCTTTTTGGGTGGACCAGGAAAGGACTTTCACCCACGTAAGCCGGGCTGGCGCCCGCACTCCACCAGAAGAGCAGCCGCAGCCGACAAAAAGATAAGCTCCGCGAGTGTCTCCCGCGCTAGAAAGAGAGCGGGAACCCGTGGAGCTTGGTAAGTCGGCTGGTCAGCAGGTAGTGCATGCGTTAATGCACCACCTATAGACAGATCCGCGTAAAAATCAACTTGAAAAACAGAGACGTCGGGGGCGATTAACCTTGGACGTTGGTGGCATTGCTTTCGGGTTTCGACGCATTGCCGGTGTTGATCGCGCCGTTGTTGGTATTGTTGTTGATGGTGTTCAACGTTGTCGGCGTGGGGGGCAATGCGTTGTAGGCTTGCCCGCTGCTGACCTGGGTCAAAATATTGCTGATTTCGTTGTCCGTGGCAGCATTGCCGGTTTTGAAGGAATCCGCAAAGGCACTCAAGGTGCTATTATCGGCTCCCTCCCCAAACTTGAGGTTGGTGAGGGTGGTGCCAACAATGTTCTTGGCGAGATCGGCCCCGGCGCTACCGCCGACGGTTTTAACCACTTGCGAAACCTCGGTGGCGATGGCGGAGAGGGTGGCGTTTCTTTGCTGTTGCGAGCCCGTCGCCATGGAGGCGAACACGGAAACAACATCCGCCGCTTGCTGCTGCGTGGTGGGGGTGACGCCTTGGGAAATGATGTATTGAACCATCACGGCGGCAATTTTGGGAGCCTTGGTGTTCAGGTCTGCGCCGAGGGCTTCGGCAATGGCCGTCGCTATCACTGCCGGAGACACACCCTGGCTACGGGCCAAAAGAATTTTGGCGTATTCCGGGTCGCTCTTGATCAGGTTGATCTGGTCCGGGGTGAGCTTGAAGCTTTTGGCCTGAGTTGTTGTTCCCTGGGAGGCGGCCAGTACGGGCTGCCCGATGGAAATCATGCCGACGAGGAGAAATGCCGAAATTACTTTTGGGAGGAGATGTGTTTTCACGATGAGGTTTCGTTATTAAATGTGAAAATCAGTGGCAAACGTGAGTGCCTTTTGCCGCCCGAAGATAAAGGATTCTGGCAAAAACACAAAACAATTCCATCTTTGAGAGCAGTTTCTATTGCCCGGGAGGGGCCGTCTGGCTGCTGCCGTTGTTTTGCTCGGCCGGGTCGAAGAGCAGGATGGATTGCATCTCCGGGGCTCCGACAGTGTGTGGGTCCTTGACATTAAATTTGGCGGCTTCGGCCAAAGCGGCCTTGGCTTCCTCCTCCCGGCCCATCAGCTTGAGGTGCGTGCTGTAATAGGCGCGGAGAACGCCCAGGTTTGGGTCCAGGGCAATGGCTTTCCGGTAGGCTTCTTCCGCAGCCTGGAAGTCGTGCGCGCCGTCGAGCGCCTGCCCGAGCCGGAGGAGGGTGTTTTCATCCTCGGGAAAGAGGGCCAGACCTTGATGGTAGGCTTCGATGGCTTTGCCGAACCACAAGGAGCGGAGCGCGGGCAGCCGGATTTGCGTGGCCAACACCCGGTAGGCTTCGCCTTGGTAAAAAAAGGTGAAGGGGTTGGAGGGGTCGGCTTCGATGGCCTTCTTGGCGAGGTCCACGGAATCCTTGCATTGGCGGTAGCCCAGGGCGAGCCACGCTTTGTTCGAAAGATATTCGCCCGGGTAGCGGACGGCGACGGCCGCAATGAGCGCCACTCCGCCGAGCGCGGCGCCGAGCCTTGCGGCGGTGGCGCCCGAAGCCCAGGCGGGCGTCTGCGGCTTGACCAGCCCCGGGTTGGCCATGATGCCGAACAAAAACGCGAAGAGCAGGGCGTTGCCGGGAATGTGCAGGTTGAAATCGACCACGGAATGGGCCGCGATGGCCACCACGGCGCATACGGCTCCCAGGCTGAGGGCCAGGGAATCGCTGTTATAGGTGGTAAACGTATTGCAAAGCCGCCGCAGCGTGACCGAGCGGATGGCCTGGAACCCGGCCCAGAGATGCGCGCCCAGGAAGAAAAGGGCGAGCACTTCTCCCACGAGGCCGTATTCCGCCAGCATTTCCAGGTAATCGTTATGGGAATGCATCGGGTCCGACTGAAGCGGCGCGCGCCGGAAGAGCCGTCCATACCAGAGGTGCGTGCCCGCGCCGGTTCCCAGGAGCGGGGCTTGGCGGATCTGGTCGAACGTGGCCAGCCAGTTTTGCACCCGCATATCATGGTCGGCTTGCGTGAAGAGTATCATGCGGTCGCGAACGTGCTTGTTGAAGCTCAGCGTATAGGCGGTGCCGCCCAGCAGGAGCACGGAGGCGGCCAGCGCGATGAGCAGCGTGAGGACCGCCGCCTGGCGGTTATAAAGGGAGACGACCCAGGCCGAGAGCGCCACAAACGCCAGCAACCCCACCGTAATGCTTAGATAGCCCCCCCGGCTGCCCGTAATCATCATTCCGATGAGGCAAATCGCGGCCAGGTAGCCGGTGACCAGCTTCGCCCAGATCTTTAGACGCCCCCAAACGGTGAGGCTTAGGGCCAGCAACCCGGCGGCCTCCAAGTAACCAGCCAGGTGGTTGGGGCAGATGAGCATGCCGCTGGCCCGCGCGCCGGGGTCGCCGCGCAGGAACCCGAATGGCATGTATCCGTTGAGTTCCCGGAACTGGATGAGCCCGAAGACAATGTGAGCCATGGCCACCGCCAGAATGGCAAAAACGATCCATAACCTTGGGCGCGAGGCATGGAGATAAAAGACGACGACCAGGTAGCACAGCAGGCAGGCGGCCACCATGAAAGCGTCGGAGCGGGCAAGGTAGGGGACGGGCGAAAACGCCGTGCGCAGCAGCACATAAGCCGCCAGCGCCAGTGCGGAGGCCACGCAGACGCTCGAGGGCTTTGAAGCGGGCCTGCGAAGAAAGAAAAGAGCCGCGATCGCGCCGGAGCCGATCAAAAGGTAGGAGGGGAAACTGTAAACAAACCGCGTGCCTCCGATGAGGCACTGAATGAGCACGAGAGCCGCGCCGAGAAGAAGAGCTAAAAGGGCATTCACAGGGGCTGCACTGGGGGCTGGGGAAAATTGGAAAAACAAAAAAGGCGGTTCGCAAAGGAACCGCCTTCATTGAAATTCAGGATTGGTATAAAATCAACCCGCTACTTATTTCTTGATTTTCTTCAACAGGGGGAGGCCCGTGTTGGAGTTTTCGGAAACTTCGTAACCCGCGGGGAGGCTGTTGATCGCCGCTTCGCCGGCCGTGCCCGCGAAGTAGTAAAGGGTCACTTGCTGGCCGCCCTTGAGGGTTTGTTTGCGTTCGTGCAGGAAATATTCCTTGCCGCTCTTAGCACTTTTTACACTGTAAGCCATAATTCTTCGGTTGGTTTGTTTGGTAAACTGGAGAGAGTGTGGGTTTAGAGAAGGCCCGCCTTCTTCAACGTGGCGTAAGCGCCGTTTTTGGCGCAGGTTTTGAGGGCGCGAGCGGAGAGCTTGATGACGACGTAGGCGTCGAGTTCCGGCACCCAAAGGCGCTTGGTTTTCAAGTTGGGTGTGAAGGTGCGGGGCACGTTCTTGGTAACGTGACGGCCCACGCCACCCTTCTTTTTGGCCATACCACGGCGGTGGATGACGCTGCCGCGGGTAATCCCCGCTCCGGTGATGGTGCAAATCTGTGACATAGCGTTTCTATCTGAAAGGGCGCTAAAACTGGCCGTTTAGGGGCCTTGGGTCAAGCGTTTTTCTCAGGTTTGGAGGTTTTTTTAAGAAGAAATCAGGCGCAGAGGGCGGCAATTCCAGCCTGGATGGCGGTTTTTTGGGCGGAAAGGATCTCGCGAATGCCCTTGCGGCCCAGTTCCAGCAGCGAAGTCAGTTCGGCGTCGCTAAAGACGGCTTCCTCGCCGGTTCCCTGCAACTCCACGAATTCGAGGGCTTCGGTCATTACCAGGTTCATGTCCACGGCGGCATCTTTGTCCTCGGTATAGGCCAGGTCGAGCATCGGCACGCCGTCCACCACGCCCACGCTCACGGCCGCCACGAGGCGCTTGAGCGGGTTCTTGGCCAGCTTGCCCGCGCGGAGCATCCGCTCGAAGGCGAGCGCCGAGGCCACACACGCGCCGGTGATGGAGGCCGTGCGGGTGCCGCCGTCGGCCTGGAGCACGTCGCAATCCACCCACAGCGTATTCATGCCCAGCGCCTTCAGGTCCACCGCCGCCCGCAGCGAGCGGCCAATCAAACGCTGGATCTCCGAGGAGCGCCCGTCGAGCTTGCCCTTGGCGATGTCGCGCGGTTTGCGGTCCAGGGTGGAGTAGGGGAGCATGGAATATTCCGCCGTGAGCCAGCCGCCGGGCACTTTTTGTTCCTTCATCCAGCGGGGCACGTCGGGCTGGATGGTGGCCGAGCAGATGACCCTCGTATTGCCCGCCGAAACCAGCACGGAGCCGGTGGCGTGGGGGGCAAAATTGGGGACGAAGGAAAGGGGGCGGAGCTGGTCGGGCTGGCGGCTGTCGTTGCGTAGCGCGGCGAAAGGGCTGGAGGTGGTTGACATAACGGCGGGAAGATGAGCCAGGGCGGCCCGGCGCGCGAGGATTTTTTTGATTTGCGGGGGCGGTCAGGATTTGAAGCGCCCCGTTTCCGCTTCGCTCCAGGCGATCTCTTCGCCTCGCCTGGCATAGGCTCTGGCCAGCCGGTTTTCTCTTGAGAGGAACAGGTCCGGTTCCCGCCATTCATAACACTCAAGCAGGCGGCGTTCCGTTTTTTCGTGAGGTTCCAAGGTCCCGTCGGCGAGAATATGAAAGGTTTCCGCAAAACGCGCCGCATGTCTCGCCACCAAGCTCATCCGGTGGCAATCCAACGGGTCTTTTTCCGCGCACAGGAGCGCGATGCGATGTTTCGAGAGTCCCTTTTGCAACCGCGCCAAACCCGCGGCGAACAAAGGCGATGCGGCCGCGAGATCGAAGGAAACTTTTCCGTCAACGTAGACGTCCGGTTCCTCTCGCCGAGCCCCGAGTTCGCGCCCAAGGAAAACGTAGCCCATGGCCGCCGCTTTCAAATGCGGCACTAGCGCCGGTCTTGAAAAGTGGGGGAAATGGCGGCAGTAGGGCTGCGAACGGACATCGGCAATCACCTCGATTCGGTGCAACGCGAGAAGTTCGAGGAATTTTTCCAGCGTGTGCGACGAATGGCCGATGGTGAAAAGGGGGGGCACGACGTTTCGATTATCTCCGACTCGCTGAGGGGTGCCAGTCAAATGCTGAGAGTTCGCGCCTCCATACAACCGCTGTTCACGGCGGCGGTTTGTTGCTATGCTGCGCCGTTTCCATGACCAAACCTTCCAGTTCCATCCCCGACCTTTTTTCAATGGCCACCGGCCCCGCCGAACGGGAAAAAGCAGAAGCTGCCCGCGCCCGTGCCGCCGCGCTGCGCAAGGAACTGGAGGAGCACAACCGCCGCTATTACGAGGAGGCCGCCCCGACCATTTCCGACCAGGAGTATGACCGGCTTTACCGGGAACTCGCGGAACTCGAAACGCGCTATCCCGAACTGGCTACGCCCGATTCGCCCACGCGGCGGGTCGGCGGCGCGCCGCTGGCGGAGTTTGCGCAAATCCGCCACCAGATCCCGATGTTGAGCCTGGACAACACCTATTCCGAGGCCGAGGTGGCCGCCTTTTTCACGCGGCTGGAAAAGCTCATCCCCGGCGAGCGCATCGCCACTGTCATCGAGCCGAAAGTGGACGGCGTGGCCATTTCGCTCCTCTATAACCATGGGGAACTGGAATATGCCGCCACGCGCGGCGACGGCACCACGGGCGACGATGTCACACAGAACGTCAAAACCATCCGCAACATCCCGCACCGGCTTTCCGGCGCGTCCGTACCTGCCCGGCTCGAAGTACGTGGCGAAATTTACCTGCCCAAGGCCCGCTTTGCCGCGCTTAACGAAGAGCGCACCGCTGCGGGCGAGCCTGTGTTTGCCAATCCGCGCAACGCCGCCGCCGGGTCCTTGAAGCAGTTGGACCCCAAGATCGTGGCCAAGCGCGGCCTGGGGGGCATTTTTTATGGCCTCGGAATCGTGCAAGGGGAGGAGTGGGCTACCCACCACGAAGCCATGGCTGCCCTTAAAGCGTTCGGGCTGCCGGTGCACGAGCGGGCCTGGAGCGCCGCGAGCGTGGAGGAGGTCATTGCCGCCATTCACGAGATCGACGCCGCCCGGCATTCCCTGGAATTCGAAACCGACGGTGCGGTCATCAAAGTGGACGCCGTGCGCCAGCGCGAGATGTTGGGGTTCACCTCCAAATCCCCCCGCTGGTCCATGGCCTACAAATACAAGCCCGAGCAGGCGGAAACGCGGTTGCGGGAGATCACCGTGCAGGTGGGCCGCACCGGCGTGCTCACCCCCGTGGCCGAGTTGGACCCGGTGTTTGTAAGCGGCAGCACCGTCTCCCGCGCCACGCTCCACAACGAGGAGGAAGTGGCGCGCAAAGATATCCGCGTGGGCGACCTCGTGGTGGTCGAAAAAGCGGGCGAAGTCATCCCTGCCGTGGTCGAGGTGCGCAAGGAGAAGCGTACCGGCGAGGAACGGGTTTTCAAAATGCCCGAAACCTGTCCCGCTTGCGGCGAACCCGTCGTGCGCGACGGCGAGCAGGTGGCCGTGCGGTGCGTCAATGCCGGGTGTCCCGCGCAGTTGAAGCGGCGCCTCGAGCACTTCGCCTCGCGCGGCGCGATGGACATCGAGGGACTGGGCGAGGCCATGGTGGAACTACTCGTCGAGCACGGCTTTGCGCGGGATTTGGCGGACATTTACCGCCTGAATGCCGACAAGCTCGCCAGCCTCCCGCGCATGGGGCAAAAGAGCATCGCCAACCTGCTCGAAGGCATCGAGGCGAGCAAGGAGCGCCCGCTCTGGCGGCTTATTTTCGGCATGGGGATTTTGCACGTTGGCGCGACCTCGGCCCGGGCGCTCGCGGCTCAATATCACACCCTGGACCCGCTCATGGCCGCCACTTCCGAGGAGTTGCAGCGCATCCCGGACGTTGGCCCCGTTGTCGCCCCGGCCATCGTGCAGCACTTTGCCAATCCCGGCACGCGGGCCGTCATCGAGCACCTGCGGGCGGCGGGCCTTAACTTCGGCGAGCGTGACCCGCAAACGGCGCAGCCCGCGAGTGGCGGCGTTTTTGCCGGAACCACGTGGGTATTGACGGGAACGCTAAGCCAGCCGCGCGACGAAGTGGCGGAACTGATCCGCGCCCGGGGCGGCAAAGTGACGGATTCCGTCAGCAAAAAAACGACCTACGTGCTCGCGGGCGAGGAAGCCGGGAGCAAGCTGGAAAAGGCGAACAAACTGGGCGTGAAGGTGCTCGACGAGGCGGCGTTCCAGGAAATGGTGGGGGAGTGAAGGACGCACTGCATCTCAAACTGAACTCCTTACTCCGTCCCTTCTTTTGCCTTTCCTTCGCGCCTTCGTGTTTTTTGAGCGGAGTGTGGCTGCAACCCGGGTTTGATGGTTAAACCGGGTGCGACGCTTCACGCCTAGCCCGGGATAAAGCCAGCCAAGCTTCCACGCCCCGCCGGACCCTCCGGCCCGTCTCGGGGCTGTTCCTTTTTCTGCCCTTGATTGAAAATTTCCGCGCCCTGCAGGTAAGCGACTCGCCGTTTTTTCACACGAAGGCACGAAGCCTGCCCGAAGAACCTCCCCGAAGAAAGAGACGCAAGTGTTTACTGAATCTTCAAAACGAAAAGGCTGTGCTTCGGCTGCACTCCGGCGAGATCCACGGTCAGGCCGCCGCCGTTGCGGCTCCATTGGAGCGGAGCGCCGGTTTCCAGCAGCGTCACGGCCCGGATTTCCCCGGGATAAAACGTGGACCATGAAGAGAGGGCGCGAATGGTGACGGTGCCGTTGGCTGGCCGGGCCATGACGGTCGCGTAAAGGGCACCATCCTTCGCGGTGAAGCGAATGTCCTCGCTCGTGAACGGTTGCCGCTTCACGTCGTTGAAGGTGCCTTCCACGATGCGCGTGGGGCCTTCGCCGTAGATGCGCCATGGGCGGGTGCCGTAGATGGCTTCGCCGTTAGCCTTGAGCCATTCGCCGATGGCCAGCAGGATTTTTTCGTCCCCCTCGGGGATGGTGCCGTCTGGCTTCGGCCCGATGTTGAGCAGCAGCGCGCCGTTTTTGCTCACGATGTCCACGAGGTCGCCGATGATGCTCTCCGGCGCTTTGTAATCGTGGTGGGTGATGTAGCCCCAAGAGTTCTTCGAAACCGCCGTGTCCGTCTGCCAAAAGAGCGGGCGGATATCCGTGGATTGGCCGCGCTCGATGTCGAACACCGCCGAGCCTTCCTCGTACGCGGTCAGCTTGTAGTTGATGGCCACACCTTCGCCCCACTGGGCGGCTTTGTTGTAGTAATACGCACCGAATTTTTGCAGGTGAGTTTTGAAGGCCTGGTGGTGAATCCACCAGTCGAACCAGACGATCTTCGGTTGGTATTTATCGACGATTTCGCAGGTGCGCTCCAGCCAGTCGTCGAGGAACGCCTGGTCGGGTTGCTCGGGGCTGTTGGCGTTGTTCCAATCCTTGGACGCAGGCTGGGCCGGGCCGTAAAAATCTTCATACTGCGGGTCGCTCACATCCGAGGGGAAGCGCCGCCCGCCGTCGAAAAAGAACCAGTGTTCGGCCCGGTGGCTGGAGACGCCGAACACCAACCCCCGCTGGCGCGCCGCTTCGGCAAGCTCGCCGATGATATCCCGCTTCGGTCCCATTTTGGCCGCCGTCCATTTTGAGAGCGCGGAGTCGTACATCGCGAACCCGTCGTGGTGCTCCGCCACGGGCATCACGAACTTCGCGCCCGCCTTTTCGAAAAGCTCCATCCACGCCCCGGCGTTGAATTTCTCCGCGCGGAATTGCGGGATGAAATCCTTGTAGCCGAACTGGTCCTGCGGCCCGTAGACGGTGCGGTGATGCTGCCACACGGCGGACCCGGGCTGGTACATGTTGCGCGGGTACCATTCGCTCTCGAAAGCCGGGACGCTGTAGACGCCCCAATGGATAAAGATGCCGAACTTGGCATCCTCGTACCAGGCCGGGACACGGTATTGTTGGAGGGATTGCCAGTCGGCGGAAAAAGGCCCGGCAGCGATCACGTTTTCGATGGGGTTCATGGATGGAGTAGAGGTGTGGTTCGGGCGCATCATGCGGTTTCCCCCTTCGCGAAAGCCATAGATAAACCGGGCCTGATGATGGATATTTTTCGCTTTTGGAATTTAAGCGCCGTTAGTGAGCGCCAATAAAAAAGGGAGAAGGATGTAAATCCTTCTCCCCTTGCAAAAAGAACCGGCGACTAGCCTTCCACCGTCAGTTCGGGGTTTTCCGGCCCGAAGTGCTTCAGCATCACCAGCGGATCGGTGGCCGACGGGTTTGAAATAACCACGCCTTCGCGGGCCGCTTTTTCGCTGACGAAAAATTCGTCGGAAGTGAGCTGGCCATAGCGGATGAGCGTGGGCGTATCCACCTGCCAGGAGCCGAGCGAGCCGTGCCCCTGCACGAGGATGAGCCCGTAGGCGGCCTGGTCTTTGATGGTCACCGTCTGCCCGGGCAGCACCGTCAATTCCTTGGCGCTGATGGCGTGCGAGCGGTAGCAGATCCACTTCTCCACGTAGCCCTGCATTTGCTCCAGCGGCTTCACAAGCTTCGGGCGCATGAAGTGGTGCGCGGCGAACTCGGGGTCCACGTTGGCTTCCCAGTCGATCACGTCCACGAGGTAGTCGAAATCCCCTTTGCGCTCCGGCGGCGTGTCCTTCCAGAGCAGTTCCTCCTGGATGAGCTGGTCGCTCACCAGCGACTGGTACATGGCGTACACGTCGGAGTTGCGCTGCGGCTCGTAGGTGCAAAGGCTGCCCGGGGCGTGGAGGATGCCCGGCGGCACGTCCCAGCCGGTGCCGGGTTCCAGCCGGTAGGCCTTGGAGAGGTTGGTGAGCTTGTTGTCGCCCTTGGTGAAGTTCACCAGCGCCTCGCGCACCTGCGCCTTGGTCGTGCCGGGTTCCAGCCCGAAGAAGGTGTATGGGAAATCGCCGCCGTGGTTGTTCATTTGCGGCGAGAAATAATACGCCTCGGGCTTGCCGTTCTGGCCCACGAGTTTCGCGTGCTGGTCGCGGTGATGCACGTGGTGCGGCAGCGGCCCCATGTTGTCGTAGAACTTCGAGAACATGGGCCAGCAATGGGCGGCGTTCCAAATGCGGTCGCCAACGAGCGCGCCTTTTAGTTCGTCCACGGCGTCGCGCAGGAGGATTTGCTGATCCTCGAACACGATGAAACTCATGCCTTCGTGCGGCGCGGTGAGCGGGCCGTTGTCGGCGGGGGTGGTGGAGGAGAGCCAGCGTTCGTCGATGCCGCCACGCGAGCTGCCCAGGGCGTAGTAATCGTCCGGGTGCAGCTTGATGCGCCGGCCCGGCACGCAGTAGAAGCGGGGCACCCAGGCCGGGGCCAGCCGCACGATGCCCTGGCCCTGTTCCAGAGCCAGTTCGGAGAGTGATTTGGTATTCATGGGAGTTAGGTTTAAAGTGACTACTTGGCGGCGTACTCCAGTTCGAATTGGCTGAAGATGCGGAAGTCGTGGAACGCGAACTCCATCGCGCCGTCTTCGGTGAGCTTCCACTCCACGGGCGTTCCCTCGGGCAACAGACGCACGGCAACCGGGCGGCGATCCGCAGGCAGGCGGAAGCGCACCTTGCCCTCGCTGGGCAGGATGTCCGGCGCGTCGCTCAGTGAGACGAGGCTGATGTTGTAGCGTTGCTCCGCCTTCTTCTCGAACACGGTGAGCTCGATGAAGTGGGCCGCGTCGGCTTCAGCCTGGGGCGGCGTGACCATGAGGCGGCGCACCAAGTGTGCGAAAAGCTCGCGGTTGATTTGGTTGGGTTCCGCTTCCAGCACTTGTGCCGCGTAGCAGGCGCGGCCTTTGCCGTGGCGGTTCCAGGTGATGCCGGGTTCGCTGCCGGTGAGGCCGGGAGGCGAGCTGTGGATGCTCGCGAAAGTGGGGCGCAGCACCGTGCTGCCCTCCCGCTGGTACCAGGGCTGCGTGATGGTGGCCAGTGTCTCCGCGCCATTCGTGCGAATGGAGAAATAGTTGCCGCTATGTTGGAGGTGCTCCTGCGGCTCGGCCAACGCGACCATCTGCGGGTCTACGGGCGAGATGAAGGAGAGGCCGCTCCGGATGGCTCCCTCACGGGAAACGCCGAACACGTCGGCGAGGCCGAAATCCGCGCGCTCGGTGCCGGTCTGGTCCACGAGGCTGGAGTAGCCGCTGGCGTAAAGCGCGCCGCCCTGGGCGACGAACCGCCGCATGGCGTCGATCTCCTCCTGCGTCATCACCAGCACGTTGGGCAGAATGACGACTTTGTAATCGTTGAGGCGGTCGAGATTGTACTTCGTCGCCACCGCGTAAGGGATGTGCGCTTCTTGCAGCGCCTGGGCCGCCCCTTTCACCGCTTCCATGTGGGGCATGCCGATGTTCTGCGCCATGTTGCTGTTGGACCCCTGCGGCGCGGCCAGGTTGCGGCCGTTTTCGCGGAAGTCGAAGCGCGAGTCGGTGCTTACGTAAAGGGCCACGTCGGCCACGAGATCGCCGCCGAGTTTCTTTTCATACGGGGCAAGCCGCGAGAAAATCTCGGAGATGCGCCGGTAAACGCCCTTGTTGAGCGTGCCCACCGGGTCGATGGCGTCGATGAACATGAACGCGCTGGCGTGCGCCGGAGCGAGGGATGCCTGGGTTTCGAGGCGCGCCGTGGTTTTCATCGTCACGTGGTCCCACAAGTCCACGCAGCGGGAGGTGTGGAACTCGAACGGCTTGCGAAGGCTGATGGCCTCGTAAATCTTGCACGCGAGGCTTTGCTGGATGGCGGGGCCGTAGAAATCGCCGCTCGTGTAGTCGCAATGTTCGGTGAGCGAATAGGGCATGCCGAAGTGCCAGTCGTGCAGCACGGGGCTCATCTGGTGGGTCACCGTCATCGAGGGCCGGGCGCGGCGCACGGCGGCGGTCAGCAAGCCGGTCATCTCGTGCATCCAGCGTTCGCGCGCCTGTTGGAAGGCCATCCAAACGGGGTTGTTCCAGTCGATGGTCGTGGGGATTTCGTGCCCCGCTTCTTCCTTGAAGCGGTTGCGGCAGTAAGGGCAGTAACAAACGCGCGGCCAGAAGAGCATGTCGAAAAAGACGCCGTCAAAGGGGTACATGCGGCAGAATTCCTCGGTCTGCTCCACGGCGAAATCGCGGTAGGGCGAGTTCGGGCAGCAGAACCCGTAGCGGTTGTTTTCGTATGTGGCCTCTTCACCCAGCGGCTGAACGCGCCATTCCGGTTTTTCCATGAAGAGCGCGTTGTTGTAAATGGCACTGTAGTAAGCCACCACCGCCACGCCTTTTTTATGGCAGGCATCCACCACGCCGCCCACGAAATCCTTGCCTTTAAGCGCCGCGTGCACCGGCCCCACTTTGGAGGGGTAAAGCGCCAGGCCCACGTGGGAATTGCAATAGAGCATCGTGCTCGTGATGTTGCCCGAAAGGATGGTTTCGGCATACTTGGCGGGGTCGAGTTGCGCCAGGAAATGCTCGTTCCAGTCGGGGATATGCATATCGACCAGCAGGCGCCGGTAACAGCGTTGATACCAATTGTTGAGTGGGGTGGATTCCATGATGATATAAAAATAATGCGGCGTTTTCGCTTGGGGAAAGCATCCCCTCTTTGGAATTCCGCCGCAATGGGACAAAAATGCTATTTATGGAACGAAAATGAGGCTGGCGCGCCTCCCTTCGATTTGGTAATTCCCGTTTCATGCCGAAACTGCAATGGCTCGAACGCATTTCCCCGCGGCTCAACGTCCTGTGGCGGGGCGAGTGGAACCGCGGCTTCATCGAACCGGCCCGCTACCTCTACGACCACGAACTGGTGCTCGTTACCGGCGGTTCCTGCCGCGTGCAGTTCGAGGACCGGGCGGAGGTTTTGGGCGATGGGAGCTTCATCATTATTCCCCCCGGGAGAATGCATGTCAGCACGCTCATCGGGCGGCGAGTTTTCCGCTCGTGCTTTCATTTCGACTGGGTGGCTGAAAATAGTGTTTATTCACATCCAGTATGTTCATATTTTCCCAAGCGGCCCAAGGCGGCGCAGGTGGTGCATGCGCCGAAGTTCGTGCCCAGGGCGGGGATGATGGGACGCTTTGCCACGGACGGCCCGGTGCCTGCGCTGGTGGAAACGCTATTCATCCAATGGCAAACCGGCGGCGCTTTTCAGCGGGCGCGGTGCCGGGGGGTGTTCCTGGAACTATTGACGCACCTGCTCTGGCCCAAGACCGAGAAGCCGCAAATGGGGGACCGGGGCGTGCATTGGGCCTACGCGGCCAAGGCGATTTTGGACAACAAGCAGACGGAGGCCGGGAGCATCCAGGCACTGCTGGCGGGGTTGGGGGGGAGCTACTCCCATATCTGCCGGCTGTTTCACCAGCACTTCAACCTTACGCCGGGGGAATACCTGACGGCGCGAAAGCTGGAGCTGGCGAAGGAACTGCTGCGCGACCCGCGATTGACGGTTGCCGAGGTGGCGTACCGGGTGGGATTTCACGATGCGGGGTACTTTGCGCGGAAATTCCGGCGGCAAAACGGCATCAGCCCCAAGCAATACCGGCAATAGATGGGGTGAAGGGGGGCAAGCCCCCTTGCCGGAGGGTTTGGGAGGTGGAACCTCCCATTGCCTTTAGCAAGGCGGGTTGTAAGCGCCGGTTTTTATTCCACGCTCGGGCTGTTTAAGCCCCACCTTGCTTTTGTTTTGGCTTCCGGGGCTCTGCCCCGGCCCCTGCCAAGGGGCATTGTCCCTTGGAACCCATTTTTTAAACCTTCGGCAGCGTGATTTCTTGGGGCTGTTCCTGGTATTTCCCGTGCCGGTCGCCGTAGCTCACGTGGCACGGTTCCCCACGGAAAAAGATCATCTGCACCGCCCCTTCCATGGCGTAAACCCTGCAATCCGCGGCGCTGCTGTTCGAAAACTCCAGGGTCAGGTGCCCGTGCCAGCCCGCTTCCGCCGGGGTGACGTTTGCAATAATGCCGCAGCGCGCATAGGTGCTCTTGCCCACACAGATGGCGCTGACGTTTTCCGGCAAATGCAATGCCTCAACGGCCACGCCCAGGCCGTAGCTGCGGCTCGGCAGGATGAAGTAATCCCCGTGGCTGTCGTGATGCAGCGGCGCGTTGCGCAGGTTCTCCGGGTTGAAGCACTTAGGGTCCACCACGGTGCCGGGAATGTGCTGGAAAATTTTGAATTCCTTCTCCGAGAGCCGCAAATCATACCCGTAGCTGGAAAGGCCGTGGGAAAGAATGGGCACGCCCGCTTCGCAGCGGACCAATTCCGGCGAGAATGGCTCAATCATTCCCGCCCGCGCCAGTTCGGTGATCTGAAGGTCGTTAAGGATCATGGGGACTACGGATCAAAAGGGGATCAAGGCTGATAGATTTTGACCCTCCCGAGCATACCCGAAAGCTGCACGGCGGCAATGTTTTGGCTCAATTTCTCCGCCGTCGCTCCCCGGGCCGGTTGCAGCCCGATTTCGATCTCAGGCCGGATGGTGTAGGTGCCGTTGACTTTGGCTTCTCCGCGCGGCGTGAAAAGGAGCGTTTTGTTGAACATGTATTGCAGGTCCGCCCCTGCTGTCAGCGGGTATTGGAAGGGAAACCGCGTGGTGGTCGCGGGACGGCTGCCGCTGGCGGCGTTGATCTCGCCATAGCGCCCGTAAACGCTGTCCACGGCGGGCCGCCCCGCAAAGGAGCCGTCGGTGCCGTTGCCAGAGTTGAAAAGGGCCAGGTGGATGTTTTCGAGTTTGACGAGCTTGCCCACTTGCAGGAGTTGGTTGCTGGGGATGACGCCCTTGGTGCCGTTTTCGTCGTAAATTTCCGTTCCGTCCCGCGAAGCCACCACCGAGAGGATCACGCGGCCCGTTCCCGCCGCGCCGGGTGTTTCCGCGTTTTCCTCGAAAAAGCCGATCCATACATAAGTGCGGTTGGCGATGGCGTAGGTACGGGCGTTTTCGAGCACTCCGGCGATTTCATAAGCGGCGGCGCTCATGTTGCAGCCGCCCTGGATTCTGATGGCCGGCGCTGCCATGGCCACCAGCCCCACCATCATCGCCATGACGATTACCAATTCGATCAAGCTATACGCGAAGTGCTTGGTGCCGGCGGTGGGAGCGAAGGATGTGAAGCGAGGCGCGGTTGTCATGGTTGGGCAAGCCAGTCCCCTGCCACGCCATCGGGGGAATAAGGCAGCCAGAGTCCGGGAAAATCCCAGTTTCCTCTAGAAGAAACCCTCTCCGCAAGTCTGTTTTTTGCCGGGGAAAATACGGCCACGCGCCCGGCTCATCCCGAAACTTTTGCTAAAGAGAAGTCATTAACCGCGTTCACCAGCAGCGCCAATTTCACTAGTACCCTATGAAAAGATCCGTATTTGGTATTCTTAAAACCCGGGAACAGGCGGAGACCGTGGTGGACCGCCTGAAGAACGCGGGATTTTTGAGCAGCGACATTTCCATGCTCTTCGCCGACACCTCCGGCACGCGGGATTTTGCCCTGGAGCACTCCACGAAAGCGCCCGAGGGCACCACCACGGGCGGCACCACCGGCTTCGTGGTCGGGGGCGTCCTGGGCTGGCTTGCGGGCATCGGTTCCCTGGCCATTCCCGGCCTGGGGGCGTTCATCGCGGCGGGGCCGATTATGGCGGCCTTGAGCGGAGCGGCGGTCGGCACGGCCCTGGGCGGCATCGTGGGTGCCTTGGTCGGCATGGGCATCCCGGAGTTCGAGGCTCGCCGGTTTGAGTCGAAGATCAAGGAAGGCAACATTCTCATTTCCATCCACACCGAGAACTCGGAGCAGGTGGAACGGGCGAAGGATATTTTGAAAGCCACCCACGCCGAGGATGTGTCCAGCGCCGGAGAGGTCGCGACGCAGGAGACCAAGCCCGGTCGGCACGGGTTCGGTCGCTAAAATCCGGAATTGTTCGAACGCGAGGGGTGGCTCCCAATGGGAGCGCCCCTCTTTCCCCCTCGTGCCCAAGTTGCACTTGGGCACGTGCCGTTTGCGCGGCAGATGAACTGCCGCATGCATCGCTTTGAGCCGTGGCTCCAATGCGAAGTGCAACTTCGCGAAACAGGTGGGTTCCCAAGCGCAACTTGGGAACCAGGGAAAAAGCGACGCTTTGCCACTGGCACGGGAGCGCCCATCCCCGCGTCTTCTTATTGCGTGACAACCGCCCGGCTCAAAATTAAGTTGGAGCCTCTAAACCTATGCGCTCCGACATCATCAAAAAAGGGCCGGAACGGGCTCCTCACCGCAGCCTTCTCCGCGCCACGGGCTCCATTCAGGATGAAAGCGACTTTGACAAGCCCTTCATCGCCATCGCGAACAGTTACATCGACTGCATTCCGGGCCACGCTCATTTGAACGAAGTGGGCGAACTCGTCAAGCGGCTGGTGCGCGAAGCGGGCGGGGTTCCTTTTGTGTTCAACACCATCGGCGTGGACGACGGCATCGCCATGGGGCACGCCGGGATGAAGTATTCGCTGCCTTCGCGCGAATTGATCGCCGATTGCGTGGAAACCGTGCTGCGAGCGCATTGCTTCGACGGGATGATCTGCATCCCCAACTGCGACAAGATCGTGCCCGGCATGTTGATGGCCTCCATGCGCGTCAACATTCCCACGGTGTTCGTCAGCGGCGGCCCGATGTCGGGCGGCGTATTGGAGCAGGCGGGCGACGAAGAGTTGCCGCCCGAACTGCGGCCCGCCAAGGAAGTGGGCGACTTGATTAGCATCACCAAGGGCGTCGGCGCGCTGCAAGTGGGCGCCATCACGGCGGAGAAGCTCGCCTCCATGGAAATGAGCGCCTGCCCCACCTGCGGCTCTTGTTCCGGCATGTTCACGGCCAACTCCATGAACTGCCTTTGCGAAGCCCTGGGCATGGCCCTGCCGGGCAACGGCACGATTCTCGCCGTTTCCAAGGAACGCGAGGCGTTGTATGCCCGCGCGGCCCGCGCCATCCTCAAGCTGGTCGAAGCCGACCTCAAACCGCGCGACATCGTTTCGCAGGAAGCTTTTGACAACGCCCTCATGCTCGACGTGGCCATGGGCGGCTCCACCAACACCGTGCTGCACACCCTGGCCGTCGCGCGCGAAGCGGGCATCCCTTACGACATCGCCCGCATCGACGGCATCTCCAAGCGCATCCCGTGCCTCTGTAAAGTGGCGCCTTCCAGCAAGTACCATATCCAGGACATCCACCGCGCGGGCGGCATCCACACCATTTTGGGCGAACTCAAGCGCATGGGCGTGCTCAACCTGGGCTGCAAAACCGTCACCGGCAAAACCTTGGGCGAGAACATCGACGAGTGGGATATCCGCTCCGAGGACGTCACCGGCTGGGCCAAGGCCGTGCGCGTCTCCGGCGCTTCGTCGATCCTCATCGACCCGAAGGACAAGTTTGGCTACAAGGGCCGCACCTTGAGCGGCAATCTCGCCCCCAAGCCGATCCTCTTCCATGCCGCCGATCCACTGGCCATCACCCTTTGGCGGTTGGCCGCCGCTTTCAACAGCCGCGACGCCGCCGCTGCCGCCGGGCTTTTCGCGCCCGAGGCCCGCTTCCAGGTGGATGAGAGCGCCGCGTGGTGTGGCCGGGCAGCCATCGAGGCCGGGTTGAAGGCGAAATTTGCCGAATTCAAAGGGCTCGTGCGCGCCGAACTGGGCGAGTTGAACGGGAAGCTCGTGCTCGTCATGTGGCGCTACCAGAAAACCGGCGGGCGCGGCGTTTTCTCCATCGTTGCCGCCGGGGAATTTGCCAATTGGCTCATCGGCGAGGCGCATCACGACAGCGCGCCGGCGTCGCTCGCTGCCGCCGTGCCCAGCGGCCTCATGCCGCACGATCCCGCCTTCCTCTTCAATGCGCAGGATTGCATTCGCACCCCGGCCACCGCTTACAGCGCCGATGGCGGCCTCGCCATCCTTTATGGGCAGCTTGCCCCGGAGGGCAGCGTTGTCAAAACCGCGGGCATCAGCGACGGCTTCAAAGCCCACTGCGGCCCCGGCTTCGTCTTTGAAGGCCCGTGCGTGATCTTCGAAAGCCAGGAGGACGCCTGCGAGGGCATCCTGGGCGGCAAGGCCAAAGCGGGCGATGTCATTATCATCCGCAACGAAGGGCCGCGCGGCGGTCCCGGCATGCAGGAGATGCTTTCGCCCACCAGTTACCTGGTCGGCATGGGCTTGGGCGACCAATGCGTGCTCATCACCGATGGCCGCTTCTCCGGCGGCACCTCGGGCGCGTGCATCGGCCACGTTTCGCCCGAAGCGGCGGAAGGCGGCCCCATCGGGCTGCTGAAAGCGGGCGACCGCCTGCGCATCGACTTCCCCAACCGGCGCATGGACATCCTCGTGCCCGAGGAGGAACTGGCCGCGCGCAAGGCTGCCTGGAAGCCGTTCAGGCGGGAAGTGACCGGCTGGCTGGCGCGTTACCAGAAGCTCGTCACCAACGCCAGCAAGGGCGGCGTTTTGGAATAGGCCACATTTTTCCGAGGGGGCGGGTTCTATCCAAGAGCCGCCCCTCGGTTCGCCGGAGCGGTGTAAATATCCGCTGGCCCTCGAAGCAATAATTCTTATACTCGCCCGAAATGAGTTTCCAAAGCATCCAGAAGGAATTGGCTGCGTGGAGCCGCCGCCTCTGGATCGAGGCGCAAGGCTGGCCCGGGAAGCTTTGGAAAATGCTCATGGTTTCCATTAACAAGTATGTGGAAACCGACGGCGAGTTGCGGGCCGCTTCGTTCGGTTACTACGCCTTTTTCGCGCTGTTTCCGCTGCTGCTCCTGTTTGTTTACATCGGCACCATGGTGCTTGGGGACAAGGAGCAGGTGGTGGCCCAGGTGCTCGGGTTCGTCAACATGTACATCCCCGTGAACCCGAGCGAGCAGAACATCGTGGCCGACACGCTTTACGGCGCGCTGGCTTTTCGCACCAAAAGCCAGGCGGGGGCCATCGCGTTGCTGGCCCTGGGCTGGAGCTCGCTGCGCTTCTTCCAGGCTTTGGTGCACGGCATCAACCGCGCGTGGGGAACCCAGGAGTATTCCTGGTGGCGGCTTCCCATCGCGAACTTCATGATGGTGATGATCCTGGGCGCGACGCTGCTTTTGGGCGTGTTGGCGCCCGTGATTATGAAAGCCATCGAGGCCTACTGGCGGCTGCACAGCGTTGCCGGTTACGAGGTGCTGGAGTATTCCTTCCGCATGACCCGGCTGACGCTGCCCACATTGGTGCTCTTTTACGGGCTGCTCATGTTTTTCAAATACGCCCCGAGACGGAAGACCCACGTTAAGGAAGTGTGGGCGGGGGCGTTGATGGGGACGGTATTGCTCCAGGCGCTGCAAAAAGTTTTTGTGATCTACTGGGCCAACTTCGCGAAGTTCAACATGATTTATGGCACGCTGGGGAGTGTCATCGCGGTGCTGATGTGGATTTACCTTTCCGGCTCGGTGATTATTTTCGCGGGCTGCTGGTGTGCCGCGCAGTATGAAGTGCTGAACGGGAAGCCGGGGAACGCTCCCGAATAGGCTCCAGGCCGGAATCGCTTTTTTTACGACCTGCGGGCTTGATTGCAGGCGGCACTTCGGCTCGAATGGCTGTGGTCACCCCGTGATTGGACGGGCCATGACCACAACTGTTCAGACCTATGGAAGGATTCCCGACAAATTCGTATCAACTCATGGAAGAGACCGCTCCCGAACGGCGTATGCCCGCCGCCTGCCGTTTTTTCTTCAAGTTCAACCAATGGCTGCACCGCCGGTTCGTGCTCGTCTACCTGGGATTGTGTCTTGCCGCTTATGTTATTGTATATGCCGGGCGTTATACCAACCCTCCCATTCGCTCCGATGGAGTGGGCTACTACGCCTACCTGCCCGCGCTGCTCATTTATCAGAATATGGGGATGCGGGAGGTTCGCGAAGCGGTGGATGAGGACAACCGGATTGCCTTCAACCCGGCCCGCGTGCCGGGGTATGTTTTCGACAAATACCCCATCGGTGAAGCAGTGCTGATGAGCCCGTTTTTCCTCGGGGCGGATTTGCTGACCATCCTCTGCGGCAAGGAGCGCAGCGGGTTTTCGCCATTCTACCAGCACGCCGCCGGGTTGGCGGGGCTGTTTTATGGCGTGCTGGGCGTTTATTTGCTCAAGAAGATCCTCGATGGGTTCTTCCCCGCCGCAGTGACGCTGGCGGTGCTGGTGGCGATCTGTTTTGGAACCGATTTGTTCCACTACGCGACCTACGACAGCATTTTCAGCCATTCGTATTCGTTCTTCCTTTTTTGCGCGCTGGTTTGCTACCTGCCCATTTGGGTGAAAGCCCCGAACGCGCGGCGTTCGCTGCTGCTGGGGGTGATCTTCGGGATGATCTGCCTTACGCGCAATCCGAACGCGCTCGTAGGCGGCTATGCGGCGCTCTTCGTGCTCGGCAGTCTGCCCGATTTCCGGCAGCGGCTGGCATTCCTTTGGCGCAATGGGGGGAATCTGGCGCTGATCGCGGCGGTGCCGCTGGTGCTGTTCATCCCGCAGTTATGCTACTGGAAATTCACCATGGGCACCTGGCTCTTGAACTCCTATGGAAGCCAAAATGAAGCCTTTACGTTCCTCTCGCCGCATTTGGGCGGGGTGCTTTTCAGCCTGCGTAAAGGGCTTTTCGTTTGGTCCCCCGTGTTGCTGCTGGCGGTCGCGGGGCTGGCGAAAATGAAAGGCGCCTTCGCGGCGTACCGGTGGCCTGTCATCGCATTCTTGTGCGTTAATACCTACGTGATCGCCAGTTGGGGATGCTGGTACTACGGCGGATCGTTCGGGCATCGCGGGTTTGTGGAAAGCCTGGTATTTTTTGCACTGGGGCTGGGGTGCTTTTACAAATCGCTGCGGAGCAGGGGGGCGAAGATCGCGGCGGGGGTGTTCTCCGCGTTTTGCGTAGCCTATAGCCTGGTGGCCATGTACGGCTATTGGCGGCACGTGGTACCGTTTGACGAGTCCACGGCGGCCACTTTCCAGAGGCTGCTCACGCCACAGACTCTTGCCGGGATGAGCGCGGCGGTGCTGCTGACCTCGCCCTTCTGGCTCGTGCCGGTTCTTTGGGGAGGAGCGGAAAAAACGTCCCAACGGGAATGCTAAATGCTTTATTAAGAGCGTATGCCCCGATTCCATGTCTTTATTGCCCTGAACGTGGGCGGAGCCGTGGGGTGGTGGCTGGGGGAATACGCGGGCATCTGGACGGCCCTGCTTGGCAGCGGGGCCGGGGCGTTGCTCGGCGTGTGGCTGGTGTGGCGCTTCCGCGAGTATCTGGGAGGGGAATAGAGGAGCGGGCCGCCGTTAATCAGGCCCGACGTTCATCGTCTGAAGGGCAATAAAACAAAGTATTACTGAGAAGGAATTTATTCTAATTTGCTTGAATTTCAGTAACGAGTGATTACAAACTGCGAAGAACCGGGGCAGAATATTCGAGGCACATGGTCGGAAGTGCAGTAACGGGGTGCTTAGGTGTCTTGCCTTAAAAAGTTTAAGCAAGTCTTCAAACCGATCCAAAGGATATGAGCAAATCGACCCATCTCGCGCTCTTCTGCGCAATTTTTTCCTGCTGCTGTTTCAGCACATATTCCAGCGGGCAAACTCTTACGGGCTCTTCGTTGAATGTGTCCGGAACTGCGACCATTGGAACCATTCATTCGGATTCTGTCTCCGCCAGCTTGCTGAGCTCCGGAACTGCATGGATGAATGCGCTTTCCGTTTCTGGAACCGTTGATATTTCCGGGAATTCTCTTTTTTTGGGAACAGTATATGAGCCGGAAACACTGTGGTTAAATGGCAAACCTGGTATTCAGGCTTATTACCAGGATACTGGAGGTTCTTCTTGTTTTAAGTTCATTTCAACTCGAGCACCACATGATTGGTTGTGGGCTTATACTACTCCTTGGCTTGGGGACGGTGAAATCTCTCCAGTAATGAATCTGAGCAACGGCCGGGTCTTAACAATCTACGATGAGAATGGGAATCCTGGCATCGTTCTGGATCCGGCAAACCAAAGTGGGTCCAACTCCGTACTTACGGTGCAGGCAGCGGATGAGAGATATGACAACCGATATGACAATCGATATCTAAGCCGTACAGCCATGACCGTTGGTACTGCGCCATCGATCGCTTTTACAGGAGGCAACGCGACAGGTGGTTGCTCATTTGCTGGCATGTATGCAACTGCCAGTGGAGCCAATTCAGTGGCCCTCGGGTTGTGGTCGAACGCCAGCGGGGCCAATTCAGTGGCCCTTGGAAATTGGTCGACAGCCAGTGGGTGGAATTCAACCACCTTGGGGTACGAGTCGACGGCTAGTGGTGTGAATTCTATTACACTCGGGAATGCCTCGGCAGCCAGTGGATGGAGTTCGATCACACTAGGATCGCAGTCAAAAGCAACAGGCGGGTATGCGCTTGCTGCGGGATATGGTTCGACCGCCGGTGGGGGATTTTCAATGGCCTTTGGGCAGTACTCGTGCGCTGGGGGAGAAAACTCTATGACATTAGGTGTGTCTTCGATTGCTAGCGGATATTACTCAATCGCCATGGGGACTAGTTCAACCGCCAGCGGAGTATCATCAATCGCGGCAGGCCCTTCCACAGTTAGTTCTGGTTTTGCGCAATTCGTAATAGGGCAAAGTAATGTTCCTCAAGGAAATCCAAGTTATTGGGACCCCAGCGACAATCTCTTTATTATCGGAAATGGAGCGCCATATTACAGAACTGTATGGGTCGACGGTTATTCTTATGACGTATATAATGACCATTATGACGATCAGGGGAATTATATAGGAACTGATGTAGTTACCTATTGGGTTGATGGTTATTACCAAGAGCAAGCAGCAACAGGCACATCCAATGCCTTTGTGGTCAAAAAGAGTGGCGACACGACGGTCTATGGCAGCCTAACCGTGAGCGCGCCCGATGGCAGCACGGCGGCAACCCCCGCCGGGTTTAGCACGGCTTACGCTGATGGAAGCAATGGAGTGGGTGCGAGCATCACCCAGAGTGCCACCCGGCCCACGGCCGTATGGAACTGGCAACGCTTGGCGGCCTCGGGCAGCGCCGTGCCGGTGATGCAGATCGACGTTTCGAACCGTTTGGTTCTGACGGGAACGGACGCGGTAAACCCGCCTCAATTGGTGCTGGACCCCAACGGGCAGGCGGGTTCGTCAGGTGTTTTAACTCAGGCAAGCGCCGACAGTCGGTACGTTGTCAACGGTGGCAGCGCGGGAACGGTGTTGGCCAATACGGCAATCACGGGAACCGCGGCGGTTACAGGTGGGTTGGCTGTGACGGGAACCGCTACTTTGAACGGAGATCCACTCCTGACTCAGACCGCTGCTAACACTCAGTATGTGTTAGCGTCCAGCGGGACGGCAAGCAACCTGGCGCTTTCTGGAAGCACAAGTGTGTCCGGCGCCGTTAATGTCACGGGGACCACGAAAGTGACCGGAAGGCTGGTTATTACGGGGACGCTGGATGCCAGTACCAATACGGTGGTGGCGACGGATAGCAGCCGCTTGATGCTCATTCCGCAACAAGGTGACCTTTCAATGGGGAACTTTACCGTCGGGGAAAAACCGCAATAAAATACGCGAAGGAATCGGTTCCAACGTTGAGCCGTATGCGGCAAGGCTTCTACCGCAACACTTCCTGCGCCCACATGGCGAAGTTGAGGTTCACCCACAGTTCCGAGCCCCCGGGCATGGGCACGAGGGCTCCCTGTGGGTTGCGCACGATGGGGCGGACGCGATACCAGTTCTGATCCGCCGCGCCGACGATTTTGTAAAGCCCGACGCTTCGGCCCGTGGGGGCGACGGAGCCGGGATTGCCATTGCCGCCCGGGCCATCGCTGCCGCCGTTCCCGTTGGCTCCATTGGCCCCGCCCGGATCGGGAAAAGCGATGGCATACACCCAGCCCGGCTTAAGTTGCAGCCCTTGTGCCTGGGCCGCCGGAGCTGCCAGTGATAGCGCCCCCGCCAGGATCACCGCGTTCATCAAGAGTTTTGTTCGCATAACCCGCCTCCAAACTGGCATTCGGGAGCCGGTTTGTGCCCGGGGGGGAAGAAGATGCCCCCTCGGCCCCCCTGTGGCTCCCTATTCGCTGTAATCCGCCGCGAGAAACTCCATGGCGCGGTTGAGTTTTTCAATCGGGATGATCATGTCCGTGTGGTTCGGGTTGCCGGAGTGGGCTGCCGGTTGCGCCATGAGGTAGTGGTAGCGCAGGCGGTTGTGGTGGGCGATCATCCAGTAACACTTTTGGTTGTTCGCGTTGGCAAAGATTTCCAGCAGGCGCGCGCCGGGTCTGGCAAAAACAGTGTTGGCCAGGGCGGCGCCGTGCGGCGCGACGATGAGATCCGCGTTCGCGAAAAGGGCAGCCTGTTCGGCGAACGAATGCCGTGCGCAATCGACGGTCGCCGCGCCCCAGCCCTCCATACAGGCGCGCACTTCCGCTTCGTTGCGGACGAGCCGTTTCGCGTCGCCGCCCCGGGTGAGATAGATGAGCTTGGGCAGGCCGGGCCGGGGCCGCAGCAGCGGCGCGAACCGTTCGCGCAGCCAGGCGACGGCCCAGCCGGGTACGGTGTGGGGAATGGTGGCGGTGTAAAGTTCGCGGCAAAGCCAGAAATCCTCGCGCCCCACCGTGCGCAGGAGGTGCCCGGGAATGCCTGCGATGCCGTAGGCTTCCGCATGGGCCGCCAGGGGGCGGTTGATGAAGAGCCGCTCAAACCCGTCGAGCCGAATGCCCGTCGCTTCCAGCAAATGCAGCCGGGGCAGCATCTTGAGCAGCCAATGGAAGTGATTTTTGCTGCCGCTCAAGACGTAAGCGGGGCCGTCGCAAACGGAGGCGCGGCGCTTTGTCAGTTCCGGCGGAAAATCGGCCTCGGCGGCGTCGAGAAGGTCGGCATAGATCAGGCGCTCCTGGCTGAGGGCGCCGCAATGTTTGCCCAGGTAATAGACTTCCGGAAGCCGGTAAACGCAGGCCGGAGGGTGGAGGCGGCTGCGATAGGGCGCGAAACCGCCGGCATCGCCTTCCTCGATCGTGCGGGGCGGCGGCATTTCTTCCATCTCCGCCGGGTGGATTTGCCACCGGCGGAAGCCGTGCGCGGTGGCGTCTCCCTCGTCCAAGAGATTCCCGGCTGGGATGAAACCTCGCGGGCGCAACTCCGGTTGGGTGTGGAGGCCGATTTTTGCCAGAAGCCGTCGCCGGTTCCAGCCGTCATGGCGGAGCAGGGGCTCGAGGATTCTGGAAAAGGGGTGCATCAATGCGCGCTGAAGTCCGGCGCGTAGTATGCGCGCCGGGCATCCACCGCATCAATGCTATTTTTTCCCCTTGGAAAGCGCGGCGCTAAACCAGTCGAACCCGCCGCCGCCATTGCCGCCCCGGTTGCCGGGCGCGCGGTCGCGGTCGGGCCTGAAACCGCCGGAGTTTCCAAAGTTACCACGAGGCCCGCCGTTGCCGCCGGAGGAGCGGCTGTTCGTGAGGTCCGGCTTGCTCTTCATGGAGAGGGCGATGCGTTTGCGCTCAAGATCGACTTCCAGCACCGTGACCATCACGCGCTGGGCCACTTTCACCACGTCCGCCGGGTCTTTGACGAAGGAATCCGAAAGTTGGCTGACGTGGACCAGACCGTCCTGGTGCACGCCGAGGTCTACGAACGCGCCGAAGGCGGCCACGTTGGTGACGATGCCGGGAAGCTTCATGCCTGGCTTTAAATCGGTGATTTTCTCCACGCCTTCGGTGAACGAAAACGCCTCGAACTTCTGGCGCGGGTCGCGGCCCGGCTTGGCCAACTCGGCCATGATGTCGTTCAAAGTGGGCAGGCCCACTTGCTCGGTGACGTAGTTCTTCAGCGCGATTTTTTTGCGCAGCAGCTCGTTTTTAATCAAGTCCCGCACCGAGCAGCCGAGGTCGCGCGCCATGGCGTCCACGATGGCGTAGCTCTCCGGGTGGACGGCGCTGGCGTCGAGCGGGTTCTCGGCGTCGCGAATGCGCAGGAACCCGGCGGCCTGCTCGAACGCCTTCGGCCCGAGGCGCGGCACGTTGAGCAAATCCTGCCGCGATTTGAACGCGCCGTTGGTATTACGGAAGGTGACGATGGCCTCGGCGGTCGAGGGCCCGATGCCGGAAACGTAGGCCAGCAGTTGCTTGGAGGCGGTGTTGAGTTCCACGCCCACTTTGTTCACGCTGCTTTCCACCACGTCGTCGAGGCTCTTCTTGAGGGCCGTCTGGTCCACGTCATGTTGATACTGGCCGACGCCGATGGATTTGGGGTCGATCTTGACCAGCTCGGCCAGCGGGTCCATGAGGCGGCGGCCAATGGAAACCGCGCCGCGCACGGTGATATCCTGGTCTGGAAACTCCTCGCGGGCCACATCGCTGGCGGAGTAAATGGAGGCGCCGCTTTCGTTGACCATGACGATGGGGAGCGAAGCGGGCAGGCCCAGCTTGCGCACGAAGCCTTCGGTTTCGCGGCCCGCGGTGCCGTTGCCGATGGCCACGGCTTCGAGCTTGAAGTGCTTGACGAAGGCGAGCAGCTTTTCGCCCGCGTCGGCGGCGGCGCGCGCGCCCTGCTCGGGGTACACGACGTCGTGGTGGAGGAGCTTGCCCTGGGCGTCGAGGCAGACGACTTTGCAGCCGGTGCGGAAGCCGGGGTCGATGGCCAGGATGCTTTTCTGCCCCAGCGGCGAGGCCAGCAGCAGTTCGCGGAGGTTATCGGCGAAAACGCGAATGGCTTCTTCGTCGGCCTGGCGTTTCAGTTCCATGCGGATCTCGGTTTCCATCGCTGGCCCGAGGAGGCGCTTGTAACTCTCGCCAACCGCCTGGCGCACTTGGTCGCCCGCCGGGTTGCGGGCTTTGACGAAAAGCGGCTCCAGCGTGCCGAGAGCGGAGGGTTCCGGCGGGTAAATGCGCATCATTAAAAAACCTTCCTTTTCCCCGCGCCGAATGGCCAGGACGCGGTGGGAGGGGGCTTTCGAAGCCGGTTCGTTCCAGTCGAAGTAATCCTTGAATTTCGCCCCCTCGGTTTCCTTGCCGGGGAAGACTTTGGAATAAAGCGTCGATTCCGATTGATAGACCGCGCGGAGCTTGGCGCGGGCGTCCTTGTCGTCGTTGATGCGCTCGGCCAGGATGTCGCGCGCCCCGGCGAGCACGGCTTCGACGGTGGTGAGCGGCGGCTCGGCGGTTTTGGCTTTTTCCAGGAACGGTTCGGCGGCGGCGCGCGTGTCGGTGGCGGGGTCCTGGGCAAAAAGGAGGTCGGCCAGCGGTTCCAGGCCCTGCTCCTTGGCGATGGTGCCCCGCGTGCGCTTCTTCGGGCGGAAGGGGAGATAGATATCCTCCAGCGCGGTGACGGTTTCAGCCTTGTCGATGGCGGTTTTCAACTCGGCGGTGAGCAGCTTGCGCTCTTCGAGGGATTTGAGGATCGCCTCGCGCCGGGAATCGAGTTCGGCGAGCTTTTCCATGCGGTCGCGAATGGCCGCGATGGCCACTTCGTCGAGCGTGCCGGTCAATTCCTTGCGGTAGCGGGCGATGAAGGGGACGGTGGCGCCACTTTTGAGCAGCAGCGCGGTGGCCATGACCTGGCGCGGTTGCAGCGAGAGTTCGCGCGTGATGGTTTCGAGGTGCCGTTGGGGGATCGGGGCCGTTTCGGAGGCGGAAGCGGGAGAAATGGAGTCCATGAAGTGGTTTGAGAAACGAAAAAGGGCCAAAATGGTTACACGACTCCCGGCGCGGGGGCAAGCGGGAGCATCACCGTTTTTGTGGCTGCCGAAGCGTATTGTAAAAGGAACTGATTGCGACCGGCAGGAGGAAATACCAAACGGGGCCGATCATTCCGTGAACGATGGCGGGCAAAATAAAGCCCCGGAAATCAGATACGGGATAGGGGAGACTGGAAAAACTCCAATCCGGGAACAGGTAACCGCCAAAGAGGACAATTAGCGAAAAAGGGAAATCGAAAGGCAGAAAGAAAATCCAAATAAGCTGCCATTGGGCGTCGGGTTCCCGCTGGGCGAGATCCAACAAAATTCCCCAGGAGAACAAAAGATGGATGAATGCCAGAAGCGATCCGATGCAGTAACTGAAGCGGCTGCTGTTGGCAAAAAAACGGTTCATCCTTTGTTTATGCTCATAAAACATCGCGAGCGGGGAAGTCGATGTTTTTCATGCCTTCCTTGGATTCACTGGTTTTTCTGTGCTGATAGAGCATTGGTTCGATGGGCATTTCTCTTGCCGAAAAACGTGGCATGGCTGAAAATTTGTCCCGATGCCCAATCTCTTGACCGAACGCGAAGAAGTCGAGGCGCTGCTTTCCTATCACCCCGGCCCGGGCGGGATGGGCGCGGCGCTCAATGTGCTCGCCAACCAGTTCAACGTGCTCCAGGGGCGCTCCCAGCTTTTGTTGAGCCTCTCCACGCTGGTCTTGACCATCACCGGCTTTTCCGGCCCGAAAATCGCGGCGACCAACGCGCTCGCCCGCTGGATGCTGGCTGGGGGCATCTTCATCGTGCTGCTTTCCACCGCGTCCACGCTGATCCAGACGCTTTCCATCCGCTGGACCACGCAGTTCCGGGGCACCTCGGACGCCGACACGCTGGAGGGCATCGTTCGCAACCGCAACCGCAAGACGCGCTTTTTCGCGCTCTCCCTTACGCTGCTGGTGGTGGGGTTGGCGTGCTATGTGGGCAGCATCATCGTGTTCCTCCTCTGTTACCAGGGGAACTGAGCGCCGAGTTACTCACAGGCTGCCGCCGGGCCGCGGCGGTTTTCTGAAAGCGGCCGCGGGAAGCTGATATTTACAGGGCTCGGTGGCGGGCTGTCACATGGTTGTAACCTGCTTTCCATGGGCGTGTTACATGCGCAACCGGCTTGTCCTCGGGTTATCCACTATTTGCTCCCCGGCGTTTTGCTTGAAATGTGGAGCGGGTGCGGCCATTAAGGCGGGGTGAATGTTTTTCGCATGATCGGGACTTCGGCGGTGCTGCTGGCCAGTTTTTGCGGTGCGGCTTTTGGACAAGCCGGGGAGCGGGCGGCGGATACCATTGCCCCGGTGCCGTTCGAGCGCCTCTCGGACCAGAACATCACGGTGGATGGGCGGCGCGCCCTGGAGATACGCCCCGGCGAGTGGCGGCATTACGAAACGCCCCATTTCGTGCTCCACTTTTTCAACACGTTTATCGCCGCCCCGGTCGCGGCGGAGGCGGAGTTCTATTTCCGCTTTATTTTGGGCGACTTGGGCGTGGGTGAACAAAGCCCTGGGACGGCCATTGGCAAAGGGAAAGTCCACGTTTACCTCTTCGAGCGCCAGGAGGATTGGGATCAGTTCAAGCAGGACGCTTACCTGGAGCCCTGGACGGGAGCGGTGCATATTGACGGCGCGCTTTTTGTGCCGCGCTACCCGGAGTTCAAGTGGAAGGGCAACGCGCTGGGGCACGAGATCGCCCATTTGCTGCTCGCGCGCTACGTCGGAACGCGCCCCCCGCTGTGGCTCAACGAAGGCTACGCCGAGGAGGTGTCGAACCGGGGCTATGCCACGTTTTACCGGGCGCGGGGCTACTTCGCGCCCGTCCGGGTTCCGCCGCCCCCGGTGTTTTTGCCGCTGGATCGGCTCACTCGCTTTGCAGAGTACCCGCCCGAGTCGGAGGTGATGTCGTTTTACCGGGAATCCCACGCCTTGTGCGCTTTCTTCCGGCGCGAGGCAGGGCAAGCGGAGTTCGTGAAGTTTTTGACCCTGATGTCGCGCGGGATGCCGTTCTCCTCCGCTTTGCACGAAGCCTTTGGCTCGCGGTGGGATTCCCCGTCGGCCTTGGAAGCCGCTTTCAAGCGCCATTTGGAAAGCCTCGCGCCCGATTCGGCACCCCGCAGATGATTTTCTTGGGATTGACGCCCCTCGCGCCTCAGTGCATATCGGAACCATGTCCGCCCCCGTTTTTGATTACCTGCTGATCGACATCAGCAACTCGTTCACCAAAGTCGTGCCGTCCACGCGCGAGGCGCTTGCGGGCGAGCCGGGCCGCATTCCCACGGCCAAGCTCACGGCGGCGGCCCTGCGGCGGGTGCTGGGCAACCGGGAGATTCGGCGGGGCATCGTGCTTTCCAGCGTCGTGCCCGATGCCGAGGCCGCCGTGGAGGGGTTCGCGGAGGAACTGCGGGCTTATGCCTGGACCCGGCGGCTGCCGAAGCTCCGTTTGATTAAGGTTAATCATAAAACAAAGGTGGGAGTGGCCATCGACTACCCGAAACCGGCTTCCATCGGCGCGGACCGCCTGGCCAACGCGGCGGGAGCGGCGGCGCTCTACGGCGCACCCGCCATTGTGGTCGATTTCGGCACCGCCGTGACCTTCGACATCATTGCCACGCCCAACCGCGTGCCGACCTACGTGGGCGGCGTGATTGCCCCCGGCTTGGAGTCGATGACGGACTACCTTTACGACCGCACCGCGCTGCTACCCCGCATCAACCTGAGCGAGCCGGTGGCCGCCATCGGGCGCTCGACAGTGGACGCCATGATGGCCGGGGCGGTCTATGGTTACCGGGGGCTGGTGCGGCAAATCCTGGAGGAAATCCGGCGGGAAATGAAGATCGGCCGCCGTCTAAATATCGTGGCCACAGGTGGTTATGCCGACCTCATCGCCGAGCGCCTGCCGGAGGTGCAGCAGGTCCACCCCGGCTTGACCATGGAGGGGTTGCGCATCATCGGGAATTTGAATTTGAAGGAGTAAACGCCCTTTTCCCTCTCTGGAGGCTGTAAATTTTTCCAAAATTCTATTGACGCTCCGCAGGAATTTGATATGACGGAACTCAATCATATAAATCGTCTCGATTCCCCCTTTCCAATCCTTTCGCAAGCACATGACACAAGAATCTCCCGCCGCTCCCTGTCGCGCTTCCATTGAAGCCCTTGTGCGCGAGGCACTTTCCCGCCAGCTCGGCACCCGCGTCCCCAAGGGACCGGCCCCGGTGCTCGTGGTGAATAGTTCTGCCCGGCATATGCACATTTCCCCGGAGAATCTCGAAACACTCTTTGGGAAAGGGGCTAAATTAACGGTGCACAAAATGCTTTACCAGGAAGGGCAGTTCGCCTCCCAGCAGACGGTCACGCTCATCGGGCCGCGCAAGCGCGTGATCCCCAACCTCCGCATCCTCGGCCCCTGCCGCAACTTGACGCAGGTGGAACTGGCCACCACCGACGCCATTTCGCTGGGCATCGACGCCCCGGTGCGCGCCTCGGGCGAAATCCAGGACACCCCCGGCTGCTACATCATGGGCCCCAAGGGGATGATCGAGATGAAAAACGGCGTCATCCGCGCCTGGCGCCACGCTCACATGTCCCCGGCGGACGCCGAGTTCTACGGCGTGAAGCACAAAGACCTGGTGACCCTCAAAGTCACGGCCAAGGATTGCACCACGCGCTTTGATGACCTGCTCGTGCGGGTGGACCCCAGCTTCAAGCTGGAGGTGCACATCGACACCGACGAGGCCAACGCCTGCAACCTCGACCACGCCACCAAGGTCGAAATTTTCAAAAAATAAACATTCCATTTTTAACTCCAACCCAAACGCAATAACAACATGAGCGAAGCAATCGGACTAATTGAAACTCGCGGCTACGTGGGCCTGGTGGAAGCCAGTGACGCCATGGTCAAAGCAGCGAATGTCGAACTCGTCAAATCCATCCAGATCGGCGGCGGTTTAGTGACCACCATCGTGAAGGGGGATGTCGGCAGCGTCAAAGCCGCCGTGGACGCCGGAAAACAAGCCGCCACCCGCGCGGGCAACCTCGTGGCCGCCCACGTCATCGCGCGCCCCGCAGCCGAACTCCTCGGCTTCTTCACCGCTTAATTTTTAACCCTTTACCCAATTCCTAATATGGCTGGACAAGCACTCGGAACCATCGAAACCAAAGGCCTCGTCGCGCAGTTCGAAGCAACTGACGCCGCGCTCAAGGCCGCCAACGTTGAACTGATCGGCTGGGAAAAGGTCGGCTCGGGCCACGTGAGCGTCTTCTTCCGTGGAGACGTCGCCGCCGTGAAAGCCGCCGTTGAGGCTGGCGCCACCGCCGCCGCCGCGCTCGGCGAAGTCGTCGCCGTGCACGTGATCCCCCGTCCGCACGAGGATCTCATCAAGCTCGGCAAATTCCTCGCCGGCAAACCCGCCGTTAACGGCAAATAACCACCTACCGCCGAAAATTCCCCGTGAGCGCAAACCAAATCCTCGTAGCCAACATCGGGAGCACCTCCTTCAAGTTCCGCTTGATCGAGATGCCCAGCGAGCGCGTCCTTGCCGTAGGCGGCATGGAGCGCATCGGCAGCGCGGAATCCACCTTCAAATACCGGCTGGGCAGCGAACCGGAGGTGAAGGGCAACGCGGCGTTCCCGGATTATTCGGCGGCCATTGCGTTTGTGGAAAAAATCCTCGGCGGGTTTGGGCAGCTCGCCGCGGTCGGCTTCAAGCCGGTGATGGCGCGTGGCATCTCGGGGACGCAAGTCCTCGATGAAACGGTGCTGCGCGCCATGGAAGAGGTCAACACCCTCCTTCCCGCGCATAACCCGCCCTACATCGCCGCCGTGCGGAGCTTCCACGCCTGCCACCCGGAACTCCCCACCATCGGCACCTTCGAGACGGCCTTTTACGACCACCTCCCGGCGCACAACCGCCGCTACCCCGTTCCGCTGGAGTGGGAAACCAAGTACGGCATCCGCCGCTGGGGTTTCCACGGCGCGAGCCACCGCTACGTGACGCAACGCGCGGCGGAATTGCGCGGAACCACCACGGGGCGGCTCATTTCCTGCCACTTGGGCGGGAGCGCCTCCCTAGCCTGCGTCAAGGACGGCATCGCCATCGACTCCAGTTGGGGGCTCACGCCGCAAAGCGGGCTTCCGCAGAACAACCGCGTGGGCGATATCGACGTGTTCGCCGTCATCTACCTGGCGCGCGACCTGGGCCTCGGCATTGACGAGGTCGAGCGCGTGCTGACCAAGGAATCCGGCCTCAAAGGGCTGGCGGGCCTTGGTTCCGGCGACATCCGCGACATCGTGGCCGCCGCCGGGAAGGGCAACGAACACGCCCAGACCGCCCTCGACGTCATGGTCGCCAGTGTCCGCAAATACATTGGCACCTTCCTGGTCGAAATGGACGGCGCGGATTGCCTCATCTTCACGGCGGGCATTGGCGAAAACGAGCCGATGTTGCGCGAAAAGATCTGCGCAAACCTCGACTTCTGCGGGCTGGAACTGGACCTCGCGCTCAATCAAACCGTTCACGCCAAGGAGGCCGTCATCTCCACCCCCCGCTCCAAAATTGAAGTGCGGGTGATTCCCACCAATGAAGAAATCATCATCGCCCGCAACGCCTGGCAAAAACTTTTCAAAACCTCAGCAGCTTAAAGCACAACCAACACCCATTATTATGGCACAACAAGCAGTCGGAATGATCGAAACCCGCGGCCTGACCGCGCTCGTCGAAGCGACGGACGTGATGCTCAAGTCCGCCAACGTTGAACTCGTCGGCCCCATGGTCCAGGTCGGCAACGCGCTCGTGACCGTCGCGGTCACCGGAGACGTGGCCGCCGTCAAGGCCGCCGTTGAAGCTGGCAAAGCCGCCTCGCAGTCGCTGGGCGAAATCGTCAGCGCCAACGTCATCGCCCGCCCGCATGGCGATCTCGTCACCATCCTTCCCAAGGCTAAATAAATGATCCTAGCCCGCGTAGAAGGCAGCCTCGTTGCCACCAAGAAGAATGAAAAGATGACGGGGAGCAAATTCCTCGTTGTGCGGCCTCTCGTGGTCGATTCTCCTGCGGCGCGTGAATTTCGTCCCGGTTCGAGCACGCTCGTGGCCGTGGACAGCCTCGGCGCGGGCGAAGGAGAAGTCGTGCTTATCGTGCAAGGCAGTTCGGCCCGGCTGGCTGCCGACGATAAGAATTCTCCCGTGGACGCGGTGGTGGTCGGGATCGTCGATTCGGTCGATCTCGGCAAGAATTTTCTCTATCGAGCCCAATAGGGCGGGATGATCCGATCCCATTCCCGCCATTCTCCCTTATAGACAATGATTGACGAAAAACTTGTTTCCAAACTGGTGAGCGAAGTGCTCATCCGCCTGCAAACGCAAGGCGGCGCCGCTCCCTCGGCCAGCGCCACCGGCGCTCCGCAATTCGGCGTTTACGAGCGCATGGAGGACGCCATCGAGGCCGCCCAACGTTCCTACCTCAAACTCCACGAGCTAAGCATCGCCGGGCGCAAGAAAGCCATCGACGAAATCCGCCGCCTTTGCGTGGAAAAAGCCACCGAATGGGGCACCATCGAATTTAACGAAACCAAGATCGGCAAGCTGGAGCACAAAATCGCCAAGCTGCAAAGCTGCGGCTCGCTGGTTCCCGGCGTTGAATTTCTCCAACACCAGGCCTACAGCGGCGGCGACGGCTTGACCATCATCGACTGCGCTCCCTGGGGCGTCATCGGGGCCATCACCCCTTCCACCCATAGCGTGCCGACCTTGACGGGCAACGCGATCAACATGATCGCCGCGGGCAACGCCGTGGTTTACAACACCCACCCGAACGCCGCCAAGTGCGCCGCCGTGGCGGTGCGCGCCTACAACGAAGCCATTTACAAAGTCACCGGCATCTCCGATTTGCTGACCACCGTCATCAAGCCGACGCTGGAAACCTACGAAATCATGGCCAAGAGCCCGCTCGTGCGGCTCCTGTGCGTCACCGGCGGCCCCGCCGTCGTCCGCGCGGCCATGTCCAGCGGCAAGCGCGCCATCTGCGCCGGCCCGGGCAACCCGCCCGTGGTCGTTGACGAAACCGCCGACCTCGCCAACGCGGCCCGCTCCATCATTGACGGCGCTTCCTTCGACAACAACCTCCTCTGCTGCGGCGAGAAACAGGTGTTCGTCGTGGAATCCGTGGCCGACAAATTCATCGACGCCATGCGCAAGGCGGGCGCGGTCCAGTTGACTTCCGAGCAGATCGAGAAGCTCACCCAGGTCGCCTTCACCACCATCCCCGCCAAAGCGGGCGGCTGCGCGCACCAGGTCGTCAACAAAGACTTCATCGGCAAGGACGCGACGGTGCTCGCGAAAGCCATCGGCCTCGAAGTGCCCGCCTCCACGCTGTTGCTCTTTGGCGAGACCAACGAAGCGCATCTCTTCGTCCAGGAAGAGCAGATGATGCCGTTCCTGCCCATCGTGCGCGTTTCCAACGTGGACGAAGGCATCGCGGCGGCCATCCGCACCGAGCATAACTACCGCCACACGGCGATCATGCATTCCAAGGACATCCGCAACCTCACCAAGATGGCGCAGGAAGTGAACACGACGCTCTTCGTCAAGAACGGCCCGTGCACCTGCGGCCTGGGCCTCGGCGGCGAGGGCTTCCTGAGCTTCTCCATCGCCACGCCCACCGGCGAAGGCATCACGACTCCCATGACGTTCACCCGCTCGCGGCGCTGCGTCATGGTCAACAGCCTCAACATGTTCTAGACCTCCGGGTTAAACCGCTCTCCCGAATGAAAATCGCAACCATCCACGGCTACGCCACCTCCACCGCCAAGCATCCCAGCTTGGAAGGGGCGACGCTGTTGATTGCGACCCCGGAGGGCGGTTCCGCGCCGCAGATCGTCGTCGATCCGCTCGGCGCGGGCCTTGGGCAGCGGGTCTTGCTCACCAGCGACGGCAGCGAAGCCCGCTCGCTGCTGCACGACCCCTCCAGCCCCGCTCGCTGGACCGTCTGCGGCATCCTCGACTCCCAACCAGCGGAGGGCCAGGCATGAGAATGGGTACCGTCATAGGCCGTGTCACGCTTTCCGTGAAAAACGAAAAGTACGTGGGCGAACGGTTGATGCTTACCTTGCCCTGGAATAAAGCCACCTTTGAAGGCGAGGAGAAATTCGACCCCGCCATCGTAGTTTACGACCAGCTTGGCGCTGGCGCTGGAGCGCACATCGCGATTAGCGAAGGCGCCGAAGCCATGTGTCCCTTTTCCAAACCGACTCCCGTCGATGCGTACGCCGCGGCGATCATCGACCACCACTCCTACACTGAACATCCATGAAATTATTCGCTCAAAGAGAAGCCAAGGCGTTCGTTGCCACCGGGGCAGCGGAATTCCGTTACAACCGGCAAATCCAGTTGACGCCCGGCGCGAAAGACATCTTCGCCGAAGCTGGCATCAAGCTCGTATTTGATGAAGGCGCCGCCGCTCCGGCTGCCGCTTCCGCCGCGGCCCCTGCCGCCGGTTCCGCTCCGGCCGCCGCCGCGCTGCCCGCTGGCGCCACCGACGACGACAAGCTTTGGGCCTGCCCCGAGACGCAGAAGATCCGCGAGGAAATCTGCGAAATGGGCCGCCGCATCTGGATGCGTGAATATTGCGACGGTAACGGCGGCAACATTTCCGCCCGCATCGCGCCGGACCGCTACGTTTGCACGCCCACCGGCGTCAGCAAAGGCTTCATGAAACCCGACATGCTCTGCATGGTGGACGGCAACGGCAAGCAGCTCGCCGGCACCTGGAAGCGCACCAGCGAATTCTTGAGCCACGCGGCCATCTACAAAGCCACGCCGGAGGCCAAGTCCGTTTGCCACGCCCACCCGTGCTACGCGGGCGCGTTCGCCATCAAAGGCATCCAGCCGCCGCATCGGTTGATCCCCGAGTCCGAAGTTTTCGTCGGCACCATCGCCTACGCTCCCTACATGACCCCGGGCAGCCCTGAAATGGCCGACGTCATTTTCCAACGCGCGCCGCAGCACCAGTCCATCATCATGGGCAACCACGGCGTCATTACTTGGGGCAAGTCCGTTGAGGACGCTTACTTCAAGATGGAGATCACCGACGCCTACTGCCGCACCATCATCCACGCGCAATCGCTGCCCGGCGGCGTTTCCATTCCCGCCGAGGGCATGGGCGCGTTGATGAAGCTGAAGCAAGGGCTCGGCCTTCCCGACGACCGCTATGACCTCAAACCCGCCGAACTAGCCGACGTCGATCCGTGGGCCGAGGTTTGCGGCCAGCACGGCTGCTCCTCTCCGGTTACGCCGTGGAATCCGCAGTCCAACGAACAGCCCGCTCCGGCGGAGCTTGAGGCGCTGATCCAGAAGGTCACCGAAGAGATTCTCAAGACGCTTAGCAAATAACGCGCCGCACGCGGCAATGTTTTTTATGCGGGGGATAGTTCCGATGGGGGAGCTGTTCCCCGCTTTTTTGTAACTACTTGGGAGACAGTACTTCCGTGCATCGGTAGCGTATTTATGCGTAACCGTGAAATCCGCGCGTGACAATCGGGGGACCGTTGCCTAAGGATCAGCCATTCCCCTGATCCCCAAAATAACCCCAGGGGTATTTCTTGCTATTCTCCCTCTATGAAACACTGGACAGCCCAAAAAGTGGTCAGCTTGGGATTCGCCTTCGTAATCCTCGTTTCCGCAGTCATCTGCCTCTTCATCTTTGTGCGCCTGGAGGGCATCGAGCACCAGTCGACGGAGGTGGCGGTGAACCATGTCCCGAGTTTGTACATCACAGGCCAGCTTCTTTTGCATACGCTGGAAAACGATAACCAGGTGCTGAGCTATGTTTATGCCGGCGACCCGGCGCAGAAGGCCCGCTTTAAAGCGGAGATGGACGAAAGCTCGAAGGAGAACGCAACCCTCATGGAGCAGCGCCGGGCCTTGGTGACCAAAGGGTCGTCCGACGAGGAAAATTTCAACAAGGCCATCGAACGCCGCGAGAATTATTTGAATGTGCGCAACGAAATGGTGCACATGGACGAGCAGGGGAAATCCAAGGATGTCGTCAGCTATTACCAGGACAAAGTTTCGCCCGCGTTGAAAGATTACCTCGCCATTCTCACCAAAATGCAGCAGGCCGACCACGCCGAGGCGCTGCAAAATCTGGGGGATATTCCCAAAGCCGTCCGGGATACGAAATGGGTGGTTTCCGCCGGCAGCGCGGCGAGCTTTATCCTGTGCATCGCGGCGGCCTTCGCCGTGGTCCGCATGCTGGGCGAGGCGCTCAAAAACCTGATGATGTCCTTGATCCAGGTGAACAGCAGCGCCACGGAAATGGCGGCGACGCTCAAGGAGCAGCAGGCCAGCGCCAACGAGGTGGCCTCCACATCAGTTGAAATCGGCTCCACGGCCAAGGAAATCTCCGCCACCACGAAGGACTTGGGCAAAACCATGGCCGACGTGGCCTCCGTGTCCGAGCAGACCGCCGAACTCGCCACGGGCGGCAAGACGGGGCTTTCCCGCCTCGAAGGCACCATGCGCCAGATCATGGGCGCGACCGCCAGCATTTCCGGCAAGCTTGCGATCCTCAACGAAAAAACCGCCAACATCAATTCCATGGTCACCACCATCAACAAAGTGGCCGACCAGACGAACCTCCTCTCGCTTAACGCCGCCATCGAAGCCGAGAAAGCGGGCGAATACGGGCAGGGCTTCGCGGTCGTCGCCACGGAAATCCGCCGCCTGGCTGACCAAACCGCCGTGGCCACCTACGACATCGAGCAGATGGTCAAGGAAATGCAGTCCGCCGTTTCCGCCGGGGTGATGGGGATGGACAAATTCGCCGAGGAAGTGCGGCGCGGCAATGACGAGGTATGCAACGTCACGGCGCAACTGGCCCAGATCATCCAGCAGGTGCAGGCGCTCACGCCTCGCTTCGAGTCCGTCAACGAAGGCATGCAGATGCAATCCACCGCCGCCGGGCAGATCAGCGACGCGCTGGCCCAGTTGGGCGACACCGCGCAGCAGTCCGCGCAGGCGCTGCGGCAGAACGGGGAAGCCATCGAACAGTTAATTAAAGCGGGGCAGGGGCTGCAGAACGCCGCTTCGCGCCTTAAATCCAAAGATTCCTAGAGCTGGGTCCCGGTCGCAAGCATACGCCACGCAACGTCACGTAACGCCTCGGAATTTATTCAATGCTCTACCTCCTTTTCGAGATTGGCGCGGACCGTTACGCTCTGGCCGGGAGGGATGTCGTTTCCATCGAACCCTCTGTCAGCCTTAAGCAGATTCCCAAGAGCGAACCGGGGGTCGCCGGGGTGTTCGATTACCATGGCGAAACCGTGCCCGTGGTGGACTTGAGCGCGATGGCCATCGGCCGCCCCGCGCGGGCGGATTTTTTCAGCACGCGGATCATTCTCGTGCGGGACCCCGGCGGCGCGGGGCATTTGCTGGGGCTGCTCGCCGAAAAGGCGACGGAAACCGCCCAGTTCGCGGAGGCCGATTTCCAAGAAACTGGCGTGGCCGCGCCCAATGCGCCTTACTTGGGGCCGGTCGCGCGCCACCGGCACGGATTGGTGCAGCGGGTGGACGCCACCCAATTGTTGAAACCCGAAGTGAGGGCCGTGCTTTGGGCGCGGGCCGCGGAAGCCATTCAGAGCCCATGGTGAGCAAGGCGGACAATCCCGTGCGCGAGATCGAGGCGATCCTCAGCAGGGGGATCGGGCTGGACGCGGGGAGCGTGGGCCCGGCAATGGTGACCATTGCGATCCAGAACCGGCGCAAAAAGCGCAAAATATCCAGTGATGCTGAATATGCAAAACTGGTCGCCTCCTCGCCTTCGGAATTTCAGGCGCTCGTCGAGGAAATCGTGGTGCCGGAGACGTGGTTCTTCCGCGATCACGAATCGTACGCATTCCTTTCGGAGTGGAGCCGCAAGTGGCTGCCGTCGCACCCCTACCACGCCATGCGCGTGCTCAGCGCCCCGTGTGCCAGCGGCGAAGAGCCTTACAGCATCGCCATGACCATGGCTGAAACCGGGATTTCGCCGGACCGCTACTCCATCGAGGCCGTCGATATCAGCGCCGTCGGCCTGGAAAAAGCCAGGGTGGGGGTCTATGGGCGCAACTCGTTCCGTGGGCAGCCGCTGGATTTTCGCGACAAATACTTCGGTAAAGTGGGCACGAGTTGGCGGCTCAACACAGAGATTTCAAAGCAGGTGCATTTCCGCCAGGCCAACATCGCGGATACCGAACTGGAGCGCAAGGAAGGGGAACTGGACGTGATCTTTTGCCGCAACCTGCTGATCTACTTCGACACAAAATCGAGGGCGCGGGTCATGAACTTGATGCACCGTGCGCTGGCTCCCGACGGCATCTTGTTCCTGGGGCATGCCGAGGGGGCGCTGGCTCACGATTACGGGTTCGAGCCCATCCCGGCCCCAATGGCGTTCGTGTTTAGAAAAACTTCGGCTCACCCGCAAGAGAAGCCACTCGTTCGGCGGCCTGCCCGGATTGCGGCGGCGCCGATGTCCCGGCGCTTGGCGGCCGCGCCGCCTCCGCCGCTTGCCCGCAAGCCAGCGGTTTCGCTTCCCGCGCCCGTGAAGGTGGAGCCTGCCGCTCCGGCCGACCCGCAGCAATTGATGGCGGCGGCGCGGCGCATGGCGGACGAGGGCCGTTTTGCAGAGGCCCGCAACGCGTGCCGCGAGGTGCTGAAAACCGAAGTCCAGTGTGCGGACGCGTACTACCTGCTTGCGCTCGTCGAAGAGGCGGCGGGCAACGAGACGCTCGCGGTTGAGTATTACAAAAAAACACTTTATATCGAGCCGGACCATGAGGAGACCCTGGTCCAGCTTTCGCTCCTTGAACGCAAACAGGGGTCGCCCGAGGCCGCGCGCCGCCTTGAGGAGCGCGCCCGCCGCGTGCGGGCCAGAAAGGAGAGAACCCGATGAACAAAACGAATGCCCAAAACGACCCGGAGCTGGTCGTGGACGCTTGCTGGAAGCGCATCGGCGTTTTTGGCGACAAATCCTGCCCGGAGCTGCCGCACAACATCCGCTGCCTCAATTGCGAAACCTTCCACGCCACGGCGGCCAAGCTGCTCGACCGCCGCGCGCCCGCGGGCTACCAGGCATTCTGGGCGAAGCGGGCCGCAAAACCGCGCTCCGGCGAACTCGCCGGGACGCGTTCCGTGGTGGTGTTCCGCATCGGCGCGGAGTGGTTCGCGCTGCCGACGCAATCCTTCCTGGAGGTGGCCGAGAACCGGCCCATCCATTCGCTGCCGCACCGCAAGGACCCCCTGGTGCAGGGGCTTACGGTGATCCGGGGCGAACTGCTCATTTGCATTTCCCTGCCGAGCCTGCTGGGGTTCGACACCGCCAAGGACCCGGCGGCGTCGGCACCCAAGGGCCGCGAACACGGCTCCTACGAACGGCTGCTGGTGCTGGGCCGCGACGGGGAGCGCGTGGTGTTTGCCGCGGACGAAGTGCACGTGGGCGTGCGCTACCACCCGGATAGCCTCAAGCCGCTGCCCGCCACCGTTTCACGGTCCGCTTGCACTTACACCGTGGGGTTGCTTGAATGGCAGCACTGCCAGGTGGGCGTGCTGGACGAAGCCCTTGTTTTCTACACACTCGGCCGTCAGCTCTCTTGACCATGAGTTCTAACGATTTCAGCAATTTTTCGCTTACCGACCTTTTTCACCAGGAGGCCGAAAACCAGACCGCCGTCTTGACGCAGGGCTTGCTGGCGCTGGAGCGCGAACCCGCCGGCGCGGCCCGGCTGGAGGAACTGATGCGGGCGGCGCATTCGCTCAAAGGCGCGGCGCGCATCGTGGGCATTGCCGCCGGGGTGAAGGTGGCCCATGCCATGGAGGATTGCTTCGTGGCCGCGCAGAACGGGCGCGTGACGTTGGGAGCCGAGGCCGTGGACGTGCTGCTCAAAGCCGTCGATCTTTTCAGCCGCATCGCGCAAACGCCCGAGGCGCAACTCGACCTTTGGAAAAATGAAAACGCGGCGGAGGTGGAGGGCGCCGTCGCCGCGGTGAACGCCATCGCCGGAACGGCCCCCGCGCCTGCGGCCGTGCCCGATGGACCCTCGGAAGCCGCGCCAGCGAGCCAGAACCCCGCTCCCGCGCCGTCCGCGCCGGCTGCGGAACCCGCGAAAGCCGAAGCCGCCGGGGTTTCGCCCGCGCCGGAAAAACACGATGATCGCGTGCTGCGCGTGGGTGCCGCGAACTTGAACCGCCTGCTGGGCCTGGCGGGGGAGGCGCTGGTGGAGTCGCGCTGGCTCTCACCCTATGCGCAGTCGCTGCTGCGGCTCAAGCGGCAGCAAGCGAGGCTCTCGGAGACGCTGGAAGGATTGCGCGAGGCCCTTTCGGGAACTCGCAACGAGGAAATCCTCGCCCGGCTGGGATCGGCCCAGCAGCAAGCTGCCGCCTGCGTCCGCACCATGGGCGACCGCCATGGCGAACTGGAGCTTTACACGCGCCGCTCGGCCAGCCTTTCGCACCGGCTTTACCGCGAAGTGCTTTCCAGCCGTATGCGCCCCTTTGGCGACGGCGTCCACGGGTTCCTCCGCATGGTGCGCGACCTTTCCCGGCACCTGGACAAAGAAGTGGAGCTTGAGATCGAAGGGGAATCCACCCCGGTGGATCGCGACGTGCTCGAACGGCTCGAAGCGCCGCTGGGGCACCTCCTGCGCAACGCCGTGGATCATGGCGTGGAAACCCCGGCTCAGCGTTTCCTCGCGGGCAAGCCGCGTAAGGGAAAAATTCGTCTCGAAGCGCGCCACGCGGCGGGGCTTCTTTCCATTGTCATCGAGGACGACGGGGCTGGGATCTCTGTCGACGACGTGCGGCGGCGCGTTGTGGAACGCAAGCTCACCACCGCCGAGGTCGCCGCGGCCATGAGCGAGGACGAATTGCTCGATTTCCTGTTCCTGCCCGGGTTCTCGCTGCGCGAGGAGGTCACGGATATTTCCGGCCGGGGCGTCGGGCTGGACGTGGTCCAGAACATGGTCAAGGCCGTGGGCGGCAGCGTCCGCCTGCACAACACGCCCGGCCAGGGCACGCGTTTTCAGCTTCAACTTCCGCTCACCCTTTCCGTGATGCGCTTCCTGCTGGTGGAGGTGGCGGGCGAGCCCTACGCCATCGCGCTCGCGCGCTTGGAGCGCACGTTGCAGTTGCAGCGGTCGCAAATTCAACTGCTGGAGGGGCGCGAGCATGTCCCCTTCGAGGGCCAGCGCGTGGGGCTGGTTTCCGCCGCGCAAGTTTTCGGCAAACCGCGCCCGGCGGCTCGCGATGAGCTTTCCGTGGTGATCCTGGGCGATCGCACCCAGCGTTACGGGCTGGTGGTGGACCGCTTCCTGGGTGAGCGCGAACTGGTGGTGCAGCGGCTTGACGCCCGGCTCGGCAAAATCAGGGACATCACGGCGGGCGCGCTGATGCCCGACGGCTCGGCGGCGCTGATTATGGACGTGGACGACGTCGTGCGCTCCATCGAATTGCTGGTCTCCGAAGGGCGGCTCGACCGCATGCAGGTGGAGGCAAGCTCCGGGGCGGGCAAACGCCACAAGCGGGTGCTGGTGGTCGATGACTCGCTTACGGTGCGCGAACTGGAGCGCAAGCTCATCGGCAACGCGGGCTACGAGGTTGAGGTTTCCATCGACGGCATGGACGGCTGGAACGCCGTGCGCACCCAGCCTTTCGACCTGGTGGTGACGGACATCGACATGCCGCGCCTGGACGGCATCGAACTCGTGCGCCTCATCAAGCACGATGCGCGGCTCAAGGATCTGCCCGTGATGATCGTCTCCTACAAAGACCGCCCCGAGGACCGCAACCGCGGGCTTGAGGCCGGGGCTGATTATTACCTCACCAAGGGGAGCTTCCATGACGAAACCCTCATCAGCGGCATTGTGGATTTGATCGGAGAAGCTTGAATATGCCACTCCAATGGGTTCATAATCTCTCCACCACAGCCGTTGGCATAACGGATTAGCAGCCTGTGTTTTCCCGCCCTTCCAATCTCATGCGCATTGCCATAGTCAATGATGTGCCGATCGCGGCGGAATCCCTCCGCAGAGCGGTGCTTTTGCGCGAAGGGTACGAAATCGCCTGGACGGCCCACGACGGCGCGGAGGCCGTGGCCCGGTGCCGCCAGGATACGCCGGACCTGATCTTGATGGACCTTGTCATGCCCAAAATGAACGGCGTGCAGGCGACCCGCGAGATCATGGCGGCCTGCCCGTGCGCCATTCTGGTCGTCACCGTCAGCGTCAACGAGAATGCCCGGATGGTCTTCGAAGCCATGGGCGCGGGCGCATTGGATGCGGTGGACACCCCGGCCCTTGGCGAGGCGGATTTTCGAAAAGTGGCCGAGCCGCTGCTTTGCAAGCTCGACTCCATGCAAGGTCTCCTGGGCCTCAAGGAGCGGCGCAAACCGGCCGAACCCCCGGGGGGCAAAACGGGCTGCGAAGCGCCGCTGGTCGTCATCGGAGCCTCGGCGGGCGGTCCGTCCGCGGTGGCGGAGGTGCTCGGCAGCCTTTCCGGGAGCTTTCCGTCGCCCATCGTCGTGGTCCAGCACGTGGATGAGCAGTTCGCCGCCTCGCTGGCCGCCTGGCTCAAAGGGCAGACCGCCTTGAAAGTGAGAGTGGCCGTCGAGGGGGATACGCCGTTGCCGGGCGAGGTGCTCCTTGCGGGCCGGGCCGAGCATCTCGTGATGGTGAGCCCGCGCCGGCTGGGCTACAGCCGGGAGCCGAAAGAGGCGTTTTACTCGCCGTCAGTGGATGTGTTTTTCGACAGCGTGGCGCGCCGCTGGCCCGGGCCGGTCGTGGCCGTGGTGCTCACCGGCATGGGGCGCGACGGCGCCGTGGGGCTCAAGCATCTGCGCGAGGTGGGCAGCCATACCATCGCCCAGAGCCGGGAAACCTGCGCCGTCTATGGCATGCCTAAAGCTGCGGTGGAGGCGGGAGGCGCCGTGGAGGTGCTCCCGCTCAAAGAGATCGCCGCCGCCCTTTGCAAACGTTGCGTTTCTCCTTCCAAATAACCGCTTAAAAAAACGTCCTATGGCATCCAAACCCGATCACGAACTTCCCGAGTCTTACTATGCCCTGGTCCTGCTGGTGGACGACCAGACCTTTGTTGGCGACGCGGTGGCGCATGCGCTCGCGGGCCAGGAGGACATCGACCTGCATTTCTGTCCCGACCCCAACCAGGCCGTGCAACTGGCCAATGACATCAAGCCGACGGTGATTTTGCTCGATTTGGTGATGCCGCAACTTGATGGGCTGACGCTGCTGCGCCGCTTCCGAGCCAACCCGGCCACGGCGGAGACGCCCATCGTCGTCCTTTCCGCCGAGGAAGAGGCGCAGACCAAGAGCGACGCCTTCGGCCTTGGGGCCAACGATTACCTCGTCAAGCTGCCCGACGTCATCGAACTGCGCGCCCGCATCCGCTATCACTCGCGGGCGTATTTGAACCTGCTCCAGCGCGAGGAGGCGCACAGCGCGCTGCGCAAGAGCCAGCGGGAGCTGGTGCGCAAAAACACTGAGCTTTCCCTGATGAACGACGAACTCAAACGCGCGTTCGCCGAGGTCAAGGAACTCCGCGGGCTCCTGCCCATTTGCTGCTCGTGCAAAAAAATTCGCGACGACCAGAATTACTGGCACCAAATCGACACCTACCTGGCGGAGCATACCGACGTCACCTTCAGTCACAGCCTGTGCCCGGATTGCTACGCCAAAGTCATGAACGAGTGGAATGAAAGCCGAAATGAAAATTGATTACTGGGCTCCGGACCCCGAAGCCTGTCCCGCGCTGGTGCTTTTGGTGGACGACCAAGCCCTCGTGGCGGCGGCGCTTCAGCGGGCCATCGCCGGGGAGACGGGCGTGGATCTCCACTATTGCGCCAACCCCATCGAGGCGCTCACCGTGGCGTGCGAACTCAAGCCGACGGTCATTTTGCTCGATCTGGTGATGCCCCAGGTGGACGGCTTGACGCTGCTCAAGAAATTCCGCGCCAACCCGGTGACGGCCTACACGCCCATCGTCGTGCTCTCCACCAAGGAGGACGCGGAGAGCAAAAGCGAACTCTTTGCCGCCGGAGCCAACGACTACATGGTGAAGCTGCCGGACCGGCTGGAGCTCCTTGCGCGCATTAAATATCACTCGATGTCCGCATGGCACCGCATCCAGCGCGACGAGGCTTTCGAGGCGCTCCGGCGCAGCCAGCAGGCGCTCGTGGCCAGCAACACCGCGCTCGTGGCCGCCAACGAGCAGCTTGGCAAGGCCACCCAGGCCAAAGCGCATTTCCTGACCTGCCTCACGCATGAACTCACGCCCCCCATCAAGACCATCGCCTCCGAGGCGGGCCGCCTTTTGGAAAAAGGGGCGGAGGAGGGCGCCCCGGCCCACGGCCCCGTGTTGGCGATCCGCGGGATGGCGGAGCATCTCGGGCGGCTCATCGACGACGTGCGGGATTTCTCCGTGATGGAAGCGGGCAGCGTGACGCTGGAACCGGCGGATTTTGATTTGGCTGAGGTCTTTGACGAACTGCTCGAAGTCCTCGCAGGGGCCGCCGCAGCCAAGCGCCTCTACCTTGCCGCGATCGTTCCGCCCAAGACCCCGACCCTTTTGCACGGCGACCCCCGGCGACTCCGGCAGGTGTTGGCCAACCTCGTCATTAACGGCCTCCAATTCACTTCCGAGGGAGGCGTTTGCCTGAGCGTTTCGGAACTCAGCGAGACAGAGCTGCAAGCCATCCTCTGCTTCGAAGTGCAGGACACCGGCGTCGGCATCGCTCCCGAGGCGCAGGCCATGATCTTCCAGCCTTTCAGCCAGGGTGCCGAGTTGCCGCGCAGCGGACGCGGCGCCGGGCTGGGGCTGGCCATTTGCCGCCAGTTAGTCGAGTTGATGGGCGGCCACATCGGGCTGGAAAGCCTGCCGGGCAGGGGCTCCATTTTCCGCCTGACCATTCCCTTTGGCAAACAGCATCGCGCAGAGAGCAGCCCCGCCGCCAAGCCTGGCCGCGAGGTTCCCTGCCGCCGGGTGCTGGTGGTGGCTTCCGACGAATGGGTGCGCCGGACGCTCGAGCGCCAGATGCATTACTTTGGCTTGCATGTCAACGGAGCCGCGGGAGCGGAGGAAGCGGCACGAATGCTGCGGGAACCGGGCGGGCTGCCCTTTGACGTGGTGCTGCTGCATTCCCCCGTGGAAGAGGCCTCGCCCCTCGCCGCCAAAATCCGGGCTGAACCGACGCAGGCGCGCGTGGTGTTGCTCGCGCCGGAAGGGAGCGTGGACGGCACCCCATGGGGCATCGACGCCATCCTGGAATCCCCCCTGCGCCGGGAAACCGTCTTGCGGCTATTGGAGTAGCCGTCAAGAAATGGCCCGGCGGGGCGCTTGAACTTTGCCGGGAATGCCGCATGATGAACGCATGAATTTCTGTTCGTTCCCCTTTTCCGGAATCGCGCGGCGCCTGGCCGCAGCCACGCTGGCGGCTTGCTGTTGGCTGCCCGCGCCGTTTGCCGAGGCGCAACAGTTGACCGGGCGCGATCAGCAGCAGATCGTGCGCGCCTGCGGAGCCATCACCGTGGCCCTGCCGATTTCCGAGGCGGTGCCCGTTTTCCGGTCGGAGCGCAACATCGAGCTTATCATGCGGTCCGCGGGCGGTTCCAATGTGGGGCTCGACGCTTTGAGCGAGCGCAACGTTACCATGGCCCTTTGCAGCCGGGAACTCACCGCCGAGGACCGGGCGAACAACCCCGAAATGCGCTTGGTGGAAAACCCCATCGGCATGCAGGTTTTGATCGTCTCCGTCTCGCGCGATGTGTGGAACGGGGGGGTCAAAAGCCTCAGTGACGAGCAAGTGCGCGGCATTTACGAGGGGCTCATCAAAAATTGGAAGGAAGTGGGCGGGCCGGATACGAAGATCAAACTCTTCATGCCTGAACAAGGCCGCGGCATTTGGGAGCTTTTCGTGCAATGGCTTTACCAGGACGTTAAAAAGGCTCCGCAATGGAAAGGCGTGAACATGAAGTCCATGCAGGAGACGCGCAACATGCTCGAATTTACGCCCGGCAGCATGGCGGTGATCGCCCCCGGTTACGTGGACAACAAAGAAATTTTCGCACTTTCCCTGCGGAACGATAAGGGCAAAGTCATCGACCCGACCTTCGAAAATCTCTTCAACCAGACTTACCCTCTTTTCCGCCCCTTGAGCATTGTGACCAACGACCGTCCCACCGGCTCCGTGAAAGTGATTGTCGATTTCATGACCAGCGAACGGGGCCAGGCGCTCGTGAAGCAATACGGCTACCTCACTTTGGCCGAACTGAACGAGGCGCGGCAAAAAGTGAGTGTGAAAAAATAGGCTCGCCCGGCGCTCCCAAAAGGGGTAACGATAGCGCCTTTCCAAGTCCGATGTCCCCGCGCGGCAAAATCACCCTGGTTCTCTTCTTCTTTGCCATTTGCACCGTGGCGGCCCTGGCGCGTTATCGGGAAGTCAATGGCGTGGAGCGGATCAAACCCACGGATCTCTTCGAAGCCGTGCGGAGCCAGATGGAAGCCTGCCGCAGCGGCGATTATTCCTCCGCCTATCTTCACACCGCCGCCACCGTGCGCGAGAAATGCAGCGCGGAACGCTTCGCGGACCAGGCCCGCAACGAGAACGCCCGGTTTGCCCAAGCCGTTCGCGTGGAATTTGGCCCCTGGCAAGCCCGGGGCCGCCGGGCCGTGGTGGAGGTGTTCTTTATTGGCCGGGAGGGGAGCGTCACCCCATGCCTCTATTCGCTCGTCGCCGAAGGGGAGACCTGGAAAATCGAAGGCACCCGCTGGCTTAACCCCACCCACCCGACCCCGCGCATGAGCGGGCTGCGCAGCTAAAGCAAAGCGCCAATTTATAAACCTATGCTCGCCTGGAGAAAACTGACCTCCGCCAAATGGGAGGACGCCTGGATGGAACGGCTGCAAGTCGTTGGCCCAACGCGGCTGGCCGTGGTGCGCCTGCCCAACCACAAATCCCTGCGGATCGAGGCTTATGCCCTGACGCAAAAGGAGGGCGATGACCTAGTCCGGCAATTTGGCGGGCAGCTCCGCCAGATCAAAGACAAGCCCATCAGCGAACCGCCCGCGCGCAAGCCGCTGGCCATCCGCAACCGCCTGTGGGTGGTGGATTCCCCCGAAACGGCCCGCAAACTGGGTGATTCCCGCCCCGCGATCGTTATTCCGGCGGCCATGGCCTTTGGCACCGGCGACCATGCGACCACGGCCTCCTGCCTGCGGTTGCTTTGCGACGTGGCCGGCCGGCAGACTGGCTCCTGGGATTTTCTGGACCTCGGCTCCGGCAGCGGCATCCTGGCCATCGCCGCCGCCAAGCTGGGCGCGGGCAAGGTGGAGGGGTGCGACTTCGACCCCCACGCGGTCCGCACTGCCAAGGCGAACCTGGCCCTTAACCACGCCCCGCGCGTGGCCATGTTCAAACGGGACGTGCTGGCGTGGAGCCCCAAGCGTCAATGGCATGTGGTGGCGGCCAACCTTTTCAGCCAGGTCTTGATCGGAGCCGCGGACGCCATCGCCGCCGCCGTACGGCCCGGCGGTTTGCTCATTCTTTCAGGCATTTTGCTAATCCAGGAGAAGGAAGTAGTGGCCGCCTTCCGCAAGCACGGGTTCGCGTTTGAAAAAGCCATCCGCAAGGGGAAATGGGTGACTTTGCTCGGGCGGCGCTTATCAAAATAGCCGCTGCCGGGTGCCTGCTCTAGTCCCAGCCAATGCGGTCCTCGTATTTTAGATAAAGGAGGCCAATGAACCGCGCCTGAGCCATGAGGCTGTAGAGAGAAAGGGCTGGGATAATCACCCAATGCCAGTAGCGGATGCCCTTTGCCCATTCTTCCGCACAGATGGGCAGCACCGATACCAATGCCAATGCCACCATGGCAAACAGGTACCCCGGCAGGCACCGGAAAATCGCGGGCAAAACCAGGTGGGGCAGTACTCCTGAAAGGCCTCCGAATTGAATGATCCCCAGGATGGCCATGGGGAAGTAAAAACACCCCACCCCCACCCAGGCCAGCAGCTCCGGCCCCGGTTTTGACACATTCTGGTGCAGCCAAAGGTAAGCCAGCGCCGGGAGGGCCGAAACCAGGAGGGCTCCATTGAGGCGGAGAATGGGGGAAAGGAGCTCCCAGGGGCTGCTTATGCTGGGCCAATCGGCGCAATCGCTTTCGCGGTTCACCGTTGAGGTGATGATTTCAAAGAAAAAAGCGGTAAAATAGCCTCCGCCGAAAAACGCCACCGGTATCCCCAAGAACGGAGCGTAGGAACCGATGTGAAATATCAGGGATAAAATGGTGCCCAGAAGGATCATAATCCAGCCGCTTCCTTTCAGAGGATAAAAGAGCGCATCGAAAATCATTTTCATACTTCGAGAGATGGGACCCGGAGCGGATATTGACCTTTCGGGGTGAAAAAACAACGGCAAACGAAAGCCGTCGTCGCCAGCCGATGCCCTTCGGAGCTCCCAAGCCACTGGCCCTGTTTTTTTGTAAAATGCTCTAGGGGAAAAACACCATGCATTGAGCGGTTTACGGGGCGGTTTTATAGAGAACGCTTTTTCGTTGACGCCTCCCTTGCCGCCCCAGTAGCTTCTAGGCCGAATTTTTTAGAAAAAAACCACACTGCCTACGCTGGTTTCCCCTGAAAATGGTCCCGATAAGCCCTTTTCAGGCGCTCGGCGCAGGCAATTTTCATCTCTATGGCCGAAGAACTCTCTTACGTACTGGTAACGCCGTACTCGATCCGCAAGTCGCGGACCGGGGGCATTATCTCTCGTCTCATTTCCCGAACGGGGCTCGACCTCATCCGCGCGCGGATGTATTCCCCGAGTAAGGAACTGGTTGAAACCTACGCTTCCATGCTGATTACGGAGGCCGAACCCCGGCACCGTGCCATCCAGGAACTCATTCGCGATTATGTGAAGCATTCGTTCCTGCCGAACGAGGCGGAGCCCAAACCCCGGGTTCTTCTGCTGGTTTTCCGCGGCGAGGACGCCGTGGCCAAGCTTCGCGCCGCCGTCGGCTCCATCACCACGGACGGCCCTGCCGGTGAAACCATTCGCGACACCTACGGCGACTACATCACCGATGGCGCCGGGAAGGTGGTCTATTTTGAACCGGCGGTGCTCTGTCCGCCCGAGGCCGATTCCGCCGAGCGTAACCTGAAGCTTTGGGCCAAGTTCTCCGACGCCGACGGCGGCATCCTCGAAGGCGCGGCCTACCCCGCCGGAGCCGAGGTGCAGCGCACGCTGGTCTTGATTAAGCCCGACAACTTCCGTTTCCCGAACAGCCGCCCCGGCGCGGTGATCGACGTTTTCTCCCGCACGGGCCTCACCATCATTGGCACGAAGGTCCACTTCATGAGCGTCGCCCAGGCCTGCGAATTCTACGGCCCCGTGCTCGACGTGCTCAAAAAGGTGCTCTGCGAGCGCACCGGCGCTGTTTCGCGGCTGGCCGTGGAGCAGGAGTTGGGCATGATGCTCGACGACGAACTTCAAAAGAAGCTGGGCGAAATCATCGGCCCCGTCGCGGGCCAGCACAACTGGGAGGACATCGTCAAATTTATGTCCGGCTCCAAGCCCAGCGAATGCCCGGCGGAAAAGCGCGAAGAACCCGGCACGGAGAAGTGCATCGCGCTGGTTTACGAAGGCGTGGACGCCGTCCGCAAGATTCGCGAGGTGCTCGGGCCGACCGACCCCTCCAAAGCGCCTCCCGGCTCCATTCGCCGTGAATTTGGCCAGACCATCATGGTCAACGCCGCACACGCTTCTGACTCCACCGACAATGCCCGCCGGGAGATGAAGATCATCAAGGTGGACGAAAATAACCTGAAGAGTTTCGTCGAAACCTTCTACGGAAGCCTATAACATCAAATCCGAAACAAAATTATTCTATGGATCTCGCCTCACGCGCCACCATTCTCACCCCGTCGCTCACCCTCGCCATCGACAGCAAAGCCAAGGCGTTGAAGGCCGACGGCATTGACATCTGCAGCTTTGGTGCCGGAGAACCCGACTTCGACACGCCCGAGCACATCAAAGCCGCCGCCATGGCCGCCATCGAGAGCGGCTTCACCAAGTACACGCCCAGCTCCGGCGTGCCGAAACTGCGCGAGGCGATCTCCGAGAAGTTTCTGAAAGATAACGGCCTCGACTACAAGCCCCATCAGGTGATCGTTTCCGACGGCGCCAAGCACTCCTGCTTCAACGCCATTTTGGCCACCGTGGAGCCGGGCGACGAAGTCATTATCCCCGCTCCGTACTGGCTGAGTTACCCCGAAATGGTGCGCCTGGCGGGCGGCGAACCGGTGTTCGTCCAGACCACCGAGGAAAGCGGCTGGAAAATGACGGCCCAGCAGTTTGAAGAAGCGATGACCCCGCGCACGAAGATGGTCATCATCAACACCCCCGGCAACCCGACCGGCGCGGTCTATACCCGCGAGGAACTGGAAGCCATCGTGAACGTGGCCGACGAAGAGGGGATCATCATTCTCTCGGACGAAATCTACGAGAAGCTTACTTACGATGGGGTTAAGCATGTCTCCGTCGCCTCGCTCTCGCCCGAAGCCTACGACCTCACCATCACCGTCAACGGTTTCTCCAAGGCCTATGCCATGACCGGTTGGCGCCTGGGCTACATGGGCGCGCCTGAGCCGCTCGCGAAAGCGGTCTCCGCGCTCCAGAGCCACAGCACCTCCAACCCGTGCTCGTTTGCCCAGCAAGGCGGCATCGCCGCGCTCTTGGGCGACCAGCAGGCGGTGGAAGATATGCGCCAGGAATTCCAGATGCGCCGCGACTACATGTTCGAGCGCCTCTCCTCCATCAAGAACATCTCAGTGGTGAAACCGCAGGGGGCGTTCTACGTGCTGGCGAATATTTCCCGGCTCTCGCTCACTTCGCAGAACTTTGCCGACCGCCTCTTGAGCAAGGCCAACGTGGCCGTGGTGCCCGGCATCGCCTTCGGCGACGATCGCACGATCCGCTTCAGCTACGCCACCAGCATGGACGTCATCAAGAAGGGGCTCGACCGCTTCGAGGAATTCTGCCGCACGCTGTAGTACGACAGCCGGCCAATTCCGCTTTTTTCAAACACCCTTGGGGAGCTTTTCCTCAAGGGTGTTTTTTGTGCAGGCAATATTCCCCCTTTCATAATTACGAATCTGGCGGATATTTTTGAGATGAAACGTTTACTTCTCTCCTTGGGCGCCTTCATCATGATGGGCGCGTATGCTGTTGCCGCGGAGTGGTTTACCGACTATAACCAGGCGCTTCGCACGGCAAGTGAACAGAAAAAGCCGGTGCTCATCGACTTCACGGGCTCGGACTGGTGCATGTGGTGCATGAAGCTGGACCGCGAGGTGTTTGCCACCGGGGAATTCAAGGCTTTCGCCGACAAAAACCTCGTGCTTTTGAAAGTGGACTTCCCGCAGCGCAGCCCGCTTCCGCAAGCCCAGACCGCCAAAAATGAGCAGTTGGCGGGGCGGTACGGTGTGAGGGGCTTCCCCACGGTGGTCGTCCTTCGCCCCGACGGCTCCAAAGCCGGTACGCTGGGTTACCAGCCGGGCGGCCCAAAGGCGTTTATCGGCTCGGTGGAAAAGCTGACCAAATAACCGTCCTACCGTTGTCCCGTAAGGGCTTCCCCGGTTGCGCTATCTTGGGCCGGGCATGCGGAATTGCATTGCCCGGCAAGACCCCGGGACTGTAGGCTTTGGTGGGTCATGGCACGTTATAAAACCTTCCTCATTTTCGGCGCTCCCGGCAGCGGCAAGGGCACTCAAGGGGTAGCCTTGGGCACGTTGCCCCAGTTTTTCCATTGCGCTTGCGGCGACGTGTTCCGCTCCCTGGATACGAGGACGGAATTGGGCCAGGCGTTCCTTTATTTTTCCGGCAAAGGGGAACTGGTGCCGGACGAACTGACGATCAAGCTCTGGAAGGTGCGCATCGCCGATTGCGTGCGCTCCCACCATTTCAAGCCGGATTGCGACGTGCTGGTCTTGGACGGCATCCCGCGCAACGTGAACCAGGCCCGGATCATGGAAGACATGATCGACGTGCGCAAAATTTTCCACCTCGCCTGCCCCAACCGCGACTCCTTGGTGCGGCGGCTCCAGAGGCGGGCGTTGAAGGACAACCGCCTGGACGATGCCAACGAAGAGGTGATCCGCGAGCGCCTGAACGTGTACGACAGCCTTTCCAAGCCGCTCCTGAAATTTTATAGCGAGAAATACGGTCCCGATATCGTCCGGGAAATCGACGCCACGCAGGTGCCCGTGAAGGTCTTGGGCGACATCATCGAAACCGTCACCTCGATGGGTTAGCCCACCCAAAGCACCTCCGCTATGCGCATCGTTTTTATTGGAACCGGCGACATTGGGCTGCCCACCCTGGAGTGGCTCATTCGCAATCACGAAGTCGTGACGGTCGTCGCACAGCCGGACAAGCCGGTGGGCCGCAAACAGCTCCTCACGCCGCCGCCCACGAAAACGCTGGCTGGTGAGCACGGCATCCCCGTGCTCCAACCCCGGAGGATTCGCGACGCCGAGGCGGTGGCCGCTCTGGCTGCACTCAAACCGGACGTGATGGTCGTGATGGCCTACGGGCAGATCCTTTCCAAGGCGATACTCGATATTCCGCGGCTCGGTTGCCTTAATTTGCACGCCTCCCTGCTGCCCGCCCATCGCGGCGCGGCTCCCATTCAGGCCGCTTTGCTGGCCGGTGCCGCCGAGACCGGCATGACCGTGATGTGGATGGACGAGGGGCTCGATACGGGCGACATTTTGCTCACCCACAAACTGCGCATTCGCCGCAGGGAAACCGGGGGCACGCTGCACGAACGGCTGGCCATCATGGCTCCCGCCGCCCTGGCCGAAGCCCTGCCGCTGGTGGAGCGGGGCACCGCGCCGCGCATCCCACAGGAGGCTGCGCGCGCCAGCTACGCCGCCAAGCTTTCGCGTGAAACGGGCGTGATCGACTGGAGCGCCTCCTCGGAAATCATCGAGCGGCAAGTGCGGGCGTTGAACCCCTGGCCCGCATCGTCTACGCGCATCCCCGATGTTTCAGGGGCCGGTTCGAAGCAGTTGAAGGTCTTTGGCGTGATCCGCTGCCGCAAGGCCAGCGGTGAACCGGGCGTGGTGTTGCGAGCCGATAAGCGGGGCATTTTGGTCGGAGCGGGAGCGGGGGCCATTCTGCTGCGCGAAATTCAAATGGAAGGCAAACGGCGCATGAGCGCCCGGGATTTCCTGGCTGGAAACCCAGTGGCACCTGGGATGAAACTGGGTTGATTTGGCGGGTGCGGAAATTGGCTATTTCTGGTTCAAAAGGCTTTTTTTATACAGTTTTCCGCGCATGGTTATAAAAATATTTTCATCATAATGGTCTGTGGTTGAACTACTTGTGACTGTTTTGTAAAAACTGGCATTCCGCATGCTTAAGGCCGAAAGAAAAACTCGGCCCATGAAAACAAAAACAGAAATCGACATAGCGTCGGACATTAAACAGCTGGAGGGAATGGGCTACGCCCAGGAACTCAAACGGCGAATGAGCGGATTTTCCAACTTCGCCATTTCGTTCTCCATCATCTGCATTCTCGCGGGTGGCATCACCTCCTTCCAGTTGGGCTTGAGCGCCGTAGGCGGCGCGGCCGCTGGCATCGTGTGGCCCATCGGCGTGATTTTTGCGCTGCTCGTGGCGCTTGGGATGGCCCAGGTGGCTTCCGCCTACCCGACCGCGGGCGGCCTTTACCACTGGAGTTCCATTTTGGGCGGCAAGGGCTGGGGCTGGGGCGCGGCCTGGTTCAACCTGCTGGGCCTGATCTTCGTTACTGCGTCCGTGGACGTGGGTGCTTATACGCTTTTCGCAAATATCGTGCTGCCGTTCTTCGGCGTGGACCCCACCAAGCTGACGGTGGTTCACCAGTTTGTGGGCGTGGGGATCATCCTTTTGGTGCAGGCGGTATTGAACCACCGGGCCGTGAGCCTTACGACAAAGCTCACGGATTTCAGCGGCTACCTTATCTTCGCGGTTTCCATCATCCTGATGCTGGCGATGCTCGCCTTCGCCCCAACGCACGATTTTTCGCGCCTCTTCCAATTCACCAATTTTAGCGGCGACTTGGGCGGCGGCGTGTGGCCCGAGAGCGGCAGCGGCGCGTTCATGGTGCTGCTGGCCATGCTCTGGCCCATTTACACCATTACCGGGTTCGACGCTTCGGCTCACACTTCCGAGGAAACCGTGAACGCCGCGGCCAACGTGCCGAAGGGCATCCTGCGTTCGGTTTATCTCTCGGGCATCTTCGGGTTCATCATGGTCGCCGGTTTCGTGGTGGCTCTGCCGAGCATCGCGGAAGGGGCCAAGCAAGGCGGCAACGTCTTCTTCTGGCTCATGGACCAAGTGATTCCCGCCGGGCTCAAGATCCCGCTGGAAATCGGTATCGTGGTGGCCAACTTCCTGTGCGGCCTGGCCTGCGTGACTTCCACCTCGCGCATGACCTACGCCTTCGCCCGTGACGGCGGCATGCCCGCCTTCCTGGCCAAAGTTTCCAAAAAAGAGAGCGTGCCGGTCGCGGCCATTTGGGTGACGGCGCTATTAGCTCTGGCCTCCACGGTCTATGCCCCAGCTTACACCACGCTTACCACCGCGTGCGTGATCTTCCTCTACATTTCCTACGTCATGCCGACCCTCGCGGGCATCTTCGTTTACGGCAAAAGCTGGAAGAAGATGGGGCCGTTCGATTTGGGTCCCGTGGTTTACCGCGTGATCGGCGTCATTTCGGTGATCGGTGTGGCCGCCCTCATTTACGCGGGCATCCAACCGCCGAACCAAGCCGCTCTGCCGGTGACCGCCGGTTTGGCCGTGATCCTCGTCATCGCCTGGAACCTGGGAGTGAAGCGCGTCTTCCAAGGCCCGCCCACGCTCGCCAAGGAAGCCGAGGAGGAAGAAGAGATCGCGGCGGAAACCGTATAAGCTGTTAAAAAAGCGATGTCGTACCACATGGCACTCGGGCGGGCTCACTACGAGTTCCGCGATTTGAAAACGCTCCTGGCCAAGGCCAGCCCGCTGCGCTCCGGCGACCAACTCGCCGGGGTGGCGGCGGCCAGCGCCGAGGAGCGCGTGGCGGCTCAACGCTGCCTTGCCGACGTGCCGTTGGCTCGCTTCCTGGAGGAGCCGCTGATCCCGTACGATGAGGACGAGGTCACGCGGCTCATCCTGGATACGCACGACAAAGCTGCCTTCGCGCCGGTCAGCGGGCTCACCGTTGGCGAGTTCCGCGACTGGCTGCTGCGTTACGAAACCGACGCCCTCACGCTCTCGGCGCTGGCTCCCGGCATCACGCCGGAAATGGCCGCCGCCGCGAGCAAGCTGATGGGCAACCAGGATTTGATCCTCGTTGCCGGGAAAATCCGCGTCGTCACCCGCTTTCGCAACACGCTGGGGCTGCCGGGCACGCTGGGCGTGCGGCTCCAGCCCAACCACCCCACCGACGATCCGCGCGGCATCGCCGCCTCCACCATCGACGGCCTCATGTACGGCTGCGGGGACGCGGTGATCGGCATTAACCCAGCCACCGACAGCCCGGCGGCATGCACCGCGCTTCTGCGGCTGCTCGATCAATTGATTCGCGACTACGAGATTCCCACGCAATCGTGCGTGCTGGCTCACGTCACCACCACCATGCGCTGCATGGAGGCGGGGGCGCCGGTGGACCTTGTGTTTCAATCCATCGCCGGGACGGAGGCCGCGAACAAAAGCTTTGGGATTAACCTCGCGCTTTTGGGAGAAGCGCGGGAAATGGCGTTGGCGCTCAAACGGGGCACCGTGGGCGACAACGTCATGTATTTCGAGACGGGCCAGGGCTCGTGCCTTTCCGCCGGGGCGCATTACGGGTGCGACCAGCAAACGCTGGAAGCCCGCGCCTACGCCGTCGCGCGCGAGTTCTCGCCGCTCCTGGTCAACACGGTGGTCGGCTTCATCGGGCCGGAGTACCTCTACGACGGCAAGCAGATCATCCGGGCCGGGTTGGAGGACCACTTCTGCGGCAAGCTCCTCGGGCTGCCGATGGGCTGCGACGTTTGCTACACCAACCATTGCGAGGCCGACCAGGACGACATGGACACGCTCCTGACGCTCCTTGGCGTGGCCGGGGTGAACTACATCATGGGCGTGCCGGGCGCGGACGACATCATGCTCAACTACCAGTCCACGAGCTTCCACGACAGCCACTACCTGCGCCAGGCGCTCGGGTTGCGGCCCGCGCCGGAATTCGAGGGCTGGCTGGAGCGCATGAAGCTGATGCACGACGGCCGCCGCCTGGAACCCGTGACCGCCCGCCATGCGCTCATCGCGCCGCAAATCGATCTCGCCCTTGCCTCATGAACACGCTCATGAATCCGGAAGAACTGACCACGCTTGATCCCTGGACCGCGCTGCGCCGTTTCACCAGCGCCCGCATCGCCCTGGGCCGCAGCGGGGGAAGTTTGCCGTTGCGGGAGCGGCTTGATTTCCAACTCGCCCACGCCCGGGCGCGCGACGCGGTGTTGACGCCGTTCGACCCCTACGCGCTGGCCGAGAAAATCGAGGCGATGGGGCAGAGGATTTCCGTCATTGAAAGCGCCGCGAGCGACCGCGCGGAATATCTCCAGCGGCCCGACCTCGGGCGGAAACTTTCGTTCCATTCGCGCGCCGCGCTGGTGGACCTCTCCACTGCAACGCCGCCCGCCGATTTGCTCATCATCGTCTCCGACGGCCTTTCCACACTGGCCGCCAACACGCAGGTGGAACCGCTCCTGGCTGCGCTGCTGCCGCTGCTGCGCGAGAGCGGCTGGAGCCTCGCGCCGATCCTGGTCGCCCGGCATGGCCGCGTGGCACTCCAGGACGAAGCGGGGGAAACCCTGCGCGCAAAAATCAGCCTCATGCTGCTGGGCGAACGCCCTGGCCTCGGTTCCGCCGACAGCCTCGGAGCATACCTCACTTTCGGGCCAAAGGCGGGCCGCACCGACGCGGATCGCAACTGCATATCCAACATCCGGCCCGGGGGCCTCTCGCCCGCCGACGCCGCGAAAAAGCTCCACTTTCTGCTCACCGAATCGGCCCGGTTGGGCCTGAGCGGCGTGAACTTGAAAGATACCGCCGGGGAACTGGAGGGCGGTGCGGCCCGCGGCGTTTTGGAAGAATAAGCCTCACGCAAAGACGCTAAGACGCAAAGAAAGACAAAGTGCTGGCCTGGAGACAGGACTGGCCCTGAGACGTTCCGCCAGGCTTGGAGTGCTGCCGCGTGAAGGGTTGAAATTCGTTGCCTCCAGAACTGCCCGCCTCCGCATTTTTCTTTGAAGGCGCGAAGGCGCGAAGCCTGCCCGCAGAACCCACCAAAGAAAAATTCTGATTGCCTTTTCTTCGCGCCTTCGCGGCTTCGCGCCTTTGCGTGAAATAAAAGGCGGGGCGTTTACATACGGAGCGTGGGAGTTTTCAGGAAAAGGTAAAAAATGGCAAGCCCCGGGACGTGTTGCGCGGTCCGTAAAGACATAGCAAAGGAAGCAGGTGCCTTTTCTTTGCGGCTTTGCGTGAGAAAAAATCCGTTCGCCGGAAGCGTGGATGAGTTCCTACCTCCTCGCCTGTTCCGCAAGAAACGCCTCGATTTCCTCGCGCCGTGGAGTGGATTCCTGAGCGCCGCGACGCGTCACGGAGAGCGCGGCGGCGGCTTGCGCGAAGCAGACGGCTTCCAGGAGCGGCTGCTTCTTGGCCAGGGCCACGGCCAGCGCGCCGTTAAAGGTGTCCCCGGCGGCGATGGTGTCCACGGCTTCCACGGGGAAGGGCTTGACCACCCGCGTCCACTCGGGGGTGGCGACCAGCACGCCCCGCTCGCCCATGGTCACGATGACAGTCCGCGCGCCGCGCCGCATCAAGTCTTCGGCGGCCAGTTTCGCTTTGTCTTTTCCATAAACCCTCCAGTTTCCGCTCAGAAATCCCGCTTCGGTTTCGTTGGGAGTGAGGATATCGATTTGCGCGAGCAGCTCGTCGGAAAGCGGACAGGCGGGCGCGGGGTTGAGGATCACCGGCACGCGGGCTTTGGAGGCCATGGCGGCGGCGCAGGTCACGGTTTCCAGGGGAATCTCCAGTTGCAGCAGCACGGCCCCGGCGTTCGTGATCGCCGCCCCTGCTTTTTCGAGATCGGCGGGGGAAAGCCGCCCGTTGGCTCCCGGGGCGACGGCGATGCTGTTTTCCCCCTTGCTGCCCACGAAGATCAGCGCGACGCCGGAGGGGGCGGTTTCGTCGCGAAAGATGGCCTCCGTGCGAATTCCCTCTTTTTCGTAAGCGGCCACGGCGGCATCGCCCAGCGCGTCGCGGCCCACGCGGGCCACGAAGGTGACATCCCCGCCCGCGCGCGCGGCAGCCACGGCCTGGTTGGCTCCCTTGCCCCCGGCGGCTTGGGAAAATTCGCCGCCCAGCAGGGTTTCGCCAGGCCGGGGAAGCCGTTCCATTTTGACCACCATGTCGGTATTGGAACTGCCGATCACTACAATTCGGGGAGCGTTCATGGAGGGCGACTTTAGCACTCACTTTGAACCGTTTCTTCCAAAAAACGTTCGGAAACCGTGCGGATTCGATCACGCGAAGGAACTCATTTCCGCGATTGGCAATTTTGGCGGGGTTGTGCAAACTAGTATCCCCATGCCTCCCGAAACTCTCACGCCGATGATGCAGCAGTATCAAAGCATCCGGCGGAGTCTGCCGCCCGACACGCTTTTGATGTACCGGCTGGGGGACTTTTTCGAGATGTTCTTCGAGGACGCCAAGGAGGCGTCGGCCCTGCTCAACCTGGCCCTCACCAAGCGCGCCCAGGCTCCCATGTGCGGCATCCCTGCCCAGGCCGCCGACGGCTATATTGCCAAGCTCGTGGCGGCGGGCAAGCGCGTGGCGCTCTGCGACCAGGTCGGCGATCCGCAGCCGGGAAAAATCGTCGAGCGCGAGATCACGCAAATCGTCAGCCCCGGCACCATCGCCGACTTGAACCTGCTCGACGCCAAAACGAACAATTACCTTGCGGCGGTGTTCCAGAAGGGGGCGGGCTTTGGTCTCGCCTTCGCCGATACGAGCACGGGGGAATTTCGGCTCACGGAACTCGCCGACGTGGCCGCGTTGCAGGATGAATTGACGCGCCTGGCTCCCGCCGAAGTACTCGTTGCGGACGACCAACAGGCCGCGCTGCCGCCCATCCCGAACGCGGTGCTTTGCGACGGCTACGTGTTCCTGCCCGACCACGCCGTCTTCACGCTCAAAGACCATTTCAAAGTGCAGTCGCTGGACGGCTTCGGCTGCGCGGGGATGGCCGCCGCCATCGGGGCCGCCGGGGCCATTCTGTATTACTTGAAGCACCAGATGCGCCGCAACGCGGAGAACGTGACGGGCCTTTCCGTCTACCGCAACACCGGTTTTTTGATGCTGGACGCGGCCACGCAGGCGAACCTGGAACTGGTGACTTCGCGCGGCGGCGGGCGGGATATGAGCCTGCTCGCGGCGCTCGACCGCACGGCCACGCCCATGGGTGGGCGGCTCTTGCGCGACTGGGTGCTCCATCCGCTCCGTGAGGTGGCCCCGCTGCTGGCCCGGCAACAGACCATCGCCGAGTTGCTGGGCAACACCTTCCTTTTAAGCCAACTGCGCGAAACGCTGCGCGGCATCCGGGACATCGAGCGGACCATCGGGCGTTTGAGTGCCTCCGGCGGCAACGCGCGGGATTTGATGGCGCTGAAAACCTCGCTGGAGCAGCTCCCGGAATTGCGCACGCACCTGGGCGCGCTCGTGGAGGCGAGCCGGTTCGGAGCCAACGAAGGCGCGCCCGTTTCTCTCGCGGGGCCGCTTTACGACGACATTACGGAGTTCCCCGGGCTGCTGGATGAATTGACGCGCGCGCTGGTCGACGAGCCGCCGCTGCCCATCAAGGAAGGCGGCATTTTCCGCGACGGCTACAGCGCCGAACTCGACGAACTGCGCGCCGCCAGCCACGAGGGGAAGAACTGGATTGCCGAATTGCAGCAGCAGGAGATCGAGGCCACGGGCATCAAGTCCCTCAAAGTGCGCTTCACCTCGGTGTTTGGCTATTTCATCGAGGTCACGAAGTCGAATTTGGGCAACGTGCCCGAGCGTTACCACCGCAAGCAAACGACCGTCAACGCCGAGCGGTTCATCACGCCGGAATTGAAGGAGATGGAGGGCAAAATTCTCGGGGCGGACGAGCGTTCCAAGAGCGTGGAGTACGAGCTGTTCGTGGCGTTGCGCGGGCGGGTGCTCTGCGAACTCAAGCCGCTGCAAAAAACCGCCGCCGCGCTCGGGGCGCTGGACGCCCTGGCTTCGCTGGCGGAGACGGCGCGGCTTTTTGGTTATTGCCGCCCCGTCCTCACCGACGGGCTGCGCATCGCCATCACCGATGGCCGCCATCCGGTGCTGGACCAGAGCCTCGCGGAAGAGAAATTCGTTCCCAACGACGTGGAACTCGACGGCGGCGAGCACCGGCTCCACTTGATTACCGGCCCCAACATGGCGGGCAAATCCACCTACATCCGGCAGGTGGCGCTGTTGGTTTTGATGGCGCAAATGGGAGGGTATCTCCCGGCGGCCAGCGCGGAGATCGGGCTGGTGGACCGCATTTTCACACGCGTGGGAGCCAGCGACGACCTTTCGCGCGGGCAGTCCACGTTCATGGTGGAGATGAACGAGACGGCGAATATTTTAAACAACGCCACCGAGCGCAGCCTGGTGATTTTGGACGAGATCGGGCGCGGCACCTCCACCTTCGACGGGCTTTCCATCGCGTGGAGCGTGGCCGAGTACCTCCACGACGCCGTGGGCGCGCGCACGCTCTTCGCCACGCATTACCACGAGTTGACGGACCTGGAAATGACGCGCCCCGGGGTCAAAAACTACAACGTGGCCGTGCGCGAGTGGAACGACCAGATCATCTTTTTGCGCAAGATCGTGCGGGGCGGCGCGGACAAGAGTTACGGCATCCAGGTGGCACGGTTGGCCGGGCTGCCCGTTGCCGTGCTGGACCGCGCGCGGGAAATTTTAGGCAACCTGGAGCAGGCGGAGTTGAACGCCGACGGCAGGCCGAAGATCGCCGCCACGCCCAGCAACCTGCCCCGCGCCAAAAAGAAAGCGCCGCCGCCCACGGGGGACCGGCCGCAGTTGACGCTGGGATTTTAGCGCGTTCCAAAATAGTTACGGTTTGCCCTGGCTACCCACCTGGTTCACGCCGACGGCGTGCTCATAAACCATTTCACCGCCGCGTCGGGCGGTTTGATACACAAAGAAGCACGAGAGAAGGGCCATGGCGGCGGTTGGAATTCGCAGGGTTTGATGAACCGCCGGGCGGAAGAGCCAACCGAAAATTCTCACGGCGGCGGAAGGAAGGCGAATGGTCATGCTTCCCGCAGCCGCCAAGAGGGCGAGGATGGCCGCAATGGCGGCGGCAATTTCGGTCCGCTCCGCCCATTCTTCATGATCGTCAACCAAGGGTTGGATTTGACTCGCAAGTTTTCCCAGGGTTTCCCGCGACTCCTCGCCGGTTTCGACCGCAACGAGCGCGCCCGCGGCTCCCATCACAAGCAGTGCCGCCGCTAGCCATGGCAAATGCCAGCGGTGCACAAAAACGGAGACCACGGCCACGGCCGCGCCGAGCAGCAATAGCACAATGGGAAAATGGATCACCGCCGGATGCAGCGGATCGGGGAGCGAGAACGGAAGGAATTGCATATCGTCACGAGGGACTGCCCCCAATCAATCGATCTTTTCCCATTTATCGCGGGGATTTCCGCAGACAGGGCATTTCTTGGCCGGAAGTTCTGTATCCGTGTTGCCACAGACCGAACAGACGAAATAGTCGACCTTCGGATTGTTGCCAAGATGTTCGAGGGCATCCTGGTAGAGTTTTACGTGCTCGCCCTCGGCTGCATGGGCGAAGGTGAAGGAGCGCACCGCCGGTTTGGCTTTGGCTGCCCGCGCTTCATTCAGGAAAGTGGGGTACATCGCATCCCGCTCGTAGGTTTCGCCTTTGATGGCCGCTTCGAGGTTTTCGCGCGTCGTGCCGACGTTTGCTTTTTCAATCACGATCTTGGGCACGGTTCCTCCGAGTTTCTCAATGGCTTCCTTGTGGGCGTTGCGATGAATCTCTTCGGAGCGGGATGCGGCGCGGAAGAGCTTCGCAACTTGCGGGAAGCCCTCTTCATCGGCCTTCTTGGCGAAAAGAGCATAGCATTCGTGCGCGTTTGCTTCGCCTTGATAGGCGGTATCGAGGTTTTTGAGGGTTTCCGTGGGTGTCGTGGTTCCCTGCGCGCTGATCGCAAGCGCCAGGCAGCCAAGCACGGCAATCAAAAGATAGGCTTTCATGTTTTTAAAATTCGAAAAAGCCCAGAACGGTTGGTGGCTGCGTTTGGCATCCGGGTTTTTCTGGCGGAGGTTTTGAGGGCCCAAGCGGCGACGCTGTTTTAAATTCCCTTTTACCCTGGGCTCGATAACATGGCCCATAGCCTTCGCCCCATGCCGCCGCTTCCTCCGCCGCCATCCGCCGCTTCTTCCGCGCCCGCTGTGTCCCGGCCCGGCGGCCACATTGATTTCCTCGATTTCATCCGGGGCGTGGCCATTTTGATGGTGCTCGCTTTCCATGCGTTGGGGGCCAGCTATGGCCTGGACCACCTCCATTGGCGCCGGTTTTTGCCCGATTTCGTCGATGCGCCGCCCGGGTTCGTGGCGCTCACGCCGTTCACGTTCGGGTGGATCGGCGTGGCGGTGTTTTTCGCGGTCAGCGGTTTTTGTATTCATTTGAGCCACGTCAAATCCCGGGAAGCGGGTTATGCGGGGTTCTTCCTGCGCCGGTTTTTCCGCATTTACCCGCCCTACCTCGCGGCGCTTTGCTTTTTCGCGTTCCTTTTCCCGCTGGCGACCTCAAGTCCCGAGTACGTGGCCGGCGCGGGCCAGTTCTGGAGCCACGCTTTGCTGGTCAACAACGTCACTTCGGACCTGCACTACGGCATCAACCCCTCCTTTTGGAGCGTGGTGGTGGAGGTGCAGCTTTACGTGATTTACCCGCTGCTGCTTTGGATGGTGCGGCGGTTCGGCTGGGGGGCGGCCTTGGCGGTGTGCGGCGTGCTGGAATTTTCGTTGCGGCTGACCCAGGGCGTTCAATACCTGCCTTATTGGGTGCTCGGTTCGCCGTTCTACTATTGGTTTAGCTGGGCCATTGGCGCGAAACTGGCGGACGATTACCTCAATGGCCGCCCGCTTTTTCTGGCGCGCTGGCCGCTCTGGTTTTGGCCGCTGGTCACCATTGGCTCCAACCTGTTCCGGCCCGCGTGTACGCTCACGTTCGCCTTCGGGGCGCTGGCTTCCACGCAATGGATGGCCCATTGGCTTTCACTGCCCACAGTGCCCGCCGTGGGGAAGTTTTTGGGGCGCTTCGTTACCCGCGTGGGGGTGGTCAGCTACAGCCTTTATTTGATTAACCAGCCGCTGCTGCATGCGTTCGGCCATTGGGTTAACCACGCGGCGGGCGCCACGCCGTTGCCGCCGTTTTTCCTGTTTATCGCCGCGCTTTTCGGGGGGGGCGCGTTGATGCTCCTGGGGGCGGCGGCGGTCTACCGCTGGGTGGAGGTGCCGAGCATCGAATGGGGGCGGCGCGTGCGGGTCAAATTGACACGCCCCAGGGAAGGCCGCGCTGACGGTAAAATAGAGGCTGGCTTTCCGCCGCCTTCGGCATAAATTTCCCGTTCCAAGGGCGCCTCTGGAAACCTGGGTGCGTCATCCGCTTTGGCTTTTCGATGCCATTTTCCGCCAAATTTTGGGCAGGTATTTGAAAATACCTTCCCGAAATTTGACGAAAAATGGCGCGAAAATCCTTTGCGGCTGGCATACTCAGGTTTCAAGAGGTGCCCTCAAACCGCACTTTTTTACCCTTTTTCCGCCCAAACCGTGAGCAGTTACCAAGTTTTTGCCCGCAAATACCGTCCGCAAACCTTCGACGAGGTCGTGGGGCAGGAGCATATTACCCAGACGCTCAAAAACGCCATCGCCTCCGACCGGCTGGCGCACGCCTACCTCTTCGTCGGGCCGCGCGGCACGGGCAAGACCTCCACGGCGCGCATCCTGGCCAAGGCGCTCAACTGCGTGCACGGGCCGACGGTCACGCCCTGCGGCGAGTGCGACAATTGCCGTGAAATCGCTGCGGGTAACTCGCTCGACGTCATGGAAATCGACGGCGCGAGCAACAACGGCGTCGAGCAGGTGCGCGAACTGCGCGACAACGTGCGCTTCGCCCCCTCGCACGGCAAATACAAGATTTACATTATCGACGAGGTGCACATGCTCTCCGCGGCGGCCTTCAACGCGTTGCTCAAGACGCTGGAAGAGCCGCCCGCGCACGTCAAATTCGTCTTTGCCACCACGGACGTGCAGAAGGTGCTGCCCACGATCCTTTCCCGCTGCCAACGCTTCGATTTGCGGCGCATCCCGGCGAAGTTGATCGCCGAGCACCTGCAACGCATCGCCGATAACGAGAAGATCACGCTGGAGCCGGAAGCCGCCCGCGCGATTGCCAAGGGGGCGGAAGGCGGGCTGCGCGACGCGGAGTCGATGCTCGACCAACTCGTGGCGTTTTGCGGCGAGAAGATCTCGCAGGCGGACGTGCTTTCCGTGTTCGGCTTCACCGCTTCGGAGACGGTTTCCCAGCTTTGCGAGCACTTGCTGGACGGCGACGCCCCGGCGGCGCTCGGCATCGTGCAGGAGCAAGCCCAGGCCGGGCGCGACCTGAGCCGCCTGATGGCTGACTTGATCGGCCACATCCGCAACCTGCTCGTGGCCAAGGCCAACCCGGAGGGGATCGCCGCCGAAGTCGGCGTCGAGGCCGTGGCTGAGTTGCAAGCCCAGGCGGACCGGCTCCCGCTGGACCGTTTGCTTGACTTGATCGAGCAATTCGCGGCGGCGGAAAGCCGCATGAAGTGGGTGCCCAACAAGAAGCTCCATTTTGAAATCGCCGTCATCAAGGCCATCCAGACGCTGGGCCAGGCCACCTTGACGGAAGTGCTCGATACGCTCACCGCGCTCAAGAGCGGCACCGACCTGCCCGCTACGGCGCAACCCCGGGTGGCTTCCCGCGCCGCCGCCCCGGCTCCGCGCCCGTCGCCGCCCGTCGCGAAGCCCGTGCCCGCGC
>CAZEOO010000012.1:0-91885 GCA_964513965.1 uncultured Chthoniobacteraceae bacterium
GCCCCCGAAAAGACGCTGCGCTGTTTTCGGGGGAGCAAGGCGGGCCAATGAGTGCGTAGCTCGGGTTTAACTGGGACGCGCCGCTTCAAAATCTATTCAACGCCCGCCTTGCAAAGGCAATGGGAGGTTCCACCTCCCAAACCCTCCGGCAAGGGGGGTTCCCCCTTGCATCCCATCTTTTAGTCCGCGTTCTCTTCCTCTTCCTGCACCTTGGCGGGACGCTTGCGCTTCTGCGCTTTCTGTTCGTCCTGGAAAAGATCGCGCAGCACATAGCCCACCAGCGGTGCCGCCACCGTGCCACCGTGAGCGCGTTCGTCGAAGTTGGTTTCGTACACCGCCGCGAACGCATACTTGGGGTTATCCGCTGGAGCAAACCCGGCGTACCATGAGGCAAAACGGTTCTTGGCCCCCCACTCCGCCGTGCCGGTTTTGCCCGCCACATCCACGTTGTCCACGGAGGCCCGGTGCCCCGTGCCGTGTCCGCCGTTGGTCGCGGCGATCAAGCCTTCTTTAATGGCCGAAAGCGTCTCTTTTTTAAGCTCCAGGTCGTCCTTCACGCGCACGTCGTAGCCGGTGACGATCTGTTCATCGAGGCTTTGCACCTGGAGCACCAGCCGCGTTTGGTGCAGCAACCCGCCGTTGGCAACGGTCCCCATGGCCTGCGCCATTTGCAGCGGTGTAACGAGCAGATAACCCTGCCCGATGGAGAAGTTGGCCAGGTCGCCGTCGGAAAAGCGGCGGTTTTCCCGTTTTTTCAAAAACTCGGGCGTGGTGACGTTCCCCTCCGTCTCGGCCCGAAGCGGAATGCCCGTTTTCTGGCCGAAGCCGAAGCGCTGCGCCGTTTCCACCAGCGGCTTGACGCCCGTTTTGATGCCGACTTGGTAAAACCACGTGTTGCAGGACCGCTCGATGGCCCCGGCGATGGTCAACATGCCAGCGTCGTATTTGCTCCAGTTGTGCATGACGATGTTGCCGATGGAAATGGCCGGAGGGCCGGAAAACTCGTCGTCGGGCTTGATGGTGCCGCTCTCCAGCGCCGCAATGCCGCTAATGGTTTTCCACGTGGACCCGGGGGGATAGGCACTGCGGAAGGCGCGCGAGAGCATCGGCTTGGCGGGGTCGTTGTTGAGCTGGTTGTAACGCTCGGGCGAGATGGCCGGGCTGAAGTCGTTCGGGTTGAACGTCGGGATGGAGGCCATGCCGAGGATGTCCCCGTTGTTCGGGTCGAGGAAAACGATGGCGCCGCGCTTGGCTCCCTTGGCCAGCGAGGCTTCGCAGAGCTTCTGAATGCGCAAATCCAGCGTGGTGATGACGTTGCAGCCGGGCGTGGGCGGCACCGTCACCTTTTCGTAGACCTTCTTTCCGTTCGCGTCGAAGCGGATGGAAAGCTGCCCCGGCTTGCCGGTAAGCTGCTCGTTGAAAGTGGCCTCCAAGCCGTCGCGCCCCTCGGCGTCGGGCCAGATGAGGTCGTTGTTCTCAATGGGCAAATCCTGCGGGCCGCCCGCGCGCGTGGCGTAGCCGATGATGTGGGCCGCGAGCGTGCCGTTGGGGTAGGAGCGGGCGTAAACCGGGTGCAACACCAAGCCGCTGCCCAGGTGCTCCTTCAACGTCTTCTGCATGGCGGTAGGCACGTCCTGGATAATGTCAAAGGGAAGGATGCCCCGGTTGCGGTAGAACCGCTCGATGGATTTGTCGGAAACATTCAGCTTTCTGCCCGTGAGGCGCTCCACCTTGGCGATCTGCTCATGGGCGAAGGCGACGGCCTTCGAGTCCGGGTAATCCAGCGGCGTCGGGAAACTGATGCCGAGGTTCTGGCAAACACGCGTGACGGCGAGCGGCTCTCCGTTGCGGTCGAGAATCTGCCCGCGCGGCGCGGGGATTTTGAGCGTGTAAGTGCGCGCGAATTTCTCCGTGAGCCAGGAGGGCTTGATGTTCTCGTCCGGCTCCTGCGCCGGGGCGACGGAGCCCGCCAGGGCAAGGGCAAGACAGGTGAGGGTGGCAATCCGGAGGACGTGCATGGAAAGAGCATGGTAATCCGGGCGGCGCGGTTTCTCAAGGGGTTTGGGGCACCCCTTATTGAGACGAATCTCGATTTTGTTTTAGAATAATTCTTGATCTCAATAGCCCCCTCCTCGATATTGGCGCGACCGGAATTTTCCATGAAACCGCAACCCGCCACTTCGGACGACGCCATCGTGAGCCACGGCATCCGCCTCACGCCGCAGCGGCGCTATGTTTACGAGGCGCTCATGGAGAAGCGGGACCACCCCACCGCCACGGAGGTGTTCCTGAGGGCGAAGGCGCGGATGCCCTCCATTTCGCTGGCCACGGTTTATAACTGCCTGGAGGCGCTCACCGAGAGCGGCTTGATCCGGCAAGTAAACTGCGAGCGCGCTTCCTCCCGCTATTGCCCCAATCTCGTCCCCCACGGCCACTTTTTCTGCAAAACCTGCGGCGCGGTGTTCGACGTGCCCCTCGACCCTTCCATTGAATTTACCCTGGACGTCCCCGCCGGGGCGCTCACCGAGCACGTGGAGATCAACCTGCACGGTCAATGCCCTGCCTGCGCCGGGGAGAAGCGTCCCCAGGAGCGTCCGCCCCAAGCGTCCCCAAACAACACCCTCTAAATTATGAAGTCACTCGTCATCAAGGATCTGCATGCCAACATCGGAGAGCGCGAAATCATCAAAGGCCTCAGCCTTGAGATCGAGCGCGGCAAGGTCCACGCCATCATGGGCCCGAACGGTTCCGGCAAAAGCACGCTTTCCAAGGTCATCGCGGGCCACCCGGACTACACCGTGACCAGCGGCGAGGTGCTCGTGGACGGCGAGAACATCCTGGAAATGGCACCCGACGAGCGCGCGCGCAAAGGCGTTTTCCTGGCGTTTCAATACCCGATGGAAATCCCCGGCGTGACGATCGCCAACTTCCTGCGCGCCGCCGTGGCCGCCCGGCTGCCCGAGGGCCAGGAACTCGAAGCCACGGAATTTTACTACTCGCTTTACGACAAGATGGACCTGCTGGAGATGAACCGCGCGTTCACCTCCCGCTCGGTAAACGAAGGGTTCTCCGGCGGCGAAAAGAAACGCTGCGAGATCCTGCAAATGGCCATGCTGGAGCCGCATTACGCGATCCTCGACGAAATGGATAGCGGCCTCGACATCGACGCGCTGCGGATCGTCTCCAACGGGGTCAACCAACTCCGCAACCCGGAACTGGGCGTGCTTTTGATTACGCATTACCAACGGCTGCTGGACTACATCACGCCGGACGTCATCCACGTGATGGTGGAGGGCAAAATCGTGATGAGCGGCCCGAAGGAACTGGCGCTCGAACTCGAAGCCAAGGGCTACGATTGGGTGAAGGAAACCGAACCCGCGGCTTAACCACAAGGAGGGCCACGAACATGTCTGAACCTAAAACAGAACTGAACCTGGATCGGTCCATCGGCGACTTTTCGTTTCCCGAGCACCACGCCTTCGACGCGGGCACGGGGCTGACCGAAGCCACCGTGAACTACATCGCCGACGTAAAAGGCGAGCCGGAGTGGATTCGCGAATTCCGCTTGAAGGCGCTCAAGATTTTCAACGACAAGCCGCTGCCCACCCACTGGGCGACGAAAGACTTGGAATCGCTGGATTTCGATAAGATTCGGTATTACCTGGCTCACGGCCAGCGGCCCACGCGCTCCTGGGAGGAAGTGCCCGACGACGTGAAGGAGACCTTCGAACGGCTCGGCGTGCCGCAGCAGGAGCGCAAGTTCCTCGCGGGCGTGGAGGCTCAGTTCGACAGCGAGGCGGTCTATTCCAACATCAAGAAAGCCATCGGCGAGCAGGGTGTCATCTTCGTCGGCTCCACCGAGGGGCTCATCAAGTACCCGGAGATTTTCCGCAAGTGGTTCGGCAAGGTCATTCCTTCCGGCGACAACAAGTTCAGCGCCCTCAACAGCGCCGTTTTCAGCGGCGGCTCCTTTATTTACGTGCCGCCGGGGGTGAAAGTGAAGCACCCGCTGCAAGCCTACTTCCGCATCAATGCCGAGAGCTTCGGGCAGTTCGAGCGCACGCTCATCATCGCCGACGAAGGCTCTGAGGTGATGTACATGGAAGGCTGCACCGCGCCGAAGTTCGACACCGCCACGCTCCACTCCGCCGTGGTGGAGTTGGTCGCGATGAAGGGGGCGAAAATTCAGTACGTCACCGTTCAAAACTGGAGCAGCAACGTTTTCAACCTCGTCACCAAGCGGGCCATGGCCCACGAGGAGGCCGAGGTGAAGTGGATCGACTGCAACATCGGCTCGCGGCTCACGATGAAATACCCGGGCGTGGTCTTGAAGGGCCGCAAAGCGCGCGGCGAGGTCGTCTCCATCGCGCTGGCCAGCAACGGCCAGCACCAAGACACGGGCGCGAAAATGATCCACCTGGCCGACGAGACAACGAGCAACATCGTTTCCAAGTCGATTTCCGCCGGAACGGGCCGCGCCAGCTACCGGGGCCTGGTTCACGTGCCGAAGCATTTGAAAGGGTGCAAGAACAACACGGTTTGCGACGCGCTCTTGATTAACGCCGACAGCCGCACGGACACCTACCCCGCCATCACGGTGCGCGGCACAGGCAACGCCGTGCAGCACGAGGCGAGCGTGAGCCAAATCAGCGCCGACCAGATCTTCTACATGCAGCAACGGGGCCTCACCGAAGGGCAGGCCATGAGCCTTTCGGTTAACGGCTTCGTCAACGACCTCGTGCGGCAGTTCCCGATGGAATACTCGGTGGAACTCAAACGCTTGATCGACCTCGAAATGGAAGGGTCCGTGGGTTAACTCCGCTGAATTTTTCAATGAGCACACTTTTATTCAACGACGAAACCGCCCGGGCCGCCGCGCAAGCGCGCTTCGAGGCGCTGCCGATGCCGACCCGGCTCAACGAGGATTACCGGTTCGCGAATCTCCCCGCGTTCGATCTTGCTCCGTTCGCGAAGGAAACCACCCCCTTCACCGGCGACCGCGAGACCTTGCTGCGCGCCTCCGTGGGCGCACCAGAAACCGCGGGGAAACTCGTGTTCGCCAACGACAGTCTCATCGAAGCCATCGGCGACGGATTGGCCAAGCAAGGCGTGATTTGGGAACCGCTGGAACTGGCCGCCCGCGAACACGCGGAGTTGCTGAAAAAGCACTTCATGGTGCAGGGCGAGCCGCTGGGTTGCGAAAAATTCGCCGCGCTGCACGCCGCCCGCATCAAGACCGGCACGTTCCTTTACGTCCCGCGCGGGGTCGAGGTGACGCTGCCGGTCGAGTCGTTCCACTGGCTCTCCGGCGAGGGCAACGCCGTCTTTCCGCACACGCTCATCGTCGCGGAGGAAGGCAGCAAGGTGACGTTCGTGGATTACTTCATGGGCGCGGAACCGGACACCGCCGGGCTGGCTGTCGGCTTCACCGACCTCTATGCCGGGCCGGGCGCGCAGATTCACTATGTTTGCGTCCAAAATTGGAGCCGCAAAACGCTCGCCATCCAGGCTACCAACACCGTGGTGGGCCGCGACGCCGCCGTGAAAACCTTGAACGTCAACCTCGGGGGCCGCTACGCCCGCACGGAAGCCATGAGCCGTCTCACCGGCGAGGGCGGCCGCAGCGACCTGCTGGCCGTGACCGTGGGCGGCCAGGACCAGGAATTCGACCTGCGCACCTACCAGGACCACCAAGCGCCCGGCGCATCGAGCGATTTGCTTTACAAAAACGCCCTCGACGCCAACTCCCGCGCGATCTTCGCCGGGATGATTAAGGTGGAACCGGGCGCGCACCACACCGACGCCTACCAGAAAGTGCGCAACCTCCTTTTGAGCGAAGACGCCGAAGCCAACTCCATGCCGGGCCTTGAAATTTTGGCCGACGACGTGAAGTGCTCGCACGGCGCGACGGCGGGGCAGATCGAGGACGACGAACTCTTCTACCTGCTGGCCCGGGGCATCCCGCTCGCAAAGGCGCTGCAACTGCTGGTCAACGGCTTCCTGCGAGAGGCCATCGACCGCTTTGGCAACGAGATCCTCTGCGAAAAGCTTGGGGAGTGGGTGACCCGCAAGGGGACGAGGTAGCCGCGTCCACGGCCACTTAACAAAGATAGGAAATAGCACCGGAAATTGTAAAACAGAGGTCTTGCGTTTGGATATAAACCGGCAATCATTTTCCCGGTTTTTATTCTCACATGAACCTATCTCCCTTCCTTCCGCTTCCCGCGTCGAACCAGTTGGCCTGGCAGCGCACCGAAACCAACGCGTTCTTCCATTTCAGCCCGAATACCTACACCGGCAAGGAGTGGGGCGACGGCACGGAATCCCCGTCGATCTTCAACCCGACGGAACTCGATTGCCGCCAATGGGCGCGCGCGGCCAAGGCGGGCGGGTTCAAGATCGGCATTCTCACCGCCAAGCACCACGACGGCTTTTGCCTCTGGCCTTCGAAATACACGGAGCATTCGGTAAAGAATTCCCCGTGGAAGGGCGGCAAGGGGGACGTGGTCCGCGAATTTGTGGACGCCTTCCGCGCTGAGGGGCTGAAAGTGGGTCTGTACCTCTCGCCCTGGGACCGGCACGAGGAAAGCTATGGGGATTCCCCCCGTTATAACGATCACTATTGCGCGCAGCTCACGGAGCTGCTTACCGAATATGGCAAGCTGCACGAAGTCTGGTTCGACGGCGCGTGCGCCGAAGGCCCGAACGGCCGCCGCCAAGCCTACGACTGGCCGCGCTTTTTTGGCATTGTGAAGGAACTTCAACCCGACGCCGTGACCTTCGGCGACGGCGGCACCGACGTGCGCTGGGTGGGCAACGAGCGCGGCATCGCGGGGGAAACCTGCTGGAGCGCCCAAGACCCGAACTCGGTCCGCTTCCCGGGCGACTCGGGCATCTGCGAAGCCAACGACGCCAAGGCCAACGAACGCTTCACGCGCATCCTCAACGAAGGCGAAATGCCCGCCGCCGGGCAGCCGCGCGTCTGGCGCTCCGCCGAATGCGACGTTTCCATCCGCCCCGGCTGGTTCTACCACGCCGCCGAGGACGGCGAGGTGCGCTCGGTGGAAAACCTGGTCGATCTCTATTTCCAAAGCGTGGGCCGCAACGGCCTGCTGCTTCTCAACCTGCCAGTGATGCCCAACGGCCTCGTCCACGCGACGGACATTGAGCGCGTCACGGCCATGCGCGCCACGCTGGACCGCCTCTTTGCGTGCGACCTCGCCCGGGGCGCGGCCCTTTCCGCCAGCGCCGAAGCCACAGGCCCGGCCAGCGCCGTCGCCGATGGTTCCACGGAAACCTACTGGGCTCCGGGTAATACTGAAGGTGAAGCCTGGATCGAAGCCACCCTGCCCGCTGCCGCCGAAGTGGCGCTGATCGGCTTGCAAGAGCCCATCCAGCTTGGCCAACGCATCGCCGCGCACCGCGTGGAAGCCCTGGACGCCAACGGCCAATGGCAGACGCTCTGCAAGGGCACCACCGTGGGCCACAAGCGGCTCCACCGCTTCGAACCGGTCAAGACTAGCCGCGTGCGAGTGGTGATCGAAGAATCGCTGGCCACTCCGGCGCTCTCTGCGGTTCAAATTTACGCCCGGTAACGGGTGCGGCAACGGAGTTCCGGCATGCAAATTTTCCTCCCCTGGGAAAAACCGCTCTTGCCAGCGGCGGCGGGATGGCTGCTGGACGAATGCGCGCAGGCGCAGCCCGGTTTGGCGGATGCCGACCTCGGGCGGCGCATCGTGGTGGTTCGCGGGCGCAATGCCGGGCGGCGGCTGCTGGGGCTGCTCGCGGCGCAAGCGCAAAGCCGGGGGCTGCGGCTGATCCCGCCCCGAATCCTCACTCCCGGCTCGCTCGATGGCGCGCTGTTGCTCCACCGGGGCAACCCCGCCGCGAGCCGGGCGGCCCAGCGGCTGGCCTGGATACGGACGCTCAAGCAGGCGGACGCCGCCACGCTGGACGCCATCTGGGCCTCGCCCTCCAGCCAGGATCGCGCCTCAGCCCTAGGCCGGTTTTTGGACGAAACGTGGCGGGAACTTTCCGCCTCCGGGCACGATTTCGCGGCGGCGTACCGGCGGCTTTGCCAGTTTGCGCCGGAGGCTTCCGTGGAAGAGGAGCCCCGCTGGACCGCGCTCGATGTTTTGCTCGGCGTTTACCGCCGCTGCCTCGACGCCTGGGGCCTGGCCGATGCCTCCGAGTTTCTGCTGAACCAGGGCAAACACGCCATGACGGACCCCAAGGTGCAGGTGGATCTGGTGGGCGTCATCGAGCTTTCCCCGGCCATCGTCGCCTTGCTGGAAGAGTTGCCGCGAGAGCCCCGCGTGCTGATCCATGCACCGCAAGCCGAGGCCGCCGGGTTCGACGCCTGGGGCCGCCTTGTCCCCGCGTATTGGGCCAAACGCCCGTGCCGTTTTGAGCACGGCGAAATCCATGGGGTTCCCGATGCAACCCGGCAGGCCCGGCGGTGTGCGGCCCTGGTGGAAACCTGGCGCGCGGCGGGGCTGCCCCAAGGGGCGGTTACCGTCGCGATTCCAGAGGCCGAAGCCCTTGCATCCATTGAGGCCGCGCTGGCCGATGCCGGCATTCCCGCCCGGCGAGCCGAGGGCCAGCCCGCCAGCCGTTCGCCCGTATTGACGCTCCTTGCCGCGCTGGCGGAGTTCCTCGAATCCGGCTCCGCGCAGCCGCCGCGCTACGGCGCTGTCGCGCGGCTCGTGCGCCACCCGGACTTGGCGAAATTGACAGGCCACGCCGCGCGCAAACTCGACGCCTACTTTAACGCGCACCTGCCGGACCGGCTGGCGCAGCCGTGCGACGAAAACCCTCTTTCGGAGGAAATCGCCAGCCTCGTAAACCGGCTGCGCGGCTTAGCCCGGATTGGCCGCGAATCTTTCGCCGACGACCTGACGCGCTTTTTGCTCGCCGTGTACGGCGAACGTCGGTTGAACCGGGGCGAACCGGAAGACCGAGCGGTGATCCATTCGCTGGAGGCCGTGCGCGAGGCGCTGGACGCCCTTAAAGCGATTCCCGCGAAGGCGCTTGCCGGGTTCGAGCCTTCGGAACTGCTCCGCACCGTCATCGAAACCGCCGGGGCCGCCGGGATTCCCGCCGAGGAAGCGCCCGGCGCGGTGGAACTGGCCGGTTGGCTGGAAGCGGCGGCGGACGACGCCCCGGCGCTGATCGTCACCTCGGTCTTCGAAGGGAGTCTGCCGGAAGGCGCGCAGGCAGAGCCGCTGCTGCACGACGGCTTGCGCGAGCGCCTCGGGCTGCCGTGCCGCGCCAGCCGGTTCGCGCGGGATCAATACACGCTTTGGACCGTGACGGAAAGCCGCCGCGTCAGTGGCCGCGTGGCCCTCATCGCCCCCCGGCGCAACGCCACGGGGGAACCGGCGCGCCCCAGCCGCCTGCTCATCGCCGGGCAAAAGAACGCCGAACTGGCCGCGCGGCTCATCGCGTTGTCGACCGCCTCCAAACCGAACATGGCGAACGCGGAGCCGCTGGCGGCCTTGGCGTCAGGACCGGGGCTGCAACCGCCGGAGCCCGAGCCAGAGCGGATGCGCGCGTTCCGGGTGTTCAGCCCCACGTGTTTCAGGACATACCTGGAATCGCCGTTGCTCTTTTATTTCAAATACGTGCTGCGGCTGACGGACGAAGACGACGCCGCGCAGGAACTCGACGGCGGCATGTTCGGCACGATCCTCCACTCGGTACTGCGGGAATTCGGATGCCATTGGCTGGACCAGGCCGCGCACCCCGACGCCGCTGCCATCGAAGCGGAACTGGGGCAACTGCTGGACGTCTACATGGCCCGGGTCTTTGGGGCGCACGCGCTGGCCCCGGTGCATACGCAAACCCTCGCGCTGCGGCAGCGGCTGCGTCTCTTCGCCCGCCACCAGGCGGCCGCGTTCGCCGAGGGGTGGCGGATCGTTCACGTGGAATCGGATGATTCTTTAATCATCCCTTTTAATATTGAAGGCGCACCTGCGGACGTACAGTTGAAGGGCAAAATGGACCGCATCGACTGGCATCCGCAATTCGGCTGGCGGGTGATCGACTACAAAACCGCCAACAAAGCCGTGACCCCCGCGAAGGCCCATTTCAACAACGCGGGGTGGAAGGATTTGCAGTTGCCGCTTTACCTCAAGCTGCTGCCCGCGCTGGATCTCCCGCACGGTCCCGCCGACCCCGAGCGCACCGAACTGGTTTATTTCAACCTGCCGGAAGAGCAGGACAAAGCGGGCATCACCGAGCCGTTCCCCCGCGAGGGCGGCAAAATCGAAGAAGCCTGGGAGCAGGCCGCCATCATCGTGCGGGAAGTCTGCGATGGGACGGGTTGCCGCGAGCAAGGCAAACTCTCACCCTACAACGCCCCCGCTTTCGACGCCCTCTGCGGCGCGAACGGCCTCACGCCCGGCAAGGAAGAAGAGGAGGAGGACTAGCCATATGCCGCTCACCGTCATTCGCGCTTCCGCCGGTTCCGGGAAAACCTACAAGCTGGCTGTCTCCTGTCTCCAACTGCTGTTGCGGGCGGAACTGGCCGGGGAGCCGCTGGACCCCTCGCAGATTCTCGCCACCACCTTCACGCGCGCCGCCGCCGGGGAAATCCTGGACCGCATTTTGCAACTGCTCTCCAACGCGGTGCTCTCCCAAGCGGACTGCGGCTCGCTGGCGGAAAGCACCGGGTTGCGGCTCACCCGCGAGATTTGCGGGCGCGTGCTGGAGCGCCTGGCCATGCGGCTCGACCGGCTCACCATTTCCACGATGGACTCGTTTTTCGGCCAGATCGCCAAGGCGTTCTCGGCGGAACTCGGCATGGCTCCCGGCTGGCAGATGGCCGTGGACGAAGCGGAGGCCGAGGTACAGCGCGCCACGGTCTGTTCGCTGCTGGGAGAGTCGGATGAACAAATGCTCGTCGAGGCGCTCGCGACCTACCGCAAACAGCAAATGGGCAGTTCCATCCAGGGGGCGCTGGACCGGCTCTCGGGCGCGTTCCAAAACCTGCCGGACAGCGCGGAACCCGGGGCGGCGTTCCAGCTTCCCGCGCCGCGGCTGTGGGCTTCGGACGAAATTGCGGAGGCCGCGCGGGTGCTCGGGAATTTCGCGGCCTGGGCTCCCAAAACGCAGGCGGGAAAGGTGAACGCCCGCTGGCAAAAGGCCATCGAGGCGCTCGCGGAAACCGTGCAACCCGGGCAGAAAGCCGAGCGGCTCCTGGGGGCCACGCTGGGCCGCAAAATTCTGGAGAACGGCTCGTACTACAACGCGGAGATTCCCGGCATCCTGGCCGAGGCCATGGCCCCGCTGCTCGCCGTTGCCCGCGAGGAAGTCCGCCGCCAGCACCGCGCCCGCATGGCGGCGCTGGAATGGCTCGCGGAGCGTTACCGCCGCGCCCGGCTCTCGGTTTTGTTCGAACAGGCGGCCTACACGTTCAACGATATTACTCAGTCCGTTGGCCGCCGGGCCGTGAGCGAGGAGGATCTTTATTTCCGGCTCGGCACCCGTTACCGGCACGTGCTCTTCGACGAATTCCAGGACACCAGCCGCCGCCAGTTCGCGTTTTTCCTCCCGCTGCTGGAGGAGATCGGGGCCAACGGGGACTCTTCCATCTTCGTGGTCGGCGACGAAAAGCAGGCTATTTACGGTTGGCGCGGCGGCGACCGCGAACTGATGCACGGCCCGCTCGCGGCGTTGGGCAAAAAAATCGGCGAACAACCGGCCCCGCCGTTGAGCCTCAGCTACCGCTCCAGTGCCGCCGTGCTCAACGCCGTCAACCGCGTCGCCCACGTACTCGGCGGCCCGTGGTGCCCGGAAAAGCCGGTACTGGAGGACGCGGGCCGACGTTGGGCGGAAGGTTTTGTGGACCACGGCCCAGCCCCGCGCGTGGCCCGGCTCCAGGGCCGGGTGCGCCTCTTCGAAACGCCCCCGGGCGACGATGAGGACAAAGCCGCGCCACTGGTCACCCAAACCGTGGACCTGGTGCGCGAGCATCTTTGCGCCGATCCGGGCCGGAAAATCGCCGTCCTGCTGCGCAAGCGCAAGCTCATGTCCCGGCTCATCGCCGAGATCCGGCGCGCCTGTCCGAACGTGGACGTGAGCGGCGAAGGCGGCAGTCCGCTCACGGATTCCCGCGCGGTGGAGTTGATCCTTTCGCTGCTGACCTACCTCGATCATCCGGGTCACACGGCGGCCCGTTATCACGCCCTTTCCAGCCCGGCGCGCGAGGCGTTCGGCTTCCCGGCGTCCGTTACGGCAGACGCTCCGCCCGGCCCGGAAGAATGGGCCGCCTTGGACAAAATCCGACGTGCCCTCATCCACGAAGGGCTGGCCCCCGTGCTGCGCTCGTGGGTTCGCGCCGAGGCGTTCGCGGCCCGCTGCAACGAATACGACCGCACCCGCTGCGAGCAACTGCTGGAGATCGCCCGCGAGTTCGACCGGCGGCCCCTGCCGCGCCTGGCCGGGTTTGTCGAGCACGTCCGCAACCGCCGCATGGAGCGCCAGGGCGGCTCGGCGGTGCGCATCATGACCATCCACGCCTCCAAAGGGCTCGAATTTGAAACCGTCATCCTGGTGGACCTGGACGCCGCCCAGCGCCAGGGCGGCGAACCGGCGGTGATGGAATACGACGGGCAACTGCAACTCGTCCCCTCGCAGGAAGCGGCGGACCTCCTCGGCCTGCGCCCCCTTTACGACGAAAAAACCGCCGGGGAATTCATGGGCGAACTGAGCGTGCTCTACGTGGGCATGACCCGCGCCCGCTCGTTCCTGGACATCGTGCTGCGCGGCGCAGGCAACGCCCCCGTCGCCCAGCTTTTGCGTGCGGGACTCCAGCCCGGCGAGGGAGACGTGGTGGAATGCGTGGAAGGGCTCACCGCCCGCGAGTGCGATGCCGCCTGCAGCCGCGCCGCCGAGACTCCCGCTCCCCAAATTCCCAAAATCCTCAAAGACCCCGGTCTCGCCACCGAGCCGCTCGTTGCGCCGTCTTTCCCGGAGGAAAGCCTGCTCCACACCCGGGCCGTACATGCGACGGCATCGGACCAGGAGGATGCGCGCTCGTTCTCCGTGGCCAGCATTCTCGCGCCCGCGAACCGGGAGGCGATGAAGCGCGGCGAACTCATCCACGCCTGGCTCGCCCGGATTTCGTGGATCGAGGAGGGCCTGCCCGCCGCCCCGGAACTGCTGGCGCAAACCCGCGAACTTTGGGCGCACTTTCCCGAAGAGGAAGCAACGCAGGAAGCCGAGCGGCTACTGGCCCGGCTCCAAGACCCTGCCTCGCCGCTCCACGCCGTTTTTTCAAAAACCGGCCGCGCGCCGGGCGCGGAGGCCGAGCTTTGGCGTGAGCGCCGCTTCGCCGTGATGGACGGCCCCGCGACCTTGCTGACCGGCGCTTTCGACCGCGTAGTGATTTGGCGCAATGCCGAGGGCTGCGCGATCCGGGCGGAAATCGTCGATTTCAAAACCGACCGGGGCGGCGAAGCGGAGCGCCAGCGGCTGGAGGAGCGGTACGCCCCGCAGCTTGCGGTTTACGTGCGCGCGCTGGGCCGGTTGCTGCCCGGCTTGGAGAATGGCGCAATCACCGCTTCCCTGGCGTTGCTGGAAGATCAGAATACGACGTGTCAGGATTCGATGTGATCTGGAACTTCCTCGAACTGAGGAAATTGGAGCGGGTGATGAGACTCGAACTCACGACATTCTCCTTGGCAAGGAGATGCTCTACCACTGAGCTACACCCGCGTTAACCACCCCGTTTGGGGCGAGGCAGGAAAGTAGGGGGAAGTGGCCTTAGTTGCAAGCGATTTTTTTGCAGAAATCGTTTTAAACCCTTACCCCAAGAGAGGGCTTGCCTTTTTTCCCTGCTGGGCTGAGATCAGCGGGATGCATCAATTTCTGGTCCTTTGGTTTGGTTGGGTTCATCAATGGGGATGCGTGGGCGTCATTCTGCTGATGGCCATGGAAAGCTCCATTTTCCCCGTGCCGAGCGAGGTGGTCATCCCGCCCGCCGCGTTCCTCGTCGCCGAAGGCACCATGACCCTTTGGGGCGGCAATTCCCCCGCCGTGGGCTTCTGGGGCATTATTTTCGCGGGCACGGTCGGCTCCTACCTCGGCTCGATCATCACCTATGGGGTGGCGCGCGCCCTGGGCCGCGCCGTGGTGGTGCGCTGGGGCAAATTCTTTTTAATCAGCGAGAAGAAGCTGGAACTGGCCGAACACTGGATGCACCGCTACGAAGCGGGCGGCATTTTCTTTGCCCGGCTGCTGCCGGTGATCCGCCATTTGATTTCCATCCCGGCGGGTATCGTAAAGATGAGCTTCGGGATGTTCAGCCTCATGACCATCGTGGGGTCGTTTATCTGGTGCGTGGTGCTGGCCTGGCTGGGCCGCGAGGCGCAGCGGGTGCAGCCGGGGCTCATCAACGACCCCCAGGGGCTGGTGCAGTTCATCAAAGGCCAGTCGCACTGGATCGTAATCGGCATTTTGGTGCTGGCCGCGCTTTACTTCCTGGTGCTGAAGCTCACCGCAAAGCCCGAGAAGGACGCCTGCTGCGGCGAAACGGCGGAATAGACACCGACGCGGAGAAAGGGGGACGCGAGGAAGCGGAGAGGGCCGCCCAATTGGCTTATGCCCTTGACCCGGCGACCCAAAGGGGTCAATTTTTACCCCTTCACCTTTATTACTTTTTAGCCATGGCCGAAGCACAAGAACGCAAAACTCTGGAACAACGCCACCAGGCGACCGACATCGAGCGGCTGCGCCACTCCGCAGCGCACGTGCTGGCCACCGCCATTCTCCGGCTCTGGCCGAACGCGCAATTCGCCGCCGGTCCCTCCGTGGAAAACGGTTTCTATTACGACCTGGACCTGGACCACCACATCACGCCCGAGGACTTCGCCGCCATCGAGGCCGAGATGAAGAAGGAGATCAAAGCCAACCACACTTTCGAGCGCAAGACCGTGAGCCGCGAGGAAGCCTTCAAGCTCGCGCAGGCGGGCCGCCTGGGGGCGCTTTCCGAGCGCGAAAAGCCGTCCGTTTTTAAAATCGGCAACCTGGAGGAGATCCCCGAGGGCGAGGAAATCAGCCTCTACCAGAACGGCGACTTCATGGACCTTTGCGCCGGACCGCACGTGATGCGCACCGGCAATATCGGCGCGTTCAAGCTCACGCACGTGGCCAGCGCCTACTACAAAGGCGACGAGAAGAATCCCCAACTCCAGCGCGTTTACGGCACGGCGTTCAAGAACAAGACCCAGATGGAGGAATACTTCGCCATGCTGGAGGAAGCCAAGAAGCGCGACCACCGCAAGCTGGGCAAAGAGCTGCAACTCTTCACGTTCGACGAGGACGTGGGCCCCGGCCTTCCCCTCTGGATGCCCAACGGCACCGTCTTGATCGAGGAACTTGAAAAGCTGGCCAAGGAAACGGAGTTCGCCGCCGGTTACGTGCGCGTGCGCACGCCGCACCTGGCCCGCGAGAACATGTACCTGACCAGCGGTCACCTCCCCTATTACGCCGAATCCATGTTCCCGCCGATGATCCTGGAGGAAGCGGGCGGCACGAAGGAGAAATATTACCTCAAGGCGATGAACTGCCCGCACCACCACAAGATTTACGCGGCGGTGCCCCGCAGTTACCGCGACCTTCCGTTGCGCCTGGCCGAATACGGCACCTGCTACCGCTACGAGCAGTCGGGCGAGCTTTTCGGCCTCATGCGCGTGCGCTGCATGCAGATGAACGACGCCCACATGTACCTCACGCCGGATCAGTTCGAGGCCGAGTTCAACGCCGTCAACGAGATGTACCTCAAGTACTTCAAGATTTTCGGGCTGGGCAAATACCTGATGCGCTTCTCCACGCACGACCCGGCCAAGCTGGGCCAGAAGTACGTCAACGAGCCGGAGCTTTGGAAAAAGACCGAGGACATGGTGCGCAACGTCCTCATCAAGAGCGGCATCAACTACGTGGAAGTGCCCAACGAGGCGGCTTTCTACGGGCCGAAGATCGACGTGCAGGTATGGAGCGCCATCGGGCGCGAGTTCACCATCGCCACCAACCAGGTCGATTTCGCCGTGCCGAAACGTTTCGGGCTGGTCTACAAGGACCGCGACAACACCGAGAAAACGCCGTTGTGTATCCACCGCGCACCCTTGGGCACCCACGAACGCTTCATCGGCTTCCTGATCGAGCATTACGCCGGGAATTTCCCCTTGTGGCTCTCGCCCATGCAAGTGCGCGTACTGCCCATCGGCGACGAAGCGCCGCTGGTGGAATACGCCAACTCCATCCGCGACGAACTGCGGGCCGCCGGTATCCGCGCCGAAGTGGACGCCTCCAGCGACAAGATCAACGGCAAAGTGCTCCGCGCCGAGGAAGCGAAAGTCCACACGATGTTCGTGGTGGGCCACCGCGACCTGGAAGCGGGCAACGTGAGCATCCGCATCCACGGCAAAGGCAACGTCGGCGCGAAACCGCGCGGTGAAGCCATCGCCGAAATCATTGCCGCCGCCCGCGAACGCCGGGCGGAGTAAATTCCGCCGCAAGAAAGGGGGATTTTCACGCAAAGACGCAAAAAAGCCGAAGATCAATTCCTCCTCCCCGGTGGGTTCTTCGGGCGGGCTTCGTGCCTTCGTGCCTTCGTGCCTTCGTGTGTTAAAATAGAAGCACATCCAGGCCAACCAGCGTGGAGAATTTCCGAAATCAAGGATTCCTTGTGGGATGAAGGAGCCAAAGGATGCTTTGGTCCAGACGTCTTTCCCGCTGCAAATCCCCGGGTTAACTTCCTTGCTCGGCTCAGCAGCTCCGCTTTTACATTTTCACACGAAGGCACGAAGGCACGAAGGCACGAAGGGAAAGGCAATTTTGCCTTATGAAACTCGTCATCGCCACGACCGGAGCCAGCGGGGCGGTTTATTTTCAGCGCCTTCTGGCCGCCATCGACCCGGCGGCCCATGAGGTGCACCTCGTTTTTAGCGACCCAAGCCGGGAGGTGATCGCCATGGAATTGGGAAGCCTGAAAATCCCGCCGGGCATCCACGAGCACGACGACCACAACATGAGCGTCCCGTTCGTGAGCGGTTCGGCCCGGTTTGACGCCATGGTCATTGTCCCCTGCTCCATGGGCACGATGGGGCGCATCGCCGCCGGAACCGCCGATTCCGTGATCCTGCGCGCCGCCGATGTTTTTTTGAAGGAACGCCGCAAATTGATCCTCGTGCCGCGCGAAACCCCGTGGAACTTGATCCACGCCCGCAACGCCGCCACGCTGCTCGAAGCGGGGGCCGTCCTGCTCCCGGCCAGCCCCAGTTTTTACAGCCGCCCCCAAACGGTGGAAGCCGTGGCGGATACCGTGGTGGCCCGCATTCTGGACCAACTCGGCCTGGAAGTCCCCGGCGCTTTCCGCTGGGGGGAGTGAGGAAGACAAGTCTCTTTTTTCCGCCTTCGGTGGACTTTTCCCGAATCTGAGCGATTTTTGGAACAAGGGGAGGTTCCAATATGGCTGTTCGATTTGAGAACGAGGTGCTGGTTCCGGTGGGCAACGTGATGCTCGATGGGGAGTTGCAAATCCCACAAAACGCGGTGGGGATAGTCCTTTTCGCCCACGGCAGCGGCAGCAGCCGCTTGAGCCCGCGCAACCAGTTCGTGGCCCGCCTGTTGCGCGACGCCGGGCTGGGCACGCTCCTTTTCGATCTGCTCACGCGCGAGGAGGAGGTCATCGATTCCTTCACGCGCCACCTCCGCTTCGACATCCCGCTCCTGGCTGAACGTCTGCTGGCAGCCACCGACTGGGTGCAAGGCGTGGACGCGGCCCGGGGGCTGCGCATCGGTTACTTCGGCTCCAGCACGGGCGGGGGCGCGGCGCTGGTGGCGGCGGCAAAAGCGGGCGAACGCGTCGGCGCGGTGGTCTCGCGCGGCGGACGGCCCGATCTCGCCTCGGCCTGGCTCCCCAAAGTAAAAAGCCCCACGCTGCTCCTGGTGGGCGAAATGGATAACGTGGTGATCGACTTGAACCGCGACGCCATGGCCCACATGAACTGCGTCACGGAACTGCGGCTGATCGCCGACGCCACTCATCTTTTCGAGGAACCGGGCACGCTGGAAGCCGTGGCCCACGACGCCGCCGAGTGGTTCGGGCGCTACCTTCCGGTCTCGCCTTCGTAAGAGGCCCATCCATTGCCAAACGGCGGTTTAGGGGCTCTTCATTCTTCGGGGTTGTCCTCCCCGGAAAAAACAGGCATGGTTTCCCCTCCCATGTCCGCCGGAAAAATCGTAACCGCCGAAGAGCTGGCCCGCGTGCGCGATCAATTCGCCGCCGAGGGGAAAAAGCTCGTCCTCACCAACGGGTGCTTCGACATCCTGCATGTTGGCCATGTCCGTTGCCTGCAAGGCGCCCGGGCCATTGGCGATGCCCTGGTGGTGGCGCTCAACGGCGACGCCTCCGTGCGCGCCCTCAAAGGCCCCACCCGCCCCATCAACTCCGAGGCGGACCGCGCCGAAGTCATCGCCGCGCTGGAGTGCGTGGATTACGTCATCATTTTCCCGGAAGTGCGCCTGGTGGGCGTCATTGAAACCGTGCGGCCGCAAATCTACGCCAAGGGGGGCGATTACTCCCCCGACACCCTCGAAAAAACCGAGCGCGCCGCGCTGGACGCCGCCGGTTCGGAGATCCGCTTCATCCCGCTCGTGCCGGGCCGCTCCACCACCAACATCATCGCCAAAGCCAATGCCAAAAACTGATTTTCCCTCCGATTACGGCTGCCCCTGGCGCGCGCCGCTGCGCCTGGGCGTGCTCGGTTCGGGCAAGGGCTCCAATTTCAAATCCATCGCCCAGGCCATCGACGCCGGGAAGCTCAACGCCGAAGTGCGCATCGTCGTTTCGGACATCCCCGGCGCGGGCATTCTTGACCTCGCCCGGGAACGGGGCTTGCGCGCGGAGTATTGCAACCCGGGCCGGTTCCGCACAAAAATGGAGCCGGAAGCCGAAGCGCGGCTGGCCCAACTGCTCAAGGAAGCCGGGGTGGAGCTGGTGGTGCTGGCCGGGTACATGCGGATGGTCAAAGCGCCGCTGCTGGAGGCTTTCCCGCGAAAAATCGTCAACCTGCACCCGGCGCTGCTGCCGAAATTCCCGGGCCTCGAAGCCTGGAAGCAGGCGCTGGAAGCGGGCGTGACCAAAACCGGCTGCACGGTTCACTACATTGACGCCGGGATGGATACCGGCCCCATCATCGCGCAAAGCGAAGTGCCCGTCCTACCCGGCGACACCGCCGAAACGCTCCACGCGCGCATCCAGGTGGCCGAACACACGCTCTACCCGGCAGTGCTCGCCAAACTGGAGGCGGAGCGGAGCTGAATTATAACCGCGCGAAATTGCGGGGCAGCGATGAGGTGGTGACATCCACCCGCGTGCCCACGCCAACGTGCTCGAAAAGCTCGGCCACGTCGCGGGAACGCATGCGGATGCAGCCGTAGCTGGCGGGCCGCCCGATTTGCCGCTCCACGGGCGTGCCGTGGATGTAGATGCAGCGCGCATAGGCATTGCGGGTGGACGAATCCAGGCCGCGCAGCCACATGATGCGCGTCACAATGGGGTCGCGCCCAGGGGCGTTGGGCCGCAAGACTTCGCCGGTAGGGCGGCGGTCGTGGAAAACGGCCCCAAGCGGCCAGCCTTCGCCGATCTTTTGCGCCACCTCCAGGGTGCCGACGGGCGTGGCATAGCTGCCGTAACGATCGCCAATACCGTAGCGGGACGTGGAGACCGGGTACTCGGCCACGCGCACGCCGCCTTGAAAGAGCGCCAGCTTCTGGTCGCGAACGCTGACCAGGATGTTCGTGGGGGCTGCGGAGACCGAGGAAACGTTACGGGCCACATCGGCCCGCGCCTCCATTGCGCCGAAACAGGAAAGGGAAATCAGGGAAAGGATGAGCCACTTCATGGGGGGAATAAATCAGCAGGGAGCGTACCCGGCCACGCTTGGGGAACCTGTTCCCTTCCAGGTATTTATTTTATCCAACGCCCACGCGCCCGGAGCGCAAAAAAAGCGGGAGAAGTTCCCCTCTCCCGCTGCAATTTTTTGCGATTTCCGCGGCTGATTTCTAGAGCAGCCCGCCGATGAATTTCTCTAGTTTGATAATGTCGACCGCGAATTTGCGGATGCCCTCGGCGGTCTTTTCCGTCGCCATGGCATCGTCGTTGAGCAGGTAGCGGAAGGTCTTTTCATCGAGGCAAAGCTTCTCGATGGCGAGGGTTTGGGCGACCGCCGGGTCGAGCTTGCGCACGATGGGTTCACAGGAGGTGGCCAGCTTGGCGAGCAGGTTGGGGCTGATGGTGAGCAGATCGCAGCCCGCCAGTTCGATGATTTCGCCGGTGTTGCGGAAGCTCGCGCCCATCACTTCGGTCTTGTAGCCGAATTTCTTGTAGTAGTTGTAAATCGTGGTCACCGATTGCACGCCGGGGTCTTCGGCGCCGGTGTAGTCGCGCTGGTTGGCGGTTTTGAACCAGTCATAAATGCGGCCCACGAAGGGGGAGATGAGTTGCACGCCAGCCTCGGCGCAGGCAATGGCCTGGGTGAGGGAGAAAAGGAGCGTCAAGTTGCAGTGGATGCCTTCTTTTTCCAGCACCTCGGCGGCGCGGATGCCCTCCCAGGTGGAGGCGATTTTGATGAGCACGCGGTTGCGGGAAATGCCGTTCTTTTCGTAAAGAGCGATGAGTTGCCGGGCCTTGGCGATGGTGCCCTCGGTGTCAAAGGAGAGGCGGGCGTCGGTTTCGGTGGAAACGCGGCCGGGCACGATGTCCAGGATTTCCATGCCGAAGGCCACCAGCACGTGGTCGATGACATCTTCGACCTGCGCCTTGCCGGTGAGGCCGGAGGAGCGGCGCTCCGCGATCACTTTGTCGAGAATGTAGCGGTACTCGGGCTTCTGGCTGGCCTGGAAGATGAGGCTGGGGTTGGTGGTCGCGTCCTGCGGGTGGAACTGGCGCATGGTCTCGAAGTCGCCCGTGTCGGCGACGACCGTGGTGTACGTTTTGAGGAGATCAAGCTGGTTTTGGCAGGCGTTGGAATTGCTCATAAAAAAATGCTAAAGGATAAATCTGACATTAAGGAAGCCCCGATTGCAAGAAGCGGTTCCATTGACAGTCATTTCCATGCTCTCTAAAAAGTAGAAATCCATGCAATCTTCTCCCAAATGCGCGGTATGGCTGGTGATCCCGAGCTACAATGACGGCGAGCGGCTCGCCCGCTATCTGCCGGAGTTATGCCAGGAGCTGGAGGGTGCGGGCCAGGCGGTGCGGCTGCAGGTGGTGGACGACGGCTCCGCCCCGGCGCAACGGGACCGGCTGCGGGAACTCGTTTGCGAAGCCCAGGCCCGGCATGCTTTCGTCCAGCCCCCCATTTTTCAGGAAAAAAACGAGGGCAAGGGGGCGGCGATTCTGCGGGGCTGGGAAGCGGCGGGGGAAACCGCGGAGTGGCTCGGCTTCCTGGATGCCGACGGAGCCATCCCGGCCCGCGAAGTGCGGCGCTTGATCGGGCGGCTCGGCTCATCCGCTCCATCCGCGCCGACGGCGCTCTTCGCCTCACGGGTACAGTTGCGGGGCCGCGTGGTTAACCGCAGCTTAAGGCGCCACCTGCTGGGCCGCGTGTTCGCGTCGATGGTGGGCACGTGGATCGACCCCCATATCTATGACAGCCAGTGCGGCTTCAAGTTGATCCCGGCGGCGGCCTGGAACAAGGTGCGCCCGCTGCTGCGCGAGAAGCGTTTCGCCTTCGATGTGGAGTTGCTCGCGGCGCTCAACCACCACGGCTGCGCGGTGGAAGAGGTGCCCATTGATTGGACGGACATCCCCGGCAGCAAAGTTTCGCTCCTGCGTGACCCGCTGCAAATGGCGCTTTCGATCAAAAAAATCCGGGAACGGATGCGGGAGTGGGCCAAACCGTAGTACATTTGTTGCGGATTGGGGATTGCCAACCATAATCCCTTCGAACACCATGAAGGAAACTATGGATTCGGAACCACAGTTATTCTTAGTCACCCCGGTTTATAACGAAGAAGCCAATATCAGGAATGTAATTGATGAATGGCGCCGAGAACTGGATCGACTGCGGATTCCCTTCCGTTGGTTCATCATTAATGACGGCTCCAAGGATCATACGGCCGCCGTGCTTGAAGAGCTTCAAAAGTCTTGTCCCGGAACACTCGTTCCAATCAATAAACCCAACTCCGGGCATGGCCAGACCTGCCGTTTTGGCTATGAATTAGCTATTCAACAAAATGCTCCATGGGTGTTGCAGATTGACTCCGATGGTCAATGTGACCCGCGCTTTTTTGCTTCTTTCTGGGAAAAACGCGAACAAAACGACTGCATTTTCGGCATCCGGGCCACAAGAGACGATGGTTGGTCACGTGTTTGGATCTCAAAGACTTGCAGACTGCTGACCTCGCTTCTCGCTGGAAAAGATTTGCGAGACGCCAATGTGCCCTACCGGCTCATGAGAGGCTCTTTTCTGAAAACGGCCCTTTCTTCCATTCCCGAAGATTTCGATATGCAAAACGTCGCCCTCACGCTCAGTCTGAAGCGCATTCCCGAGGCACGGTGGGCTTATATCCCGATTCATTTTCCCGACCGCCAAGGCGGCACTAACAGCATTAATTTGAAACGGATCGTCGGTATGGGGTGGAAACTCATCACGAATTTACATCAAATCAGGTAATGGGAACCCGTCGCAGCCTCCTGCTTCTCCTCATTTCGTGCCTTGCTGCATGGATTTCCATCAATTCGTCCAGCCTTTGGATTGACGAGGGAAACGCGGCCATCAAAGCCTGCGCCCCCACCTTTCACGATTGGCAGGCCGCGATGAGTCTGGAACGGGGATCGGATGCGCAGATGCCTCTCTATATGGCATGGTTGTGGGGATGGGAGAAGATTGTCGGCCCCGGCGAACGCATGCTTCGCTTGGGCAATATTCCATGGTTGCTTCTCGCCCATGGATTTTTGCTGCTGGCATTACGCCGGGCGCGAATGAATTCCCGGGTAAGCTTTCTCTATATCGCCCTGGCCGCCATCGCCCCCTTCCTTTGCTATTATCTCAATGAAGCCCGGCCTTACGTCATGCAATATGCAGGGGGCTGCCTTATTCTGGCTTATCTCCTCAGGGTCGCGGCGGCTCCGGAGGATTTCTGGTCGATCGGAACCGTCTTGACAGGAGCTTTGGGCATGGTGATTACCTCGGGATCAAGCCTTTTGGGAATTTCCTGGGCTGGTTCGGGGGTATTGGCTGCAAGCTGGTTGTTGTGGAAAGCCCGAAAGAATAAGCTTCAAGGCGCGGGCCCTGCCACGGTTGTCATCATCACCGGGCTTGTAGCAGCCATGGGGGGGCTTGGCTTTTACTATTGGGGCACATTAAAAGGCGGGGCAAGGGCCACCATGGGAAGAACCGACCTCGCAAGTACCGTTTTTGCATTGTACGAAATATTTGGTTTTTCAGGGCTTGGCCCCGGGCGGATTCAAATGCGCGAAACGGGTATCCACGCATTGGCAACCTACGCCGTTCCCCTGGGAACCGGCGCGTTAATTCTTTTGGGTGGATGGACAAGCAGCCTTGTCGTCCGCTTGCGGAGTCAGAAAAGCCTGAATTTCCCGACATGGATTCTGGTCGCCGTCGTTCTACCCGTCGCCTTTACTTTCGGAGTGGGAATGTGCGCCCACTTTCGAGTGCTGGCTCGTCATTTAATGCCAGGGTTTCCCTACCTGCTCTTGCTCATGGCGGTGTGCTTTGAAGCCTTGTGGAGGTCGAGACTAAAAATGGCCCTCGTTCTGTGTGCGGGGGTCTGGATTGCTTCCTCCGCGATGCTTTGTTTTTCCCCAATTCATCGAAAAGACGATTACAAGTCCAGCGCGGCGCTGGCTCGCAAAGCCTTGGAACAAGGCGAACGCGTCTGGTGGGCCGCGGATATCGCCACGGCAAAGTATTACGGTCTGAACCCCGCCGGTGAACCATGCCTGGTTACATTGCGCGACCCGGAACCTGATCTTTTACTTCAGAACGCAGAACCCGACCTGATCATCATCTCCAAACCGGATATTTACGACTCCCAGGGAACCATGGAGAAATACGCCGCAACCCACAATTTTTCGGTTAGCGCAAAGTATCCCGCTTTTACATTTTACGAGAAGCGCCGGTGAGCGTTTCCAACAGCAGATACCAGAGGAATAGGGTGTTATAGACCACGTACCGCTTCCAGAGCCGCCGGGGCTCCATGGCGAAACGGTAAATCCATTCCAGCCCGTGGCTCTGCATCCACGCGGGAGCCTGGCTCACGGTTCCGGCATGAAAAGCGAACGCGGCGCCAATGGCAAAATAGACGCCGTTGGGCAACTCCGCCTTGTGTTCGGCAATCCAGCGTTCCTGCTTCGGGCAGCCAATGCCAACCCAAATCACGTTCGCTCCGGAGGCGGCGATTTTTTCGATGATCCGCGCGTTTTCCTCCGGGGACCAAACCCCGAAGGGCGGCGCGTAGCTGCCCGCGATCTCCAGCCGTGGAAACCGCTCGCACAGGCGGGCGGCCAGGCTCTGCAATAGCGGCTCGGTTCCGCCCAGGAAGAAATGCCGCAAGCCGGGCTGTTCCAGGGTGTGCAGCATCATCGTGGGGCCGTAGACGCGATCCGCAAGCCCAGCCCCGCGCCGGTTCATCGTCCACACCAGCGGCATGCCGTCGGGCAGGATCAGGTCGAAATGTGACAACGTGGCCGCGAAACCAGAGTCGCGCCGGGCAAAGGCCACCATATGCGTATTGGCGGCGGCGATGGCGCGAACCCGCGGCTCGTTGGCCCACGCGCTGGCTAGGGCCGCCGCCTGAGCATAGTCCGTAACCGCCAGGGGCGTTCCTAGAATGTGACAAATCGGTGTCGGCGAATTCGGGCTTTGCATCACCAAAGGTTACAGATAATAGTCAAAAAGCTAAATGGACGAAACTCCCCCCCAATCAAACCGGAATTCCGCCACGCCGCGAGAAGAAAAAATTGTTTCTTCCACCGAAGGCAAACCCACCGCGCCAGCGGAGGGGCTTCTTGACACCCTGCAGCATGAGTTGCTGGTGCTTGGGCGGGAACTGGCCGTTTTCGGCCGCTGGTGCGCCCGCGACCCGCTTTCCGGGCTGGCCCTGGCCGCCATCCTTGCGACGCTGGTTTATTTTTACTACATCGTCCATCCGTTTGCCTACAGAACGACCTCCCTCGCCCGCTGGGCCTGGGAAGCATGGAACCCGGAAGGGGACCAGTCCTACGGAGTGCTGGTTCCGGTAATCGCCCTTTGGCTTTTCTACTATCACCGCCACGAACTGCGGCAAGCCGAGCTGGACGAAAAACAAGGCGGTTACTTGGTGGGATGGGTCACCTTGGCGTTTGGCATCGCGATCTACGTGCTTTCCGTTCGCTGCCTGAACCCGCGCCTTGGGCTGGCCAGCATCCCTTTCGTGCTTTATGGCGGCATTTGCTTCGCCTGGGGCGGCAAGGTCGCCCGGGTGCTCCTTTTCCCGTGCGCTTTCCTTATTTTTATGATGCCCGTGGGGGCGCTGGAACAGGCCACTAATAATTTGCAGTTCATCATCACCGGGGTGGTGGGCAAGCTGACGCATTTGCTCGGCATCGCCATCCTGGCCGTGGGCACGACGCTCACCGCCACGGACGGCTCGTTCAATTTCGAGATCGCCGAGGGATGCAGCGGCATCCGCTCGCTCACGGCCATGGTCATGCTGACCGCCGTGTTCGTCCACCTCACGCAGGACCGCTTATGGAAGAAGGTCTTGATTTTCAGTTGCTCGCTGGGGTTTGCCATCATCGGCAACATCGGGCGCATTTTTTCCATCGTGCTCCTGGCGCGCTACTACGATCCCAAAATCGCGGCGGGAGTTTACCATGAGTATTCCGGCTTTTTGTTCTTCCCCATCGCTATTCTGGCCATGCTCCTTGTAAGCAACCTCGTCAATTACCGCCGGGGCAAGCGCCCGTCCACCACGGAAAACGCCACCTTTTCCCAACCGCGATGAATCTCTCCCTCTTCAAGCGCCTGGGCCTCCTCTTCCTGGTATTGACCGGCGGCATGGGACTCATTTTCGCCCTCCCCAAAGCGCCCAAACAACCCCCGCCCGGCGTCGCCACCACGCTGCCCAGTTTCGTGGGCGAGTGGTATGGGCAGGATGCGGAAGTCACGGAACGGGAACACGCGGTCCTCGGCTCTGAGACCCGCTTTGCGCGCAAAGTATACACCAATGGCCGGGGCTCGGCGCTGATGGTCTCGGTGGTGTTCTCGGGCGAGGACATGAGTTCCAGCATTCACCGCCCCGAGCGTTGCCTGCCCGCCCAGGGCTACACGATGACGGATTCGAAGAAGGTGCCGATCTCCATCGGCGGCCCGCAACCGCTCACGACCACCCGGCTGCATAATCTGCGCCCGATCTATGACACCAAAGGGAGGCCGGTGACCTATCCCGATGGAAGACAGTTCAACGAATTCAGCTTGGTCTATTACTGGTTCGTCGGCTCCTGGGAAACCACGGCCAGCCATTTCGAACGCTATTTCTTCGATACTCGTGACCGCATTCTCCTGGGCACCACCCAACGCTGGGCCTATGTGATGGTGGCGAGCCGCATTACCGACAACGTGGAAAAATTCGGGCTCAACGAAGCCCAAACGGACGCTTTGCTGCGGGATTTCATCCAGAAGCTGATGCCGACAATCCAGAACAAAGACGTTAAGGTGCGATAAACTGCGCAAAAAAGCCTTCGCGGAAACAAGTTCCGCGAAGGCTGGCCAAGCTTACAAGAGCAATGAAGAGCTTGGTTATTCCCCTGGGTTCACCAGGAGGAAACGGGACTGGTCGTTGACGATATCGCCCGACCCCTGCCAGGAAGCACGGATCTTGCCGTGGGCGGTGCCCAGCGCGCTGACGTGGAAGATCAGTTCGAAGAGGAACGGATCGCCCGGCTTCAACCCGGCGGCGGCCAGCGGAAGCTTGATGGTGGCGGTATAGCCCGCGCCGGTCTTGCGCACGGAGGCGTTGCCGCAGTCGATGTACTGGCGGTTGCTGACGAACTTCGGACTCTGCTCGTCAGGCAGCACCATAATGACGTTGGCCGGGGCGTTGGTCGCGGCGTTTTTGAGGCCGATCTCGATGGCGCTGCCATCCCACCAGAACTGGGCCGGGGCGATCTTGACCCCGGTGTCGTTGACTTCCACTTCCAGCGCCAGTTCGGCGCCGGTGAGCCACGCGCGGCCCTTGGCCACTTCGTTGCCGGACCACTTCACGGCCACCTCGATGCCTTTGTCTGCGGCGCTTGAGGCGGGCACGCGGACTTCCTTGCGCTTGGGCAGCACGAGGTCGCGCTCGATGGTTTCGGCGGATTCGGAGGCGATGCTGAGCACCACATCCTCTTCAGCAGCGGCGTCCCGCACGGCGGAGAACGGAATGGAGACGGTCTTCCCTGCGGCAATATCGAGGGTGAGCGCACCCGCCGGGCTCAACGTCGCGCCTTTGGCTTCGATGCGCACTTCGCCCTTGAAGGCGTGGTTGGTTTCGTTGACCGCTACCAGGTTGAAGCTGGCTTTGGCGGCGCCGCCCAGGAAGGGAACGCCCTCGGGTTCGATGTTGAGGAACACGCGCGAGACGGCGGCAAGCGGCTTGCCGGTGTTGCGGGCCACGGGCTTGAACTCGCCCAGGTAGCCGTCGCGCTGGTGGGCCTCGATCAACTCGTCGCACATGGACCAAATCTGGTCGAGCGTGAGGGTGGAGGCGGCGTTGGGATCGGCCATAACGGCCTGGTAGATATAGTCGCGGCGACCGGTGGCGGCGGCTTCGACGGTCAGTTCCTGCACGTTGACGTTGGTGCGGATGATGGAAGCAAGCTGCGGCGGCAGGTTGCCGATGTGGGTCGGCTGGATGCCTTGTTTATCGACGAGGCAGGGCACTTCCACGGAGCAACCGGCGGGCAGATTCTCAATGAGGCCCGCGTTGGGAACGTTGCCGTAGATGACGCGAGGCTGGCCGGAGACCATGGAGTCGATGATGCTGGAGCCGTACTCCACGCTGCGGTGGATTTCCACCGGCTGGGATTCGTCGAGCAGCCCCTTCTCCATCTCGCCCCACTGGGCGATCTGCGCGACACAGCGGCGGATGTATTCGTTAATCGGGATATCGAATTTTTTGATTTCGCTCTCGCCGTGGTGAATGAAGTACGGGTTGTACTCGCTCTGGTGCTCGCTGGACTCGGTGACGAAGTAGCCCAGGCGGCGCATCATTTCGAACCGCACGCGATCGCAGGCAACGATGTTCGGCTGTTCGAGCGCCTTGAAGAGCAGCGGGTAAGCGTCCTTGCCTTTGTATTCGAACTTAAGGAAGAAGGCCATGTGGTTGATGCCCGCCACGAGGTAGCTGACATCCTTGACGTCGATCCCGCAATAGGACGAAATCTGGTGCGAGGTGCCCTGGACGCTGTGGCAGAGGCCGACAGCGGGGATTCCGCTCAGCCGCTCGATGCCCCACATGTTCATGGCCATGGGGTTGCTGTAGTTGATGAGCTGCGGGTTCGGCGCGCCGATTTCCTGCATCGTGTGGGCCACCTTAACCAGTTCGGGGATGGTGCGAAGGGCGCGGAAAATGCCGCCCACGCCGAGGGTGTCGGCGATGGTCTGTTTGAGGCCGTATTTGGCGGGGATTTCGAAATCGACCACGGTGGACGGTTTGTAGCCGCCGATCTGGAAGGTGGTGATGACAAACTTGGCGCCCTGGCACGCGGCGCGAAGGTCTTGCGTGGCTTCGATGCGGGCGTTGACGCCGAGCTGGGCGACGACGCGCTTGGCCAGGATTTCGATGGTTTTAAGGCGCTCCTGGTCAATATCCATCAGGCAGATGGTGCTGTCCGAGAGGGCGGGATATTGGAGGATGTCGCAGATGAGGTTTTTGGCGAATACGACGCTGCCGGCGCCGACGAGGGTGATTTTGCTCATGGGGGATGGCTTACCCGAATCTTTTTGCGTTTCATAGAATCAATGCGTGATTTGATGTGCCATTTTGTGATATTTCAATATTGCCATGATTCCCTCGCAAAGCGATTTTTTGATCTCAACCCCCTTTGGCAATCGTTACGAAGTCAACTCATCCCCGCGTTATTACTGGGACAGCTCCAAACGCGGGCAAGAACCATATGTGATCCTGGAATGGACACTTGGGGGCGAAGGCGTCTTCGAATGGAAAGGCAAGGCGAACCCGGTTCCAAAGGATTCGGCATTTATCGCAATCGTCCCAGAGGCTACTAAATATTACTATCCCAAGCAGGGGCGCGAGCCGTGGGAGGTGGCTTGGCTGGATTTTTACGGTCCGTTCTCCATCTCCATTTTTCGACAGCTAAGGGAAGCCTTCGGCCCCGTGCTGCCGCTGCCGACGAAATCCGCGGCGGGCGTGATGCTGACCAAATTAATCGAAACCGTGGCGCCCCGCTCGACCCTCGACCCCTACGAATCGAGCACCGCGGCTTATGCCTTCATCATGGAGTGGCAGAGGCAGTTGACGCGTCCGATGCTCCAGGCGGCGGACCCCGTGCAGGCGGCCCTTGGGCTTTTTTCAGCGCGGTTCCGCGAGCCCCTCGGCATGAAGGAGGTGGCGGCGCAAATGGGGCTGAGCCGGGAGCATTTCACCCGGCTTTTTACGGAACGCACGGGCGAATCGCCCGCCGAGCATTTGCGCAGCCTGCGGGTGGCCGCCGCGCAACAACTCATGCATCGGTTTCCCGTCCCGCTCAAGGAGGTGGCGCTGCGCTGCGGGTTCCCCTCGGTGCGGGCGCTGCGGCGGGCGCTCGACGCAGCCTAAACCTAAGGGCCTTTTCGCGCTGTTTCTTTTCAAAACCTTCCCCTATTTTTAACCCATGCCCGACTTGATCCACATCGAAGCCCTGGAAGTCCGCTCCCGCATCGGGGTTCCCGAAGAGGAACGCGCCGCGCCGCAGCGGCTGACCGTGACACTCACGCTGGAACCGGCGGCAGATTTCCGCGCGCTGGGCGACCGGCTGGAGGGCACTACAGATTACGCCGCCGTTTGCAAGGAAGTCAAAACCCTCGCGGCGGAGCGGCCCCGGAAGCTTGTGGAGACGTTGGCGGAGGAGATCGCAGCCCATTTGCTGGCCCGCTTCCCGCTGCGGCGCGTGGAGGTGGAGGTGCGCAAATTCATCCTGCCGGATACCGATTACGTGGCCATCCGCATCGAGCGGCCCTAGAAACCGTTACAGGAATGTGCGATAAAATAAGGTGAGCTTTGTTTCCACCACGATTTTGCTGTTCCTGGTCCTCGACCCGATTGGGAATATCCCGATCTTCCTGGCCGCGCTGCGGTCCGTGCCCCAGGAGCGCGTGACGCGGGTGGTGCTGCGTGAATGCGGCATCGCGTTCGTGGCACTGGTGCTTTTTATGATTTTTGGGCAGTTTTTTCTGCAAACGCTGCACCTTTCGGAGACATCGCTGGGCATTGCCGGGGGGATGATTTTGTTCCTGATCGCGCTCCGAATGATCTTCCCCACCTCCGAGCCGATGTTCGGCGTGGCGGCGGGGGGCGAACCGCTGCTTTTTCCCCTGGCCATCCCGACTATCGCCGGGCCGTCGGCGCTGGCCACGGTGTTGCTCCTTTCCTCGCGCAACCCGGACAGCTTTTGGCTGGTTTTCGCCGCGGTGGCCGTATCCATGGCGGCTTCGACGGTGATTTTGATCTCCTCGGGAAAGATCGCGCGTCTCGTCGGGCAGCGGGTGCTGACAGCGGGCGAGCGGCTGATGGGGCTGCTCCTCACCGCCGTGGCCGTGGAGATGTTTTTGCAGGGGGTGCGAGCCTTCGTGGTCTCGCTACACTAAAGCATTAACGCAAAGGCGCAAAGAAGGCAGTTCTGTCGTTTTCCTTCCTCGTTACGAATCTCCAGATTCGTAATGCAAATGTCTGGGAATCTCCAGATTCCATCGGCTCGCTTTACGAATCGGAGATTGCCGCTTTGCGGCCATGCGGTGTGCGCTTTGCGTTTGATATGCGCTCCGCGCAGAGCATTCGCAGACAACCGCGTTCCCAATCTGGAGATTGGGAACGAGAAGTTCTGTTACGCGTTACGCGAGGCCTTCGAGCTTCGCGATCAAGTCGGCTTTGGTCACGCTGCCGCCCACGATCTGCTCTTTGATGTCCCCATTCTTGAAGAGGAGCAGCGTGGGGATGGCGCGGATGCCGTAGCGGGCCGAAATGGCTTGGTTTTCATCCACGTCCACCTTGCAAATCTTGGCCACGCCGGATTTTTCCGCCGCGATCTCGTCGATGATCGGGGCGATCATTTTGCACGGGCCGCACCAGGTAGCCCAGAAATCCACCAGCACGGGGGTGGAGGCGTTGAGCACTTCATGGTCGAAATTGGCTTCGGTCAGATTGAGAACGTTGGGATGAGACATGGGTAAAGTAAGGTGTCGAGGCGCCGAATTTCAGCGCCTCTCGCTATATTATCGTTTTTGGATTCCAGGTTTAACCCAGAAATGCCATCGCGAAGGCAAAAACGGCGGCAACCAAAGCGGCGATACTGAAGGGGAGCATAAGGGGATCGTTTTCGGAGTTGAGCTGGCCGGCTTCGGCGGTATTCACCTCGGCCGTTTTGATGGACGGCGCGGGCATGCTGGCCAGCGGAGCCGTCTGGTTGAGCTTGACGGTCGCCTTGGGCATCGTCTTGGGATTCGGCGGCACCGGAATGCGGGTGGTCTCCTTCTTGGGAGTGACCGGCTTCACGGGAGCGGCCCCACCAGCGACCGGGGGCTTGGCCATCGAGGGCGGCACCGGAGCGGCAGGCGCTGCGGGTGCGGCTGGAGGCACCGGCGCGGAAGGCGATGCGGGCGCTATGGGCGCTCCAGGCGGCTTCGGCAGCGGGGGCATGGCCCCGGCCGGAGGCGTCGGCAGCGTTACGCCGGCCTTGGGCGGCACGGGAGCGCCAGCCGGGATTTTGGGCGGCAAAGGCGCGCCTGCGGGAAATTTGGGAGGCACCGGGAGCGAACCGGCCGGAGGCACGGGCAGGGAACCCGGGGGCTTCGGAAGGCTCGGGGCCGACGGCGCGCTGGGCGGAGGCACCGGAGCGCCCACGCCCGGCAGCTTGATGGGCATGGTAGTGCGGGCTTCCTCATCCACAGTCTGCCCCGTGGGCAGGTTGATACGGATGGTGTCCCGCTTCGGCCCGCCCTGGGTGGGCAGGTTGATGCGGATGGTTTCCTTCTTCCCTTCGCCAATGCGCACCGTCTCTTTTTTAATGATGTCGGTTTCCTTTTTCAGGATGCTCGAAGGGGCGTGGGGAATGGTGATGCGAATCGTCTCCTTCTTGGCCTCGGACGCGGGCGAAGGGATGCCCGGTTTGGGAGGAAGGGTGATGCGCACCGTGGATTTCTTCTGAATTTGCGGTTCTGACGGGGAGGGCTCGGGTGCCATAATATCGGTTTAATCTGTATGGCACCGGGGGCTTCGAGTGTCAATCTCTGGTTCCAAAAAATGCACCCACATTCCCCTGGAAAACGCGATATTTCCTGGCGGGATCGGAGTTTCCCCCACGGCAAAATGAGGTCAAGAAGGGTCTTGGAAGTTTTTTCCGGGGCTGTTAGCTTCCGCCCGATGAACATTTTGGTTACAGGCGGCGCCGGTTTTATCGGCTCGAATCTCGTGGACCGGCTTCTGGCCGAGGGCCATGAGGTGGTGGTGCTGGACGAGTTCAACGATTATTACGACCCTGCCATCAAGCGGGCAAATCTTGCCGGGGCGGGCAGCCGGGTCGTGATTCACGAGGCCGACATCCGCGATGCCTCAGCCGTGAACCGCATTGTAAGCCAGGGGAAATTCGACGCCATCGTGCACCTTGCGGCACGGGCCGGGGTGCGCCCCTCCATCAAGCAGCCACAGCTTTACATCGACACCAACATCACCGGCACCTTCAACTTGCTGGAAGCCGCCCGGGCGGCGGGGGTGCCGCGGTTTATCAATATTTCCAGTTCCTCGGTCTACGGCGTGCTGAAAACCGTGCCTTTCCGCGAGGATATGTGCCTGAACCAGACCATCAGCCCCTACGCGGCCACGAAGCTCGCGGCGGAACAGCTTTGCTCCAACTACTCGCACCTTTACGGCATGCGGATCGTGAGCCTGCGGCTGTTCACGGTCTATGGCCCCCGCCAGCGGCCCGACCTGGCCATCCACAAGTTCACCCGGGCCATTGATGAAGGCCACCCCATTGACCAGTATGGCGACGGCTCCACCCGGCGCGACTACACCTATGTGGAAGATATTTTGCAGGGCATTATGGCCAGCCTGGCCTACAACGGCCCCCTTTGCGACGTGTTCAACCTTGGCGAAAGCCAGACAACCACGCTCGCGGGGTTGATCGAAGCCATCGAGCAAGCCCTGGGCAAAAAGGCCGTCATCAACCGGCTGCCGGAGCAGCCCGGCGACGTGCCGCTGACGTATGCGGACATTACCAAATCCCGCGAATGCCTCGGCTACGCCCCTAAAACAAAGATCAGCGAGGGGATTCCGAAATTCGTGGAGTGGTACCTGAAAACTTACCGGAAGTAGAAACAAAGCTGGCGGCGGGGGAACTCGCGGGGGTATTTTTGACCCGCGAACCCGCGTAAAAATGCCCACCAACCAGCCCCAAAACGTCGTCGAACTGCTCCAGGCCCTGGTCCGCATCCCCAGTGTGAACCCGGACGGCAATCCCGGCGTTGAGCACCCCGGCGAGGCCGCTTGCGCGGAGTATGTGGCCGGGTTTTTGCGTCAGATCGGGGCCAAAGTGGAACTGGAGCCGATCCTCGACGGGCGGCCCAACGTCATCGGCATTTTCCCCGGCGGCGAGGGCAAAAAGCGCCTGGTGCTCGCCCCGCACCTCGACACCGTGGGCGTGGCCGGCATGACGATCGACCCTTTCGCGGCGGAGATCCGCGATGGCAAACTGTGGGGCCGGGGTTCGTCGGACACCAAGGGTCCCATGGCCGCCATCCTGTGGGCGCTCTGGGAATTGCGGACCCAGCTCCCCACCCTGGGCTGGGAAATCGTTTTCGCCGGGTTGATCGGCGAAGAAGCCGGGCAGCACGGCTCCAAGCATTTCGCCGCACGGCACCGGGCGGATTTCGCGGTCATCGCGGAGCCGACGGACCTGGGCATCGTCTACACGCACAAGGGGTGCGACTGGATTCACCTCACCACGCGAGGCCGGGCCGTCCACGCCTCCAACCCCGCGCTGGGACACAGCGCCATCGACGAAATGCTCGACGCGCTACACCGCTTTCGCCATCACATCCAGCCCCGCATCCTGGAACCATCGGACCCGGTGCTGGGCCGCGCCACCACGAACATCGGCCTAATCAAAGGGGGCGCGAAGATCAACATCGTGCCGGATTGGTGCGAAGCCTCCATCGACATCCGCCCGCTGCCCGAGCAGGACCGCCCCGGTTTCGTGGAGGAGATCGTGGCCGAATTGAAGGAGGCGGCCCCCAGCCTGGAAGCCCGCTGGACCGCCTCGCGCTCGCTCCAAACCGATCCCGGCCACCCCATCGTGGAAGCACTGCAACGCGCTGGAGGCCAATTGACGGGGGCCGCCTGGTTTAGCGACGCCGCCATCCTGGCCACCGGGAATATCCCCGCCGTGGTCGTGGGGCCGGGCTCCATCGCGCAAGCGCATACCCAGGACGAGTGGATCAAGCTGGAGGATTTGGAACGCGGCGTGGCGTTTTATAAGAAGTTTTTGGCGGGGCTATAGGCCCTTTATTGGTCCTATGAATTTCATAGGTCTACTAGGACCAATTAGGACCAATGAACGCCCGTGCTTTCCCCCATCCTCGTTACGAATCTCCAGATTCGTAACGCAAGTTGTCTGGGAATCTCCAGATTCCATAAGCTCGCTCAACGAAACAGAGTTTCGCAAACAACGGCGTTCCCAATCTGGAGATTGGGAACGTCTGTGCTCCGGCAACTTTTGCCGCAATAGTTGCGTAGACAATGGCGTGCCGAAATAGAGTTTCGGCACGAGATGGGTGGGGCGCTCCGAGCCACCTCTCCCCTTTTGCACTTTTTGCGCCTTTTGCGGTTAAAAAATCCTTTCTTCCTAAACCCAAAGCCCCGGGTGTAAGCTCTCCGCTTTCCTTTTTTCCGAACCATGAGTGAACAAAAAACCGCCATCTCCCCCCGCCGCGACCAGGATTTCCCCGAATGGTACCAGCAGGTTGTACGCGCCGCCGATATGGCGGAGGCGTCCGACGTGCGGGGCTGCATGGTCATTAAACCGTGGGGCTACGGCCTCTGGGAACTGATCCAGCGCCAGCTCGACGCCAAGTTCAAGGCCACCGGCCACAAGAACGCTTATTTCCCGCTCTTCATCCCGATTTCCTACCTCGAAAAAGAGGCCGCCCACGTGGAAGGTTTCGCTAAGGAATGCGCGGTGGTCACCCACCACCGCCTGGAGGTTGGCCCCGACGGCAAGATGCGCCCGGCTCCCGGCGCGGAATTGACCGAGCCGCTCGTGGTCCGCCCCACTTCGGAGACGATCATCGGCGCGACCTATGCCAAGTGGGTGCAGAGCTACCGAGACCTACCGATTTTGATTAACCAATGGGCCAACGTGGTGCGCTGGGAAATGCGCCCCCGCGTGTTCCTGCGCACGGCGGAGTTCCTGTGGCAGGAAGGGCACACCGCCCACGAAACCCGCGAGGAAGCCGAGGCCGAAACCGCGAAGATGCTGGAGGTTTACGCCGAGTTCGCCCGCGAGCACCTGGCGGTGCCGGTTTATTGCGGCGAGAAGAGCGAGAGCGAACGCTTCCCCGGCGCGGAAAAGACGCTATGCATCGAGGCGATGGTGCAGGACCGCAAGGCCATCCAGGCGGGCACGTCCCATTTCCTGGGCCAGAACTTCGCCAAGGCCAGCGGCATCAAGTTCCAGTCCCGCGAAGGCCGCGAGGAACACGCATGGACGACCAGTTGGGGCGTGAGCACGCGCTTGATTGGCACCCTCATCATGGCTCACGCCGATGACGACGGCATGATTTTGCCCCCGCGCGTGGCGCCCACGCAGGTGGTCATTTTGCCCGTGACGCCGAAGCCGGAATCCCGCGAGGCCGTTCTGGAGGCCGCTTACAAGCTGGCGGAAGAGTTGCGCGCGCAGAAGTTCCATGGCGAGGCGGTGACGGTGGAGGTGGATACGCGCGATTTGGGCGGTGGCGTGAAGAACTGGGAGTGGATCAAGAAAGGCGCGCCGGTGCGCATCGAGATCGGCCCGCGCGACCTGGCCCAGGGGACCGTGGCGCTGGCCCGTCGCGACAAGACACCGAAGGACAAAGCGTTCGTGCCTGCCGCTGAAGTGGCCGCGAATATCGCCGCGACATTGCAGGAGATCCAGGACGCGCTTTATGCCCGCGCGCTGGCTTATCGCGATGCCAACACCAAGCCCATCGAGACGCGCGACGAGTTTTACGCCTTCTTCACCCCGAAGAATGCCAACAAGCCGGAGATCCACGGCGGGTTTGCCAATTCCCACTGGTGCGGCTGCAGGGAATGCGAGGAGCAGATCAAGACCGACCTGCGGGTGACGATTCGGTGCATTCCCTTCGATGCGAAGGAAGAGGAAGGCCAGTGCGTGGTGTGCGGCAAGCCGAGCCGCAAGCGCGTGCTTTGGGCGAAGTCGTATTAGAAAGATGGGGTGAAGGGGGGCAAGCCCCCCTTCCGGAGGGTTTGGGAGGCGGCGCCTCCCATTGCCTTTGCAAGGCGGGCCGTGAAATCCCCAACGAAGCGGCGCATTCGGGTTAAACCCGAGCTTTGCACCCATTGGCCCGCCTTGCTCCCCCGAAAACAGCGCAGCGTTTTTTCGGGGGCACTCGTCTCGGGGGCTCCTTTTTTATATAAGCGCCTCCGGCGCTTGGCGGAAACGCTTCGCTGTCCGATATAGGCAAGGCGGCGATGACGCGGCGGCTTAACGCCACGCTCGGGCTGTGATTCTCCCGCCTTGCTTTTTGTTTTGGCTTCCGGGGCTCTGCCCCAGACCCCGGCAAGGGGGCTTGCCCCCTTGCATCCCTTCTGGAAACTACCGTTTCCTTTTACGCGAACAGATCATCGACCGTCTCCGCGCGCTGGATGCGCTGGCCCAGTTCGTCCAGCGCGGCGTCGTCAAACGCCGCGATGAGCGGCACGGCACGCGGCCCGCGCGTGGTCTGAAAGACGACTTCATCCCACTGGATGGAGCTGATGGCGGCGTTGAACTTGGCCACTGCGCGGCCCCGGAAAAAGGCGCGCGTGGTCGCGGGCGGCTGAAAAATGGCGTCGCGAATTTCGTCCTCCACCACGAAGCGCCGCATGGCACACGAGTGCTGCATCTCATGGTAAAGCCCCGCGACGGGATCGATGTTGTGGTACTCCATGTCGATGGATTGCAGCCACGGGTCGTCCCAGTCGAGATGCTCGGCTTCGCGGAAGGTGGAAAGCAGGAACCGCTTGGCCACCCAGTCCACGCGGTCGGCGCATCCCAGCGGGTCGCGCTCCAAAGCGTCGAGGATGGATTCCCATTCGCTCACCACCCAGCGTTTCTCGCCGTCGTGCAAATCGCAATAACGCCGCACGGCTTCCAGGTAGGCGCGCTGAATCTCCACGGCCCCCATGCGGCGGCCGTCGGCCATCTCGACCAGCCACCGGAAGGAGGCGTCGCGGCTGATGGCTTTGACGGCTTCGATGGGGTTGGCGAGTTCGAATTTGGGAGCGCCGTTTTTTTCGATCAATTCCAGGACGAGCGCCGTGGTGCCGATTTTCAGCGCCGTGGCCACTTCGTTCATGTTGGCGTCGCCGATGATGACATGGAAACGGCGGTACTTGGAGGTGTCGGCATGCGGCTCATCGCGCGTGTTGACGATGGGGCGGCGGTTCATGGTGTCGATGGAAACGAGCACGCTGAAGAAATCCGCCCGCTGCGAAATTTGGAACGCGCCGGGCTGCGCCACCGCGTCCTCCCCCTCGATGCCGAGCTTGCCCGCCCCGGCGAAGATTTGGCGCGTGACGAGGAACGGAATGGTGCCAGCGACAATGCGGTCCCACGGCACGGCGCGCGCCATCATGTAGTTGTCGTGGCAGCCGAAGGAGTGGCCAATGAAGTCGGTGTTGTTTTTATAAAGCCGCACTTTCCGCTCGGGCTGGGAATCGGCGATGCGGGCGTTGCGGCGGCGGGCGCATTCCCACATGACGCGCTCCCCGGCTTTGTCCTGCGCGACGATCTGGTGCAGCGTGGTGCATTCGGGCGTGCTGTATTCCGGGTGGGCGTGGTCGTTGTAAAAGCGCGCGCCGTTGCTTAAAACGAGGTCTCCTTTGATCTCCTCGAAGGTGAGCGGGCGGGCTTTGTCAATTTCGAAGTAGGCCGCCTCGTCGGTATCCTGCAACAGCTCGCGCACGCGGAAGCCCCGGGCGTCGCGGTGCGGGTCTTCCAGTTCGTAATCCCACTTCATCGCCGCGCCGTGCTCGGTGTAGCTGCGCACGACCTCGATGGATTCCTGCACGACATCCACCACCTCCTGCCCTTCCACGGCGATGCCATACTCCGTCTCAATGCCAAAGACCCTGTTCATAGGAAGATGTTTTTGATGCTCACGCAAAGACGCCAAGACGCTAAGAGTTCGCCCCTCGTTACGAATCTCCAGATTCGTAACGCAAGTTGTCTGACAATCTCTAATTCCATGGGCTTGCTTTACGAAACAGAGTTTCGCAGATAACTGCGTTCCCAATCTGGAGATTGGGAACGAGGCGCGGGCGGCGCGGTTTGTAAGATGTTAAAGAGGATCACACCACATGCGTGTGCGGCGGCGGCTTCGGCAGGCCGGGCCGGATGGGGTTGATGCGCACGACGTTCTCGCTGTCGTAGTCGATCAATTTGAGCCAGTCCTCGGTGATGTCCGTGGGCGGGAAGATGTCGTTTTCCAAATACTCGGCGTCGAGCGAGCAGCGCAGGTCCGCTTCGCTGATGCCCTCCTCCTCGCCGGTGGCGATGGACCGCTTGATGGCCAGCGCCTTGGCCCGCTCGACAATGGAGGCAATGATGGCGCCGCTCACTAGGTCACCCCGGTAGAGCGTCTCCTTTTTCCCGCTGCGCAGGGTCACTTCCAGGAAGCGGTTTTCCTCGGCGCGTGCGAACTGCCACTCCACGAGGCTCGAAGCCAGGCGGTCCACGACGCCGTTGACGCCGCCGCAAGCGTTGAACAGCTTGGGATCGTAGGGCAGGTCGGGCGTGAGGTAGATTTTGTAAATCTCGCGCGCCCCATCGCGGTCCGGGCGGTTGACCTTGATTTTACGGTCGATGCGGCCCGGGCGCAGGATGGCCGGGTCAATCAAGTCGGCCCGGTTGGAGGCGAGGATGATGACCACGTCGTTGAGGGATTCGATGCCGTCCATCTCGGCGCAAAACATCGGCACGAGCGTGGAGAGAATGTTCGAATAGCGCGAGGCGCGGCGCGTACCCAGCACGCTCTCGGCCTCGTCGATGAAGAGGAAGGGCATGTAGCCGCTGCGCCGTTTCTCCCGCGCGGTGGCAAAGATTTCCCGCACGATGCGTTCGCTCTCCCCCACCCACATATTCAAAATTTCCGGCCCTTTGATGTGCATGAAGCACTCTTTGACGGGCGCGCCGGAGGTTTCTTTGAGCCGCGAGGTGAGGTTGTAGGCGGTGGCCTTGCCGATCAAGGTTTTACCGCAGCCCGGAGGGCCGTAAAGCAGGAACCCCTTGGGAGTTTGGTAGCGGAAGCGGGAAAAAAGTTCCGGGTGCAGAAGCGGCAATTCCACCGCCTCCTTGATTGCGACGAGCGCCTCCTCCTGGCCGCCCACTTTCTCCCACGGCAGCTCGGGCACGGCGTCGAGGTAGTAATCATCGGCCTTGGAGCGCGAGAGCACCTCGATGGCCACGCGGAAGTTCGGGTCTACGCGCACTTCGTCGCCCGTTTTGATGCCGGTATCCGCGAGGTCGCTGCCGCGCTGGAGCACCACGGACTGGACGCCATGCTCGGTGCCCACGCGCAGGCGATCCTCCGCAAGCACCTCCGTCACCTTCGCCACCGGACCGCCCCGGTCGTACCCGAGGTCGCCCACGATGGCGAAGGCTTCGTTGACGAGCACGCGCGTGCCCCGCTTGAGCCCCCCCAGCGAGAGGCGCGGATCGGCATTGCAGTAGTAATCCGCGCCGCCCACGACAATTTGCGCCGTCTCAGGCTTTGGAGCGCCCAAAAATGTTCCGATGCGGTTGGCCGGGGAGCTCAGTTTTTCCACGATCTTCTCGAGCTTTTCGATGGCAGCCCGGGCCTCGGCAATGGTCCCCTCGTTTTGCGAAACCGCCGATCGCAGATCAAGGAGTTCCCGTTGCAAGGGGTGCCCCGGCGGAATGGAACCCAACGCGCGGTCGACGCGTTCCAGCAGCGTGAGTTCCGGCTCGTCGGCATATCTCTGGAAGGGCGAGTTGTGCATTTGTAAATGATTACGGCACCCCGCGCTCGGGCGGCCTCATCGCGTTTTTCCGCCCCGGCGAAACCTTTTGATGAATAGAGTCGCAAAAGGGTTGCGCCGCCCTTTATGATGAATCCATGCCATACCTTTCCATTACCACGAACGTTGCTCTTTCGTCCGAGGCCGAGACGGCATGGATCGCCGGAGCCTCGAAAATCGTCGCCGCGCAGTTGGGAAAACCGGAGGCTTACGTCATGGTGAGCCTGCAAAAAGCGCCCATGAGTTTCGCCGGAAGCACGGAACCCGCCGCATTTATGGATCTCAGAAGCCTCGGACTGCCGAACGACTGCGAACGGCTGGCCAAAGCCCTCGCCGCCATCGCGGCATGCCACGGGATTCCCGAGCAACGGCTTTACCTCACCTGCACGGACGTGCCCGCGCCGCGCTGGGCTCAAGGCGGGGAGACTTTCGCCTAAAAGTTCATCTTAAAAACCGTCGTCCAACCTTCGCCATGACCGCCGCTGCTTTTTCGATCCTGCGCCGTTTGAAAACCTGGAGCGCCCTGCTGCTCTGCATTCTGTGCCTCGCAGCCGCCGATGCGGCCACGCTGGAAACCCGCCAGATTCCCAGCGAGGCCATGCACAAGAGCTACCCGGCGGTCATCGCGATCCCCGATGCCTACCCGCAGAACGCGGCCGCCAAATTTCCCGTGGTCTATCTGCTCCACGGGCACTCCGGCAATTATGCAAACTGGTCCCAGTTGGCGAACCTCGGGGAATTTGCCGACCGCTACCAAATGATCGTCGTTTGCCCCGACGGCGCATTCAACAGTTGGTATTTCGATATCCCCACGGACCCTGCCTGCCAGTTCGAAACCTACGTGGCGAAGGAAGTGGTCGGCTACGTGGACCAGAATTTCCGCACCGTGGCCGCGCCCAAGGGCCGCGCCATCGCCGGGCTGAGCATGGGCGGGCACGGGGCCATGTATCTCTCGATGCGGCATAAGGACGTGTTCGGCGCGGCCGGCAGCATGAGCGGCGGGCTCGATATTCGCCCGTTCCCCAAAAACTGGAACATCGCCCAACACATCGGGACCATCGAAGAACACCCCGACGAATGGAATGCGCGCACCGCCATCAACAACATCGGCGATCTGCGCAATGGCGAACTGGCGCTCACGATCGATTGCGGCGTGGACGACTTTTTCATCAACGTGAACCGGGCCTTCCACGAAGCACTGCTCCAAAAGCACATCGCCCACGATTACACCGAACGCCCCGGCGGTCACACCGGCATCTACTGGTCCAATTCGATCAAATACCAGATGCTTTTCTTCCACGACTTTTTCGTGAAAGCGGCGGCCGGGGCGCAAGCCAAGTAAGGTGAAACCCGCGCCCGCCCTCCAAATCGCGCTGGCTGCCGCGCTTTTTTTCGCGGCGGGCATCGCGCTCTTCACGCGCGAAAACCAGTTCCCGTTTTTCCGTCATCCGGACGAGCCGGTGAAGGTGGCGCAAGTGCAAACGGGCAAGTGGAATTTTCACCACCCGATGCTGCTTTTAAGCACGGCGCGGCTGGCGGTCGCGGCCACGAGCGTTGATCGGGGCAATCCCCAGGCGGTGGTGGAAACGGGCCGGTGGGTTTCCGCCGGATTCGCCGCGGGCGCGGCGGCACTGCTGGCGGCGGCGATATGGCTGGCCGCCGGGCGGGTTGCGGGCATCGCCACGGGGCTGCTTTTGTTGACGAATCACCAACTCTTCGAACTCGCGCACTATTTCAAAGAGGATACCGCGCTTTTGTTCGGCATCGGCGCGTGGTTTTTTTCGCTGGCGCTTTACGAACGCAAAACCGGCTGGGGGCGCGCGGCGCTGCTCGGGGTGGGCGCGGCGCTGGCCGTTTCGGGCAAATACGTGGGGGCGTTCGCGCCACTGCTTTCACTTTTCGTGCTGGCCCGGCCCGCGCTCGGCGGGCGGCGTTGGCCATGCTACGCGGCGTTCGCCGTCGCGCTCACAGCGGCCCTGGTGCTGCTCAACGCGCCGATGCTGCAAAGCCGCGCGGCGTCCGGGGCGGGCTTGCACCGGGAAGTGGGGCTGGTGGTTCACGGCCAGCGCGGCATGACGCGCTCCGTGCCGCACGGTGTTTATCTGAGCGCGTTCCGCGACAACCTCCATTCCGCGCTCTGGCCCTTGATCGCCGTGACGCTCTGGTCGGCATGGCGGCGACGCAAATTGGAAACCTTAAGTATTACTGAAGCTGCAACGCTTTTGATCCCCATCGCTTTCCTGCTGGCGCTCTCGTGCTCGCCGAAAACGCACGACCGTTATTTTCTCCCGGCAACGGCGCTTTTCCTCTGTTCGGCGGCGCTCGGCTTGAAGGCGCTGGGTCAGAAGCCCGCCGCGCTGCCGCCGCTGCTGCTGCTCGTGGCCGCGGGGCTTCAATTCGCGGGGCAACCCCGGCACGATCTCTTGAGCTATTACCGCGCATTCCAAACCGACGACCGGGCCGACCTCGCGGCCTGGCTCAACGCGCGCGCTGCCAAGGGAAAGGATGACGTCATCGCGCAAGACCGCCGCACGCAACTCCCTTCCGCCGAACACGCGGCCCTGCTCGCCTACCAGCCAAAGCTCTCGGCGCGCGTCCTGCCCCAAGACCTGGAAAAATGCGGCGGAATGGACGAGCTGCGCGCGCAAGGCGTCACGCTCGCCGCGCTTTGCCAGGATGATTTCGGGCGCTTTGAACTGAAATCCCTGCGCCCCCGAAAAGACGCGGACCAGGAGGCCTACCGCCGCACCGCCGTGCTCTACCAGGCACTGCGCGCGGGCCGCGCTCCGCTTTGGGAGCGGCCTCGCGGGCTGGTGCTTTATCTCCACCCGGGCCTGATGGTCTACCCGATGCCTGAATGAAACCCCACCCTGTCGTCATCTCCGCCAGCCTGCTCTTCTCGATTTTTTTGTGGGGCGGCAACAACGCGGGGATCAAATATCTCGTGCACTCCTGGCCGCCCATCTGGGTCGGCGGCACGCGGTTCACGCTCGCGGGGTTGCTGATGCTGGCGCTGTTGCGGTGGACGAATCTGCTGGGCGCGCCAACTCCGCCCGCGCCGGGCATTCGCCGCGACCTTTGGTTGCTCGGGGGGCTCTCGCTGGCGGTTTACATCACCGTTTTCAACTGGGCGTTGCGATTTACCAACGCCTCGCACATCGCGCTCTACCTGGGAGCGTCGCCGGTTTGGGCGCTGCTGTGGGAGGGGTGGAAAGGCAAGCCCGGGCGCGAGATCGCCAAGCGCGCCTTCGCGGCTCTGCTGGCTCTCTCGGGTGTGGTGGTGCTGCTCTGGCCCGCGCTGCGCCACAGCGGCGGCTCGTGGATTGGCGAGGGGCTCGGCGTGGCGGCAAGCCTGCTGTGGGTGGTCTATGGCCGTGCCTGCCGCTATTTGGGCGCGCGGCTCTCGGGCACGGAAGTCACGGCGCATACGATGTGGTGCGCCGGGGTTTTCCTGCTCCCCCTGGCGCTGGTGGAATCCCGCGGCAGTCTGCCGCCGGATTTATGGAACCCAAAGCTGCTGGGCGTTCAATGTTACTGCATCATCGCGGGCGGCGTGATTGCGTTCGCGCTTTGGAACAGCGCCTTGCGGCACTGGAAAACCAGCGAGGTGATGCTCTTCAATAACCTCATCCCCGCGAGCACGATGCTCTGGGCGCACTTCACCCTGGGCGAACCGATGACGCCCACTTTCTGGCTGGCCATGGTGCTGGTGGTGGGCGGCGTGCTGATGGCGCAGCTTAACTGGACGCAGCTTTGGGGCAATTGCTTTCCGCCTACGGAGTAATACGCGTGGGCTATTCGTTGCGCGCGTTATTCGTTGCGCGGGTTGAATTCGCCGCCCGTTTCCATGCAGCGCCGCCAGCGTTTGTTCAAAGACATGCGCGAGGGGAAAAGCGGCTCCCACCGGGACCAGTCCACGGGCGTGGCCATGGGGCCGATCTCGTCATAGAGCCGCTGAAGCGCCGCCGCCAGCGCACGGTCGTTCATCCCCGGCGAGAGAGGTTCAATAGGCTCCCCGCAGTGAATAAAGAGGCTGGGCCGCGACTCGACCATCCATTCGTAACGAAACGCGATGGGCACCAACAGCGCCCCGCTTTTACGCGCCAGCCAGAGCGCCCCAGGCCGCGCCTCAATGGGCGTTCCCTGCGGCAGCAGCACGCCTTGGGGGAAAATCCAGACGGCATGGCGCGGGTCGGCCAGCAAGCCCAGCCCGTAGCGCAGCCCGGCCAGCGGAGCGCCGTGAATATCGATCCCGAATGCCCCGAGCCAGCGCAGCGGGCGGTACTCGGCCAGAAGCGCGTCCGATTGCGCCATATACAGCCGCCTACCGGGGAAAAGCGGGATGAGCAGCGCCGCCGCGAAGCCGTCCCACCAGTTGGAATGGTTGGCGCAAATAACCAGGGGACGCGGGGAAGCCGCCGCCTGGCGCAGCGCCTCGCCTCCCCGCAAAAACACGCCGTAAAAACGCCGCCGCATGGCCCGCCGCACGCCCCAGACGAACATGCGCTCCAAAAGCCGGATTTTGTGGGCCGCGATCACTCACCCAAAGTTTCGGACTTTGGGACAAATAGGAGCCTATGCGACCTAGGCTCTCAGCACGGCGGACCGCTCCGCCGGGGAAAGCTCCCGCCACGCACCGGGCGCCAGGTCCCCGAGCGCGAATTGGCCGATCCGCACCCGCATCAACCGCAACGTGGGGTGGCCCACGGCGGCCGTCATGCGGCGGACTTGCCGGTTTTTGCCCTCGGTCAATTCGAGTTCGATCCAGCAATCGGGCACATTTTTGCGGAACCGGATGGGCGGGTCGCGCGGCGGCACCTGCGGCTGCGGCTCCAGCAGCCGCGCACGGCACGGCAGCGTGCGGCGGCCTGAAAGCACCACGCCCCGCTCCAACTCGCGTAGCGCCCCGGCGTCCGGAATGCGCTCCACTTGCGCCCAATAAACGCGCCCATGGCTGTGGGCGGGAAGCAAAAGCCGGGCGTTGAGGTTGGCCTCGTCGCTTAGCAGCAGCAGCCCCTCGCTGTCCGCATCCAGCCGCCCGATGGCGTACACACCCTTGGGGAACCCGAACTCCGCCAGGGGGCGGTTGGGCGACCCGTCGGGCGTAAACTGCGAAAGCACCCCGTAGGGTTTATGGAAAGCGAGCAACATCGCCCCGCCATTTGAGAGGATTGGCCCCCACCCGGCAAGCCGCGAATCTTTTCTATACCAATACCATCTCTTTGAAAGAGGTGGACTATTAAGCGCGGGGATTTTTGGGCAGGGCAAGGCGGAAGGCTGAGGCGCTATTGTAAATAGCGACTCTGCCTGACAACACAGCCCTGCGCGAAAAGACCAAGCCTAGAGGGTGACGACCCTCTAGTAGTCCAGATATTGAAAAGAGTTGGTATAAATTCAAAAACGCTTTTAGTGTGCAACATCATGCGTCCGTTCCTGCTCCTGCTCCTAGCCGCGCTCATCACCGGCTGCGCCGCGCCCGTCACCCAGCCGCAGCCCCGGCATCTCACCAAAGCAAACGTCGTCCCGCTGGCCATCGACCCCGCCTTCTCCTTCCGGAAAACCAGCCTCTTCTTCCACGACCGGAAAATGGAAAAGCCGACCACTAATGAGATGGTCCGCTTCGAACGCGAACGGCTGGCCTACGGAGCCGTCTCCGACGACGAAATCCGCGCCAACGAGGGGCAATACTTCAACTTCTGGTGGCGCGCCGAGCGGCCCGCCCGCAACATCACCGTGCGCCTGGAATACCGGCAGCAGAATCTGGGTGCCTACGTCCAGGCCCAGGAAATCGAGGTTCCCCTCGCCTGCGGCACCATCGAAACCAAATTCAAGGTCGTCGGGGACGACTACCACACCTACGGCAGGATCACCGCCTGGCGAGCCCTCTTGATCGAGAATGGCAAAGCGGTGGGCTTGACCCAATCCCTCCTTTGGAATTAGATTCTCTTGCCGGTTGAGCCCAATCAATCAGAAACGCAAATACCCCGACCCACGCCTCATCCCCGCCACCATTTTCGTCCCCATCCCCGTCCTCATTTGACAGCCCCCATGGAAACCTTAAATTGTTTTCTACCGTGAGCACCTCAAGCAACATCCTTGTCGGCTGTTCCAAAAAGGTCGTTTGGGTCCGGGTGGAAGGCAAAGGCTCCTTCCTTAACAGCGCGGGGCTTAAAGAGTTTGCCCGCGCGATGGTCAACCGGGGCTACCGCGAATTCGTGGTGGACCTGCGCAACTGCCCGGTAATGGATTCCACGTTCATGGGCACGCTGGCGGGCATCGCCCTGCGGCTGAGGGAGATCGGCCAGGGGGCTCTGCATGTCACCAACCTGAACGAACGCAACGGCGACCTGCTGCGGAACCTGGGGCTGGACCAACTTTTCGCCATCGATCTTTGCGGCCTGAGCGAAACCGCCGAGGCGGCGAAGCCTCTAGAAGCGGGCGCGCCCGGCAAACAAGACCAGGCCCAAACCATGCTGGAAGCCCACGAAGCCCTCGTGGAAGCGTCTCCCCAGAACCTCACGAAGTTCAAAGACGTCCTGGAGTACCTCAAGCAGGATCTCGCGCACCCGGAGTAAGAATACGCATCTCCGCGGCTCTCTTCTCCCCGCCGGGCATTGACAGCCGGGGCGGGTTCGGTAGGATTCTCTTTCGCGGTTTCGGCAACCGCAATGGGCAAGAATGGTCCGAAAACAGTCTGCCCTTTATAGAAAGCGATCCACCTTTTTCACCTTTATGAGTAACCAGACTTCGAAAGAAAACACCACGGCTCAGCCACAATCCGCGCAGGAAGCTGCCGCCCCGGCGGAGCCCCAGACCGCAGCTCCCGCCCCGGAAGCTCCGGCGGCCGAAGAGGAAGGCGTGCTCGACCTCGAAGCACTTCAGGCCGATGTGAACCGCTTCCGCGACCTGGCCATGCGCGCGCAGGCCGATTTCGACAACTACCGCAAACGCTGCATCCGCGAGAAGGAAGACGCCATCAAATACGCCAACTCGGGGCTTTTCGAGCAGTTGATCCCCCTGTTTGACAACTTCGAACTCGGCCTCCAGGCCGCCCGCGCCGAAGGCAGCCAGGGCGTGCTTGTCGGCTTTGAGATGGTCGCCAAGCAGTTCCAGGAATTTCTTGCCTCCAATGGCGTGGAAGCCATCGAGGCCGAGGGCAAACCCTTCGACCCCAACCTCCACGAAGCCATGGGCGGCGAACCGAGCGACACGGTTCCCGAAGGCACCGTCATCCGCCAACTGCGCAAGGGTTACAAATTGCGTGACCGGCTCATTCGCCCGGCCACCGTGTTCATTTCGAAGGGCAAGGCATGACCGCAGACAAGCGCGACTATTACGAGGTTCTCGGAGTTTCCCGCAGCGCGGCCACCGAGGAGTTGAAGAAAGCTTACCGCAAGCTCGCGGTGAAGTTCCACCCGGACAAAAACCCCGGCGACAAAACCGCCGAGGAGAAGTTCAAGGAACTGGGCGAAGCCTACGACGTACTGATGGACCCGAACAAGCGGGCCGCCTATGACCGCATGGGCCACGCCGCGTTTGCCCAGGGCACCGCAGGCCCGGCGGGCGGCGGTTTCGGCGGCGGCGGCGGGTTCCACGATCCCTTCGACCTCTTCCGCGAAGTGTTCGGCGCGGGCGGCGGCGGGGGCGGCGGCATTTTTGAACAGATGTTCGGCGGCATGGGTGGCGGAGCGGGCGGCGGCGATGGCCGTCAGCGCGGCAGCGACCTGCGCTACGACCTGCAAATCCGCCTCGAAGAAGCCGCCTTCGGCTGCGAGAAAGAGATCGAGATCAGCAAGCTCGACGCCTGCCAGAAATGCGGCGGCACGGGCGCGGAGCCCGGCTCGAAAACCACCACCTGCCCCACCTGCCACGGGCGCGGCCAGGTCATCGCCTCGCGCGGCTTTTTCCAGGTGGCGCAAACCTGCCCCCGGTGCCGTGGCGCGGGCCAGATCATTTCCAAACCGTGCAAAACGTGCGGCGGCGAAGGCCGCACGCAAGCCCGCACGCGCATTAAGCTAAAAATTCCCGCCGGCATCGACGACGGCGCGCGGCTGCGCAGTTCGCGCAACGGCGAAGCGGGCCTGCGCGGAGGGGGACCCGGCGATCTCTACGTGGTCATCCACGTGAAGGAACACGCCGTGTTCGAGCGGGAGGATGAGAACCTCTTCTGCGAAGTGCCGGTGCGCTTCACCACGGCGGCCCTGGGTGGCGAAGCCAACGTCCCCACGCTGGAAGGCAAGGCGTCGCTGAAAATTCCCGCCGGAACGCAAAGCGGCACGGTCTTCAAACTGCGCGGCAAAGGCATCCCGGTGCTCAACACCAGCCAGCGCGGCGACCTGCTCGTGCGCGTGCTGGTCGAAGTGCCCACCAAGCTGGACGCCGAAGCGCGCAAGAAGCTGGAGGAATTTGCGGGGCTCTGCGGTGACGAAAACACGCCGCTGCACAAGAGCTTCTTCGAAAAAGCCAAAGAGTGGTTTAGTTAAAGACCCTGCATCCTGGGTTCCCAAATTACACTTGGGAACCCATTTCCTGCGCGAAGTTGTACTTCGCAACCATTACTCAAAGCGGCGCTTGCGGCAGTTCAACTGCCGCGCCATGCTGGTGCGTATGTTATAAGCCCCCTAGAAAGTCTGAAAAAACTTTCCTAATAGATTCTCCGGATCCGAAGATACTGAGGTAAGCCATGTATGCTCCCAGAAAACTCGACGGAATGCACAACAACAAGCCAAAGACAGCGTTCATGTCGATGACGCCTAAATCGCAAAGAATGTGGTAGACTATTCCAGTAGATAGCAAGAAACAGGGGGCTCCGAAGCAAAATATCACGAGCCGTCTTCCACCTTCCCTCTGGAAACCAAAAACCGCGTTACCGACGAGGTAGAGCCCACCAATTCCGACAAGCACGCCGAGATAGATGATTAGTTCCGGTATTGAGGTGGGCATCATTTATCCTAGCTTGAAGTCTTCCCTATTCCTCCTAACAGGAATAGGGAAGCACAAGCTGATTTTCATTTTGATAGAAGCATAAGGCTATTGCTTGTGAAACTTATGCTCCCACCAACCATCGCGCCGTTGGCGCTTTCCGCTATCCTATGAGCACCCCTGGCTGGTGCCGCACTCGGTGCAGCAGCCGCACGCTCCGGCGCGGATCACTTTGTTGCTGCCGCAGTTGGAGCAGGTGATGTCCATGTACATGTTGCCCAGAGCCACTTTCACGCGGTCGGAATGAGATTCCGCCGCCGCAGGCTTCGCCGCGCCACCATCGGTGTTGGTGACGGCCGAGAGCACGTCGACAATCTCCTTCTCCCCGGTGCGCGCGAGGTCGGACACCGGCCGGTTGATCGTCTTTTTGTCGATCTCGGGCAGTTCCTTCATCGGCAGTTCCGGCTGCGTTTTCTTGGGCGAGGTGGCTTCCTTGTAGCCCTTGATGAACTGGCAGCCGAGCCAACGGAACACGTAGTCCGTGATGGACGAGGCGTTGCGGATGTCCGGGTTCTTGGTGAACCCGCTCGGCTCGAAACGCTGGTAGGCGAATTTCTTGACCAGGCTTTCCAGCGGCACGCCGTATTGCAGCGAGAGGCTGGTGAGCGTGGCCACGGTGTCCATGAGGCCGCCGATGGTGGACCCTTCCTTGGCCATTTGGATGAAGAGTTCGCCAGGCATGCCGTTTTCGTAGAGGCCCACGGTGATGTAGCCCTCGTGGCCCGCGATGTCGAACTTGTGCGTCAAGGAAACGCGGGTGTCGGGCATGCGCATCCGCACCGGCTTGTTGATCTTCTGGCGCAGTTCGTCGATCTCCTTTTCGAGATCCACCACGCGGGTTTCAAGCTCCTCCTTGTCGGCCAGGGCGGCTTCCACATCGGCGGGGGATTCAGCCTTTTTGCTCTGCACCGGCTGCGAACGCTTGGAGCCGTCGCGGTAAATGGCGATGGCCTTCAAGCCGAGCTTCCAGCCTTCGATGTAGGTGGCCATGATGTCGTCCACCGTGGCGGTTTCGGGCATGTTGACCGTTTTGGAAATGGCGCCCGAAAGGAACGGCTGCGCGGCCCCCATCATTTGAATGTGGGCGCGGTAGCCGAGGCAGCGTTTGCCCAGGTGCGGCTTGAACGCGCAGTCGAACACCGGCAGATGCTCGGGCTTGAGGCCGGAGGCTATGGTGGCCCCGGTCTTTTCGTCCACAACGTCCTCGATGGTGTCGAACTGGTTGATGTGCGCGGCGATCTTCTCCGCCTCGGCGTCGGAATAGCCAAGTTGCCGGAGCGCGGGCCGCACCGTCTGGTTGACGATTTTGAGCATGCCGCCGCCCGCCAGCAGTTTGTACTTCACGAGCGCGATGTCGGGCTCGATGCCGGTGGTGTCGCAATCCATGAGGAACCCGATGGTGCCGGTGGGCGCCAGCACGCTCACCTGGGCGTTGCGGAAGCCGTTGGCTTTGCCAAGTTCCAGGGCGCGGTCCCAGCAGTTCTGGGCTTCTTTTTTAAGATAACCGAAGCGGTCGCTGGCCTGAATATTGGCCACGTGGCTGCGGTGGAGTTCGATGACCTCCAGCATGGAGGCCACGTTGTCCTTGGCGGCGGGCTTGGGCACGCTGCGGGTGGCGGCGTCGAGATAGCCCTCGAACGGCCCCTTCACGGCGGCCAGGCGGGCGCTTTGCTCGTAGGCGTGGCCGGTCATGATGGCGGTGATGGCTCCGGCCAGGGCGCGGCCTTCGTCGCTGTCGTAGCCGAGACCCAGGCTCATAATCAGCGCGCCCAGGTTGGCGAAGCCGAGGCCGAGCGTGCGGAAGATGTGGGAATTCTCGGCAATGTCCTTGATGGGGTAGCTGGCGTTATCGACGAGGATTTCCTGCGCAGTGATGAACAGGCGCACGGCGGCCTTGAAGCGTTCGATATCGAACGTGCCGTCCTCGCGCTTGAACTTCATCAGGTTGAGCGAGGCCAGGTTGCAGGCGGTGTCGTCCAGGAAGAGGTACTCGGAGCACGGGTTGGTGGCGTTCTGGCGCGCGGTGCCCTTGCAGGTGTGCCACTTGTGAATCGTGGAGTCGAACTGCATGCCGGGGTCGCCGCAGGTGTGGGTGCCGAGGGCGATTTTGCGCAGCAACTCGCGGGCGTCCTTCTTGTCGCACGGCTTGCCGTCGGTCACTCGCCGGGTCCACCACTCCTTGCCTTCGATGGCGGCCTGCATGAACTCGTCGCTGACGCGCACGGAAAGGTTCTCGTTCTGGTACATGATGGAGCCGTAGGCTTCGCCGTTGTAGTTGGCGTCGTAGCCCTGCTCGATCAAAGCCCACGCCTTGCGCTCTTCCTTGGTCTTGGCTTCGATGAACTCCTCGATGTCAGGGTGCCAGTCTTTGAGCGAATTCATCTTCGCGGCGCGCCGGGTCTTGCCGCCGGACTTCACCACGTTGGCCACCTGGTCATAAACCTTGAGGAACGAAAGCGGGCCGGAGGGCTTGCCGCCGCCGGAGAGCTTCTCGCGGGTGGAGCGGAGGCTGGAGAGATCGCTGCCCGTGCCGCTGCCGTATTTGAAGAGCAGCGCCTCGGAGGTGGCCAGGCGCATGATGTCCTCCATCGTGTCCTTCACGGACTGGATGAAGCAGGCGCTTCCCTGCGGGTATTCGTATTGGCTGGTGGCCTGCTCGGCCACGCCGGTGGCCGGGTTGTAAAAATAGTTCCCCTTCTGGCCGCCCTTGCCGATGCCGTACTGGTGGTAGAGCCCCACGTTGAACCAGACGGGGCTGTTAAACGCGCCGTATTGGTTCACGCACAGCCACGTGAGGTCGTTGTAAAACGCCTTGGCCGAAGCGTCGTCCGCGAAATAGCCGTCCTTGACGCCCCAGTCCGCAATGGTCCGCGTCACCCGGTGGATCAATTGCCGCACGGAATTCTCGCGCCCGCCCTTGTAGGGGTCGGTGCCGTTGGAAATGTCGCCGTAAAAATACTTCGAGACGGCGATCTTGGTGGCCAGGGGCGACCAACTCGAGGGCACCTCGATGTCGTCCTGTTTGAAAATCGCCTTGCCCGAGTCATCGGTAATGGCGGTGTTGCGGCGCTCCCACTCGACCTGGTCGAAGGGCGAAACCTTGGAATCGCTGAAAACGGCCTCGAACTGGAGGCCTTTTGCTTGCGGGGATTCGAGTTGCGGACGCATACGGTTTTTGGCGGAAAGTTTGGGGCGGGTGGTGCGGACTCCTAGCTTAGACATGACGGCTCTCCCTTTACTATGGACTGGTTTACTTGTTTTTTCGAATTTTAGGCGACTGTGGAACCGGGATTATTGGCCCCAAAAAGGTGAATAACCGGTGAAGAACCCGTAGGTAAATCCAGGACTCTCTGCCACAGCGTGTTGGGGTGGACGGCGCAAATAGCACAACATATTGTGGTTTTGAGCAAGGTGAAAAAGTACTCGAGCCCCACTTTTTTCTCTTGCTTTCGCCCCGCCGCAAGCCCCGCCCGCACCACCACAAGAATGGAGCCAAAATTACAGAAAAACCGGCGCGGGAAGCTTGATTCCAAGCCCTCCCGCGCCGGTCGTTTCCCCTCCGTTTTTTCCGTTTTAAACGATCGCTACTGCCGTTGCTGCGGCCCCTTGTGCATCACGGCCTGGCTCCCGCGCCGATGGTGGGCCGGGTGGGCCTCCTCGCCGTCGTGCGCCATGGGCGTGACGCTCGGGAAGCCGGGGGCGTCCACGAAGTCCCATTCCGAGCCTTGGTTCCAGGGGCCGCGCTCGTCGCTGCCACCCTCGCCGCGCCCGGTGGAGTCGTTGAAGTAGACGTTGACCACCTCCGGCATGGGCGGGATCTCGCCCACGCTAAAGAGATCCTTGCCGCTGCTCTCCAGTGCCTTCTGGAAGGACTTCATGTGCGTGATCTCCCGCGACATGAGGAACGTCAAAGCGTCGATGGTGCCCGGGTCGTCGGTGTATTGGATCAGCCGCTCATAGACGATCTTCGCGCGGGCCTCGGCGGCGATGTCGCTGCGCAGGTCCACGTCCACGTCGCCGGTAATTTTCAGGTAATCCGCCGTCCACGGGTTGCCCGCCGAATTGTGCAAACAAGCGCCGCCGCCGCCCGCGATGACGATGAGCGGATCGGAATCGACGGCTTCCGCCCGCGCCTTCATCGGCTTCAAATGCATTCGGGCGAGCGTGCCCACCACTTCCAGGTGGCTTAGCTCCTCGGTGCCGATGTCCATCAGCAAGTCCTTGCGGCCCGCGTCCTCGCAGTTAATCCCCTGGATGGTGTACTGCATGGCGGCGGCAAGCTCGCCGTTGGCTCCGCCGAATTGTTCCAAAAGCATGTTGCCAAAGCGCGAATCGGGCGTCCCCACATTGACGGTGTACATGAGTTGTTTGATATGGTGATACATAAAATAAATCCTCCGTGGTGGAAAAAACGGCCGGAGGAACATTCCCCCGGCCGTTTCCATTCATCTCACTTTTTTAACGAACACTCCGTTTACCAGCAGCTATTGCAGGAGCCGCTCGGGCAACTGAACCCGCTGCTGGGGCAGCTTGAGCAGCTCGGATAGTTGTAGCTAGGGCAGCTCGAGCAGCTATTGCTCCGCAGGATCACCGTTCTCTCGGCGACCGGCAGCGGTTGGCTGCGGATGATGACCCGTTCCGCGATGGGAGCCGGGCAAAGCGGCTCCGACACGATGCGCTCCGCCACGGCCGGGCAGGCCGGAGCAGGCAGGCAGCTTTCCGCGATCGGCATCGGTTTCAGGCGAATCACCTTCACCGTCGTGAGGCGCTCACCCACGGGCTCCAGGCCCGCTTCCTTCATGATGGTCACTTTCTTCATGTAGGGCTGGCCGCATTTGTTGATGTGGCAGCTTGTGCGGGTCTTTTCCGTGTAGACCTTCCGGGCCAGCGGCTCGGAGATCTGGTGAGTGGCCACCACGTCGGGCTGGCCAAGCTCGCGCCCGGTAATCGCCCGGAACGGAGCGGTCAGCACATTGCCGATCATGTAAGCCGCGTTGTTTTTATCCGGCGGCACCCAACGGCAGTTGGGGCACTCGGGCGCATAGACCGTTTGGCGGTCCGTCACGCAGGCGGGCCTTGCGGGCGCCGCGCAGGTGGTGGTGGTCACCAGGGTCCGTTCGGCCACAGGTTGCAGGATGACTCTTTCGCGGACGGGTTGCAGACACTCCGTGGAACAGCCACACCCGAACGACCATGCGGCCGAAGCAGTGGTAAACAGAACAGCTAACCAAGTTATGTGTTTCATAGGCTTCTAAGGCAACTTTCGGACCACCGAAGCCGTTTGGCCTTGCGAACCGTTTTTGACCTCGCCCCGCCCACCCCTCCCGCAAGCCGTGGCAAAAGGTGCATGCGAAAGATTTTCCATGGCGGTGTTGCCGGGAGCGCCGGTTGAAACCAGGCTCTGCACCGGCTATGAAAACAGCGGGATCTCCACCCTGGCGCCGCCGCGCATGGCGGATTGGTGCGCGCAAACTCCCGCCGCCGTCCAGTCCGCCGCCTTGATCTCGTCGATGGCGGGCTTGCGCTCCTCGAGAATGCTGCTCAAAAATTCATGCACCAGGTGGGGATGGGAGCCCCCATGGCCGCCGCCGTGTTTCACCGACGGGTGATCGCCCCGGCCATCCTCCTGCGCCCCGCCGGTAAAAGCCGCGATTTCCTTGGGCAGCCGCTTTGCGTAATCGGGTTCGCGGACCCGCTCGTAAGTCTGGCTCCGCGGCTTGCCGGGGATTTCGCCCAGCTTCGTCTGGCGCGTCAAAATCATCGGCTCGTCATGGATGGGCCACTCCAGCGCCGCATCCTCGCCGTAAATATTGAAGGATTCGCAATAAGCGCGGGCGCTATGGAACAGCGCGCGCGTCACTTCCATAACCAAGGGGATCTCCCGGTCCAGCTCGAAGATCGCCGTTTCGATGGGAAACGGGTTGCCATAGGGCTTGACCAACTCCTCCCGCAAATAGCCGCTACCCAGGCATTGGACCGCCTTGGCGCGCGTTTGCGCAAACGCAAGCAGCGGGGAAATGGCGTGGGTGCCATACCACATGGGAGGCAGGCCCGCCCAGTACGGCGGCCAGTTTTCCATGTCCTGATAATGCGCGCCCCGCAGCAGCTGCAAACGCCCAAAAACACCCTGGTCGCGCAGTTCGCAAGCATAGAGAAATTCCCGCGCGTAGAACTGCGTTTCCATCATCATGTAGTTTTTCCCGCTCGACTTCACGGCGGCGATGATTGCGCGCATCTCCTCGATGGACGTGGCCATCGGCACGGTACACGCGCAGTGTTTGCCCGCGTTCAACACGGCCACCGTCTGGCAGGCGTGATCCGGAATGCCCGAGGTGAGATGCACCGCGTCGATCTCCGGGTTGCGCAACACTTCTTCCAGCGATGCCGCCCGAAAAGCGTCCGGGAAACGGTTGCCGATTTCGTTGAGCCTGTCTGGATTGGCATCGCAAACGGTCAAACGGGCCACGTTGGGGTGCTTCAAATAGATCTCGACGAAAGCACTTCCGAAGCCGAGTCCAACCAGAGCCACATTGAGTTTTTTCATATTATGGTTGCTCATTGCGAAGGACCTTAGTGAAGCGTTTGCGCGTTTCCAATGGCCATAGTGGGAATTGTTTTGTATATTTTGGTAACTTCCACAATCGTGAAAAACTCCTCTCCATTGCGGGCTCTTTCGCTTCAGTTTGCCCCGCAATTACCCTGCGCTTTTGGCGAGGTGACCCAGGCGCAGATTCTTTGGGGTCAGGGCGGCACGGAAACCCTTTCGAAATTCCGCCGGATCGCGGCGCTGCACCTGCTGGTCATGTGCCTCGAAGGGCAAGCGGAATACCTGGATGAGAACGGCGTTGGCTTCACCGTCAACCCCGGCGAAATTATGCTGATCCCCCGGCGCTTGGCCCACGCCTACCGCCCCACCCCGGGGCGTGGCTGGAGCGAGATTTACGTCTGGTTCCGGGGGGCGCTGCCCGACCTCTGGTGGAGCAGCCGGTTCCTTGGCCCCGGCACCACCGTATTGCGCGCGGACCCGCTTGTTTTCCACGCCCGGCAGCTCTGCGATTTGCTGGTTGCCCCGGCCACGCACAACGAGCAGCGCATCTCGCAACTGCAAAGCTGGCTGGCGAACCTTAAGGCGAAGTCAGCGGAACATGCGGCGGTTCGGCATACCCAGTGGCTCCAGGCCGCGCGCCGAGAGCTGGAAAACGGCACGATGCGGCGGCCCGAACTTCGTACACTGGCCCGGCGATTCGGCGTTTCATACGAATCCTTCCGCAAAATTTTCGCTCTGGAGGCAGGCATCTCTCCCGGCCAGTACCGGCTCTCTTTCACCATCCAGCGAGCCTGCCAGCTTCTGCACACCCGCCAGTCGCTAAAAGCCATCGCCACAGAACTGGAGTTCTCGGATGAATTCCATTTCTCCCGCACCTTCCATCGCTCCATCGGGATGCCGCCGGGGCAGTATCGCTCAATGAAAGCCATCGGCCCGGAGGCACAAAACTCACCCCCGGGCTTATGGAAAAATTCTACGCGCGCGGGTTGATCCCCGCCTGTTTCCAAAGCGGCAGCAGATCCGTAACGCGGCCCTCGTCGGCGGCCTGGTCGATGCCGAATGCGGCGACCGCCGAGCGGATACCCTCTTCCACCCCGGCCAGCGGCGCGGCTCCTTCCAGCAGCACCCGCGCCATGCGGGTGGCCATCTCCTCATCCCCGCCGCCGTGGCCGCCATCGGCCCCGGTGTCGATCTTTTCCACCTTCGTGTCCCAACCGATGCGCTTGACCTCCAGGGTGCCGGTGTGCAAGTCCGCGCGCAACGTCCCCTCCGTGCCGCAAATATAGAAGCGGCGCTCCGGGATGGCTGTGTTGCAATTGGTGTGGAAAGTGCACCGCACACCGTTGCCATACTCGATAATACAGACTTGATTATCCAGGATGTCCGCCCCGGCATCGAACGGGTTGACGCGGTGGGGATCGGCCCATTCGCAATAAGCCTGGGTTCCGTTCTCATTTTGCCCGACGCGACGCAGCGCCCCGGCCTCGTCCGGTTTGAAAAAGTCGCGACCACCAAAGCTGGCCGCCCGCACCGGCAGCGCCCCGGCGAACCAGTTGGCGAGGTCCAGGTCGTGGCAGCATTTTTCCAGCAAGTGCGTCCCGGCGTTGGCCCGGCTGCGCCGCCAGTTGCCGAAAATGTAGCCGCCGTGGTTAAAAGCGAGCGTTTCGTTGAACTCGAAGGAAACCAGCCGCCCGAGCACGCCGGAATCGAGCACTTCCCGGATGCGCTGGTAATGGGGCGAATAGCGCAGCACCAACCCAAAGGCGAAGGTGCGGCCCGACTTGGCCACCGCCTCGCGGATGGCCAGGCAGTCGTCGAGCGAAGTGGCCAGCGGCTTTTCGCAAAAGACGTGCTTGCCCGCTTTTAGCGCAAGAATGGCCTGGCGCGCGTGCTGGCTGTTCCAGGAGCCGATGAACACCCAGTCCACCTCCGGGTCCCGCGCCAGCGCCTCCTCCGAGGCGCAGCGCCGCCAGCCGCCGCCGAAGTCCTTCTCCAGCGCCTCGTAGGAAAGCGGGTCCGTGTCGAAAGCCGCCGTAATGCGCAGGCGGCCCTCCGGCGCGGCTTTCAGAATGTTCCCGAGCACGCCCCGGATGCGGCCGCCGCAGCCAATGACTCCAATTTTCACCGTTGGGTTTGATCCATTCGTTTGCATGGCGCGAATATGGCACTTCCATTTCTGGTAAAAAATAGGATAATCGATTTACTTTTTGCCATTTCCGATGACCGCCCCCGATCTCCGAAACCGCGATTTTAATCCCGCGAACCTCCTTTCCCTCGCCCGGAGAATCCCCGAGCCTGTCGATTATTTTGCTGGGCGCGGCGGCATGGAAGGGGCGTTGCCGGGTAAAATTTTGTGTTTCGGCCGCACCCGAGCCTCCCATCTCAATCCCAATCCCGCCGAGGGCCAGCCGACGCAGCATCACCGCTGCGTCTTGATCGTGGCGCTGCGGGGGGAAGGCTGCCTGCGGATCGACGCGGACACGTTTCCGCTCGGGGAAGGCCAGGCCCAGCTCATCAGCCCGTTTCAATACCACTCCTACACAGGCGTCTGCCCGGAGAATATCTGCTGGGTCTTTGTCACCTTCGAAGTGGCCAGCCCGCGACTCATTGAACCGCTGCATTGCCGCCCCTCGGCCCCGATGGGACCGGTGGAATTGCTGCTTTTGAGGGAAATCCTGCAATGCTGGGAGGGCGGCGTGGAAGGCAGCCTCCTGTCGCTGCATCTGGCCCTGCTGCTGCGGCGGCTCGGCGCGGCGGCGATGCCTAAAAAAACGTCCCACGGCGGGCCCGCGCCCGACCTCGTGGCGCGGATCAACGCTTACACCCTGCCCCGCTTAAGCGAACCCCTCCGGCTCAAGGAACTCGGGGCGGCGCTGGGGGAATCCGAGAGCCACCTGCGGGCAAAATTCCGCCGCCTCACGGGTGAGAGCCTGGGCCGCCACCTGCGCCAATTGAGGCTGCGGCGCGCCTGCCAAATGCTCGTCACCACCAGTCTCTCCATCACCGAAGTGGCCCGGCAAAGCGGCTTCGACTCCGTCTATTCCTTCAGCCGTTGTTTTAAAGCCGAGGGCGGCCTCTCCCCGCGCGCTTACCGGGAGCGCAACGCGCGGCAATAGAACCCCTGCTTTGCCATAAAACTTGGCGGCTTGCGTCTTTGCGTGAGACAAAAAAACGGGCCGGATCGCCAATGGCAACCCGGCCCGACTTGAGTATTATTCCAGCTTACTTAAGCGCCTTGCTTACGAAAGGCGGGCGGCGAGCAGTTCGCGCTCGAACACCAGTTCCTTCGGCAGCGTCCGGTAGAGCTTCAGGAACATTTCGTTCTGGAGCAGCAGCTCGTTCTTCCACTCGGTCTTGCAGACCTTGAGGCACTCTTCGAGCTTCGCCTTGTCGAACCCTTCCAGGCCTTCGATGTCGATGTCCTGCGGTTGCGGCATGTTGCCCACGGCGCTCTCGATGGCTTTCGCCGTGCCGTTGCAGCGGCCGATGATCCAGAGGAGCACGCGCATGTTGTCGCCAAAGCCGGGCCACATGAAGTGCCCTTCGCTGTCCTTACGGAACCAGTTGACGTTGAAGATTTTGGGAGCGTTCTTGAGCTTCTTGCCCATCTCCAGCCAGTGGCCGAAGTATTCGCCCATGTCGTAACCGGCGAACGGGAGCATGGCCATGGGGTCGCGGCGGACCTGGCCCATGCCGCCCACGGCGGCGGCCGTCATTTCGGAGCCCATGGAAGCGCCGATGTAAACACCGTGGCTCCAGTTGAAGGCTTCCATGATGAGCGGCATGGTGGTGGCGCGGCGGCCGCCGAAGATGATGGCGTCAATCGGCACGCCGCTGACGGCTTCCACCTCGTCGGAGAGAGCCGGGTTGTTGCGCATGGGAGCGGTGAAACGGCTGTTCGGGTGAGCGGCCTTTTCCTTGCTCTCGGGCGTCCACGGGTTGCCCTTCCAGTCGGTGAGCTTCTTGGGCACTTCGCCGTCCATACCTTCCCACCACACGTCGAGGTCCTCGGTGAGGGCCACATTGGTGAAGATGGTGTCCTTGGCGGCGCTGTGCATCGCGTTCGGGTTGCTCTTGTAGTTGGTCCCGGGGGCCACGCCAAAGTAGCCGTTCTCGGGGTTGATGGCGTAGAGACGGCCATCCGCGCCGGGGCGCATCCAGGCGATGTCGTCGCCCAGGGTGGTGATCTTCCAGCCGGCCTTCTGGTATTTCTCCGGCGGGATCATCATGGCGAAGTTGGTCTTGCCGCAGGCGCTCGGGAAAGCGGCGGCCACGTAGTTTTTCTTGCCCTCGGGGCTGGTGATGCAAAGGAGCAGCATGTGCTCGGCCATCCAGCCTTGTTCGCGGCCCAGGAAGGAACCGATGCGCAGGGCCAGGCACTTCTTGCCCAGCAGCACGTTGCCGCCGTAGTTGGAGCCGACGGAAATGATGGCGTTCTCGTACGGGAAGTGGGCGATGTAGCGGCGCTCGGGGTTGATGTCGAGCATGGAGTGGGTGCCGCGGTTGAAGTCATCGCTATTGCCGAGGTGGCCGTAGGCGACCTGGCCGACGCGGGCCATGATGCGCATGTTCAGGACGACCATGAGCGAATCGGTCACTTCAACGCCGACCTTCGTCAGCGGGGAACCGGCGGGGCCCATGAGGTAGGGGATCACATAAAGGGTGCGCCCCTTCATACAGCCTTTGAGGAGACCGGTCAAAATGCTGTGCATTTCTTCCGGGCTCTTCCAGTTGTTGGTCGGGCCGACTTCCTCTTTGCGAGGCGTGCAGATGAAGGTGAGTTGTTCGACGCGGGCGACGTCGTTCGGGTTGGAGCGCCCATAGTAGCAGCCGGGGCGTTTTTCCTGGTTAAGCTTGAGGAGGAGGCCTTCCTTGACGGCCTGATCGTAGAGGTAATCTTTTTCCGCCTCGGAGCCGTCGACCCAGAAAATCTGGTCGGGCGTCGTAAGTTCCGCCGTCTGCTTCACGAAGTCGAGAACGGCCTGGTTGGTTGGCTGAGTGGTGCCGAATTTAGACATGTTTCTTTTGTTTCTAATCGCAGGTGGTTAAGTCGAAGGCTAAGGAGGGGGGCGCTGTGTGCCTTTTGCCAACTTCTCACCACGTGTTGGCCTATTTTGTGAGTTTTTTCGAGGTTTGACCAGAGGGTTTTTAGAAACTTTTTTGTCATGGACCGCCCCTTTTTCTCAGAGTAACCCCTCTGAAACCCCAGCGGCAGACAGTCAGAGGGCAGCCGGAGCAAGCATATGCCCGTTACGCCGCGAAAACCCGGTCCACCGGGCGGTCGTGATCCTCCACGGGCAGGTGCCCCACCATTTGCTCGGTAAAGCAAACCCCGAAGGTGGCAGCCCGGAACCCCGGTGCGGCCAAAAAGCGGTCATAGAAGCCTTTGCCGCGCCCCATGCGGTGCCCGCTCTGAGTAAAAGCCATGCCAGGAACCAGGAGCAGGTCGATTTCTCCGGGCTCGATGATGTGGTCCTCCCGGTGGGGCGGCTCCATCAGGTTCCAAAGCGCGGATTCGAGCAGCGCCTCCCGCCCGGCAACTTTGAGAAACACGAGGTCCTCCCCGCATACCCGGGGGTAGCAGACGGTCTTGCCATTGAGCACCGCCCAGAGCAGGTCCACGTTGGGCTCGGCGGCCAGCGGCGAAAAAAGGCCGACAACCCGGGCCTCGCGCCACGCGGGGGCGCGCGAAATTTCGAGGCAAATCGCGGCGGATTTTTTCTCGACCGCTTCCGGGCTCAGCGCCGCGAGGCGGACCCGGATGGCTTTGCGAAGTTCAGGCTTGGTCACGGGAAGGAAAGATAGCAGGAATCGCGAATAAAAAATCTTATTTCCAAATCGCCAGGACCGCAATGCCCGCCGCGCCGGAGAGAATGCCCGCCCAGCCCCGCGGCGTCACGCGCTCCTTGAAGAGCACCAGCGAACAGGCCAAGCCCAGCAAGATCGGCCCGGAAAGGGAGATCGGGAAAACCACGTGCGGCCCCAGGCGCTCCAGGGCCTTGAGCGTGAAAAGCACGCCCAAGTAGCTAGCCACCGCCGAAACGGCTCCCCACGGCAGCGCCGCCCGTTGGAAGGCAGCCCGGCCCGAAACCGCCGCCAGCAGCAGTGCCCCGATGGCATAGGAAAAGCAGAGGTAGAGAATGGCGTCGATGTGCCAGGCGCTGGTGAGCGTCTGCCCCACGCGCGGCGCGCCGCTCAAGAGGAACGCACCCAGGATCAGCGCCAGCCAACGGAAGTCGAACGGCGCCTTGCCTTCCCCTTGTGTGCGGGACATCAGGAAAATGCCCGCCAAAATCAGCCCAATGCCCGCCGCCGTGGCCGCGTGCAGCCGCGCGCCCATGAAAAGCAGCGCAAAAACCACGGGCACGAGAAACGAGGAGCGGTAGATGGCGTTGGAATAACCGAAATGCCCCAGGCGCACCGCATGGTTGAAAGCCAGCACCGCGAACGCGCCGCCCACGCCCCCGAGCGCCGAGACGGCCAGCGCCTGAGCCGAGGGCCAGTGCGGCCCGTGAACCCAAAACACCACGATCCCCAGCACGGTGCTCACGGCAAAGAGGGCGTTGGCGAGCCCCAGAGCAGTAACCCCGCGCCGTGTGGCAAGCCGGGCCACCAGCGCCGTGGCGGTGATGGCGACGACCACGATAAGCAAATACAAGAACCCCATAAAAATACAAAGGGCGCAGATGAAACAAACATCCGCGCCCTCGCAAAAGAAAATCGAACAGGATCAGCCTACCACGGCTGCTTGGTCACCATATCGCCGGGGGCGGGCTTGCCCTTGGTGATGTTGGCGATGACAAACGGAGGCTTCTTCTCGCCGCTCACGCACAGGTTGGCGGTTTCCGAGCCGTTCTTGTCCCGGGCTTCGAGCTTGTCGCCGGTCTCCAGGCCCGAAGTGGTCTGCACGAGCACGAAACCGAGCCCCTGGTTGACGGCGGCGACTTTGCCGATGACAATGGGCGGCGCTTTGATGGGAGCTTCAATGCTGCTGCGGTGCGTGGCGCAAGCGGCGAGGCTCAAACAGCAAGCCGCCGCAAGGAGGGAACGGGAGGGAGACAAGTTCATCTCGCAGAGCCAAGCATAAATTGCCGTGTGAGGCAACCTTCGCTTGCACCAGAGCGAAAAAAACGTCAAACTCGGCCTCCTATGGGCCAGCAATTAAAGACTGTCGTCAAACGCCGCCGCCGCAAGAATTACCTGGAACGCAAGAAAGCGGCCGCCAAAAAAACCGCCGCTTCGAAGGTCAAAAAATAACCCGGCAGCTTCGGCTGACCTTTTACCCGCGTTATGGCTCGCTTCCTGATCGTCGATGGCCATAACGCCATTTTTTCGTGGCCGGAACTGGCGGCCCTGCACCGCCGCCGCATGGCTCTGGCGCGCGACGCGTTGGTACAGAAGCTTACCCAGTACCAGGACGCCTCGGGCATCCGCGTGGTGGTCGTGTTCGACGGCGAGGGCAACCAACGCTCCGCCGAAGCGAGCGCGCCGGGCGGCATCCAAATTTTTTACTCCGGCAGCGGCGCCAGCGCCGACGGCGTGATCGAACGGCTCGCGGCGGCCTACGGCCACACCCATGAATTGATGGTGGCCACCAACGACCTCGCCGAACAGGATACCGTGGCCGGTTTTGGGGCCACGTGCATCTCCACCGAAATTATGCGCGGGATGATTGACGCTGAGTTGGAAGGCTTTCAGCGGGACTTGAAGAAATACCGGCGGCAGTAAGCTCAATATGCCGCGCCGGGGCCAGCCGCAACGCGGAGCCCATGGCCAACGCCACCCCCTCGGCCGTTTGCGGACCCCGGGGCTCCCGCACCCGGGCCGCCGCCGCTTGCTCGTGCTCCAGCAGAAACGCGTATTTCGCGAAGCAATCAAACATGCGCACCCCGGAAATCACCCAGCCGCGCCAGCCGTCACGCCAGCCGCCTTTGAGCGCCAGGTGCTTGAAAAACGCCCAAAATGGCGAAAAGACCAGGCAGCGCCAACGGAACCGCCGCCCGCGGCTCGCATAAGAGCGGGCCATGGTGCGCGCATAGCCCACCGTGCGGCGAATGTGGTCCTCCAGGTCGCGGAAGGAATAGTGGAGCAGATCGCCCTGAAGCCGCGCCGCCGGGCCTTTGAAATCAAGCGCCGCATGCGGGTCCATGCCGCCCCAGCGGGCCGAGCCGCGCCGGATCAGCCGCAGCCGCCACTCGGGGTACCAAGCATGCCAGATCCACGCCCCCAAATACCAGGTACGCCGGTTGATCCAGTACCCTTCGGCGGCCGGTTCCCGCCCTTCCGCAAAGAGCGCCTGTAGCGCGCAAGCCAGCTCCGGGGAAAGCGCCTCGTCGGCGTCGAGAAACAGCACCCACGGCTGCGTGCAAGCGTCGAGCACGCGGTTTTTTTGGACGATAAACCCCTCCCACGGCGCGCGCAGAAACTTCGCCCCGGCCTCCCGGGCGATGGCCTCCGTGGCATCCGTGGAGCCGGAATCCACCACCACGATTTCCGCCGCCACCCCCCGGGCGCTTTCCAACAGCCGGGGCAGGTTTTCCGCCTCGTTGAGCGTCACGATGGCAATGGAAAGCGGCAGCGTCATAAAGGATGGGGTGCCGGCAGTCCGGCGGCCTCGGCGTAAAGGGTTTCGAGCACCTTTGCCTGGCGCTGCTGTTCAAATTTCTCCGCGACGGCCTTCGATGCCGCCGCGCCCATGCGGCGGTAGCGGGCCGGGTCTGCGGCAAGTTGCTCCAGCGCCCCGGCCAGGGCTTGGGCGTCCCGCTCGGGAACGAGATAGCCGCCCACCCCATTTTCAACGGCCTCCGGGATGCCGCCATGGGTGGTGGCCACCACCGGCAGCCCTGTGGCCATGGCTTCGAGCATCGAGTTGGGCACGCCCTCCTGGTTGCCATCGGCGGCCAGTTCGCTGGGGTGGACAAAAACGTGCGCCGCCGCGAGTTGCTCCATGAGCGCCTCGTGCGGCAGGAACCCGGTGAAACGGACGGCCTCCCCGACGCCCAGTTCGTCGGCCAGGGCGGTGAGTTCCTCCAAAAGGGGCCCCTCCCCCGCGATGGTGAAGGTGGAGCCGGGGTGGTTGAGCCGGAAAGCGGCAAAAGCCCGCAGCGCGGTGTGCAAGCCCTTCTTCGGAATGAGGCGGCAGGCTTGAAAGAGCCGCCACGCGCCATCCGCGGGCGCGGTCCGCTCCTGGAAATGGAACCGTTCCAACGGAATGCCCGTGCGGTGCAGGCGCAGCTTCTGCGGCGGGCACCCGGCAGCCAACAACCGTTCGCTCAATGCCTGCGAACGCGCCAGCACCAGCGTCGCCACCTGGAAAGTCTCCTCCACGGCTTTGCGGTAGGCGGGCCAGTCCATGTCCACCCCCGCGTCCGCTCCGTGGAACGACACCACCACCGGCACCGGGCAGCGCCGCAACAGCGGCAGCAGATTCACGGCAATGTTGCCAAAATAAACGTGCAGCACCTGGCCGCCCACCCGCTGGATCTCCGCCGCGATGCGCCGCGCCTCGCCCGGGTAAATCATCACCGGGCGATGCCAAATCTGCCGCACCCAAAGCCGCCGCAGCGCGCGCGTACGCGGCTTGGGCAGCACAACAAGCCGCGCCGGGTCGAAGGGAAACCGCGCCTGCATCTCCCGTTTGCCGCAAATCACAAAAGGAGCCCAGGCCCGCAGCGCCGTGATCTGCCGGTAAACGTGAAGCATCTCAGGCTTGAGAAAACTGGCGCAATACTGCACGGCCACGGGGCGCGGCAAGTCCCCGGCCGGAAATGCGGCGGGCGGGTCCAATAGGGCCGATGAGGTCGAAGATGCATCCATGCCACCCCTATTCGCCACCCACGGGAAAACCGGATGCTTGGGCCCGCCCCTACAAGGGAATTAACAGAAGGTCGGGAGTTCCCCGTCCAACCCGTCCTGTTTTCCATTGCGCATCCCCGACCCATGTGGGAGCCTACTTTCCACGATGAGAGCGATCCCCATAATGCCATGGCGCAGATGCCCTTTTGAAAGCGCGCAATGAACATTTCCTTCGGCATCATCACGCTCAACGAAGCGGAAAACCTCGCCCGCTGCCTGAAAAGCTGCGCCGGGCTTGCCGATGAGATCGTCGTGCTCGATTCCGGCAGCACCGACGGCACGTGCGATATCGCCCGTGCCCACGGCGCCCGCCTGGAAACCCGCCCCTGGCAGGGCTACGTAAGCCAGCGCAACCACCTCCTTTCCCTGGCCCGCAACGAATGGGTTTTCGCCATCGACGCCGACGAGGAGCTTTCCCCCCGGCTGCGCGCGGAACTGCTCGCCATCAAAGAAGGGGCCGAGCCGGACGCGCGGATCGGCGGCTACAGCATGCCCCGCTGCGTCTGCTACGAAGGCCGCTGGATTCGCCACGGAAGCTGGTACCCCGACCGCCTCGTGCGCCTCTTCCGCCGCGACCGCGCCCGCTATGTCGGGGGCAAAGTGCACGAACGGCTGGAAGTCTCGGGGCAAATCGTGCGGCTGCGGGGCGACCTTCACCATTTCTCCTTCCGCGACGCGCAAGACCACTGGCAGCGTTGCCAGAAATACGCCCGGCTATGGGCGGAATCGCGCCTGGAGGAAGGGCGCACCGCCGGGCCGCTCACCCCGGCGCTCCACGCCGCGGCCAGTTGGCTGCGCGGTTACCTGCTCAAGGGCGGCTTTCTCGACGGCCTCCACGGCCTGCGCATCGCCACCACGTGCGCGCGCGAAGTGGCCTTGAAATACCGGCTCCTACGGGCGTTGCGGGCCGAGGTCCGCGCCAACGCTAAAGACCTTTGACACTGAGTCATACCGGCGGCGCGAACTTTCCCCGGCCCAGCCGTTGGTTTTCCATTGCGCCAACGGCTCGTTTATGGAAACTGGACACCCTTATTTCCATGCAATCCAAGAGTCAGCGGCAATGGCGCATTGCCCACACAGAAGCCGGCATCGGTTGGGGAGGGCAGGAGCACCGGGTACTGGCCGAATTGATCGGCTTCCAAAAACGCGGCTGCCCCGTCTGGCTGGTGGCATCGACCAACAGCATCATCTACCAACGCGCCCAGGAAGCGGGGGTGCCCGTGGTGCCCATTGACTATTCCAGAAGATGGCTCTTATGGAATATTATCAAATTTACACGCTGGCTGCGTGAAAACCGGATCGAGGTCCTCAATCCCCACAGTTCGCGCGACGGCTGGATTTTCGGCATCGCCGGACGCCTCGCTCGGGTGCCGCTCATCATCCGCACCCGGCATATCGATGTTAATTACCCGAACCGCTTCCTCTCCCGGCTGGCCTACTGCAAATTCGCCGACCATATCCTGACGACCAGCGGCAAAATCGCGGCCCATTTTCAGAAAATTTTTCACCTGCCCGAGAGCCGCATTTCCACCATGTCCACGGGAATCGACCTGGAGCGGTTTTCCCCCGACGGCCCCAAAGCGGATCTTGGCCTGCCCCCCGGCGGCCCCGTGGTGGGGATGGTCTCCGTCCTGCGCTCCTGGAAAGGGCACAGCGTTTTCCTGGCCGCCGCGCGTCAGTTGAAAGACGCCGGAGTTCCCGCCCGCTTCGTCATTGTGGGGGAAGGCGGCATCCGCCCCGCCATCGAAGCGGAGATTGCAAAACTTGGCCTCGCCAACGAAGTCACCCTCACGGGCCACCGCGAGGATGTCCCGGAGATTCTGCGCGCCCTGGATGTGCTGGTCATCCCATCCACCGAGCACGAAGGCATCCCCCAGATCGGCCTCCAGGCCCTGGCCACCAAAACCCCGGTGGTCGGCAGTGACGTGGGGGGCATTCCCGAAATCATCCAGCCCGGCGTCACCGGGCGCATCTTCCCTTCTCGCGATGCCGCCGCGCTGGCGCAAGCCCTCCGGGAAACTTTGGAAGACCGCGAGACCACTTTGCGCATGGCCGGGGAAGGCCGAACCCTGGTGGAAACCTCCCGCAGTCTGGACGCCATGCTCGACCAACTGGAAGAAATCTACGGGCGCTACCTTCGCAACCGGGATTAACTTGAAAAAACGGGCGGCGCTCCATAGCGTGAATGTTTTTCGCCCATGTCCCAACCGTCACGCCAGCCCATGAACATTCTCGTCCTCGAACTCAAACGGATCGGCGACATCGTCATGATTCTCCCGGCGCTCAGCGCCCTGCGGGCGGCCTTTCCCGAAGCGCGCATCAGCCTCTGCATGATGGAAGGTTACCGGGAACTTCTGCCGGGCATCCCCATGGTGGACGAGGCCCTGCTTTACCGCCGCAAAAGCCTTAATTTGGGGCTGCTGAGCCGCCTGGTCTGCGGCAAATGGGACGTCTGCCTGGACTACACGGGCAACGACCGGGCCGCCTTATTCGCTCTTCTTTCGCGGGCACGGCGGCGCATCACCTACCTCCATACCCGCCGCTACCCGCACCGCGCCTGGGCCTATAACGAATTAGTCGATTCCAGCGTAACGCTCGTCCACACCATCGACCGCCACCTCGACCTGCTCGCGCCCCTCGGCATTCAGCGCGACCCTCACGCCATTCCGGCCCCCGTCCCCCTTGCCCTTCCCCCGGAAGCCGACCTCGAGGTAACGGAACTCCTGAGGCAAGAGGGCATCGAGGGGCCGTTCGCCGTCATCCACCCGGGCACCACCCGCGCGGAAAAGTTTTGGGAGCCGGAGAACTGGGCCGCCATCATCGATCACATCCAAGGCGAGCGCGGGCTGCCCTGCGTCGTCACCGGCAGCAAAGCGCCGTATGAACAAGCCCACCTTGCCGCCATCCGCGCGCGGGTGCGCACTCCATTCCACGACCTTTCCGGCCGCCACGGGCTGCTGACGCTGGCCGCCTTCATCCGCCGCGCCGCGCTGCTTTTGAGCATGGATTCGGCCCCCGTTCACATCGGCTCCACTTTTGGAACGCCCCAAATCTCCCTCTTTGGCCAAACAAACCCCAGCGTCTGGCGGCCCCGGCATCCGCGCTCCATCATCCTCTTCGCCGGGCACCCCGGGCCGCTCACTGAATTCAGCCCGCGCGTGACCCCTCAGCCTTTGAAGGATTTGCCCGTGGAAACCGTCATCAGTGCGATTGCGCAACTGCGGCAGAAAAGCCCGGCGATCTGATGATTTTGCCACGAAAAATGTGGCGAGGTTAGGATAATGACAGGCTCCGCACTTGCATCTGCTCCTCAATATCGCTTAATCGGATTATTATCCTTATGAAATTGAAACACCTTGCATATGAGTTGCTCAGCGGGCCGCATTCCCGACAAGCCGCCAAACGGTTGAAAAGCCTGGAACGCCAGTTGCACACTCCCGCCGCGCGTTTGGCCATCCCTTTCGTTTTTCGTGGATCTGGCTTCTTCAAGAATATCAAACCCATGCAATCGCAGATGGAGTTTGGTGAATTATATTCGCGAATCATCACCGCACAGCCCCGCACGATTTTGGAAATAGGAACTTGCCACGGGGGCACTCTCTATCTCTGGTGCCAGGCTGCCCAAAGCGATGCCACCATTATAAGTCTGGACCTGCCGGAGGGGGAATTTGGCGGAGGTTACCGAGCCTGCCGAACCAATCTTTACCAATCATTCGCGAAGCCCAGCCAGAAGTTGCATTTAGTAAGAGCGGATTCCCACGCGCCCGCGACAGCTAAAAATATCAAATCATTGCTGAATGGCCGTAAGGTCGATTTTCTATTCATTGATGGCGACCATACCTATGAGGGGGTCAAGAAGGACTACGAACTCTACTCACCGCTGGTCGCCCCGGGGGGGCTTATCGCCGTGCACGATATCGTGGCAAGGGCCAATGAGCCGAGAATTGAAGTGTGGCGCTTCTGGAACGAAATCAAGCAGCAGCAGCCTCATGCGCAAGAGTGGATTGATGCGACGCCCAACGGGCGCGCGATCGGCATTGGACTCATCCAAATCAATCAGTGATTCGTGCCGAAACCCGCGCCTGAATGAAAATCCTCGTCCTCACTTTCGGCGATGAGCGGTGCGCCAGCACGCAATACCGCTTCGTGCAGTTTGCCGAATCGCTGCGGGAACAGGGGGTGGAGCTTGATTTCAACGAAGCCAAGGGATTCCGCGATTTCAACCGGCTGCCCGGCTACGATCTCGTGGTGGTTCAAAAACGCCTCGCCAACAGCATGTGGGTGCGCCGGGTGCGCAAAGGCGCGCGCAAGCTCATTTACGACACGGACGACGCAATCTGGGAGCCGCATAGCCGCCCCCATTCCTGGTGGACTCAATTTCGCATCCGCCGCCGGCTCAAAAAAATCGCGGCGGCGGCGGACGTCTGCACCACTCCCAACGAACAGCTTGCCATGGCGTTGCGCCCCCTGGCGCGCCGGGTGGACCTGGTGCCGATGGCTTTGAATGAAACCCTTTGGCAACCCGCGCCGGAGCGGCAACCGGGGCCGGTCCGCATCGGCTGGTCTGGCGCGCCGCAAAACCTGCCCTATCTCACCCGCTTGAGCCCGGTGCTGGCGAATATCCAGAAGCAACGCCCCGGCGTGGAGGTGGTTGTCTTTTGCGGAGCCCCGCCGGTTTGGACCGCGCCCGTCACGGCCACGCACCACCATTTTAAGCTGGGAGCGGAACCCGGAGTCGTGCAGACCTTCGACATCGGCCTGCTGCCGCTGCCGGACAACGCTTTTGCCGCCGGTAAATCGCCGATCAAAGCCCTGCAATACGCCGCCTGCGCCGTGCCCTGCGTGGCCTCGCCCGTGGGGGCCACCAAGGAGATCGTGCGCGATGGGGTCACCGGCTATACCGCGAGCACTCCCGAGGAATGGGAGGCGGCCCTGCTGCGTCTCGTTGATGAGGCGACGCTGCGCCGCAGCCTGGGCGACGCGGCGCGCGCGCAATTTCTCCGCTCTCACACCAGAGCGCGGGTGCAGGAGCAATGGCTGGAATGCTGGCGGCGCCTTTTGCAGACGCCCCAAGCCTGAACTTCATGCAGGGCCAACGGCCCGAAAGCATACCAGCCTGGGCCAACGGCCCAGGAAATGTTTCGAGAAAAAAAACAGGGCTGAAAGCCCGGCGCATAGGCTTTGCCTCGGGCTTTCAGCCCTTCGCTCAATGCCCACCGCAACCTGGGTCTACTCCCCAGGCTGCTATGCGACCGCGCCATTGGCGCTCATAACCCTCGCCACAAGCTGCGGGTGTTTACCCGCAGCGCCCTAAATGCGCTTGTGGTGCTCCTGAATGGGGCGCACGCGCAGCCCTTCGGTCTTCATGGCGGCGATGCCGTTCATGCTGGCGCGGGCGCCGCTCAGGGTGGTCATAATCGGCACGCGATTGGAGACGGCGGCGCTGCGAATTTTGACCTCATCCTCGCGCGGGATCTTGCCGCTCGGGGTGTTGATGATAAACGAGATCTCGCCGTTCTTAATCATGTCGAGCACGTTGGGGCGGCCTTCGGCAACCTTGAAGAGCTTGTTGACTTCCACGCCCGCGGCGATGAGCGCCTTGGCGGTGCCGCCGGTGGCGTAAAGCTTGAAGCCCAACTCGGCGAACTTGGCGGCCAATTCGCAGACCTCTTTTTTATCCCCGTCGCGAACGCTGATGAAGATATTCCCCCCGCTCGGCAGTTGCGGCTGGGCGGCCATTTGCGCCTTGGCATAGGCCAGGCCGAAGTCGGAGTCGATGCCCATCACCTCGCCAGTCGATTTCATTTCCGGCCCGAGGGCGATGTCGATGCCGGGGAATTTGATGAACGGGAACACGGCTTCCTTCACGGAGTAGTGGCTCGGCACGATTTCCTTGGTGAAGCCGATCTGCTGAAGCGTTTCGCCCCCCATGATGCGGGCGGCGTATTTCGCCAGCGGCACGCCGATGGCCTTGGAGACGAACGGCACGGTGCGCGAGGCGCGCGGGTTGACTTCGAGGATGTAAACCACCTCGTCCTTGACGGCGAACTGCACGTTCATCAAGCCCTTGACTTTCAGTTCCAACGCCATGGCCTTTGTGGCGTCGGCGATGTTCTGCTTAACGTAGTCAGAGAGCGAGAACGACGGGATGGCGCACGCGCTGTCGCCGGAGTGGATACCCGCATACTCGATATGCTCCATGATGGCCCCGAGGACGACCGTTTCGCCGTCGCTGATGCAGTCCACATCGACTTCGGTGGCGTCCTCCAGGAAGCGATCCACGAGCACGGGGCGCTCGGGGCTGGCCTCCACGGCGGTGCGGATGTAGCGGCGCAGGTCGGCTTCGTTATAAACGATTTCCATGGCCCGGCCGCCCAGGACGAACGACGGGCGCACCAGCACCGGGTAGCCGACGCGGTTGGCGGCTTCGACGGCTTCCGCTTCGTTGGTCGCGGTGCCGTTGGGCGGGCAAAGGAGGGCGAGCTTGTCGATCATCGCCGCGAATTTCTTGCGGTCCTCGGCGGTGTCGATGCTCTCGGGCTGGGTGCCGAGGATGTTGACGCCGTTGGCCTTGAGGCCGTTGGCGAGGTTCAGCGGGGTCTGGCCGCCGAACTGCACGATCACGCCCCAGCATTTCTCCTGCTCGTAAATATTGAGCACGTCCTCCAGCGTGAGCGGCTCAAAGTAGAGGCGGTCGCTGGTGTCGTAGTCGGTGGAAACGGTTTCCGGGTTGGAATTGACCATCAGCGTCTCGAAACCGGCTTCGCGCAGGGCGAAGGAGGCGTGCACGCAGCAGTAGTCGAACTCGATGCCCTGGCCGATGCGGTTCGGGCCGCCGCCCAAAATCATGACCTTCTTGCGGCCATCGGAGGGCTTGGTTTCGTTCTCGTCGCCGTAGGTGGAGTAGTAATACGGAGTATACGCCTCGAACTCGGCGGCGCAGGTGTCCACCAGCCGGTAGGTGGGGATGATCCCGGCCTCCTTGCGCTGGCAGCGGATTTCCGCCTCCGTGACGCCCGCGATGTTGGCCAACTGCTTGTCCGAGAAGCCGAGCTTCTTGGCGCGCAGGAGCGGGATGTCGCCGGGGTTTTTGGTGTAGGTGATCTCCTCGTCCACCAATTGCCGGACCTGCTCCAGGAACCAGCGGTCGATATTGGTCAATTCGAAAACCTTCTCCACGTCGAACCCGGCCAGGAACGCGTAGCGCAGGTAGAACACGCGCAGGAAGTTCGGCGTGATGAGCTTGGCCGTGATGAGATCCGTATCCCACGTGCCGTCGGCATTCTGCGCCGGGAGCGCCTTGCCGTCGCCGCCCAGGCCCGCGCGGCCGATTTCCAGCGAGCGCAGGCACTTTTGCAGCGATTCCTTGAACGTCCGCCCGATGGACATCGCCTCGCCCACGCTCTTCATTTGCGTGGTGAGGGTGGAATCCGCCTGCGGGAATTTTTCGAAGGCGAAGCGCGGGATTTTGACCACGCAATAGTCGATGGTCGGCTCGAAGGAGGCGGGCGTTTCGCGCGTGATGTCGTTGCGCACCTCGTCGAGCGTGTAGCCCACGGCCAGCTTGGCGGCGATCTTGGCGATGGGGAACCCGGTGGCCTTGGAAGCCAGCGCGGAACTGCGGGAAACGCGCGGGTTCATCTCGATGACGATCATCCGCCCGTTCTCCGGGTTGACGGCGAACTGAATGTTGGACCCGCCGGTTTCCACGCCGATCTCGCGGATGACGGCGAACGAAGCGTCGCGCATCAACTGGAATTCCTTGTCGGTCAAGGTCTGCGCGGGAGCGACGGTGATGGAGTCGCCGGTGTGGACCCCCATGGGATCGAAATTTTCGATGGAACAGATGATGACGCAGTTGTCGTTGCGGTCGCGCATCACCTCCATCTCGTATTCCTTCCAGCCGAGGAGCGATTCTTCGACGAGCACCTCGCTGACGGGGGAAAGATCCAGGCCGCGCGCGATGATGGTGTCGTATTCCTCGCGGTTGTAGGCAATGCCGCCGCCCGCGCCGCCCAGCGTGTAAGCCGGGCGAATAATCAGCGGGAACCGGCCAATCTCGGCGGCCACCTTGCGGGCCTCGTCCAGGCTGTGGGCGGTGCCGGATTTCGGCACGTCGAGGCCGATTTTAATCATCGCGTCCTTGAACTTCTGCCGATCCTCGCCCTTTTCGATGGCTTCGGCGTTCGCGCCGATCAGCTTCACCCCATGGCGTTCCAGCGCGCCGTTGCGCACCAGTTCCATGGCGGTGTTCAGCGCCGTCTGACCGCCCAGGGTGGGCAGCAGGGCGTCGGGCTTCTCGGCCTCGATGATTTTCTCCACCACCTCCGCCGTGATCGGCTCGATGTACGTGCGGGAGGCGAATTCCGGGTCGGTCATGATCGTGGCCGGGTTGGAATTGACCAGCACGACTTCGTAACCTTCCTCCGCCAGAGCCTTGCAGGCTTGGACGCCGGAATAGTCAAATTCGCAGCCCTGACCAATGACAATGGGGCCGGAGCCGATGAGGAGGATTTTTTTGAGGTCGGTATTCTTAGGCATCAGGTAAAAACGTGCCGAAAAATAGAACATCTGCCGGTGGAAGTTTCCAGCAAAATGCGTGGGAGGGAGGATTCCGGGGGAAGAACTCAAGGGGAAGCCCATCCGCGCCCCCCATTCTTAAGTGAGGGGCGCGGAGCCTAGGGCCTCGGGACGAGTGGAAACCCGGGAGTGGATTTCCTGCGCCATTAACACACAAAAACAAACCTGGGACGTGTGGAATTCCACACGAAATGTGATTTTTGCGCCTTTCGCGTCTTATTTCTCGTGCCGAAACTCCATTTCGGCACGCACTTGGGGCCGCAACTCTTATTGCGGCAATAGGAGTTGCCGGGACAATGGCGTGCCCAAATAGAGTTTGGGCACGAGATTGGTTGGGCGCTCCAAACCAGTCTTCCCCCTTTTGCGCCTTTTTGCGGCTAAATCCCCCTACTCCACGATCGGCTTACCGGCATTGATCCGGCGGCCATAAGCCTCTTCCATGCGGTCGAAGGCGTCCTTCTGGCTCGGGTCGAGCTTGCGCATTTTGGAGAAAAGCGCCCCCGTGTACGCCTTCGCGGCGGTTTTGTACTCGTCGGTCCCTTCCGGGGCGGCCTGCATTTTTTGGAGCAGCGCATTCACGTTGGCATCCCCAAGCGCCTCCTCCTTGGTCTTGCGGTAGGCGCTTTGCGAAGCACTCTTTGCCTCCGGCTGGGCAACGACAGGCGCCGCAGCAGCCGGTTTGGGCGTGGCAGTCGCCTTGGGAGTCGGCGAAGGCTTGGGCGTGGCCGTGGGTTTCGGCGTGGGAGTGGGAGTGGGGGTGGGCGTGGCAACCGGGGCTGCCGGGGTGGCCGAGGGCTTGGGCGTGGGGGTCGCTTTTGGAGTTGCCTGGGGCGTCGCCGTGGCTTCCGGAGTGGGCGCGACCTTGGGCGTGGCGGTGGGTTTTGCGGTGGGGGCGGCCTGCGGCGTGGGCGTGGGCTTCACTTTCTCCGCCGGAGTGGCCGTGGGCGAAGCGGGCGCTTTAGCCGCAGCATTGGCCGCCGCTTTAGGCTGCGTTTTTTTGGCAGGCGTGGCCGCGGGAGCGGGCTGCGCCGCTTCCTTATGCCCCCCGCCGAACAAATGCTGGAAGAACCGGTAAAAACCCGAATGTTTTTTGGGCGCTGGCGTCGGTTGCGGGGTGGGGGTGGCTTTCGCGGCTTTTTTGACCGGGTGCGCCCGCCGGGTCTCCGTGGGAGTGGACGACGTCTGGACTTCCGGGGTTGCCGGAGCCGCCGGAGTCGCCGCCTGGGCGGGGGCCGGGGTGGGCTGCGCCGCCGGTTGCGGGGTGGCCGAGGGTTCCTGCGCAAGAGCACTGGATGCACAAACCAACAAAACTAGGGGAAACTTTTTCATGGGACTTACAAAAAGAGCGATTGCATTAACTGGAATAGCAGGGGTTTCCCTTGGGGGCAAGTTGGCGGTTGAGTACCCGCGAAAATAGGCACAAAGTAGAGGTCCAAACCATGTCCCAGATCCTTTCCGAACCGTTCCGCCGTTGCTGGGCGGAAATCGAACTCGACGCCCTGCGCCATAATGTGGCCGCCATCCGCGAACACGTGGGAGCCAACGTGAACCTCATGGCCGTCGTCAAAGCCAATGCCTACGGCCATGGCGTGGTGGAACTGGCGCGCGAATTGCGGTTCCTGGTGGAAGTGTTCGGCGTGGCCAGCGTGGCCGAGGCGCTGCAACTGCGCCGCACGACGCCCGATTCCCCCATCATCGTCCTGGGCCCGGCGCTGCCCGAAGAGCGCGGCGCCATGGTTCGCAACGGCTTCATTCCCGTCCTCTCCAGCCTTGAGGAAGCGCGCGCCTACTCCGCCATCACCCAGCGCCTGGAGCTTGGCAGTCCGTACGAAGTCCACCTGAAAGTGGACACCGGCATGGGGCGCATCGGCGTCTGGCACGAGGAGGCGCTTGCCGTGGCGGGGGAAATCGCCGCGCTGCCCGGCCTGCGCTTGCGCGGGCTGGCCACCCACCTTCCCGCCGCGGACGAGGACGCCGCCTGGACGGGCCGCGAAATCGAGGTCTGGAACCGGCTCACCGCCAGCGTCCGGGCCGCCGAATTGCCCGTGGATACCTTCCATTCGCTCAGCAGCGCCGGGATCGTCCTCTTTCACCGGCAAGCCCTGGGCAAAGGGGGAATTGATCTCGTCCGCCCCGGCCTGATTCTTTACGGCGTCTCCCCCGTGCAGGAGTTTCAAAATAAAATCCAGCCCGTGCTTTCGTGGAAAAGCCGCGTGACCCTTGTGCGCGACGTGCCCAAAGGCCGCGGGGTCAGCTACGGGCGCACTTTCATCACGCCCCGACCCATGCGCATCGCCACCGTCTGCGCCGGTTACGCCGACGGCTACCCCCGCCACCTCTCCGGCACGAAAGCCGAAGTGCTGATCGCGGGCAGCCGCTGCCCCCTGCTGGGGCGCGTGACCATGGACCAGATCCTCGTGGACGTGAGCGCCTTGGCCAAGCCCGCCGCCGTGGGCGACGAAGTGGTCTTGATTGGCCGCCAGGGCAGCGAAGAGATCACCGCCACCGAGCTGGCCAAAAAATCGGGCACCATTCCATGGGAAATTTTTACCTCCATCAGCCCGCGGGTGACGCGATATTATCTCTAAAAAACGCGATTGCGCCAGAAGGGTCCGCACTCTATCCTCCCCCCACTTCGAATGTTCCAGATCGTCTTTAACGAAATCAGCGCCGCCGAAATGTCCGCCCTGCCCACGGATCTCCAGCTTGACCTGCTGGGGGAACTCCAGGCGCTCCCCGAAAACCTCGACCAGCTCGATCCCGAGCAGTTTGGCCGCCTCGAACGCGACGGGAAAACCCTCTACCGCCACCACGCGAAGGATTTCCGCATCTACTTCGAGAAAGCCCCCGAAGGCATCACCGTTGCGCGCGTTCTGCACAAGAACACCATTCGCGATTTCCTTTTCCGGTCCAACCTCCCGATGGCCGATGAGGACCGCACCCTGGGCGAAAAGCCCGGCTTCTGGAAGCTCATCGAAGAAGGCGAGAAATCCGGCAAGAAATAACGCCGCCTTTCCATGGTTGCGCTTTGGCCGGTTCCGCGAGAGCATGCGCCGCATGCTCAAAATCACGCTCGAATACCAAGGCGGCCTCCACTGCGAGGCCACGCACGGCCCCTCCGGCAAAACGCTCGCCACCGACGCCCCGGTCGATAACCACGGCAAGGGGGAAACCTTCTCCCCGACGGATCTCGTGGCCGCGGCCCTGGGCTCTTGCATGGGCACCGTCATGGGCATTTACGCCGAGGCCCACGGGCTCGACCTCAAAGGCACGCGCATCGAAGTGACCAAGGAAATGAGCGCCAGCCCGCGCCGCATTGGCAAGCTGACCACGGAAATCTGGTTCCCGGCGGGCCTTCAAAAGAATCCCGCGCTGGAACGGGCGGCCCTCACCTGCCCGGTGCACGCCAGCCTCCACCCGGAGGTGGAAAAGCCGGTCAGTTTCCACTACGCGGGCTAGGGGCTCCAAAAATACTGCCGCCGAACCTGCGCAACGGCGCTTTCCAAAAGGGAGTTTTTTCGGGCGTCGGCGAGGCGCTGGAGCCCGCTTTTGCCGATTTGGAAGCCGGAGACGCGCCGGGCGGCTCCGCGGGTGCGCCGTTGTGAGATGAAAAGACGCCCCGGGTCAAAGTCCGCAACGGAGCCGTCAATGGAGCGGTCCAGGAGGAGGACGGGGCTGTCCCGTCCTGCGCGGCGGGGGCGGCGGTTCCCTGCCCCACCGGCGCAATGCCCGGGGCCGCTCCCTCACTGGAACCGGACGTGGCCGGGCTGGCGCCGGGCACCGGGCTCGCGCTCGGGGTTGGCGAGGGCGAGGGTTTCGGACGCGGCGGGTGGTAGGGGAAGATCATCTTGGGCAGCAGCCGGGGCCGCCAGGCGGGGTTCATCAAGCTGCCGTCGGAAACATATTCCAGCAGGTGGCTCACGGGGGTGAGCACCTTGCCGGTGAGCCCCTGGGCGTTGATGCGGGCGAAGAAATCCATGCGGTCCTCCAAAATGAAGAGCTTGCCGTTGCCGAAAATGGAGAAACCGCGCCCCTCCATCACCAGGTCGCTGGTGCTGATGACGCCGTCGTGCATCTGGAAGGTGCAGACCCCTTTGTGGGCGACGTTGTAGCCCATGCCGGGGAACACGAAGTTGAGGATGCTGGAAAACGGCCCGAAAATCGGGATCGCGAACACGTTGCCGTCGGCGATGTAAATAGACCCGGTGCCGTCGATGGCCCGGGCGGAATCGTGCACGCCAGAAAAGACGAAGGAGCCGTTGAATTTCCCCTTGGAGGTGTCGAAGTCGAAGTAAAGCTTGGTGAGGCTCGGGAAATCCACGCCATCGGTATAAAGCTCGGCGGTGTAGTCCCCCGCCGCCTTGCGCAGGGAAATATCCGCCTTGCCGCGCAGGTGGCCCTCGAAGACCGCGGCATCGAGGTTCTCCAGCTTGAGGCGGTCGTTGATGACGCTGACGACGCCGTTGATCTTCGTCGCGGAAAGGTTCTTGCCCAGGAACGTGTAGTCCATCCCCTGCGCGCCATCCACTTCGATGCGCAGGCGGTTGCGGCCCCAGTCGTCATGCGCGCAGCCCACGCTGCCGTTGACGATGAGCGCCGGGCGGTTTTTGAAGCGGTACGGCAGCAAATCCTCGGCGATGTCGCGGTCGAAGATGCGCACCACCTCCACGGGGTTGACCGTGGTGCGGACGTTTTTGAATTGCAGTTCGTCCGTGTTGAAATCGTAGACCACCGTTCCGCTGCCCGAGCCCTCGGCCCGCTCCAGGCGGATGTTGCTACAGGTCAGCACGTTGGATTTGAAGGCGATCTGCGTCGCGGCGCTTTTGATGGGCGTGCCCCGGGCCTTCATCGGCCCAAGGTTGGCATATCCTGTAATATCGACCGCCTGTGGGTCGCAGGTTGCGCCCGTTCCGTCCAGGTGGAGCACCGGCACGCCTTTGAACTCCCATTCGGCGAGCTTTTCCCGCGCGTCGCCGGGGAGCAGCGGGAGAAACACCGCCGGGGGAATCTGGCTGTCCAGGTTGAAGCGGAAATCGCCCGGCACCTGCATGGCATTGAGGCGAAACTCGCCGTCCTTGTGCCGGATGCGTACGCCGTGGAGGTACCAGCTTGCCTGCTTCAACTCCGGGCCCGGGCTGTCGAGGGAGAAATCCGCCTCGGCCCCCTCGAAAATGAGCGAACGCGCCGCGAACCTGCCCGTGGAGAAGCGCCCGATCAAGTTTACGCGCCGCGCGCCGCTGAAGTTGCCCGAGGCGCTCACCTCCAGCTTCGGCACGTCGTAGAGCACCAGTTCGTTGATGGCGGAGCTCGGCCACACGGAATGGATGAGCGAGGGCAGTTCCAGCGTGGAGCGGACCTGCAAGGCGGCCTCGCCGGTGGCGATCTCAAAGGTGCCCGTGGCGTCGAGTTCCCCGCCGCGATCCTTCACTTCGCATTGGTCGATGCGCACCCTGCCGTCGGCCAGCCGGATCATCACCCGGGCCGATTCAATGTGCCCTTCGCCGTCGATCGTGAACGGCCCTGTTTCCAGCACCCCTTCGGCAAAGAAGCTCGACGGTTTGGCCACGTCGCCGCCAAAACGAAGCTCCAGCGAGGGCCGCCCGCCGGTGAGGTTGAGCTTGTCCAGCGTCTCCAAGCCGCTCGCCACCTGGCTGAGCACGTCCGGCTCCGCGTTCGACCGCTCCGGCATCCGGAACTTCTCCGGGTTGGCAACGTAGCCGTTCAAGACCACGCGCAACCCGTGCACGTTCGCCTCCGCCTGTTCCACCAGCACCTGGCTGGGGGGCATGCGGATGACGGCGTTGATGTGCGAAATTTCCAGCCGCTGCGGTTTGGCGGGCGAGGGCTCCGCTTCCTGCGGCGCTGGTGCGGCAGGAGGCTGGGGCAACGGCAGCGAGACCGTGGCGTCGTGCAGTTCCACGGCGTTCAGGAAGGGTTCGTGGTGGAGCAGGTTGGAGTAGTTGATGTCCAACACCATCTCGTTGATGACCGCCAGCGGCTTCCCGCGCTCTTTGGAGTTGTGCAGCCGCACATTGCGGGCGGTGAGCCCCCGTAGCGGGTCCAGCGTGAGGCGCTCCATGCTCACATAGACGCCGCGCTTGGCCACCTCGCTGACGAGGATCTGACGCCATTTGCTGGTGAACCCGCGATGGCTCACGTACCAGAGCGCCCACATCACCGTCGCCACCGCCAGCACCACCGCCACCCAGAACGTGCGGACCACGATGCGCCGCAGCAGGTGCCGGCGAGCGGGCCGCGCGGGGCTCAAAGCGGGAGAGGGCTCGGTGGACATGGTTTAATACCAAAGGCTAATCACGGCCTTTGGCAACCCCTTTTACTTGCCGTGGTCGATGTGCAGGTAGGTGTAGTTCTTGAGGTTGCGCTCGTAGGCGGTCAAGAGCTTCATCCCCTCGTTGGGCTTGAGGCGGTCGCCCTTGATGGCCGCGTCCACTTGCTTTTTGAACCGGCGGATCAAGTCCGACTGGTTCCACTGCGTCATGGAGAGCACTTCGCCGATGGTGCTGCCTTCGATGGTTTCCTCAATGTAGAAGCCGTCCTCTTCGTCCTCGTCCAGGAAAACGTGGGCTTCGTTCACGCGCCCAAAGAGGTTGTGCAGGTCGCCCATGATGTCCTGGTAAGCGCCCATCAGGAAGAAGCCGATGTAGTAGGGCGCTTCCGGCGTGAGCGTGTGCAAGGGCAGCGTCTCCTTCACATCCTGGAGGTCGATGAACTTGCTCACCTTGCCGTCCGAATCGCACGTAATATCCACCAGCGTCGCGCGGCGGGTCGGCTCTTCTTCGAGCCGGTGAATGGGCATGACGGGAAAAAGCTGCCCCAGCGCCCAGTGGTCCAGCAGGCTCTGGAACACGGAGAAGTTGCACACATACTGGTCGCCCAGGGCCACTTCAAGCTCCTTCACTTCGTCGGGCACGTATTCCGCCGGGTCCGGGTTATTCTGGAAACTCTTCACCACGCGAGCGGTGATGCGCCAGTAGGCTTGCTCCACCTTGGCTTTGCTCTCCAGGTCCATGAGGCCGAAGTTGAACATCGAAAGCGTCTGCTCCTTGAGTTCCTGCGCGTCGTGGAGCATTTCCGTGCGGTTGGAAACGTTCAGATTTTTCTCAATGTCCGCCATGTCGCGCACGAGCTTGTGGTCGGAAGCCTGCGCCGGGGGGAGCGAGCTTGAACCGGATTTCTCGATGGCGCCAAACGCCTCCACCACCAGTACGGAATGGTGCGCCACGAGCGCCCGGCCGCTTTCGCTGACGATGACCGGGTGCGGGATCTCCTCCGAATCGCACACGTCCATGATGTTGTAAACCACGTCGCGGGCGTATTCCTGGAGCGTGTAGTTGGCGGAACTGTCGTAAGCGGTGTTGGAGCCGTCGTAATCGACGCCGAGGCCGCCGCCCACGTCCAGGTAACCGAGGTCGTGGCCGAGCTTGGCCAGCTTGGAGTAGAACCGGGCCGCCTCGCGCACGGCGCGCTTGATGGTGCCGATGTCCGGCACTTGCGAGCCGACGTGGAAATGGACGAGCTTCAAGCAATGGGCCAGGTTCGCCTCACGCAGGGTTTTGCTCGCCTGCACCAGGTCCGCCGTGGAAAGGCCGAACTTGGCGTTCTCGCCGCCACTGGTGGCCCACTTGCCCGCGCCCTTGGATTGCAGGCGCACGCGCAGGCCGATCATCGGCTCCACGCCCATTTCCTTGGAAACCCGCAAAATCTGGTAAAGCTCCTCCAGTTTCTCCACGACCATGATGACGCGGTTGCCGAGCTTGTTGCCCAGGAGCGCGCTGCGGATGAACTGGCAATCCTTGTAGCCGTTGCAAATGACGAGGCTCTCCGGGTCACTGTTGATGGCCAGCGCCGCGAGCAGTTCCGGCTTGCTCCCGGCCTCGATGCCGAGGTGGAAGGGCCGCCCGGCGTCGAAAATCTCCTCCACCACTTCGCGAAGCTGGTTGACCTTGATGGGGAACACGCCCCGGTAGCGGCTCTTGTAGCCGAACTCGTTGATGGCGCTCTGAAAGGCGAGGTTGATGGTCTCCACCCGGTGCCGTAGCAAATCCTGGAAGCGCAGCACCAGCGGGAACGTGAGGCCGCGGTCCTTGGCATCCTCGATCACCTCCATGATGTCGATGGCGGTCGCGGGGGTTTTCGTGGGGAGAATCTCCACGTTTCCACGCGGGTTAATGGAAAAATAGCCGCTACCCCATCGGTCGATGTTGTAGAGTTCTATGGCGGAGTCGATGTTCCAATCGGGAGTCATTTTTCTTAGGAAAAACGCATCCTAGTTTTCTTGAGCGGGTTTGCAACGGGATTTCATGTTAATTCCTCGCGAATTTGAGCCAAAATGGATTATACCAACCTCATGTCTGGCATCCTTTTCAAAAATGCCCGTCTCATTCTTCCCGGCCATGGCACGGCGCAGGCCGATTTGCGCGTCGCCGGGGGCCGCATCGCCGCTATCGGCTCCGCGCTGGAGCCGCAACCCGGCGACGACGTGCAGGAACTCGGCGGACGCCTCCTGGCCCCGGGATTTATCGATCTCCACCTCCACGGCGCCAAAGGCCGCGACACGATGGAAGCCACGCCTGAAGCCTTCGAAGCCATCGCACGCGCTCACGCGGAAGGCGGCACGACCGCGCTGGCGCTGACGACCGTGGCCGCCGCGCCCGCCGACCTCGTGCGCGTGCTCCGCGCTGCCGATGCTTACCGCAAGGAAAAGCGCGGGGGCGCGCGTCTCTTGGGCATCCACCTCGAAGGGCCCTACTTTTCCCACGGGAAATGCGGCGCGCACAAGCCGGAGTTGATCGTCGACCCCGCGCCGGAACATTACGCCCCGATCTTGGAGTGGGCCTCCGTCATCACGCAAGTGACGCTGGCTCCCGAATTGCCCGGCGCGCTGGAATTGATCGACCGCCTGCGCGCCCTGGGCATTCGCGTCAGCGGCGGCCACAGCGACGCGTGGGATGAGGAGGCGTGCGCCGCCTTCGCCCACGGGATGGAGGGCGTCACGCACACCTTTAACGCGATGTCCTCGGCCCGCCGCCGGGGGCCGTACCGCGTGGCCGGGCTGCTGGAGTTCGCCTTAAGCGAGCCGGGCATCGCATGTGAATTGATCTCCGACGGCCGCCACGTCTCGCCCACGTTGATGCGGATGCTTTACCACGCCAAGGGGCCGGAGGGGATCATCCTCGTCACCGACGCAACGGCGGGGGCCGGGCTGCCGGAGGAAACCCGCTTTCACCTCGGCTCGCTGGAGTGCGTGGTGCGGGGCGGCGTGGGGTTGACGGGCGACGGCAGCGCGCTCGCGGGCAGCACCTCGCGGATGATCGACCTGGTGCGCACGCTCGTGCGCGAAGCGGGCGTGCCGCTGCACGAAGCCGTGGGCATGGCCACGCTCAACCCGGCGCGCGCCCTGGGCCTCGACGCGAAAGGCCGCCTGGAGCCGGGCGCGGACGCGGACTTGGTGCTGCTCGACGACAATCTCACCGTGCTGGCCACCTTCGTCGGCGGCGAGCGGGTTTACCGGAGATAAGATTCACCACGAAACAGAGGAGCTTATCCATACACAAAGCTCGCTACCCCTCTCGTGCCGAAACTCTATTTCGGCACGCACTTGGCTTCGCAACTCCCATTGCGGCAATAAGAGTTGCCGCGGCAATGCGTTCCCAAATGGAGTTTGGGAACGAGATAATAAGAATTAACCGCAAAAAGGCGCAAAAAGCGCAAAAGGGAGAATTCAAAACTCCCGCTTGCGCTTAGGCCGGCTCCGCCGATAATTCCCTCCCGTGCTCAACCCGATCTGGCTCACTCTCGTTTTGCTGGCCGTTTTCATTGGCGGCTTCACCGGCAATCTTGGGCTCGTCACCGCCGCCGCCGCCGAAAGCGCCAGGAATGCCGTGATGGGCATCGCGCTGCCGCTGGCGGGCTGGTTCGCTCTCTGGCTGGGGATGATGCGGCTTGCGGAACTGGCGGGGCTGGTCAACGTCATCTCGCGTTTGCTGCGCCCGCTGATGCACCGCCTTTTCCCGGAAGTGCCCGAGGGCCATCCCGCGCTCGGGGCCATGGCCATGAACATGGCCGCGAACATGCTCGGCCTGGGCAACGCGGCCACGCCGCTGGGCCTCAAGGCGATGAAACTCCTCGATGGCCTGAACCCCCGCCCGGGCGTGGCCAGCAACGCGATGTGTACTTTTCTGGCGATCAACACCGCCTCCATCCAGTTGATCCCGGCCACGGCCATCGGCATCCTGGCCGTCAACGGTTCGGCCCGGCCCGCCGCCATCGTGCCGAGCGCGCTTTTGGCCACAATTTGCGCTTTCAGCGCGGGGTTGATCGCCGTGAAGCTGCTGGAAAAGCTACCCCGCTACCAACTGCCACCGGTTTCCGCCGAAGCCCGCTCCGTCCCACCCCAAGCGGAAGCCGCTGAAGCCGCTAAACCGGCCGCGCCTGAGGCGGAGCCCGCGCCCGTCTCCCGCAAGGGACGCTGCCTGCTTTGGCTCTATGGCATCGGCATGGCCGCGATGTTCTGCGCGCTGGCCTTCCCCGGGGAGATCAACGCCTTCTTCGCCGCGCTCCATGGTTGGGCCGCTTTCATTCCCACAAGCTCCTTTGCCCCGCTGACGCCGGAACTGGCCCGGCTGCACCCGGCCACCCGCCTGCTGAGCGTGGCGGGGATGCTGGCGCTGCCCTTCGCATTCACGTTCTTCCCGCTCTACGCCTGGCTGCGCGGCGTGAAAGTTTATGAGGAATTTGTGGAGGGAGCGAAGGAAGGCTTCCAGGTGGCGGTGCGCATCATCCCGTTTTTGGTCGCGATTCTCGTGGCCGTGGGCATGTTCCGCAGCGCGGGCGGCATCGCGATGCTCTCCAAGGCGCTGGGGCCGGTTCTCGGGGCCGTCGGCTTCCCGGTGGACCTGCTGCCGATGGTGTTGGTGCGCCCGTTAAGCGGCAGCGCCACCACGGGGGTATTTACGGAAATCGTGCACACCTTCGGCGCGGACAGCCTGCAAAGCCTGATGGCGGGAACCATCTTCGGCAGCACGGAAACGACTTTTTACGTGCTGGCCGTCTATTTCGGCTCGGTGGGCATCCGCAAAACCCGGCATGCGGTGCTGGCCGGGCTCACCGCCGACTTGGTGGGCGTCATCGCCTCCATCGCGGTTTGCCGGTGGCTGTTTGTTTAGGAATTCACGGAGCCAGCCGCTCGATTGCCCAGCAACCGTCGGCTTGCGCAGTGTATTGGAAACGGTCGTGCAGACGGTTGGCGCCGCCTTGCCAAAATTCGATGGTCTCCGGCTTGACGCGGTAGCCGCCCCAGAACGAGGGCAGCGGAATTTTCCCCGCGCCGAACTTCTCTTTGATTTTCCCCCACTCCATTTCGAGCACCGTGCGTGAGGAAATGGCGTGGCTTTGCCGCGAAGCCCAGGCCGCAAGCTGGCTCTCCCGGGGGCGGCTCATGAAATATTTCAACGACTCGACGGCGGAAATTTTGTCGGCCTTGCCTTGCACAATCACCTGGCGCTCCAACGGCAGCCATGGGAAAAGCAGCGAGACGTAGGGGTTCTCCGCGAGGTGTGCGGCCTTGCGGCTTTCCAGGTTGGTAAAGAAAACGAAACCCCGCGCGTCGAGCCCCTTCAAAAGCACCGTACGCAAAAGCGGGCGGCCATCCGCACTGGCCGTGGCCAGGCTCATCGCCGTCGGCTCGACCACTTTGGCCTGGATGGCGTCGTCCAACCAAAGGTTGAACATATCGATGGGGTCGGGCTTAAGATCCTCGCGCCGCAATTTGCCTTTGCGGTAGTCGGTGCGGATGTCGGCAAGATTCATTGAGCAAACGATAAGCTCTCCGCCCCTAGTTCCCAAGCGGAACTTTTTTGCCCACCGTCTGTTCGGCCACCGCATGTTCCACCGCCAGCGGGCGGAAGGCGCGGATCAAGAAATTCTCGCCGATCCATTCGCCCCGGTCGCGGCTGCCGAAAACGGCGGATTTGCAAAAGGCCGACCAATCGCCCTTGCGCATGGTGCAAAGCGCGCTGGGGTACTCCTGCAAAAGCTCGTAAAGATCGTCCTGGTGAATGATCGCAACGGGGTGCGCGGCCCAAAAGGGAGAGCCCTTGGTCGAGAGCACCGAGACTTTTTCGCCGGTGTAGTAAACCACCCCACGAAGGGCGAATTTCCCGGCCAGGAGCGGTTCCCCCTGGCGCTGTTCGGCCTTCATTTTGTCCGCGGTGGCGCGAATGGAAACCATCTCGTCCAGCGGTGTAAAGCAAAACGTCAGCGCGCTGAACACAAAGACGGCGGTCGAGGCCATCGTGGCCGCCATCCATAAGCGATACCGGCTCAGAATCAACGCCACCGCCGCCAAGACCAGCACCGCTGCAATGGCCAGCACCGCGGGCGCCAGAGGCCGCACGGCGGGAACGAACGCGGCAGCGAAACCGGCCACCGCCTGGAGCAGCGCCGCGCCAATGACCACGCGCCGTTCGGTCACCGTTTCGAAGCCGCGCGACAACACGCCGTCCAGGGCCACCCCGGCGGCAATGGCCAGCGGCACGAAGAGGCAGAACGCGTAGGAAGGCAGCTTGGACTGCGCGATGGTGAGGAAAAGCAGGTTGGGCAAAAACCAGCAGCCGCAGAAAAACGCCTGCGGCGAAGCCTTGAACCGCACGCACAACCGCCAAAGCCCCATCAGAGCCCCCGGCAGCCACGGGATCGCCCCCACCAGCATTACGACGATGTAATACCAAAAATGGTTATTGGAGGCGTGTTCCGCCCGGACGAGCCGCAGCCAGTTGTCGCGGTAGAAAAATTCCTCCACGAACTGCATGCCATGCCAGGCCAGCATCAGCGCGTACCACGGCACGACAATGAGCGCATGCGCGGCCATGCCGATCCACATGCCCCGGCCCCGCAAAATCCAGGGCCGTTTGCCGAAGTACGTGAAGCAAAGGATGGAAAAGAGGGGGACCAGCGACCCGATCGGCCCTTTGGTCAACACGGCGAGACCCGTGCAAACGAAGTGCGCCGCCACCCAGCGCGCGCGGCGGTCCGGTTCCTCCAGGGCGCGCCAATAGGCATAAAGGGCGGCCGTGATGAAAAGCGTGAGCGGGATGTCCGTGAGCATCAACCGGCCCATGAGGCAAAGCTCCACGCCGCCCGCCATAAAAGCGCCCGCAAGCAGCCCCGTGCGGCGGTTGAACAACCGGCGCGCAAACACGTAAGTCAGCAGCACCAGCAGCGTCGCGGCCACCGAATCCGGCATCCGCGCCGCCCATTCCGATTCGCCAAAGCATTTGAACGACGCGGCCACCGTCCAGTAGTAGAGGATCGGTTTCTCAAACTGCGGCGCGCCGAAAATGTGCGGGGTGAGCCAGTCGCCGGACTGCACCATCTCGCGCGCGGTCAGGGCATAAAAAGGTTCGTCGGGGTCGATCAACCCCAGCTTGCCCAAGTTCCACCAGAAGGCGATGTAACTGAGCAAAAGGAGAATGAGAACGTCACGCAGCGTGGGCCGGCGTTTGAGAAAGGCGTCGTAAAACAAGTGAAGCAGGTTTTTCAACTCCTACTCGGGCGTAGGTAGTTTCCATTATCCATATCACATGGGATAGCCGATGCGAGCGGATTTTCCATCCGGATAAACAAATCAGGCGTCGCCCGATGAAGGACGACGCCTGTCAAAAAAAACGGCTCTTACGCCTACTTGGCGGCGATCATGCCGGTCTGGCGGGCATAGTTGAAAATGCCCCCGGCGTCGATCACGGGACCCACGTCACCCAGCGGCTTGAGCGAGTAGCTCTTGCCGTTGACGGTGAGGGTGCCCGCTTCGAAGTCGAGCGTCGCTTCATCGCCGGTCTTGACCGCGTCGCACAGCCGCTCGGTGGCGTCCATGGGGTAAAGCTCTCCGGTCGCGATGCAGTTGCGGAAGAAAATCCGCGCGAACGACTCGGCCACGACCGCCTTCACGCCCGCCGCCCCCAGCGCGATGGGAGCGTGCTCGCGCGAGGAACCGCAGCCGAAGTTGCGGCCCGCGATGATGATGCCATACGGGGTCTTGGTCTGCCCCTCGGGCACAAGCCGCTCGAGGTACTGGTCGTCGGGCAGGCCCGCGAGGGCATAGCTGCCCAGCTTGTCGTATTCCTCTTTAATCGTCGGAACGAGGGCGAGGTACTGGGCCGGGATGATCTGGTCGGTGTCGATGTTGTCGGCGACAACGAAAACTTTGCTGGTAATGGTTTTTGCCATAATGCGTGCTCTTTGGTTAGCAGAGATAATCGCGCGGATCGGTGACGTGGCCCGTGAGCGCGGAGGCGGCCACGGTGGCGGGGCTGGCCAGGAACACTTGGGATTCCTTGTGACCCATGCGGCCCGGGAAGTTGCGGTTGGTGGTGCTGATGCACTTGACGCCCGCGGCGTTGACGCGCCCGAAGGTGTCCAGCGGCCCGCCCAGGCAGGCGGCGCAACCCGGGTTCTCCGTCATCCGGACCCCGGCATCGACCATGATGTCCCAAATGGACTTGCCGTCCCATTGGGTGGCTTTCAATTCGTTGAGCACCTCGACCGTGGAAGGCACCCCGAAGGTGTCGATCTTGACCTGGTTGCCGCGAATGACCTCAGCAAACGCGAGGAAATCGGACGTTTTGCCGCCGGTGCACGAGCCGATGTAGGCGCGGTCCAGCTTCACATCCTTCATCTCGCGAGCCAGCTTGCGCACGCCGGGGTTCGGGTGGCAGGCGACGGTCGGCTCCAGCTTGGAGAGATCGAACTTCTGGTCGTAAATGAACTTCTGGTCGGCATCGGGCTCCACCGGCTGGAACGTGCTCTTGGTGCCGTTGGCTTGGGTGCGCGCATTGACGTAATCGAGCGTCTTTTGGTCGCAGATGAAGATGCCGTTCTTGCCGCCCGCTTCGATGGCCATGTTGGTCACCGTCATGCGGTCGTCCATGGAGAGCGAGTGAACGCCCGGCCCTTCGAACTGCATGGCGCGGTAGGTGGCGCCGTCGAAGCCGATCTCGCCGATCAAGTGCAGGATCACGTCCTTGCCCATCACGCCCTTGGGCAACTCGCCTTCGAAGAAAAAGCGCATCGTCTCGGGCACTTTGATCAAGAGCTTGCCGGTGCCCATGATGAACCCGGCATCCGTGTTGCCGATGCCGGTGGCGAACTGGTTGAACGCGCCGGATTGGCAGGTGTGCGAATCGGTGCCGAAAAGAACCTCGCCGGGCCGGTTGTGGCCGCGTTGGGCCAGCGTGGAGTGGCAGACGCCGCTGTAATTGCGGCCGAACTGCGGCACGCCGTTACCTTTGACGTCATCGAATTTCCACTGCCCCTTCGGGTCGTCGATCACGTCATAAAAATACTTGATCCCCTGCTCGCCCACGAACTCGCGCAGGATATCCACGTTGCGGTTGCACTTGCCGTCGGTGGTGAAAATGTAGTGATCGGGCGCGATCACGATCTTCTCGCGGTCCCACACCTTGGCATTCGCGCCAAACTCGCGTTTAAAAACGCCAATCGTCCCCGGGCCGCAAACGTCGTGAGTCATCAAGACATCGACGTTGACCCAAATGTTGTCTCCCGGGCGCACCCATTCTTTTCCGCTCGCGCGGGCAAGGATCTTTTCGGTCAAAGTCATAGTTTGTGCAGCTTAGGGTACGCGGGGAAACGAGGCAATCGGTTTTTGGCCTCACGCAAAGACGCAAAGGCGCAAAGAAAAGGCGGGGGACAAGCGGGAACCAGATGCAGCCAGCCTCCGGCGGCGGGAGGCGATACCCGCATGGCAACAGGGCTATTTCAAAAACGCAATACCGGCCTCACGCCTTCACTCGGGCTTGAAGATGTCCGTTACCTCGCAGCCGAGCCGATCCAGGAGCTTTTCCAGCGTATCCACGGTGATGTTTTGCTCCCCAATTTCCAAACGCTGCAACGTTGAATCGGAAATGCCGAGCTTGCGGGCATAAACGGCCAAGGTCGCGTCTCCACGTTTTTCGCGGAGGAATTTTCCAAGCTGCTTGCGAAGGCGGTTTTGCACTTCAAAAGATTGGAGATATTTCTATCCCACATATGGGATTTTTGCTTGTATTATCTCCTGCTCATAAATTACTCTCTTTGCGTTAGGACCGCCAAAGACGGCCGGACGTGGGGAAGATTGCCCTTCCCCGCGTCCCCTCCCGGCCCTAATGGCGCAAAATGGAAATGCGCGCTCACTCCATCTCGCTCCCAAACTCTATTTGGGAGCGCAAAATGCTCCGGCAACTCCTATTGCCGCAATAGAGTTGCGGCTCCAAGTGCGTGCCCAAATAGAGTTTGGGCACGAGAGGCAAAGAGCATAAAAAAGCGCGAAGAGGAATCCCCCTTCGCGCTTCATTCGGCTAAGAAAACTTAGTAGCGGTAGTGCTCGGACTTGTACGGCCCTTCCACGGGCACTCCGAGATAGTCGGCCTGCTTTTTGGAAAGCACCGTCAGCTTCACGCCGAGCTTGCCCAGGTGCAGCCGCGCCACTTCCTCATCGAGCTTCTTCGGGAGGATATAGACGCCCGGTTTGTTGGTTTCGCGGTTCTTCCAGAGGTCAAGCTGCGCCAGCACTTGGTTGGAGAAGCTGTTGCTCATCACGAACGACGGGTGCCCGGTGGCGCAACCGAGGTTTACCAGGCGGCCTTCCGCGAGCAGGAAGATTTCGTGCCCGTCCGGGAAGGTGTACTTATCGACCTGCGGCTTGATGTTTGTTTTGACGACCCCGGGGGCGGCATTGAGCCGGTCCACCTGGATTTCGTTGTCGAAGTGGCCGATGTTGCAAACCACGGCCTGATCCTTCATCCCCTGCATGTGCTCCAGGGTAATGATGTCCACGTTGCCGGTGGTGGTGACGTAAAGATTGCCGAGGCCGAGGGTGTCTTCCACCGTGGCCACCTGGTAACCTTCCATGGAGGCTTGCAGCGCGTTGATGGGGTCCACTTCGGTGACGATGACGCGAGCCCCCTGGCCGCGCAGGGATTGAGCGCAGCCTTTGCCCACGTCGCCGTAGCCACAAACCACCGCGACTTTGCCCGAAAGCATCATGTCGAGGGCGCGGTTGATGCCGTCGACCAACGAGTGGCGGCAGCCGTAGAGGTTGTCGAATTTGCTCTTGGTGGCGGTGTCGTTGACGTTGTAGGCGGGCACGAGCAGGCTGCCCTTTTCAACCATCTGGTAAAGGCGGTGCACGCCGGTCGTCGTTTCTTCGGAAACGCCGCGCCACTCCTTGACGACCTCATGCCAGCGGCAGGGCGTTTCGGCGTGGATCTTCTTGAGCAAGTCTTTGATGACCTGCTCCTCGTGGTTGCCCGAAGCGGTGTTAACCCAGTCGCCGCCGTCTTCAAGCTCGAAGCCTTTGTGGATCAGGAGCGTGGCGTCGCCGCCGTCGTCGACGATCTGGTC
>CAZEOO010000013.1:0-91424 GCA_964513965.1 uncultured Chthoniobacteraceae bacterium
CGGGGCTCTGCCCCGGCACCCCGGCAAGGGGGCTTGCCCCCTTGCATCCCATCTTCAAATCGTTTCCAGCAGTTTGCGAAGCTGCGAGGCCGTCCCCTTGATGGAAAACTTCGCGTCCACCACGGCTTTTCCTTCCCGGCCAAACGCTTTCCCTGTCTCCGGGTCGTTCAGAATACGCTGCATCGCCTCGGCCAACGCCACCGGCTGCCGCTCGTCCACCAGCAAGCCCGTCTCTCCCTCCACCACCATCTCGGGCACTCCCGCCAGCCGGGTGGATACCACGGGCAACCCCGAGGCCATGGCCTCCGCGATCACCGTGGGCAAATTATCCATCCCCCCGCCGCTCTCCGTGACGCAAGCGAGCACAAAAAGATCCGCCTCCGCCAACAAGCGCCGCACTTCCTCCTGCGGTTGCGGCCCGGCGAGCCGCACGGTCCCGGCCAGCCCTTCGGCTTCAATGCGCGCCCGCAACCCCTCTTCCATCGGCCCGCCGCCCACGATGGTGCACTCAAAGGCGCACCCGCGTTCGCGCAGCAACGCGCAGGCGTCGATCAAATCGCCGTAGCCTTTTTTCTCAATACACCGCCCCACGGAAATAATGCGCGGCACTTTGCCCGCCTCAAACGGCCGGGCCTGGTCAAAATCCGCCGGTTGAATGCCGTTGTAAATGCGTTGGATTTTTGACGAATAAAAAGGAAAGCGGCGCCGCAGCCACCCGAAGCTGTAATCCGCGACGGTCACCACGGCGGCGGCTTCGCGCACCAAGTCGCTCAAGCTTACGGGATGTTCGGCATCGCAAAAAAGATCGTTCGCATGCCCGGTGAAGCTGTAGGTGATGCCGTAAAATTGCTTGAGCCAGTAAGCGGTGCGCGCGCCCATGCCGGCGAAGTGGGTGTGCACGTGGGTGATGCCCTGCGCCTTGAGGCGCGGTCCCAGCCAGGCGGCTTCCATCAAGCGGCCTTTGTCGGGGCGCTTGCCCCAGCGGTGGATGGTTTGCACCACTTTCCAAGGGTAGCGGCCCACCATTTTGAGGCTCTTCATCCCGGCGGCAAGTTCGTCCCCCTCGGGCAGGTAAGTCACCGCGCTAAGAATTTCCGCCGGGCAATCCGCAGGCGGGTCGGGCGGCTGGCGAATGGAAAAAACCGGCGGCCGCACCCCCTGGCGATAAAGCTCGGCCACTTCGCGATAGCAAAATGTTTGCGTGAGCGATGGAAAACGCTCGAAGAGATAGCCGAAGGCCGCCATGTCGAGCGTTTTTTATAAGCGGCAATATTTATAGGGCCAAGCCAAAAAACCACGGAACCCGCTTGGATGAATGGAATCGTTATTCAAGATGCCGGATCAGGCATTCCTGCAACAAGCCGTAGAGGTGAATCTGCGCCACGGCCACTTCCTTTTCGCTGTCCACGGGAAAAGGCGCGGGCATGTCCATATCTTGCTCAGTAACACCGTGCCGGGCTGCCAGGGCAAGCCGGGCCTGGTTGAGCGCGCTCAGCCATGCATCCATGTGCGCGGGCGGAACCACCCACGCCGAGCCTCCGACGCGCAACGGCTGCAAATCCGCCGCCACCGTGGTCACGGCGGTGGCGAACGCCTCGCGCAATTCCGGCACCACAAAATTCCCCCATTCCTCGTTCAACACGCCGTCCCCGCCCGGGCTCGGCGCGGGGAAAAGCCGCTCCAGCGCCGCCGGGTCTCCCGCAGGGTCCGCCGCCGCGGGGATGGCCAGGAAAAGCTGCGCAAGCTGCGGCTCCACTTCCTCGAAAACAAAACCGCCGTCGGGTTCACGTTCAATTTTCATCGTTCCTCCAGATCACCCCACCCGCTCCAGCGTGGCCAGGAGCAAATAGCCGTGAAGCTGCTGCACGTAAAGCTCGGCCCGCTCGCGCCCGCCCGACCAGACGATGGAGCGCCCCTTGTGGTGCACCTCCAGCATGTGCTGCTCCGCCTTGGCCTTGGAAAAACCGAACACCCGCTGGAATACCAGCGTCACGTAGCTCATCAAATTCACCGGGTCGTTGTGCACCACCACGTTCCAGGGCAGCTCCAGGGCGGTTTTAGTAACGGTGGCCGTCTGTGGCGTGGCCTCTCCGGCGGATGGCGGACAAACGGCGGCGAACTGCGGCTTCATTTCACGGCCTCCAGGCATTCGGCCAAAACGCGCTCCTGCGTCTGCCGCATGCGCTCGAAATCCGCGGGCTCCTTATCCTCGTAACCGTTGAGGTGCAGCAGCCCGTGGACGATGTAGAGCGCCAGTTCCTGGTCCAGCGTGCGGCCATAAAGGGCGGCGTTGTCCCGGGCCGTCTCGGTGCTGATAATGATTTCGCCGTGATCGAACGTAATGACATCGGTGGCTCCGGGGATGTTCATGAAATCGCGATGCACCCGGGCGATGGCCGCGTCCGAAACGAACGTGACCTCCACTTCGGCCAGCGTGGCCAGGGGCGCACCGGGCCGGGCCGGAACGCGCAGGCATCGCGGCGCGGCGTCGGCGGCCAGCCGCCGCAGCCAGTCGATGGCGAAACGGAGCTTGCGCTGCCGGTTATGAAGTGAAATTTCCATGCGGGGGAATGATTTTCACAAAACCGGCGGCGGGAGTCGAGCCGATATGCCGCCCCCCTACCCCGGCAGCCACTGCTCCAGCACCGCGCGCAACGCCCGGAAGCTGACGGGCTTGGTGAGGTGTTCGGAAAAACCGGCCTCCAGGCTCGTCCGGATATCCTCGTCGGTGCCGTAACCGCTCAACGCGATGGCAGGCATGCGGCCCTTGATCCGGCGCACCACATCCAGGCCGCTGCCGTCGGGCAGGCCCAGGTCGCTAATCAAAATATCGAACTCCCCTTCCTCCGCCTGCTGCAACGCGCTCCGCACGTTCCCGGCGGTCGTTACGCAATAGCCCCATTTTCGCAACAGCCGCGAAAGAATCTGCAGCGTATCCTCGTGGTCCTCCACCAGCAGCACCCGCCGGGGCCGCCCGGTTTTTAAAGTCGGAATCTGCGGCAGCGGCACCTGCACCGGGCACTCATCCACCGTGGCAAGGTCGAGTGTGAACGTGGCCCCCTGGTTGCGCCCCGCGCTCGTGGCGGTGAGCGTGCCTTTGTGCATGTCCACCAGCGCCTTGGCGATGCTCAGCCCCAGGCCAAGCCCTCCGAAGCGCCGCTCCCCTTGCTCGAAGGCGTTGAAAACCCGCGGGAGCGCGTCGGGTTCAATGCCGATGCCGTTGTCGGAAACGGCGATTTTGAGCCGCTCCCCCTCGTTGTAGCTGCGAATCTCGATCTGGCCGCCTTCGGGGGTAAACTTCACGGCGTTTTTGATCAAATTCCAAAACACCTGGCGAATGCGGGCGGGGTCCGCCTTCACACAATGACATTCCGCCGCGAGATCGAGCGTCAATTTCTGGCGCTTGGCCTCCAGTTCCGCGGCGCATATGTGAAGGGCCGTGCGCAAACACGAATGGGTGTCCACCAGCTCCGGCTTGAGGATCAGCTTGCCCTGGCTGATGCGGGTGACGTCCAGCAAATCGTCGATCAACCGCGCCTCCAGTTCCACGTTGCGGTGAATCGTCAGGAAATCCTTCCGCCACTGGTCCGGCAGGTGCTCGGATTCTTCCAAGGCCGTCACCATGGCCAGCACGGGAGTCAGCGGCGTGCGCAGCTCGTGGCTTAGCACGGCGATGAATTGATCCTTCGCTTTGTTGGCCGCCACCGCCACCTCGCGGGCTTGCTCCATGGCCATGTGGGTCCGCCGCAGGTCCGTCGTATCCTCGGCAATGCCCAGCACGCCAAAGATGCGATCATTCGCGTCCCGCAGCGGCATTTTGCTCGTGCGCAGCCAGATCGTCGTCCCATCGACCCGTTTTTCCCACTCTTCGTAGCCGATCTTGGGGATGCCCGAGCGGATGACGGCCAAGTCGTCGGCGTTGTACATCCGCACATCCTCCGGCGGGTAAAAATCCGTGTCGTTTTTGCCCACGATCTCATCCGGCGAATCCAGGCCCACGTCTTGGGCGAAGGGCAGGTTGCAGCCCATGAACTTCAGTTCGAGATCCTTCCAAAAAACCCGCTGGGGAATGGTATCCAGCACCAGCTTGAGCATCTGGCGCGAACCGTAGAGCGCCGCCTCGACCCGCTTGCGCTCCAGCGCCCCCGCAATGGCGTCGGCCACGATACGGATGCGGCGCACATCCCCCTCCGTCCACTGGATCCGTCGGGCAAACGTCCGTAGGCCCACCGAGCCCCGCACTTGGCCGCCCAGCCCGCGAAGCGGCACAGCCAAAAGCGATTCCACGCCTTCCTTCAAACAAAACTCCCGCTCCGCCGCCGCCTCCGGCGGCCAATCGTCCGGCCCGCCGATCTGAACGGCTTCACCCGAGAACAACCGCTGCTCCATCCACGGGAATTGCCCGGCCAGCACATTCGTGTAAACCTCGCCAAAATTCGTTTTCCCCGATTCCGCCCACCCATACACGACGCTCCAGTGCTCCAAACCCGGCGACATCAGCGTTACGAAAGTATCCTCGCACCCCAGAAAATTGCCCACTTTCTCCAAGCTTTGCCGGATCTCCCGGTCGATTTCCGTTCCCGTACAAAACGCGAAGCGCCCCAGCACTCCCGTGATGAGCTGGTCAAAGGCCGCCTGCCGCTGGCGCTCCTCCTCCACCACCTTCCGCTCCGAAATATCTTCCACCAGCCCCATGTAGAACTCCGGCTCGCCACCCTCGGCCCACATCGGCACCGAGGTGATCGAGATCCACACCAGCGAACCGTCCGGGCGCACGTAGCGTTTCTCCATCTCGAAAGAGCGGATCAGCCCCAGGCGCAGATCCTCAAGGCCCTTGCGGTTCGGCTCCCGGTCCTCCTCGTACGTCAGCGCCATGAAGTCGAGTTTCGAGAGCTCCTCTTCCGAACGCCCGGCAATCTCGCAAAACTTCGCGTTGGATTCCACGAAGCGGCCGGTACGGATATCCACCAGCGTCATGCCGATGGGCGCCTGTTCGTAAATGGCGCGAAACCGCTGTTCGCTTTCCCTTAAGACATCCTGTTCGTTCGGGGGACTCTTGCCAGAGTTCAACGGCTCCATGCGAAAACTTCGCCGCTCCCGCCGTAAGGTCAAATGGATTCAAGAAACAATAAAACGGGGCCGCCCAAAGGGAGAGGAAGGGCGGCCCCGTTCTTGGAAGCAATCCGGCAGTCGAAACCGTCCAGGATTGCTTCTCGGTATGATATTAAAGCAGGTTCGGTGCCAGCGGCTGCCAGGGCTAGTTGCGTCCCGCGACATTGCGGCCGCCATAAGAGCGCCCGTGCACATAGGAGCCCGTGTGGTCGTAGGAGTAGTAGACGATGTAATCGTCCGCCCCCACACTGTCCGCCGGGATCGGGGCCGCCACGTTGGTCGGGTCCAGAATCCACCAGCGGCCCTCGTTTTTCCACATCAGCCAGGCGTGGCTGATCTTGGAAGTGCGCCGGGCTTTGCCGATGACGTAGCGCAGGTTGTTGGCGTCGTTCATTTGGGAAGCCAGCCAAAGCGACTTCGCCTTGCAATCCCCCGAATGCTTGGCGGCGGTGACGCTGGGCATCTGGGCCAGGTAAGGCGTGTCGAAGCTGTAGCGGAAACCGTAGCCCTGCTTCATCCAGCGGGAAACGGAGGCGAAGCTGGGGGAAGGCCCGGTGAGATGCCCCATGACGGCGTCCACCGGAGCGCGATAGGGATCATAAGGCGTTGGCCCGGGGCGGCCATTGGAGAGGTCGGGGCGGGCAACCGCGAAGGCTGCCGTGGCGATGAGTGTTATGATTGTTATAAGGTGTTTCATTACGTGACGCAGGGTCGTCAACGTCTGTAGCTACATCCGTGCCAGTGTTTCCCCCACCCTCGAACAAGGGGGCACGGCATATTAACCGGATTTTTCCCATTCGCAACAGCGCGAAAAAACTGGAATTCACGCTTCTCAATATTGCGATTCCTGCTTTGCTAGAAAAACAGTCACCGGCTATGCTATTCTCCGCACGCACATGAAACTTAGAAACCGACTCCTCGCCCTTTTCCTTCTGCTGGTCTTTATTGGGTTTGGCTTTCTCTACTTTCACACCTGGGTCGTCCAGAAGCCCTTCGGCATCATCCTTTTCGTCACCGACGGTCTCTCTACCAACACGCTGACGGCGGCCCGGCTTTACCAGGGCGGAGCCAACGGGCGGCTGGCCGTGGAATCCTTCCCCAAGCTGGCGCTCGTGCGCAACAACGCCAACGACTACGCCGTGCCGGACGCCGCCGCCGCCGCTTCGGCCATCGCCACCGGTGTGAAGGGGAACAACCGCGCCATCTCCACCGACACCGCGGGCAAACCGCTCCCTTCCATTCTCTCCCTGGCCCATGACGTGGGGCGCGCCACTGGGCTCGTGACCACGGGCAACCTCACGGACCCCACCCCGGCCGCGTTTTACGCGCATGTCACCGACCGCCGGGACACCGCCTCCATCGCGCAGCAATTCGTGCAAACGAATATCCTCGACGTGGCCATGGGCGGCGGCATGAACGACCTGACGCCCGAAAGCAAAGGCGGCTTGCGCAAAGACGGCAAGGATTTGTGGCTCGACCTCCGCGCCAAGGATCACAAGCTGCTCCGCACCAAGGCCGAGCTTGAAAATACGCCGCTCTTTCTCTCCGGGCCGCTCACGGGCGTCTTTGCCAACGGCAACCTGGCCTACTCCTCACAGGTGGAAAGCGGCAGCCAGCAGCCTTCCCTTTCCGACATGGTGCGGCGGGCCATCGAGTTCCTCCAGCTTCACCCGAAGGGCTACGTGCTCGTCGTGGACGCGGCGTTGGTGGGCAGCGCGGCGCAACAAAACAACGGCGAACGAGTGCTAAGCGAAACAGCGGACTTTGACCGCGCGGTGGCCGTGGCCCGGCAATACGCGGGCGAGAACGCGCTGATCCTTTGCGTCGGGAAAAACGACGTGGGCGGCATGAGCCTGAACGGGTTCCCGCTCAAGGCGGACCGCGGCGTGGCGCTCCTGGGCAGCAACGCGGCGGGTTACCCTTCCATTACCTGGAGCACCGGTCCCAATGGCCCGCAAACCCAGGCGAGCGCCACCCCGGCCCCCTCGCCCGTCGAAAGCGGCACCACCGTCACGGAAACCGCCGCTCCGACCCCGGCTCCCGTTTCCAAAGAACCGGCCGCCTTCCGGGCCGACGCCGCCATCGGCACCGCCCGCGACATGCTTTTCCTGGGCACCGGCCCCGGCTCTGAAACCATCGGCGGCTTCATGGAAAACACCGATGTGTTTCCGCTGATTCAAAAAGGGCTGTAAAAAATCGCCAATCATCCCATTCTCTTTCCGATGAAATCTGAAACGCTTCCCGATGCTCACGGCCACTTCGGCCCTTTTGGCGGCATGTTCGTACCCGAGACGCTCATGACGGCGCTCAATGAATTGACCGCTGAATATGAGAAAGCCCGCAAAGACCCGGCGTTTCAGCGGGAGTTCGACGATCTGATGACCAACTACGTGGGCCGCCCCTCGCCGCTTTACTTTGCGGAACGGCTCACCCAGGCTCTCGGCGGCGCGAAGATTTACCTCAAGCGCGAGGATCTCAACCACACCGGCGCGCACAAAATCAACAACGCGCTGGGCCAGGCGCTGCTCACCAAGCGGCTCGGCAAACATCGCGTCATCGCTGAAACCGGCGCGGGCCAGCATGGCGTGGCCACGGCCACCGTCGCCGCCCGGTTCGGCTTCGAGTGCGTCGTCTACATGGGCGAGGTGGACATGAAACGCCAGGCACTCAACGTCGCCCGGATGCGCTTTTTGGGCGCGAAGGTCGTGGGCGTGCCCGTCGGCCAGGCCACGCTAAAGGAAGCCATCAACGAAGCCATGCGCGACTGGGTCACCAACGTCCGCACCACCCATTACATTCTCGGCACCGCCTACGGCTCCCACCCCTACCCGATGATGGTGCGGGATTTCCAGAGCGTCATCGGCACCGAAGCGCGCCGCCAGATCCTCGAAAAAGAGAGTCGCCTGCCCGATCTCCTCATCGCCTGCGTGGGCGGCGGCAGCAACGCCATCGGCCTTTTCCACCCGTTCGTCGAGGACCAGAGCGTGCGCATGACCGGCGTGGAAGCCGGGGGCGAAGGCATCATCCCGGGCCGCCACGCGGCGCGGTTCCAGGGCGGCGTGCTTGGCGTGCTGCAAGGGGCCAAGACCTACCTGCTCGCCGATGCCGACGGGCAAATCCAACTCACCCACTCCGTTTCCGCCGGGCTCGACTATGCCGCCGTGGGGCCGGAGCACGCCTACCTGCGCGACACCGGGCGGGTGCAATACACCTACGCCACCGACGACGAAGCCCTAAACGCCTTCAAGATGCTCTGCGAAACCGAGGGCATCATCCCCGCGCTGGAAAGCTCCCACGCCGTAGCCGAAGCCATCAAGGCAGCCCCGAAAATGAGCAAGGACGAGATCATCATCGTCAACCTCTCCGGGCGCGGCGACAAAGACGTGCAGCAAATCGCCGACAAGCTGGGGATGTAAGATTTTTCTCGGTTTAAAAAAGCAGGCAGTATTACTCCGCGCCTTCGAAGTCGAAGGAGATTTTCACGTTCACGCGGTACTGAGTAATCTTGCCGTTGTCCACCGCCGCCTCGAATTCCTTGACGTAGACGCTCCGGATGTGGCGCAGCGTTTTCGAGGCGTGGGTGACGGCGGATTGAGCGGCGTCCTCCCAGCTTTTGTCGGATTGCGCGAGCAGTTCGATGACTTTGACGATTTTGGCCATAAAATGAATCTCCTTTGTTTTTCCAAGATTCATTTCGCCGCGCGGAACGCTCACGGTTCCGGCAAAAAGGGGCCGGATTACTGCGCCCCCGGCAGCCGCAGGATGAACGTGGAGCCCTCGCCCACGCGGCTCTCGGCATGCACGCTGCCGTTGTGGCTCTGGATGATGTGCTTGACGATGGAAAGCCCAAGCCCCGTGCCCCCCAGCGCCCGGCTGCGGGCTTTGTCGGCCCGGTAAAAGCGTTCGAAAATGTGGGGCAGATCGGCGGCGGGGATGCCGCTGCCGGTATCGGCCACGCGGATTTCCAGTTCCGCCCCGCCGTCGGACATCACCGCGCGCGTGGCGGAAACCATCACGCAGCCCCCGGCGGGGGTGTATTTGAGCGCGTTTTCCAGCAGGTTGTTGAAGACCTGTTCGAGCCGGAACGCGTCGCCGCGAATCCCCGGCAACCCCGCGCCCAATTCCAACAAAAAGCGGATGCCGGCGGCCTGGAATTTGAGGGTCCAATCGGCCTTCACCCCTTCGAGGAAACGCTCGGCCGCCAGCGGCTCGCGCTTCAACTCATTCTGGCGCGATTCCAGCCGGGCCAGCGTGAGCAAATCCTCCACCAGCAAATTGAGCCGCTTGGAGTGTTTGAAAAGCACCTCCAGCGCCTTCTCGCGCTCGTCCGAGGGCATATCGGGACTGTCGCGCAACAGTTCCACGTAGCCTTGGAAAATCGAAAGCGGCGTGCGCAGTTCGTGCGAAACGTTGGCCACGAAATCCTGGCGCACCTGCTCAAGCTGCTTGATGCGCGTCATGTCGTGGAAGGTGGCCGCAACGCCCAAAATCGCGCCGCCGCTGTCGCGCACGGGGGCGGCGTTGATGGCCAGGTGCCGCGCGGGCATGGCGAGGTCGATTTCCCGGGATTGCGGCTTGCCTTCGGCGATGGCCTCGCGCAGCAGGGCGTCGATCTCGGCGTCGCGCAGCACGTGGAGCGCGCCACGGTCCACGGGGGAAGTTTTCAGGTTGAATAGTTCGCCCAGCGAACGGTTCGCCAGGCGAATGATCCGGTCCACGTCCACCACCATCACCCCCTCGCCCATGCTGGAGAGAATGGCCTGGAGATTAAACCCTTCGCGGGAAATCTGGCCTTCGAGCCGCGCTTTTTCGTCTGCCAGCTTCTCAAGCCCCAGGGCGATGCGCTGCCATTCCCGCTCGTCATGCTGGATGAAGGTGGCGGGCCGCCGCCCCTCGGCGATGGCCTCAATCATGCCGCCGATGGCTTCCCAATGGCGGCGGGTGCGCCGCTTATGGTGCAAAAAGCAGACTGCAATCGCCAGGAAACCGAGGATGAGCAGAAATTCCATGGAAGCAATCGGCTATTCGGCGAAGCGGTACCCAAACCCGCGCACGGTTTCCAGGTAATCGGCGGCTGGCCCCAGCTTCTCGCGCAGGCGGCGCACGTGGGTGTCCACCGTGCGGGTATCAATGACGCTCTCGTAGCCCCACACGTCGTTGAGGAGCACCTCGCGCGACTGCACGCGGCCCCGGCGCTCCATCAGCAGCGTCAAAAGTTTCAGTTCCGTGGCGGTGAAATCGACCGGCTTGCCGCCGATGGTGACCTGGAAACGCTCTTTATCGACCACAATCGGCCCCAGGGTGAGCACCGCGGCGGGAGTGTCGCTCTTCGAGGCGCGCCGGAGCACGTTTTTGATGCGCAGCACCAGTTCGCGCGGGCTGAAAGGCTTGGTGACGTAATCGTCCGCGCCGAGTTCCAAGCCCACGATGCGGTCCACTTCCTCGGCCTTGGCCGTGAGCATGACAATGGGGATGCCCGCCGTGGCCGGGTCGCCCTTGAGCAACCGGCAGACTTCCAGGCCCGAGAGGCCGGGCAGCATCAAGTCGAGCACGATGAGTTCGGGCCGTTCGCTTTGAACCGCCTCGACCGCCTCCGGGCCATTTTCGGCAGTCAGCACCTCCCACCCCGCCACGCGGAGGTTCGCCGCCACGAGGTTGAGCACATCAGGCTCGTCATCGGCAACGAGGATCTTTGGTTTCATAAAGCGGAAAAAAGAGGTAAGTGAAAACCTTACCGCCCCATGGTGAAATTAGGAAGCGCGGAAAATCCAAAAAAAACGCGGAGAAAGGGTGGCGGCATTTTCACCGCGTCTCCCCTTCTCCGCGTCTCCGCGTCTCCGCGTCTTTCTTCTAAGGCTTCATCTCCGAGCCGCTGGCCACGTCCACGATCACGAATTGCTCATGATGCATGGCAGGATCGGCCCGGAAGGAAAGGCGGCAGGCGTAGCGGCGCTCGATTTCGACGAGCAACTCCTCGTCGTCGCTGCGCAAGCGGGCCAGCAGGTGCGGGCTCACCGTCACCTTGAATTCGTGGAGGTCCGGGTTCTTCTTCAGCACCTGGTGCAGGGAACGCTGGAGTTCCACGCTCATCGTCATGGAGCTTTTCACCGTGCCTCGCCCGTGGCAATAAGGGCAGTTTTCGTAAATGGAACCGCTGAGGCTTTCCGCCGCGCGCTGGCGGGTCATTTCCATGAGGCCCAGGTTGGACAAAGGCAGCACGTGGGTCTTGGCCTTGTCACGCCGGAGCTGTTCCTTCATCCGGTTAAAGACCGCTTGCTGATCCTTGCGGCTCTTCATGTCGATGAAGTCGCCGATGACGAGGCCGCCGATGTTGCGCAAGCGCAGTTGGCGGGCGATTTCGTTGACGGCTTCGAGGTTGGTTTGGAGAATGGTTTTCTCCACGTCCTTGGCCCCCTTGTTGCGGCCGGTGTTGACGTCGATGGCGATCAACGCCTCGGTTTCGTCAATAACGATGTAGCCGCCGCACGGCAGCCACACCTGGCGGTGGAAGGCATCGTCGATCTGCTTCTGGATGTTGAATTTCTCGAAGATCGGCGTCGGCTCGGTGTAGAGCTGCACGCGGTTTTTGGACCGGCGCGAGATCTGACCCACGAGATCCATCATGGTTTTCACGGCTTCCTCGCTGTCGCAGATGACTTCGTCGATTTCGTCGGTGAGGAAGTCGCGCACGGTGCGCTCGATCAAGTCCGGCTCCTGGAAAACGCAGGCCGGGGCTTTGTTGTTTTTGACGGCTTCCTCGATTTTGGTCCACTGCTCCACGAGCAGGCTCAAATCGCGCACGAAGTAGCGTTCGCGCTGGCCCTCGCCCACGGTACGCACGATGACGCCCATGTTCTCGGGGATTTCGAGTTTCTTCAAAATCTTGCGCAGGCGGTCGCGCTCCTTCGGGTCCTCGATCTTACGCGAGATGCCGCATTGGTCGCTGAACGGCATGAGCACCAGGTAGCGCCCGGCGAGCGAGATGTTGGTGGTGATGCGCGGGCCTTTGTTGGAGATGGGGCCTTTGGTCACCTGGACCAGCACTTCGGAGCCGACGGGGTAGATTTTGGGAATATCGGCGGAGGTGATTTTCTTCGGCGCTTTGCGGCCCTTGCGCTCGACTTCCTCGATGCCGCTATCCAGCGCGGCGGGAATGGCGTCCCAGAAGTGGAGGAAGGCGTTTTTCTCGAAGCCGATGTCCACGAACATGGCCTTGAGGCCGTGCTCGATGTTCTTGACGCGGCCTTTAAAGATGCTGCCCACAATATTGCGCTCGGTGGTTCGCTCGATGGAATATTCTTCAAGTTCGCCGTTTTCGAGGAGGGCCACGCGGCGTTCCAGCCGCTCGCAATTGATGATGAGTTTGTTACCGGTTTCACGCCGGAGACCGAGCATCTTCTTGATTTTATCGATCATGAATCTGGTTGTTTTGAGAAGGTTTTGTACTGACACGGAGGTTAAATTGGCCGTCCCGGTGGGGGAGAGGTCATTCGGTTGGGGAAACGCCGTTGGCGGTGTTCCCTGGGTTGTTTAATGGAAGATTCTTTGGAAAAGATTTCTACGGGGTTGCTCCGCCGTACTCTCGGGCTGCCCTTGGGCAGGCTGGGCGCGGCGGCTGTTGCTGGTTTTCGGGGTTGAGCCCGGCTTGGCCGGGGATGAGGATGCGGCAGGGGGCGATTTGCGCGCGGGTTTTGGGGGAACCCGGCCCTGGTCGTCCGCCTCGGATTTGATGTCGGGGCTTGCGCCGCCGCGGGACATTTGGACTTGCGCCGCGGGATGGTCGTTGTCGTTGTCCTCCTCGTCATCGTTGGAGACGGGGGCGACGCCATCGGTGCCGCCATAGGCGGGCAGCGCGTTAATCATATCGAAAGGATGAGAATTGTGCGCGGGGGCGAGCGGTTTCAAGTCGACGGCCATTTTACCGCTCTCAACGGCGAACACCTGCTCCAAAATGTGCGAGGCCACGGGTGCGGCGACGCTGCCGCCGTGTTCGCCGCCCTGCACCATGACGACGACGACATACTTGGGATGATCGAAGGGAGCGAAGCAGCAGAACCAGGCGATGTGTTCCTTCTGACCCCGGTCGGTGGCCTGCGCGGTGCCGGTTTTGCCCGCGACGACGACGCCTTTCACGCGGCCCGCCTTGCCGGTGCCGTTACCGCCCGCGCCGCCTTCTTCGTTGACGACTTTCCAGAGACCCTTGCGCACGATTTCGACGTGCTCGGGCAGGATGCCCTCGGTCTTGAAGTCCTCGCGGATTTTGGGCGAGTCGGGAACGGCGACTTTGCCGTTTTCATCGAGCGCCGGGGTGCCGTCGAACTCCAGCACTTTCTTGACCAGGCGCGGCTCGTAGGCAACGCCGCCGTTGGCCACCGCGGCGTAAGCCATGGCCATTTGGAGCGGGCTGGCGAGCACGTAGCCCTGGCCGATGGCGGTGTTCGCAGTCTGGGCCTGGCTCCATTTTTCGCCGTTCTGGCGGGAGGCCATCCAGCGGGGGCCGGGCATGCAGCCTTCCTTTTCGTCGGAGAGGCCGATCTCGTAGCGCCGCCCCATGCCGAGCACGCCACCAACGCGCTCCAGGGTATCGCCGCCCGCGGCGTTGCCGTACTGGTAGAAGAAGGCGTTGCAGGAAACCTTGATGGCGTCGGGCAACTTCAAGGGGCCGTGCGCGCCGTGAATCCAGCAATGGAACACGTGGTCGCCGTAGGAAACCGAGCCGGTGCAGGTGAAGGTGCGGTCCGCCAGCCCTTTGGTGAGGCCGGAGAGCGCGGTGACGATCTTGAACGTGGACCCGGGCGGGAAGCCGCTGACGGCGCGGTTGACCAGCGGCACGGCGTGGTCTTTCATCAGGCCGTCCCAGTCTTTTTTCGAGACTTTGGGAATGAAAACGTTCGGGTCAAACGAGGGCACCGAGGCGATGGCGAGGATGTCGCCATTGTTCGGGTCCACGACCACGGCTGCGGCGCGGCCGATGGTGGGGTGGCGCAGCGCCTGCTCGACGATGTACTGGATGCGGGCGTCGATGGTCAGGTAAACGTTCGCGCCGGGCTTGGGCGGGTCGACGCGCACTTCGCTTTCCATGCGGCCCTTGGCGTCCTTTTGGATGACGCGCGCGCCCGGTTTACCCCGCAGGTAGGGGTCCATGGATTGCTCGATCTGCGATTTGCCCTCCACGTCGGGCTGGTAGTAGGTGAACGCGCGAACATCGGGGAGCTGGTCGATTTCGCGCGGCATGCCGACGTAGCCGAGGATGTGCGAGGCGAAGGCGCCGTAGAGGTATTGCCGCACCGGCTTCTGGCTGATTTCCACGCCCGGCAGGCCCACGTCGTGCTCGGAGAATTTCGCGATGGTGTCGAAATCGACATCCTCAATGTAGGGGAACGGCACGAGCGTATCGTGCGCGAAGTGGTTTTTGAGATGCTTGGAGTTGTAATCGTGCGCGAGGTCCAACTCCTGGAGCCGGGGAATCACGCCGTTGTTGACAATTTTGAGGATGTCCGGGGTGGTGACGTCCTTGAACATGTCGCGCTGGGTGCGCCGCTCCAGCAGCGTGGGGATGGTGCCGTTGCGGCGGCGGTAACCGGCCACCATGTCCTGGAGGTAGAAATCGACGTTATAGCTGGCCCGGTTCTGAACCAGCGGGATGCCGTTGCGGTCACGGATTTCGCCGCGCACGGACGGGATGCGCACCGTCACCTGGGATTTGCCGCCGATGATTTTGCTGGCGTAGTAATCGCCCCGCATCACCTGCAATTCCCAAAGCCGGGCAATGATGACGCCCAGGAAGCCGAACATCATCAGCCCCAGAAAGAAAAGCCGCCAGTCGGATCGCGAGATGCGTGCCATTTACCCTTCCTCCTCCTCTTCGGTGGCTGCGTACGAATTATAACCTACCAGAGCTGCGAGGGATTTCAAAAAAATGAAGGCGATGGGCGCGAGCACCAGGGCGACCAGCCCCGGCCCGCCGATGCGCCACCAGATCTCGCGGTTGAATTCAATGGGCACGCCGTAAAGGGCCGCGCGCCGCACGGAAACCATGAGGAACTCGGCCAGCACCATCACGGAGGTGCAGAGGCCGCTCATGAGGCAATGGATTTCCCACCGGCCTTCCTGGAAAAGAGGGCGAAAGCCGCTCATCAGCGAGCCAAGGACGGCGTAGAGGACGATGGACCAGCCGATGGCGATTTCCACCACCTGGGCGCCGCCCATGGCCACGGATGAAGCCGTCACCGGGCCCATGCCCACTTCAATGACCTGTGCGGTGAGCGCGTCCCACATGAACCCGCAGACGAACGCCAGGGCGAGCATCCCGGCGAAGGGCAAGGCCAGCGCGCCGTAGAAAAAGACCAGCGGCAGCAAAATGACCCGCGCGCCGTCCATAAAGGAAAGGGGCGGAATAAAGTGCTGGAGAACGAGCGCACAGAAGGCGGTTGCGACCAGGAGCAGGAAGAAGCGGATCATTTCTTGCCCAGAACGACAAACACGTCTTCCAGTGTTGTCAGGTCCACGGCAGGCAGAAGGGTTGCGTAGCCGTCGAGTTCACGCACGCGGAACTCTTTGATGGCGCCAATAAAAATTCCGGCGGGATAGACGCCGCCGACGCCCGAGCTATAAACCTTCTGCCCGGGTTGCAAATTGGCTGTTTTGGAAAGGAAGCGCATGCAGAGCACCGGCTGACTGGTGCCCGAACCGCGTTCCCCACTAATAATTCCTTGCTCGCGTGTCCCCTCGATGGAGGAGGCCACCTTGCAATTCTCATCGGAGATTAAGAGCACCGTCGCGGCGTGTTCGGCCACGGTGGTGGTCTTGCCCACCAGCCCGCTCTCGGTGAGGACGGGCATGTCGGTTTCCACTCCGTCGGCGGTGCCACGGTCGATTTTGATCGTGTTCCACCAGGAAGAGGCGTCGCGGGAGATCACCCGCGCCGGAACGAGCTGGAAAGCGGCCCGTTCGCGGTAGTGCATGGCCATGCGGAGCCGGTTGTTTTCGGCTTCGAGGTCGCGCAGGGTTTGGTTGATGGCTTTAAGCTCTTTGTTGCTGACGGCAAGCTGCTCGTTTTCCGACTCAAGCTCCTGGAGGCTTTTCAGCCCCTGGCGCACGGCGGTGATTTTCCGCTCAAGGTCGGACCCCGATTTCAAAAACGGGGCGATGGCGCCGAGAAACGAGGTCTGGGCGCGCTGGGTGCCGCTCGGGCCCAGGGCGAAGAGGCCGCCCACGGCCAGCACAAAAACAATCAACGCAAATATGGATAACCGCCTCATTGAGGTAACCAAGTTGAAGCTCCGCCGCTAGGGCCCTTAGGACCTGGAGAAGCTTCCGACTTCATTAAGCGCGGTAGGTGCGGTCGGTGGTCGCCACTTGACGCAGGAATTTAATTTCCTGCAGGGCGCGCCCCGTTCCTTCCGCCACGGCACTCAAGGGGTCCTCCGCCACGTGGACGGGGAGCCCGGTTTCTTCGGAAAGCAGTTTGTCGAGGCCGCGCAGGAGCGCGCCGCCGCCGGCAAGCACCACGCCCCGGTCCACCAAGTCGGCGGAAAGTTCCGGAGGGCAGCGTTCCAGGGTCACCCGCACGCTCTCCACGATGGTGGAGACGGGCTCCAGCAGAGCTTCGCGCACTTCCTGGGAGGTGATGGTCAAAGTCTTGGGCAGGCCAGCGACCAGGTCGCGCCCTTTCACTTCCATCGTGGTTTCCTTTTCGATGGGATAGGCGGAGCCGATCTTGATCTTGATTTCCTCGGCGGTGCGCTCCCCAATCATCAAATTGTACGCCCGCTTCATGTATTGCATGACGGCTTCGTCCAGTTCGTCGCCCGCGACGCGCACGCTGCGGCTGAAAACGATGCCCGCCAGCGAGATCAGCGCCACTTCGGTGGTGCCGCCGCCGATATCAACGATCATGTTGCCCGCGGCTTCCTGCACGGGGAGCCCGCAGCCAATGGCGGCCGCCATGGGTTCCTCAATCAAGAACACCTCGCGCGCTCCGGCCCGCATGGCCGATTCCTTCACCGCCCGTTTTTCCACTTCGGTGATGCCCGAGGGAACGGCGATGACGACGCGGGGTTTGAAGAACGACCGCCGCCCATGAGCCTTGCGGATGAAATGCCGCAGCATGGATTCGGTGACTTCGAAGTCGGCAATGACGCCGTCTTTCATCGGGCGCACCGCGACGATGTTCGCCGGGGTACGGCCCAGCATCCGTTTGGCTTCGTCGCCCACGGAGAGCACCTTGCTGGTGCCAGACTGGACGGCCACGACGGAGGGTTCGCGCAACACAATGCCGTGGTCGCGCACATATACCAGTGTATTTGCCGTTCCGAGATCAATGCCGATGTCATTCGAGAACAGCCCAAAAAGCCCGCTCATCATGAAAATTATCCTTTGTAGAGTGTGTGGTTGTGAAAAAAAGGGTTGAAAGCCGGGAGACGCTCCTGATTTTTGTGGTCGTCCATCAGGTTAATGCGTTTTCCCGAAAAATGTAATCGAATGTTTCTAGGGAAAGGAGAGTGGCACCGTCAAGGCAAACCGGGCGGACCAGAAGGCATTCCTGCCCCCGGCCAAACCCCTGACCGGCGGGTGGTTGGGTAAAAAGTGGTTCATGTTGGCTGGATACATTCCATTGGCCGGAGCGTTTGCAAACGAAATTTGAAGGATGCCAGCGATTTATCGACGCCGCTAAAAATATCGGCACAATGGCCATTTAGCCATGCACGACCTGAACCTCGTCACCACCATCGCCTTCGGCCTCTGCGCGGCCTGGTTCTTCGGCCTGGCGGCGGCCAGGATCGGCCTTTCGCCCATTGTGGGCTATCTGTTGGCGGGCATCGCCATCGGCCCCCACACGCCGGGGTACGTGGGGGATACCAAGCTGGCGGGGGAATTGGCGGAAATCGGCGTGATTTTGCTGATGTTCGGCGTGGGGCTTCATTTTCACTTAAAAGACCTGCTGGCGGTGCGCTCGATCGCCATTCCCGGGGCGCTGGGGCAGAGCCTGCTGGCCACGCTTTGCAGCATGGGCCTGGCCATGGCGGCGGGCTGGACCTGGCAAAACGGGCTGGTGCTGGGCATCGCGACCTCCGTGGCCAGCACGGTGGTGCTGCTGCGGGTGTTGATGGACCGCGGCATGGTGGAAACACCCCACGGGCACGTGGCGGTGGGGTGGCTCATTGTGGAGGACTTGATTACGGTGATGGTGCTGGTGCTTTTGCCCACGCTGGCGGCGGAAGGGAGTGGCGCGGGGGCGATCCTGCTTGCCGCCGGGGTGGCGCTGCTCAAGCTGGCGGTGTTGGGAGGACTTTTCGCGCTGGCCGGGGCGAAGCTGGTGCCCGCGCTGATGGTGCGGGTGGCCGCTTTCCGTTCCCGGGAGCTTTTCACGCTCACGGTGCTGGTGTTTTCGATCTCGGTGGCCACGGTTTCCTACCTGGTTTTCGGGGCGTCGATGGCGCTGGGGGCGTTTTTGGCCGGGATGGTGGTGGGCCAAACCAAAGTGAGCGAACAGGCGGCAGCGGACGCCCTGCCGCTGAGGGACGCCTTCGCGGTGCTCTTTTTCGTCTCGGTGGGGATGCTTTTCGATTTCCGCACCATCTGGCACTCGCCATGGCTGACGCTGGGCGTGTTTTTTGTAATCCTGCTCGTGAAACCGGCGGTGGCGCTGGTTATCGCGCTCGCGCGAGGGTACTCGCTGCAAACCGGCCTGGTAGTGGCGGGCGGGCTGGCGCAGATCGGTGAATTCTCCTTTATTCTGGCGGAAACGGCGAAGTCGCTGGGGCTCTTGCCGCAAACAGGCCATGACGTGCTGGTGGCGGCGGCGATGGGGTCGATTTCGCTCAACCCGTGGATTTTCAACCGCATCCAGGACCTGGAACCCCGCTTGCGGCGCAATCCGATGATCGCCGGTTGGCTGGCCCGGGCGGAAGAGCGCCGGGGCGCCCGGTTCAACACGCAAGTGGTGAAGGAAGCGGCCAAAGTGCGCTGGTCCGCGCAGGCCATCGTGGTGGGGTACGGCCCGGTGGGCCAGCAATTGACGGCTCTTTTGCAGGAGGCGGGCCTGCGGACGGTGGTGATCGAAACGAACATCGAAACGGTGCTGGAGCTGCATGAACAGGGCATCCGGGCGCTTTACGGGGACGCCACGCAGGCGGAGATCCTCACGGCGGCGGGCATCGCCAAAGCAAGCTGGCTGGTGCTGACGCTCCCGGCCACCAGCCCCGTGCTCTCGGCCGCCAACACGGCCCGGCGGCTCAACCCGGAGGTTCGCATTTTCACCCGCGCCCGCTATTTGCAGGAGGAGGATCTTTTCATCAATGCGGGCGCGGCGGAAGTGCGCTTCGAGGAAGCCGAGGTGGCCAAGGCGCTTGGCGAGGCGCTGCTAAAGGAAATGAAAGAGCGGCCCGTGGAATAGAAGGTTTCTTTCCACGAAGTTTGGGCTATTTTTGCCGCCTGCTGCCGCATGTTTTCTTTTGTCATACGCCGGTTTATTTCGATGGGGTTGGTGCTTTTTTGCGCCGTCTCCATCACGTTTTTCCTGATGCGTAGCGCGCCCGGCGGACCCTTCGACCGCGAGCGGGAACTGCTCCCTTCGGTAAAGGCGGCGCTGGAGGCGAAGTTCCATTATGACGGCACGCCCTGGCAGCAATACACGGCCTACCTGGGGCGGCTGGCGCACGGCGATCTTGGCCCTTCCACGCGTTACCGCAACCGGACGGTCAACGAACTGCTCGCCCAAACGCTGCCCGTCTCGGCCACGCTGGGCGCGGCGGCTTTCATCATTGCGACCCTGGGCGGCGTGCTGCTCGGCGGCTGGGCGGCCACCCGGCGCGGCACGGCAGGGGAAACCGGGGCCATGCTGGCTTCGTTATTGGCCATTTCCATTCCCACGTTCGTCACGGGGCCGCTTCTAATTTTGATTTTCGCGCTCTGGCTCAACTGGCTGCCAGTGGGCGGCTGGGGCGGCCCGGCCTCGCTTCTCCTGCCCGCGCTGACGCTTGCGGGGCCGTACGTGGCTTACATTGCCCGGCTGACCCGCACGAGCATGCTGGAGGTGCTGGGGCAGGATTTCGTGCGCACGGCCCGGGCCAAGGGCTTGGCGGAATGGCGGGTGGTGGCCCGGCACGCAGCACGGGTGGCACTGCTGCCAGTGGTGTCGTTCCTGGGACCGCTGGCGGCCAATTTGCTGACCGGCTCCATCGTGGTGGAGACGATTTTCAACATCCCCGGCGCGGGCGGGTTTTTCGTCAACTCCATCCAGAACCGCGACGGCTTTTTGTTGGAGGGCGTGGTGATTGTCTACTGCGCGCTGCTCGTCTTTTTGAACCTGCTGGCGGACCTCGCCTACCCGTGGCTGGACCGCCGCATTAAACTGAAATGAACCCAGCCCGCCCTTCACCCTGGAAAAAACTGCTGGCTCGCGGCGGCGCGGTGCGCGTTTCGCTCATTGTCGTGGCGGTGATGACGCTGGCGGCGATTTTCGGCCCTGAGTGGATGCCCGCCGCCGCCCGCGAAGTTAGCGCGGCTCAGTTCGCCCCCCCTTCCCTCGCTCACCCCTTCGGCACGGACCTCCATGGGCAGGATTTGCTTTACCGCGTGCTCTCCGGGGCGCGGGTTTCGCTGGCGGTGGGGCTGGCCGGGGCCCTGATCGCGTTTTTCATCGGCACCGCCTACGGGCTCGTCTCGGGGTATGCGGGTGGCCGCACGGACGGGATGATGATGCGCTTCGTCGAGATTCTCTACGCTGTGCCGCGCCTGATTATTTTGCTCATCGCCGTGAACGCCTTCGATTCGCGCGTGAAAACGTGGCTCGGCGGCATCGGGCTACCGGGGCTGGTGGCCTATTCGCGCATCGTGATCCTGATTTTGTCGCTGGGGTTGATCGAATGGCTCACCATGGCGCGGATCGTCCGGGGCCAGGTGCTCGCACTGAAGGCGCAAACCTACGTGCTGGCAGCGCGCAGCCTGGGCCAGAGCCATTGGAAGATTTTGACGCGCCATTTGCTGCCCAACCTCGTGGGCATCATCATCGTTTACCTCACGCTGACGGTCCCGGCGGTAATCTTGGACGAGTCGTTCCTGAGCTTCCTGGGCCTCGGCATCCAGGCGCCGCAGGCAAGCTGGGGCTCGCTGCTGGCGGACGGAGCGCAAGCCATCAACCCGGTGAAGAGCTATTGGTGGCTGCTCGTTTTTCCCGCCGCCGCGATGAGCGTGACGCTGCTGGCTTTGAACTTCTTGGGCGACGCCCTGCGCGACGTGCTCGACCCCAGGGGCGAACGCTAGAAAACCTTCCATCATCCTCCATATGATCCGCATTTGCATTTACGCCGGTTCCAGCCTGGGCACCTCCAGGGAATACGCCACAACCGCCGCCGCGCTGGGAACCGCCTGCGCCCGGCGGGGCATCGGCGTGGTTTACGGCGGCGGCGGGACGGGGCTGATGGGGGCGCTGGCCGACGCGGCACTGGCGGCGGGCGGCGAGGTGGTGGGAGTGATCCCGCGCGCGATGGTGGAGCGGGAGTGGCAGCACAACGGGCTCACCCAAATGATCGTGGTGGAGTCGATGCACGAGCGCAAGCAGACGATGGAACGGCTGGCCGATGCCTTCGTGGCGCTGCCAGGCGGCATCGGCACGCTGGAGGAGCTTTGCGAGATTTTCACCTGGCTGCAACTGGGCCTGCATGGCAAGCCGGTGGGGCTGGTCAATCTCGGCGGTTTTTACGACCACCTGCTACGGCAGCTCGACCACATGGCGGCGGAGGCGTTTCTCCCCTCGGCTCACCGCGAATTACTGACGGTGGGCTGCGACCCGGAGGCGCTCGTGGACCAGCTCATTGCCTTAAAAAAGGCCGTGAAAGAATAGCGGCGTTATTCCCACAGCCCCAGGCTATCGAGGGTTTGCTTTTCCTCGGCGGAAAGGGCGCCGCCCGTAAAGGCGCTCACCAAAAGCATCTGCGCTTTGGGGTGCTGGGCGTCTTTCATCAGGCCGAAATTGGACTCAACCACATCTTTGCCCGGTTCGTCGTATAACTCGTAAAATTCGACGCCTTCAATATTGGCGTCCTTTTGGCTGATGATGGCTTCCAGATGCTTTTTAAGACTGCGCAACGCCTTGGCATCGTCGTAAGGCTTCTTTTCGTTGATCGGCGAATAGATTTCGGCGGCGTTGAACTCGTTCACGATCACCGGCTTGCCGAGGCGCTTTAACTCCTGGAAAATATCAAATACGCCATTGGGCGCGGACACTTTGCGGGGATCGGTTCCCAGGTGGTAGTAATAATGATAGGAAATTTTGTCCACGCCGACGCCGTTGCGTTCCAGAAAAGAAACAAATCCAAAATCGACGTACACAATATTGATGCATACCCTCAAGGGCTGCTTGGTCGCGGCCGCCGCATCGCGCACGGCCTTGGACATGCCTCGAAGAACCGCCGCCCATTGCCGCGCCTTCGGGGTTTCGAAATCCTCAGGGGACTGCCCAACGCCTTTTTTCATCCCCTCCTTCAGGGTCAGTTCGTTTTGCAGCTCCCAATCGTGAATCTGCGAGGCGAACCTTAGCGCCAGCGGGTAAACGCGGTTGTAGCCTTGCGCCTCAAGGCCCGCTTCCGTGGCAGGATATTTCCCGTTATCCGTGGCGTTATCTCCCCAAGTGAACGGGACGGCCAACACCGGGTGCAGCGCAATGTGGTGCTGCTCGGCCAGTGCCACGAGCTTTTGCAGCGCCTCGGGGGCATCGGGTTTGTCGTCGGCCAGCGGAACGTCAAAGCGGTAGGTGGTCAGGTTCCGCTGGTTGAGGGTCGCGAATTGGGTTTCGGGGGCACTCCAAACCGGCCCGCCGTAAAGTTGATGGCCGCAAACGCCGTAGGTGAACGCAAAAGCGGGCGAAGTGGCGAGCCATAGAAGCAGCGCGCAGACTGCCGAAATGAAGGGGACCCTATTCATGGTGTTTTTATAAAAAAGGCGCAAAGAAGTGATCCTCTTTGCGCCTTTGCGTCTTTGCGTGAGGCTTAATTACTCAAGCGCACTCAGGATGGCGTCGCCCATTTGGGCGGTGTTCACCTTCCGGGTGCCTTCGGAGTAAATGTCGCCGGTGCGGTAGCCCTGGTCGATGACTTTGCGCACGGCTTCGTCAATGGCGTCGGCGGCTTTGGCTTCGCCGAGCGAGTAGCGCAACATCATGGCGGCGGAAAGGATCTGCGCGATCGGGTTGGCGATGCCTTTGCCCGCGATGTCCGGGGCGCTGCCGCCGCTCGGTTCGAAGAGGCCGAACTGCCCGTGGGCGGTCTGCTTGGCCCCGAGGCTGGCGCTGGGCAGGATGCCGAGCGAGCCCGCGATCATGGCCATTTCGTCGGTGAGGATGTCGCCAAAGAGGTTCTCGGCGAGCACCACGTCAAAGTCGCGCGGAGCCTTGATGAGCTGCATGGCGGCGTTGTCGACGTAAAGGTGGTTCAAGGTGACTTCCGGGTATTCCTTGGCCACTTCGTTGACGGTGGCGCGCCACAGCACGCCGTTTTCAAGCACGTTGGCTTTGTCCACGGAGGTCAGCTTTTTGCGGCGGCCCATGGCGGCTTTGAAGGCGACATGCGCGATGCGCACGATCTCGCTCTTGTGGTAAACCATGGTGTCCACGGCCATCGGTTCGCCGTTCTCTTCCTTGTGGAACTTCGGTTGGCCGAAATAGAGGCCGCCGGTCAATTCGCGCACGCAGAGGACGTTAAAGCCGCCCTCGACGAGCTCGGGTTTGATGGGCGAGGCGTGGGTCAACGCCGGGAAACAGAGGGCCGGGCGCAGGTTGGCGTAGAGGGAGAAGTGCTTGCGCAGGGGCAGCAAAGCTCCCCGCTCGGGCTGCTCGTTGGGCGGCAGCTTTTCCCACTTGGGGCCGCCGACGGAGCCGAACAGAATGGCGTCGGACTCTTCGCACGTGGCAATGGTGGAGGCGGGCAGCGCCTTGCCTTCGTGGTCGATGGCAGCGCCGCCGACGTACCGCTCGGTGGCGAGGATCTCGAACCCGAATTTCTTGCCGATACTCTCCAGAACGCGGCGCGCCTGGGCCATCACTTCCGGCCCGATCCCGTCACCGGGGAGGACCGCTACTTTGTACTGCTTCATGTGCCCCCACTAAATACACTACTCTTCGCGTTGGGGCACCGTTATTTTGTATTCGGGGTCGTTCTTTTGGGAAGCGGGCGCTTCGGCGGGCTTGGATTTCGCGGCGGGCTTAACCACAGGTTTGGCGACGGCTTTGCCGGAGGGCTGCGCTTCTTGCACCGTCTGGCGGACCGCCTTGGTCTTGACGGGTTCGGGAGCGGCGCCCGGCTTCGGGTAATCCGCGACGTTCTGGCGGTTGGAGGTGGGCACGAGCCGAACGCTACCCCGGGCGTTGTTGCGCCAGCCGTTGGGGTCCGCATATTCCTCGCCGCTGTTTTTCAGGCCGGAAACCTGGCTTTCAAGCCCGGTGCCGTACCCCTGTTTGATGATGGTGGGCGTGATGAAGACGAGCAGGTTGCGCTTGGTGCGGGCGTTGAGGTGTTCCTGGAAGAGGTAGCCGAGCACGGGGATGTCGCCCAGCACGGGCACTTTGCTGCGGTCCTTGCTGTTTTCATCCTGGAGCAAGCCACCGATGGCCAGGGTGTCGCCGCTCTTAATGACGACGTTGGACTCCAGCATTCGGGTATCAATGATCGGGCTGGTGACGGTGGTGCTTGCGATGGAGAAGGATTGATCGGCCACTTTGTTGCTGATCTTCGGCTTCACGCTCATGGTAACGAAGCCGTCCTTGTTGACGGTGGGCACCACTTCCAGCGTGTTGCCGAAAATTTTGTCCTCGAAGCTGTCGAACTCCGTGGAGGCGGTCTGTTCGTTATATTTGAGCTTCGGCACGGGCTGGTTGCGGGTGATCTCGATTTTGGCGGGCTGGTTGCTGGCCGTGACGATGCGGGGGTTGGCCAGGAACTCCGAGTCGCTGTCCTCGTTGAGCAGCCGCAGGGTGGCGCTCATTTCCGGGACGCTCAAGATGGCCAACTGGCCCGCGGCTTGTTTAAAGAGGTTCGAGCCGGAGCCCCCGAAAAGGAGGTTGTTGTTCGCGCCGGTCAAATTGACGGTGGGGTCCCCCGAATAAGTACGGACGCCGTTGGTGAAGGTGTAGGTAGGCAATGAGGAACCGCCGTAACGGAAGGTTTTCCCGCCGCTGGAGTTGCCCAGCACGCCGCCCCAGTTGATGCCGTAGCTTTGTTTGGGGTTGGCGTTCACTTCCACCAGCCGCGCCTCGATCATCACCTGCTTGGTGGGCATGTCGAGGGATTCGAAGAAGAGGGCGAGGTTCGCCATGTTGGAGCGGTACTCGCGGTAAAACACCGAATTGGTGCGAACGTCGATCTGCGGCTCAAGTTTGCACTGGATCTGTTTGGCGATGAGATCTTTGACGTCGGCCACTTTGGCGTAGGAGAAAGTGTAGCAGCCGGCTTCCGTGGGTTCCTTGGCTTTCTCGGCGGCGGTCTTGATGAAATAGACGTTGTTGCTTTGGGAAAGGTCCAGCCCCTTGGCCTCCACAATGACTTTGATGGCCTCCATGGGCGTGAGGTTCTCCACGCGCATATTGATGGAGCCAGCCACGGCGTCGCTCACCACGATGTTGATGCCCGCCTGCCGGGCCAGCAGCCGCAGCACCATGGAAATATCTTCCCCCTGGAAGTCCCGCACGGTGCGGGCGTTGGGGTTGGCGGCGGGCTCTACGGGAGCCAGGGCTACCGGCGGGGCGACAACGGTCTGGGTAACAGGGGCGGCGGGAGCGGATGCGGCCGGGGCGGCACTAGCAGGCGCGGCGGGCGGGAGCGCGGCGGCAGGCTCGATGGCCAGGGCCGGCGACGCATTTCCCGCTGGCGAAGCGGCGGCTTCGGGGGTTGGGGTCTGCGCCTGGACAACGGAGCAAGTCGAAAGGACAGAGCAGAGGAGAGCCAGTTTCCGCATAGAATGAGGTGTTGAGGTGTTGAGGGCGGGTGGTTTGGGGCAAACCTTTACCGCTTAGGAGAATAGATTAGCAAAAAGTGAACCATTTTGCCCACCATTCCCGAACTTTTTATCAACCGGGCTGAAATTATACGATATTTTCGTCCGCTTCCCGGACGGCGGCCACAAATTCCCGCATGAGAGAGGGGTCTTTTTTGCAAAATTGAGACTCCACCCCGCTGGCCACATCCACCGCATAGGGGCGCACGGCCCGAATGGCCGCGCCGACATTGGCGGGGGTCAGCCCGCCGGAAAGAATGACGCGCGTTTGCGGGTGCTCGCGCACAAACGCCGCCGCCAGTTCCAAATCGATCAGTTTGCCGGTGCCGCCAAAAGCGCCGGGCACAAAGGCGTCCAGCAGAATGGGCGCGCCCGCGTACTCCCCCGCCCGGCCAAGCGCGGCCCGGTCGCGCGCCGCCAGGGCTTTGATGGCCCCGGGGAACGCGGCGCAAAAGGCGGCGGGCTCGTCGCCGTGAAATTGCAGCCGGTCGATGCCCGGCAGGGCGGCGATGGCCCGGGCTTCTTCCATGGAGGGGTTCACCAGCACGGCGATGCGGGCGGCCATGGGGGGCAAAGCGGCGATCCAGGGGCAAGCAGCGGCGAGGTCGAGGAACCGTTTGGAACCCGGAAAACCGTTGAAGCCGAGCGCGTCGGCCCCGGCGTCGATGGCGGCCTCCGCTTCGGCGGGCGTCGTGATGCCGCAGAGTTTCACGCGGACGCGGGCGGGGCGAAGGAGAGGCTCAAGGGAGCTGCCGGGGGTGGGATTCATGCGAGGTGTTTTCGGGTTCGATGACGCGGCCTTCCACCGGTTTCATTTCGCCGGGACGGGGGGCGTTTGGGTAAAATGGAGCGCCAGCGTCAAATGAGCCTGGGGTTACGTCTGGGTTTGGGCCTGGATTCTGGAAATGGCGCACCTCGAAGCGCATTTGCGGGCCTTTGAAAAGCGTGCCCGCGGCCCACGAGGCCACGCTCACCACGATGCCGCCGAAGAAAGCCGCGCCAAAACCGTCCACGTGGAAACCGGCGATCCAGCCGCTACCCACCAGATGCAGCAGGAAGGCATTGATGAAGAGGATGAAAATCCCCAGCGACGCCACGAGCAAGGGCAGCGCCACCAAGAGGAGCACGGGCCGCAGCACGGCGTTGAGCACACCCAAGAGCAGACCCGCCACAACGAGCGCCCCGGGGCTCTCGGCGGTGATGCCCGGCACAAAAGCCGTGGCGATGAGCACGGCAAACGTGGTGGTGGCCCACCGGATCAAAAAGGGTTTCATAGGTCGGTTGTCGAAAGCCAACCATAACCCCTCCGGGCGCTTCTGGAAAGGGAATCCCCTTCCCCAGCGACTTCAGCCGGTCAACTCCGCTTGGTCATAATACGGATTTGATCGGAGGTCGTCTTGAGCTCGTCGAGCTTTTGGAGGGACCGGCCCTGCGCTTCCAGGAGCTTGGCGTTGGCGGCCTTAAGCGCCATGAGCTGCTCGAGCGGCGTGACGGGGTTGGCCACGGCCTCCACGCGGTCCTGCGAATGCGCGTACTCAAGCGCACCCAGGCTGGCGATGCCAACGGCCAGGGCGGCGCTCCAGCGGAGTATGGAACGGTTCATCATTTGGTTTTCCCTCCCGCGCGCGCCGCAAAGATGCGCGCCTGGCGGAGAGTCTCCGTCAGTTCGTCGATTTTCGCCTCCATGGCCGCCTGGTTGGCGCTGAGTTGCTTGTTTTGTTCGGTGAGTTGGTCAATGAGGGCCGAAACTTCGGGGGAAACTTCCGCCGGCGCCGCCGCCGGGCGGGCCGCGTTTTGCCCGGAAATCGGACCCGCAAGGGCCAGAAGCCCCACCGCACCCGCCGCTAGAAAAAAGGTGTGCGTTTTCATCAAGGGCGAAGTGTATGCATATTCCGTGCGAAGCCGACCCCAATCGGCGCAAAGAGTGCTCAAAATGCGAAAATGCACTCAAAAAATGCAAAAAACCGCCCTGTGGCGCGATTTCTGCTTGCCGATCCTTGCCGCCAGCCTAACTTCCTGTTTATGGCCGGTATGCAACAAGTCCAAAACCTCTCCATGCAGCAAATGCTGGCGCCTCAGCTCCAGCAGAGTCTGCAGATTTTGCAGGCTCCCATCCTGGAGCTTCGCAATCTCATCCAGGAGGAAATCGCCGTCAACCCGGTGTTGGAGGAGGAGCGCACCGAGCCGACCCTGGAAGACCGCCAGCGGGAGCATGACGACGAGTTCCGGGAGGAATTCGAGCACCTGGCCAAGCTGGACGAGGAATGGCGCGACTACATGTCGCAAAACAGTTCCTACGCGGGCCGCTCGCAGGAGGAAGAGGAGCGCCGCCAATTCTTTTTCGATTCCATCGCCACCAACGAAACACTCCAACAGCACCTGCTGGAACAGTTGCAAACCAGCGACCTCGACGCCGAGCAGCGCAAGATCGCCGAACTCATCATCGGCAACATCGATGACATCGGTTTTCTCCAGATTTCCGTGGAGGAAATGAGCCGCAACACCGGCGTGCCGGTGGAGGAACTGCGCGAGGTGCTGGAGGTGATCCAGACCTTCCACCCCGTAGGCGTGGGCACGCGGGATTTGCGCGAATGCCTGCTGGTGCAGCTTCGCCGCCTCGGCAAGGGCGACGGCATGGAGTACCACATCGTTGCCAATCACCTGGAAGACCTCGGCAAGCACCGCTTCCCGGAAATCGCTCGCAAACTCAACACCAGCCCGGAGCAGGTGCAGAAGTGCGCGGACTTCATCGCCACGCTCGACCCCAAGCCGGGCCAGCTTTTCACGCCGGACATGACGAACTACGTGCTGCCCGACGTGACCGTGGAAAAAGTGAGCGGCGAGTGGCAGGTGAGCCTCAACGGGGAGCAAATCCCGCACCTGCGCATTTCCAACACGTACAAAGATTTGATGTCGCGCGACGGCAACCCGGCGGATGTGCGCGATTACATCCGCGACAAGATCCGCAGCGGCAAATTTTTGATTAAGAGCATCCACCAGCGCCAGCAAACGATCTCCAACATCGCCCACGAAATCGTGAAGCGGCAGCAGGACTTCTTCGAGAACGGGCCCACCGCGCTTAAGCCGCTGACGATGGTGCAGGTGGCCGAGGTGGTAGGCGTGCACGAAACCACCGTGAGCCGCGCGATTTCCGGCAAATACATGGCCACGCCATGGGGCGTATTCGAGTTGAAATACTTCTTCACGCCCGGCTACCAGACCGCCGGAGGCGACACCTTAAGTAATACCAGCGTCAAAAATGCAATCACCGAACTGGTGAAGGCCGAGGACACGCGCCACCCGCTCTCCGACAAGGAAATCGTCGATATCCTCACCGAGCGGGGCATTCCCATCGCGCGGCGCACCGTGGCCAAGTACCGCGCGGAAGCGGGCATCCTGCCCAGCAACATGCGCAAGAGCTATTAGGGAAGACGAGGAGATAGCGCCGCCGCGCCTGTGACATGTGTCGCAATAAAAAAACTCCGCCTCCCGTGATTGGAAGGCGGAGTCTTAAGTAACCCTCTAGTTAAGCAGGAGAAGCTTGCGCTTCGGACTAGAAGTGGTAGCGAACGCCCGCGGTCACCAGATGCTGGCCGAGGTTGCTGCCGCCCAGGAAGTCATCGTGATTGCGGATCACGCAATCGAGCCACTTGTATTCCGTGAAGACGCTCACGTTTGAGGTGAGCTTGTAGTCAACACCGGCGAGCGCCTGCCAGGCAAAGCCGTCGCGGTTGTCGGAACCCTCGTCAGTTTGACCATACAGGGAAGTGCTTTGAGCCCACTTAACCTTGCTGGAAAACCAGCCGATACCGACGCCCGCATACGGCTGCCATGCGCCGAGGTTGAACTTGGCGATGCCGTTGGCCATATAGGCGAAGGTGCCCACGCGAGCCTTGTCGGTAACACCGGTATCTTCAAACGATTGATCCCAGTTGTGCGTGAAATTAGTGTAGAGGCCTTCAATTTCAGCCGCCGGAGTGATCAGCCCGTTGCAGCATTGGTTGAAGTCGTAGCCCAACTTCAGGCCTGCAGTCCAACCCACTTTTTCCACGGTATTGTCCCAGCCATAGCTGGAGATGCCGTTCTGAGCGAAGTTCAAGCCGCCATCAATGGCAACATAGAAGGGGCTGGCTTCGGGAGCCGCGGGAGCGACAACCGCTTTTTGTTGACCTGCATAGAGGGACGTCGCGACCGCCAAGGAAGCGACGATGGAGCAAATGAGTTTATTCATGGTGGTTTGTGTGTGGTTGTTCCAAGCCATGCAAAAACCTTTTTCTATCGAGGGCGGCCTTTCGAAGTTAGGCAAGGGAGGGGGCCAGTGGCGTTTTTTTGAAATAGCGTCTCCAGCCTGTAACTGCCCTGCACGGAAACCCCGGTTTGCCGGTCCTGGAATGGAGGATTTTTGTATCGGGCTTGTTAGGAAAACTCTCTAGAATACTACCTGCTGCGCTGTCAAGGGCATTCATTGCGCCACAGAGAGGCCACTCTGCGCGGCGGCCCGGGGCGGCATTGCCAGAAAGCCTTCCAAACAGCAGGCCACCGTTTCAATGGGAGCTTGCTCAATCAAGTACGCATGCCCCCGGCCCGGCCCGGAAGTCCAGGTATTGGAGCCGTCAACGGCCACTTCGCAATACCCTTCCAGACTTTCCTTCCACAACGGCTCGGCCCCTTCCACGGCGGCGAGAACGGCGGTCAAATCCCAGCTTTGCCGGTTGTTGGCGAGGCTGTTGTTGAAAAGCTCGTAGGCGCGGCGCACGGGGTTGGCAGCGGGCGTGGCAATGAGACCGCGCCCCGTCATCACGCGGTCGCCGATTTCATAGCCGCTGAAAAGAATCCGCGTGGGCCAGTGCTCCATGACGTACTTGCTGTGCGGCCCGGCTCCGCCAAAGGCAAGGTTGTATTCCCCGGGGTTGCTTTGCGGAAACGCGCCGCCCATGAGCGCCAGCTCCTTCACCTTCCGGCGCACCAGTTCCACACCCGGCAGCGGGCTGCGCGCGTCGGGCTGCGACTCCAGCAGCTCGCGCAGGTTGATTAAAAAACCGATGCTGATGATGGTCACCCCGCCGTCCGGGGCCGCCGCGAGCGCCGCCCGGTAGACTTCCAGCGCCGTCGGCATTTGAGGATCGGGCAAGGCGTGGTGCGGGAACTCGTCGCGCAGCGCTGCCGTGTAAGGGCTCTGGGTCGGCGGGCAACAGCCGCCCTGGTAGGTGCCGATGGGGATATCCGGGCGGCCATAGTACGTATTGATCGCGCTGACGGAAGCGGCCACGGCGGCGTCTTTGTCGATGCCGTTGACCACGCAGGCGAGGATGCGCGCCTGATCCGCATCAGCGAGCTTGTGAAGCACCGCGAGCGCGCCGGTATCGTCGCAGTCGCCGGACATGTCGGTATCGAGGATCGTGAGGACGGGGGATGTTTTCATGCCGCCGATGCTACCCGCCTTCGCCGCGAAAGCGTAAGGGATGAATCGGTCTCATTTTAGCACAAAACGCAACCGGTGTTACTTTGAACTACCGCTCCCCCGCACTTCTTTTTAAGCCTGTTTGCGCCATTGCCCCGGGGCGACGCCGCAGGTTTTGCGGAAGAGGCGGCAGAAATAATTCGCGTCCTCGAACCCGGCCTGCCGGGCGATCTCGTCAATCGAGGCGTAGGGGTTGAGCAACAGCTTTTTGGCCAGCTCCATGCGAAGCTGGCGATGGTATTGCAGCGGAGACACCCCAAAGTGGCGGCGAAAGAGTGCCCCGAGGCGGCTGCCGCTGACCCCGGCGGCCCGCGCCAGCATTGGACCGTCCACCGCCGCGCCCGCGCTCTGCTGGAGCAGGCGCACCGCTTTCGCAAGCGTCGGAGGCAGGGCCGCCATGTTCTTCAAATGGTGCTCGAAGTAGTTGATCTCGCTCAAAAGCGCCAGCAAGAGGCAATCCGAAACGAACGCCGGAACGCGCGAGCGGTGCAGCGTGACAAGTTCCTCCATCCACCGCCGGATGCGCGGTTCCCGGGCGCATTTCAAAACGCGCGGCTTTTCCTCAAGCATGCCGCCAGTGTTTGAAAATAGCACACAAAGCGTGCGCCAGCCCGCGCGGCATTGATGGTCGTGGGCGCATCCGGCAGGGAAAATATAGAGCGCCCCCGGGCCGCCTTCCAGCCGCCCTTCGCGCGTTTCCACGGCGGTGGCTCCCCGCAGCACCCAAACCAACTCCATCGCCTCGTGCGAATGCGAGGGCACATTGCCCCGGTTTTGGTTCAAAACCGCCGAGCGCAGCGAAGGCAGCGCGACCACCGACGGTGAAACGGCTTCCGGCATTCCAGGGGGAGGAAACGAGTTCAGTGTTCGGTATTGAGAGCCGCCAGCCCTTTGAGATCCATTTTTTTGAGCCAGTCGCGAGCGTCCTTCGGCTCAAGGTTGACGAGATCGATTTGAACAAAAAAACGTTTCCCCACGATCACCGAGAGCGACACGGCCTTCGGCACCGCCGTGACGTGTTCAAACCCGGGCATGTCGTCGATTTGGACCGGCTTATCGATGGAGTTCACCGTGCTGCCGGTGGCTTTCCATTGGCTGGTAATCGCGTCGAGGTAGCCTTTGTGGCCACCCGCGTCGATGATCGTCACCGTGGCCACCTGGGCGTTCTCGTCGTCACCCTTCTGGTAAGTGCGCGAGGCGGTGCTGAGGAGAAACACCTCAAGGTCGGTTTGGGAACCGGCGGGGTTCTCCGCTGTCCAGCCCTCCGGGGGCTTGGGCAGAAACGAGATGAGCTTCTGGAACGCCACTACGGGCAAAAGCGCGGGCCGGGGCGTGGCTGAGGCCGTCGGAGTGGCTTGAGTGGCCGCGGGCGAAGCGGAGGGGGATTCCTCCGGGATGGCGTCCAGCGACACCTTCAATTTTGGGGTGGGCCCGGCCTGGGCCGTGAATCCACTCCCTCCTAAAACAATCGCCGCCGCAACGGACCAAAGGCACCGGGTTCTCATAGTAGTGCCTTATCTATCCTCACGAGCGGCGGCAAAGTCAAACCGCAACTCCGGCGAGTTTTAGCCGCTCGCCGGAGCCGGTCAAAATGGCGCGATGGCCGGAAATTACGCGCGGGCCTTGTTCATGGCGTCCACGAATGCCTTGGCGGTCGCAGTGAGCTTCTTCCAATCCTTATTTTTGAGGATCTCCTTGCTCACGAGCGCGGAACCGACGCCCACGGCGGCCACGCCAGCCTTCACGAAGGAATCGATGGTTTCGAGCGTGACACCGCCGGTGGGGATGATCTGGAGTTGCGGCAGCGGGGCCAGGATGTTCTTGATGTATTGAGGCCCGAGCTGGTCGGCCGGGAAAATTTTGATGAAGTCCGCGCCATTCTCCTGGGCGGTGATGGCTTCGGTGGGGGTATACGCGCCGCAAACCACGGGTTTGCCATAGCGGTTGGCCACGTGGATGACTTCCGGGCGGGTGATGGGGGAAACGACGAACTCCGCTCCGGCGAGGATGGAGGCGCGGGCGGTTTCGGCATCGAGAACCGTGCCAACGCCCACGAGCACCTTGTTGCCGAGGCGCTCGGAAACGGCGTGGATGACGTCGAGAGCGTTCGGGGTGGTCATGGTGATTTCCAGGCCGATCACGCCGCCCTCATAGAGGGCTTCGGAAACGGCGAGAAGCTGTTCCGAGGAGTTGGCGCGAATGACGGCGATGATGCCGGGGTTCAGAATGCGATCGATAATGGCGGCTTTGCTCATAATTGAGTGCATGATGCAAAAGCGTCCCCCGCTCGTGAAGGATAAATTTCCCCGCGTTCAAGAAGGAGACCCGGAAAAACCGGGGAGAATTTTGAAAAAAGGCATTTTGCGCTTGCCAATTTGGGCCGCTCATTGGAGATTCAACACCCCTTCGCGGACTCTCCGCGTGGGTTACAAAAAATCGGGCCGTAGCACAGCTTGGTAGTGCGCTTGAATGGGGTTCAAGAGGTCGCTGGTTCGAATCCAGTCGGCCCGATTTCTTCAATAGCCTTTCACTCGAAGGGCTTCATTTGACCCGAAAAATCTCCCATTCACTTTTGCTCCCCGGGCAAAGCAAATGCCGGTTCTTTTAGCACGGTGTTCTCCACTTCGCGCCACCGGCGATGCAGCCCCCAGCCAATCAGCAGGGGCAAAACGATGCCGAGCGCCATGGGAATCCATTCCCAGCGATAACCGCTTCCCCCATGGCTCGCATAACTGAGCATCTCGGAAATGATGAAGCTCAGCGTGTAGGTCAGCCAGAGCCCCACGGCGTTGAACCGGAACACGCGGAAAACCAGGAAGAACGTCAGGGCCAAACTCAACTCGCCGCTCACGACGCCGCAGAAGAAGCCAGCCCAGCTATCATGCTGGACCGCTCCCAAAATGGGATAGAGCACCACGAGGGCCGCCGTCAGCCGCGGAAACCGCCGATAAAGGAGCGTCACCACCGACCAGACGGTGGCCAGCGCGATCACTCGATGAAGCCCATAGACGACGGCGGAAAGCAAATCGCGCAGCCACGGCACGGCGGTATTTGCAGCGGGCCACGAAAAACCGCCGCAGGACGCGGGAAGAAAGTGGCCTCTTAAAAAAAGATCGAATCTTGCGAACGCAAAGAGGAGCGCGTAACCGGCAAACGCGCTCAGGAGCGTGGAGGTCCAGAATGCCGACCGTTGGGCGCGTTCGCGCGGCCAGAGAGTGAGGTTCGCGAGTTCCCAACCAAAAGCCCAGCGCACAAACCCCAACGCCACGCCGATCGTCAGAGCACTCCCGAGATAGCCGAGAACGACTCCGAGCCCTTGGGAAAGCCAATGGGTCGCCAGGTAATTCGCCAGCGGCATCGTGGTCTTGTAGCCGGAGTAAAACCACGGCGCTTGGTCCCAAAGCAGCCCGGCTCCAATGGTCGCCGGAACGATGGCGATGAGAAAACCCTGCCGCCAGGGCACCCGATGTTTGGCCACCAGCAGGATGAATAGGACCAGCGTAAGGACGGCTTCTGCCATGGTCAGCCATTCGGACAACTCGCTCGTGACGAACTTCTTCCAGCCCGATTTTTGCCGCTCCAGAAGCCACGCTTCCGGCACTTTGACGTAACGAGAAAAACCGACCGGCTCATCGCCAATGAGACGAATGGAGGTGCGCAACTTGGCGTCGCCCCATTGCCAGTTTGTACGCTCGAATGTGAAGGAGTAATCGAGGCGGTGCTCCTGCCGGTTGGGCGATTGGGACACCAGCTTTTCGAGTCCCACATCCGCGCCATGTTCGGCCAGCGTTTTTTTGGCCAAAGCCAGCGCGGCCTCGCCCGTGAGGCTGGCCCCGGGGGCTTCACGCGGAACCATATGGTTCCATTCGAGCAGCCGGCCGTGTTGGTCCAATTTGACCCGGAGTTCCTCTTTTTCGAGAATACGGAAATAGCGCGCGCTCCAATAAACATCCGGCATTTCGGTTCGGTAAAGATTCGCGACTCTTTCGTAGGTCCCCTTCTCCAGCAGGTAATCCGTTGCCGAAGTGCCTCCATGGCAAGTGACGATGCGGCGGTAGCGGGCCGGGTCGAAGCCCTGTTGCTTGACCACTTCGTCAGCCGCCACGGCGATGTCTTTGCGGGAAATGCCGAGATTCCCCAGCGCCCGAATGGAGTCCTGCGGCAGGGAGAGCCGGTAGCATGCGACGAGCGTGACCAACGCCGCGAGAAAGACCAGTCCCCGCTGCTTTCGCGTCAGTTCCAGGAGACGAAACGCTCCCGGGGCTGGCGAATCGGCAGCGTCCGGGAGAGGCGCGGCGTGAATTTCCTCGGGTTCCTGGGGCAGCTCTTTTTCCCCCGCCCTGCGGCAAAGCCACCAACTCACCCCCAGGAATACCAGCGGCCAGCACGATCCCACCAACGCTCCGGCGCGGTCCATCCAGGAGGCCGATTGAAAGACCACCATCTCGCCCAGCCAGCAATCGTAGAGGTAATGAGCCGTGAGCGTCGTGAGCACTCCGTAGCGCAGCAACAGCACCGACCACACGATGCCCACCAGCGTGAGTTCCAAGCCCCGCACATACCCCGGCATTTGCGGGTAGCTGCTGTGGAGAAAAGCCCAGGTCGCCGACGCCAGCAAAACCGCCAGCCACCGGACGCGCACGACTTTCCAGAAAACAACAAGCCCCACGATCCGGAAGAGCATTTCTTCCAGAAACGCCGCGCTCAACCCCGTTTCAATCGGCGCAATCCACGGGAACCAGCCGCTGAGCGTTTTGGCATATTCAATCTCCACCGGAGCCCAGGCTCCCCAGTGCCGCCCCAGCACGTAAAAGCCCGAGACGTAGGCGACGCCCACCAGCGCGAAAACGACGCCAATCAAAAGAGAACGCCCCGTGCGGGCGTCGCGAAACCCCTCGATCCCAAGCCCGCGGCGGAACGAAAAGAGCCGGGGAAATTTCTCCCGATAGAGCGCGTCCGCCACCAGCACGAGGAGCCAAAGCGCCCCGACCGAAAGCAACACATCCCGCACCGTGGAGAAAAGATTCCTGCCGATAAAAGGAAGCCACTTTTCCGTTGTCTCGTAATCGGCCAGCAACTCCGGAATCGCGTTCACCTTCGCCAAAATCTCAACGACCGCAAAGAGGGCGAACCAGCCCCAAGGCAAGGCGTCCCGCCAGCGGAGGTTGTGGTTGCGGATCGACACCACCAGCACGACCACATAGCCGACCAGGATGGCCATCAGCGCCGCCGAGGCCGAGTTCATGCAGAGGTTGTTGGTTTCGCGCTTCTTGTTGAAATCGCGCGTCCACCCCTCGGGCACTTTTACATATTCGCCGTAATGCCCGACCTGGTTGCCTTTCACCGTGACGTCGAGCCGGTAAGGGGCTTCGCCAAGGCGGAAGTCGTCGCGTTCCCAGGTGAAACAAAAATCGGTGCGATGCGGCTTTTCGTCGCTGCTAACGGAAACGAATCGAAGCTTGTCCAGGGGGTGATGGGGAATGAAGCGGCGAAGAAACTCCTCCGCTACGGCGCGCGCCGCTTTTTCGTCAAGCGACGGCACCTCCTTTTCTTCTTCGATGGTGTGCGAGAAACCGACCATCCGGCCTTGCGGGTCCATGGACGCGCCAAACTCCTCGTGCTGCTCCGGCTTGAACCAGCGCACGCCCCAATACCAGACATTGAGGCCCCCTTTCGTGAGCTGCTCAAGCCGTGGCACGCCGTATTCAAGCTCGATGTAGCGGGCCGTATCCGTGTCTTCGCCAAATGAGACGACGTGATGGTATTCACTTACAGGAAAACCCAAAGTCTCCACCGTCTGCGTCAGGCGCGTCTTGATCTCCACCTGCGTCAGTTGGAAATCGATAGTGGCCGTGGGGAAAGCCTGTGGCCAAAACACCTTCGCGCCGATGATGGCAACCAACGCAAGAAGGATCAATATTACCGCCCGGGATTTACGCATGGGGATCAGTTCCGTATTCCGCCCGATTTAAGGGTCTCGGGTCACAATAGGCAAGATCCGCGTAAAACCGCCCCGCCGCACCGCAAGCTTTAAACGGTGGCATCCAGGCGCACCTCATGCCTGCCCGGCGGCAGTTTGGTTCCATCGGCAAGTCTCGCGTTCAACCCCGCCGGGATGACCAGCTTGGCCCGGAGCTCTCCGGCATCGACGCTCCAGTCCACACAAATGTCCCCCGAGGGAGTCGGCACCCGCCCCGTGGCGAATTGAAGCCCGCAAGGGCGCGGGGCAAAGGTAAATTCCTTAAAACCCGGCCCGGTGGGGCGCACCCCCAGGAGATTGCGCTGCAACACCCCGATGGAGGAAGTGGCGAACCCGTGGCAGAGGCTGCCGATGTCCACCGGCGTCGCTTCCTTGCCCCGTTTGCCGATGAAGCTCTCCCACAAGGTCGGCGTGCCGGTAAGCGCCAGTTCCCCCCAATAGCGCCGCACTCTTTCCACCGCTTTGTGCCCGAGCCCGTTGGCTTCCATTGCCCCAAAAACGAAGTGATGGAGATAAAACTCGGGAACCAGGAGGGCGGGATCGTCCAGAGCCTCCAGGGCTTGCGCTTGCTCTTGCGCCGAAAGCCGGTGGCTCAGCAGCGCCAGGGCATGGGTAAGCTGGCTGGATTTCCGCGATGGGGTGCCGTCGTTTTCGAGCCAGTCGGAACACCGCTTCGCGCCCTCCAGCCAAAAATGGCGCTTCACTGCCGCTGCAATTTTCTCGATTTTCGCGCGGAGCATCTCCGCCTGGCGGAAATCCCCGCAGAGTTCAAGCAAAGAAGCCGCCTCCTCCAGCGCCATGCACCGGAGCCATTCCACCATCGAGGTGCGGCGGCCATCGAGCGGGTCAGGAGTAAAGCCCTCGGCGTAGTAGTAAGACCAGTCGAGAAAATTCCAGAACTTCCCGGGAGGGCAAAAGAGGCCGCTTTCGTCTTCCAGGGCGTCGAAGAGGCCGAGCAACTCCACGGCGCGGGGCAGCAGTTCGCGAACCAGTTCCAGGTCGCCGCTGTAGTTGAGGTAATCCCGGAGCATCAGCGGGGGAAAGAGATTGGTGGCCACCAGCACCATGCGCGGCTCGTCAAAGTCCGGGGCCACCCCGGGCATCCAACCATCGGCGCGCAGATTCGAAAACGCCAGCCGCAGAGCGTGGGCGTTGAGCCGGCAGTCGCCCATGGCTTGCAGCCAAGTGAGGTTTTCGACCAGGAGATCGTTGACCCAAAAGGCACGTTCGCGCCAGGGGCAGTCGTTAAAAATATCCGTGGCGCAGGCCGAGAGGGTTTCAACGCTGATGTCCCACACCCGGTTGAGCACCATGTCGGAGCAGAAAAATGCGGCCCGGCGTGCAACCGGGTAACGGCGGTCCACGGCCTTCACCGCGCGGATCGTCACCGGCGCGTTGAACTTGCGGATGGAAACTTCAACCCACCGGAACCCGCGCTCCAGCAAACTCGTTCCAACTTTGTTCGCCCCTTTTTTGAGCAGATAGCGGTCCGCGATGCGGTAGGCGTTGAGCATCCGGCCCTCGCGAATCTCTTCATCATAGGCAATATCCACGATGACGCCTGCGCTGCTTGCGCCGATCTCGGCTTCGAAAAAACCAATGATCTCGCGCCCGAAGCCGAACATCACCGTCACGCCGCGCCCATGGCCGGGCGGATCAATGGTGACTTCTTGCGTTTCCGCCAGGGTCAGCGCGACCAGCCGGGATTCCAGCGCGGGGGCTGCCGGGTCGTGCGGCTCGGATGACATCAAGACATCCACCTTTTCATTTTCAAACCCGGCGATGGGCCGCGTTTCGGCGACGCAGGCGATGGTTTGCGGCAGGTAATTTGAGAGCGCCTGCATCGGAACGGGACGCGGCAGAAGCCGTTTCCCGGGAATGGCGCTGGGCGCGAGGCCGAGAATGCACGGTTCCCGCCATTGGCCATCGTCCGCGCCTTCCAGCCAGTTTTCCGGCTCCTTGTTGAAATCCCGGCACTCGGAGAAGCCGACGTTTAGGACAAAACTGGACCCCTCCAGCGGCAGCCATTCATCGCACGCGTCCCGGATTTTCCAGCGGCCGTCCCCGGTGTGGGTAATGCCCTCGATTTCCGCCAGCAGGCCGCCACCGCATACTGGATATGCCAAATTCGTATTTCGGTTGGCGCAGTGGACCAGCACGCCCACAACGTTGCGGCCCGGATGCAAGAACGCGCCGATCTCCAGGGTGTCAAAAAAGTTCACACTGCGGGAACCGCGCGCCGGCCCCGCGCCCACCAAATGCCCATTGACCCAGAGTTTGTAAAATGACTCGGCGGAGAGCTTGATGCACGCCTCGTGGTCGCGGGGAAAATCCTTCAAATCAAAGACCGACCTTGCGCGAAAATAGAGGTTCGGGTTGTTCCTGGTGGTTTCGGGAGTGATCCAAAGTGCATTCTTGAACATGGCCCGGAGGTCTACCAAAGAAGCCTCTCCCGGATCAATGGATGCCAGGCCGAATATTGTGTACGTTTCCGCCCGGCATGGCTGGACAGGTGATGCCATGGTGTGTATATCCGTTCAACCCTCACGGCCCGCATGAACATTCACATCTGCACCAAAGTGAAGATGGGGTTTCCCAAAACCATCGTCTGGCGACAGGAAAAGGTCTGCGTTCCCTACTGGCGCGTTTATTGGAACGACGCGCCGGGAGCGTTTGTCAAAGATGCATCCGGCGAAATCGAACTGACGCCCGGCCACGTCGTAGCCATTCCACCGCGCACCGTGTACTCCACGCGCACCAGCGGCGGTTCCACGCATTTTTACGTCCACTTCACAGCGGAGCCGCCTTACGCGTCCGTGCAGCCCGGCATCCTGCGCTTTGACTGCCCCCAATTGATCCGGCGGGCAAAGGAAATCGCCGCGGAGCTAACCCTCGATCCCCCTTCCGCAAGAACGCTCGTCAAAACGCAAATCTATCTCTACGAACTCCTTCTTTTGGTTCCGGCGGAAAAGCTGCCCAACCGGCTCGACCCGCGAATCGAGAAAGCCCTCGCCCTCATGGAAGAAGACTCCGGCGTTTCCGTTGCCGAACTCGCCAGGGCGCTGGCCATGGGGCGCACGACTTTTCTAAGACTTTTTCTCCGCGAAACCAATTTCACTCCTCAACGGCTCTCCCGCAAAAAACGCCTGGAAAAAGCCTGCATGCTGCTGCATTTCAGCGAAAAAACGCTCCAGGAAATCGCGGAGGAAACGGGGTTTTGCGACCGCTACCACCTCAGCAAAATGTTCAAGCGAGAGTATAATTACGGCCCCGCCACCTTCCGTCGGCAAATCGGGCTCATCACTGAACGGCCGCAATAAACATACACAAGCGCGGGACTTGCATCCATTTACCGCGGCAAGCCCGGGGGTATAAATATAGCCCCGGATGAAACGCAAATATTCCGTTATTCTAGGCAACCTGGGCAACACGCGGGACCGCTTTTGCTCCGGCTACAAGGACAATCCCCCCACGCTCAAAATGCTCGAACGGGCATTTGGCATTCCCCACGTCACGGGTATCGAACTCGTCGGCACCTGGGACATCAGCCCGGCCACGGCGGACGAGATGGGCCGCGCGCTCCGAGGGCGGGGCTGGCAGTGTGTTTCAATCATACCCGATCTTTTTACCCGCCCGGAATTCGGGCGCTGCGCCCTGGCTTCTCCCGAGGAAAAGACCCGCAACCTGGCCCTCGACGAATGCCGGGCCATGGCGGAAACCGCCCATCGCCTTGGCGCTCCCCTGCTCAATATCTGGCCGGGCCAGGACGGGTTCGATTACCTCTTGAGCACGGATTACGCCTTGGAGCGCGACCATTTGAGCGCCTCCTTAAGAAGGCTGGCCCAAGAGTTCCCGGACCTCAAATTCGCCCTGGAATACAAACCCAAGGAACCCCGGACCCACAGTTACCTGGCCCGCATGGCGGACACCCTGTTGGTTTGCCTCGAAACCGGCGCGCCCAACGTGGGCGTCACCATCGACACCGGGCATGCCTGGGTTGGCGGGGAAGTGGTGGCCGAAGCGGTGGTGCTCGCCCACCGCACCGGCAACCGGCTTTTTCACATGCATTTTAACGACAACTTCACCCACTGGGATGACGATATGATCGCGGGTTCGATCCATACCATCGAGTACCTTGAAATGCTCTACTGGCTGGCCCGCACCGGCTACGGCGGCTGGCTCTCGATGGATCAATATCCCTACCGGGAAGATGCCGTGGGGGCGATTGGAGAAAGCGTGGAGTGGCTGGTGAAATTCGCCCAAGTGGCGGATGCCTGCCGTTCCGAAATCACCTGCCTTTTGCGGGAGCGCGACCCCGTGAAAACCTCCGCGTTCCTGCGCCAGGTGATTTTAAAATAGCGGGCAAATTCCTCTCAAGGCTCCAGGACCTTCAATTGCAACACGCGCACCAGCGTCGGTTGCTTGAGCGATCCCTTTTCCCCCTGGAAACGGATGGCGTCCGCCTCCACGGCATCCTTCGCGATGTGCTCGCGAAGGGTCTCCGTGTTGCCGGTGACTTCCGCGTCCGCAAAGACGCTCCACACCCCGCCGTGACGGTATTTGATGACGTAGTCCCGCGTTTCGTAACCCTGCATGGTCGTGAGCACGATTTTTTTGATTTTGACGGGCCGCCCCCATTCCAGCATGAGCCACGCGGGCTTGACGGCGGTGGCCGGGTCTTTGCCCGGATCGTTCGACCAGTGGTGCCAGTTGTTGACGGCCACCTCTTCCGCGCCAATCGCATTTTCCGGCGCGTAAAAGTGATGGGCGGCGTCGGTGCTGCTGGCGCTGACCTTCGCCTGTGGCGCGATGTTCTTCGCCTTCTCGGCCTTCCGCGCTTGCGCGATTTCGGTCCACTTCGAGGCGATGGCCGCTCCGCCCACCGGGGGCCGGTTCTCTTGCTTCGCGCTCAACACGAGCAGCCAATCCTGAGCATCCGGTTTTGCGGGGAAACGCCACTCGCCGCGTTGCGGCACGCAATCGCCAATGGGGAGGTACGTGCCCTTGCGGGGATCGAACCAACGGGCGGTGTAGGGCGCATTAGCCAAACGCGAAAGCTTGCCGCCGCTTGCGGGGGTATCGCGAAGAAAATAGGCGACCACGTGGTTGAGCGCGGGGTCCGCCGCCACCAGGGGCCGCACGGCGGAACTGCACGGGGCGTCGAGCGTGAGAAAGCCGTCGCACTCCGGCCTCGGCGCAAGTCGCGGCCAGCCCGAGGCCATGTAGAACGCCTTGAGGTGCGTCATCTGATCCGCGCCGGGTAGGTCGATGCCCTCATACCAGGGGGTGGTGCCGTAGGTGGATTGGTTGTCCCCCTTCGTCTCCCCTCCCCACGTGGCCTGCCAGACGCCGTTCGCGCCGTAGGTGAAGCCGAAGGAGCCGCATTGCATGGCCTCGTAGGCGGCTTCGCGCGTGTCGTCGGTGGTAACGATGCGCGAGGCATCCACCTTCGTGCTGCCTTCGAAAAGGCGCTCGTAATTCGCCTCGCCTTGCACGAGCGGGATGGGCCCGGCGCTTTCGAAATAATAGTCGTAATACTTGGTAGTATCAAAGATAAGGCCGTGTTCGTGCCCCGCCTGGAGCATGGTGAAATCCAGCCAGTCCTCCCCCCGGTAAGCGGTCACCTGGGGCGCGTCGCTGTGCGCCGTGATGGGGTGGCGGTAGGCGTCGGCGGCCTTGAAGGCGCGGCCCACGCCGCGCACGATCTCCATGTAAAGGGGGCGGTTGGATTCCGGGCCGTTCTGGAAATTGGCGGTACATTCCTGGTAGGTCAGCCACGTCATCGGGTAAGCGCCGTACCGGGCCGCCACGTAGCGGGCCATGCGCGCTTCCAGCTTGGCGCGCTCCGGCGTGACGTTGGCCGGTTTGGAGTTAAGGATGCCCAGGGTCGCGGCGGTGACCATGCCCTTTTCCGCGAGGCACGCCACCTTCGGGTCGAAGTTATCCCGGAAGTTTTTCAGGTTTGGCGATGCCCCCACCCCCCCAGTGCTGTCCCAGTCGCCAAAAAATTCGATCTGGTAAACCGTGAACCCCTGCGCGACGCGCCGGTCGGCCGAGCCTTTGAACTGCGAGGTCCAGCCCGGTTTGTTCGCTTCGTTCATCCGTTCGGCGGCGAAAATCCAATGCGTATCGGCCAGCCAGAAAAAGGGGGTGCCGTCGCGGTAAGCCAGGCCGCGTTTGTCGTCGCTCACGCGAAGGAACCCGTGGCGGTAGATCGGCAAATCCCCGGCGTAGGGCACGCAGGTAACGGCGCCCTGCTTCCCTTGCAACCCGCTGTCCGCCGGGTCGTTGCAACTGGTGGTGTACGTCCAGGTGCCCGCGCTGACGGGCGCGAAACGGACCTTCCAACAATCGCCGCCGTCCCAAAACGCGGGCCGCTCCAGCTTCTCGCCGCGAGGGCCGGTGAACGTGGCCACCATATCCACCTCCAGGAAAGGGTTGGCGTGGGGTTTGGCGCTGGTAAAGGCGATTTCCACGGGCCGCCACGTCTCGGCGGTCCATTCCCCGGCGCAAAGAATGGCGGGCAGCAGCAGCAGGATCAGGAGAACCGCCAGCAGGCGGTCGGCCATGGTTCGAGGCAAAAAGAAGGGGAGCATAAGGGCTGCTTAGGGCTACGTAAGGGCTGCGTAAGGGGCTTTAAGCAATCCCCGCTTGTAACTCAACGTTACCGTTAACAGCAAGAGAATCGACGTTACTTGAAAAAAGCTAAAAATATCGTTGGCATCTGGCCGATTTCAGGTAGTGCAGTATTACACGTTGCCCGAAGGTTTATTTTTAATTTCCCTTCGGGCACTTTTTCATGCCCGAATCCCCACTTTTACTCGACATCAACGGCCACCGCATTACCGGCGTGCAAGTTCAGCAAGCCATGCGGATCAACATCCTGGCGGGCTGCCTTGGCATCTTGTGGTTTGCCATGAGCGTAGGCATGCCGCTGACGATGTTCATGGAAGCCGCCGGAGCGGGCGGCGCGATGATCGGCGTGCTCACCGCCGTGCGCCAATGCGTGATGTCCGTCCAAATCCCCTCGGCGTTTCTCACCGAGCACCTTGGTTCCCGCAGGCGTTTCTGGGCTCCCGCGACGTTGATCCAGCGCAGCCTCTGGTTTTTGATCGCCGGGCTGGCCCTTTATTCGCACCCCGGCGGGTGGTGGATTCTCGTGGGCATCGTCTCGCTCGTGGGCCTGAGCGACCTCGTGGGCAACGCGGGGTCCGCCGCGTGGAATAGCTGGATGGCGGATCTCATCCCCAGCAAAAGCGCGGGCCAGTTCTGGGGCCGCCGCCAGGGCATCGTCACGGCCGTCTCGCTCCTGGGCATGGCGCTGGCCGGGTTTCTCCTGGACGCCTTCCGCGTGCCCGGTACGGCGCGAACGAGTCCCTTTGGTTTCGCCCTGGTCTTCGGCATCTCGGCGGTTTTGGGCGTAGGCGACGTTCTGATTCACCTTTTAGTCAAGGAACCGCGCCCGGCCTCGGTGGAGTTCAAGGCGGGCATTCTGCGCCGCTTGGTCGCCCCGCTTCGCAGCCACGATTTCCGGCAACTAACGCTGGCCATGGGCACCTGGAGCTTTGCCTGCTCCATGCTGGGGCCGTTCAGCTTAATCTACCTCAAGCGTTACTTCCCGATCACCTACACCCAGGTGGCCGTCGTGACCATCGCGGGCTCGCTGGGTTCGGCCACCACGAGCTTCATTTTCGGCTCGCTCACGGACCGGCTCGGGCCGCGTGTCTTGTGTTCCATTTTGATGATCCTGGCACCCTTCACGGCGCTGCCGTGGTTCTTCGTGGACACCTCATTCATCACCTTCCACCTGCCCTGGATCGGCGAATGGAGTGTGCCGCAGGTGGAAGTGCTCATCGCGTTTTCCTCGTTCATTGGCGGCGGCATTTTCTCGGGAATCGGCCCATGCCAATTGCGGCTGGCGGCGCAGCTTTCCAACAGCACCGGCCGCACGATGGCCATGGCGGTGCATTGGTCCCTCATCGGCCTCATCGCCGCGCTCGGCTCCATCTCCGGCGGCTGGGTCATGGATTTCGTGAACGCCCATCCCCCGCTCTGCGTGTTCCATAACGGCACCGCTTTTTCGTTCCTGCACGCCATCATCATCGCCTTCACCCTGCTGGTGCTGGGGCTCGCCGTGCCGCTGATGTTGAGCATCCGCACCGCCGTGGACCGCGTGGCCTTCAAGGTCGCGGTTTCGAGAATGATGTCCACCAATCCCTTCAACGCCGTCCGCAATTTCTACACGCTGCAAGTCATCTCCACGCCCGACTCCACGCCGAAAGAGCGCGCCGAGGCGGCCCGCAGCCTGGGCAAACACAAGAGCGGCATGGCGGTGCCGGAGCTGATCGCGCACTTGGAAGACCCGGTGGTGGACGTGCAGGAGGAGGCCATCGAGGCCCTCGGCACCATCGCCACGGACGAATCCGTCGACGCCCTGCTGCGCAAACTCGACGACCCGGCCTGCGACAACGTCCCGCAAATTTGCCGGGCCTTGCGCGACTGCGGCGACTCCCGCTGCGTCCCCGCGCTGCTGCGGCGGTTGCAATCCGACGAACGGGAAGTGCAGGGCGAAGCCGCCCGGACGCTGGGCCGCATCGGCGACCGCTCGGCGATCCCCCATCTGCTCGACCTCATCACGCACAACCACGACAGCAAAGTGCTCGCCGCGTGCAGCGAGGCGCTGGCCGCGCTGGGCGAACTTTCCGCCGCCTTCCAGATCGTCCCGCAAATGAGGGCCGCGGCCAACCGGACCCTCAAGCGCACCCTGGCCATCGCCGCCGGGGACCTCTTGGGCAAGCGCGAGACTTTCTACCAACTGCTCATCGCCGACACGGAAACGCCCGGCGCGGGAGCCAACGAAGTGGTGCGCGACCTCACCCGCGTGGTCAAAAAGAAATTCCCCAAGGCCACGCGCCAGATCGAAACCCTGGAGATGCTGGAAGCCGCCTATGTGGAGGGGAACGTGGCCCGCTGCGCGGAGTTGTTGCTGCACCTGGGGCTGCATTTGGTGCAATTCATGCACCGCCTGCCCATCACGCTCGACCCGAACGAAGCCATGAACCGTCTGCTGGCATGCGACCGGCAATCAGCCATCGGCGTCTGGTATTTAAAAATACTCAATGAGCCGTGGGGCGACGGCAAACGGCCCGATTCGAGGGACTCGATTGATATTCTCCTCGGCTTGCATATCGTGCTGAGCTTCACCGAACCGAGCCCGGAGTGACGCCGGAGTAACGCTTCTCAAAAAAAAGGGCCGGGATTTTCATCCCGGCCCGGCCATGAATAGAGGATCACCCTCCGGGCGCTACTCGCCGCCCTTAAGAATCTTGACGATGTGGCGGTCGAGCGAATTGAGGCTGCCCGCGCACGTGGCGCTGTTGATGCGGTCGATCATTTCGTCCGTCCAGGCTTCCTCTTCGACCTGCTCATTAATGTACCAATGCATCAAAAGCTGGGCGGGATAATCGGCCTCCTTGAGCGCCGCTTCATAAACGGCGTTGATTTCGGCGGTGGTGTTCCCTTCCATGGTCTGGGCCAGCTTCGCCACTTCCATGAGGCTCGTGAAATCGCTCTTCGGAGCCGCCAGCGCGCCCGTTTCGGGAACCGCGCCACGGTCGATCAAATGACTGGCGATTTTTTCAGCATGCACGCGCTCTTCGCCAGCCTGGATGTGGAAATAAGCGCCAAACCCCGTGAGGTTTTGCGCGTTACACCAAACGGCCATCGCCTCGTAGGCATGGGCGTTGTTCAGTTCGTGGTTATACTGGGCTTTAAGGGCCGCCAGCGTCGCGGGTTTGATGGCAACTTTAGGCATTTTATGTTCTGGTTGTTTGGTTAACTGAAATGCTTGGACATCCGCGCCTTTTTCCAGGCCGTTCGCCGCCGGGGGGCGGATTTTTACTTGATCCACGCTCCTATATCGGCCATCGGGGGCCAAAGTAAAGCATCTACGGCTGCCCCAGGCGCGAATTCCTTCTTTTCTCTCGAAGAAAAATCGCTAATCTGACCCGCCTGCCATGGCGATTCGTTTTCAAAACACCTATTCCCGCGCGCTCGAAGAATTCCGGCCTTTGGACCCCGCCGGCAAGCAGGTCAAAATGTATACCTGCGGGCCCACCGTTTATAACTTTGCCCACATCGGCAACTTCCGCGCCTACCTTTTCGAGGATCTGCTCCAGCGCCACCTGGAGGCCAGCGGCTACCAGGTCCAGCGCGTGATGAACCTGACCGACGTGGACGACAAGACGATCCGTGGCTGCCGCGCGGCGAAGCTGCCCCTGGCGGAGTTCACGCAACAATATAAGAGCGCGTTTTTTAAGGACTTGGAGACGTTAAGGATCAAACCGGCCTCCACTTTCCCCGCCGCGACCGACCCGGCCTACATCGCCCGGATGATCGAGATGATCTCCGCCCTCATGGAGAAGGGCTACGCCTATCAGGCCGAGGACCAATCCATCTATTTCCGCCTGAACAAATTCGCCGACTACGGCAAGCTGGCCCATTTGAACCTCGAAGAACTGCGGCCCACGGGGCGCATCGCCAACGATGAGTACGAAAAGGAGAGCGTGGGCGATTTCGCGCTCTGGAAAGCCTGGGACGAGGCCGACGGCGACGTAAAGTGGCCCAGCCCGTGGGGCGAAGGCCGCCCCGGCTGGCACATCGAGTGCAGCGCCATGTCCACCGCCATTTTGGGCGACCAGCTCGACATCCACTGCGGCGGCGTGGACAACATTTTCCCCCACCACGAAGCGGAGATCGCCCAAGCCGAGGCGTTCACGGGCAAGAAGTTCGTCCATACGTGGCTCCACTGCGCCCACCTGATGGTGGAGGGCCAAAAGATGTCCAAGAGCGCGGGCAATTTCTTCACCCTGCGCGACCTGCTCGACAAAGGCTGGAGCGGCCGCGAAATCCGCTACGTGCTGATTTCCGCCAACTACCGCCTGCCGCTCAACTTCACCTTCGAGAGCCTGGCCGCCGCCCGCAGCGCCTTGGGGCGCATTGATGAATGGGTAGCGCGCCTGGCCGAAAAAGCCGCCGGAGCCACGGAGGCTTCCGCTCACCCGCTGGCGGATACCGCCCGCTTCTCGGAGGCGCTCGACGATGACCTGAACATCTCCGGCGCGCTTGGCGCTCTTTTCGACACCGTCCGCGAAACCAACCGCGCGCTGGACAAGGGCGAGCTTTCCCCCGCCGACGCCAGGGCGATCCTCGGCGGCTGGGAGAAGATCAACGCGGTGCTCCAGTTCCAAAAAGACGAGGAAGCCGTGCCGCAAGCCGTGCTGGACCTCGTGGAAGCCCGGGCCGCAGCCCGCGCCGCGAAAAACTGGGCGCTCTCCGACGAACTCCGCGCCCAAATCGACGCCGCCGGTTACGCCGTCAAGGATTCCAAAGACGGGCAGAAACTGACCCGCAAATAGCATCTCCATGAATTTCAACCCGTCCGATTACCTTGACCTGAGCCGCACCGATCACCGCGCGCTTTTCGAAAACATCACCAACGTGTGGGAGGCGCTGCGCCAGATCCCGCAATACCTGCAATTCCGCCTGAAACCGGGCATCCACGGGCGCTTGATCGGCAAGCCGTTCGTCAGCGCGGCGGTTTACATCGGCCCGGGCACGGTCATCGAACAGGGCGCGATGATTAAGGGACCGGCGTGGATCGGGGCCAATTGCGAGATCCGCAACGGGGCGTACATCCGCGAAAACGTGATCGTGGGCAACGGCTGCGTGCTCGGCAATTCTTGCGAATTCAAGAACTCCATCCTTTTCGACGAAGTGCAGGTGCCCCACTTCAACTACGTGGGCGATTCCATCCTGGGCCACCATGCCCACCTGGGCGCGGGCGTCATCCTCTCCAACGTGAAGCTCGACCACGGCGAAGTTGCCGTCGCCGCCCCCGAGGGCGACCCGATCCCGTCGGGTCTGCGCAAATTCGGGGCCATCCTGGGAGACCGCGCCGAAGTCGGCTGCAACAGCGTCCTTTCCCCCGGCTCCATCGTGGGCCGCGACACCGTGCTCTACCCCGGCTCCCTCTGGCGCGGCTGCGCCCCGGCCAACAGCATCGTGAAACAGCACCAAACGTTTGAAATCGTCGAGCGCCGCAGGTAAGCTTGCCCCTCTTCCCCAAACAACTTGAGTTTTCCCTCCAACCTCTGAATAGTTAACCACCTTATGTCCACTGAGCCGCAGAAGCCCGCCGAGCACGTTCATCTTGACCCCATCGAGTTTTGGTACATGTACAAAACCAAAATTCTCACCTACGGCGGCATCGTGCTGGCCGCGGCCCTCATCACGCTCGCTGTGGCGACGGCCAATTACGTTCGCACCACCAACTCCGAGACCCTTTACGCGCAGGCTCAAACCGCCGCCGATTTCCAGGCCATCGTTCAAAAATACCCGGGCACCCCGGCGGGCGGGAACGCCGCGCTGCGCCTGGGCGAGCTTCTCCGCCGCGACGGCAAGTACGACGAATCCGCCACTGTGCTGCGCACCTTTGCCGAAAAATATCCCAAGCACCCGCTGGCTCCCGGCGCTTGGACCAGCCTGGCCGTGACGTATGAAACCCAGGGCAAGCTCAACGAAGCCCTCAGCGCCTACGAAACCGCCATCGCCAAATATCCCGAAGCCTACACCGCCCCGCTGGCCATGATGGCGCAGGCCCGCATCAATCTGCAAAAAGGGAGCAAAGACGAAGCTCGCCGCATTTATACCGACGTGACCGCCCGCTACGGCCAGACCATCTACGGCCAGGAAGCCCAGCGGGAACTGCACTTCATCCAGAAGTAGCAGAACAAAAGAAGTGACGGTCTGCTTGCGGCGGGGGTAAAAAAGGGGCGGTTTAGTTTAAAAACGCCTCAAAGGAAATGAAACTCCCCTTCCAAATCGCCGCCGTCACGCTTGCCTTTCTTTTTGCCGCTCTCTGCGCTCAGGCCCAGACCGAGATTCCCATCGACACGGCCAAGGCCATCAAAACCTATACGATTAAGAAGTATAACGCGGAGATGCCCGGCTTGAAGGAAGGGGACATCATCAAAATCGAGTTCATCTTCCGGGCGGTGCACTGGCAAGAGAATGATGGCGATTCCATTAATACCGATGTTTATGGCTGCGACCATCGCGACTCCGCCAGGGTAAAGGTTTCCAACAGCGCCCGGGCTTGGTTTATGAAACTGCCGGACCACGGCAACCCACGCCGCGCCCGCAATTTCTTCGTGTTCGCGAAAGTCGCCAACGAGGGAAGCAACAAGCGGCTGGAACTGCTTGGAAACACCATCGAATCCGGGTTCAACAAAGCCGTCATCAAGTGGACGGGGCAGGATTAGCCACGCTCTTTCGCTTCAAATCCTGTTTCGGCGCGATTTCCATCTTGCCAAGCGGCGGCGGGGATGGTGGGCTTAAGCGACCGCCCATTCCACGAGCGGCCGCTTGAAAATACCTTATTTATGAGTCAGTCCGCCCCGCAATCCTCCGCCAAACCGTCCGACCGGATGGAAAAAATCGTGTCGCTGTGCAAACGCCGCGGCTTCATCTTCCAATCCAGCGAAATCTATGGCGGCATCAACGGTTTCTGGGATTACGGTCCGCTTGGCGCGGAGCTAAAGCGCAACGTCAAAGAGCTTTGGTGGAAGAGCATGACCAAGCTGCGCGACGACATCGTGGGCCTGGACGCCAGCATCATCATGCACCCGGCGGTGTGGAAAGCCTCCGGCCACTGCGATACCTTCGCCGACCCGATGGTCGATTGCCTGCTCACCAAAAAGCGTTTCCGCGCCGACCAGGTTGAGCCCCAGAGCGGCATCGCCTTCTTCTACTCCGGCGCGAAGGACGAAGCCACCGGCAAGCAGTGTAACGAGCCCTACTCCGTGCTCCTGGCTCCCGGCAAACCGGCTGAAAGCGCGCGCAAAGTAGCCGCGCAATTCTACACTCAGCGCGGCATCGCCACCCCCACCCTTCTGGGCGAGCAGACCGAAAAAGTGACGGACTCCACCCGGTACAACCCGGAAAATGGTTCGCTTTTGACCGAGCCCCGCATGTTCAACCTCATGTTCAAGAGCCACGCCGGCCCCGTGGAGAGCGAGGAGAACGCCGTCTATCTGCGGCCCGAAACCGCGCAGGCCATCTTCGTGCAGTTCAAGAACGTGCTCGAAACCTCGCGCCAGAAAGTGCCCTTCGGCATCGCGCAGATCGGCAAAGCCTTCCGCAACGAAATCAACCCGCGCAACTACACCTTCCGCTCCCGCGAATTCGAGCAGATGGAAATGGAATTTTTCATCAAGCCCGACGACGTGGTGGAGAAACAATGCGGCGGCGTGGCCACCCTGCCCTCCGAAGGCTCGCCCACCGATCCGCCCCAGGCCAACTGGGGCTGGGAAGTCTGGCACGCCTACTGGGTGGAGCAGCGGATGCGCTGGTACGAATCCATCGGCTTGAGCCGCGATACGCTGGAGCAATACTGGCAGAAAAAAGACGAACTGGCCCACTACGCCCGCGCCACGGTGGACATCCTCTTCAAATTCCCCTTCGGCACGCAGGAACTGGAAGGCATCGCCGCCCGCGGCAACTTCGACCTCACCCAGCACCACACGCATTCCGGCAAGTCGATGGAATACTTCGACCAGGAAGCCAGCGCGAAATACATCCCGCACGTTATCGAGCCTTCCGCCGGGGTGGACCGCCTGCTTTTGGCGCTCATCTGCAACGCCTACGACGAGGAGGAAGTGACCGACGAGAAGGGCAAAACGGAAATCCGCACGGTCATGCGCTTCAGCCCGCGCGTGGCCCCCATTAAAGTCGGCGTATTCCCGCTGCTGCGCAACAAACCGGCGCTGGTTGAAAAAGCGCTGGAAGTGCGCGACCTGCTGCGCGGGCACATGAACGTTTTCTATGACGACGCCGGGGCCATTGGCCGCCGCTACCGCCGCCAGGACGAGGCGGGCACGCCCTTCGGCGTGACCATCGACTTCGACACCATCGGCGAGAACGGCTCCGCATTGGAGGGCACCGTGACGCTGCGCCTCCGCGACTCCATGAAGCAGGAGCGCGTGAAAATCAGCGACCTGGTTTCGGTCCTTCTGCCGCAGGTGCAATAACTGGCAAAAGAATCCGAAAGGATTCACAGATCAATAGCCGGGGGTCGAGCGAAGCGACACCCCCGGAAAGAGCGCGCCATGGGCTGACCCCGCAGGGGTCGCAGAAATCCACGCCTCTGCCACCCCTTCGGGGTGAATAATATGCGACGGCCATCCGGTGGTGTCGGCGGCAAGCCGCCTCAACCACCGGCTAAGGTCTGGAACCCCTTCGGGGTTCTCTCTCATGCTTCTTGGGAAATGGGATGAATCCATAAAAAAGCGGAGCGCCCTTTCGGAACGCTCCGCCTGAAACACAAAGGCTGGCTGCCTATTTGGTATTACAGAAGGTTGGCCACGAGCGCCTTCTCCTCGCTCAATTCGGCGACGCTCTTGTCGATGCGTTCGCGGGAGAAGTCGTTGACCGGCACGCCCTGCACGATCTCGTAGTCCTTGCCGTTGCTGCGGACCGGGAACGAGGCGATGAGCCCCTGCTCCACACCGTAGGAACCGTCGGAGCAAACCGCGACGCTGAACCAGTCGCCAGCGGGGGTCGGGGTCGTGAGCGAGCGAACGGTATCGACCACGCCATTGGCGGCGCTGGCGGCGGAGGAAAGCCCGCGCGCCTTGATGATGGCGGCGCCGCGCTGCTGCACGGTGGGGATAAACGTGTCCTTGAACCATTCCTGGTGGCCGATCACTTCATTGGCGGCTTTGCCGTTGATCTTCGCGTTGAAGAAGTCGGGATACTGCGTGGCCGAGTGGTTGCCCCAGATGGCCATGTTGGAAACGGCGGTGACATGCACGCCCGCTTTGTCCGCGAGCTGGGCCTTGGCGCGGTTCTCGTCCAGGCGGGTCATGGCGAACCAGCGGTTGGCCGGGATGTTCTTGGCGTTGTTCATCGCGATCAAGCAGTTCGTGTTGCACGGGTTGCCCACCACGAGGATGCGGACGTCGCTGGCCGCGTTGGCCGCGATGGCTTTGCCCTGGCCGGTGAAGATCTTGCCGTTGATGCCGAGCAGATCGCCGCGCTCCATCCCCGCCTTGCGCGGTACGGAACCGACCAGCAGCGCCCAGTTCACACCCTTGAAGCCTTCGGCCAAGTCGGCGGTCGCCACGATGCCGGAGAGCAGCGGGAACGCACAATCCTGGAGTTCCATCACCACGCCCTGGAGCGCGGGCAGAGCCGGTTCAATTTCGATCAAGTGGAGTTCCACGGGCTGGTCCGGGCCGAACATGGCGCCCGAAGCGATGCGGAAAAGAAGAGAATACCCAATTTGACCGGCGGCCCCGGTCACGGCGACTTTGATAGGATTTTTCATAGAAAAGAGTGAAGGCAGCATTAAAGAGCGCCCGAAGCCCTTGGGGAAGCGCATTTTTATGGTGGCCGCCAAAAAATACATCCGCCGCCTTTTCCGTCACGGCAGGGGTTGCAAGCTCCCCAAGTTTCCACTAAGGTCCAATCCTCCCAATCTATGTTGCGGTCCCCCATTGTTCTCCTACTGCTTGCCGCGGGCCTGGTCCTGGCCCCCTTTGCGCCCTTGCGCGCGGATACCACCGACCCCGAACAGGTGTTTTTAAGCGCCTACATGAGCTTCCAGACGGCCGAAAAACTGGAAAGTCAGGGCAATTTCAAAGACGCGCTGGCCAAGTACCGCTACGCGGGCACCGTGCTGGATCAGCTCCAACAGCGCAGCCCGGACTGGAACCCGCTGGTCCTCCAGTTCCGCAAAAAGAAAGTCGCCGAAGCCATCCAGAACCTCCAGGAGCGCATCGCCGCCGAAATCCCGGCCAGGCCCGCCATCCCCGCCTCCAAGTCGGGGCAGCTTGACCCCAACCTGCTGCCCGGCGTCAGCGACACCACCTCCGCTCCCGCCGCATCCACCTCTTCCGCCGCGGATAACGCCGGGGGCGACCCTCTCGAGCGCGCCGCCCGCGAAATGCGCTCGCAAATGGCCGAAATCAAGGCGCAGCTTGAGCAGTCCCGCCAGCAACTGCAAGCCGTCCAGCGGGAGAAAGCCCGCATCGCCCAGCAGTTGGAGGAAACCACCGGCAAGCTCGACCAAGCCTCCACCACCTCCAAGACCCAGGCCGAAAAACTGCGCAAAGCTGAGGACGCCCTCAAGCAACAAAACGCCTCCATCGACGCCGAGGCTCAGACCACCCAGAAAGCCCTTCAAAAGCAACTCGACGACGCCAAGGCCGAAGCCGCCAAGGCCAAGGAGCAACTGGCCAAAGCCAAGGCCAGCGAAACCGACCTGCAAGGCAAGCTCGAAACCGCCCGCCAGCAACTCGAAGCCGAGAGCAAACAGAAAGACGAAGCCTCCACCGCCCAGGCCGCCGCTCTCAAAAAGGAGATGGAGACCCTGCGCAAAGCCCTCGATGACGCCAAGGCCGACCGCGAAGTGGCCGAAGAACAGGGCGAACTGATCCACCAGCGTTCCATCAAGCTTGCCAAAGAGCGCGACGAAGCCGCCGCCAAAGCCAGCAAACTTTCCGAGAACCTCGCCGAAACCGAGAAAAAACTCGTCGCCGCCGCCCAGGAGCGCGAGGCCGCCCGCGCCGAAGCCGCCACCGCGACGCAGAAGCTCGCCGAATCCAAGAAAGCCATCCAAACTGTCACCGCCGAACGCGACGACGCCCTGGCCCAACTCGCCAAGGCCCAGGAAGAAAAAGGCAAGGCCGAGAAACTGCTAGCCGAAAACGCCACCCTCCAAAAGCAACTCGACGAGGCGCAACAGACCATCGCGGGCTTGAACGCCGCGCTGCCCGAAAAAGACAAGACCATCGCCGGGCTTCAGAAACAGTTGGGCGAAGTTCAGGACAAGCTCGCCACCGCCCAAAAAGAAGGCGAAGCCAGCAAAACCACCATCGCCGATCTCCAGAAACAACTCGACGACGCCACCGCCGCCACTGCCAAAGCCCCCTCCTCCGAAGAGGACAAAAAACTGGGCCAGGAAAACGAACTCCTGCGCGGCATCGTTCTGCGCGAGTTGAAAGAGCAGGCCCGCCGCGAACAGGCGCGCAAGCTCGTCATGTCCGAACTCGACCGCATGAAGGTGCGCTCCAAAGCCCTCGTCGAGCAAGTCGGCATCTTGAGCCAGCCCGCCGTCCAGCTTACCGAAACCGAGCGGGCGCTCTTCAAGACGCCGCAAATGGAAATCATCGACAACACCCCGGGCGCCATGGCCATCTCCATCGCCGCGCCCGCCCAGGGGTCCGCGGAAGGCGCGCTGCCCACCCAGGGCGGCACCGACACGCAGAAAATCGACATCTCCTCGCCCACTTACCCGAACTTCACCCCCAAAGTGGCCACCGAACCGCAACCCGCCGTTCCGCCGCAGCTTCAAGACACCGCCAAGGAAGCCAAGGACAGCTTCAACCGGGGCAAATACCTGGAATCCGCGCGGCTCTACGAAAAGATCGTCAGCAAAGACCCGACCAACATCTACGCCCTCTCCAACCTGGGCGTGGCCCACTTCCGCGCCGGGCATTTGAAGCAAGCCGAGGAAACGCTGAAAAAAGTGTGCACCCTCGCGCCGCAGGACGCCTTCGCCCAAGCCACCTTGGGGATGATTTACCTGGAACAAGCCCGCTACGACGAAGCCATCACCGCGCTCACGCAATCCGTCCAGTCCAACCCGAAGAGCGCCAGCGCCCACAACTTCCTGGGCATCGCCGCCGCCAAGAAAGGCTGGTCGCAAGCCGCGTTTAAGGAACTCAACACCGCGCTGGAACTGAACCCCTCCTACGCCGACGCCCACTACAACCTGGCGGTATTACTCTCCACCACCCAGCCCGTGGACAAAGACGCCGCCATGCGGCACTACAAACAGGCCCTCGACCTCGGCATGAAAGCCGACGCGAAGTTCGAGCAGTCGATCAAGAAATAAGCGGCGTCACTTGCCGCACACTTCTTCAATGCCCCGGGCCAGCGCGTCCACCGCCTGCCGGAGCTGCGCTTCACTGATGCAGTAAGGCGGCATCAGCACCAGCGTGTTGCCCGTCACGGGGCGCGTTAAGAGGCCATGCTTGCGGGCCGCCACGCAAACGCGCGCCCCCACCTGCCCCTCCGGGCCGTAGGGCTTGCCCTCGTCGTCCACCACGTCAATCCCCGCGATAAACCCGCATTGGCGGATCGCCCCCACGTGCGGGTGCTTTTCCAGTTCCGCCAGGCATTGCGAAAACAACTCAATCTTCGGCGCGAGCTGCTCCAGAGTGTGCTCCTCGCGGAAAATCGCCAGGCTCGCCCGGGCCGCCGCGCAACCCACCTGGCTGCCGGTGAAACTGTGGCCGTAAAAGAAACTCTTCGCCTCCGTGTAATCCCCCAGGAACGCCTCGTAAACCGCCTCCGTCGTGTACGTCGCGCACACCGGCAAATACCCGCCGCTCAACCCCTTCGCGCACGCCACGAAATCCGGCACCACGTTCTCCTGCTGCGAAGCAAACATCTTGCCCGTGCGGCCAAAGCCCGTCATCACCTCGTCGCAAATCAAGAACACCCCATGGTGGTCGCACCACGCGCGAAGCTGCGCCAGCATCCCGGCGGGCCAAAGACGCATCCCGGCGGCCCCCTGGATCAGCGGCTCGATCACCACCGCCGCCACCGTGGAGGGGTCAATCCCGTCCGCCGCTCCCGGCTCCGTGCGCGCGATCAACTCATCCAGCGACGCCACGTGCTCGCACGGAAATTGGAACGATGAAAAGCGGCCATGGAACACATTGATACCCCCCAGGCTCGAAGCCCCCATCGTATCCCCGTGATACGCATTCGCGAACGAAACAAAAAGCTTCCGCCGCGGCTCGCCCCGGTGCTGCCAGCATTGCACCGCCATCTTGATCGCGCATTCAATGGCCGTGCTTCCGTCGTCGCCGAAGAAAACGCGCGTCAGCGGCCGCTCCACGTCTTGAGGCCAAAGCGCCACCAACTCCTCCGCCAGCAAAATCGCCTGCGGATTCGTAAACCCGAGAAACGACGTATGCGCCACCTTCTCCAACTGCTCGCAAATCGCCGCATTAATCTTCGGGTGAGCATGGCCGTGGATATTCGTCCAAATCGACGAATTCCCGTCGATATACTCCCGGCCCTCGCTGTCCTTGAGCAGCGCCCCCCGGCCCTCCACCAGCACCAGCGGCTCATTTTCCGGCGCGCACCAATCGCGCTGTTGAGTAAAAGGGTGCCAGCAATGGCGTTTATCGGAAGCAATGAGTTCGGCGGTAGTCATGGAAATTCCTCGAATATTATAAACGCGACTAATTCAGGTCAAATTTTCTTCAACCCGCAGAAGCCCCCGTTCCGGCGGCATCCACCTGCGCGGCCTGCGAAGCTGCCGCAAGCGCGCGGCAGCGCGAGATGGATCAAGCGTCACGCTTGGTCACGTTTACCGCCGCGGGCTTCGATGGCTTTCTCGATCAGCACCACATCCTCGTAAGCCGCCCGGCGACGCTGATATTTACGGAAAAGGACCTCGCGCAACTCTATCAAATCCGCCAATAGCGCGGGATCGTGATACGTCCAGGCGTCCTCGCTCGCCAGCTTGCTCTGAATGCGCCAAACGCCCCCAAACTTCACGGCGCGCACCTCGCGTTTTTCGCCCTCTTCGGTTCGTTCGGTCCAATTATGTTGATTGTGCATGGAAAGAATTGCGGATCAGCGGGATTCTTGCCAAAACTTCGCCCACTTTGAAGCCCCTTTTAAAAATCCTTTCCTATTTGCTCGCCACCGTCGTCCTCGGGGCGCTGCTCGCCGCCCCCCTCTACTGGGGCGGCCACTGGCTGGCCGACCACGGCACCCTCACCGCCCTGCGCGACACCCCCTTCCGGCGTTACTTCCACCGCAGCCTTTTAGTCGCCGCCCTCGTCCTCCTGTGGCCCACCGTCCGCTGGCTCCAGGTGCGCGCCCTCGGCCTCGCTCCCAACCCGCGCCCCTTTCGCGACCTGGGCACGGGCTTCGCCGCCTCGTTTTTCGTCATGGCCGCGCTGGGCGGGCTCATGCTCGCCCTCGGCATCGTGGAACCGCGCGGGCACATCAAAAGCGCGCTCTTCCTCAACGCCGTCGCCGCCGCCATCGGCGCCTCGTTCCTTGAAGAATGGCTCTTCCGGGGCGCGATTTTGGGTCTTTTGACCCACTCCATGAACCGCTATGGAGCCCTCTTTGCCACCTCGGCGCTCTTCTCCATCATCCACTTCTTCAAACCCGATACCCCCGACCCGGCAACCGTGCAGTGGTTCTCCGGCTTCAGCATGATCCCGGCGGCCTTTGCCAACTTCCGCGAACCGTGGCTGGTCTTGGGCGGTTTCGTCACGCTCTTCCTGGTCGGCTGGACTCTGGGCTGGAGCCGCCTAAAAACCCGCTCCCTCTGGATGCCCATTGGTCTCCACGCGGGCTGGGTCTTTGGGTTGAAAACCTTCTCCGGCACCACCAACCGCCTCCTCCCGGCCCGGGAAACCATGCCCTGGTTTGGATCGACCCTCTACGTGGGCTTGGCCTCCGTCATCGCCATCCTCGTCACGCTGCTCATCGTGTGGTTCTACCTGCGGCGGCAGCGGCGCGGATAACCCTGGAATCAGGCCGCCAAATCGCCCGGCAAGCGGAGTTCGCTCACGCCGCCGAGGCGCTTTTCCACCCGGATTTGCACCGGAATCCGCTCCTTGAGCACTTCCACATGCGAAATAATTCCCACGGTTTTGTTCGCTAGGCGAAGTGAATCCAGCGCCGAAACCGCGAGGTCCAGCGTGTCGCTATCGAGCGAACCGAAGCCTTCGTCGATGAACAGCGAATCAATGCGAACGTTGCGGCCCGCGAGATCGGAGAGCCCGAGGGCCAGCGCGAGACTGGCCAGAAAACTCTCGCCGCCGGAAAGGCTGGCCATGGGCCGGATGGCCCCCGCCTGGTGCAGATCCACCACCTCCAGCGTCAGTTCCCCGCTTTCCACGCGGCGCAAGCGGTAACGGTCACTCAACCGGCTCAAATGACGATTGGCGTGGCGCACCAAAATGTCGAGCGAAAGCCCCTGGGCAAATTCCTGGAACAGCGCGCCGCTGGCTGAGCCGATCATCCCGCGCAACCGGGTCCACACGCCCAGCTTCTTCGCTTCTTCCTCCAGCGCGGCCAGTTCCGCCTTTTGCGAACGGCGCGCCTGCTCGTCGCGGTCCAATTCGGCACGCAAAGCCGCGCGCGCTTCGGTGGCGGCGGCAAGCTGGCTCTCCAGTTCGCGGCATTGACCCTCCAACGCGGCCAGCGCCTCGCCTTCGGGCGCGCCGTTGCCTCGTAAATTCTCGAGCTGCCCGCGCACCTGCCGGAGTTGCCCCCCGAGCGCCTGCGCTTCGGCGGCGGCTTCGGCCTCGCGGCGCTCCATGGCGGCGGCCTCGGCGGGCTCCAGCCGGGCGGCGCGCAAAGCGTCGATATTTTCAAAGGCCGATCCCGCGAGCCGGGCGCGAATTTCACCGGCCTGCGCCTCGACGGCTTTGCCAAGCTCTTCAAGCTGGCTCTGGCGCTCCTGTAACGTGGCCCGGGCTTCGGCCTGGGCTGCCCGGAGATGCTCCAGGGCTTCCCGCGCCTCTTCCAAAGTATTCCAACGGAGCAGGGCGGCCCCGGAAGGCGCGGCGGCAGCGGGCACTGCAAGGTCGAGCCCCTCCGCCCATTTTGGGCTGGCGAGGCGCTCCGCTTCTTTGGCGACCGTTTCGAGGCGTTCTTTCAACCCGGCGAGCGCGGTTTCCATGCCCGCGCGCTTTTCGCGCAGCAGCGTCACTCGCCCTTGCAGGCCCAGCCAGGCTTTCTCCGCCGCGTTGCGGGCGGCCTCGGCGGTGCGGATTTGCTGCGTCAGCGCCGCGTGGTCGGTCCGCTTCTTTTCAAGATCGGCAAAGGCTTCTTCCAGGGATTCGGCGGTGAAAACGTGGGCCGCGCGGGCCATCCGCTCGAACGCTTCGTGATCCGCCGTTTGCTGCCAGCGCAGTTCGCCCCGGCGCTTCTGAATTTCCGCCTGGCGCACTTCGGCGCGCGTCAGGTTCTCGGCGGCCAGCCGCGCCTCGCGGGCGGCGGTGCTGTTGGCGATTTGCGCGGCGGCGAGGTTGCGGTGGGCTTCCTCGATGGGCGAATTGGGCGGAAGCGTTCCCCGGCGGTACGGGTGGTCGAGCGAACCGCAAAGCGGGCATGGCTGCCCTTCCTCCAATTGCGCGCGCTGTTCGGCCATGCTGGCGATGCGGGTTTCAAATTCCAGCGCCGTGCGGGCGGCTTCGAGCAACGCGGCCTGGGCTTCGGCCTCGGTTTCGGTGTCCGTTTTTTCGCGGCGGGCGATTTCGATCTCCCCCTCCAGCGCGGCCTCTTCATCGGCAAGCCGGGCCGCTTCCGCGGCGGCGGCGTCCCGCTTCTGGATGGCGGTTTGCAGCGCGAGGAGCGTTTGGTGGCGGTCCTCCAGTTTCTTGAAATCGTCGATGGCCGTCTCCAGCGTGCGGCCCCGGTGCTCTTGTTCCAGATGGGCCACGGCTTCCGCGACTTTGGCTTGCGCGGCTTCTTCGGCTTTTTCGGCCTCGGCCAATTGATCGCAAAGCTTGTGATGCTGCGCCTGGCGATCCGAGACAGCCCCCTCGGCCTCCCGCACGCGGGCCGCCGCAAGGTGTTGCGCCGCCAACAATCCGCCGGCAAGCTCCCGGCGTGCGGCTTCGCTGGCCGCCGTCGCCTCGCCCACCTGGATCAGTGCCGTGGCGTGCTGGCGCTCCATGGCCTGGAAAGTCTCAAGCGCGGGCGCGAACGGTGCCGCAAGCCGGTGGAGCCGCAACCGCTCCCGTTGCGGGGCGGCTTGGCGCGCGGCTTCTGCAAGCTCGGCCTCGCGCCGCACGAGCGCCGCCTCTTCCGCCAGCCGGGCCAGAAGCTGGCAGCCGGTTTCGATTTTCGCCACAGCGGCCTTGCGTTCCCCATCCAGCCGCTCGATTTCGGCGGAAAAACTCTCGATTTGCCCCTCCCGCGCGGCCCGTTCCTCCCCTGAAAGCAGGCTCACGCGGCCCAGGGCTTCGCGCCGGGCCTCCAGGGCGGCCTCGCGTTCGGTAGCTTCGCGGTAGGCAAGCTGGCTCAATTCGGAATAAACGGCGGTGCCGGTGAGGCTCTCCAGCAGCGCAGCCCGTTCCTGCGGCTTGGATTTGAAAAATTGGCTAAACTCCCCCTGCGCCAGCAACACGGAGCGCCGGAAGCGTTCGTAATCCAGCCCGGTAAGCTCCTCTATCATTCGGTCCGCGTCGTCGATTTTGCCCGCCAGCACTTCCCCACCCTCCGCCGTGACGGTGCGGCGCGCGGGTTGCAGCTTGCCTTCGGGTTTGTTGCGGGAACGGCGCAGTTCCCAGCGGGCGATGTAGCGGCCCTTGGGCACCTCGAAAAGCACCTCGGCCCGGCACGCGCCGGTGTGGCGGCTCATCATGTTCTCGGGGTTGGGCGCTTTGCCGTAGCGCGCGGCGCGGCCATAGAGCGCCAGCGTGAGCGCGTCCAGGAGCGTCGATTTCCCCGCGCCGGTGGGGCCGGTGATGGCGAAAATGCCCGCCTCGGCGATGGCGCCATGCTCCAGGTCAATATCGCCGTGGGGCAGCGAATTGAGATTTTCGAACTGGATACGAAGGATACGCATGGGGAGAAACGAACGAAAATCCTATCGCACACCCGGGCGCGATGGCACGAAGAAATGGGAAAAAAAGGACCAATGGAACGATGCGCAAGCCTCGTTCAAATCAAGGTTTTTCAAGGCAGCGGTCGTACAATTCCGCGAAGGCCGTCGTAAGCGCCTCGCGCAAGGGAAGTTCCAAATCGGGCTCGGCATCCAGCCTGCGCTGGAAAACGGCTTTCGGGTCGGCCAGGAGGTTCTCGGCATCCTCCCCGGCCTGCTCGTCGAGTTCCAAAACAGGTCGCGCGGCGGGCGCTTCGGCGCTGACTTTGATGACCTGGAAGGGCCTCCCTTCCGCCGCCGCCTGCACTTCCCGGTAAAGATCCAGCCCGCCCGCGTTCCCAGCCGCCCACGGCGCGCCCTCCACGGCGACCTCCACCCAGGGCGTCAGTTCCGAAGGGGCGGGTTCAAAGGCCGCAAGGGACGCTTTCAATTCCGCAAGGCCCGTGCGCAGCACGGCCAGCGTGCGCGGTTGCGGCACGGGAACGGCCACGTTCGCGGTGAGGGCTCCGGCTTCAAAATCAAGCAAGCGCAGTTCCTTGGCGTCGCCAGCTTCGCCGAAGCTCAAGGTCAGCGGCGAGCCGCTGTAGCGGATGCGCGCCTGCCCGCCAACGGCCTGCGCCCGGTGCAAATGCCCCAGCGCCACATAAGAAAACTCCGGCGGGAACACCTCGGCTCCGACGCGGCCCAGGCCGCCCACGTGGATCTCCCGTTCGCTTTCGGAAACGGACGCCCCCAGCGCGGTAAGATGCCCCATGGCCACCAGCGGCACGCCGCGAGCGAGCCACGGCGCGGCGGCTTCGAGCGTTTCCCGGTAACGCTCGCGAATGCCTTCGCACAGATCCCGCTCAATTTCCGCCGCGCTCTGGCCGAGCCGCCCAATGCGCAAATCGCGCTCGCGTAAAAAGGGAATGGCGGCAATGACCACCTCCGGGGCTTCCGCCGAGGGCAGCGGGATGAGCCAGTCCGCGCGGTCGGCGGGCATGGAGGCGGTGACCCGGGCACGCAAGACGCCGAGCAGCGTTTTGGGCGCCTCAAGCTGCAAGGGGGAATCGTGGTTGCCGGCCGTAATCACGGCCACGCAATGCGTTTCGCGATAGAGCGCGGAGAGAAAGTCGTAATAGAGGCGTTCGGCGGCCTTGGGGGGCGTGGCTCCGTCAAAAACGTCGCCGGAGATCAACAAAGCGTCCGCGCCGCTGCGGCCCAGGGTTTCCAACAGAAACTCCAGAAACAGGCGGAAATCCTCCGTGCGGTCCAGGTCCGCAAGCGGCTTGCCCAAGTGCCAGTCGGCGGTATGGACGACGCGAAAAGCCCCCTCGGGCTTCGGAGCAATGGATGCGGAGGATGGGATGGCCACGCGGAAACTATAAAATAAAGTTCCCGCGCGCGCGATCAGTTATCGCCGATTTTATCGCCGCCTATTTGGTCGCCGAGGCGGTTGGCGGGGGTGCCGGTCCGTGAACATGGGGGCGGAAAGAAAAGTGCCGATCGTGATTTTTCCGAATCCGCCGCGATCAACCCCGCAATGCAATTGGAAAAATTGCGGCGGCGCAGTTTGGCCAGGCGTTGCCCTTCCAGCAACAGTTCTTCGGGGAGTGAAATCGAGGTCCGTCGTATTGAGCCATCCATAATGATGCGGATTGGGTAATACGCCCGAGCCCCCCCGCCCGGCAAGCATTTTCAAAACTCAAACAGCGTTTGTGGACGGGTAAAAAAATTTATTACTGGACAACGTGGCACTTCGTAATATTTTTAGTAAATCCCAACGGGTTCGGGGATTTGCAAGGAGAAACCCGACTCGGATTAAAAAAAAATCTCCAAGCGGATTTTTTATACATCCGAAAGAATGTTTCATCCGTTAAATTAAGCGAACCTAAGGAGGACCTTCCTATCAAACGCACCAGTATCACCCTAGAAGATCCGGTTTATGAAGCCGGGCAACAAATCGCATCCAAACGTGGCTTCGGCCAGTCGTTTTCCGCATACATCGCATGGTTGATTCAGCGCGATGCGGAAGGCGGTGTGACTCGTGAAGACGCTGTCTTTCACGGAGCAGCCAAGCCCGCGGCACGCAAAACGGCCAAAGGCGCGAAAAGCACAAAGCCCGCCAAGACCGCGAAACGCGCTAAAGCGAAGAAGTAAGTTCTTATAAATGTTGAAACCTTAACAAAAGGTTAACAACTTTATAAAGCTTACTGAGCATCATTCATCGTCAACGCAATTCAAGCCGCTATATCGCTGCTTGAATTGCGTTGTTTTGTTAAGTGTTTTTACGCAAATCAAACAGTATAAGAAAAATAAACAGATACTGTTACATTGTTTCAAACGGTTTGCCGCCCGATAACCCTTCGAATCTACGCGAAAATGCGAGTTTTCAAGGACGGCGTGAGAAACAAAATTGCGGCTCGCGATCGAAACTGAATCACACAGCCCTGCTCAATGGATAAGGGAAAGTATGATAGCGTCAGCACACGAATCCCCTCGCAGCAGGCAGCGGAATATTCTGTAGGGCTAAAGGCCCGAAAAGCATACCAGCTTTGGGCAACGCCCAAGGTCTTTATGCAAATCGCAATTCAGGGCTGAAGCCCTGAATTTTCGTCCTACGGTTTTCTGGGGCATCGCCTCAGGCTGGTATGCCACCGCGCCTTTGGCGCTCGAAACTTACGATGCGGATTGCTGGAGCAGCAGCCGCGCCGTTCTCAGGTTGGCTCCCAAGTGGGTTTCCAGCACACCGCGCGCGGCGGCCACCAGTGCCTGGCCCTGGGCGGGGTTGGCCAGCAGTTCCGCGCAGCATCGAGCCAGTTCCTCCTCGTCCGCGACCTGGAGCGCCCCTTTTTGGCCCGCTTTCCCGGCCAGCAGTTGACGCACCAGCGCCTCGAAGTTCTCCATGTGCGGCCCGAAAACCACGGGGCGGCCCACCAGCACCGACTCGGCGGGGTTTTGCCCCCCGATGGCGGTGAGGCTCTTGCCCACAAAGCAAACGGAAGCGTGCGCGTACCAGTCCCGCAACTCGCCCGTGGTGTTGACGATCAAGCCATCGGGCCGCGTGCCGCCCGGCGGCAGTTCGGGCAGATTTTTCCGTAATACCATGTTCAACCCCAGGCCGCGCAGTTCGGCTTCCACCTCCGGGGTGCGCTCCACGTGCCGGGGCACGACAATCAAGAATAGGTCCGGCCAGCGTTCGCGCAGTTTCAAGAGCACGCGGCCCAGGATGGCCTCTTCGCCGGGAAAAGTGCTGCCGCCCAGAAGCACGGGCATTTCCGCAGTCACCCCCAGCTTGGCCAGCAGGTCGCGGAACTCGGCGGCGCGGTCCGTTCCAGCGGACTTTCCGGCGGCGAAGTCGTACTTCAAGCTGCCGGTGCAGTGCAGCGCCTCCCGGCGCACACCGAGGGCCTCCCAGCGGGCCAAATCTTCCGGTTCCTGCACGCAAACGCATTCGATCATCCCAAAAAACGGAGCGGTCCAGCGGCGCCATTTGCGAAAGCCGCGCTCGGATTTGGGGCTGAGCCGCGCGTTGACGATGGAAACGGGAATCCCCTCGCGGTAACACTCGGCGACCATGTTGGGCCAAAGTTCCTTGTCCACCATGACGAGTTGGGCGGGCCGCAGCAGCCGCAGCGTACGCCGGACGCAGGGGAGCCAATCGATGGGGTAATAAATCAGTTCGAAACCGAGACCGTCGCGGGCGATCTGATCCCGTGCGATGGCGTAGCCGGTGGAGGTGGTGGTGGAAAGGAGGATGCGCGCCGCCGGGTTTTCGCCGAGGATCGTCCGGGCCAGGTGCAGGCCCATCATCATTTCCCCAACGCTCACCGCATGAATCCAAAGCCAGCCGCCGCCGCCAAGGCCACCAAGGCGCTCGCGGTCCTCGGCGGAGTAGAACCCCAGCCGCTGACCAAATTTGTGCGCGTACTGGCCGCGCCGGACCATGCGGAGCAGGTAGCCGGGCATCAAGATGCCAAGGACCAGAAGAAAAAGCAGCCGGTAAGCCAGCAGGGGCAGGCGCACGGCGGAGGGAAGCGGACGAATTTTCTGCATGGGAATTGGCCAGCCTATGCGGAGCGCCGCAGATACGCAACCTCCGTTGCCCCGTAGCGGCGCTCGCGCACGAGTTCCCAGCCGCTCTCCTTGGGCAAAGGCGCGCCGGGGAGTTTTTCCAAAATAAAGAGGCCGCCGGGAGCCAGGGCACGGGCCAGGGCCGGTTCGCCGAGCAGTTCGAGGCCGAAATCCCGCTCCCCCTTCGCCTTGGCGTAGGGCGGGTCGGCCAGGATCACCTCGAAGGCGGCTTCGGGCGCCAGCCGGTGCAAATACGAAAACACATCCAGGGTGTGGACGGTGGCCCCTTGCAGGCGGGTCTTGGCCAGGTTCGCCTGGATGGCTTCCACGGCGCGCGGTTCTTTTTCCACCAGCACCGCCGAGGCCGCCCCACGGCTCAAGGCCTCGATGCCCAGCGCGCCGCTGCCGGAAAAGAGGTCCAGCACCCGGGCGCCGGTGATCGACTCGCCCAAGCTGTCGAAAATGGCCCCCTTCACGCGGTCCATGGTGGGCCGCAAATCGGTTTTGGGTGCGATGAGGGCCACGCCCCCCGCAATGCCTGATACTACTCGCATCCCCAAAAACTAGCGGAAGCGCCTGCCCGGGGAAAAGGTTATTCCGCCGCCGGGATCAAGAGCATGGGGCGGTAAACGCGGCTGGAAACCTTCGGGGCCACGCTGCCGCTCCAAAAAGCGTCCATGCCGGTGCGGGCGGAGGTCCCCATGACGATCCAGTCCGCCCCGCAACTCAACGCTTCATGTGCGATGAGCTTGCCGCCCTCGCCTTGCGTGACGAGCCCGCTCACCGGCACGCCGGTTTCCGCGCTGAGCCGCCGGGCCAGGCCGTTCAAGTAATCGAGGGAATCTTCGGTGGCCAATTCCAGCATCGCTTTGGTGGTGGCGGGCAAAAGAATGCGGGAGGTGGTGGCCGCGCCGGAAAGGGTGCCGGGGGTGGGGATGACCATCAGCAGCTTGAGGCTGGCCCCGTACGCCTTGGCCAGGGCGGCGGCAACGGGCAGGGCCGCCTCGCGCACCTCGGTGCCATCGAGCGGGACCAGGAACGGACCGCCGTTGGGCTGCGGGGCGACGCCGCCCGGTTCGGGCCGCACGAGGAGCACGGGAATGCGCATGGCCGAGACCTGTTGCGCGATGGGGCCAAAGAGCCAGCGTTTCAAGCCGCTTTTGCCGTGGGTGCACATCACCACCAAGTCTGAACCGAACTCATGGGCGTGCTCGACGATCGACTTTGCCACGTCCGCGATGGCGACGGTGTGGACATGCTGGTCCACGGCGATTTCCGGCGGAAAATAACGCTGGCGCACCTCGTCGAGATACGTCTCGGCTTCCCCCGGGAGGGAAAGGTGCGTTTCACCATGGATCTGCTTGGGCGGGTTGCGCTCAATCACATGAACCAGGGTCACGCTGGCGCTGAGCCGCCGGGCCAGATGCACGGCGGTGGGAAGCACGGCTTCGGAAAGCCGCGAGCCGTCCAGGGGGATGATGAGGTGCTTAAACATGGAAGAATTCCGTGAAGGTTTGCCAGAGCAGCCAGAGGTTTAAAACGATGATGACGCCCGCGACCCCCATGGCGACCGCCGTGGTCAGCCGCCGGTTGACGAGGCAGCCCATCAAATCCTCGCGCCGGGTGAACATGATGAGCGGCACCAGGGCGAAAGGGAGGCCGAAGCTCAACACCACCTGGCTCAAGACAAGGGTTTTGGTCGGCTCCAGCCCGATGGCGATGACGATGAGCGAGGGGACCATGGTGATGGTGCGCCGCAGCCAGATGGGGATTTGCTTGCGCAGGAAGCCTTGCATGACCACTTGGCCCGCCATCGTGCCGACGGACGCGGAGGAAAGCCCGCTGGCCAGCAGCGAAATGCCGAATACCCAGCTTGAAGCCTTGCCCAGGAGCGGAGCTAAGGTTTGGTGCGCCTCCTCCAGCGTGGCCACCTGCGTGTGGCCGGTTTTATAAAATGTCGTGGCCGCCATCACCAGCATGGCCATGTTCACCAGGCCCGCGATACCCATCGCGATGCCGACATCGACCAGTTCGAATTGAAAGAGCCGCTTGGCGCGCTGCGGGTCGCGGGCGCTGATGCGGTTTTGCGTGAGCGCCGAATGCAGGAAGATGACGTGCGGCATCACGGTGGCGCCCAAAATGCCGGTGGCCAGGAGCACGCCGTCGCGGGGAAGGATGGGGATGAAGGCGTGCCAAGCCACTTGCCCCCAGTCCGGCGGGGCGAACCAAGTTTCCAGCAAATAGGAAACGGCGATGATGCCCACAAGCAGGCCGATCACGGTTTCCGTTTTGCGGAACCCGCGCACTTCCAGGCCCAGCACGAGGAAGGTGAACACAGCGGTGAGCAGCGCAGCGGGGAAAAGCGGGAGGCCAAAGAGGAGGTTGAACCCGATGGCCGCGCCGATGAATTCGGCCAGGTCCGTGGCCATGGCCACGATTTCCATGACGACCCACATCATCCACACGACCGGGCGGGAATAGGCGTTGCGGCAATGTTCGGCCAGGTTGGAACCGGTGGCGATGCCGAGCTTGGCGGAGAGCGCCTGCACCAAGAGCGCCATCAAGTTGCTGGCCACCACCACCCACAAGAGCGTGTAGCCAAACTGCGCCCCCGCCTGGATGTTGGTGGCGAAGTTGCCGGGGTCGATATACGCGACGCAGGCGATGAAAGCGGGGCCAAGGAACGGCAGCAGCCGCGCAAACCTCCCCTTCTGGCTCTGGCCCGCCAGAATATCCATCGCGGCCCGGACCGTGGGAGCGTCGTCCGGTTTGACTCCCGGGGCAGGTTGACCTGGAGGTATGGCGTGCGTCATTGGGGTTCTTGTTTGGCGAAGCTAGCCGGGAAAGTCAATGGCGGAAACGGGCGGCGTGACGGTTTGCACCTAGTTTGAAAAAAATTTTAACACCGCCACTTGCAATTTTCAGCGTTGTTATAAAATTGGCCATCCATGCATTTCTCCCGTCCCCTTTCCCATGCCTTGCTTGGCGTCGCCTCCGTGGCGGCCGCCGTGATTTTGACTGGCTGCAGCAGCAGCCCGGCCCCTTACCGCTACACTTACGTGCCCGGCAAAACCGCCGTGGTTCGCTCGGGCCGCGCCGTGCCCCCGCCCGAAGCTCCCGCCCGGGTGAAGGCGGCCATTGAGGCCGGCAACCAGATCGCCGGGCTGCCCTACCGCATGGGCGGCGGCCACAAGCAACTGCACGACAGCGCCTACGATTGCTCCGGCGCTTCCTCCTACATCCTGCGCGAAGCGGGGCTGCTCGACACCACCATTCCCTCCACCAGCTTCCGCCAATACGGGGAACGCGGCAATGGGGACTGGATCAGCGTCTACGCCCGCAAAGGCCACGTGTTTCTGGTGGTGGCTGGGTTGCGCTTCGATACCGGCTACGGCCAGGGAGCCAAAGGCCCGCAATGGACCACCGTCAGCCGCCCTGCCGACGGTTGCGTGGTGCGCCACCCCGAAGGGCTGTAGGGCTATAGGCAATAGAGTTGCCTAAACAAGCGCGTGCCGAAATGGAGTTTCGGCACGAAATGGTGCGGAGCCTGTCTCAAAGCCGCCCCGCTTTTTCCCCTTTGCGTCTTTGCGTCTTTGCGTGAGAATGAACCTCCTTTCGTTTTCCCAAAGATAGATGAGCCTCCTTACCAGCGATTATGATTACGTCCTCCCCGAGGAACAGATAGCCCGCTACCCGCTGCCCGACCGGGCCAATTCCCGCATGATGGTGCTGCACCGGGAAAACCAGACCATCGAGCACCGCCATTTTCACGATTTCCCCTCCTACTTGCAGCCGGGGGACCTGGTGGTGCTCAACGATACGAAGGTGCTCCATGCCCGGGTGTTCTCCGATGACGGCAAAATCGAGCTGCTCTTCCTGGAAGCCTGCGGTGAGGCCGTCTGGAAGTGCATGGTGAAGCCGGGCCGCCGCATGCGCGTGGGCAAGACGGTGACGGTGGGCGGCGTGGAAGGGCGCGTGGAGGCGATCGTGGAGACGGGCGAACGGATCATCCGGTTTGCCGAGCCGGTGGACCTGGAAAAAGTCGGCTCGCTCCCCCTGCCCCCTTACTTTCACCGCCCTTGCGAACCGGGCGACGAGGAGCGGTACCAGACGGTCTACGCCCACGTGCCGGGCGCGGTCGCGGCCCCCACGGCGGGGCTGCATTTCACGCCGGAGATTTTAGCCCAAACGCCCCACGCCTTTGTGACGCTGCACGTAGGCGCGGGAACGTTCAAGCCAGTCAAGGAGGATTGCATTACAAACCACATCATGCACCGTGAATCCTACTTTGTTTCGGAGCCAACGGCGGCGGCGGTGGCATCGGCAAAACGGGTCATTGCCATTGGCACGACCAGCATGCGCGTGCTGGAGTCCCGGGCCCGCGACGAGGGCAACGTGACGCCCGGCGGCGGCAGCACGGATATTTTCATTTACCCCGGCTTCAAATTCCGCGCGACGGGGGCCATGCTGACCAACTTCCACCTGCCCAAATCCACGCTGCTGATGCTGGTCAGCGCGTTTGCCGGGCGCGAATTTATCATGAAGGCTTACCACGAAGCCATTGCCCAGGGCTACCGGTTTTACAGCTATGGGGACTGCATGTTGATTTTGTAAAGGGCACCTCTGGAAACCGGGACATGGCAGCCACGAAGGATTTTTGATGCCGTTTTGGTTCCATTTTTCGGGCAATATTGATGAATATTGACTGAAAAATGGGGCCAAAACGGGGCAAAAAGACAAAGTGGATGACTTGCCTCGATTTCCAGAGATGCCCTAAACAGCTTGCGTTTTGCCCCCGGAGCCGCCATCCTGCCCCGCCTTGGAACCTACGCTTACATCCGCCGACCGCCGCCGCCTCAAAGGCGAGGCGCAACGTCTTGAACCCATTCTCAAAGTGGGCCACCAGGGGCTTTCCGAAGCCTTCGTGGCCGGTGTGGACCGGGAACTGGCCGCCCGCGGGCTCATCAAAATCAAGTTCGCCGATTTCAAAGAGGAAAAGAAGGAACTCTCGGCCAAGCTCGCGGAGCTGACCGGCGCGGCGCTGCTCCAAATCGTGGGCCACGTGGCGGTGTTTTACCGTCCCAAGAAAGCCGCGGACAAGCCCGGCTCTACGGCTGCCGACTAAGCAGCTTCAAAAACCTCCATCCGTCGCGCAACGGGTGGATTTTGCTCACTTCGTCGCCATAGACGGTCGTGACCGGCACGTTGCCGATGCGGCTCCCCTTGCGGGCGGCAATCAGCAGCATTTCCGTCTCGTAGTCGTAGGCGTTGCTTTCGCAAAAGAGGTGCGGCACCAGGCTCCGGTGGATCATCCGGAAGCCGCACTGGGTATCGGGAATCCACTGGCCGCAAATGTGGCTGATGCCCCAGGACATAAAGCGGTTCGTCAGCTTGCGCACGAGCGGCATGCCGTCGGTTTCGTGCATCCGGTTGCCCACGTAAAGTTCCCAGCCGCCGTTCGCCGCGGCCACAAAACGCTCGATCTCCTCCGGCAGGTGCTGCCCGTCGCCATCCAGGATGACGACATAATCGAACCCGCGCTCATAAAGCGCCTTGAAGCCGGTCTTAATCGCCGCGCCCTTGCCCGCATTCTGCGCGTGCACGATGACTTCCGCCCCGGCCTCGCGGGCCAGCCGGGCGGTTTCGTCGGGCGAGCCGTCATCGACCACCAGCACCGTGCCGATTTGCCGCAGCGCCCGCTGGACCACTTCGGCAATGTGCCGTTCTTCACGGAAAGCGGGGATCAACGCGGCGATTTTGGGAGATTCGGCCATTAGGCAAGCGGATTACTTTTTGATGTTGGGCTGGAAATCGGCGGCGTGGTAGGAACTGCGCACCAACGGGCCGCTGGCGACATGCACGAAGCCCTTTTGCAGCGCGGCCTGGCGATATTCTTCGAATTTGTCCGGGTGAATGTAGGCGACCACCGGCAAATGCTTCGGCGAAGGGCGCAGGTACTGGCCCAGCGTCAGGATTTCCACCCCCACGGCCCGCAGGTCGTCCATGGCGGCGTAAATCTCCGGTTCTTCTTCGCCCAGCCCGAGCATCAGCCCGCTTTTGGTGGCAATGCCGGGGGCGATTTCGCGAAAACGCCGCAGCACCTCCAGCGAGAGGCGGTAGCGGGCCCTGGAACGCACGGCGGGGGTGAGCCGCTCGACGGTTTCCAGGTTGTGGGCGAAAACCTCCGGCGCGGCGTCGGCGACGGTTTGCAGCGACGCTTCGCGGCCATTGAAATCGGGCGTCAAGACCTCCACGGAAATTTGCGGGTCCACGGCATGAATGGCCCGGATGGTTTGAGCGAAATGGTCTGCCGCGCCGTCCTCCAGGTCGTCGCGAGTTACAGAGGTGAGCACGATGTAGCGCAGCTTGAGCCGGGCCACGGCCTCGGCCACCCGCCGGGGCTCGCCCGGGTCCAGCGGCAGCGGCTTGGCGGTGTTCACGGCGCAAAAACCGCAGGCGCGCGTGCAGCGTTCCCCCGCGATCATAAAAGTGGCCGTTCCCGCGCTCCAGCATTCCCAACGGTTGGGGCACTGGGCGTCCTCGCAAACCGTGGCCAGGTGCAAATCGGAGATGAGCGACTGGGTGGAGCGGAAGACCGGGCTGGAGGGCAGGCGCACCTTCAGCCAGTCGGGCTTCCTTGCTTGGTGAAGTGAGGGATCGATTTTCACGTAAGGTGGCGCACCTTAAGCCAATATGGCCGCCAAAGCAACGGATTCATTCAGCAACACTGCGCTTGCACCCGGGCCGCTTGTCCGCTTATATAAAAGCTTAGTTTAACTTATGGCATCCCCCTTCCCTCTCGCTTTGTTCGGCATCAGCGCGATCCTCGCTTCCACTGTTTTTGCCGATTACGTCAAGACCAAGTCCGGTGAAACCTTCCAAGGGAAAATCACCCGCGAAACCGATACCCAGGTGGTCATGGAAGTGACCGTTGCCGCTGGCATCACCGATGAAAAAACCTTTGCCAAGGAAGACGTGGAGAAGGCATTCAAAGTGACTCCCGAAACCCAGGCATTCGAGGCGCTTAAAGCGTATGCCGTGGGCGCTTATTCCTTCCAGCCCGCCGCCTACGTGGCCATGGAAAAGCCGCTGGAAACCTTTTTGAAGGATTACCCCCAAAGCGAATACAAAGCCGAGGCGCAAGGCATGCTCGACGCCCTGAAAGCGGAGGAAGAGCGCGTAGTGGCGGGCAACCTGAAGTGGGAGGGCAAGTGGTACACCCCCGAGGAAGCCAAAAAGAACCAATATCAGCTTGGGGCCGCCATGCGCTACGGCCAGATGAAAGCCCAGCTTGCGCGGCGCGACTTCATCGGGGCGCTCAACAGCTTTGACCAGATTGAAAAGACCTACCCCGCCTCCAAGGTTTTCCCCGAAGCCCTCGAAGCGGCCCTGACCACCATCACCGCCACCACCGCCGAAGCCGACCGACTGGAAGCCGTGGGCAAATTGCAAAAGGCGGATTTCGACAAAAACATTCCCTTCGTCAACGAGCCCCAAAAGAGCCAGATGATCCAGGCTTGGAAGGGCCAGGTCGCCACCGCTGAAAACGCGCTGGCCGCCGCCATGGCCGCGAAACCGGAGATCAAGTGGAAACCGCTGCTGCCGCTGGCTCCCAAGAGCTTCGAGGAATTCAAAAAGACCGCCGCCACCGAAAAAACCCGGTTGGAAAAACTCCCCTTGAGCGCCATGCGCTCCAGCGTGGCCGCCACGGATGAAGCGGAAGACCTCCTCAAGCAGCACTTGCAAGGGGACGCCTCCGCCAAATTGAAGGAAGCCGTCAAACTTTGGCCCACCAATGAGCGCGCGAAAGCGTTGATGGGCAACGCGCAAAGCGCCGCGCCCGCCCCGGCGGCTCCCGCAGCCTCCGCGGCCGCTTCGGCCAAGGCTTCCGCCACGCCCGAAGCCACCACCTCTTCCGAAGAGGCTCCCACAGCGACCCCCGCGCCCAGCCCGGCGGGGAAAGTCAAACGCTGGGGGCTATTCTAGCCTATTCCAGATTCAAGCACCATGAGCCGCACCGCCACCGTCGAACGCAACACCGCCGAAACCCGCATCGCCATCCAACTCAATGTGGATGGCCATGGCACGGGCAAATGCTCGACGGGGATTCCCTTCTTCGACCACATGCTGACGCTTTTCGCCCGGCATAGCCTGGTGGATTTGACGGTGCAGGCCACGGGAGATATTGACGTCGATTACCACCATACGGTGGAGGACGTGGGCATCAGCCTGGGCAAGGCTTTTGCCCAGGCGCTCGGCGACAAAAAAGGCATCCGGCGTTACGGCTGGGCCTACCTGCCCATGGACGAAACGCTGGCCCGCGTGGTCGTCGACTTCAGCGGCAGGCCGTACACGGAATTCCGGGCGCCCAAGGGCGTGGACCCCGTGGGCAAATTCTCTTTCCAACTCGTGGAGGAGTTCCTGCGCGGCTTCGCCGTCAACGCGGGCGCCAACCTCCACGCGGAGGTGCTCTACGGCCGCGACACCCACCACATGGCCGAAGCCATTTTCAAAGGGCTGGCCAAGGCCGTGGACCAGGCGTGCCAGATCGACCCTCGCGTGCAGGGCGTGCCCAGCACCAAAGGGACGCTTTAGGCAAAGCTAGGCGTGGAGCGGTGCGATCTTCACATCGTTAAGTTCGATCCCTTCTGTGTGGATGCGCAAATTCTTCACGGCTAATCCGTTGCGATAGGCGATCATCGTGCGCTGTCCGGCTATTTCCGCGTCCACCAGTGAACCCTCAAACTTGTCATCGCCTTTCACCATCACGCGAACGGTGAAGGGCTCATCAACCCCGATAAGGTTTTCGATCGCGTAATTGCCACAAAGCTCGGGTCTGCCGCCTTCGCGCAGGGATTTCTCACTGGGCGCGAAGCCGTTTAGTGAACCGGGACCAAACTGCGCTCGCTGATCTCCCAAGCAAACTTGCAGTTCGCAAGCGGCCTCCACGCCGTGCTCGGGAAGGAATGACACGGCGAACCTGCCGTTCCCGGCCTCCGCGGGTTGAACGTTGAAGGTCAACATGAAGGATTTGCAACCGACGGGGAAGGTCGTCACCTGGGAAACACTGGCCGCGAGCGTCCTTGTGTTCTCGGTCTTGGGTGTAATTTCCTTCATCCACTTGGAACCGATCCGGCCATCGGGAAGCTGGATCAATTCACGGATCACCAGAGGACCGCCCCAATCGCCAATGAAAACCCAGGCCGCCATCAAGAAACGCCCGTCCTCGATTTCCGTGATCGCGGGCACACTCAAGCCGTCATAGAAATCGAGTCCCATGGAGACGACATCTTCATAAGCCGAATCAGGAGCGGCGGCGGGTTTCGCCCAAAGGCGGGTGAACCCGCCGATGATGTAGTCGAACCGGCCCCAGCGGAAGAAGAAGGTGCAGTCGCCGCCCAGCGGAAAATCCGGGTGAACACAGCGCCAGCCGCCGTTCACCGAGTCCGCTTCCCAGATCCCCTTCGATCCGGCATTGGCCAGCATGCGCAGGCGGCCGTTGGGATCGGTATAGACACTTGGGTTGCGGCAGGGATGGAAGAAGGTCCCTGTTTTTTTGAACCTTGAAACGCCATCCTCACTGACGGAATACGTCGCGCCCACGGGGATACCCGATGTGGTTTTGCGTTGGAATTCGCCCGTACATCCATGCTTCTTGAGGTATTCCCACTGCGCGGCCTCAGTCGTCCTGCTGTCGGGATAAACGCGCTCGGTATGCAAACCGTAGCTGAGGCACAACCGGCCATCGGAGATGAATGGCGTGCCCGTCCCGAGGCATTCCCATGGTTCATCAAGGGGGACTGCCGCCTCGTGGGCGGTCCACGTCTCGAAATCCGTGGTGGAGAGGTGTTCGAAATAGTGCGCGCCCTGACCAAACTTACTTTTGTGATGTCGCCGGTCGTACAAATAAAACACGTGATAGCGTCCCCGATAAAAGAACGTCGCGACATCGCCCACCCATGCATTGTGTCCGGGTGGGGTCCAGTATTGAATGGAGGTGATGGAGGAGGTTTTCTCCGGGTTCCTTTGGGGCGCGATTCCCGGCAGAAAAATCGCCGCGTTTTTCACAAATTCCGCATCCAGCTTCCATCCATTTTTCTGAGCCCATTGAGGATAACCAAAGGGAAAGTCGTTATCGAGCAATTCCCCATCCGCGTACAACGTCCAACGCACGCCTGAAAAATCCAGGGTGATCTCGTGTTCCCCCCAGGGGCGTTTGAGCAGGGCAAGCGGGATGCCGATGGTCATATTCACCCAGTCGGGGTGCTCGACGGAATGGACTTCCACAGTTGCTTCCAACACCGGCACCGAACCATCGGGCATTTTGTAGGCGCTGTAGTTTTGAGGCGTGCGCTCAAGCGGGTTATGCTGGCGAAGACGGACGCTGAGCACCCCCGGTATTTTCAGAATGGTTTTCTCTCCGCCGAACTTTTTGAAGTCCACCGTGAACGTGACCGTGAAGGTTTGGGGCACAGGCGCGGATAGCGCGAACTCAGTCTGCGGAGCCGGTGCGGTAAGGGTGCTCAGCGCGGGTTGGGAGGTGAAGGATGGCATTTTTTGGTTGTTGGAGGTTTCTATGGGCGGGAGCTTGTACCGAGCCGGGAAGCCAGCCGGGCGGCGCCAAGAGCGGCTTCTTGGCCGGAAGCGACGACGCGGCAAGGCAAACCAAATTTGTTTTCCAGCGCCTTCACCAGCAGCGGGTTCCTGTACGCCGCGTTGCCGATGATGGCCAGGCTTTTGACGTGGTCGAGCTGCAGTTCCCCCGCCGCGCTGGCCAGTTCGGTGGCGATGCCGTTGGCAAAAGCGCGAACGAGATTGGCCGGGGTAAAATTCGCGGGACCGATGCCCCCGATGCTTCCGCCTGGAGTGCCTCCGTTGCGTTCCCCCGCAATACGGACATCCGCCCACAGCCCATCGGCGTCTGTTGTGGTGGCAAACGCCTGCATATGATCGAAGACCTCGGCCAGGGAGAGCGTGACGCCACCGATTTGCGCCGCAATCTGTTGGAAAAATCCGGCCAAGTAAGAATACGCCCAACCGCCACACAACGCGGCATAAACGCGCAGGAAGCCGCCCCCGGGAAAGGGCCGGGTCTCCAATCGGGGCGAAAATGAGAAGTCGGGGCGGAGCACTGAGATTTGGGCGCTGGTGCCGAGATTGATGACCGCTTCCCGCCCGCCAGGGTTGGCAACGCTGGCAAAACCGGCCTGATTATCGCCCACGGGGCTCCATACCATGGTTTGCGCGTTCAAGCCCGTTAAACCGGCCCGCGCCACAGGCCCCAGCGAGCTGCAAGAGGGCACGATCTCTGGAAGCAACCCCTCGGGGATATCCAGCAACTTTAACAACGTTTGATGCCATCCTCCCGACTTCACATCGAGAATCCCCCAACTCGCAGCCATGGTTTCATCAATCGAGCAGCGGCCCGTAAGCCTCGCGGCCAAAAACCCGGTGATGGAGAGCGCCTTGTACGCTCCTTTCGGCAGCCCGCCCGTGTGGATGAGGTGATGCAGCGTCAACCCTCCATAACCGGGATGCAGAAAACATCCTGTTTCAGCCGCGTGGTGATGTTTGCGCAAGCCATCCGGCTCGGCGGCGGTTCGCTGGTCCTGCCAAGTCATGAGATGGGTCAACGGGTTCAGCCCCTCGTCCACAATCACCAGCCCATGCTGCTGCCCCGTCAACGCGAGCCCCTTAATCTCTTTCGGCGGCACCCCCGACGCGCGAACCACCGAGCCAACCAATCCACAGGCTGCTTCAAAAATGGTCTCTGGACACTGTTCGTGACAGAACTCCTTCAACCCGGCGACATCGCCGCTATTGGCACACTCGGCGGAATGCACGACTGCGCCCCGCTGGGTGTCGAAAACCACGGCGGAGATCGAAGTCGTTCCCAAATCAAGGCCGATCACAAGTGCCATGGAGGCGTTTTAGCGTCCGCCGGGTTCGGAGACTACGAAAATACATATCAGCTTTTAAAAAGCTGTCATATCAGCAATCAATCTGCTAGTAGCAGCTTATACCAACTCGCAGAAAGAAACGGACAGAAGGACGCCGGGGTTTTTGCGCAGGGCAAGGCGGAAGGCGAAGACGCTATCTGTTGATAGCGGCTTTGCCTGACAACGCCGCCCTGCACGAAAAGACCAAGTTCATCTGTCTGGAGATTGCTGCGAGTTGGTATTATCACACGTGAGCACCTCCTTTAAGCACCGCGCCATCTCCCTCCAACTCGCGGCAGAGATCAACGCCGGGAAGCACCTTCCTGGCGCGCGTTTGCCCAGCGAAGCGCAACTGGTCAAACGCTTTCACGTTTCGCGTCCCACCGTGGGGCGCGCCTTGCTCGATCTCCAGGAGCACGGCCTCATTGTCCGGCGCGCGGGTTCGGGCACCTATGTACGCAAGCCGGGAGAGGCCGCCGTTGCTCCCCCCGCGCTGGCTCAGCTCGGCCTGGTGGTGCCAAGCCTGAGAAACACGGAGATTTTTGAATCCATCTGCGGCGAATTGGCCAGTCTTGCCCGGGTTCATCATTACGGCTTTCTTTGGGGCAACAGCGCCTATCCGCCCGGCCCGGAAACCGAGATGAGCGCCCAGGAAGCCGAGGCTCTTTGCGCCCAATGGATCGAATGCCGCGCCGCAGGCGTATTCTTTGTTCCGTTCGAGCATCGCGCCGACAGCAAGCCCCTCAATGAGCGTCTCACCGCCAAACTGCACAAAGCGGGCATCCCCGTGGTGCTCATTGACCGTGACATCGGCCCCTTCCCGGAGCGCAGTGGGTTCGATCTGGTGGGCATTGACAACTTCGGCGGCGGTTACGCGCTCGCCACGCACTTGATCAAACTGGGCGCCCGGCATCTCGCTTACGTCACCTGCCCGCACACAGCGCAAACCGTGGACGCACGCATCGCGGGGGCGCGGGTTGCCATGCTCGACCACGGCATTCCCATCCCCCGCAACTTTGTGCTCACGGGAGACCCCACGGATGAAAAGTTTGTTCGCGCTTTTGCCGTGGCCCGCCAGGTTGACGCCTTTCTTTGCACCAGTGACCACGTGGCCGCGCAACTGTTGCGAACGCTGACTCGGCTGCGCATTCGCGTGCCGGAGGAAGTTCGGCTGGTGGGCTTTGACGATATGCGCATCGCCAGCCTCCTGACCGTGCCGCTGAGCACCATCGCACAGCCCTGCCGGGACATCGCCGTCACCGCGTTCAATGCCATGCGCGAACGAATCGCCGATCCCGCATTGCCGCCGCGAAGCCTTCTATTAGCTCCGCGGCTGGTCGTCCGCGAAAGCTGCGGAGCCTATTCTTGAGAGACTAGAAATCCCGCTGCTTGCGCTGGAATTTGGCGAAGGGGTGCTTTTTCGGCTTCCCGGGCTGCCGGGCCGACGATGCGCGCTGTTCCTTGTGTTTCTTTCGGAGCCACGGTTTGTCCGCCTGGGGTTTGCCAAAGGATTTGCCGAAACGCTTCGGGCGTTCCTCGGCTGCCTCTTCCCCGCGACGAGCGCGAGGCACAAACGGGATTTCCTCAACAGGCCCCTGACGCCGCGGTCCGCCACCGTAGCCGCCCCGCCGGGGAGCTTCGCCACGATCACCACTATAGCCACGGTTTCCACGCTCATACGGAGGTTTGCTCCAGCGGCGTTCCCCGCCGTAGCCGCCCTCGCGTTCATCCCGTGCCTGCCGTGGGGCGCGGCTGCCGTATTCGCGCCGGGGGCGTTCGTCGCCACCGTACTCGCGCTTGGGCCGGTACGGACGCGGCCTCTGTTGCTCACCTTCGCCGCCGCTTTCCCGGGCAAACCGACCCCGGCTTTGACTCTGAGGGCCTCGGGGCGACGCTTCGCCACGGGCTTCGAACCGGCGCGGTTTATGGGTGTAAGGGGCGTGAGCGTGGGCTGGCTCGGGCTGTTCCTCGGCGTGTTTGCGGCCTTCTTCCAGCAACTCGTCGATTTCCGCCTGGGTGACGGCCCGCCAGCTTCCCGGCTCCATGGAACCGAGGGCAAGCGGCCCGATGCGAGTGCGCGTGAGCTTGTTGACTTCGTAGCCCAGAGCGTAAAACATTTTGCGGATCTGGCGCTTCAAACCCTGCCGCAGCACCACCTTGGCCTTGTTCGGGGCCAGCTTGTAAACAGCTTCCGCCTTGGCCCAGCCCTCTTCCAGGCTCATGCCGTGGAGCATTTTGGGCACCAACTCGAAGTCGAACGAGTGGTCCAGCACCACTTCGTATTCCTTGGCCACTTTGTAGCGCGGGTGGGTGAGCTTGAGGGAAAGGTCGCCGTCGTTGGTCAAAATGAGGAGCCCCTCGCTCTCAAGATCGAGCCGGCCCACGTGGAAAAGCCGGGGAAAATTCGCCGGAAGCAGGTCAAAAATCGTGCGCCGGTCGTCCGTATCCGAAGCGGTGCAGATGTAGCCGGGCGGTTTGTTGATGACGATGGTCATCGGGGCGGCGGTGCTGACCACCCGGTTGCCGACTTTGACGACATCGGTGGGCTCCACGTTGGAGGCGAGATTTTCGCACAGCACGCCATTGATCGTCACCTGGCTGGTGAGGATCAGTTCTTCACAACTCCGCCGCGAGCCAAGCCCCGCCGAAGCCAAAAATCGGTTGATACGCATAAACAGTCTAATTTGGGGCTTAACGGCCCCGGGATCAAGCCCGCGCGGAAAATGGGATGCGGCGAGCCAAAAAAAACGAGAGCTGGATTCCGGAGAACCCAGCTCTCGCTTATAGGTTGTTTCACCACGCACTGCGTGGCTCCTACCGGCTTACTTGGCCGATTTGCAGGTCTTGACGACCTTGCCATTGCAGGCGGGAGCGGGCTTGTGGGAGCAGGCAGTGAGGGTGGCGACGGCGAAAACCGCGGCAATAAGGATGTGTTTCATAGAGGGGTATTTTTTTCCCACCATTCGCAAAAAATTACAAGATAAGTTTAAAAATCGCGCGAACGGAAGGTTCTGGACGTAAGGATTTTCAGAAAAACCGAATCGGCTTGTAACCCGGGCGTGGAAAGGCCAAATGTAGCTTTGTATGAATGCCGTGCTTCGAAGGATTCTGGCAGCAATCACCTTGGCGGCGGCTTGGGGGGCAGCTTGGGGGCTTCCCCCGGGAGTTGCCGCCGCCCCGGCCCAAAATGGCCCCGTCCACAGCCCCCCCGGCGGTCCCGTTTACGTGGTGCCCATCCAGGGGGAAATTTCCCAGGCGAAATTCTTTTTTCTGCGCCGCGCGCTCAAAGAAGCCCAAAGCGACGACGCCCGGGCCGTGATCCTCGATATGAACACGCCCGGCGGCAGCCTGGACGCCTGCGTGGAAATGCAAAAGGCGCTCGCAAAGGCCAAGCCGCGCACGATCACCTACGTAAACACCCAGGCCGGTTCCGCCGGAGCTTTGATCGCGGTTTCGACCAAGGAGATCTACATGGCCCCCATGAGTGCCATCGGGGCCGCCGCGCCGGTGCTGCCGGGAGGGCAGGAAATCCCCGAGACGCTTCGGGACAAGAGCATCTCTTTTTTCTCCAATTACTTCCGCAGCGTGGCCGAGGCCAACGGGCACAACCCGGACATCGCCCAGGCGTTCATCGATCGCAACAAGGCGGTGGTCATCGACGGCCAGACGATCCATGAGAAAGGCTCAGTGCTGACCTTGAGCGCGCAGGAAGCGGTGAAAGAAATCGGCGGCAAACGGGTGCTGGCGGCGGGAGTGGCCGATTCCATTCCCGGCCTGCTCAAACAGGCGGGGCTGGAGGGAGCGCCTATTAAACAAATGGAGCCTGCCGGGTTCGAAGTGCTCGGGTTCTGGCTCACCACGCTCGGGCCGTTGCTGCTTTTGGGCGGTATTTTAGGGGCTTACCTGGAATTCAAAATGCCCGGGTTTGGGGTGGCGGGCATCGCGTCGATGATCTGCTTTGCGCTCTTCTTTTTGGGCCATTACCTGGCGGGGCTGGCCGGCTGGGAAGCGCCGGTGGTGTTTCTGGTGGGGCTCGCCCTGGTTTTGGGCGAACTTTTCATCCACCCGGGCACCATCCTGCCCGGCTTCGCGGGGCTCGTGCTGATGCTCGGGGCCGTCATTTGGGCCATGGTGGACCGCTACCCCGGCACGCCGCTGGTGCCCAGCAGTGCCGCGCTGCTTCTCCCGCTGGCCAAGCTGGGGGGCACGGTGATTCTCGCGGGCATTGTCATTGCCATTCTGGCGAAATACCTGCCCAAGAGCCCGTTTTTCGGCGGGTTGGTACTTGAAACCGGCCAGAGCGTGGGGGCGTCGCTGCCGGTGGGGAAAAGCGAATATACCCGGCTGAGCGCGGGCGACGAGGGCGTGACCCGCTCCATCCTGCGCCCCTCGGGCAAGGCGGAATTTCGTGGCGAGCTTTACGACGTGCTCACCTCCGGGCAATTCGTGGACCCCGGCACGCGGGTGCGCGTGGTTGCGGTGGAAGGGCCGAGGATTCTGGTCGAGCCGGTGGGGTAAATCTTGCTTCCACGGCCCGGTTTGCGGATGCTGAGGGATTGCCACCATGAAAGTTTTAGCCCTAGAAAGTTCCTGCGACGAAACAGCCGCGGCCATTTTTTGTTCCGAAGGGGGGCTGCTCGCCAGCGAGGTGGCCTCGCAGATCGCCATCCACCGCACTTACGGCGGCGTGGTGCCGGAGGTGGCTTCGCGCGAGCATTTGACCCACCTGCGCCCGGTGGTGGAGGCCGCGCTGGAGCACGCGGGGCTGCGGCTGGAGGAAATCGACGCCGTGGCCGCCACGGCAGGCCCGGGCCTGGCCACGTCGCTGATGATCGGGCTTTCCTCGGCCAAAGGGCTCGCCCTCGGGCTGGGCAAACCGTTTTTGGCCGTCAACCATATGGAGGGCCACCTGCTTTCGCCCTTTTTCCCGGGCAATGAAGAGGCGTTTTCCCTGGAAATCCCGCCGTCGCTGGGGCTGATCGTGAGCGGCGGCCACACGATGCTGGTGGATATTTCCGGCTTTGGCCAATACCGGCTCCTGGGGCAGACCCGGGACGATGCGGCGGGCGAGGCGTTCGACAAAGTGGGCAAGCTGCTCGGCCTTCCCTACCCCGGCGGCCCGGTGATCGACCAATTGGCGGCGGGCGGCAACAAAACACGGTTCGATTTCCCCCGCTCGATGCTCCATTCGGGCGACTTCGCCTTCAGTTTCAGCGGGCTCAAGACCGCCGTGCGCTATTTGCTCCCCAAGCTGCCCGAGCTGGGCGAATCCACGCTCGCCGACGTGTGCGCTTCCTTCGAGGAAGCGGTGGTGGAGGTGCTCGCGGCCAAGGCGGTCGCGGCGGCCCGGCACTCGGGGCGCGACACGGTGGCCGTGAGCGGCGGCGTGAGCTGCAACCGCCGGTTGCGCGAGGTGCTCGGAGCCGCTTGCGCCAAAGAAGGGCTCTCGCTGCGTCTGGCGGGCGGGGCGCTTTGCACGGATAACGCGGCGATGATTAGCTTTGTGGCCATGCACCGCCTCCTGCGGGGCGGTTGCTCCCCCATCACCACAGACATTGATCCGAATCTCGCCCTGGTGTAAGTTACTCACGCTGTTCCGGTAAAATTCTTTCCCCAAAGAAACGAGAACAGCGCAAAAAACCCCACATTTTCCAGCCGCGTGACTCCTCTTCCCGCCATTGAACTCGGCGCTTCCATTCTGGTAATGGGCGGCGCGCTTGCGTTTGCCTGGCAACGTTCACGCCAGCTCCAGGCGGCAAAGCGCGCGCTGGCGGCCTCAGAACGAAAATTGCGGGAAACAGGGCAGGAAGTGACGCTGCTGGCCCGGAACGTCTCCGAAGCCGACGAGGTCCGGCAAAAAGCCGCCTCGGTGGTTCACCAGGCCGAGCAAACGCAGCAATTTGCCACCACGCTCATCGAGGCGGCCGCCGTCCTCATCCTGGCCGTGGACGAACGCGGGCGCTTGCGGCTTTTCAACGAGCGCGCGCAGGAGGTAACGGGCTATCACCTCACGGACGACTTCGCGCAACAGTGGCTGGAGCTTCTTTTCCCGGGCGAGGATTTCGAACCGGCCCGGGCCGGATTGCGGGACATGATCCATGGGGAAATCGTCGGCATCGTGGAGACGCTCCTCATCACGCGCAACGGCGACGAGCGGACGATTTCCTGGAATTGCCGCAACGTCATCTACCACGACGAAAGGCTTTGCCTGCTCTTGGGCATGGACTTGACGGACCGCTCCCTGGCCGAGCGCGAACGGCACGACCTGGAGTTGAAGCTGCTCGACATGCAGAAGCTCGAAAGCTTGGGCGTGCTGGCCGGGGGCATCGCGCACGATTTCAACAATCTGCTCACGGCCATTCTCGGCAACGCGCAGTTGGCCCGCATCCAGTTGCAGCATTCCTCGCCGCTCCAGCCTTACCTGCTGGAAATCGAGCGCACCTCCATCCAGGCCGCCGATCTTTGCAAGCAAATGCTCGCCTACTCCGGCCAGGGGCGCATCGAGGTCCACCTGCTCGATCTCAACCAGACCATTCGCGACATGAGCCAGCTCCTGCGCGTCTCGGTGGCCAAGAAGGTGCAACTTTCCTTCAACCTCGCCCACGACCTGCCCGGGGTGCGCGGCGACGAAAGCCAGATCCGCCAGGTGCTCATGAATTTGATTATCAACGCCTCGGAGGCCATCACCGCCAGCGAGGGTTCCATCTGGGTTTCCACCGGCGTTGTGCACCGGGCCAAGGAGCTTTTCCGGGGGATTTCCGAAACCGGCAAGCCGGACGAGTCGGATTACGTTTTCATCGAAATCGCCGACACCGGCTGCGGCATGAGCGAGGAAACCAAGGGCCGCATTTTTGACCCCTTCTTCACCACCAAGTTCACCGGACGCGGCCTGGGGCTCGCGGCGGTGCTGGGCATTGTGCGCGGCCATGGCGGCACGCTGGAACTGGAGAGCAAGGAGGGCGAAGGCACCACCTTCACGCTGCTCTTCCCTTCCGCCGGAGTCACCGCCGAGGAAATCGAGAGGGAAGAGACCGCCGCGGAGGAACCCACCCCGCACTGGAGCGGCGAGGGCCTCGTGCTCGTCGTGGATGACGAGGAGGCCGTGCGCGACCTCACCTCGCGCATGCTGGAGAGCTTCGAGTTCCGGGTCATCACGGCCAACGACGGGCGCGAGGGAGTGCAGAAGTTCAAGGAAAACGCGGGCGCGATCACTGCCGTATTACTGGATGTGACCATGCCGCAAATGAGCGGCCTGGAAGTGCTCGACCACATCCGGGCCATCCGCCCCGACGTGCCGATTCTCTTTATGAGCGGCTACATGCGGGAAGGCCAACTGCGCAACTTCGACCGCGCCACGGATTTCCTGCAAAAGCCGTTCCGCATCGAGGAATTGCAGGAAAAGCTGCGACTGCTGCTTACCGCTACCCCCTGAAGATGAAATAAACCGCGCCCGCGATGCAGAGCGCGGCATAGACGTAATCCATCTTGAGCGGCGTGTTCATATAGAACACCGCAAACGGCATGAAGACCGTCAGCGTGATGGCTTCCTGCATGATTTTGAGCTGCGGCAGCGTCATCACCGTGGCCCCGATGCGGTTGGCAGGAACTTGCAGCAGGTATTCGAACCCGGCGATGAGCCAGCTTACAAACGCCGCCACAAACCACGGGCGGGTGGAGAAATTCCGCAAATGCCCATACCAGGCAAACGTCATAAACACGTTGGAAGCGGCCAACAGCAGCGGGCAAAAAATAAAGGACTTCACGGTGCAGACATCATACCGGACCGCACACCAGGCGCAACCTCCGCCAAAAAACCAGATGCATTTGGCCATTATCTGGCTTATTATTGCATCGCATTAACCAAGTATTCCTTATGATAAAACGACTAATTCTTTGTGCCGTTACGATCTTGGCGGTTTCCTTCCTGGTTTCCGGATGCAACACCGTACGGGGCGTCGGGCGGGATGTGCGGGATGCCGGTCAAGGCATTGAAAACGCCGCCAGCCGCTAGGGCGAGGGCTCGACTTTGCCCCCCTCTCCTATTTAGGGTGACGAGGTGCCACAGTCTTTTAAAGCCCAACCCGCCCCGGTGCTGAGCCGGGGGCTCACGCTGCTGTTGGCCGTCACCGCCGGGGTGATGGTGGCCAATATCTACTACGCGCAGCCGCTGCTGGAACTCATTAGCGCGGCGTTCCACGTTTCGCATTCCGCCGTAAGCTGGGTGGCCGTGGCGACCCAGTTGGGTTATGCCGCCGGGCTGCTCCTTTTGGTGCCGCTGGGCGATCTGCTCAACAAAAAGCGGCTCATCGCGGGCTCGGCCTTCGCGGCTGCCGCGGTGGGGGTGGCCGTGGCCGTTTCCCCCAACCTCCCCTGGATGGTGGCCGCCAGTTTCGCCTTCGGGCTCATCTCGATTACGCCGCAACTGGCCGTGCCCTACGCGGCGGGCCTCGCGGAACCGGCCCGGCGGGGACGGGCGGTGGGGACGATTATGAGCGGGCTTTTGATCGGCATTCTTGTATCCCGCAGCGCCTCCGGTTTTCTCGGAGCGGCGCTGGGCTGGCGGCCTGTGTTTTGGGTGGGCGCGGCGCTTTCCGCCGTAATGGGGCTGGCGCTCTGCCGCTTGCCCGCTTCGCCGGAGCCGGAGAATAATTTTTCCTATCCCGGCTTGCTCAAATCCCTCTTTCCCCTGCTCGCCCAAGAGCCGGTGCTGCGGCGGCACGCGGCCATCGGCGCGCTGGGGTTCGCGACCTTCAGCGCCTTTTGGACGACGCTCCCCTTTTACTTCGCCGCCCGGCCCGAACACTACGGCAGCCAGATGGTGGGCCTCTTTGCGCTGCTGGCCGTGACGGGCGCCGGGGCCGCGCTGGTGACGGGGCGGCTCGCGGATAAATACCCCATCCGGCGCATCATCGCGGCGACGCTGGCGCTGGCCATTGCCGGGTTTGTCTGCATCGGCCAGGCGGACCGCTCGCTGGCCTGGCTGGTGGCGGGCGTGCTCTTGATGGATGCGGGCATCCAGGGCAACCAGATCTCCAATCAAACGCGCATCTATTCGCTCGCGCCGCAACTGCGCAATCGGCTGACCTCTGTTTACATGATTATTTATTTCCTGGGCGGAGCCGCCGGGAGCGCCGTCGGTTCCTACGCCTGGAGCATCTGGCATTGGAACGGCGTATGGGGCGTCAGCGTGGTCTGCCTCGCGCTGGCATTGGCCCGGCTCTTTTGGCCCGGGAAAGACGCTTAAACTAGGTGCCTACGGTTTCGCGGTGAGGTGCTGGAGCATCCGGTAAAGCGCCTCCAGTTTCCCGGCGGGCACCCCGGCTTTTTGCGCTTCGCGCAACGGCTCGCCCCAAATGGCTTCCACCTCCACGGGCAGGCCCGCCTGGTAATCAAGCAAGCTTGAGGGGTGGTAATCCCCCATGGGGCGGGTGCGTTCGATTTGGAAATCGATGTAGGAGGCCGGGATGTGATAACCGCGCGCGGCGGCGATGGCCACGACTTCTTCCATCAGCCCGCGCGTGAGGGCTTCCAACGGCGCGGAGGCCAGGATGCGATCAGTGGTGATGCCGCCCGCCGCGATGGCCAGGCCGTTAAAAGGGACGTTCCAGACCTCCTTGCGCCAACGTTCGTCGATGAGGTTCTCGACCAGACGCGCATTGACCCCGGCGCAGTTGAGCGCATCGACCAGCGCGCGGGTGCGCGGCTGGGGCGCGCCTTGGTATTCGCCTACCGAAATGCCGCCCGCGCCCAGGTGGCTGATGACGCCGGGCGCGACGCGGTTGAGGCAAATGAAACAGAGCGCCCCCATCACGCGTTGCGCGCCGAAGCGTTCGGCCAGAAAGCGTTCGTTGCCAAAACCATTTTGGAGCGTCACCAGCGCCGTGTGCTCGTGGAGCAGCGGCGGGATCAGTTTTTCCAGCGCGGCGTTCGCGGTCGTTTTCACCGCAATGAGAACCAGATCCACCGGCCCGATTTCTTCCGTGCTGCCGTAAACCCGGGCGGGCTTGAGGTGGACATCGGGAGCCTCAGTGCTTTTGACGAGCAGCCCATCGCGCCGCACCGTTTCGAGATCGGCGCGCATGAGAAAATGGACATCCTGGCCGGTGGCCGCAAGCATCGCCCCGTAATAGCTCCCGATCGCGCCGGAACCGACGACGGCGATGCGGGGAAAGAAAGAATCGGAACTCATGCGGACGATTTTAGGCGAAATTGCCCATTGCTAAAGGCCAATCAGCAATCGCTCCTTGGCGATGAGCAATTTTTTTGACTTCGCCCTCCCGGCCCGTCATCCTTGCCGCTCTTTCCCATGGCCATCGACCTCACTCTTTTGAACACCTCCGCCTTGAAGTCCCGCGTGGACGAGATGCGGAGGTATCTTTGACTTGCCCAAACTGCAAGCCCGGCTTGCCGAGTTGGAAGCGCGCATGACGGCGCAGGATTTTTGGGATAACCGCGAAAAAGCGCAGGCCATCGTCGAGGAAGTCTCCTCCATCAAGGGCAAACTCGAACCGCTCAAGGCGCTGGAAACCGGCGTCGAGGACTTGGAGGTGCTGCGCCAGCTCGCGCTGGAAGAAACCGACCACGCCAGCCAGGTCGCGGCGACGGACGAGGTGGAGGCGGAATACAATTCGCTGTTGGCCAAGCTGGAGGATTTCGAATTGAAGAGCTACCTCAAAGGCCCGCAAGACCGCGCCAATTGCTTCCTGGTGATCCACTCGGGCGCGGGCGGCACGGAGTCGTGCGACTGGGCCGATATGCTCCTGCGCATGTACCAGCGCTGGTGCGAACGCCACGGGTTCAAAGCGGAGATCGTGGACATTCAGGAGGGCGAAGAGGTGGGCATCAAATCCGCCACGCTGCAAGTGAGCGGCGAATATGCCTACGGCTATCTGCAAACCGAGCGCGGCGTGCACCGGCTGGTGCGCATTTCTCCTTTCGACGCGAACAAGCGCCGCCACACCACTTTTGCCAGCGTGGACGCCACGCCGGAAATTGCGGACACGATCGACATCGAAGTTAACCCGGCAGATTTGGAAATGGACACCTACCGCTCCGGCGGCAAGGGCGGGCAGAACGTGAACAAAGTTTCCACCGCCGTGCGGCTCACGCACAAGCCAACGGGCATCGTGGTGGCCTGCCAAGCCGAGCGCAGCCAGGGCCGCAATCGCGAACTGGCCATCAAGATGTTGAAGGCGCGGCTTTTCCAGATCGAGGAGGATAAGAAAAAGGCCGAGATCGAGCGGCAGTACAGCGAGAAGGGAGACATCGCCTGGGGCAACCAGATTCGCTCCTACGTGTTCCAGCCCTACCAGATGGTGAAGGATCACCGCACGGGCGTGGAAACCAGCAACGTGCAGGGCGTAATGGACGGCGGGCTGGACCCGTTCATCCACGGCAAACTGCGCGGCTTGACGGCGAAAAAGGGCGCGGCCGACGACCTGGAATAGAGCGTGGCTACTTCTGCGGCCAGCGTTTGCCGATGAGCCAGCCTACCAAAGCCGCGCCGGGCAGAATAATGGGCATCGCGAGCGCGAAGATGCCAATGCCGAGGTTCGAGCCGCCGGGGTTAAAGGTGGCGGAGTGCAGCATGAGGCCCAGCGGGACCACCACGGCGGCCCCGGCTCCGATCACGGCTCCTTTGAAAGCGTTTTCAATCATTCGGTTTGCCGCTTCTCTACCGGCATTCCCCCTGCCCCGGCAAGCCATTTCCCGCTTTGACACCCGAGTTTCTTGCCCCCGGCTCCCGCAGCGGGTAAATTGTGCCTTCCCTTATATGGCGGATTTATTCGATACCGGCGACGACGATCAACCCCAGGCGGCGCTCCCACCCGTCCCGGAGTCGGCTCCGCTCGCGGCCCGGATGCGGCCCCAAACACTCGATGAAGTGATCGGGCAGGCGGATCTTTTGGGCGAAGGCAAGCCGCTGCGGCTGGCATTCCAATCCGGCAAGCCGCATTCGATGATTTTCTGGGGGCCGCCCGGCGTCGGCAAGACCACGTTGGCGCGGATCATGGCCACGGCGTTCGATTGCGAGTTCATCGCGCTTTCCGCCGTGTTTTCCGGGGTCAAAGACATCCGCGCCGCCGTGGACCAGGCGAAGCGCCATCTCTCCCGTGGCAGGCAAACGATCCTCTTTGTCGATGAAATCCACCGCTTCAACAAAAGCCAGCAGGACGCGCTGTTGCCTTACGCGGAAAGCGGCCTGGTGACGTTCATCGGCGCGACGACGGAGAACCCCTCGTTCGAGGTCAACTCGGCGTTGCTTTCGCGGGCGCAGGTGTATGTGCTCCACTCGCTTTCGGACGCGGAATTGAAGCTGCTCCTGGAACGCGCACGGCAAAAGGCGCTGGCGCACCTGGAATTTGACGAGCAGGCCGAGGAAACCATCATCGGCTATGCGGACGGCGACGCCCGGCGGCTCCTGAATTTGCTGGAACAATGCGACACGGCGGCCTCGGCGGCGGGCGTGTCGAAGATTGACGCGGCGTTTGTGGAAAACGCGCTGACACTGAACGCGCGGCGCTTTGACAAAGGCGGGGACAATTTTTACGACCAGATTTCCGCGCTGCATAAATCCGTGCGCGGCTCCCACCCGGACGCGGCGCTTTACTGGTTTTGCCGGATGCTCGACGGCGGCGCGGACCCGCGCTACCTGGCGCGCCGCATCGTGCGCATGGCTTGGGAAGACATCGGGCTGGCCGATCCCCGGGCGGCGCAGATCACCAACGAAGCGGCGGCCACTTACGAGCGGCTGGGCAGCCCGGAGGGCGAACTGGCGCTGGCGCAGGCGGTCATTTACCTCGCCGCCGCGCCGAAAAGCAACGCCGGGTATATGGCGTTCAACCAGGCGATGGCGTTCATCAAGGAAGGCAAGAGCCGCGAGGTGCCCGTGCACCTGCGCAACGCGCCGACGAAGCTGATGAAAGAGCTGGGGTACGGGCATGAATACCGCTACGCCCATGACGAGCCGAATGCTTACGCCGCCGGGGAGACTTATTTGCCGGAGGGGATGGAGGAGCCGGGGTGGTACCGGCCCGTGCCGAGAGGGTTGGAGATCAAGATCGCGGAGAAGCTGGCGCTGTTGAGGAAGTGGGACGCGGAAGCGGAGAAAAAGCGGGAATAGATGGGGTGCAGGGGGGCAAGCCCCCTTGCTGGAGGGTTTGGGAGGTGAAACCT
>CAZEOO010000014.1:0-89670 GCA_964513965.1 uncultured Chthoniobacteraceae bacterium
CATGTCTTATCCACGCCGCCAGCGTTCGTTCTGAGCCAGAATCAAACTCTCCGTAGAAAATTTGTGCCGAGTTGCTAAGACTCGAGCAAAATTCTGACCTTATGTTAGCTTCCCGCCCTTCTTGTGAGATCAGGCAGGTCGCTTCGGTCAATAAATACTTGTAAAACCAAATAATTTGACGTTCAACGCACAATTCAATTTTTGCTATCCTCAACCATTTCAAGTTTCTTCGATTGCTCGAATAACCATGAAACCAAACTCTCAAAGATCTCGTTCTTTCGCGAGCGGCTCGTTGCTTTATTCGGTTTTATCCGACTTGGCTTCCGAACCAACAAAAGAACCATTCGCCTTGTCGCGAATCGCGGTTTGAACCGCTTTCCCACCGGCTCGGCTTTACCGAGGCGGGAAGGTCAATCTAGCCGGTTTTTTGTCATCGTCAACCAAATTCTTTCGAATTTTTTCAACGTTGTCGTTTCCGACCGTTTTACCTTCCGTTGCGGGGCGAACAAGTTAGCGGGTTTTGCGTTTAAGTCAACCAAATTCTTTCGAATTTTTTCGACCCTCGGCTTTCACCGTTTTCCTTTCGTCTCGCGGGGTTGAAGAGGTTACCAGGTTTTTTCTTCGCGTCAACCGAATTTCTTCAGTTTTTTCGACGCTCGGTTTTGACCGGCTTCCCATTCTTCCTTGCGGGGGAGAGGAGCTTACCGTCCGATTTTCTGACGTCAACCAAAAACTTGGTTTTTTCTAACGTCCTCATTTCGAACGACTTGCCGCCTTCCGTTGCGGGGCGAACACCTTAGCGTTTTCCCCGGCACCGTCAACCGTTTTTTTGAAGAATTTTTAGGCCCTTCGTTTTCGGCTGTCCCCTCACCGGCATCCTGCCGCTTGGTGGGAGGCGAAAAGTAGCAGGAACAGCCCATGGGTCAACGGTATTTTGGATTTTTTCCCGTTTTACTCTGGAAAAAAGTTTTGTGCGAAGGCTGATGTTTCCTTGGGCTGCGGGCGTTTTCTTATTGGATGCCCGCGACGCGAAAGCCTTCCGCCACGAGAATTTCACGCACGCGAGCCGCTTGTTCACCCTGAATTTCAATCACGCGGCCTTTGACGCAGCCGCCGCAACCACAAACGGCTTTGAGTTTTTTTGCCAGCGCCTCGATTTCCGAATCGGCGATCCCGGGCTCGAATCCATCCACAGCGACCACGGTTTTTCCACTCCGATGGGCCGTTTCCCGCCGCAAAACCACGCGACCTTTTTTTACGGAATGGAGGCGAGCTTGGTTTGCTGCATCCGGGGCGGCTTGAGCCGATTCGGCGGGACCGGAGGGCAACCCGCCCAGATCCAGGCCTGCGAAAGCCTGGAATAGACCGGCCGCCGGAGCCTGGGTGGGCACTTTATCTTTATTGGGGCGCGACATGAGGGCTCTTCTATATAGGTTCTGTTCGCAGGAGCGTTCGCGAAACATGGCGCGCGCCGGGGGCGATTTCAAGGGTGTCATCGGCGATATTCCCCGTTTCAACGCAAACCATGCGGGGCCATTCGTGATCGCCAAAGTCGGCCATGGCCTGGGATTTGGCGATCCACGGGTTCCACACGACGGTTGAGCTCGAACCGCTCTTTTCCACCACAATGCGCCGCGAATACCCGGGGTCCTCGATCACACACGCTGCCTCAGTGCCGATGTAGTCGCGGTCCAACTCAGCGACAAAGCCGATTGGTTCGCACGGCTGCCGTTTGAGGCGTTTGCCATCCAGCGCGTCATAATAACTGGCTCCCTCAAGCCCATGAACCCGGACGCTCCGGACGTCGTGAACCAAAAAATATGTATGCAGCACGTCCTGACAGCGCAGCGGCGCCGTGCCGCGATTTTCGATTTCCAGCTCCATCGCGAGCGTGGAGCCGACCGTCACGCGATGGCGCAAGACCCACTCGCCCGGCCACTGGGCGCGGGTTTCGGCGTCCGGCTCCAGCCGCAGCGTCAACACCACCTCGCCGCTGGCTTTTTGCCGGATGGATTCCGCCGTCCAGGCCCGGTTGCGGGCGAAACCATGGGAGGAAAAGCCTTCGCGCGGCCCAAACCACGGAAAAATCACCGGCACCCCACCCCGAATGGGCGCGCCGTCGCGGTACTGGCTCTGCGAGCTTAGGAAAAGCAGTGGCGTCTGCCGCGCGGGCACGTAGTGGGCCACGTGCGCGCCGTGGAGATAAAGGTGCGCCTCGGCCAGCGGAGTGGTGATTTCGTAACGAGGGAGGCCGCCGGGGCCGGTGCCCAGCCGGGCGACGCCGGGGATTTCAAGCGAAGTTTCCATGCGGTTTTTATACGCAAAATATCACGGAAAATCCCCAGAAATCCGCCGCCGCCTCACATCGCGCCGTTTACGGCCAATCCGCCTGCTCCGTGATTTTCTGCGTATCCTTAGGCGTGTACGAGTGGGTTTTCCCCTGGAAAAACACGAGCCGTTTGGGGGCTTTGATGTGGTTATAGAGCACACTGACGCCGGAAGGCGGGCAGGTATAGTCGCCCAGCCCTGCATTGATTTCCGTTTTGCAGCGAATGCGCCGCGCCATGTTGACGGAATCGAAATAAGCCATCCCCGGCTCGAAATCGGGCCGCCAGCCCCGCAGCCGCCCGAGCGTAATGCCGCCGAGATCGCAGAGCCATGGAATATTGGCAAAACACTCGGTTACATCCGGGTCCAAAGCCGCCGCGGAAAGCGCCTGGAATCCCCCCTGGCTGCCTCCCTCAACGCGCAGGTCTTTGCCATTCCATTCAGGCTGGGCTTTCATAAACTGCAATGCCCGCATCACGCGCAGGAGCATCCCATTAAAATAACAACTCTCGGGGGTTTGGTTCTCGTCGTTCTTAAAACCGTAGCCCTTGAGTTCGCCCGCCTTAAGGTCGTCATAAAAGGAGGGCTCTTTGCCATTCTCGATCCCGTGGGCATTGATGACCAGGCACATGGCTCCCCGCTGGTAGTTTGCGGTTGCCGACGCGACCCCGTAGCCCTGGAAACCCAACTGCGCCCTCAACGATTTCGGCGCAGCGTTGACCGGCTTGGTGAAGTAACCCGAAACCTGCTTGCCGCCGGCGCAATCCACCTTCACATCATAAAGAACGAAATCGGGATTCTTCGAAGGAATCTCCACAAGCGTGAACTTGAGCGGCACCTCCGCCAGCCGGGCCTTCTGTTTCGCCCAAAAAGCGTCGAAATCCGCCGGTTCGGGCACGCTTTCCAGCTTCTCGATATCCACGCCCGCGCCGCCGTTGAACATCACCGGCGCGCCCTTGCCGTTGACCACGTTTTCCACCACCTTGCCGTTTTCGTCCAGCACCGACACCTCGATCCGCACAAACCCGGGCTGCGCCAGCGAAGTCGAGATCTTCAACGGTTCCGAGGCCGATGAAACCGCCTCGCCCGATTCCACCTTCCCGTCGTCTCCCGTCCGCTTCCACTTCAAATGCTTCCCGGCCACGGGCGCGGAGTCGTCCAATAGCTGGACGGAAAATTTCATTTCCTCCCCGGGCTGATAAAGAGCGGCGTCTTTATCGGTCGTGCCACGGAAAGTCAGTTCGCCCGCCCACGCGGTCAGCGCGGAAAGCAACAATACGCCCAACAAGGGGAAAGATCGGTTCATAAGAGGAAAAGTTGCCCGGACGTTCTGCAAAATCCCCCGCTAATTGTCAACGCCGCTTCTCTGGGGGAAAAATGGGAGGAAGCGGTGGAAAAGCTACCGCCGCTGGGCGATGATGGCCCGCGCGATGCGGCTGGCCGTCTCCTCGCGCCACGCGGCGCTAAGGCAGCGGCTCGCATCCCCCGGGTTGCTCACGAAAGCGCATTCCACGAGCAGCGCCGGGCCGCGCGACTTGCGCAGCACCCTAAAGCGCGCCGTCTTGACCCCGCGGCGCTCCGCCCCGGGCATGGCCGCGAGGTAATCCTCGATCCGGTCCGCCAACTGCCACGTGCCGATGCGGTTGTGGTACACCTCCACCCCGTGGGCACTCTTGCGGTAGCTGTCGTTGAAGTGGATCGAGACAAACACCGATTTGCTGTAGTTGTTGGAGCAATCTGCGCGGTCATCCAGCGTAATAAAACGATCGTCGCGGCGGGTCAGAATCGTGCGGAACCCGGCATCGCGCAGGTGAGCCGCCACGCGGCGGCCCACATCCAGCGTCAGGTCTTTTTCCCGGATCACCGTGCGCTTGCGCCCCTTGCCAAAAGCGGAAGTGGCCCCGTTATCGTGGCCGCCGTGGCCGGGATCGACCACCACCGTGTCGAAATCCGTGATGTTGTAATAGCGGTAAGAGGCGCAGCCGCTCAAAAAAGCCGAGGCGGCCAAGGCGGCAAGTAAGAGAAGCGTGGAGCGCCAACGGCGCATGACAAAGGGAAAAGTAAACATTGGAGAGCGCACGTCTTTGATGCGCTCCCCGGGGCGGCTTTGTCAAGAAAGCCCGGCCCCCGGCGAAAACATCACCCTTTTCCCCGGAGGCCGCTCGGGGAACGCCGGGTATTATCCCTGGGGAAAGAGCCGGGCGTACTCGTCGAGCAAATAGCGGTCCGTCATGCCCGAGAGATAGTCGCACACCGCCCGCTCCAAGCCATCGCAACCGACGCGAGCCGCCGTCACCGAGCCGAGCAGGTTCGGGTTGGCCAGGTAAGCGTCAAAAACCCGCCCCAGCATCTCGCAGGCGCGCCGGTTCATCTGCGCCACGTCGGGGTGATGGTAAAGATTCGCATAAAGGAACGCGCGCAACTGCTGGTTGGCCGCCGCCAGGGCCGCGCTGTAGCTCACCAGGGGATGCGGCTGGCGGCGCACCTGCTCCACGCTGGCCACGCCGGAAGCCTCGATGGCCGCCGCCGTCGTCGTCACCACGTCCTCCACCTCCCGGTCGATCATGCACCGGATCACATACGCATTCAGCTCGCGGCCCTCGATTTCCGGGAACCGCCGCCGCACATCCTCGAGGCTCGCGCGCCACACCTCCAGTTCTGCCAACTGCGCGGGATGGATCAAATGGCAATCGAGCCCGTCATCCAAATCGTGGCTATAGTAAGCGATCTCGTCGGCCAGATTGGCCACCTGCGCCTCCAGCGAAGGGTTCAGGTAACAAAGCGCCCCGCTGCCCGGCGGCGGCAGGTACACCTCGCGGTGCTTTTGCAGCCCCTCCAGGAGTTCGAACGTAAGGTTCAGGCCGTCGAAGTGGGGGTATTTTTTCTCGATCAACTCCACCAGCCGCAGACTTTGCTCATTGTGGTCGAACCCGCCGTGGGCCTTCATCCGCTCATCAAGAGCCTCCTCGCCGGAATGGCCGAACGGCGCGTGTCCCAGGTCGTGGGCCAGCGCGATGGCCTCCGCCAAATCCTCGTTCAGCCCCAGGGCGCGGGCGATGCAACGGGTGATGGACACCACCTCCATCGTATGCGTCAGCCGCGTGCGAAGGTGATCCCCCGTGCCATTCAAGAAAACCTGCGTCTTATATTCCAGGCGGCGGAAAGCACGGCTATGGATAATGCGGGCGTAATCGCGCTGGTACTCCGTGCGAAAATCGTGCGGCGGCTCGGGATAGCGCCGCCCGGCGGATTGGCCCGACTTCTGGGCAAACGGGGCCAGCGAGGCCGCCTCCTGGGCCGTGGTAAATTCGCGGGAACGGATCAGCATCATGGGTTGTTGGGCTTATCGGAATCTTCGCCCAAAATGCGGCGTTTGAGTTCGCGGCGGTCGCGGGCGGCGTCCGCGCGCACGGCGAGCATATCGTAAAGGGCCAGCAGCGCCGCCGTAAACGTCAGCCACGCCACCGCCCCCCAATAGAGCAGGAAAAGCAGCGGGTGCCCGGCGAGGAGACTTTCCAAAAGCGTCGCCCCGGCCCCCAGCAGGCCAAGAGCCGCCAGCACGATCCAGAAAAGCATTTTCCGCCGCACCGCGCGGTCGTGCAAAATGCCCTTGGTAATGAGGAAGATCCAGCGCGCCTGGTTCATGGGAAAAATTCATTTAACCGCAAAAAGGCGCAAAAGGCACAAAGATTCTGCGGCGAGGTTTCGCCCCCTGGCTCCAGTCGGTAATTAACCTTCTTAAAAAATTTCTGCTCATCAGGCACGCTTCCGCATACACTGGGCGTTTTCCCATGACGATCCAAGCACTCCTCGAATCCCGGCTTTCAGAAGTGGTGGGCGCACCCGCCCAGGTTTCCGCGGCCACCGATCCCCGTTTTGGCGACTACCAGACCAACGTGGCCATGACCCAGGCCAAGGCCCAGCGCGCCAACCCCCGCCAAATCGCGGCCCAGTTGATCGAGCGCCTGAACGTCTCCGATTTTTGCCAGCCGCCGGAAATCGCCGGGGCTGGTTTCATTAATTTCCGCCTGAAACCGGAATTCGTGGCCCAGCAAACCCGCGCGCTCCTGGACGACACCCGCCTCGGCGTGCCGCAAACCCCCAAACCGCAAAAAATCGTCATCGATTTCAGCTCGCCCAACGTCGCCAAGCCGATGCACGTGGGTCACATCCGCTCCACCATCCTGGGCGACACCCTTTCCCGGCTGGCCCGGTTCCTGGGCAACGAAGTCATCACCGACAACCACGTCGGCGACTGGGGCACGCAATTCGGCAAAGTCATCTACGGCTGGAAGCACTTCCGCGACGACGCGGCTCTGGCCGCCGACCCCATCCACGAACTCGTGCGCCTTTACAAAGAGGCCAACGCCCTCTGCGACAACAACCCCGCCATCCTGGCCGAGTGCCGCGAGGAACTCGTCAAGCTCCAGGCGGGCGACCCGGAGAACCTCGATATTTGGAAAAAAACCGTGGCCCTCTCCTGGAAGGAATTCGAGGCCATGTATCACCTGCTCGACATCCATTTCGACGAGCACCTGGGCGAAAGTTCCTACAACGACGACCTCGCCCCCCTGGTCGAGCGCCTGCTCTCCAGCGGCATCGCCGAGGTGAGCGAGGGGGCCACCTGCATCTTCTTTCGCGACATCCCGGCGCTGGCCGACAAACCGGCGCTGGTGCGCAAGAGCGACGGCGGCTTCCTTTACGCCACCACCGACCTCGCCACTATGGAGTACCGCATCCAACGCTGGCACGCGGATGCCATCTGGTACGTCGTCGGCGCGCCCCAGGCACTCCATTTCGAGCAAATCTTCGCCGCCGCCGCCCGCATGGGCCTGCATGGCAACTTCAAGCACATCCCCTTCGGCAGCATCCTGGGCGAGGACCATAAATTGATGAAAACCCGCTCCGGCGAAAACGTCGGCCTGCGCGACGTGCTGGAAGAAGCCCAGGAACGGGCGCTCAAAATCGTGGAGGAAAAGAACCCGGACTTCACGGAAGCGGACAAAAAGGAAATCGCCCGCAAAATCGGCATCGGCGCGGTGAAATACGCCGAGCTTTCGCAGTTCCGCATGACGGATTACGTCTTTTCGTGGGACAAAATGCTCTCCTTCCAGGGCAACACCGCCCCCTACCTGCAAAACGCCTACGTGCGCACCCGCTCCATCTTCCGCAAACTGGAAGGCGAGTTCACCGCGCCCGCCGCGCTCACCCTCACCGAACCCGCCGAAACCACGCTGGCCAAAAAGCTGCTCGCCTTTGGGGAAGCCGTGCCGCAAACGCTGGAGGACTTCCGCCCGAACCTGCTGGCCAATTATCTTTTCGAACTGGCCAACACCTTCCACAGCTTCTACGAAGCCTGCCCCGTGCTCAAGAGCGAGGGAGCCACGCGCGAAACGCGTCTCGCCCTTTGCGAACTTTCGGGCCGCGTGCTGCGCACCGGCCTGGGGCTCCTCGGCATCGAAACCCCGGAGCGAATGTAGAACACCTCCGCGCTATTACTAAGTGTTGCCAAATCGGTACAGAAGCGTAGAAAAGGCCTTCAAAATGCGAAACTACCTCACTCTGATTGCCGCCGGTGCGGCCGCCTACCTCACGGCGGGTTGCGTTGTTGCTCCGCTGCCGCCTCCCGATGGCCCCGTTTATTACGGCGGCCCCGTGGTGGCCCCCAGCGAAATCATCCTGCCGCCGGTGCTCATCGTCGAAGGCGGGGTGGTCCATGACCGCTATTTCTACATCCACCACCCGGAAATTTATTACCGCGACTGCTCGCGCTACCCGGACCGCTGGCCAGCCCATCATCGCCCCGGCCCTCCTCCCGGTTATCACGGTCCCCGCCCCGGCTATCATGTTCCCGGCCCTGCGCCCCGGCCTCCCGGTCCGGCTCCGCGCCCTCCGGGTCCCGGTTATCGCCCCGGCCCTGGCTCTCATGGCCCCGGACCCGTCCCCAACTCCGTTCAACGGCCCGGCTCCGATCAACAACGCCCCGAATCCAACAAGCCGCACAAGCGGCCCAATCGAGGCGACCGCCCCGACGGGCAGGATCGCCAGTAATCCCGGCTGTAAAAGTCGTATCAATCACGCGCCCGGCTCATCCCGGGCGCGTTTTTTTGTCTCCCGGCGCCAGAGCCAGCCCAAAGCCGCCAGCAGCACCACATCCCGGGCCAGGGCCACCCCAAGCCGCCCCGCGGGATCGCCCGAACCGAAGCAGCCGCAATCAATATCCAGCCCGCGCAGCCAGGCGCTGGAAAGAGCCACGATAAACACTCCCGTCAGGCCAATCAGCAGTGCCAGCGCGCCGGAGTAAAATTTCCGGAAGCCCAGCGCCAGCCCGCAGACGATTTCCAGCCACGGCAAATAAACGGCGGCCAAAGCGGCGGTCCAGCCGGGCAACATGCGGTAACCGTCGATCGACTGCAAAAACGCGGCGGGGTCCGGCACCTTGAGGGCCCCGGCGATCACAAAAAGCGCCCCCAAGAGCCAGCACAGCCCGGTTTGAACCCAGCCTTTCAGCGCGATTGCCATGCTTGCCAGCCTCCCCATCCGCCTTTAAGCACCCACACCCGGCCCAGCTTGAAATCCCGCAGCCGAGCCGCCGCCTCGCGGCTGTCCGCCTCACCGGGCGCCCCGCCATAAACCACGGCAGCCCGGCCCTGCGTCCACTGGTCCAGCACCGCCGGGAGCAACGCTTCATAGCGCCCGAGATCCAGCGGCACCGCCCCCGGGATGTGCCCGGCAATGTATTGCTCCCCGGGGCGCACATCGATCCACAAAGGGGCGAGTTTCACCGCCTCCCCCGGCGCGATCTCGACGGCTTCTTCCGACTGCGGCCGCTGGGGAAGACCACCCCGCATCCAAGTCGAAACCCCCGAAGCGGCCCCCGCAAGCAGCAGGAGCACCAACGCCTCGCGCAGCGCCACCACCAGCCGCTTCGAAACGGGATTACTTAACCTGGGCATATGCCTGGTATTCCTTCGGTTCGTTCGCCACCGTCACGCCTTGGAGCTTCAGCACCGCCGTCAGCCGCTCATTGGTTCCCATGGGCACCACGGTAACCAGATACTCGGCTCCCTCCTTCACCGGCTCCAGCTTCACCGTCATGCGCGGATGGCTGGAGGCGACCCCGGTGAGCCGCGTGCCGGCGGGCACCTTCACGCGAATCGTTTTGGGCTTGGGCGCTTCGGCCACGCGCCAGAACACCAGGGGCGGGTTGAACTCCACGGTTTCGCCCACCCGCGCCACGAGGGTCAAATAAGCCGGGTCCGGCTCCCCCTTCACCGTGACCTTGATGGCCTTCACCTGCGTCCCCTTGCGCGAGGAAGTGGGCGTGAACACCGCCGTGATTTGCCCCTTTTCCCCGGGAAGATAGTTTTTTTTATCCAAACTCGCCGTCGTGCAACCGCAACTGGACTTCACCGAGTCGATGACCACCGGCTGCTTCGAGGTGTTGGTAAAGGGAAATTCCGCCCGCACCGTTTTTTCCCCGGGGGCGACCTGTGTTTCGACCACTTTACGCTCCCAGCGCAACGCGGAATCCGCCCACGCCCCGCAGGCAGCCACCATCAGCCCCATCACAACCGGAAAAATCCTCATACTTGTTATATCGCAACCCGCCGCTCCGGTTGGCGGACGAAAAACCTGGCGGGAAAAACAGGCTCGCTTCCCCCGGCGGGTTGGAGTAACAGGAGCGAGGTTTATCAACCTTAACCAGAAAACACCATGCTTACCGTAGGAACCAAAGCGCCAGACTTCACCCTCAAATCCAAAAAAGGAGAATCCATCACGGACATCCGGCTCAGCGAGAACTTCGGCAAGAGCGCGACCGTGCTCCTCTTCTTCCCGCTCGCCTTCACCGGCGTCTGCACCCAGGAAATGTGCGACATCAGCGGCGGCATCGCGGCTTACGAGAGCCTCGCGGCCAAGGTCATCGCCGTGAGCGTGGACAGCCCGTTTGCCCAGGACGCCTGGGCGCAAAAGGAGCACATCGGCCTCACGCTGGCCAGCGACCTCGACAAAAAAGTGGCCGCCGCCTATGGCGTGCTGCTCGTCGACCTCGGCGGGTTTGGCAGCACGGCCGCGCGCGCCGCGTTCGTCATCGACAAAGCGGGTGTCATTCAATACGCGGAGCAAACCCCCACCCCGCTTGAATTGCCGAACTTCGCGGCCATCAAGGCCAAGCTGGGCGAGCTTTAATCAGCGAAAACCCCGTTATTTCAGGCCCGGCGCTTCCTCGCGATGCGCCGGGCTTTTTGTCTCGTTCCCAAACTCCATTTGGGAACGTCCATATTTTGGTGTGTGTCTTTTGGCTGGTTCTTCGGGTGGGGGTGAGGGCGGGAGACAAGAGCCGCAATAGGAGTTGCGGGGACAAGCGCGTGCCGAAATGGAGTTTCGGCACGAGAGGATTGAAAGCGCCATCACGGAGTGGGGCTCTATTTGCTACTCCACCCCACCCGAAAGCCCATCGGCGGCACCGCTTCCCCGCCGGGAATCTGGTAGGGCGCATCACCAAAATTCACCGTCACCGTCATCCCATTGGCAAACGCCGTTTGCTGCACGGAGCGGTCAGGGGTCAGCGAACGGTGGTCGGTCATTTCGCAATAGCCCACCTGCCGGGCATACGGAGCCGTGTTCCGGTAGCTTTGGACAAAACGCGCCTGGTGTTCCCGCCAAAAATCGCGGCTGAACATGAACATCGGCACCGTGCCGTAGAGGACATTGAAAAGATCGCGCTTGTCCCAGAGCGAAGGCAGCTTGTTGCTGTAATCGCCCCAATACCAGTGGGCCACCACGCAATCGTGGTACACCAGTTCCCACAAAGGCAGCCGGTAAGTGTGGCCAAGCTGGAACTTCGCCACGCGCTCGGGCACCTCGTCCCAAATCCGCTGCGTATGGCGGCCCGAGTCCGGCACACGGTAGGGACCAAGGCTCAGCATCCCCTCGAAGTAGTGCAAAAAAGGGACCGCCGCGTCGTGGCCCGTTTCGCTTCCCTCCACCAGCTTGCAATCCTGGGAAATATAGCGGAGCAACTCCATCTTGGCCTTGCGGCTATCGGTGCGCGTCATCGGGTGGGCCGGGTTGTAGCACTCCCGCCAACTGGTGGCCGTGGTGGTGTCGATAAACCGGCAGCGGTACGGGGATTTGGCCAGTTCCGCCGGAATCCGCTCGCGAGCGTAATCCGGCGCGCGAAGATCGCAAAGCACGCCGCACGGGTACATCCCGCCCGCCTTGGTTTCGATTTCCCAGCCGTGGATCCATTCGCCCTTGGCGTTGAGATTCAGGTCCTTGGGCCACCCGGCGGTGGTCCATTCCGCATTAACCCCGCGCAATTCCGGGAACTTCGCCGGGTCCATCACATCCTGGTAAATATCGTAACGGCTCGTAAGCACGCCCAGCCCGTTGAGCGCCTTGAGCGTTTCCGGCGGAGCCGCGTTGCTCCAGAGAATGCGCTCGATGCCCGCCGCCTGCATCTCCTTAACCATGCCCACGGCGTCCTTCTCCCAATTCCAAACATTCACCGCTCCCACGAGCCGGTCCACGTTCGGGTTTTCGCGGCACTTTTGGGCCAGCGTTTTGAAAAGCCCGATTTTTTGGGCATAAGTGCGGTAGCGTTTGGCCATGGCCACATAGCCGCCCTTGTCAAAAAACACATACCGGAGCGAACGCGTGGGGCCGAATCGCCCCTGCTGCGGCTCCCACTCGGGAGCGACCACCAGCCTGCCCTCCGAGCGGCCAATGTGGATCGCGGCGTCATCGGGCGTCTGGATGATGGCCATGTGCCCGCGCTCCCCGTCCGTTACCCCCCAAAAGGCCATGCAAATGCCGTGCCCGCCATAAGCGATAAGGCGAAACGGGTCAATCGACGCATCCTCGACGGGATAAGCGATCCCCTCGTTCATGGGGATAATCAACCGCTGCCCGGGCTGGGTCGCAAACGGCGCGGGGAACTTCACGGCGGCGGGCAATTCCCCCTGGGCGGCAAGGTCGCACGTGAACTCCGGCGCATCCCCCTCCAGTTGCACCGACGCCTTCATCTCCAGGCAGGAGGGGGCGTGAATCAAAGAAAAAACGATGCCCCGGTCCGCAGCCTGCGCCTCCGTAACGACCATCCCCGCCGAAAGCGAAGCCTGGCAAAATTTCTGCCCCGTGCGCAAATCCTCCACGGCGAGCGCCGCCGTCGCGGTGTCCAGCGTCACCGAAAGGGTCGCGTTGCGAACAACAATGGCCCCCGGCAGCCCGGCCTTGCGGCTCAAATCCACGCCCGGTTTTCGCTCCAGCGAAAAATCGTCCACCCAGGCAGTCGCCGGGCCGTGCCCGGTGAAGCGGGGCTGAATCTCCGCGATGCCCGGCGGGACCATGAACTTCGTCCGCACGAATTGCCAGCCGGTTTCCCCCTTCACGGTTTGCGCGCCGTAAGCGTAGTCACACGGCTTGCCGCCAGCGTCATAAGTGGTCACGCAAAGCTTGGTATGCCCCACCCCCGGACCGCGCTTCATCCAGGCGGAAAGCTCGAACACATCGCCCGGGGCGACTTTTAGGCGGCCCTGCGTCTCCAAATTCCAATCTTTCTCGCCCCGGCACTCGATGCGCACGGAGTTTTTGCCGCCATGGACGGTTTCGGAGTCGAGCGTCGCGGTTCCCGCCCCCGGGTCGCGCGCCCAAAACGGCCGCCAGTTGGCAAACCCCTCCTCGAACCCGCCGTTGGGGACCAGCGAAGCCACGCCGGAGCCGGCGGCAGCCAGGAAACAAAAGAACGCCAGCAGCTGGCGAAGAAAACGTTTCATTCCGGGGGGAAAGGAGAATGGCAGCGCGTACGGGACTCGAACCCGTGCACCAGCCTTGAGAGGGCTGTGTCCTAACCACTAGACGAACGCGCCGTTTGAATGAGGGATGGCCACACTACCGGGCTTCGCCGTTTCTGACAACTGAAATCGTTTCCTCGCGCGCCGTGATCCTCTGGAGCGACTGGCGCAGCCCCTCCACCCCCACCGGCTTCACGAGATGCTCTTCAAACCCGGCCTCCCGGCTCTGGCGCAAATCGTTTTCGGCGCCGTAACCGCTTAGCGCGATGCCGGGCAACGGCCGCCCGGGGCGCAGCGCCCGCAACTCCCGCATCAATTCCAAGCCGCTGCCGTCGGGCAACCCGAGGTCGCTCACGAGCACATCAAATTCCTCCTTTTCGGCACTCTCCAGCGCCCCCCGCACGGAACTCGCGGCGGTGACGACGTAGCCCCATTTTTCAAGCATCCGGGCGAGAATGCGCAGCGTATCCGGGTGATCCTCCACCAGCAGCACCTTCACCGCATGCCCACCGGACGCGGGCGACGGCCCCGGCGCGGCGGCTGGCTCGGGCATGGGGGCGTCCGCCGTTTCCAAAACCACGGTGAACGTGGCTCCCTTGCCCCGGCCCTCGCTGGAAGCGGTCAACGTGCCGTGGTGCAGTTCCACCACCGCCTTGGCAATGCTCAGCCCAAGGCCAAGCCCGCCGAAACGGCGGCTCCCGTCCACTTGTTCAAAAGCGTTGAAAATGCGCGAAAGGTGGTGGGAGTCGATCCCGATGCCGTTGTCGGCCACCTCCACCACCAGCCGCTCCCCATGGTCCCTGATTTCATCCCTGGCTCGCTGGTTGAACGTGCGCACCCAGATGAGGCCCTCAGCGGGGGTAAATTTCACGGCGTTTTTCAACAAATTCCAAAACACCTGCTGCAACCGCGCGGGATCGCCCATCACGTAATGGCGCGGGGCTTCGAGGTGCAGCTTCACACGTTGTTTTTTTTCGCGAAGATCGCCCTCGCAAATCTCCAGGGCGCTTCGCAGGCAGCCATGCACGTCCACCACTTCGCGGCTCATCTCGATTTTTCCTTTGCTGATCCGCGTCACGTCGAGCAAATCGTCGATCAGCCGCGCCTCGAGCCCCACGTTGCGCCGGATCATCTCCAAATCCTCCCGGAACTCCCCGGGGAACCGCGCCTCCTCGTGCAGCGAGCCCACCGCCCCCAGCACCGCCGTCAACGGCGTGCGCAGTTCGTGGCTCAGCACGGCCAGAAAGTCGTCCTTCGCCCGGCTGGCCGCTTCGGCCATGTTCTTGGCCTTTTCCAAATCCGCCCGCACCCGTTCCAGTTCCGTGATGGCCCGCCCCTGCTGCATGTTTTGCAGCGCAAGCTTGGAAAGCTGCCCGGCGATCAAGTAAAGCACCTCGCCGATGCGCGCGAACCGGGTGCGGCTCATTTGCGGCACTTCCGCGAGCGCCCGCCGGTAAGCCTCCTCGTCCGCGCCGATCTGCCCCGCGTAGCGCATGAGCGTTGCATCCTTGATGGTCTCGTCCCTCACCTGGCCGATCAGCCAGTTGGCGATGTGCCGCTCCCCCGCGAAAATATTCGCGCTCCCGTCAAAAAGCCCCCCGCTAAGGCACGGGGCAATGGTGGTTCCCTTGGCATTGGAACGCCCCAGGGTGGCGTCGGACTTGAAGCAATTCATGGCCCCTTTGGTCGTACTCCGGATGAGCATGCAAAGCTTGCAGAAATGGCTCGGCCGGGTGATGGGGCGGCCCTGCGTGTCAGTGATGATGGACGCCACGCCCGTGGCTTCCGCAAAGGCATCCTGGATTTTCTGGATTTCATCGAGATCGAACAAATCCTCGAACCGCAGTTCCCCCACCGGTTTATCAACCCGGCGGAAAAGCGCCCGCTTTTCCAGCGCCTCCACCGCCCAGCGGCGGTCGCTGATATCGAGGCAAATCCCCGAAACCCGTAGCGGATGCCCGGCGGCGTCCCGTTCCACCGTCTGCCCCCGGTCCAGCACCCATTTCCATTGCCCCGTCTTGGTGCGAATGCGATGTTCGGATTCGTAACCCGGCGAATGCCCCTCGAGATGCCGCGTCAACAGCTCCATCAAAACGGGCCGGTCGTCAGGATGCACGTGCCGGATAAAAAACCGGAAGGTCGGCTCGATTTCCTCCAACTTGTAACCAAAGGTTGCCGCCCAGCGCCGACTGTAGGTCACAGCCCCCGACTGCGGGTACCAGTCCCAACCGTTGAGATCCATCAGCTCCGGCTCCCTGGCTTCGCTTCCGCCGCTCCCGCTTTCGCGTTTTCTCCCGGCCAAAAATCCTACGGTGAAGCCGCAAACCATGCCGCCAAGAATGCCGCCCGCCCAAGCCAGTCCGCGCAGAGCCACACGGGGGAAACCGTTTCGAAAATAAAACCCGTCGTGCATGGCAGTTTGGTTCCGTGCGCCAATGAACAGTAAAGCTGTCCCGCACCTTTTCAACGGAAACGCTGGCGTTTGGGCATCTTACGTACGTTACGGAAATTACGCGGGTTCGATATGCACCAGAACGTCCCGAATGGCGGGAAATTCCTGCCGCAGCCGGTCTTTGACTTCATGCGCGATCTCGTGGCCCCGGCGCACCGTGAGGCCGCCGTCTACGCGCACGTGAATATCCACATAATATTCCAGGCCCATCTTGCGCACGTGGCATTTGTCGAGCGTCTCCACCCCCGGCACCGCCGCCGAAGCCGCCCGGATGGCCGCTTCGAAATCCTTGGGGGGAGCCATGTCCATAATCTCATGGAACGCGGGCACCAGCAGCAACACGCCGTTGGTGGCAATGATGCCGCAAGCCGCAAGCGCCGCCCATTTATCGGCGGCGGGGTAGCCGCTCATCAGCGCGATGGCAATGCCCACAAAACCGGCCAGCGAAGTGATGGCGTCGCTGCGCTGGTGCCACGCCTCGGTTTTGAGCGCCGTGCTGGCCGCCTCTTCGCCCACTTTCGAAACGCGCCGGAAAAGAATTTCTTTAATCACCACCACAGCCACCAGCACCGCCAGCGTAAAGGGCCGGGGCATTTGCTGTTCCGCCGCCTTCAACCCCCGCACGCTCTCAAAGGCCAGTCCCGCCGCCGCCGCGATGACGATGAGGGCCACCACCATCCCGGCGATGGGCTCCGCCTTGCCGTGGCCGTAAGGGTGCTCCTGGTCCGGTGGGATCGCGGCGAACCGCAAGCCGCTCCAGATAATAAGCGAACTGCCCACGTCGAGCAGCGACTCCACCCCGTCCGCGATCAACGCGTAGGCATGGCCGAACACCCCGGCGCTAATCTTGACCGCCGCGAGCACGATATTGATGGCCACCCCTTGAAGGGCCAGTGCCTGTCCTCTCTGGTGAAGAGACATGCGGGAAAGTTGCGGCTTCCCCGGCCCGGTGCAAGCCTTTTCGCCCTGCGGGTTGGTGAATTATCCCACAGAGATGGGGTAATTCCCCTCTTCCCTCCACACTTCGAGCATCGTTTCGTAATTGGAAAGCGGCATGCCGGTGTAGATGCAATTGCTCGTGGAAAAAATGTAACCGCCGCCCGGCATTCCATGCCGCAACGCATAGCGGGCGGACTCGCGAACCTGCTCCGGCGTGCCGCTGTCCATCATGCCGCAGTGGACATTGCCAATGAGGCACACCTGGCTTCCATAGCGGCGCTTCATCTCGGCAATATCCACGCCGCCTTGCGGGTCCAGCGAATGGAGTGCGTGTGGCCCGGCCTGAATCAATTGATCCGCGATGGGCATGATGTTCCCGTCCGTGTGCTTGATCGTGTAAAACCCGAGATCTCGGTAGCCCTTGATGAGTTGCGCCAGGTAGGGGGTGACGAATTCACCAAACTGCCCGGGACTCATAAACGGCCCGGTGTTGAAGCAATAATCGGCACAAAGGGCAAACCCGTCGAGTCCCCCGTGGGCCCGCAGCCGCTCCGCCCTTTGCAAGGCTTCCTCGTTGGCCGCCGCGGCTTCTTTTTTGAGCTTTTCGGGTTCGTCCTCCATGGCATACGAAAGCTTTTCCAGTCCGTCGCCACCGGGAATACTCAGGGTGGTGTCTCCATGAAGCATCAGGAAATAGCGGTCCCCCGTTTTTTCCCGAACCAGGTCAATCAGCCGTTCGGTTTCCTCGATGCAATCGGGGTTGGGATGCAGAAAAATGGCGCTGTGTTCAAAACGCTCGGCGATGGCGATGTAAAGATCCGCCATATCCCGCCGGTGGAGTTGCCGCTCACTCTCCTTCATTTGAAGCCATTGCGAGTAATTGCGATGGTTCGGGTGTACTTTTCCGAACGCCTCCATGGTGAGGAAAAACACCAATTCGCAATGAGGAACCCGGCCCGGGATAGGGCGGCGCTCCAGCGCGGCGATAAACCGTTCTCGGGGAGTCATGGAAAGCGTGGAATCTTGTTCTAAAGAGGGTTTCATCGGAGATGCGATGATTCCGTCTTCGCCCACTCGATGCCACTCCATTCGCTGGAATGAAAAAACGAACGCTGGTAAAATTCCACTACTCTGCCGATGCCCTGAAAGCGGCGGGGCTCACCCCGGCGACGCGCCGAAATTGCTTGTTGAAGTATTGCGGATCGGGAATGCCCACTTGGAATGCCACTTCTTTGATCGGCAACCGCGTAGTCAGGAGCAGATGGCGCGCGGCTTCGATCCGGCGACGCAGCAGGTAAAGATCCATCGTCATTCCGCACTGCTCCTGAAAGCGCGCGGCAAGGTAGTTCCGGCTCAGGCCCACCGCGTCCGTGAGGCTCTTGGCGGACAGGGGTTCATTGAAACGTTCATCCAAAAACCGGCGCGCCTCGGCGACCGCGCTCCCGGATTTCAGCGCCGAAACCGAGCCTTGCCGCCTCGGGGGATTGAGCGCCAGCCACCAAATGAGTTCCCGCAACGACAAAGACGCGGCCTCCGGCAACAGCGGCTCCGCAGGGGCTTCCTGCGCCCGCGCGAAGAGATCCGTAATGGCCCGCATCCGTTCCCCCACATAACCGCCCAACATGCCAAAGGGGAGGTGAAGCGGCATTTCCAGCACGCGGGAACGGGCCGTTGCCGGGTAAAAATGGATGCACCAGTGATAGCCCGCCCCATCGAGTTCGTAGCGCGTTTCCACATTTGGCAGCGACCAGGTCACGTCCCCGGGCCGGATTTGGAGCACGGGGCCGCCTTCCACCCAAATCCGTCCATGGTAATAGTGCTGATGCAGGGCGATGGTCCGGTGCCGATAGCCTTGCCCGCCCGCGATTTCCGGCGAAAACGGAATGCGGCCCGCAGAAAATACGCGGGGTTGGGCCGTAGCAGGCCAGCAAAAGGGGGCGGTTTGCATTGAGCCAGCATAAGAGAGAGGCGCCTTCCCCTCCACGCGAAAACGATTGACCGCCGGGCGGCTTCAAGGCGACTCTTGCCGGGAACAACCATCATAGGAGGAAAAATATGTCCAAAGCCGTTATTTACCGCAGCTATGGCGTTCCCGCCGAAACCGTGGAAGTCGAAGAAACCGCGCTCGGGCAACCGGGACCCGGCCAGGTGCGGGTGAACCGCATTCTCGCGCCCATCAACCCGGCGGACCTGAACACCATCGAGGGCAAATACCCCGTCCGCTATCCCCTGCCCGCCACCCCGGGCGTGGAAGGCGTGGCCACCGTCGCCGAAGTGGGCGAGGGCGTCACGAACCTCAAGCCGGGCATGGCCGTGCTCCTGCCGCACGCTTACGGCACCTGGCGCGAGGAAGGCATTCTCGACGCCTCCGTGCTTTGCCCCGTGCCGGAGGGCGTGCCCTACCGCGAAGCAGCCATGCTCAAGGTCAACCCGGCCACCGCCTGGCGCATGCTGCACGACTTTGTGCCGCCACAACCGGGCGGCTGGGTGGTTCAAAACGCGGGCAACTCCAGCGTGGGCCGCGCCGTCATCGCCATCGCGCAGAAGATCGGCCTCAAAACCGTGAGCCTCGTGCGCCGGCCGGAACTGATCGACGAATTGAAGGCCCTCGGGGCCGACGTGGTGGTGCTCGACGACGAGAACGCCAAGGATGAAATCAAAGCCCAGACCGGCGGCGCAAAAATCCACCTCGCGCTCAACTCCGTGGGCGGCGAAAGCGCGGTGCGAGTGGCCAGCGTGCTGGCCTCGCACGGGAAAGTGGTCACCTTCGGCGGCATGAGCCGCCACCCCGTAAAGGTGCCCACCGGGTTCCTCATTTTTAAAGACATCCAGTTCCTCGGCTTCTGGATGACGCGCTGGTACCAGAGCACTTCGCAGGAAGAAACGTGGGCCTTCTTTCGCCAGCTTTTCGAACTCGCCAAGGCGGGCACCTTCAACACCCCCGTGGCGAAGGTCTACTCCGTGGAGCAAATCCGCGAAGCCGTCACCCACGCGCTGCAAAGCAGCCGCGGCGGCAAGGTCATGCTCGGCCAGGAATAAGCTCTAAATGCTGCCCGAAATCCACACCGCCATCCCCGGCCCGCGCTCCAAAGAGGCTGCGGAATTGCTGCGCCATTATGAGTCGCCCAACGTGACCTATCTCGACGCGGAGTTCCCGGTATTCTGGGAACGCGCCGAGGGAACGAACGTGTGGGATGCGGACGGCAACCGCTACCTGGACTGGACGAGCGCGTTCGGCGTCACCGGCCTGGGGCACTCGGCCCCGGTGTTCCGCGACGCGCTCGTGGCCCAGGTGGGACGGCTCATCCACGGCATGGGCGACGTGCACCCCACGCCGCTCAAAGCCCGGCTCTGCCAGCGTTTGAGCGAACTCACGTTCGAACGCTGGGGCGCCGGCCCCGGAAAAACCATCCTGGGCAACTCCGGGTTCGAGGCCGTGGAGGCGGCGCTCAAAACCGCCCTGCTTTCCAGCGGCAAGCCGGGCGTGATCGCCTTCCATGGCGCTTACCATGGGCTCGGCTACGGTGCGCTGGAAGTGGCGGGCACCCCCTATTTTCGCGAACCGTTCCGTTCGCAATTGAAAGATTTTGCGACGCTCCTGCCCTACCCTCACGGACCGTCCACGGCGGACGGCGACGACTTCCCCGAAGCCGCGCCCGGCTGGAAAGAACAGCTCGAAGCGCAGATCGCCGCCGCCGTCGCGGCGCGCCCCATCGGCGCGATTCTCGTGGAGCCGATCCAGGGCCGCGGCGGAGAAATCGTGCCGCCGCGCGGCTTCCTGCCGCTCTTGCGCCACGCCTGCGACCGCCATGGGCTGCTGCTCATCGCGGACGAAATTTACACCGGCCTCAACCGCACCGGCGCGCTCTTCGCCTGCGAACACTCGGGCGTCATACCAGATATTATTTGCACCGCCAAGGCGCTCACCGGCGGCTTTCCCCTCTCGGCCTGCGTGGGCCGCGAGGCGGTGATGAACGCCTGGCCGGTTTCGCAGGGCGAGGCGTTGCACACGAGCACCTTTTTGGGCAACCCGCTCGGCTGCGCCATGGCCCTGGCCTCGCTGGATGCCCACGCGGACCCGGCGCTGGCCCGGCACGTCGCCGAACGCGGCGCGCGGCTCAAAGCGGCGCTCCGCACGTTGCGCTCACCGCTCATCAAAGACGTGCGCGGCGTGGGGTTGCTGGCCGCCATGGAATTCGCCCTGGACGGCGCGGCGCTCAACGCCGTGGTGAAGCGCGCCTTGCGCGACGGCCTCATTCTTTTGCAAAGCGGCCCGGCGGGCGATGTGCTGGCCTTCACGCCGCCCTTCATCATCAGCGACGAGGAGATTGATTTTACCATCGGGCGACTTTTGGGCTATCTTCAAACCTAAGATGCCAGCCCAACCCGCCGCCGCCGAACCCTCTGGATTTTTCGCGATGGTCCGGTCCTTCCGGCACCGCAATTTCCGGCTGTTTTTCAGCGGCCAGTGCATATCGCTGGTCGGCACGTGGATTCAGGGCGTGGCGTTGAGTTGGGTGGTCTACCGGCTCACCAACTCCCCTTTTCTGCTGGGACTGGTGGGCTTCGCCGGGCAGTTGCCCATTTTCTTGCTCACCCCGCTGGCGGGCGTTTTCGTGGACCGCTCCGACCGGCTCAAGATGCTCTTTTTAACCCAGTCGCTCTCCATGGTTCAGGCGGCGGTGCTCACGTTGCTGACCTACTCCCACCATCTGAACATCTGGTGGGTGGTGGCGCTCAACGCCTTTGGCGGCATGATCTTCGCCGCCGACGTGCCCGCGCGCCAAGCCTTCGTGGTGGACATGGTGGGCCACGGCCCGGACCTGCCCAATGCCGTGGCGCTCAATTCGTTCACCTTCAACGGCTCGCGCATTCTCGGCCCCGCCTTCGCCGGACTGCTGCTCCTGGCCTGGACCCCGGGGTTCTGCTTTTTGCTCAACACGCTGAGCTACATCGCCGTCATCGCCGCCCTGGCCGTGATGCGCATCGAACCCGTTGAAAAAAAGCGCCCGGCAAGCTCCAAACCGCTCCATGAATTGAAGGAGGGCGTTTGCTACGCCTGGAACTCGTTGCCCATCCGCTCCATTTTGCTGTTGCTGGTGCTCTCCAGCCTCGCGGGGGTTTCCTCCACGGTGCTGATGCCCATTTTCGCCGGGCAAATCTTTCACGGCGGCGCGCATACGCTTGGCTACTTGATGGCCCTGCCCGGTTGCGGCGCGCTCGTCGGCGGCCTATACCTCGCCTCGCGCAAATCGGTGCTGGGCGCGGGCATCCGCATCGCCCTGGGGCCGATCATCTTCGGCGTCAGCATCGTGACCTTTGCCCTTTCGCCCTGGGAACCGCTGGCGTTCGTCGCCCTGGCGGTCACGGGCTTCGGCATCATCCTGCAAATGGCGCTCTCCAACACGCTCCTCCAAACCTTGGTGGAGGACGACAAACGCGGGCGCATCATGAGCCTCTTTGCCGTCTCATTCATGGGCATGGCCCCGTTCGGCAGCATTTTGATGGGGACCGTGGCCGAACACCTCGGCGCGCCGCTCACAGTGGCACTGGGCGGCCTTTGCTGCATTGCGGGCGGCGTGGCCTTTGCGCTTAGGCTGCCACGCCTGCGCAAAGCCATCCGCCCCATCTACGAAAAACAGGGCATTCTCCCCGCCGCCATCGCCTCCGGCCTGGAAAACGCCACCAAACTGGACCGGCCGCCGGAGGATTAGCCCTGCGGTCCGGAGCACCGCTCCCGCAGCACCATTTCGAGATACGCGCGATAGTCGCACTTCGGCATCCGCTCCAGGCGCTCGCGCAAGCCGTCCGCGTCGAAAAATCCGGCGTTGAAAGCGATCTCCTCCAAACACGCAATCTTGAGCCCCTGGCGGTGTTCGATCGCCGCCACGTAATCGCCCGCTTCCATCAAGCTCTCGTGCGTGCCGGTGTCCAGCCAGGCCATCCCGCGCCCGAGCATCTGCACATAAAGCTGCCCGAGCCGCAGGTATTCCCTGTTCACATCTGTGATCTCCAGTTCGCCGCGTGCCGACGGGCAAAGATTGCGGCAAATTTCCACCACCTGGTTGTCGTAAAGGTACAGCCCGGGCACGGCGTAATTGCTCTTGGGCTCCTGCGGTTTCTCCTCGATGCTAATGGCGCGCCCAGAAGCGTCGAACTCCACCACGCCGTAGCGCCTGGCGTCGCTCACGGGGTAGCCAAAAATGCAGGCCCCCCGCTCCAGCTTCAGCGCGGCCCGAAAGAAATCCAGCGGTCCGTAGAAAATATTGTCGCCCAAAATCAACGCCACACCCGAGTCGCCAATAAAATCCGCGCCGATCAAAAAGGCCTGTGCGATCCCCGCCGGCCGCTCCTGCACCGCGTAGCTGAGCCGGATGCCGAAGGCCGAACCGTCCCCCAGGATTTCGCGCAGCCTCGGCGTATCCGTCGGCGTGGAAATAATCAGCACATCGCGAATTCCCCCCAGCATCAGCGTGGAAAGGGGGTAGTAAATCATCGGCTTATCGTGAACCGGCAACAACTGCTTGCAAACCACGCGGGTGAGCGGGTAGAGCCGCGTCCCAGCGCCCCCGGCGAGAATGATGGCCTTTTCGATTTTCATGGAAATCTTTGTTTACGTGCAAATTACATGCGAGCCCGGCCCAATAGACGTCCCAAATCAATCAAAAGGGGACGGCGTTTGTCAACCCGCGCGCCAAACTTTGCGCGGCGCGGCGGCGAGGCCAATTCCGGAAAATCCTCCGGAGCCAGCGCGGCCAGCGAAGCAGCCAGGCAGCCCGGACCTTCCGCCAGGAGCCGCGCCGTCAGCGCAAGAAACACCTCCGCGCGGAAATCGGCGGCATTCTTCAAAAGCCCGGCAAAATAACGGGCGGCGGCGCCGCGAACCTCCCCGGATTCCCCCAGTTGCGGGGCCATCTCCCGCAAAAGATCGAACACCAGCCGCACCAACTCCTTCGCCACCGGCGCGGAACCGTCCGCCTTGATCGTATTGGTCGCGTGCGTTCGGTAGCGCAACAGCGGCTCCGCGATCACCCCCAGGCGGCCTTCCCACGCGGCCTGCGATGCGAAAAAGTAATCGTGCGCGTAGCGGTAATCCCGGAACGGATGCCGCCGGGCATAATCCGCCCGCACGAAATAGTTGCTCGTCGTCTTGGTAAAATTCTGCTCCCCCAGCCACTCCGCCGGATCACGCGCCGGGTCAGCCCACACCCGGCGCAGCCGCCGGGCCTTCGGGTTTTCAGCCGGAAGTGATCGCCCACACGCATCCATCAGCGTCATCCCCGTGCAGACCACCGCCGCCGCCGGGCGCTCCTCCCAAAACGCCGCACAGCGGGCCAGCCGCTCCGGCTCGTACACATCATCCGAATTCAGGATCGAGACAAAATCGGCAGCCCCGGCTTCCACAATCGCCCGGTTCAGTGCCACATGCGCCCCCGCGTTCGGCTGCTCGATCAGCCGCAGCGGCACCTCCGGATGCCCCTGGGAGAAATTCCGGACCGCCTCCACCGAGCCGTCCGAAGAACCGTCATCCACCACCACCACGCGCGCAGGCCGCAACGTCTGCGCCGCCACCGATTCCAGCGCCGCGCCCACGTAACCAGCATGATTATACAAAGGAATGACAACGGCGATAGAAGGCACAGCCCAAGTTTTAGAGCTTTTCTCCACGATCCGAAACCCTAAGCTCCCCTAGTATGTTGCCTGATACGCCAACCATCGAAACCCAGGTCCAAGTGATGTTTTTCGACACCGACAGCGGCGGCGTGGTCCACAACCTCGCCTACCTGCGGTTCATCGAAACCGCCCGGACGCAATTGGGCGAACAGCTTGGGCTGAGCCTGGCCGATATGAACCGCACGCAGCGTTTCCCGGTGGTTGTCCGCATTGAAATCGACTACAAGCGGCCCGCCGTCCTGGGCGACCATCTTCTAGTGCAAGGGCGGCTTGAAAGCATCGAGCGCAGCCGTTTTTGGTGCGCCTTCCGGATCATCCGGCCCAGCGACGGCGCAGTGATGGTGGAATCGCGGCAAATGCTAGCCATCGTACAAATGCCCGCAGGCAAGCCCCAGCGCATTCCCGTGGAATGGGGGGAGCGGTTTGCGCACCTCAAAAAATAGCCACGGAGGCAAAGAGCAGAGCCATCGCAAAAGGCGCGCGCAATAGGCTTGCGGAAATCAACGAGCCAAGGCACCATCCACACGGTTTTGGCCGCAAGGAAAGCGAGGCCAAAGGAACAAGCGCCAGCATAGCTCAGTTGGTAGAGCATCTGATTTGTAATCAGACGGTCCTCGGTTCGAGTCCGAGTGCTGGCTCTCCCTCAGAATAAGGGAGTTACATAAGCTTCAAAGGGGTCATAAAAATCTTGCTTGGCCACTTCTTGGCCAATTTTCGGGTTTTTATCAGAGGTTCTCTAGCGTGTCTCCTGGCAAGGGGAGCAAGATGCTGCATCTGCGAATGGATTCGCCAAAGCAAATATGGCGCTGCTAAACACTTTTCCTCGATTTGCGGTGTGGAATTCCTAAAGTGCGATTGTATATCCCTTTGTAGTAACCAGAGCACTGAAGCTAATAGCCTCGCCCAAAATGAACCTCAGAAAGGAATGTGCTTCAGTCAGAACCTATTTTTGACCAATGCCTCACCTGTTCACAAAAATCACCCCGGATGAGATAAAACAACTGGGCTCGGATACACTCATTCGTCTTCTCCATCGGCTCCTGCTTTGCGAGGCCAGAGCCATGGCATTAGCTCAGCACGGTATCCTTGTGCCTTATGAAATTACGGTTCCCGACGGAGGCTCAGATGGAGAATGGAAGGCAAAAGGCAATACGAACGAGTTTATCCCTCGAGAATGGACGCGCTACCAATCCAAAGCCGACCGTGTTACTAGCGGAATGTGTCGCAGCGAAATAGCCCCTCCCGACAAAAATGGGAATCTCCACATCAAAGCGCGAGTAAGAGAAGTCCTTGAAGCAGGCGGCTGTTATGCGTTTTTTTCCAACGGGCACGAAGTTAAACCAAGCGGTGATGAGGATATTGACACCGTAGCGCGTGATCAAATGGCGAAAGCCGGATTCAAACCGGCAGCGGGTGCAGTAATAGAATTTTATGGGTGCAATCGAATCGCGGACTGGACGAACAAATTTCCAGCAGCCGTAAGATACGTTCGAGAAATCACTAAGGGGTTCGGGGGACTGCACTATTTCACTTTTGATGGCTGGGCAAAGCACGCCAATGTCTCGGGGCCCTTTTTCGAAAATGAAGCCGTTGTAAAAAAGATCGCAACAATTCGAGAAACACTGTTGGAAGGGAAAACGCGGATGATTCGCCTTACGGGGCTCTCGGGCGTCGGCAAGAGTCGTTTAGTTTATGAGGCGTTAAAACCATCAAGTAGTGGCAATGTTCAGCAAGATTCGCTTGCTGCTTCCTGTATATATCTCAGCTACGAGACTGTCGCTGCCGACTTACTCGGGCTGATAGCTCATTTGGCGGATGACGGGTATGCGGCGATTGTAGTGGTCGATGATTGTCCGCCAGAGATTCATGACCAGATCGCCAATATTGTCGGCAAGTCTCTACTAACCGTGATAAGTATTTTTCACGAACCTCAGCAACAGAGGAAAGACAGCTTCCCATTGAATTTGGCTCCTGAGGAGATGGGGGAAGTGGTCGAGCAAATCCTTAGAGCTGACGCAAACCTTGCAGCGCGTGGAGGTGAAGCGATCAGGGCGGTAGCGTCCTTTTCTCAGGGATTTCCACAAATAGCGAAGCTTATTGTCGAATTTCATCGGGCTCCAACGGCTGAGGAACTGAACGACCGTGCAAAGTTGTTTCAAAAGCTGTTAAGTCGAGGTGATGATCCAGATGATGTAACGCTCCTCACTGCGCAATCACTCGCCTTATTCCGCACGATCGGCGGCTCCAGAGGTAAACTTGAGGCTGATTTGTCCACCATTCGGGAATTGTTCTGTCCAGACATCAGCGAAGTTGATTACCGCAGGTCGATCCAACGACAAAGAACTCGCCGGATCATCCAACAAATTGCAGACACTTTGGTTCTGACACCAAGACCGCTCGGTGTCGCGCTTGCGGCAGATTTTATTACGTTTTTCCCCACAGGAAAATGGAAAGAAGTGGTTGAACGACTTTCAAAAGCCCGACTTCTTGATGAGTTTTTGAAAAGGGTTGAAGAGTTGGAATTTTCAGAAAATGCAGAGGAACTAGGCAAAATGCTTTTGGAGAGCGGCTTCCCTTTCGACGACGCGGAATATCTTCTTACTGGGATGGGCTCCCAGATATTTCGCTCTCTGACTGTGCTGAGCCCATCAGCAGCAATTAAGATTGCAAAGCAAGCTCTCCACAATTGCTCGCTCGACATGCTGCGAAACTCAAAGGAATCCCGGCGAGGCTTAGTTCGGGCTTTAGAGTTGCTCGTATGGGAGCCTAAGACCTTTCAAGATGGTGCTGAGTTGCTGCTAAAGCTCGCAGCAGCAGAAAATGAAGGATGGGCCAATAACGCAACTGGCGCGTTCAATCAGCTTTTTAACCTGAATCTCTCTGGCACAAAAGTTCCGGCGCAAGAAAGATTGGGCGTTATAAAGAACGCTTTGCAATCAGACGAGTCGGCAACAAGAAACATAGCTATTGGCGCACTCGGGAAAGCCCTAAATTTCAGGTTTTTTTCCAGAATGGGTGATACAACCCTTGGTGGAAAGCGAGATGCCAACCTAGATTGGCATCCGAGATCAAATCGTGAAGCAATGGATTACTGGCGTGAGTGCTTTCACATTCTAAGTTCGATCATCCTTGCCAACGGTAGAGATGCTGAACGAGCAAAAGACGTCTTGGGCAAGAATATTGATGTCATACTGCAAACGCCGCTTTTGTTGGAGCTTGAACCAGAAATCAACGAACTTGCTGCGCATATCGGGCGGCTTTGGCCGGACGTTAAGGATCGGATCAGAAAGATTTTAGACCTGCGTGATAACATAACGGGAGCTCATAAGGAGGCACTCCATCGATGTAAGGCATACCTAACTCCCCCGGAATCTCGGCTTGAGGCAAAGCTCCAAGACTTGGTCACTAAGCCTGGCTGGCATCACAGAAAAGGAGCAGATGGATCATACACCGACACTTCACGCGAAGAGGCAGAACACTTCGCGTCGGAGCTGGCAGAAAACGGAACCAATCTTGTTCCCCTCCTGCCTTATCTGCTTTTAGGTGAACAACAGCAAACCTTCTCGTTTGGCACAGTCCTTGGAAAGAAGCATCCTCAAGCAGAGGAGCTGGTTAATGCCATCATCGAGCTTTGGCCGTCCCTCGATCCGAAACAGCGTAATCCGTCGTTTGCTAAAGGCCTGATGCGAGGCATCGGACGGGAGAAAGCATTTCGGACAGAAATTCTCGACCGCGTTGCAACCAGTGCGGCAACCATAGATTTGCTGGTTCCATTAACGGCGTCTCTGGATGTCATGGACCAGTCAGAATTTCTCCGCATTAGAAATGCTGTAGTTGAATCGCAATTGGACCCATCGCAGCTACGAAGCCTGATCCAAGGACTTCCTATTCGAACTTTGCCAGAATCATTTTTGACTGAGCAGTTCACTGTAATTCTCGATGCAAAACCCGCCTCAGCTCAGATGCTCTTCGAGCTTCTCTTTCAACTTTGCTATAGAGGAACCAAGAGATTTGAGCAATTTGCCGATTTGTTCCGAAGCTTGCTTCTGACAAAAGGGCTTGAATTAGGTGATTCCCATTTCGGTTGGGAATGGCATGAAACGGCGCTGAAGCTTATTTCTCTTGGCAATGAGCCCGAATGGCTAAAAAGTGTGTCACAGTATATCTGCGATACCGTGGTGCAGAACAAGACATGGATTGGAACGGATTATTTGAGTATCGTTGCATCGACATTGTTTGAGAAATCCCCAACCGAAACATGGTCGCCATTTGCTGCTGCGCTAGACGGTGGGGACGAATTTGCAAAATATGTCCTAGCTGAGTTTTTGGGAGACTCTGGAAGCATGTTTGAGAATTCCGCTTCTCCGCTTTGGAGTTTGCCAAAAGACCAATTCCAGACATGGGTTAAGAACCACCGAAAACTTATCCCCTTGATCCTTGAAAAGATGAGTCTCTACACCGTTGAGAAGCTACCTGATGACAAAGAAAGATTCAGATGGCACCCGCATGCTTTGCTCCTTATGGCTGAAGGCTCTAGTGAAGAAGAGTTGGAACAGGCTGTCTTTGGAAACCTATTTTCATTCGGTTCCACTGGTTCACGGGTTCCATATCTTGAAAAACGGATTGAACTCGTGCGTGACCTAGCGATAGCAGGCAACGATAAATTGACCCGGATTTCTCATACTGTGGAGGAGTGGCTCGCGACTGAAATAGAACGAACCAAACGAGAAGAGCTTAATACGCATGCACGCTATCACTAGATTTTGATTTCTGGTAAGCACTCAAAAATTACCGGGTTTTGATGGTTGTAAAACGGGTGCTACTGATCGACGTCGTCAAAAATCGAACGAGAGTTGCCGTTTTTTACCCGATCAGGTAAATCGCCTCGAAAATCGTCTGAATCGGTGCTCTCTGGCTCCGATTGGAGGTCAAGAACTGTAGCCTCGATCTTTTTTAATGCGGTCTCAATGCAATATGTAGCATCCTCATCTTCGGCTAATTCACCACCGAGTGTCCTAAGACAGGAACCAAGGTCATAAAAATAATTCTCTGGGTCTTGGTCATCATTAGCGGAATAGTTGTAACGCCAACGTGAAATTATTCCGTCGAGATTAGGCAGCAACTTCTGTCGGATATCGTTGGCTTTTTTGGCTACAATGTCTTTTTAGCCGCTCAAACCTTGGGAATGTCACTCATTTTGTTCGGTGCAGCCTGGATTACGCAGCGGACAAACCAAAGTCTCTTTACCGCCCACAGGCTAGCGAAACGAGAAGGAAAGCAAGACCCACCGCAGAACATGTAGGAGTGTTAATCCTCCGGGGCAAAAATTTGTTCAAATATCAGCTCCCACTCAGGCTTTTTCTCTTCCACCTCTGGAACAACCCAAGAGTTGAAAACCTCCTGTGCTTCAGCAACTGAGACGCCCCATTTTATTACGAGTTCCGCCAGACTAGCGCCTAGCCACCTCGCGTTGGGGTAAACGGTATCTATCTGATTATCGGAGGGTGGAAGTGGCGGAGGGTTTTTTAACCAGCCTAATGCGATTTCGTAATCTGTCATTGCTGTGCGAATTATTTTCAGTGAAGACGTGAGAGTGGGATTTTTGAGGGGCTTTCTTGGGGAGGCTGTATATTGACGACGTTGTCTGGTTTTTTCAGGAGCTGCCCAAGCCCTACTGTTGCTCGCTTTCGGGAGTCAAGGTAGTGCTGACTCGTAATCCCAATATCAGCGTGGCGTAAAGCGTGGGACGCCGCGTAGATGCCATGCTTCGCACAGAGCTGGGAGCCAAACTCTTTACGCAGTGTGTGCAGGGGGCGGTTGGCGACGGATTGATGGTGGAAGGCATGCCGCTGGTCGATTTTTCCGTAAGCCACTCCACGGACCACGAACTTCAAAATGCCCGGCACGGCACCGACCTCCACCCTCATCCGGAAACCTTCGTCAATATCGACCACCTCCACCGCGGCCTTGGCACCGCTTCGTGCGGCCCGGAACCGGAACCACAATTTCGCATCCCGGTGCAGGATTACGCATTCGACTTTCTTCTGTGTCCGTTTTCAAAAGGGGAGAACCTGACCGCGCTGGCCCGTCGGCTTCGAGCGGAAATCTAGTTGCTCGGCTCAAGGCAATTGAACGGCTCCCGCTTTTGCCCGCAATACCACGCGCGTTGGGTGCAACTCCTCCTCCGGGGTAAATGGCAAAGGCCCGCCCTTTAGGATATGCCGCGCGATCTGTGCAAAATACTCCTCCACGGGTTCGTATTTCTCCAAGGTTCCCAAATCGGCATCGCCCAGCACCAAGCGCGTCTTGAGACATCCCCCCGTGGCCTCAACGAATCCATTGGTCCCAAAAATGCGCACTTCTTCGTTGCCCCATATTTTCGTTCCAGCCGGATTGAGGTAATTGGCGAGCATCGAGGCGCATCCGCCATTGTTCAGCGAGAAACTGAATGAGGCGGCCATTCGCAGATCCCCCGTTCCTTGATTGCCCAGCGTCGTTTCAAACCCGCACATCCGCACGATCCGGAGGCCGGTTAAGTGCTCGATAAACCGTACCGCGTGAATGGAATTCTGCGCGATCAAGCCGCCGTCAATCGCTTCTTCCTTGGGGCGTCCCCGGAAAAATGGATACGATTTTTGCGCGAACACCTGAACGATGGTGCCCAGCTTCCCCGACCGCACCACCTCCCGGATTGCGAGAAGTTCGGGAGTGAAGATGGTCCCGGCCATCTCGTGAAACTCCCGGCCATTTTCCGCCGCCACGCGCAGGATCTCGTCCAAGTCGGCTTCACTTAATGCGGCGGGTTTCTCCGCGTAAACATGCTTACCCGCGCGCAGGCAAGCAATGGCATCCCGGGCTTGGTCCGCCCGGCGCGGCGAGCACAATGAGACCAGCTCAATTTCCTTATCCGCCAGCAACTCATCCAGCGAGCCATAGCTGCGAATCCCTTGGTGAAGCTGCAACGAAGCTGGAAGCAGCGCCCGATCAAAACAGGCCATCGCCACCAATTCGGCCCAAGGATGGTTTTCAAGGAGCAAGTGGATCTGATGCCCATTTTGTCCGTACAACCCAACGCGCAGTTTTCTCATAAATCAGTAGAAGACGGGCCCACTCTCTTTTCCTGCACGGGAATTTACAATCAATTTGAGCAGCCACAAAATTGGCATTTTCCAAGGCTATGCTCAGAGGGAGTTACGGCAGAAAGTGGTAATTTTCAGTTTGTATTCCGGCATTGCGGATGCGGCAAACCACGCAATGATAGGCCCATCTATGCCCTCCGTCTTGTCTTTGCGTGTTCAACCAAGATCATCGGTCCAAGTGTTGGCAACGCCTCTTTTTGCTTTGGCGCTGTTTGTTTGCTTAACGACTCACCGGGCGTCGGCGGCCCACCTGCTTGATTTCTGGGATCATGCCTGCCGCACCACCGTGGTGCACGCGCCAAATACAAATCCGTTGGGAGAGGAAAATTCCCCCAAACGGAAGAAACCCGAATTTCAAAATCCCGCCGTTACGCTTCGTTATGACCGCGTGCACGACGGCGCTTTCAGTCTTGAAGTCAATCCCCCAAAAGCGCCTTCCGCCGTGACATTTTTGACGAACATTTGGACCCATCAATTCGAAGTGCCTTCCGCGTCGGTTTTTGAATTCTGGCTTGCCGCCGCAAAAGAAGGTGAAACCTCGCTGCCCGCCGAGCTTCCGGTCTCCCTCGCGCTTGAATCCAGCGAGAAAATAAAAGTCTCCGCCGTGCGTGGAGAGGCGGACCGCGGCTGGACTCGTTATACTGCTTCGTTGAAAAATGGCGGTAACATCCGCGCCATTACGCTGGATCTCTCCATGCTTCCAGCGCCGGGCTCCATCCTGCTCGACGGAGCCGGTTTCAGAAGCGGGGACCTTTTTATTGGCGTAACCGACAAGCCGCTCGATCAATGGATGAATGAAACGGCCATGACCCGCGCTGAGCGGGTGAAGAATGCTTTTCTAGTGGGGACGACCACCGATTTCAGCGGAGCTGAGCGGCAATGGTTTGACAAGCTTTGGTCAGGCCAGGAGACCGCCGAGAGCAATGCCGCCCTGCGCAAATTTTTCCAGGATCAACTCGACCTGATTAAAGCAGCAAAAGCCGATCTGTGGTCTCTCTCCATGAATGTCCGTTTGGTGGAAATGTATTACGAGTTGGGCAGCCGAAGCGGACGGAACCCGGTTCCGCTTGAGCCCGCGACAGAAAAGCTCCTCCTCGAATTGCTTTGGCAAAGAACGCAGGCCGACAACGATATTGGCTGGGCAAAGAGCAATACCTGGTGGCTCACCGGAAGTGAAAACCATGACCTCAACGCCAAGGTCTCCTGCCTCATTTCCTCTCGTATTTTCATGGGCGAACCGGACTATCGGCACCGCCTCTACCCGGACGCCGCCCATGCGCCAGGCTATGGTTACTGGTTCTCCACGATTATGACCGGCGGGGAAGGCTATGGCCCGGAAACCGCAGCCTCGTGGCAACCGTCAGGGCAGCACAATGCCGCCGACCATTACCGCGCCTGGGTCGCTTTCTTCGACCGCTACATCACCGAGCGGGCCAAACGGGGTTTCTTCCTCGAACGCGCTGCCCCCGGGTACATGAAATGGACGCTCGACTTTCTCTACACGGCACATCGTTATTGCGGGGACGAGGGATTGCAAAAGAAGCTTGGCGACTTTCTCGATCTGGCCTGGGCCGATTGGGCGCAGGAGCAACTCGGTGGCCTGCGTGGCGGCCCCAAGACCCGCCACCACCATACCGTGGGTGGGTATGATTCGATGAGCGACATGGAGCGTTTCCTGCTCGGCGGTCCAGGATCAACGCTGCACATCTACACCGCGTTGCTGCTCGATGATAAGAACGCTCTTCCCGCCCCCATTGTGGATCTGGCCCTCGATACGCGCGGCCGGGGCCGCTACGCCCTGGTCTCGCGGGGAATCGGCGAGGAAGAAGCGGCTTTCCCCCGTCCCGCCGGAACCGAACGGACCCTCACCGTCGACAAAGTCTCCCGGTTCTTAAAGTATTCCTGGGTAACGCCCGACTACATTTTGGGCACACAAATGGATCACCCCGCGGCCGTTCAAAGCCATTTGAGCGCGGTCGGACGCTGGCATGGGCTTATCGTCGGCGCATCGCCCGATACCCGCATTCTCCCCACGGGCGGCCTTGAGGAGAACAGTGCGGGAGGAAAACCCCAGATCGATATGGAGCGGATGTACCAAACCGCTCAGGAGCGAAATATCCTCGTCATCCAACAGGCCCGGCGCTGGATGCAGGCGAGCCCCGATTGGTACCCCTCCGGGCTTATGTATGCGCGGCCCATCGTGCTGAACGTGGGCAAAGGATGGGATGAAAAAGCGGAGCAAGCGGGATGGCTCTTTTTCCGCAAGCAGGCCGCTTACGCCGCGGTCCGCGTGGTTGACCGGAAAACCACGCAAGATCCGAAAGGCAACGCCTTGCATCTGCCCATCGACGAAACTCTGCCGGGGCATCCCGATCTTCTGGCCCCCGCAGACAAGACCTGGGAATGGAATGAGGAAGGAACGGGGCTCCGGCTCAACGACATGTTCAGCCCAGTCATCATTTACGCGGGGAGCGCGGACGAACATGGAGATTTTGCTTCATTCCAAAAGACGGTCCTGAACTCCCGGCTGGAGCTTCACAAAACCGTGGTGCCAGGTTACTTCTCGGTCGTCTTCCAGGGCGGAGAAAAGGAGGCGCGAGAAATCCGCTTTTCAGCCAATACGCCTGGCATCCCGATCCTTGGTGGAAGCGCCGTAAATTATCTGCCCGAAGCACTTTTTTCCGGCCCATTCATTCAAAGCCGCTTCGGCAGCGGCCAATTCCGAATCGCCAAAGGGGCGAATGCGCTTGATCTCGATTTCAAAAGCAACCCCCGTCCGTAAGCTTCCATTCAAACGTGACGTTTTCCCATCCGCCTAAAAACTCCATGATGACCCCCCTCCGAAATGCGCAGAACCGCCGGACCCTATTTAAACGGCTGTGCCTGCTCTCGATGCTCCCATTCACCCCCTGTGCCACAAATGGTGCCGCGAATGGAGACACGCCGCAGAAAATTTCCGCGCCCTCACAAAACGCTCCTGCGCAAGCCGTGGAAACTCCCTCGTCCAAGTTCTCGTTCACTCCCGCGGGCGGAGAACAAGGGCAACGGCGGGAGGAAATGCTCGCATCGTTGTATAAGAGCCCCTACCCCCCTTCCGGCACGTGGAACTTGGTGGGAACGGCCCTCGCTTCCTATTGGGAAAATGATTCGGAGCGCGGCGATCAAGCCATCTTCGAGTTGCAAAAAACCACGGTCCAATTGGCAGAGTCTTGCGTTGTGGAAGACGGATTCCACTGGCAGGCATTCGAGCTGGAACGCGTCCTCTTTCTCTTCGGCCAGGCCGGTGTGTTTAGGGCGGGGCGAATGAGCCCCGAAGCCGAGAAAGCAGCCAAAGCGGCCCTTTGGAGCTGGGTGGAGCCAAGAGCGCGCGCGGTGCTGGTGGATCCCTCCAGAGATTGGTCTGTGTGGGGAAGCGAGAACCACCACCTGCAAATGTGGTTCAGCCTATGGGGCGCCTTGAACCTGTTCGCTTCAGACCCGGCCTATGCAGGCCGCGCGTTTGCCGATGGCTCGACGGTTCCGCAACTCAAGAAAGGCTTCGATGACTATTTCAAGCGATGGATTCGCAATCGCGCGACGCGCGGCATGTTTGTCGAATGCGCTTCGCCGATTTATGCGAAATATTCGGTCAGCGGATTCTATAACTTCGTTGATTTCGCCGATGACCCTGAACTGCGGAGGCTATCGCGAAATTTCCTCGATCTATGCTGGGCGCAGTGGGCGCTGGAACAAATCGACGGCGTCAGGGGCGGCAGCCGGCATCGCAGCTATTCCGGCGCCATCTCCACCAAAAGCGGCGCGGGTCCGGAGCAGGGCTGGTATCACTTCGGCCTTGGACCCTCCAATTCACGCCACCCCGCCATGTGGTGCGCGGCCACGTCCTCCTACACTCCGCCGCCGCTGGTTCAGGAGATCGCGCATCATCGCCGGGATCTTGGAGACTATCAAATCACCTCCCGCCAGCCCGGGTTGGCGGGTCCATCCGCAGCCGCCGTCAATTACGTCGAGGATGCCGCCTATCCCCTTAGCTTTAAAAACGCCGTCACCGCGCTGGACCCGGCCTGTCACTCGATTTTGCGAAGAACCTACGCGACACCCAGCTTCATTCTCGGCGCCACCATGACGCCCGCCCTGCCCAAAAACGCCTGGACGGGCATCAGCAGCCAAAACCGCTGGGATGGCGTTCTTTTTAGCGGCACCAGCGCCTCCCGAATTTTCGTGCAGCCGAAGGTTCCTGACAAAGGAAGCATTTATAACGCGCAATGGGCGGTGCAGGACCGCGGAGTGCTTTTGGTGCAACGGTTGGCTGAAAGCAATGCCAAAACCAGCCGGGTTTGGTTCTCCAAAGAACTGGCCCGGACGGAAAAGGACGGTTGGATCTTTGTCGAAGCCCCCGAAGCCTATGCTTGCGTGAAGGTGGTGGACGGAGCGTGGGCATGGGAACCGGACGCCCCGGATTACTGGAGGGAAAAGAATAAGTTCATCCCCGGCACAGGGGACTGGCTCTCACCCGCGAAGGAATTTTCGCCCATCGTCATCGAAGTGGTTCCCAAAGCGGCGTATCCCGACTTCCTCGCGTTCCAAAAAGAGATCACGAACAATCCGCTGAGGTGGGAGGCCCATCGGCTCGACTATACCAGTCGCCACTACAAAACGACGCTCACACTCTTTTGCGATTACAAGCAGCCCCCGCAAATTCAGGGAAGCCGCATCCACTATGAAGCGCCGCTGAGTTTCGACAGCCCCGTGATCCAATCAGAGTTTGGGGGCCCTATCGTTCACGTGAAGGCGTTCGGCAAAGAACTCAATCTTTCTTTTTAGGCTCGATTAGCCCCGGGGGCCGGAAGATCGCGCAGGGCTATGACTCGGCAATTCTTCTCCGCCAAAATTTCCAAATAGCGTTCGAACACCTCCGGAGGCGTGTCAACCCAGGGGTGATTGTAGTCCGGAACGCCGTGAAAAGTGAAAACAACAACCTTGTCATCGGCGGCCTGCCGGAGGGCCGCGCAGAAAGGGGCCAAGTCATTGCCTCTAATAACGAAGCTCGGAACCAACAACGGATGATCGGAACCGGGGACATAGGCACGGTCGCCGCAAAGACGTCCCCAGCGATAGCCTTTCTCCATTAAAATGGGCAGCGCGCGCGGATCTTCGATTCCCACAGGGTAAGAGAACGTCGTGGGGGTTGGAATATCATATTCGGCGCAACGCTTCTCGATCCACTCGATCTCCGTCAACGTCTCCGTTTCACTCAGCTCCTTTAAAACGCGATGGTGGCCCGTATGATTGCCAACCTCGAAACCCATCCGGTCGAGCGTCCGGATTTGTTCCCACGTCATGTATTGCCGCTTGTCCGTTTCGAAGAGATCCGTTCCCTCCCCCGCAAATTCACACACATAGAAAGTGGCGCCAAATCCGTAACGCCGCAGCAACGGGGCCACAAAAGTGGCATGGTTGCTGACGGCGTCGTCAAAAGTCAGTACGACCAGAGGTGAAGAAGAAGCATTCATTTGATTTCATGCGGCCCCGGAACGCATCAAGCCCGGGAACTCTGGCGCAATTTCCGCCCCAGGGCGAGCATTCCGACGCCGCCCAACCACAGGGCCCAGGTGCACGGCTCGGGAACGACCGCGAGCGTCAAGTCATTGTTGACAGAATCGCCACTCGTGGAAGCCGTATAGTTTAGCACGTATTCCGTGCCCGCCTGATCAGTGAAGGTGCCGTTGCCATCCACCGTGTAAGTGTTGCCATTAAGCGTCACGTAGGTAAACGCACCGTCAATCGCCAAGCTGGTCTCATTGTCGATGAGCGTAATGGCGCTGCCATCCAGGCTAACATTCAGCGTGACTACCAGCGTGGTATTGGCGCCGATCTCAACTCCGGCGCTTTCGCCGCTCACCACGATCGTGCTGTAACCACCGGCTGAGGTACCATCAATGATCGCCGAAACCTGCGCTCCGTTTTCGATGGTGAGCTTGCCTACCACCGCTGTAACGTCGCTGCTGCTGGAGGCCGACAGCTTCCCCCCGCTGCTGATGGTCAACGAGCCGTTGACGTTGCCATTGCCACTAAGCACACCGCTGACGGTCGTCGAACCGGAGAGCGTTCCGCCCCGGTTGGCCAGGGTTCCCTGGACGTTGACCGCGATAGCCGCAGCACGGCTCCCGGCCGTGAGATAGCTCGTGCCCGAGCCAATCGTGAGCGCGCCGGTGGAAGTGGTGTTGCCGCTCAATGTGCTGGACCCCGAGAGGTTGATGGCACCGGTGACCAAGCCCGAACCATTGATGGTCGCATCAATGCCGGTGACCGTTCCACCCACCGTGCCGCTGCCCCCAAGCGTGGCTCCCGGTGAAACCGTAACCGCGCTCTCCGCAGCAAGCGCCCCGTTGATATCCAGCTCGCCGCTTGAAACCATCGTTGCTCCTGTATAGCTATGCGAACCCGAGAGGGCCACCGTTCCGCTTCCTATCACCTCGACGGTACCGGAGCCTGCGATTTTCCCGCTGTAGGTATAGTTATTGGACCGATTGAAGGCCAGGATGCCATCGTTTGTAACGAGTCCACTGCCTAAATTCCCTGTCGTAGTGCCGCCGGCATTGCTTCCGCCAATCGTCACGGCGCCGCCGGAAGAAACCGTCAGCGCCCCTGAATTATTGGTCGCGGAGATGTACAACGCCGAGGTGATGCTGTTCTGCGTGATGGATGTCACGTTGCTTCCGATGGTCCCGCCCAGAATCGTCGCCCCCACGCCGGAACCAATGAGGGTAATCGAGCCATTGGAATTGAGATAGTCGGTGATGCTCAGGGTCTTGGCGGTGCTGGTGATATTATTTGAGAGCGTAATGTTCCCGGTGCCCGAAATATTTCCTAAAATAAGAAGGCCCCCGGCCTGGCTGGCGCTTATCGTGAGATTGTTGGCAAGCGTGATCGCGCCTCTATAATTCGGAGACCCGCTGGTATAGTTACCAATAGTGAGGGTTCCATTCCCGCCTGCGATGACATTGATTGCGTTTGAAATACTTACACTGCTTGCCAGTAACGAAGCATCGGCTGAACCCGACGAAGCACCAAGCGTAATCGCCCCCGTGCCTGTGGCGGTTCCGCTTACCCGGACAAAAACCGTGCCCGCCGTGATGACCAGATTTTGGAAGCTATTGGTGCCAGTCATCGTGAGTGAAGAAGAGGCGCTATTTTGAACCACCGTCTGAACGTTTGAGCCGATATTCCCCGCGATGGACACCGCCCCCGTTCCCGCGCCGGAATTCACAATGGTGCCCGTAAGGTTCAGAAGGCCGGTCGTTGTGAACATGATGCTGCCCGTGCCATTGGCATTGATGGTCAGCGTCCTTGCGGCGCCAGTGCTGGCAATCGTGCCCGACAGGGTGAAGATGTTCGAGGAAACGCTCGAGATCGCCAAATTATCGGCCAGGGTAATATTGGAGCTAATAGTATCCCCTTTGCTGGCCACTTCATTGATTTGCGCGCCGGCTCCGTTATTGTCGAAAGTGAGAACGCCCGCGGTCCCAGGCGCCACCGTAAATGTATTGGAGGTATCGCCCATATTAAGCATACCCAGCATTATGGCGCTGTTTACATTAATGGTGTTGTTGGTGGTAATATTGTTAGTCAAATAAACAATGGCCCCAGCGGCGTTGGGATAGTCCGAGGCGGATGTGGCCCAATTCGAAGTGGAGTTCCAGGCGCTAGCAGTGGAAGTGTTTAAATTCCAAGTGTATGTGGACGCGTCACCTTCCCGCAATGCCGAGAAGAGAAACAAGAGAAGAAGGGGGATTTGAAGAAAAGGGGAGTTTTTCATACTTCAGGATTGGATGAACGGTTTCTGACGCCAGGGATGATTCTGTATAGGGAATCCATACAGTTATCCTAATTTTAACGACGGCTGTTCCGCAGCGTTGGGGGTGTTCTCATGCTGCCCATTATCAATGGGCGCCCCGCTTCCGCAATGATGGCATTCGATCAGAAAATTACCAAATTGCGACACGCACCATGGCCTGCGCAGCGGTGCGCCAAGACTTCCGAAATATCGCGCGCCGGGCCGTTGGACCAGCCTATTCCGACTGAGATTGTGGCGCCGGAATCTTGCTTCTCAACTGGGGACTGCATTTGATCGCCGCCACCTGCATTCGCCATTGATGGAAGGTGGTGTGGTTATATTTGCGAAAGGCGCGGCAGAAGTCTGGGGCGCCATTGAAGCCGCTTCTCACGGCAACTTCGTTGATGAGCATATCGCTGCCAGCCGCCAGATTTTTTGCGTATTCAAGCTGGGCAAGCAAAAAGAGGTGCTTTGGAGGTTCGTGGAAAGTCTCCAAAAAGATGCGCCGCAGTTGAGTGGTGGAAATATTGACGGTGGCGGCCACTTCCTCCACAAGAGGGCGGCGCGGCAACTGGCTTTCAAAAAAAGCGATGGCTCGCTGCGCCAGCATTTGGTTTTTTGTGTTGAGACTAGTGACGGCCTGATCGCAATGGACGTATTTCTCCGCGACCAGCAGTGACAGCTCAACTTGTGCCTTGGTGAAATAGAGGGGACTTAAGAGACTCAACGATTGGTAGTAAGGCTGGACCTCATCCGCGATTCTTTGAATCCGGCTAAGATCGCCTTTGCCAAGGGGAATGGATAAATAGTCGCGGTCTCTTAACAATAACTGGATGCTTTCGTCGACTGACGAGAAGTGAAATACGATCCGGTTGCCATTCGCTCCCCTGCCATACCATGAATAGCGTTTCTGCGGAGGAATGAGCCACAAGGTCCGGGTCACCCGGGGGGGCGATGGAATGCCGTCGCCATAATAAGGCGCCACGTAACCCGATGTGATGATAAAAAATTCCCAATTATGGCGATTGGTCACATCCGAGGGGGCCCTTTCGAACCTTCGAATTCCTCGGGTAAAATACATCAGCATAGGCGGGGAGGGGGAAACCAGCCCATTTGTTAAAACGATATTGAAAGCGTGTCAATCTAACAAGGCCCCCCGGGGGGCACCGAATCCTCAGTGCGGGACTTGGATGCCCCGAACCCGTGTTAAGCATGGATCACTGCTTTTGCGGAAATCGACATGCTTTTGCGGGTTGGCCCATGGACTGGCCCGCCCGGTTTCCCTACATTCGCCCCATGACAAGAACGCTTGATCTTGGCGGGGCTTGGGAACTGGCCTATTTCGACGAAACCGGGAAACTGCCCCAAACACCCGGGGAGCTTTGCGGGCACGGCTGCGAGCATGTCCCTGCGCGCGTGCCGGGCAATGTGGAGCTCGATCTTTCCCGCGAAGGCAAGCTTTCCGCCGATCCCTTTTACGGAATGAATCTGCTGGAACTGCGGCGGCTGGAAGGTTTCCAGTGGTGGTATTCCCGCGAGTTCCCCACGCCGGAGTGGACCGGCGAAAGCGGCACCGACCTGGTGTTCGAGGGGCTCGACTGCTTCGCCACCGTATGGGTCAACGGCACCGAAGTGGGCCGCAGCGCCAACGCGCTCATTCCGCACCGCTTCGGCATCGGGCAGGCGCTCGCCGCCCCGGGCCAGCCGAACCGCCTCGTGGTCCGCATCGCCTCCCCCATCAACGCCGTCAAAGACCTCCCCTTGGGGGCCGAAACCGAGGCTCAGCTTTCTCATTACGAAAGCCTCTGGGCCAGGAAACCGCCGCACGCCTATGGCTGGGACATCATGCCGCGGGCCGTATCGGCGGGCATCTGGCGGCCGGTGCGCCTGGAAGAGCGCCGGGCCACGGAACTCGCCGAGGTGTTCATCGATACCGTGGCTGCCACGGCGGACCACGCCAAACTCTACTGCACGGCGACCTTCCGCACGGACCTGCCGTTGCGAGACTTCACCCTGCGCGTAGCGGGCCGCTGCGGGAAGTCCACATTCGAAAAAGAACTGCCCGTTTTCTTCACCCACGCCGGGTTTGAAATCGAAGTCCCCGCGCCCCGCCTGTGGTGGCCGCGCGGCTACGGCGAAGCAAATCTTTACGAAGTAACAGCCACGCTCTCCCACTCGGGCCGTATGGTTTCCGAGCGCCGCTTCAATCTCGGCATCCGCACGATCCAGCTCGACCGCACGGACCTCCACTCGCCGCAGCAGCCGGGCCGGTTTTCCTTCATCGTCAACGGCGTGCCCATCTTCTGCCGCGGCAGCAACTGGGTGCCCGCGGACGCCTTCCACAGCCGGGACGCGGAACGCATTCCGCGCATCCTCGACCTCTTCCGCGACATGGATTGCAACATGCTCCGCTGCTGGGGCGGCAATGTCTATGAGCCGGATAGTTTCTTCGACTTCTGCGACCGCGAGGGCATTATGGTATGGCAGGATTTCGCCATGGCCTGCTCGGCCTACCCTCAAGACCCAGTATTTCTGGAGATGATTCGAGATGAAGCCGAATGCGTCGTAAAACGCCTGCGGCAGCACCCCGCCATCGCGCTCTGGTCCGGCGACAACGAAATCGACCAGCTCTACGCCTGCTGGGGCAAGCACCGCATCGACCCTGCCCGCAACCGCCTCACGCGCGAAGTGCTCCCCGATGTGGTGCGCCGGTGCGACCCGGCCCGCGCCTACATGCCCAGTTCCCCTTGCATCGCCTCCGCCGCGCTCACCCATGCCGCCCCGGATTACGCCATCCCAGAGCAGCATCTCTGGGGACCGCGCGATTACTACAAATCTCCCTTTTACCTCCGCAACACCGCGATTTTCGCCTCCGAGATCGGCTACCATGGCTGCCCCCACCCGGCCTCCATCCGCCGCTTCATCTCGCCTGAAAAACTCTGGCTCTGCCTGGAAAACGACGAGTGGCGGCTGCATTCGAGCGACTCCGTGCCGGAGTACCGCTTAAGCGAGCGCGTGCAGCTCATGCTCACGCAAATCCGCGAGGTGTTCGGCGAAATCCCCGACGGGCTGGAGCACTTCGCCGCCGCCTCGCAAATCGTGCAGGCCGAGGCCGTGAAATTTTTCATCGAACTTTTCCGCCAGCGCAAAGGCGCGACCACGGGCATCCTGTGGTGGAACATCATGGATGGCTGGCCGCAGATGTCCGACGCCATTGTCGATTACTACTTCCAAAAGAAGCTCGCCTATTGGTTCGTCAAGCGGGCCCACGGGCCGTTCACCGTGGTCGTGCATGAACCGGACGCCGCCAACGGCGCACGCCTGGAAGTTTCCGCCGTCAACGATTCGCTCACCGAACGCCGGGGCCATCTGCGCGTTTGGGATGCCGATTCTTGCGAGACGCTGCTCGAAACCGACTTCGCCGCCGAGTCCAACGCGCGGAACCACTGCGGGTTCATCACCCAGCCCGGCACGGCGCAGCGCCTGTTACTCTTCACGTGGGAGGAAGGCGGCCGCAAAGGCGCGGGGCATTATCTTTATGGCAAGCCGCCCTTCGACTACGGCAAATACCGGCGCGATTGGCTGCCGAAAATCGCCGCGCTCGACGGCTTGTTCGACGGGGAACATTTCCTCGCCGAATAGGCTCGCGCGCGACGCTGGGCCGCTCCATGCTGTGCCCTCATGACGGCTCCGTTTGCCCGCAAGTCATTCCCCACCCGTCTGGGCGGCCAAAACGATGCGCGCCCCCTGCAACTGCGCGCCGTCACGCTGCATTGGCTGGACGTGAAACGGGACTACCACTACAGCCTGCACCGGCACGATTTCTATGAACTCATCGTCCCGTTGAAAGGCGCCTACCGCTGCGCCCTCAATGGCGAACCGTTTTCCGTGCGTCCCGGGCGGCTCCTTTTCGTGCAGGAGGGGGATTTGCACGAAGATTTTTACCAACCGGGAACCCGCTTCGCCTCGTTCCTCTTTTCGCTCCACGATTTCTCGGGGAGCCCTTGGGAACACGGAGTATTCGCCCGGGAAGCTCCGCTCTCGGCGCGCATCATTCCTCTGCGGCGCGGCGGCCTCGGCGGGCTATGCTCTTTAATCCTGCGCGAAGGCAAAACCCGGCGGCACCCGTCGCTTTCCGTCGAGGCGCTGGTGGAAGCGTTCTTCTGGTTGCTGGCCGAGCAGTTGGACGAGCCGTTGCTCGCGCCCCCCTTTCTCCACGGTCTCCATGAAACCGCCTTCCGCCGCCGCCTCTTCGACGCGTTTGCCTCCAAGCTCCGCGAGCGGCCCGCCATGAGCGCCATCGCGCGGGAACTGGGAATGAGCGAACGCTCGCTGGACACGCAATGCCGCGCCACGCTCGGCACCTCGCCCGCGCGCGCTTTTGCCGCCTACAAAGTGCGCGAAGCCGCGCGGCTCATCGCCGCCGGGGCGCGGGTGCAGGACGCCGCGTTTGCGCTGGGCTTCGCCGACGCCTTCCATTTTTCGAAAGTCTTCAAGCGCCACCTGGGCTGCCCGCCTTCGGAATACGCGGGCAAAGCGGCTTCCTAATCCTGATTTAAAAACCCTTCTATTTCACCCCCAAAAAGCTGTTGCGGCAAAGCTTGGCGTAAATGCCGCCCTGGGTTAGCAACTCCTCGTGCGTGCCGCGTTCCACAATGCGCCCGCGCTCCATCACCAAAATCTGGTCTGCGTGGCGCACGGTGGAAAGCCGGTGCGCGATCACAAAGCTGGTGCGGTGCTCCATGAGCCGGTCAAGCGCCTGCTGGATCAACCGCTCCGTCTCCGTATCCACGCTGGCGGTCGCCTCGTCGAGGATCAGAATGGGCGGGTCTTTCAACAGCGCCCGGGCGATGGAAACCCGCTGCTTCTCCCCCACGCTCAGCTTCACGCCCCGCTCGCCCACCACTGTGGAAAGCCCCTCCGGCATGCGGTCGATGAACGCCCGGGCGTTGGCCGCCTCCAGCACGTGCAGCATCTCGGCATCGGACGCCTCCGGGTTGGCCAGCCGCAAATTGTCGCGCACGGTGCCGTTAAAAAGAAAACTCTCCTGCGTCACAAACCCCACCGCCTCGCGCAACGTGTCCTTCGGGATCTCCCGCAACGGCTCGCCGTCCAGCAGGATCTCCCCGCTATCGAACTCGTAAAAGCGCGTAATCAAGTTAACCAGCGTCGACTTGCCCGCGCCCGTGGCCCCCACCAGCGCCACCGTCTCGCCGGGCCGGGCGTGCAGGTTGATGTTGTGAAGCACGGGAATTTCCTCGTCGTAGGCAAAACAGACGCTCTGGAACTGCACATCGCCGCAAAGCCTGCGGGCAGGCGCTTCAATGACCTCCCGCGCCTCGATCTCCTCGGGCGGGCGGTCACTCCCGGCGGCGTTGGCCTCCACGGGGGTGTCGAGAATCTCGAAAACGCGTTCCGCCGCCGCCCGGCCCGATTGCAAAAGCTGGTTCAAATAGTGCAACCGCCGGATCGGCTCATAGAGAAACTGCGTTAAAATGAGGAACGCCACCAGGTCCCCCATCTTGAGCGACCCATGCAGCACGGCCCAGCCGCCGAAGCCGATGACAAGCGCCATGCCGCAGGAGGAAAAAAAGTCCATCGACGGGGCGTAAAACGACCACGCCTTCATCACATCCAGCGTGGAGCGTTGAAGCTGGCCGCTGACACCGTTGAAGCGGGCGTGCTCCTCCGGCTCGCGCACGTAGGTTTTGATCTGCCGGATGCCCGCCAGGTTGTCGTGCAGAAGCGAGTTCATGGCGCTGGAAGCCTTCCGCTGCGCCTGGTAGCGCCGATGGCCCGTTAGGGTAAACCAGAGCGCCCCGACGACGAGCAGCGGCAAGGGAGCCAGCGCCAGCCAGGCCAGCCGGGTGTTGTAGTAAAAGCACATCGCCGCCACGATGCCGATTTGCAGCAGCGCCACCAACCCCTGCTCAATGCCGTCGATCAACACCCGCTCCATGCTGGTCACGTCCTCCAGGAGCCGCGTCATAATGTCCCCCGTGGAGCGGTTGTCGAACCACCCCACCGGCAGCCGCTGGATATGCCCGTAAAGATCGCTGCGGAGGTCGAAAATAACCTTCTGCTCAAAGGCATTGTTGAGCCGGATGCGCATCAAGTTGGCCACCCCCTGGACCAAAAACGCCCCCAGCGCCAGGCCCGTCAGCGGCAACAGGCGGTCCCCCCGGCCATGGGCCACGTCATCCACGGCCCATTGGCTCACTTTGGGGAACACAATGACCATCAGGGTCATCAAAATGGCGCAACCGAGCGTCCCCAGGGCCAAAAGGGGGTACCGCTTCAGGTAAGCCAGCACTCTAAAAATTGTTTTCATATGGAAGATGGTGGTTGAAATTGGAGGAAAGTGGCATAAAATCCCACACAATTCCGCAGATGCCCGACGCCCAACATATCAAAAAATTCACCGGACTCTACCGGCATGGGGTGGATTCGAAGAATCGGATCACCATTCCGGCGGGTTGGCGCGCCATTGCGGAAGGCGATCTCTACGCCCGGCTGGACTCCGCGGGCAACTACGTCTCCATCCTGACCGAAGAGGAACTGGAGAAAATCATCGCCGAACTGCGGGCGCTCACGGATGTCTCCCCCGTACAGCGGGACCAGTGGATTCGCAAAGTCTCCTCCGGCGCGCAGCTTTGCAGCGCCGACAAACAAGGCCGCATGGTGCTGCCGCCCGAGTTTTGCGCGAAAGCGGCGCTCCAGGGCGAGGTCGTGCTCGTGGGCGTCATGGGGCAATTTCAGATTTGGAATAGTGAACGGTGGGCTGCCCAGCAGACCGCCGAGGAAGAGGGCAATCAAGTTCTGTCCAACCGGTTTGGCCTATGATCGCCCCCATAGCCGAGTTGATGGAAGCCGCAGCCCCCGGGTTGCGGCGGAGGAATGCTTTGAAATTCGAACACCCCCAGTCCGATTCCGGCCAGGGCGCTCCCATGGAGCGTTACCACCTTCCCGTACTCCTTTCCCAAACACTTGACCTGCTCGCGCCCGCGCCCGGGAAGCTCTTCCTGGACGGCACCCTGGGCGGCGGCGGCCACACGGAAGCCTTTCTGGAAGCCGGGGCCAACGTCATCGGCATCGACCAGGACCCGCAGGCGCTCGCCTTCGCCGGACGGCGGCTGGCCCGTTTTGGGGACCGCTTCACCGCCGTGCGCGCCAACTTCGAGGCGGCCACCGCCGTGCTTGACCAACTGGGCGTCTCCGGCGTGGACGGCGCGCTGCTCGACATCGGCGTCTCCTCCTGGCAAATCGACACCCCGGAGCGCGGTTTCAGCTTCCAGGCCGAGGGGCCGCTGGACATGCGGATGAACCCGGAAATGCCGCTCACCGCCGCCGACCTGGTCAACACCGCCGCCGAAGAAGACTTGATTCGCATTTTCCACGAATACGGCGAGGAAAACAACGCGCGGCGCATCGCCCGGCAGATCGTCCACGAGCGGGCGGCAGCCTCGTTCGTCACCACGCTCGACCTGGTCCGCTGCGTGGAAAAGGTGAACCCGCGCCGGGGCCACGCCCACCCGGCCACCCGCGTTTTCCAGGCGCTGCGCATCGCCGTCAACCGCGAGTTGGAAGTGCTCGAAACCGCGCTGGCCGCCATCTCCACCCGGCTCAACCCCGGCGGGCGCTTCGGCGTCATCACGTTCCACTCGCTGGAAGATCGCATCGTCAAAAACTTCTTCCGCAGCCGCTCCACTCCCTGGCTCGACCGCCCCGAGTGGCCCGCGCCGCGCCCGAACCCCGACTTTCAATTCCGCCTTCTTACCGGCAAGCCCGCCGTGGCCGCCGAAGAAGAGGCCTCCCTCAACCCGCGCTCCCGCAGCGCCAAACTTCGCGTCGTCGAAAAAACCGCCCATGTCCGCTAACCGCCGCCGCCGTCTTGACAACACCGTTCCCGTCGCCGCCTTCTCGCCGTGGCTGCTCGTCGCCGCCATCGCGATCCTGGGGGGCTTGACGCGCGTTTATTACAAAAACCAGATCGTCCACCGTGGGGAGAGCATCAGCAAAATGGAGCGTGAACTGGCCGATCTGAGCCGGAAAAACGACAGCCTCAAAAACCGCATCGCGCAGTTGACCACCTATTCCGCGCTCCAGAAGTGCTTCAACGACGGGACCATCAAGATGATCCGCATCGCCCCCGCCAGCATCGTGCACGTCAACTTCCCCGGCGCCAACCGCAACGTGGCTGGCGTGGTCGGCGACATCCGCGCCGTATCCAACGAAGGAGGCGCCCGCCCGTGAACCGCACCGCCAGAGTACGCGCAATTTTTGCCTGCTTTGGCTTGGTGTGCTGTTTTACCGGCTTTTCCGCCCGGCTGGTCTACCTCCAGGTGAACCAGCACGACAAATACGAGCGGCTCGCCGCCGAAAAACACGTCCTAAAGCTGCCGATCATCGCGGGCCGCGGGGAAATCCGCGACATCAACGGCGAGCTTCTGGCCAACAACGAGCCGCTGAACACCCTCGTGGCCGACCCCAGCCTCTTCGCGCCGTCCAAGCTGGAGCCGCAGGAGTTGGTCGACCTCCTGGCCGAGCCGCTCAAAATGGACAAGCCCACGCTGGCCAAAAAGCTCGGGAGCAGCCGCAAATACGTGATCTTGAAGAAAGGCATTTCCGAAAACGACGCCGCCGATCTCCAGCGCCGCTTCGCCGATTTCCGCACCCGCACCGGAAAGCCCGTGCGCGGGCTTTTTTTTGAGCCGGACACCCGCCGGGTCTACCCCAACAACTCCGTGCTCTGCCACGTGCTCGGCTTCATGGGGCAAAAGCGCATTGAAAACGGCGGCATCGACGAAACCGAGCGCATGGGCGTGGAGGGCATCGAACGCTCCATGGACAAATACCTGCGCGGCTACGACGGCTTCCGCTACATCGAGCGCGACCGCACCGGCAAGGAAATCGTTCCCTACCGCGGCCAGGAACGCGGCGCCCGCGACGGCTACAACGTCCGGCTCACCGTGGATATGCGAATCCAGCATATCGTCGAAACGGAATTGGACGGCCTCTACAAGCAATACCGCCCGGAATTTTGCACCGCCATCTTGATGGACCCGAAAACCGGGCGCATCCTGTCCATGGCGAACCGGCCCAACTTCGACCCGAACGACCTGAGCCGCGGCGGCTTCGATAAAAAAGGCAAGCCCGCCGAGCCTAAGCCCGAGGCCATGAAGAACTGCGCCGTCATCAACGTGGTGGAGCCCGGCTCGGTCTTTAAAATCGTCCCCTTCTCGGCGGCCTTGAACGACAAGCTCGTGAGCCTCGACACCACCATCGGCATCGAAGGGGGCCATATGATGTACGGCGGCAAAGTGCTGCGCGACCACGGCCACGGCGACCACCCCGACATGACGGTCTTTAACTGCGTGGTCAAATCGAGCAACATCGGCGCGGCCAAGCTGGCGCTCAAGCTGGGCGAGCAGCGTTTCTACGAATACGTGCGGGCCTTCGGCTTCGGCGAGCGCACCGGCATCAACCTGCCCGGCGAAGTGCCCGGCATCGTCCACTCCCCCAAAAGCGCCGGGTGGAACGTGCTGACCATCACCCGCATGCCCATGGGCCAGGGCGTCTGCGTCACGCCCATCCAAATGATTACCGCCATGAGCGCCATCGCCAACGGCGGGCAACTCATGATGCCGCAAATCGTCGATTCCGTGGTGGACCAGGACGGCCAGAACATCGTCGATTTCCACCCCATGCCGCTGCGGCGCGTGGTGAGCGAAGACGCCGCCGCGAAGCTGCGCAGCGCGCTTAAAGAAGTGGTAAGCAAACACGGCACCGCGTTCGCCGCCACCATTCCCGGCTATTCCTCCGGTGGTAAAACCGGCACCGCCAACATCGCCAAGCCGAACGGCGGGGGCTACTACGAGGACCGCTTCACCACTTCGTTTGTCGGCTTTTTCCCGGCGGAAAACCCGCAGGTTGTCTGCCTCGTCACCGCCTGCTATCCCAAGGCGCCCGAAAGCGCCGCTTACGGCGGCACCGTCGCCGGTCCCTCTTTCTCCCGCATTGGCGAACAAGTCGCCCGCTACATGAACATCCCGCCGGACATGCCGGTCACGCCGCAGCCGGAAACCAAACTTGCCAATTCGGGGCACTAATCAAACCATGCAACTGAAAGCTCTTCTCACCAAAATCCCCGCCGTGCTCGTCGTCGGCTCCGCCGACCGGGAAATCGCGTCCATTGAATACGATTCCCGCCGGGTCCAGAAAAACAGCCTCTTTGTCGCCATCCCCGGCACCAAGGTGGACGGCAACGCGTACATCGACGCCGCGATCGAAAAGGGAGCCGTGGCCATCGTCACCGAGCACGAACAGGCGCAACCCAAGGCGACCTTGATCGTGGTGCCCAATGCGCGCCAGGCGCTGGCCGATCTCGCCGCCGAGTTTTACGAGCGCCCGTCGCAGGCCCTCAAAGTCGCGGGCATCACCGGCACCAACGGCAAAACCACCACCGCCTTCCTCCTCAAGCACGCCTGCGACGCCGTGCAACAGCGCGCCGGGTTGATCGGCACCATCCGCTACGAAATCGGCGACCGCATCCTGCCCGCGCCGCGCACCACGCCGGAATCGCTCGATTTGCAGGAGCTTCTTTTCCAAATCCGCTCCGCCGGTTGCCGCGCCGTGGCCATGGAAGTCTCCTCCCACGCGCTGGAACTGGGGCGCACGCGCGGCGTGGAGTTCGACACCGCCATTTTCACGAACCTCACGCAGGATCACCTCGACTACCACAAAACCATGGAGGCCTACTTCGAGGCCAAGTGGAAACTTTTCGCCGGGCTCGCCGAGCAGAAGCGCAAGGCGGGCAAAGCCGTCATCAACCTGGACGATCGCTGGGGCCAGCGGCTCATCCAGCGGCTCGGCAAGGAATACCCGAAGCTCCCCGTCATCACCTACGGCATGAACGCCCGCGCCGACTTCAAGGCCGGGGCCGTGAAAAGCGACGTGAACGGCACGCAATACCAACTCGACGCCCAGGGCAAAACCTACCTCGTGCGGTTGCCCTTGATCGGTTCGTTCAACGTCTACAACTCCCTGGCCGCGCTGGCCGGAGCAGCCTCCATGGGCGTGGACCTGCGCACCGCCATCCGCGCCTTGGCCGACGCCCCGAGCGTCCCGGGCCGGCTCCAGCCGGTACCGGTGAAGCGCAAGTTCCGCGTGTTCGTGGATTACGCCCACACCGACGACGCTTTGACCAACGTGATGCGCACGCTGCGCGAACTCAATCCTCACCGGCTCATCGTGGTCTTTGGCTGCGGCGGCAATCGCGACACCGCCAAGCGCCCGCTGATGGCTGCCGCCGTGGAGCGCGGGGCCGACTGGTCAATAGCCACCTCGGACAATCCCCGCAAGGAAAACCCCGCCGACATCCTCAAGGAAGTCGCCGCCGGGTTCCGGGGTAAAAACCATGAGCTCATCGAGGACCGCAAAGAGGCGATCTTCCGCGCCATCTCCCTCGCCGAACCGGGCGACATCGTGCTCCTCGCGGGCAAAGGCCACGAAACCACCCAGGAATTTGCCGACCACACCATCCCCTTCGACGACCTCGCCGTGGCCCGCCAGGCCATCGAGGCCAAACCCGTGGATATTGAATTCTAGATAACCCCTATGACCCCCGAAACTCCAACGTGCATGAACGGCCAGCCCAGGCCCGAACACCAGGCGCTCAACCGCCGGGTGCGCGGCGTCCGGTTTGCCCGATTGCATTACCGCCTGGCCTGTACGGCCCCGTTTGCCCGTCGGCTCGAAGAAATTCGCCCCGCCGCCTATTTCGGAAGCGAATCTTTTGCGTTTCGCCGTTCTTAATTCGAAACTCAAACCCGTGGACGCCACTTCTCTCCAACTCATTGCTCAATGGTCCGACGGAACCCTCGCCGGGGGCGACCCCGCGCGCACCGTCACACGGGTCTGCACCGATTCCCGGCAACTCCAGCCGGGTGATCTCTTCATCGCGCTCAAGGGCGAAGCCTTCGACGGCCACCGCTTCGTAGCCGCCGCCGCGCAGGCGGGAGCCGCCGCCGCGATGGTGGAGACCGCCTTCACCGGCGAAGTTCCGCCCGGCTTTGGCTTGATCCGCGTGGCCGATCCGCTCGCGGGCCTGCAAGCTCTCGCGACCCACTACCGGGCCTCGCTGCCCCTGCGCGTCATCGGGCTCACCGGCAGCAGCGGCAAAACCAGCACCAAGGATTTTCTTGCCGCCGTTTTTTCGAGCCACTTTCGCGTCCTCAAAACCCAGGGCAACTTCAACAACCACATCGGCGTGCCGCTCACGCTGCTGGAAGCGTCCGCCGCGGATGAAATTGGCATTGTCGAAATGGGGATGAACCACCCGGGGGAAATTCCGCCGCTGGCCGCCATGGCCCAGGCCGAATCCGCCGTCATCACCAACATCGGCACCGCGCACATCGAGTTTTTGGGCAGCCGCGAAGGCATTGCCCAGGAAAAAGGCCATTTGGCCGAGACGCTCCCCACCAACGGCTACCTCATTCTCAAAGCCGACGACGATTTCAGCCCCGCCATAGCCGCCCGCAGCCGCGCCCACGCCGTCACCGCCGGGATCGGCTGCGGCGATTTCTCCGCCGAGGTGCTGGAAACGGGCCTCACCGGCAGCCGCTTTCGCGTTCACGGCAAAGCGGACTCCGCCGAGGTCGCCCTGCCCGTACCCGGCCTGCACATGATCGAAAACGCGCTTCTCGCGCTGGCCACCGGGGCATGCTACGGCATTTCCCTTGAAGAAGGGGCGCGCGGCCTGGCGGCAAGCCGCCTCACCCATGGCCGCCTGGAACAAAAGCGCCTGGGCGGCATTGATTTCCTCGACGACACCTACAACGCCAACCCGGATTCCATGCGCGCCGCTCTGCGCACCCTGGCCACGCTGCCGGTGCCCGGCCGCCGCATCGCCGTGCTGGGTCGGATGGGCGAACTCGGCAGTCAATCTGAAAGCGGCCATCGCGCGGTGGGCGCGGAAGCCGCCGCGTCCAAAGTGGACCTGCTCCTGGCCGTCGGCGCTGAGGAAGCCGGGCTCCTGGCGCAAGCCGCGCAAGCCGCCGGGCTCGCAAACGTGCGCCACCTCCCGGACCCCGCCGCCGCCGCCGCCGTGCTGGCCGAAACGGTACGTCCCGGCGACCTCGTTCTCGTGAAAGGCAGCCGTTCCGCCAGAATGGAACGCATTTTTGAGCATCCCGCCTTCCATCCCACCCCAGCCGAAGCATAGACTAACCAACCCGTGTTTTATTACATCCATACCTGGCTGAGAGAAATCGACGGCACAAACGTCTTTCGCTACATCACGTTCCGCGCCATCGGCTCGGCCATGACCTCGTTTTTGCTTTGCCTGCTTTTCGGCAACTGGGTCATTCGCAAGCTCATCGGCCTGAAAATCGGCCAACCCATCCGCACCAAAGAGGAAGTCCACAAGCTGGCCGAACTCCACGGCGGCAAACGGGGCACGCCCACCATGGGCGGTGTCTTGATCCTCGGCTCCGTCACGATTTCCACGTTGCTCTGGGCGCGGCCCGACAACTCGTTCATCTGGCTGGCCCTGGGCTCCATGCTCTGGCTGGGGCTGGTGGGGTTCCTGGACGATTACCTCAAAGTCACCAAGAAAAAATCGGACGGTCTCCCCGGGCGCGTCAAGCTGGTCTGCCAATTCGCGCTCGCGGCGGTGGTGACGGCCTTTTTCCTGCTCAACCCCGCGCTGGAAGTGCAGGCGCGCGAGCTTTTCGTACCGTTCTACCGCGACGCGCTGATCGCCAACCTCGGGCTGGCCACGTTTTTCTTTTTCGCGCTGGTGGTCGTGGGCTCCTCCAATGCCGTCAACCTCACCGACGGCCTCGACGGCCTGGCTACCGGGTGCAGTTGCATCGCCGCCTTCGCCTACGCGCTGCTGGCCTACGCGGCGGGCAACGTCAAAGTGGCCTCCTACCTGGGCATCCCGTTTTACGCGCAAGCGGGCGAACTGACAGTGCTCTGCATGGCGCTCGTGGGCGCGGGCATGGGCTTCCTCTGGTTCAACGCCTACCCCGCCCGCGTGTTTATGGGCGACACGGGGTCGCTGGCCATCGGCGGCGTGCTGGGCGTCGTGGCCATTTGCACCAAGCAGGAAATGCTCCTGCTCGTCGTCGGCGGCATTTTCGTGATCGAGGCGCTTTCGGTCATTCTGCAAGTCGCCAGCTTCAAACTTACCGGCAAGCGGATCTTCCGCATGTCGCCCATCCACCACCATTTTGAACTGCTGGGCTGGAAGGAGAACACGGTGATCGTCCGCTTCTGGATCATCGCCATCATGTTCGCTTTCCTCGGCCTGGCCACGCTGAAACTTAGATAATGAATTCTCCTTACGCAGCCCAACCCATCGCAGTTCTCGGCCTGGGAACCAGCGGGGGTGCCGCCGCGCGCCGGCTCCTTGAAGAAGGAGCGTGCGTAACGGCGCTCGACAGCGGCGACAGTGAAAAACTGCGCGCCGCCGCCGATGAACTGCGCAAAGAGGGAGCGCGCGCGCTGCTGGGCGCGGAAGCCCTTGCCGACACCACGGCCTATTCCCTGGCCGTCTTGAGCCCCGGCATTTTCCCCTTCATGCCGCTCTACCAGGCCGTCGCGGCGCGCAACATTCCGATCATCGGCGAACTGGAATTTTCCTATTCCATCTGCCCCTGCCCCGTCATTGCCATCACCGGCACCAACGGCAAAACCACCACCACGCAATTGGTGGAACTGATGCTCAATGCCTGCGGCATCAAAACACTGGCGGCGGGCAACATCGGCCCCTCCTTCGCCGCTCGCGTGCGCGAGGGCAAGGCGCTGGACGTGATGACGTTGGAAGTCAGCTCCTTCCAGTTGGAGACCATCAAAACCTTCCGGCCCTCCATCGCCGTTTGGCTCAACTTCCAGGCCGACCACCTCGACCGCTACTCCGGTATGAAGGAGTATTACGAGGCAAAGGTGCGCATTTTCGAAAACCAAACAGAAGAGGACTGGGCCATCGTCAAGCTGGAGGACAAACTCCCGCCGCTCAAAGCGCGCCAGCTCACCTTCAGCGCCTACACCCAGGGCGGCGACTTCGACCTGCGCGACGGCGCGATCCACTACCACGGCCAGCCCGTGCTGCGCATGGCGGACACCCAGCTTCGCGGCGTCCATAACGCGGAAAACCTGATGGCGGCCCTCGCCGTCGGCGTGGTGCGCGGCCTCGGCTTCGAAGCCATGGGCCGGGCGCTTGCCACCTACAAAGCCCTGCCGCACCGCTGCGAACCCATCGCCACCGTGGAAGGCGTCGATTACGTCAACGACTCCAAAGCGACCAACCTGGACGCGCTCGAAAAGGCGCTCATCTCCGAGTCTCGCCCTGTGGTCTTGATCGCGGGCGGCAAGGACAAAGGTTTTGAGTTCGATTCGCTCACCGAGCTGGTGGCCTCCAAAGCCCATGCCGTCGTCCTGATCGGCGAAATGGCCGGGCGCATCGAGGGCTTCTGGGCCCGCCGCGTCCCCTGCTTCCGCGCCGCCACCCTGGCCCAGGCCGTCGCGCTGGCCCGCGCCCAGTCCCGCCCCGGCGACGTCGTCCTTTTCTCCCCCGGAACGTCGTCCTTCGACATGTTCAAAAGTTACGCCGACCGCGGCAACCAATTCCGCGCCCTGGTTCAAGCCTTTCAATCTCCCGCTTTATAAAGTATGAGACTCCTGCCATCACGATCTCTCAGACCCTCCTCCGCCTCGCGGCAGAAACTTCGCGCCGCCGTGGCGCGCCGCACCGCCCGCACCCCTTCCATTGAAGAAGACGAGGAGCCAACCACCAGCTTCCGCACCGCGCTGATCGTGGTGCTGCTTCTGCACGTCGTAGCCGGAGCGGGCATCGTCATGTTCGAGCGCATCTCGAACCGGCACCCCGCCATGGCGGCGGAAGCCGAGGCAAAGACCGACGCAAAGACTGCCGCCAAAGCCAAGAAAGCCGCCGCCGATGCCGCGGCCTCCAATTCCAGCGCCGCTTCCGTCGCCGCGGCGGCCCAGGGGACCAGCACAGCCGCAGCAACCCCCGCCGCCCGGCCCAAACCGAGCGCGGCCCCCATGGCACCCGTAGCCGCCACCGAACCGGCGAAGAAGCCCGCCGCAGCCGCAGGCACCCCGGCGCCCGCCGCCGAGGTGAAGGATTCCGGCACACTCTACACCGTGGCCAAGGGCGACACGCTCGTCTCCATTTCGAAAAAACAGAAAGTCGTCTACGAAGACCTTCTCAAGCTGAACAAAATCGACGATCCGAAAAAACTCCGGATCGGCCAAAAACTTCACCTCCCCGTCAAATCGCGCGCCTCGGCGAACTAGCGAACGCGCGGCTCGTTTCATGAAATTCGCCGCCCTGGGCCTGTTGTTATCGGTCACCACCATGGTAGTGATCGGCATCATCATGCTCTTCAGCACCGGCTCGTTCAGCCGCGACGCGTACAAAATCGTAAAGGCAGCGCCGACAACTCAGAGCGCCAAGCCCTCTCCCGCAGCAACTGCCGCCGCCAAGGCTGCCAAGTCAAACACGGACGACGACGATGACGACGACACCCCCGCTTTGCAGCAAAAGCAGATCGTCTGGGACCCGGCGAGCCTGGTTCGCAGGCAAGCGATGTGGCTGGGCATCGGCCTGGTGATTTGCGTGGCCGCCACGCTCATCGACTACCGTTTCTGGCAAAAAACATGGCCGCTCTGGTTCGCCGTGGCCGTGGTGCTGCTGGTTCTCTGCTTCGGCTTTCCCAAAATCAACGGTTCCCACCGCTGGATTCGCTTCGGCTCCTTTTCCTTCCAGCCCTCGGAAGTCGCCAAACTCGCCGCGATTTCCTTCCTGGCCGCGTGGTTTCACAAGCATGAAGAGGACGTCAGCGAAATCGGCAAGGGCATCATTTACCCGCTGGCCGTGGTCGGCGTTTTGTTGGGGTTGATCGCGCCTGAAGTGGACCTCGGCACCACCTCCATCATTGGGGCCACCGCCTTCGTGATGATCTTCGTGGCCGGAGCCCGCAAACGTTATCTTTTCCCCCTGCCCGTGATCGGTGTGGTGGGCATCATCTCCGTGGCCCTCCTCATTCCCGAGCGGCTCAAACGCCTTTGCGCCTTCCTGGATCTCGAAAAATACAAGGACGGCGGCGGCTATCAGCAGTGGATGGGCTTGATCGCGCTCGGCAGCGGCGGCGTGGACGGCCTGGGCCTGGGCATGGGGCGGCAGAAATTCAGCTACCTGCCCGAGGCGCACACCGACTTCATTTTTCCCACCATCGGTGAGGAACTGGGACTCGTTTTCACGCTCCTCATCGTTTTCTGTTATGTGCTGATGATTATTTGCGGCATCGCCATTTCCCTCAACGCCCGGGAACGGTTCGGTACGCTGATGGGCATTGGCATCACCGTGATTTTGGCCCTCCAGGCGGCCATGAACATCGGCGTGACCACGGCGCTGCTGCCCAACAAAGGCATCCCGCTGCCCTTCATCAGCTACGGCGGCTCCAACCTCCTCTTCTGCCTGCTTGGCGTGGGCATTTTACTCAACATTTACCGCCACGGCGGCTCGGAGAAAGTGGTGCGGGCCACCACCAAACCGCGCCCCATCATGACGCCGAGAATTTGAAACAGACGAAACTCCAAATGACGTCCATTTCAAAACCGAAGCTCCGCATGATCTCGTGCCGAAACTCTATTTCGGCACGCACTTGTTCACGCAACTCCATTGCGGCTCTTCTCACGGGCAATAGAGTTGCCCATTCAATTGCGCTCCCAAATGGAGTTTGGGAGCGAGAAAATTCGAGGGCTTTAACCGGGGGCAAAATCGTTTATCCATGAAAATCGCAATCGCAGGCGGGGGTACGGGCGGGCACTTGTTCCCGGCATTGGCCGTGGGGGAAGTGCTGCTCGCGCGCGGGCACGAAGTCTTGATCTTCATCTCCGAAAAAGAAGTGGACGCCCTCGCCATCAAAGGCCGCACCGAGTTTCGCTTCGAAAAGCTCCCCTCCGTCGGCATGCCCCGGCTGCTCTCCCCGGCGATTTTCGCCTTCTTCAAACGCTTCAACGCCAGCCTTGCGCCGTGCCGCCGCATTTTCGCCAAGTTCAAGCCCGACGCCGTGCTGGGCATGGGCGGCTTCACCTCCACGCCGCCCATCCTCGCGGGCAAACTGCGCCGCATCCCCACCTTCGTCCACGAATCCAACGCCATCCCCGGCAAAGCCAACCGGCTCAACGGGTGGCTCGTCAACGAGGTGCTGCTCGGCTTCGAGGATTGCAAAAAGCACTTCCCCAAGGCCCGCTGCGAAGTCACCGGCACGCCCATCCGCCGCTCCCTAGCCCAAAAACTGCCCCGCGCCGAGGCGCTGGCCGCCTTCGACCTCGCCCCTGAGCGCAGCACCCTGCTCGTGATGGGGGGCAGCCAGGGCGCCCACGGCGTCAATGAACTGATGCGCGCCGCCGCCGAAAGCGGGGGGCTGGACCCGGCCGCGTTGCAGGTCATCCACCTCACCGGAGCCGCCGACCGCGAGCGCCTGGCCCACGCCTACCAAGCCCAGGGCATCACGGCCCACGTTGCGGCCTTCTGCCACACCATGGAAAAAGCCTACAGCGCCGCGGATTTCGTCCTCGCAAGGTCCGGTGCGGCAAGCATTTCCGAGATCGCCCACTTCGGCCTGCCCTCGCTCTTGATTCCGCTGCCCACGGCGGCTGAAAATCATCAGCAATTCAACGCGGAAATCATTGCCCGTGGAGGGGCGGCTGAGGTATTAAAAGAGTCCGAAACAACGGGCGATAGTTTGGCGGCCAAAATCGCTTCCCTTTGCTCCAACCCGGAGCGCCTGCGCGAAATGGCCGTCGCCAGCGAACGGCTAGCACCGGGAGATGCCGCCGTCCGGGTTGCGGACACGATTGAAACCTTTACCAAAGCCTTTAAAAAAGCCTTTTAAAAAGTCCTGTGGATCACCGAACTGCAACCAACGATACGAGTGAATTTCTGGCCCAGATGCTGGTGGGTGGCGAACTGCGCATCCACTTGATCGGCGTGGCCGGCTCCGGCATGAGCGGCATCGCGGGGCTGCTCCTGGCCATGGGGCACACCGTCTCGGGTTCGGACAAAGTCTCCACCGTGGAAGTGCGCCGCCTCCAGGGGCTCGGGCTGGAATTTCACCAGCCGCAAAACGCCGCCAACATCCACTACGCCGATCTCGTCATTTATTCCTCCGCCATCCGGCCCGGCAACGTCGAGTACGACGAAGCCGTGCGCCAGGGCGTGAGCATGGTGCGGCGGGCCGACGCGCTCGCGGCCATCATGCAGTGCAAAAAGGGGATCATCGTCGCCGGGATGCACGGCAAAACCACCACCTCCTCCATGGCGGCCCACGTGCTGCGCGTGGGCGGGCTGGAACCGTCGCACTACGTCGGCGCGGAAATCCCCATTCTGGGCACCAACGCCAACTGGAACCCCAAGGGCGAATTTTTCGTGGCCGAAGGCGACGAGAGCGACGGCACGCTGGCCAACTACCACCCGGAGCACGCCATCATCCTCAACATCGAGGAGGAGCACCTGGACTACTACGACGACCTCACCGCCATCGAGGCCGTCTTTAACCAGTTGATGGACCACACCGCCGGGAAAATTTTCTACTGCGCCGACGACCCGCACGGCTCGCGTCTGTGCGGCACGCGGCCCAACGCCGTTTCCTTCGGCCAGTCCCCGGCGGCGGATTACCACTACGAGAACCTGCGCATCGCCAACTTCCAGTCCCGCTTCGACGTCGTCGCCCGGGGCCAAAAGCTGGGCGAAATCGAACTGAACGTTCCCGGCCGCCATAACGTCAGCAACGCCATGAGCGTCGTGGCGCTGGCCAGCGAACTGGGCGTCCCGTTCGGCAAAATCGCCGAGGCGCTCGCTTCCTTCCGTGGGGCCAAACGGCGCTTCGACATCAAATACCGCAGCGAGAATTACATCGTGGTCGATGATTACGGCCACCACCCGAGCGAAATCCGCGCCACCCTGGCCACGGCCCGCAACGCCAGCGGCAGCAAGCGCATCATCGTCCTTTTCCAGCCGCACCGCTACACCCGCACCGTGAAACTGCGCGAGCAATTCGGCAGCGCCTTTGACAACGCGGACTTCGTTTTCCTCGCGGATATTTACCCGGCGAGCGAACCGCCCATCCCCGGCGTGACGAGCCAATTGATCGCCGACGCCATGGCCGAACACGGCCACAAGGGCGGCCGCTACCTGCCCAACCGCGCCGCGATGGTGCTCGAAGCGGGCCGCATCCTCCAGGCGGGCGATTGCATCCTGAGCCTCGGCGCGGGGAACATCCACGAGCAAGGCTCCTGGCTCGCCCGCGACCTCACCGCCATGGAAGAAATGCAAGCCGTGATGGGCGACGGCGGCATCGTCAAACTTTACGAACCGCTCTCCAAGCACACCACCCTGCGCGTCGGAGGCCCGGCTCAATTCTGGGCCGAACCGGAAACCGAAGCCGGGTTCGCGCGCCTGGTGAAGCATTGCCACGAAAAGGGCATCCCGCTCATGGTCATGGGGCGCGGCTCCAACCTGCTCGTGCGCGACGGCGGCATCGGCGGAGTGGTCGTTCACCTCGAACGGGGCGAATTTCACCGGCTGGAAATCGACGGCATGCGCCTTGCAGCCGGGGCGGGCGTGAAACTCAAGGAACTTGCCGCCGCCGCGAAAAAAGCGGGCATCGGCGGCCTGGAATTTTTGGAAGGCATTCCCGGCAACGTCGGCGGCGCTTTGCGCATGAACGCGGGCGCGATGGGCGGCGAAACCTTCCAGCGCGTCACCTCGCTGCGCACCGTGGACAGCGAGGGCGCAACGCACGACCGTCTCCCCGGCGATCTCGAAATCCACTATCGCGGCGTCCCCTCCCTGGGCCGCCAGTACGCCACCAGCGCCGTCTTTGAGGGTTCGCCCAAAGACCCGGCGGAAATCGGCGCGATGATGGACGGCTTCGCCCACCAACGCTGGGCCATCCAGCCCAAGGAGCCGAGCGCGGGCTGCACTTTCAAGAACCCGGAGAGCATCCCGGCGGGCAAGCTCGTGGACGAACTCGGCTTCAAAACCGCCAGCATCGGCGGCGCGGCCATCTCCGCCCTGCACGGCAACTTTCTCATCAACAACGACCACGCCACCGCCAGCGACGTGCTGGCCCTCATCGAGAAAATCAAAACCGCGGCTCTCGAACAGCGCGGCATCGCCCTCGAAACCGAAGTGCAGATCGTCGGCGAAACCGAAACCTTTTTGAAATGATCCATCTCACGAACAAGAAAATCGCGGTCTTGAAGGGCGGTCCCGGCTCCGAACGCACCATTTCGCACGCCTCGGCGGTCGCGGTGGTCGCGGCCCTGAAGAAGCTCGGCGCGGACGTCACGGAAGTGGACGTCACCGGGCTTGACTTCACCCTGCCCGAAGGGACCGAACTCGTATTCAATATTATCCACGGCACTCTGGGCGAAGACGGCCAGTTGCAGCGCGAACTGGAAAAGCGCGGCGTGCCCTACACCGGCGAAGGTGTCCTCGGCAGCGAACTGGCTTTCGACAAATTGAAGAGCAAAGCCCGCTTCGTCGAGCGCGGCGTGCCCACACCCCGGTTCGAGATCGTCCCGGCGGGCCAGGTTCCGACCCTGCCCATCCCCTACGTCATCAAAGCCCCGTGCGAGGGGTCGTCCGTGGGCGTCTACATCGTCAAAACCGAAGCCGAAGCCGCGCCCGCCATCGCCGCCGCCGCGAAGTTCGCCAAGGAACTGCTCGTGGAGGAATACGTGGAAGGCCGCGAACTCACGGTCGGCATCATTGCCAACCAGGCGCTGCCGATCATCGAAATCCGCCCCCGCACCGGCTTCTACGACTGGACCAACAAATACCCTTTCCTCGACCCGACCGGCAAAGGCGCCGCCGACCACTACTGCCCCGCCGCCCTGGACGAAGCCACCACGCGCCTCGTCCAGCAAACCGCGCTCGCGGCCAAAGACGCGCTCGATTTGCAGGTTTATAGCCGCGTCGATCTTCTCCTGCCCGCCAGCGGCCAGCCCGTGGTGCTTGAAATCAACACCATTCCCGGCATGACCGAAGCCAGCCTCCTGCCCGAAGCCGCCAAGAAAGCGGGCATCCCCATGCCCGAGTTGCTTGCGCGCGTCATCGAGCTTTCCCTGGCCGCTCGTCCCTCCCCCCGATGAATTCCCGCAATCAACCCATCAACCGCCGCCGCACCAAGGGCAAACTGCACAAAATGCAGGGGCTCCTGGAAGTGAAAGTGCGCTCCGAACTGGCCACCCGCCAGCGCAACCGGGCCATTCTCGTCTGGTTGTGCAAGATCACGCTCGCCATCGCGCTCGTGGGCGGCGGCGCGTACGGTGGGCGCGCGGGCATCAACAAGCTTTTCCTCAAAAACCCGGACTACAACCTTGCCGCCGTAGAAATCACCGACGACGGCGCGGCGCTCTCCCGCGAGGCCGTGCTTGCCACCGCCGGGCTGCAACTGGGGCAGAACATCTTCACCGTGAGCCTCTCCAAGGCCCGCGAAGCCATCCTCTCGCTGCCGCAAGTGGAGCGCGTGGACGTCCAGCGTTCGCTGCCCAACCGCATCGTCATCGAAATCGTCGAACGCCGCCCCGTCGCCTGGTTGGCCGATGCCAAAACCATTGATCCCTCCACGTCTGATAAGTCGTATTTGATCGACAGCAAGGGCGTCCTCTTCAAGCCGAAGCGCCAGTTGCCCGAATACCTGCGCCTGCCCGCCATCTACGGCGCGCCCGTCGAAAACTACCTGCCCGGCGACACCGTGGCCACCCCGGAGGTCACCGCCGCCCTCGAACTCGTACAGAAAAATTCCGACGCCAACCGCTTCCGCCTGCAAAGCGTGGACCTCTCCAAAGGCTACTGCCTCATCGCCACCGACGCCCGCCGGGCCAAGCTCACCTTCGGCCTCGACAACATCGGCACCCAGCTTGACCGCCTCGGCGCGGTGCTCGACTACGCCGGCACCCAGGGCAAGGAAGTCCGCATGGTCAACCTGATGGTCGAAAAGAACATCCCCGCCGTCCTCGCCGACCCGGCCAGCGTCCAAGCCGAAGCCGAACCGGCTCCGGAAGAGCCCAAAACCGTGGCGGCTCCAGCCCAGCAAAAGCCCGCGCCCGGAGCCAAGGCCACGCCCAGCCCGGCCCAGAAAAACGCGCCCTCCAACGCGCAACCCACCCCGGCTTCCCAGGAAAAATCGACGCCCAAGACCGCTAAAAAGAAAGCTGTCGTAGCCGCTTCCTCCACCCCATCCGCCACCGTCAAGCGGGCGGAACCCGTCGTGCGCCGCGCCGAACCCGCGAACGGCTCCCAGCCCGTCATCAAGCGCGCCGAACCCGTCGTCCGCAAGGCACAACCCGTCAGCCTCAACTAACCTCCTCACCCCGCAATGGCCAAAGACCAGATTTTTGTCGGACTTGAAATCGGCACCGCCAAAGTGTGCGTGGTGGTGGGCGAGGCGAAGCCCGACGGTCCCATCAAAATTCTCGGCGTGGGCCAGGCGCCCTCCTGCGGCATCCGCAAGGGAGAGATCGTCGATTTCGAAAACGTCCACAAATGCGTGCGCGAGGCCATCGCCGACGCCGAGGACAAGAGCGACGTCACCATCAAATCGGTTTTCGCCGGTGTGACGGGCTCACACATCCGCTCCTTCAACAACCGGGGCTGCGTCAACCTGCCCGACGACCGCGAGGAAATCGACGAAACCGACTGCGAAGAAGTGGCCATCAGCGCCCGCGACGTCAATATCCCGCAGCAAAACGCCTTTCTCCACACCATCCTCCAGCACTACTACGTCGACGGCCAGGAAGGCGTGCTCAACCCCGTGGCCATGCTCGGGCGCATGCTGGAGGCGGATTTTCACATCATCCACGGCGTCGGCAACCGCATTCGCAACACCGTGCGCTGCGTCAAGGAACTGGGCATCGAGGTCGAGGACGTTGTCTTTAACGGCTACGCCTCCGCCCAAGCGATCTTGAGCCCGCAGCAAAAGGAACTCGGCGCGCTCGTCATCGACATCGGCGCGGGCACCACCGATTACGTCGTCTACGTGGACGGCGCGGTGAAGCAAAGCGGCGTGCTCGCCGTGGGCGGCGACCACATCACCAACGACATCTCCATGGGCCTGCGCATTCCCATGGCCAAATCCGAGCGCCTCAAAATCGAGGAAGGCGACGCCACCCTCGGCATCGCTCTGCCCGGCGAAACCATTTTCCTCAAGGACGAAACCGGCTTCGCGGGCCGCGACGTGGAGCGCGAGACCTTGAACACCATCATCCATTACCGCATCCGCGAGGTGTTCGAACTGCTCAAGCGGGCCATGGATTCCGAGCCCTACCTGCCCATGCTCGGCGCGGGCATCGTCATCACCGGCGGTTGCTCCCAAATGCGCGGCATCGGACCGCTCGCCCAGGAAATCTTCGGCATCCCCGTCACCGTCGCCCATGCGAAATCGACCTCCGGCCTGGTCGCCGCCGCCGAGAACCCGATGCTCTCCACAGCCATCGGCCTGCTCCGTTACGGCCAGGCCGCCTACGCCAACCGCCCGCAAAAGGACGGCTTTTTCGACCGGCTGCGCGGCCTTTTCGGCAGGTAATCCCCACTCCTCCTCCATATGATCGCACTTGATACACGCAACCGCGCTTCGGCGGGCGACGAGGCCCGCAACATTCCCGTCATCGGAATCGGCGGCGCGGGAGCAAACGTCCTCGACCGCCTCGCGCTCGACGGCGTGGCGGCATCAAGCCTCATTGCCCTGAACACCGACGCCCAGGCGCTCACCGCCTCGGTGGCAGGGGAAAAAATTCAGCTCGGAGCCGCCGCCACGCGCGGCCTGGGCTCCGGCGGCGACCCTGAACTGGGCCGCTGCGCCGCGGAGGAATCCGCCAGCGAGATTCGCGGCGCCGTGGAGGGCTCCGAGGCCGTCATTCTCGTCGCCGGGCTCGGCGGCGGCACCGGCTCGGGCGCCATCCCGCTCGCGGCGGAAACCGCCCACGAGAGCGGCGCGCTCGTCATCGCGGTCGTCACGCTTCCCTTCGGCTTCGAAGGCAAACGGCGCTCCGCACAGGCCGCCGAGGCCTTGAGCGAACTCCAGCGGCATGCCGACGCCGTCATTTGCTTTGAAAACGACCGCATGGGCGAAACCGTGCCCGCCGCCTCGGGCATCCAAACCGCCTTCGCCGCGGCGGACCAGACCCTGAGCCAGTGCATCCAGGCCATCGGCGGCATTCTCAAAGGCGGCAGCGGCCTCATTTCGCTGGGGTTGGACGATCTGGCCTCCGTGCTCCAGGACGTCAACGCCCGCTGCCTCTTCGGCCACGGCCAGGCCGACGGCAAAAACCGCTCGTTCGACGCCCTCGCGCGCGCCCTTAAAAACCCCTTGATGGACAAAGGCCGCCTGCTGCGCGACTGCGACACCGTGCTCGTCCGCGTGGCTGGGGGGCCGGACCTCACCCTCGACGAAGTGCAACTCCTCATGGAGGAGTTCAACCGCTACATCAACGACCACACGCGCATCCTCTTCGGGGTCGTCGTGGAGCCGGGGCTCGCGGGCAAGGTCAACGTCAGCATTTTAAGCTCCGTCGCGGCGGTACGCGCCGTTGCGGCCCGGCCCGTCCGCGTCGCTCCAGCCAAGGAACCCGCCCCCAAACCGGCTCCCGTTCCCGCCCCGGTGGCGGCACAACCCACTCCCGCGCCTGTTCCTATGCAGAAAGAGGAGCCGACGGAGGAAGAGGAAGCCGTGGAAACGGAAGCGCCCGAAGAAGCGGCTGACCCGGATTTCGAACTCGAACCCACCAGAGCCGACGAAGCCGGGCTGCCCGTCGTTGAAACCGGCGAAGAGGCCCAGGAGCAACCAGCGCCCAAACCGTCCCCTGAAACAACCCCTGAACCGTCCTCCGAGGCGCAACCCGACGCCCGCAAGCGCCTCAAACCGCGCGGCCTGCGCGCACCCACTTTCCAGGGGTCCCTTTTCGGTGAAGAAGCCGCCGCCGCCGCGCCCGTGGAGCGGATCGCCCCGCCGGTCCCCGGCCGCATGCTGCGCAACCCCTTCCCCCAACCGGAGCCTCAGCCGGAGCCCACACCCGAACCCCAACGCGAAACCGCAACGGCCCCGGCTCCAGTCTCCCACCCCTCCTCGCTTCAGCCGCCCCCTTTCCCGCCGGAAACCGACGAACCCGAGCCTGCGCCTGAAATCGAGCCGCAGACGGAATCTCCTTTTGAGCCCCTTGATGAGTCGGAGCCGGAACCCGCCGCCGAAATCGAAGAACCGGCGGCCCCCGAACCGGAACCCGCGCCCGCCGTGCGGCAACACTCCTTTCCCCGGCGAATGCCTCACCGCGCCGTCACGCCGGAACCGCCGGAACTGATCCCCACGGAGCCCGCGCAGCCCGGTTCCGCCGCCAAACCACCGCTCCAGGAAGTCATGGAATTTGAACCCGTCACCCGGGGGCGCTTCGAAAAGAGCGAACCCACCATCGTCGACGGCCAGGATCTCGACGTACCCACCTACATGCGACGACGAATGAAATTGCGATAGCCGCCCCCAAGGCGAAGGCACCAAGCCAAGGACATGAAACGCCTTTTATTGAGAATTACCGATACGTGCACTTCCAAGTGCCGCCACTGCTTGCATGGATGCAGCCCAGAGCGCCAAAGCATGATGAGCCCCACCGCCATCAGCCGCTACATTCACGAGGCGCATCCGGAGGAATACGTCATCATCACCGGCGGCGAACCCTCCCTTTTTCCCGCGCTGGTTTTCCACGCCCTGCACGAGGCCGCCACCCTCAAAATTCCCACGTGGCTCAACAGCAACGGCTTTTGGGGTCGCGAAAGCGCCGTGGCCGCGCGCTACGCCCACCGCCTGGCGCAGGAAGGGCTGGCTGTCGCCGCCTTCAGCGTGGATGCCCTGCACCAGGAACACGTCCCCTTCGAGCACGTCCTCTGCGCCCTGCGCGCCTGCCGCGACGCGGGCATTCCCCGCGTGGAAGCTTACGTCACCTTCGTCGATCGCTCCCGCACGGACATCCCGCTGGACGAGCTCACCCGCGAGGAAGTTGCCACTCTTGAAAAAGAACCCGGCATCCGGCTCGTGATCCGCGACTGCGTTTCCTTCATCGGCCGAGCCTGCACCGGCCTGGCCGACTACGCTCCCGCGCTTTCCCCCGAAACCGCCCTAGCCCGCTCTGCCGGATATTGCAGCATCGACGACGAGCATGGCGAGCCCAGGGACTTCAGCGCCGAATCGTTTTACATGATTAACCCAAACGGCACCGTGGACCTCTGCAACGTCTCCTTTCCCGGGAATCTCTCGCAAAAGCCCTTTGGGGAGATCGCCTCCAAGCAAAACGTGCTCGCCCATCCGCTCCTGGCGGTGCTGCAACGGGAAGGCGTGGCCGGCCTGGTCCGCATGGCCCGCGAACACGGCTTCGTTTCCCGGGGGCGCTATACCAGCCGGTGCGATCTGTGCCAATCCGCCCAGCATTGGCTCAAACCCGTTTTTCCCGAAGTCATCGAGAACTGGTAGGGGTCACTTCCGCGCCAGGCGCAGGAACAGGAAAGCGCCGAGCGAAATGAAAAGCACGTCGGGCACCCACATCAAGTAATACGGGTAGGCTTTTGGGTTGTTGCGAAGGCTGTCCGCAATGACCACAAAGAAGAAAAACACGAACGCCACGATCAGCGAAAAGAGGAACCCGATGGAAGTCTCCTTGCGTTGGGCCGTCACCGCCAGCGGCACCGCCACCAGCGCGAAAGCCAGCGCGGCGAACGAAAGCGCGAACCGTTTGTTAATCTCCGTGCGGGCCGCCGTCACCTTGTCCTGCGGCGGGTCCTTTACCAACTCCTCCAGCGTCATCTGCCCCACGCCGCGCCGGGCCTTGTTCCGCTCGTACAAATCGTGCAGCGAAATGGGGAACGTGACCTCGCGCGTGGTAATGCCCTCGTGAATGCGGTTCAAATCCTCCGGCGAATCCACATCCCGCTGCTCGAACTGCGCATCCACCAGTTGCATCAGCACCTGCTGGTTCACCAAATCCGTCGTCAACACCGCCCGCTGCGCATGAATGAAGCGCACCGGCTCCCCCTTGGGCCCAAGTTCATACACCAGCACGTTATAAAGATTCGTCCCGTCCTTACGCTCCACGTAGATTTTTTTGCCGGGGAATTCGTCGATCACCTGGTCGCTCGCAAACATCGAAAGCGGGTCGTTCGTGGCGATCTGGAAAATCGTGTTCTTCATCCGCGCCTGGGCCTCGGGGGCCACGGAAACATTGATCCACAGGCACGCCAAACACGCCAGCACCGCCAGCACCCCCAGCGAATAACAAATGCGCGGAATGCTCACCCCGTTGGACCGCAATGCCACGAGTTCATTTTCAGCGGAAAGCTTCCCGAACACCAGCAGCACGGCGGTGAGGAAGCCCCAGGGAATCGTGAACGTCAGTGAGAAGGGCAAGATGAAGCCGATGAAGCTCAAAATCAGCTCCAGCGGCGCGTTTTGGTTCACCAGCAAATCCAGCAACTGCTTGAAAACATTGCCCAGCACCAGCACGAGGCTAAGCACCCCCACGGCGAAGAGCGTCGTCACAAGGAGTTCCTTGCCGATATAGCGGTCAATGATTTTCATGGAAAAAGCGCGGGCATTCTCGAAGGCGCGCCGCCGGAATGCAAGCCGTTTGCGAAGCGGCGAAACGAGGGGTATGGCGGTATTACATCCCCACCATCGCCCGCACCTCGGCCACGGACGAGCGCGCCGTGCGCAACCGCGCCAGGTAGGGGCACACCGGCGGCAGCGCCGCGAGCCGCTCCAGCGCCTCCGGGTGTTCCAGGCGTGAAAAAATCGCGTAGGCAATCTTTGAGCGCGGCACCGCCTTTTCCCCATACCCTCCGGGCATGTTGCTCGACCAAAACCGCACCATCTCCACCCCATCGCACATCTCGCGGCCCAGGAAAATCACCGAATGGCCCCGCTCACCGCCGCCCACCTCCGTCGACCAGAAAATTTTCATAAAATCCCCAGGCCGCGCCGCTGCGAAATCCTCAAAATTCCGCCCCAAGCCCAGTTCGCGGAACAACCGCGCCGTCCCCGGCCCGTTGGCATTCCAGCGGCCCCAAATCCCCTCCCCGTCCGGCTGCCCCCGCACCGCCAGCGCCTCCATCACGGCGGGGTCCAGCCGCACCCCCGCCACCGTTTTCAGAAAAACCAGATACGTCGCCCCCGAACAAAAACTGGGCCGCGCCACCCCCGGCTCCACGCAAAGCGCCCCGCCGCTGTCGCCCACCGCCCGGGAAAGATTCCCCAGCGCCACCTTGTTGGCGGCATAACCGCCGCCCCGGGGCATCGCCGCCACCTCCGCCAGCACGCGGGCGTTCCAATCCGCCCCCAGCGCCCCCCGGGCCATCATCGAAAAAAACAGCGCCGCAAAAAACACCAGCGCCGGCAGCCATCGCAGCGCAAAGGAGCGTTTTCGGCGGGGCGAAAGAAAAATTTCCACGGCGGCTGGCGACATCATCGGCAAAGGCAAAGGCGTTTTAGAGGGGAGCATGGCGGCAAATAGCCCGGAAACATCGCCGCTTTTTTCCACACCGCAAGGGGCTATTCAAGCGGACCGGCGGCAAAATAACCCTGGCGAGCGAGGATGATACAGCTCAAAACTCGACAAACCGGCCCGGCGGCGGCACCCTTGCCAGCCACCCGCCCCACCCCAACCCCACACCCATTCCACCTTGAAAAAAGTCACCATCTACACCGACGGCGGATGCCACGGAAACCCCGGCCCGGGCGGCTGGGGCGCGGTGCTCATCTGGAACGGGCGCACCAAGGAACTCAGCGGCGGCGAACCGCTCACCACTAACAACCGCATGGAACTGCAAGCAGCCATCGCGAGCCTCGCGGCCCTGCGCGAACCGTGCGAAATCAGCCTCTTCACCGACTCCGAATACCTGCGCAAAGGCATCTCGGAATGGATCAAAGGCTGGAAAGCGCGCGGCTGGCAGACCCGGCAGAAAACCCCCGTCAAAAACGGCGACCTGTGGCAAACCCTCGACGCCGCGACCCGTGGGCACCGCATCGAGTGGCGGTGGGTCAAAGGGCACGCGGGCAACGCGCACAACGAACGCTGCGACACCCTGGCGCAGGAAGCCATCGCAAAAATCGGGCGCGGGCAACCGCGAGAAGGGCGGTCGGAGCAAGCGGTCCGGGTCATGGGAGCGGTGGCCGGGTAAAAAACCGTTTTTTCGGCTTGCAAAGCGGGGCTATTTCAAAGAGTTTTATCGCCCCGCAGTTCCAATGCGGCGACCCAAATGCGCGGTTAGCTCAGCGGTAGAGCATCACCTTGACACGGTGGGGGTCACAGGTTCGAACCCTGTATCGCGCACCATCTTTTCTCCTCTGAAAAGATGATAAATAGCAGAGAAAGTATCGTAATATAACAACTCTGAAATCTGCAAAAGTTGAATTCAACCTGAAAATCCGCCTGTTAAACAATCAGCCCAAGCGTCACCACACCTTCCGTCCCTTCAATCCGCATGTCAAAGGCGTAGGATCACTACCCGAAATGATTCCGGCATTATGGGAAATTGGCGAATGGCGACAATTTGGCCTATGGCGAAGGTAAAATGGATTCCTCTCATGGCATTTTACGTCGACACCTGTTCATGCTAAATATTAACATTATAGTTTTTTTGCAGCCAACATAACTGGATCCGTAGAAGCGGAAGGGGAACTTATTACACTCAATACCCGAGCCTTATGTCGCCTCGTCGGAATCCATATCGGTTCTCCTGGCCGATCAATTTTTGTTACAAGAGCATGAGATTGAAGGAGTGAAAGAATCGGATTAACTTTTGCCTGATGCTCTGCATCTAGGCCTCGGAAAAGCGCACTCTCTTTTCTTCCGCTCATACTCTGAATAAATAATTTTTTAAGTATAGTAACCAAAACACGTGCTCCAGTCGGAATATGCAGATCAAGTGCTGCACTAGTAGTTCCAGTTGATGAAAGAAACCTCTCAACATACAATTCCTGGAATCTATCCTTAGGGAGATCACTATACGAAGTTCTTCCATCAAGCTCTTGAATTAAACACTCCTGAAAGAACGGACAGGACGCAGATGTTATATTTGAATCAATCTCAACAGAATTAAAATAACAATCAATAAATGCAACATTTGAAAGATCCGTTCTGTTACTATCAATACATAAACGCTCTATAGATAGTTTTGAGATCTGAATTGGCTCGCGGATCTGAAAATCCATTGCCATCGCAAGTTGCATCAAATCAGCAGGAATAGCACTTGCTGAAAGCCCCTCTTGTCGGCTAGCAGCTTTGATTGCAGCCACAAGATGCCCTTCCAAAAAAACATTTTCAAGGAGTGATGTGGAAACACCGATTCCGGTTGAACCTATAACGGTCTGTGTATTCCATAATTTTCGTGATAAACTAGCATCAAATGGATTCCTGCAAAAACGCACAAAATCACCAGCACGACATGCATCCGCAAACTCCACATCCACAAAAGCACGGGAATCATCTGAAGCAGTAGTATCACGCCCCAGTCCAGGGAGTCGTTGAAGAACAACCAGAGATTCATCAGCTGGAGTAAAGCCGCATTCAGCCGAGAAGGCACCAAGTATATCGTCTGTAGATAGAGGACCAATACCACTTTCTTTGCAGCGTGCAAGTGTCGCCAGCGCCTCCAAAATCGCTCTAATATTGTCGCCTGAAACGCCAGAAGTTTCAATCCTTGCTTCTCGGCTACATACCTCATCCAACAAAAGATTCCAGCCAGCAGCCGGATCCTGAACGGTCGATAGTCTATTTGTCGTATCCGAACTGAACCCCCTAGCAAAGAGTGTACTCAACAATAAAGGGCGAGAAGGAACCCATGAAGGAATTTCTCCGGAAAAACCAAACTGGCTAACCAAGGCTCGAATTTGTGTCTCGTTAAATTCATCGAGTCGCACATCTTTCCAAACATCTGTAATTCCAAGTGCTTTTTTTCGTTCTTCTTCGGTATCAAAAAAATGTTCTCTGCCCGCCAATGCTATTCCACAAGATGCAGGAGTTTCCTCAATTAAGCGCTTCAAGCCCATCATGCTCGCGCTACGCACATCTCTCAGTCTCCGCCACGCTGATTGCAAACCTTGAGAAGAAACTTCATCAAATCCATCTAATATTAAAATTACGTAGCCAGCCTTCCAAGCACGAACAAGTTGTGAAGGATTTGGAAATCCAATACAACGGGCGTGCCTTTCTAATATCTCTGCAGGGTCCGTTTGCCCTTGATGCTCTCTTAAATTAAGATAAATTGGAAAAATATGAGTTTTATTCCGATGATATGCCTTTGAAAGATGGCGAAAGATCTCACGAAGAGTCATGCTCTTCCCTACACCATATTCACCAAGAAGCGTAAATCGATGACCATCCAAACAATAATTAGCTATATACTCAGTAGTTTGATATGACAATTCACCATTTATTTTCAAACCCACATCAATATATCTTACATCAGCGACCGCATTCCCTGTTTTCGGATCATAAATACTCCCGAATCTGTGATTTTCTCGAAGTCTAAGATATTCCTGAGAGTCCACCAGTTTAGATTGAAACTGTGAAAAGGACAAAATTGTAAAAAGCCCCTCATGTGCATTTTTAATATTTCTTTTGCAGGATCTTTGATCGGCCGTCGGCTCATGTTGCGTTATGAACCAGCATTTTATTACCTTTTCTGGATAAATTTTCCTGTATTCCTTGTATAAATTAAATAACTTCGAAAGATCGTGCATCGCTTTTTGCATCGTCCGCGAAGTTGTACATTCAAGGAGATGGACACAATCCTCCGTTATATAGATTCCGTCCCGTTCTCTTCCTCCAACAATTTCATTCCCAGAGTATTCAGCTGATGGCCAACGATAGCGAGCAATTCGGCATACCTCGTGTTCAAATTCCTGAGGAGTTTCCATATTTCTTTATTTACAGATCATTTCCAACTTAGTTACGTGTAGTAAAAAATAAACAGCAATGTCAAGGGATTGATTTCGAAATGAGAAACACTTCGTATATCAAAATTGCAGTCAGGTCGTCAGCTGCACAATGTAAAAAAAGGCCAAAAATCGCCCAACTTCTCCCCCAAAGTCGGTCCAATCCACCCGTCCTCAAAATTTCGTAAAAAAACCTTGAAGCATCGGCGGCGAAAATGCATTCTCCTTCTCCCTTCCATGGCCCCCTGACCGTGGAACTAACGCGCTCGTAGCTCAATTGGATAGAGCATCTGACTACGAATCAGAAGGTTTGAGGTTCAAGTCCTCACGGGCGCAGTTTCTCCCCCTTCACTCCGCCACACTTTCAGCCACCTTCGGCGTGCGGCATCGTTCCTGAAAATTCGGGTCAACATCACCAGCGGGCGACGCAAATTTTTTCCGCCACAGCGCGGCGCTTTTTGAAAGCCACCCGGAGCCGCCCGCCAAATCCACCCCAAAAACGCTCTACGCGAACTGCATGGAGGCTTCGACGAGCCCCTTGGGATTGCCGATGTCCAGGCGGCGGCCTTCCAGGCGTGCGCCATGGAACCCTTGCCGCTGCATGACGGTGCGCATGGCATCGGTAAGCTGAATCTCGCCGTTGCGCCCAGGCGGGCAATGCTCCAGGGCTTCAAAGATGGCGGGCGTAAAAACGTAGCGCGCGGCGAAAGCGTGAGGTGCCAATTCGCTGCCGTCGGCCCGCCGCAGCCGGGGCGCTTGCTCGGGCGCGGGCTTCTCTTCCATGGCGTCGAGGCGGAAAAGGCCATCCTCTTCCTCGCGCCCCCCGGCGATGCCGTAGCGCGAAACGCGTTCGCGCGGACACTCCTCCAGGGCCACGCAGGAGCGACCTTCGCGGCGCGTCAACTCGACCATCCGCCCCAGCGGCGACGGCCCGGTGATGACGGTATCCGCCAGCATGACGGCAAACGGTTCGTCGCCCACGAAGTCGCGCGCCAGCAGCACGGCGTCGCCCAGGCCGCGCATTTCGGGCTGGTAAACAAACTGGAAGCGGGCCAGCGCGGCGGGCTTGCGGAACTCGGCCAGAGCTTCGGCCTTGCCCGCCTTCTCCAGGATGGCTTCAAAAAAGGGATCGGGCTCGAAGTAGCGCCGAATGGCTTCTTTCGATTGGTTGATGATGACCAGGATCTCCGTGCAACCGGCGGCGGCGGCCTCCTCGGCCACGTAATGAATCACCGGCTTGGCCCCGAGCGGGAGCATCTCCTTCGGCACGGCTTTGCTGATGGGCAAAAAACGGGTGCCCCAGCCCGCGGCGGGAAGTACGGCTTTCATCGGAGGTCGGCGGGGAAAACGGGTTTGTCGGTGAGCGGCTCCGTGAGTTGCAGCCGCAGGACGCGGATGTTCTTGGGAGCGAAGATGGCTTCCAGTTTCGAAAAGCCCTCGTCGCCGTCATAGATGCCCACGATGGCGCCGCCGCTGCCCGCGAAATTGGCGCTGGCCCCGGCCCGGCGCGCGGTGGCGACCAGTTCGCGATTGCCCTCGCCCACGTCGTAAAGAGCGGCGCGTTTGTCAAAGTTGGCGTCCATCAATTCCTTGAGCAGCTTGCGGTCGCCTTGGGCCATGCCTTCGCGGAATTGCAGGGCGAGGTCGGCCCAGAACGCCATGGCGTCCACGACCTCCTTTTCCCCGGCGTTCCAGCGGGCGCGGAGGTCGTTGTGGAATACCTCGGTGCCTTCGGAAAGGTCATCTCGGTAAGCCACGTATAGGCTCGGCAGCGTCTCGGGGTCGAGCAGGGAATATTCGCCGTAGCCGCGCTTCTCCATGGTGGCGCGGTTGAAGTCCATGAAAACGACGCCCTGGTAGGCTTGCGCCACGCGGTCCTGAAGGCCGGAGGGAATGCCCAGTTCGCTGTTTTCCACGCTTAGAACGAGGTTCGCAAGCAGGTGGCGCGGAATGGAAACGCCGTAAAACGCCATAAGCGCCCGAGCGCAGGCGGTGATGATGGCGCTGGAACCGGCCAGCCCCACGCGCGAGGGAATATCGGAGCTATAGCGCAGCGTGAACTTGCGGCCGTCAAGCTGGATGCCGTACTGGAGGCAGTAGTCGTAAAAAACTTTGATGGTGGCCTTGAGCAGCCGGAAGCCGCCGTAGTAGCCGTGTTGCTTCACATCGTGGTGCAGCTTTTCGATGCTCTCGAAAACGGAATGGTCGCGGCGGCTGGGCACCAGTTCGATGGAAGGGCTCTCCCACATTTCGATGGCGGCCCGGAACCCCTTGAAACAAGCGGAGATAGTCTTGCCGAAGTAGCCGTCGGAGGGGTTGCCGATGAGACCAGCCCGGGGATAGGAAAAGGTGCGAATAATCATGGGGTGAACATTAAATAATATTGAAAAACTACCGGACGCGAACCAGTTCGCCGCTGCCGCGCACGGTGTTGGTGCTTTCGTCGTGGGGGCGGTTGGTTTTGACGGTGACTTCGTAGCTGACGCCGATATGGCGATGATCCGCCCCCAGCCTTAGGACGTATTTTTTGACGATCGAGATCTGCGCCTTGCCATCCTCAAAATTCCGCCCGGTGTGGGCGCGGAGCGTTTCGCCGTCCCAATCCGCCGGAATGGGGCCTTCGGTGACGGGAGAAGTGCGGCTGTCCGGGTCGCTGCTCAAGGGGGGGAGCGCCGTCATGGTGAGCGAGGAAAGGTCCGCGGACACCTCCACGAGGTAGCTGACCTCCTCCTTCATGCCGTTATCCGCGCGCTTGAAAATGAACGTCCCCTTCCACGCGCCCGCGAGCGATTGCGTCGCCGCGGCGGTATTGGGCCGGAACGGCTTGAGCCGAACCTCGTTCTGCGGAAATGCAGTGGCAGCGCCCAACCAAAAAAGAAAGCAGCCGAACCAAAGAAAGCGCAAATTCATCGAAAGGAAAAGCACCCCAAGCGGCGCATGTTTACTTGGCCGCGCCGGATTTCGGCGGATCGAGGTGAATGATGGTTTCGCCCGGTTTCATCACGTCCAGCCGGTCGCGCGAAATGATCTCGATATAGGCCGGATCGTTTTTAAGCAGTTGCTCTTCCCGTGCGCGCCGGGCGTAAACGGCTTTTTCGCGGGAGATGTCGCTCTGGAGCCGGTTGATTTTGTCGCTCTGCTCCCGGTATTGCTTGATGAGCGGAACTGTCAGGATGATGGCGCACACGCAAACCCCGATGATGATGACGAAAATCAGAAAACGATTGAGCACCTGGAACGCATTGTCACTGCGCCCGCGCTCGTATTCGCCATAGGAGGTCCCGTTCACTTGCGTTTAGAAGATGGATGGTGACATTTTTCCCGGCGCGATCAGAGGGAAGAGGAGGGGTTCGGGGTAAAGTAATCCCTCCCCAGGTTTGAGGGCAATGAAATTCATGCCCAATCCTCGAGGATCGACAAAGCCGGGATGGTCCGTGGAAAAAAACGGGCGGCATCCCGTAAGAATGCCGCCCGCTTTCTAAAACAAACTGGCGCTCTATTTCTTGAGCTTGCCGCCGTAGATCGCGTTTTCACCCAGGAGCTGCTCGATGCGCAGCAACTGGTTGTACTTGGCGACGCGGTCGGTGCGGGAGAGCGAACCGGTCTTGATCTGGCCGGCGTTGGTGGCCACCGCGATGTCGGCGATGGTGGTGTCTTCCGTTTCGCCGGAGCGATGGCTGACGACCGCCGTGTAGTTGGCTTCCTTGGCCATCTCGATGGCGTCGAGGGTCTCGGTAAGGGTGCCGATCTGGTTGACCTTGATCAAGATCGAGTTCGCCACGCCTTGGGCGATGCCCTTGCGCAGGAAGTTGACGTTGGTGACGAAGAGATCGTCGCCGACGAGCTGCACCTTGTCGCCCAGGGCGTCGGTGAGCTTCTTCCAGGTCGCCCAATCGTTCTCGGCGCAGCCGTCTTCGATGGAGACGATCGGGTACTTGGAAACGAGCTTCTTGTAGTACTCAACCAAAGCCTCGCCGGTGTGCTTGGAGCCGTCGGACTTCTTGAAGATGTAGAGGTTCTGCTCGGCGTCGTAGAATTCGCTGGAGGCGGCATCGAGAGCGACGAAGATGTCCTTGCCGAATTCGTAACCGGCGTTCTTCACGGCCAGGGCGATGCACTCGAGAGCGTCGTCGGCGGAGTTGAGGTTCGGGGCGAAGCCGCCTTCGTCACCGACGGCGGTGGAAAGGCCGCGGCCTTTAAGCACGCTCTTCAAGGAGTGGAACACTTCCGTGATCTGCCGGAGGCCTTCGGAGAACGAAGAAGCGCCCTTGGGCATAATCATGAATTCCTGGAAGTCGATGGGGGCGTCGGAGTGAGCGCCGCCGTTCAGGATGTTGGCCATCGGGACGGGGAGCACCTTGGCGTTCGGGCCGCCGATGTATTTGAAGAGAGGAACCCCGAGTTCGGCGGCGGCGGCGTGGGCCGTGGCCAGCGAAACGGCGAGGAGCGCGTTGGCGCCGAGCTTGGATTTGTTGGGGGTGCCGTCGAGTTCGATGATGGTCTTGTCGATGGTCACCTGGTCGAGAGCGTCGAAGCCTTCGAGAGCGGGAGCGATGACGTTGGTGATGTTGGCAACGGCTTTCTGGACGCCTTTGCCCAAGTAGCGGCCCTTGTCACCGTCGCGAAGCTCGTGCGCTTCGTGCTCGCCGGTGCTGGCTCCACTGGGGACGGCAGCGCGGCCCGTGGCCCCGCTGACAAGTTTCACGTCGACTTCGACCGTCGGGTTGCCGCGCGAGTCAAGAATTTCGCGCGCGATGATTTCGGAGATATAAGACATAATCTGGTTTAAGAAAGAAGGTATGGAGTTTTGAGGGCCGAAGGGGCCGGGTCAATTCTTTTTGTGCGGAGAGGGAGGGAATCCGCAGTTTTTTCGCTCCTTGCGCACAATCCCGGAGCTAGCTCCAGCTTTCCCATCATCTCGTGCCGAAACTCTATTTCGGCACGCACTTGTCCACGCAACTCTATTGCGGCAATGGGAGTTGCCGGAGCACAGACGTTCCCAAATAGAGTTTGGGAACGAGATAAGGGCGGGGGCTTATATTGAATGGTTCACCGATGCCCCGGAGCTTGCCTTTGCACTTCCATAAGGGGTTTGACGCCGTGCGGGCGCTCTGCGATATTTTCCTTACATTTTAAAAAAATCTGCATTGGCAGAAGTTGGAGCCTGAAAACGTAGGAACTTTTCCGAAACCAACGTCTCAAGCCACGCCGAAACATCGGCGCGGCTCGGTCGTGTTTGGTTTCGGGCTTCCTACGGCCTTCAGGCTAACGCGATTCGGGTCGCGCCCTTCTTTTTGCCTGTGCGCACAGGCTATGAACGAAGATCAGAAAGGAACCCCGGCCGCTTCTCCGGGGCAATATTACGACCCCGGCTACTACGCCCAAAACCTCCGCCGTTACCGGCAGATTCACCCGCCCGGCGCGGCGCTCTTGCGGGTGGAAGCCTTCGACTACTTGCTCGTCTCCCTGTTGCGGATTACTAACGTTTCCGGTTCTGGCATTGAAATCCAAGCCGTGCACATCGACCACGCTTTTCCTCTCCGCGCCTCCGTGGAAAACACCCCGGCGTTTTTCTCCACGGTGCGTTACCCGCTCTGGCTCGCCGCCGAAGCATCTCTTTCACTCGTGCTCAACAGCCACGCCGCCGCCGAACGCTTCGAGCCGCTGGGTTCTCCCCCGCCGAAGCCCAGAAAAGTGGTCGTTACCACGGGTTCGGGGCTGATTATCCTCGAACTGGAAGATTAATTTCTAAATCCCCCGCACGCTCACTTCGCCGGTGGAAATGACTCGCCGGGTGCCGTCCGGCAGCCGCACGCGCAGGCCGCCATCCGGGGCCAGCCCTTCGGCGAAGGCTTCGTAGGTGCCCGCCGGGGCATGAACGGCGACGGGGCCGCCGATCAGAACGCTCCGGCATTCCGCCTCGGCGATGATGGCGGCGAAGTCCGTTTCCAGGGTGAAATAGAGGGCGTCAAGCTGGCTTAAAAGGGCGGCAGCCACTGCATGGCGGTCCAGCGGGGCGGCCTCCCCGGTTTGAAGCCGCAGGGAGGTGGCCCGCTCGCGCAGTTCCTCGGGAAATTCGGTCTGATTGACGTTCACGCCGATGCCCACCACGGCCCAGCCATTCGGGCCAGGGGCGCTTTCCGCCAGAATGCCGACGGTTTTTTTGCCATGAAGGTAAACGTCGTTGGGCCATTTGATCTGGGCTTGGACTCCAGGCACCGCAGCTTCCAAGCCCCGGGCCACGGCCACGCCCGCCCAGGTGGTCAGCCGCGCCCAGTCGGCCAGGTGCCACTGGGGCCGCAGAAGCAGGGAGAAATAAAGCCCCTCGCCGGGGGCGGACTCCCATTTGCGCTGGAGCCTCCCCCGCCCTGCCGTCTGCCGCTCGGCGAAAACCACGAGCCCCTCGGGCGTTCCCTCGCGGGCCAGCCGGGCCGCAGTGTCGTTGGTGGAGGTGGTTTCCGCCAGGACTTGGATTTCGCGCCCGATGAGGCGCTTGGCCGGAATCAATGCGGCGATACTGGCAGGGTCCAGAAAAGTGCTCGGTTTTGGAGCGGGAGCAGCCATAGCCTACCGCCCCCCCTCCCAAAACCTCTTCTCCCCTTCGCGCCTTCGCGCCTTCGCGCCTTCGCGTTTTATCGAGCGGCGCGGTGTTGCCACCCGGGTTGGCTGGCTTAATCGGCGGTTTCTTTTCACGCCAAGCCCGGGGTAAAGGGAGCCTTGTCCCAGGGCCATTTCTCGTTGCCTCTTGTTTTGAAACCTTCCACGCTCCGGCTGCAACCGCCGCCCCTTTTTTTTCACGCGAAGGCGCGAAGGCGCGAAGGCGCGAAGGCAAGAGGGAAAAGAAGAGAGGGAAGAGTTACGCATCTGCGCCTTTCGCAAGCTGCTCTTACCGTTCCCTCTTCAGTTCCAGGGAGAAATCGAGCGCGGGGGCGGAGTGGGTGAGCGCGCCGATGGAGATGAAGTCCACGCCGGTGGCGGCGATGGCTTTCACGGTTTCCAGGTTAACGCCGCCCGAGGCTTCAAAAACGGTTTTCCCCGCGCCCAATGCCACGCAGGTGCGCATCTCCTCCAGCGTCATGTTGTCGAGCATGATGACGGCCACGCCTTCCAAGGTCAGGAAGCCGCGCACTTGTTCCACGGTGTCGGCTTCGAGTTCCACGCGGACTTCCGGGTGGTCGGCATGCAGCCGGGCAATGGCTTTGCGCAGGAAATCAAGATCGTCGCGGGCGGCCAGGTGGTTATCCTTCACCATGGCCATGTCGTAGAGGCCAATGCGGTGATTGGTGCCGCCGCCCGCCTTGACGGCCGCTTTTTGCATGAAGCGCAACCCGGGGACCGTCTTGCGGGTGTCCAAAATCTTCGCCTTCGCCCCGGGCACCTCCGCCACGGCATCCACGAAACGGCGGGTCAAGGTCGCCACGCCGGAAAGCTGCTGAACAAAATTGAGCGCCGTGCGTTCGGCGGTCAGGATGGAGGCCACGGAGCCCGCGATTTTCAACACTTCGGTGCCCGGCTCAACCCGGGTGCCGCACGGGTTGACAACCTGGACCTCCAGCTTCGGATCGACCTGCCGGAACACCTCGGCGGCCACCCCCACCCCGGCAGCCACGCCATGGGCCTTGGCGAAAATCCGGGCGTGTCCCCTCTGGGCGGGGTCCACGAAATAGGCGCAAGTCACGTCGCCGGGCCCGATGTCCTCGGCGAGGGCGGCGCGGATCACTTGGGCTATGACGGGGTTGGAGGCGTGGGAATCGGACATGCCTTTATTGCCTACCTTGGGAACGCCCTTGCCGCAATCCGGAAAACACGGGGTCGTGCAGGCACAAAAAAAAGCGGAGCCAACCCCTTTGGCTCCGCTTTTTTGAAATATGGATTCGGGCCGCACACGGTAAAAACAAACCCCTTTATCTTTAAAAACCCGTCTACGGCCCGAATCACCCCCTCAACGTAAATTAAGACAGGGCTCCCATGGGTTCGTTCAAAAAAAATTTAATAACTTCAAAAATTGTTTTCAGAACCTTGGAAAAGGGGGGTAAAAGATGCCCGCCAGATGAGCGGAAACCAGCCCTACCCCCCAGCCCGCCATGACCGAACTCAAATTTAACGATACAGCCACCCTTGAATGGACCGTGGGCGAGGCCGATCTGGCCACCGCCCTTGCTTCTGAAACCGCGGATATTCTGCCCGCCGTCTTTTGCACCCCGAGGTTGATCGCTTTGATGGAAATGGCCTGCGCCAAGGCGATGCAACCCGCATTGGACCCCGGCGAAGTTTCCGCCGGAACCAGCATCGAGATGACGCACAAGGCTTCCACCTTGCCGGGCACGAAAGTGACGGTCACGGCGCGGTTCGTGGGGCGGGATGGGCTGCTTTATGTTTTCCGCGTGGCGGCCCGCGATCCGGCGGGGGAAATCGGCCACGCCACCCACAAACGGGTGATCCTGGCGGCCAACCGGCTCATGGCCGGGGCGCTCCGGCGGCGGGACGGGGTGAAGAATTAACGGATTTTCATCTCTCGCGGCGCACCGTATAGTGGCGGTTTGCAACCGACGCCCGCCATTCCCGCCATCAGTTACCCGCCGGATCTCCCGATCACAGCGCGGCGGGAGGAAATTGTCGCGGCGCTGAAAGCCCACCGCGTGCTGATCGTCTCGGGCGAGACCGGTTCCGGCAAAACCACGCAATTGCCCAAAATGTGCCTCGAAGCGGGGCTGGCGCGGCATGGCAAAATCGGCTGCACCCAGCCGCGCCGGGTCGCGGCCATGAGTATTTCGCGCCGCGTGGCGGAGGAGCTTAAAGTCACCTGGGGCCGCGAGGTGGGGTGCAAAATGCGCTTCAACGACGACACTTCGCGCGAAACGGTGGTCAAATTCATGACCGACGGCATTTTGCTGGCGGAAATCCAGTCCGACCCGCTGTTGCGCGCCTATTCCACGCTGATTATCGACGAGGCCCACGAACGCTCGCTGAATATCGACTTTTTGCTCGGCTATTTGCAAGGGCTGCTGCTCAAACGGGCCGACCTTAAGATCGTCATCACCTCGGCCACCATCGACACGGAGAAATTTTCGAAGGCCTTTGGCGGCGCGCCGGTGGTCGAGGTCTCCGGGCGGCTTTTTCCCGTGGAAATCCGCTATGCCCCCTTCGGCGAGACCCCCGAAGAGGCCGAGGACGTGGAGCACTTTGTGGAAGCGGCGGCGCGCGCGACGGAGGACGCCCTCATCGAAACCGACGACGGCGACGTGCTGGTGTTTTTGCCCACCGAACGGGACATTCGCGAGGCCCGGGAGCTGTTGGAGGACCGCGTGGGCCGGTTCGCCGAAGTGTTGCCGCTCTACGGCAGGCTCGCGGGCGGCGAGCAACAGCGGATTTTCGCCCCCGGGGCCAAGCGCCGCGTGGTGCTCGCGACCAACATCGCGGAAACTTCCATCACCATCCCGCGCATCGCCGTGGTGATCGACACCGGGCTGGCCCGCATCAGCCGTTACAACCCGAGAACGCGCACCAAGCGCCTGCCGGTGGAACCGGTTTCCCAAAGCAGCGGCAACCAGCGCGCGGGCCGCGCGGGCCGCGTGCGGGACGGGCTTTGCATCCGGCTTTACTCCGAGGAGGATTTTGAGAAGCGCCCCCGGTTCACGCAGCCGGAAATCCAGCGGGCGAACCTGGCGGAAGTCATTCTGCGCATGAAGGCGTTCGGGCTGGGCGACGTGGAGAGCTTCCCGTTTCTCGATCCCCCCCTGGCCCAAGCGATCCGGGGCGGTTACCAGCTTTTGCAGGAATTGGGCGCGCTGTTGGAGGGCGAGGGCGGCACCTGGACGCTCACGGCGCTGGGGCACGAACTGGCCCGGCTGCCGCTGGACCCGACGCTGGGCCGCATGCTGCTGGAAGCGCGCACGCGCGGGGCGCTGGACGATCTGCTGGTCGTGGCGGCGGGCTTGAGCGTGCCCGACCCGCGCGAACGCCCCGAGGAGGCGAAAGAAGCGGCGGCGGCGGCGCACAAGGTGTTCGAAAACCCGGAGTCCGACTTCCTCACGCTCATCAATCTTTGGAACGCCGCGCCGCCGGTCAACGGCCCGAGCGTTCACACGAGCCGCAACGCGTTGCGCCGGTTCTGCAAGGCGAACTTCCTCTCGCTTTCCCGGATGCGCGAATGGCGCGACATTTTCCGCCAGCTTGCCGAAACCATGCGGGAAACCGGGCCGCGGCAGCGCCCCCTCCCACGCCGCGAACCCCGGGACAAGCACGTGACCGCCGAGGACGAACGCTACCGGGCGGTGCACGAGTCGATTTTGGCGGGCTTGATCGGCCAGGTGGCGCACCGCGAGGAGCGCAACAACTACAAAGCGTGCGGCAACCGCGCGGTGGTGCTTTTCCCCGGTTCCGCCCTTTACGAGCGCCTCCAAAAGCGCAAACCCAAAGCCGCGCCGCCCAAGCCCGGAGCGCCCAAGCCGCCCGCCAGCCGCCAGCCGGAGTGGATCGTGGCCGGGGAGATCGTGCAGACTTCGCAACTTTTCGCCCGCACCGTGGCGCGGATCGAGCCGGAGTGGATCGTGGAACTCGGGAGCCATTTGTGCAAATTCAGCTACGTTCAGCCGCTATGGAGCGAGAAAGCCGGGCGCGTGCTGGTGTGGGAGCGGGTGATCCTGCACGGCCTGGAAGTGGCCAAGCGGCAGGTGGACTATGGGCGCATTGACCCGGCGGCGGCCACGGAGCTTTTCATTCGCGGGGCGCTGGTGGCCGGGGAGGTGCATTTGACGCACCGCTTTTACGCGGAAAACCAGGCATTGCGGGAGCGCATCGAATCCGCGCTCACAAAGGTGCGCAGCCATCGCGTGCACGACTTGGACGGGGCGCTTTTCCAGTTTTACGCGGACCGCATCGAGGGCGTCTCCTCGGTGCACGATCTGAACCGGCTGGTGCGCGAGCGCATCACCAAGGAGCCGCGCTTCCTTTGCGCCACGGAGGAGGATTTGATGGACGCAGAGCAGTTCGCCTACGACCGCGAGGCCTTCCCGGACCACGTGGACCTGGGCAACACCGTGCTGCCGCTTTCGTACGCTTACAACCCCGGCGATGAACAGGACGGCGTGACGGTGCGCGTGCCGCTGCCGCTGGCCGAGCGCCTGACCCCGGCGGAATTGCAATGGGTGGTGCCCGGGTTGCGCCAGGAGCAGGTGAGCGAATTGCTCCGCTCGCTGCCCAAGACCATCCGCAAACAGTTGATGCCGCTTGCGGCGAAGGTGCCGGAGCTGGTGGCCGAGTTTCAACCCAAAGGCAACGATTTGCCCGGGGCGCTCGCGGCACTGATCGAACGCAAATACGGCGTGGCGATCCAGCCGGGAGACTGGAAATCGCTGCCGGACTACCTGCGGCCCCGCGTGGAGGTGGTTGACCGTCGCAACCAGCCCATCGCCGCCGGGCGCGACCTGGGAGCCGTGAAAGCGGCGCTCGATTCCAAGGAGATCCAGTCCGACGCGTGGGAAAAAGCGGCCCGCCGCTGTGAAAAACCGGCGCTCACGGCCTGGTCGTTTGGGGATTTGCCGGAATCCGTGGTCGCCGAGCAGATCGGCGGCGCTCCGCTCCTGGGCTGGCCCGGTTTGGCGCTGGGCGACGTGGAGGGCACGGTGGATTTGCGCCTTTTCCGCACCAAGGCCGAGGCCGACGCCGCCACCCCTGCGGCGGTCGCGCGGCTCGCCGAACTGGCGCTCGGGCGCGATATGGCGTGGCTTCAAAAAGAACTGCGCGGGCTGGGCCGTCTGGTGGGGCAACCGGCGGCTGGCGCTCCCGCGAAGGCCGTCTCCTTCGGCGCGGCGCTGGACCAGCTTTCGGTGCAATTCAACGCCCCTGTGGCAAAAAAAGCCGAGCCCGCCGGTGGCAATGCCGCCGAGGCACTGGCCCAGAGCGCCTACCGCCATTTGGTGCGGCACGCTTTGCGGCTGGAACCGCTGCGGCCGTTCACCGAGGCCCGTTTCAAAGCCATGCTGGAAGCGGCCCGGCGCGACCTGCCCCTGCTCGCGCATCGTGTGGCCGAACTGGCGGCGGTGATTTTGAAAGCGCGGGGGGAGATCCTCGCCTCACCCAAGCGTTACCCGGGCCTGGAAGCCGACCTGGAGCGGCTCGTGCCCGCCGATTTCCTCGACCACACCCCGCACTCGCAGTTGCAACACCTGCCGCGTTACCTGCGGGCCATGGCGCTGCGGGCGGAGCGTTGCTCGATCAGCCCGCTTTACAAAACCAAGGACGCCGAGAAGGCCCGGGCGCTGGCCCCGTTCCTGCCGGGCGGCGAGGTGGAAAAAACCATCCCCCGGGAGAACCGCGAAGCCTACCGCTGGCTCCTGGAGGAGTACCGCGTGAGCCTTTTCGCCCAGGAACTCGGCACGGCACAACCGGCCTCCCCCCAACGGCTCGCGGCGCTGGGAAAGGGCGAATAGCCTTTTTCCGATTGCCATTTGCCTTGCGGGCTGCGACCTTCCCCCCGCCATGCAAACGATTCCGCTAGACCAACTCCAGAAGATGTTCGCCGAGATGCGAACGGAAAACGACTCCATCGACGGCGAAATGCTCTGGAGCTACTACTTCACTTCTTCCGACGCCGAGGCGCTGGAGCCGGTCGCGGAGGCGCTGGACGAACGGGGCTACGGCCTTTCGGAAATCATCCACAACGAAGAGGAGGAGATTTACATGCTCCAGGCGGAACGTTTTGAAACCCACACGCCGGAATCCCTCTTTGCCCTCAACGCGGACCTGGAAGCTCTGGCCGCGCAGTTCCCCGGCGTGGAATACGACGGCATGGATGTGAACGACGGCGACGACGAAGAGGACGGGGAATGCTGCGGCGGCAACTGCGGTTGCGGCGGCCATGGGCAAGAAGGCGAAGAGCACGAATGCTGCGGCGGCCATGGCAACCATGGCGACGCGGAAGGCGAAGAAGGCCAAGGGTGTTGCGGTGGGCATGGTGGACAGGGCGGCTCCGGCTGCTGCGGCAAGCATGTTCACCACGAAAACGAGCCGATCACCAACCCGCAGATTCTCGCGGCGGTCGAGCGCATCGCCACGGACCGCTCCGAGGAGGCGCAGTCCGAACTGACGCTGGCCTTGCAACGCGGGCTTTACCTTGTGCCGGTGTTCAAGCAAGCGGACGCCGAGTCCGCCGATGAATCCGTCAACGTGCTGGTCTGCACGGACGACAAAGGCCAGGAATACCTGCCCCTTTTCACCGACGAAGCGGCGCTGAAAACCTGGACGCAGGAGCCGGTATCCGCCATGGTGCTGACCGCGCCGGAAGCCTGGGAATTCATCCTCACGCAGCCGGAGTGCGCCGGGGCCGTCATCAACCCGGGCAGCAAGGCGCTGCCGCTCAACCGCGAGATGGTCGCCATCTTGAAAAAGATGATCGACGACCACATGCGGCAGGCGGGGCAATAGTTTTTCCGTTATTCCGGGGCGAAGCAACTCTTCACCGCCCGGAAGGAAGCCTTGGGGCGGCGGTACTCGTCGAGCAAGCCCTTGTTGTTAAACGTGCGGGGGCGGCCAAGAGACCGCCCGCCGCTGTAGGTGCGCACGTCACTGAAGTGCCACAGGAGGATGCCGCTGCACCGGGAATTGCCCAGCGCGGCCCGGCAGGCGGTGCGCAAGTATTCCGCCTGGTATTCCTCGCTAAAGAAGTCGTTGTGCGGATCGTGCCAGCCGTAAAGCGCCTCGGCTCCGATTTCGGAAAAAATGACCGGCTTGTCGCGGAAACCCCGCCGGTCCACAGATTCCAGGCATTCCCGCAGCCGAGGCTCGATCGTGTCCAGCGGCCGCTCCTCATTTTCGCAGCCGTACCAGCCGGGGTAGGTGTTGATGCTGATGACATCCGCCAGGTCGAAGTGCTTATCCTCGAACGCGAACATGGTGGCGTAAGTGATGAGCCGCGACGGGTCCAGCGCGCGCAAGGCGCTCACGGTTTCTTCAAACACGGGCCGCACGTAATCGCCATTGGTGCCCGCTTCGTTAAGGAAGCCCCAAAAGATGACGCTCGGGTGATTGCAACTCGCCTTCACCATGGCGCGCAGGGCCGTGGCATGGTCGCGGCGGAATTTCTCGCTGGCAAAGGTCTTCTCGCGCTGGCCCCAGCCGAGGTTCTCCTCCCACACAAGCATGCCCAGTTCGTCGCAAAGATCCAGGAACCGCTGGCTTTGTGGATAGTGCGAACCGCGCACGCAGTTGCAGCCCATCTTCTTCATCAACTGCAAATCGGCCAGCATTTGCAGGGGCGATGTGGCCGGGCCGCAGGTGGGGTGCCATTCGTGGCGGTTGACGCCGCGCAGGATTAATTTTGCCCCGTTAAGCCACAAGCAACCCTCGCGAGCCTCGATGCGGCGGAGCCCGAAGCGCACTTCGCGGGCAGCCAGGGGGTCCTCCAAACCGACGGCGAGCCGGTGAAGGTGTGGAGTTTCCGGCGACCAAACGCGGGGTTCGGGGACTTTCACCGCGAATTCCGCCGCGCCATCTGAAACCTGGACCTGCATGACCTCTTGCGCGCCGCCGTTAAAGCTCAACGTCACCGCCACCACCGCCGGACATTCCCCGCCAAACCGGACGCGCACCGTCACCTCGCCGCTGGCGTACGCTTTGCCGGGAATCACCTGCACGTGGTCGATGGACGGCCCGGTTTTTGGCAAAAGGCGCAGCATGACTTCGCGCAGCACGCCGCCGTATTGGTAAAAATCGAAATATGCTTCGTGCATCGGCACGTGCTCGAAATCGAAGCGGTTATCGGCCAACACCACCAACTCCCGCTCTTCGTGCTGCGACGGCGGCAGGTCGACCCAAAACGGCGCGTAGCCGCACGCGCTCTCGTGCAGAAGCTGGCCATCGACAAACACGCGCGAGCGCATGGAAACCGCACCGAACCTCAACTGGGCGGGGTGTCCCGCAGGCACCGCAAACACGCGTCGATAAGCGCCCGCGCCCCGTTCACCCGCGTGTGCGGGCAGGGCGTCAAAAGCCGATGGCACCACCGTTTTTTCGGCGGCAGCAAACGCCTCGGGCCGCCATTGCTCAAAATCGATGCGGCCCAGGAAGGCAAAATCCCAAATACCGTCCAGCGAAAGATCGGAATGAGTCGTCATAGTTTCGGGTATTGAGTATTATTTTAACCGTTTCACCAAACCGGCAACGTCAATCACGTACATCTGCCGCACGCCCTCGTGCACGGAATCGAAGCAAACGGTGCGGCCGTCGCGGCTCCAGCGCGGGTGCAGATCGCAGCGGATTTGCCACTCTACGGGCGGCGAAAGGAAGCGGCCCAGGTCGATCCGTTTCCCGCTCCGGCAATGATAGACAATGAGCGTGCGGAAGTGCTCCGCGTCCGGGTAGGTGTCCGTGAGAATCCACTCATTATCGGGTGAAAACGAGCAGTGGCCGTCGCAGTTGAACACGTCCTCGCCGATGGCCTTGAACCCGCTGCCGTCCTCCTGGAAAAGAAAATAGCGGTCGCCAATGCCGCGACGCGTGGCCCAGGCCAGGATGGCGTCGCCGCCGCGCCAGTCGTAGTGCGAAACCAGGCCGTGGTCGCTCAGGCAGCGCAAGTCCGTGCCATCCAGGTCCATCGTCAAAAGCCGCGTGTGGCCCACTTCCTCGTCGGGCGTTTTGTAACGGTGAAGCATGGCGAAGCGCCGGTGGTTCGCGCCGAATTGCAGGTGATTGAAGCGGTGCACCTTGCCCTCGAACTCCGGGCTGCGCTGGAAACAGGCCGCCTGCCGGGTGCTCAAGATCAGCTTGCTTTCGCCGGTGGCCAGGTTGAGACGAAACACGCCGTCGTCCTCCGGTTCGTTGACATTTTGCCACGGGTCGGGCACGCCCGCGTAGCCGTAGCCGGGCCGCTGATGGTGCAGGCGCGAAAAATTGACCGACACCGCGAACGTCCCGGCCCGGTTGACGCCGTAAGAGGGGCGCTCCAGCACGCGCTCCCTGCCGGTTTTGAGGTTGAGAATGCGCGTGACGTAATGATCGCCCGCGCGGTCGTTAAAAAGGATCTCGTGGGAGCGTCCGCCGTTGAGCCATTGCAGCATGCAACTCTGCTGCCAGTTCCACGCCAGCGAGCGGGCCAGCGGGGTCCATCGGTTGTCGGCTTGCGTGTCGATGAGCCCCACGGTGACGGAATCCGCCGCTGTGGGCGGGTGGTCTTTGAACTCGGATTCCAGCCCCAGCATCCAGCGCCCGGTGTGGTCCCAGGGGGATTTGTCGTAGTAGCCGAAAAAGTGATGCGTGCCGCTCGTGACGGGCCGCACATCGAAGTCGCTGACAAATGAGGTTGCCATGATGGGCCGCATCCTGACGCACCACCGCGCGGCATGCGAGGGCGGCGTCATTTATACAAATAAATGAGCGTTGATCCGGCGGGTGAAAATCATCTACACTTCTCGTCAATATGCCCCCCCGCCGCATCACGCAAAAAGAGATCGCACAAAAAGCGGGGCTCACGCAGGCCGCCGTTTCCCTGGCCTTGAGCGGGCATCCCGGCATTCCCCAGGCGACCCGCGAACGGGTGCTGGAAGCCGCCCAAAGCCTCGGCTACCGGCCCGACCCGTACCTTTCGGGCCTTGCCGCCTACCGCAAAAGCGTGCGACCCGCGAAATTCCAGGCCACGCTCGCCTGGCTTTGCAATGACACGGACGGCTCACACCTCGCGAACGCCCCGATTTTCCGGCGTTACTTCGAGGGAGCGGCGGCCCGGGCGGGCGAACTGGGCTACCGCCTGGAGCCCTACCACCTGCTGGCCCCGGGCATGACGCAGGAGCGCCTTGCGGGCATCCTTTCCAGCCGGAACACCCCCGGCATCCTGGTCTCGCCCCAGCCACGGCCCAATATTGCCCTGGACTTCCCTTTCGAGCGTTTTTCGGCGGTCACTTTTGGGTACACGCTCGCGGAGCCGCGCCTGCACATGACCACGCTGCACCAGCATCGCGCCGTGGAAAAAGCCTTTCGCCGATTGCTGGCCCTGGGTTACCGACGACCCGGCCTGGCCATTCCCGACGACAGCGACCAGCGGGCGAACCGCATTTGGTCGGCGGCGTTTTGGAGCGAACAGCGCATGCTGCCCGCGAGCGGCCGGGTGCCGCTGCTTTTGGCGAAGAATTACAACAAAGAGGCACTGCTGAAATGGGTGGCACGGCATCGGCCCGACGTGGTGCTTACCATCTGGGCCGAAACTTACCGGTGGCTGCGGGAGGGAGGGATCTCGGTGCCGGGGGAGATGGGCCTCGCGTTGCTTTCCATCCCCGACGAGGACCACTTTTATTCCGGGATCTGGGAAAATCCGCACACCATCGGTTCGCGGGCGGTGGATTTTTTGGTATCGCTCATTCACCGGGGCGAGCGGGGCATCCCCACCGTGCCGATCTGCCAACTGGTGGACGGCACGTGGCTGGAAGGGAAAACCGTTCGCAGCCCGAAAGATGGGATGCAAGGGGGCAAGCCCCCTTGCCGGGGTGCCGGGGCAGAGCCCCGG
>CAZEOO010000015.1:0-25051 GCA_964513965.1 uncultured Chthoniobacteraceae bacterium
GCTTGGCGGAGACGCTTCGCTGTCCGATATAGGCAAGGCGGGTATAACGTGGCGGTTTGACGCCACGCTCGGAACTTTTTGACGCCCGCCTTGCTTTTGGCTTTGGCTTCTGGGGCTCTGCCCCAGCACCCCGGCAAGGGGGCTCGCCCCCTTGCATCCCATTTTTTTCAATCAGCCCTTCATCCACTCCAACGCCTGCCGCGCCGCGCGCGTGCCGGTGGCAAAACAGCCTTGCAGCAGGTAGCCGCCCGTGGGGGCTTCCCAGTCGATCATTTCTCCCGCGAGAAATACCCCGGGGAAGCGCCGCAGCATGAGGGCTTCGTTGAGTTCCTCCCACCGAATGCCGCCCGCCGAGGAAATGGCTTCTTCCAATGGGCGCGGCCCGTTCAGGAAGAGTTTGAAATGCTTGGTTTCCGCCGCCAGCGCGGCCGGGTTGGTGTACGGCCCCCGCGATTCCAGCAGGGTGGCGGCCGCGGTGCTCAGTTTCCAGCGCAGCCGCGCCTGTGGGAGCAGGTCCGCCGGTTTTTTGGCCAGGGTGCCGAGTTTCGCGACCAGGTTGGCCGCGGTGATGTCCGGTTTGAAGTCGAGTTCCAGCGCGGCCAGCGCCTGGTTGCGCCTCATTTCCCGCAGTACGGGCCCGAGCGCATAAAGGGCGCTCCCTTCCAGGCCGTAGCGGGTGACGAGCAATTCTCCCGGGGCTTCAACTTTCCCGGCTTTGGCGACGATGTTTTTGAGGGGGTGCCCCTCGGCTTTGGCCAGGATGGCGGGCGACCACGGGACTTCCCAGCCGCAGTTGGCCGGCTCCAGGGGGGAGACGGCGACGCCCATGGCTTTGAAACGGTCGACCCATTTGCCGTCGGACCCGGTGACGGGCCATGAGCCGCCTCCCAGGGCGAGAATGGCGGCGTCGGCTTCAAAGGAGGCGAGCGTTTTCTTGGAGCATACCGCGAAATCGAGCCGCACTTTGCCGGGCTGCTGCGCCGAGCCTGAAGTGGCGAGCCCCACCCAGCGGTGCTGCGGGCAAAAGCGCACGCCTTGTTCCCGCAGCCGGGCCAGCCAGCTCCGCAGCAGTTTGGCGGCTTTGAGGCCCATGGGATAGACCCGCCCGGAGGAGGCCGCGAAGGTTTCCACGCCCAGCCCGGTGGCCCAGGCTCTCATGGCGGCGGCGTCGAAGTCGGCGATGAGGGAGGGCCACATTTCCCCGGGCATGTCCGGCCCCATGTAGCGGGTGGCCAGTCGCCGAGGGGTTTCGGCCCGGGTTAGGTTCAGCCCGCCGCAGCCCGCAACGAGAAATTTGCGGCCCATGGAAGGCTTGGCGTCGAAGACGGTTACCGAAGCGCCCCCTTCCGCGGCGATCTCCGCGGCTCGCAACCCCGCCGGTCCTCCTCCGATAATGGCCAGCTTCATGTCACGTGAGTTTCAAGCAGGCTGCCCAGCTAGCTGGGAATGATGCTCAGCCCTTTGGGCTCCGTCAGTTTGTGGATCTGTTTTGAGGCGACCAGGACGATGATGGCGGGCAGGTAAACCGAGACCATGGCGACGCTCAGCCACAGCCGGTAGCGGGAGTCGCCCGAGTCCGGCAGCGACGGCACCACCGACATGGAGAACACGACCACCAGAATCTGGCTGGCGACGAGGACGTATTTGGCCCAGAGCTGGCGGAACCATACCGCCGCGAGCAAGCCCGTGCTCCAAAGCCCCATGGCGACCAGGAAGACCACCAGCCCCTGCTGGTAGCCGACGGAAAGATGCGGGTACATGATCTGCATCTGCGCCATGTCCGCGATTCTGAACCAAAGGAAAATGCAAAAAATCAGCAGGCGCCCGTACTTCGACCGATGTTTGCGGCGTTTCTTTTTGACCCTCATGATGAGAGGGAATTCATCGGAATCGGGAGTTGAGGGAGGAGGATTCATCCTAATGGCGCGGCGGCTCGGGGCTCCGTCGGGTAGCAAGCTATAGCAGAGCCTTCCGCGGCCCGAAAGTGAAAACTTTTTTCCGGTGCATTCCGGTGTTTTGACATGCCGGGAGCCGCAGCCCCTTGCGCATCCTCAAAAAAAGAAAATATAAAAGGGCAATGGGTGTATTACACCACGCTTTCACCACAACCTTAAATGCCCGATCCGATCATGGAAGAATCCCAAGCTGTCGCCGCCCCCAAAATCAAACTCAAGCGCCTCCACCAGTCCACCTGTGGTAATGGCCGCCTGGAATACGACGGGTACGAGGATGTGCGCCTGGCCTGCGAGCGCAAGCTGCGCGAATGGGAGCGCCAGGGGGTCATCCCACCCTGGCAGCCGATGCAGAATAATGACTGGCTTTTTGCGCGATAGAGCGTTTTAAGATCAAGGGCGGAGCCGTTCGCTCCCTTTCCATGTTTTTGCCGTTGATCCGATCCGTTCCTTTTGTGCTGGCGCTTGTGGCGCTTTCCGCCTGCTGGCGGCCCCTGCCGTCGTATGAGGAGCCGTTGCCCCGCACCCGCGTTCAGTTTGTCCGCACCACCGCATATAATCAAAATGAGCGGGACCACCGGAATTACGGCACCCAAACCGCCCTCGGGACGAACCTCTGTTATGGCAAGGTGCACAGCGCCGCCGCCGACTGGGCGCGCTGGCCCGCCGGGACGGTTTTTCGCATCCAGGAAACGGGGGATATTTGCGAAGTGGACGACTACGGCTGGGCGCTCGCGGGCCGCAACACCATCGACCTCTACAAGCCGACTTTAACGGGGATGAACCACTGGGGCGTGCGGCGGGTCCACATCGAGGTGCTCCACTGGGGCAGCCCTTGGGAGAGCTACCGCAAGCTCAAGCCCGCCAAGCACTACCGCCACGTGCGGCGGATGATGAAGGAGATCCGCGAGTTTTATTAAGACCGGGCTGGCTGCTTCTTGGCCCATTGCCGGATCGATTCGATCTCCGCGTCGCGGATGCCGAGGGATTTGAGGAAATCGTGGTGCGCCTCGGGGCAGTGGTGTTCGAATTCGGCGTGCCACGCCGCCATGCCTTTTTCGTCCAGGCCCGCCTTGCGGAACATGCGCACCCATTGCGCCTCATCCACGAGGGGCGTTCCGCTTCCGGCCTGCTTGAGCATCGCGGAGAGCAGGTTTTGTTGTTTCTTGAGGGCTACGATCTGGCCTGAGATTTCATGCAGCCGCCGTTTGAGCACGGACGCAAAGCCGCCGCCGGGCATTTCGAGCAGCCGCCGGATGGCCTCAATGGAAAGCCCCGTGGCGCGGTAGCGGGAAATCTTCTCCAGCCGCCGCCGGTCTTTATCCGTGTAGGCGCGGTAGCCCGCCGCTGAGCGGCCCGAGGGCGGCAGCAGCCCGATTTTGTCGTAATAAAGCAGTGTGGAGCGGGAGAGGCCAAAAGCCGCGGCAAGCTTGGAGATGGAGTAGCTTTTCATGAATCGCGTTCCAGCAAAGAGGAGCGGAGCCGAGCCCCGCTCCCCTTCTATTTATACGAATTGGCTACCGGTGGGCAGCGCGGATTTCGCGGGTGCGCGCCGGGTCGAGCCCGAGCCATTCCAGGAAGCTCTGGTGCGCTTCCGGGTGGTGCTGTTCAAACAAGCGGTGCCAGCGTTGCATGGTGGCGTCGTCCAGGCCCGTTTCGCGGAAGAGGGCGATCCATTCGTCTACGGTGATTTTGTTCATGGTATTTTAATAGGTTTGGTTGCGTCATGGCCATGACATCCCCGACGCTAAGGTGTGAAGCGATAGACGGGTCAACCCCGTCGAAAAAAGATTTTTCAATTTTTTCCCTCGCCCCAATTTCTTCGCTACGAATCTGGAGAGCAAAAAAATTCCACATAAGGAATGGCAAAATGGCTAGTAATGGCTTTGCCCTGGGAGGCCCGTATCCAAGCACGGACTGACGCGGAGGGTCGTTGATCCTCCGCGTCTATGGCCGTTCCGTTAACCCGCGATGCGGTGGGGCAGAAAGCGGCTGGTCTGGTTGGTCACAGGCGTGTTGTTTTCGCGAATGCCCATCCCCGCGGCTTCGCCGCCGATAATCCATGATCCGATTACCGGATAATACCCAACAAACGACGACGGCAGTTTCAGCGCCTGGTAAACGTAGCCGCCTTCCACCTCGGCTTGGCCGTCCGTGGTTACCTCGTGCCTGCCATTGGCCAGGGTGATGCCTGTGCCTTCTCTCCCGAACACCGGCTTTCGGGCGTAGGCTCCACCCAGCGGTTCGGGAGTGGCGTAAGCGGGGAGGAGGTTGGGGTGCCCGGGGAAAAGTTCCCATAACAGCGGCAGCAGTTGCTTGTTGCTTAGGATCATTTTCCACGCGGGTTCGATGATGGCGCACGGCTCGGCCAGCAAGTGCTTCGCAAACGGTTCGCGAACGAGCCATTCCCAGGGGTAAAGCTTGAAGAGCGTGCGGATGGGGTTGCAGACCAGATCGACAAACGAGCGTCCGTCCCAGCCGATCTGGTCCATATAAAGGCGGACCGTTGGGAACCCGGCCTGCCGGGCCGTGTCTTCCAGGTAAACCGTGGTGGCAAATTCCTCGTCACTACCGCGCGCCATGGCGAAATGGATTATTCCCTCGATGCCGCTGATTTTCCAATGGCCGATCAGTCGTTCGTGAATGGAATTGAACTGGTCGCCGCCGGGGAAGCACTCCTCCAGCCAATGCCACTGCACCACGGCGGCTTCCAACAACGAAGTGGGTGTGTCGGCGTTGAACTCGTAGAGCTTCGCCGGTCCCGAACCCGCGCCGCCGTAGCAAAGGTCAAAACGCCCGTAGAGTGCCACGTCGTCATCCTCCCAGGAGCGCCGGATTACTGAGGCAAACGCGCGCGGAATGGCGAACCGCTCCCACAGGTCATGGGCCAGCACGTGCTCCACGGCGGCGCAGCAAAGGCGATAAAGTTCGTTGGTGGTTTTCTCCAACTCCAGCACCTCCGCCATCGTGAAAGCGTAGTGTGCTGATTCGTCCCAATACGGGGCGTCCGCCGTGTGGAAAACCAGCCCAAGGTCCTCCACCTTTCGCTGCCAGTCCTCGCGAGGAGAGATGGGAATGCGCTGCATGGAAAAATCAGGTGCCGCTTCCCCCATGGAAGCCGAAGCCGCCCCGCGAAACGCCGGTGCCGTGGCTGGAGGAGCTGTCGCCCGAGCCGCCGAAGTGAAAGCCGCTCCACCAATGCCCGCCACCGCCAGCGTGTCCCCCCGTGCCGGGCGTGGGACTTGGCGTCGGCGTTGCTCCGGGCTGCAACCGCGAGGGACGGCCGCATGCCGCGAGAACCACGGATCCGGTAATCAGCAAAAGAACTTTACTGGACCGCTTCACTCGGAGGGGAGAATGGGGGTTAACTGATAGCGGTCGCGATGACGTGGCAGATGCCGATCACAATGGCGCCGCACAAAATACCCACGGCCACATTTCCTTTTTCCAGTTCCTTGTCGAAGGAGACCGGCGTAATCCAATCGAAAAGTTTAAACCCGGCAATGGAAAGAACGATGCCGAGAATCGCGAAAACAACCGTCGAGGTGATCGCCTCGGGCAATGTATTGGGAGCCCAGGCCAGCAGCGAGAATCCAGTTGGGAGTGCCATTCCGGCATTCCTATCAGGAAACGGGAGTTTTAACAGAGAAAACAGGGGCGGGTTTTCCTCCACAAAAAAGCGTGCGGCGGGGGCCGGGCGCGGCTAGAGTTCCCCGCCCGAAAAAAACGCCCCAACGCCTGCCATGTCCTTTCGCCTTTTCGATCTCAACGAGCCTCAGCGCCATGCCGTGACCACCACGGAGGGGCCGCTCTTGATTCTCGCCGGGGCGGGCACTGGCAAGACGCGCGTCATCACTTTCCGCATCGCCTACATGCTCACGCAGGGGATCGAGCCGGGCTCCATCCTGGCCATGACGTTTACCAACAAAGCGGCCACCGAAATGCGCGAGCGCCTCGCGGCGATGATCGACAAAGACGCCGCCAAGAAGGTCATGATGTCCACCTTCCACGCCCTTTGCGTGCGCATTTTGCGGCAGGATATCGAGAAGTTGGGCTATAAGCGCAACTTCACCATTTACGACGAGGGCGACCAGACGGGCCTCATCAAAAAAATCATCACCCGCACCGTGGCCATCGGCGAAAAGCTGGAGCCGAACGTGGCCAAGGCGATGATTAGCAAGGCCAAGAACAACGGCTGGAACGCGCCGAAGGAGGAAAAGACGTTGATCGGCGCGGTGTTTGCCCGCTACCAGGCGGATTTGAAGCAGTTGAACGCCGTCGATTTCGACGATCTGCTGCTCTTGACCGTGAAGCTCCTGGCCGAGCACCCGGACGTGCGTGAGCGTTGGCAGAAACGCTTCCGCTACATCATGGTCGATGAGTTCCAGGACACCAACCGGCTCCAGCTTGAAATGGTGAGCTACCTGGCCAAGCCCGAGGACGGTTCCGTCCCCAATGTCGCGGTGGTGGGCGACGACGACCAGTCCATCTACGGCTGGCGTGGCGCGGAGGTTTCCAACATCCTGGAGTTCGAGACGCATTTCCCCAACCCCACGGTGGTGAAGCTGGAGCAGAACTACCGCAGCACCAACTCCATTCTCAACACCGCCAACGCGCTCATCAAAAACAACCCGCGACGGCGGCCCAAGAAGCTCTGGAGCGGCATCGGCGACGGCGACAAGGTGCGCCTCATCATGGCCCCCAACGACCGCGAGGAGGCCGACTTCATCGCGGGCGAGATCGAGCGGCGCAAGCGCGAGGAAACGCTCCGGTACGAGGATTTCGCGGTCCTCTTCCGCATGAACGCGCAATCCAGGGTGCTGGAAGGCGCGCTGCGCGAAAAGGGAGTGCCCTACCGCATCGTGGGCGGCAACAGCTTTTACGAAAAACGCGAGGTCAAGGATGTGCTGGCCTATTTCGCCTGCACGCTCAACGCCGACAACGACGCGGCGCTGCTGCGCATCGTCAATACGCCGCCGCGCGGCATCAGCCCGGCCACCGTCGAGCGGGCTCTGGAACTGAGCATTGCGCACAAGTGCAGCCTTTTCCAGGGCTTGCAGCTCCCCGAGTTGCGCAGCGCCGTTACGCCGCGCGCAGGCGAGGCCATTGACGCTTTTATTTCCCAGCTCGACGCGTGGGAAACCAAGCTCAACGAGCCGCTCGTTGACCAGCCATCGGTGTTACGTAAGATTATTGAGGAATCCGGCTATTACGACGATCTGCGCCGCTCCTGCAAAACGCCGGACGACGCCCTCAAGCGCGAAAGCAACGTGCGCGACCTCGTGGTGGGCTACGAGCGTTACCTGGAAAAAACCAATGGCGACTTGCGCGGTTATCTCGACTCCATGGCGCTGCGCCAGGACAAGGACGACGAGGACAAGGAGCAGGGCAGCGGCGTGACGCTGATTACGCTCCACGCCAGCAAAGGGCTGGAGTTTAAGCATTGCTACCTGGTTGGCCTGGAGGAAGGGATTTTGCCGCACGACCGCTCGAAGCTGGAAGGGACGCTGGACGAGGAGCGCCGCCTGCTTTACGTAGGCATCACCCGCGCCCAGCGCACGCTCACGATGAGCTACTGCTTCACGCGATTCCGCTACGGCGGCTCCGTGCCGGCCACCCCCAGCAGCTTCATCAAGGAATTGGACCCCGATCTCATCCAGCGCATTGATTTGAAAAAAATGATGAGCGCGCCCGTGGCCGAGCAGACCGTTAAATCCCGCTTCGCCGCCATGCGCGCCGCGTTGGAAACGGGAGCGTAGGAATTTTCAGGCACCATTTAGATTGATCCGTTTCCGTAATTCCGCGTAGGCTCCCCGGGCATGGGCCGATTTTCCGCCATCGTGCAATTTCTCGTTGCCTCCCGAGCAAAAGCCGCATACTGGGGCTGCGCCGCGCTGCTCCTGGCCTGGGCCGCGCTGCTGGCCCTCTTCGCCATCAAGGCCGGGAACGCCTGCCATACGGATATGCCGTGGGACACGGTTTCCATGCTCGACGGCGGCTACCGCATGTACTGCGGGCAAAAGCCGCACCAGGATTTCTTTTGCCCCATCGGGATCTTGCCGTTGTGGCTCATCAAGCTCGGGATGCAATGGGGCGGCGTGAGCGCGAACGCCATTGTTTATGGCAGCGTGGCGGGCTTTCTGGCTCTCGTGCCGATGGCCTGGCTCATCGCCGCACGGCGGCTCCCGGCGGTGCCCGCGCTGGCGTTTGCGATGTTCATCGGGGGGCTCTTTGTGGCGAAGCGGCCGCTCTCGTTCGGCACCTACGATTACCCTTTCGAGTGCACCCACCTTTCCTACGCCATGTGGTACAACCGCATCGGCTGGGCGCTGCTGGCGCTGCTCGCGTTTTATTGGTTCCTGCCGCCGTTTTCCAAAAAACGGGCGAGCGGGTGGGGGATGGCCGAGGCGTTCGTGGCCGGGGTGCTGACGGCGCTGCTCGCGCTCACCAAAGTGAACTACCTGGCGGGGGCCGTGGGCGTCACTTTGGTGGGGCTGGTGTTTGCGCGCCCCTCGTTGCGCCAACTCGCGGCTTTGGCCTTCGGAATCGCCGCCGTGCCCGTGGGGTTCGCCTTTGCGGAAGGCTGGCAATGGCATGCATGGCTGGCCGATACGGTGCGGCTGGCGCACGTGGCCAGCGTGGCGGATCGCGGCTCGAAATACTTCGGCGTGTTTACCGCGAACCTGTTTTCCATCGTGCTGCTCGGGGTGGCGGTTTGCCTGCTTTACCCGCTGTGGCCCGCCCGCTCGGAGGAGAAATGGGGGCGGTTGCGGACGCTGGCGCTCTGTGCCGCTTGCGTGGGGGCCGGCCTGGCGGTTGTGATTCTTAATACCCAGCGGGCGGAAATTCCGCTCATCGTGGTGGCCTGCGTGCTGGCGCTGGAAACGGCGCTTCGCCACGTGGACTTGCGTGCGGCTTCCGAGTCGGCGCGCTTTCGCCTGGGGTTCGGCGCGGCCATTGCGGCGGCGCTGCTTGGCTACACGCTTTTCAACGACAGCACCAGCGTCGTCTATGCCTGGGCGGCGCGCAACCACATGCGCTTCCTTACGCCGTCCTCGGGGCTGATCTCCACGGCCTCGCTGGACCCGCTGCTCCTGCCGCCCCGCCCACACGAACAGGTGGAGCGGGCCTGGGTTTACAACGATCTGCTGGTGCGCCTGCAACTGAGCCCGCTGGCCGCCAACCAAGTCCCCATGACCCCTTACCAGTTCGGCAATTCCATCCACGACGGGCTGGAACTGCTGGCGGGCCGCACCACGCCGCAATCGCGCATTTTCGCCATCTATCACACGAACCCTTTCCCCATGGCGTTGCAGCTTCCGCCGCCGCACGGCGGGTGTTTGTGGTGGGACCCCATCACGTTCAACCGGACGGATTTCCCCGAGCCCGCGAGCGTCTTTGGCGATGTCACCCACGTGCTGGTGCGGCGGGTCAACAGCGGCTCGTTTGCGTTCGAGGATCTCTACCTGCCCTACATTCGGGCGCATTTTCACAAGACCGCCGAATCGATCCTCTGGGATCTTTACGAACGGGCGCCGGGAGCGGGGGAATAAACCGCGTTTGTCCATTTTTCCCCGTCCCGCGAATAGAAATTGCGCCCGCCGCCGGGGCCGGGTCAGAATGGCTTCATGCCCCGCTTTTACATTCCACCAGAGCACTGGAACCCCGAACGCCTTGAACTGGGCGAAGAGGAAGCCCACCACGCCTTGCACGTGCTCCGCATGCAGCCCGGCGATCGCGCCACCGTTTTCAACGGCGAGGGCGTGCAGGCCGCCGTGGAGATCGCCAGCGTGGCCAAGCGCGCCGTGGGCTTGAAAACCCTCGAAGTCGCCCAGGCCGCCCCGCGCCGCTGCCGCATCACGCTGGGCCAGGCCATTCCCAAGGGCAAGAACATGGACCTCATCGTGCAAAAAGGGACGGAACTGGGCGTGGCCGCCATCGCGCCGCTTTTGACCGAGCACACCATCGTCCAATGCGACCCCCGCGAAGCCGCCCGCAAGCGGGAAAAGTGGCAAGCCGTCGCGGTCGAGGCGTGCAAACAATGCGGGCAGAACTGGCTGCCGGAAGTCCAGGCTCCGCAATCCATCGGCGAACTGCTCAGGCAGGATTTCGACTTAAAACTCATCGCCTCGCTCGCCCCCGGCGCGCGCCATCCCAAGGAAGTGCTGGCCCAAGCGGCGGCTGAACGCGGGGGAACGCCCCCGGCCAGCGCGCTCATTCTCATCGGACCCGAGGGGGACTTCACGCCCGGGGAAATTGCGCTGGCCCTGGAGGCCGGTTGCCGCCCGATCACCCTCGGCCCCATCGTCCTGCGCACCGAAACCGCCGCGCTTTATTGCCTGAGCGTGCTTGGCTACGAACTGCTGGGCTAAATCACAGGACCTCATGCTATTCGCCGCCATCGCTCCTGTTTTCGTTATCATGCTGGCCGGGCTTGCCGCCCGCCGCCGGGGCGTTCTTTCTTCGGCCGCCGACGCCAGCTTGATGCGCCTCTACATCAACATTCTCTACCCGTGCCTCATCGCCACGAAGATCCTGGGCAACGACGCGCTGCACCAGGCCGCCAATCTCTGGGTGCCGCCGCTGCTCGGCGCGGGCACCATGGTGGCGGGGTTCGCGTTCTGCTGGGCCGGGGCGCGGCTGTTGCGGCTGCCCCGGGGCGCTTCCACGCGCACCTTCACCTACGTTACCGGCGTTTATAATTACGCCTTCACCGCCATCCCCATCGTAGGGAGCCTCTTTGGCGGCAAAGCGTTGGGCGTGCTGTTCATTTTCAACCTCGGTGTGGAGGTGATGTTTTGGGTGGGCACGGGGTTGATATTACCCAATAAGACCGGCGTGAGCATCTGGCGGCGCATCTTCAACGTGCCCGTTGTCACCGTCGTCCTCTCGGCGGGGCTCAACCTGCTGCATTTGCGCGAAAGCATTCCGCCCAGCCTGGAGTGGACGTGGAAGGCGCTGGAAATGATGGGTGACTCGGCCATTCCGCTGGCGCTGATCCTTACCGGGGCGGTGATCGCGGACTTCCTGGGCGACGCGCGGCCCACGTGGGCGGACGCCAAATTCTTTAGCGGCGCATGTTTCCTGCGCCTCGGCTTTTTGCCGCTCACGTTTCTGGCGGCGGCCTGCTGGCTGCCGTGCACGGTGGAGCTAAAGCAAGTGCTCGTCATTCAGGCCGCCATGCCCGCCGGGATGTTCCCTGTTGCCCTTTGCAAACATCAGGGCGGCGACGTGGGGATGGCGGTTCAAATTGTCATCGGCACCACCGCCCTGGCGCTTCTCACCATGCCGTACTGGGTTTCGTGGGGCTGGAAGCTGGCGGGGTTTTAAAAAAAAAGGGGAAATCCGAATGGGAAAAAGGTTCAAGTTACTCTGGACCCCTTGTTTTTTTCAGCATTCGAGCGAAATGGCGCTTGCAAAAGCGCCGTTTCGCGCTACTTTAACCAAACCTAATCGCGGGGTGGAGCAGCCTGGTAGCTCGTCAGGCTCATAACCTGAAGGCCGCGGGTTCAAATCCCGCCCCCGCAACCACTTCAAAAGCTACCGGAAGTCTTTTATTATCAGCCGCTTGCAATCGCAGCGGCTTTTTTGTTTCGCCCATCGCCTGACCTCCAAAAACAGGCGTGTGCCCAAAGAATGCCCCAAACGTGTGCCCAAACTGACCGGCATATCCACTTTTTTGAAAGAATTCGTGGCCGCCGTTCTTCCAGAAAAAACACACTTTGGCATCAATCTACCAACGGCGACAAAAATGGTGGGTGAAATTCATCCACCCGTTCACTGGCGAGCTAATCCGCGAAAGCCTCGGCACATCCGACGAGGCCAAGGCGGAACTGCTCCGCCAGCGCGTGGAGTTGGAAGCCGCTCTCCTCGCTCCGCGTTTCCAAGCTGCTGACCTGCCCAGAAATGTGCGCAAGGTGCTAGAATCACGCGCACTGCACTCTGATCTTGATGGCAATGGTTGCAATAACGGTACAGCAGATCGCGAATCCTTTCCGCCTCGAAATATCAGTTCCGTAGCAACATCAATCAGCACCGGAAATACCCCCTTGGTTGCGCCCGCGCTAATCGCTCAAACGTCAATGCCGTTCGCGGTGATGTCCACCCCGCTACCTCGCCTCCGCCTTGACGAGGCACTCAAAGCCTACATCGATTCCATCCGAGAGAAAAACACGCCGCACCACGTGGCCGGGAAAATCTCCATGCTTCGCCGTTTTTTGGGCACCCAGCGCACTGAGCAATTCGTTCAAGAACACACTGCCAAACGTTGCTCCCTTCGTCTCCCAACGCCCATCAAGCCGTTCTTCACCGGCGAATTCGTGGATGAAATCACCCCGCTCATCCTGCAAGAATTTTTCCAGCATCTGGAGGTTTCCACTGTCACCAAGCGGCACTACCGGGAGCTTTTCCACTCCTTTTTTGACTACAGCATCAAATTTGGCTTCTATCGCCCCGAAAACTTTCACTGCCCGAACCCCGTCGCCGCGCTCCCCAGCTATCACAGCAAAAACCACCGAATCATTTACCTCACGGCACAAGATGTGGAAGCGCAACTTACAGTCTTGGAGCCCTATCCCGACCTTTACATCGGCGCTGCCATCATGATTTACGCTGGTCTGCGCCGTGCCGAAGCCCTCTGGCTGACTCGGGACGCCTTCTCCCGTGACCTTAGCTACATCTCCGTCACCAACCGGGTCGATGAAGACACCGACATCGAAAGCTCGCTAAAAACCGGTGAACGCGCGGTCACCATCATCCCACCTCTCAAACGCATTATCGAAAAATACCTCCCCGCGCTCAAAAGTCGCTGGTTGATTCCCATGAACGACGGCTCCCGATGGGATGGCAACGCCTTCGCTCGTAAACTGCGTAAGGTCAACACCAATGCCGGGCTGTCGTGGTCGCCGATGCACTACCGACACACCTTTGCCACCCAACGCGCCGCCGAAGGCTGGAGCCTCCTGCGCATCTCCATGGAAATGGGCAACTCCGTCACCATCGTTACAAAATATTACGCCGCCTACATGCGCCCCGTAGAGATTGGCGTACCCGCTGTTGCAGGTGCTATGGAAACGCCCTAAGGCGTAGATTTATTTTGGGGGAGTGGATCCCAAGAGTATTTGCCTAACTTTTGGCAGGGAGATTTTCCCCGTTTCTGTCTGTACGCAATATTTTAAGGCCTCGGTGATCCTCTCTAGCGCCCTCGGAATACTTTCTTGAATCTGCTGGAGTGCTGGAGCCCAACTGGCACTACGATTCTTTTTGGCGAGCTGTATAAATTTCTTCAGATCAGCCTCAGATGCATTTCTGGAAAAGATAGCCTCAAGTATATCTAAAATATCGTCGCTTTCTTTATGTCGATAGCCTTTTCCTTCTAGAGCGTTGCCTTCGACTGATTCCGGCTGTGAGAGTTCGTCTTGAGAAGGAAGCGTCTCCTCATGCCTTATTGAATCATTGTCGAGTGACAATGTATTTTGAGAGCGTTTTTCCAGTGTCAAGAGCCGCTTCTTGAGCGTGGTAGCAACCAATGTTTTCCATCGCGCCAAAATGGACTCGGAGGTGGTATAGGCAAGAGGGATGGGATCGAGGCTACGCAGAGCACACCTCTGCATATTCTCCATTAGCATGCGGATACCGAAACGGCGGTCATAAAAACGAGTTAGTAGCCCGTTGCAAATAGAACAGACCTCTGCCTCGTACCGCTCAAACAGCGGACTCATCCTGGGGCCTACCAAGGATTTGATAGCAAACAAATTCACTCCTATTTCTGCCAAATCCTGCTGTGTTCGGGTGGACCCTGGCCGTATATCCTTCGTTTCTTTGTTCCAAAATTTCTCGTAAATCACGCCGGCACAAGCATCGGCCCAGATCGCAGCATCTTCATCCAGCCGCTCTCGGGTGTCCTTGTCCAGTCCCCGCAACAGAAAATCGGCATCAAGTTCCTGGAGGATATTGATGAAATCAGCCTCTGGGTCAGGATTGGGGTTTTCCCTTAGATCCATTGCGTCTTTGATGATCTCGTCGTTAATTTTATTTCGAGCCAGTGCAACCGCGCCGGAGTCATCTGAATACGCAGGCAGATGCTTTTTGGCAGTTCTTTTCATTTGTTGCCGCCGAATGACGTCTTCAATTTGGTTTTGAACATCAGCGGCCGCACATGAGTTTTCTACCAATGGTGGCGGCTGACGATTCCCAGCGGATTCCCCTGACAATATCTGTTCAATAACGTCTATTTGAATGCCTAACGCTTCCGAAAAACTAGGCTGTCCTGAAAGCTCAAGAATTTTGGTCATGGCTTCCAGATCAAAGCTCGCTTCATGCAACAACCTCGGCACTGTTTTCTCAGCTAATACGGCGGACCAATCTATTTTCCCGGTGTTAGCTGCTGTTTGATTGGCTACGGCTTCTATCTGCTCCATGGTAACGGCACCGTTGCCCGTCATAAAATGGTCCCAAGCGTCCTTTTCCAAAACGGCAACTGGTCGCAATTTGGTGAATGCCGCAAAAAAAGTCTCCTGCTGAGGGCTTACCTCTTTTAGTTTCAAAAGAATATCCTGCCGATGTTCCAAGGCTTTCAACTGTTTCCAGTAAAACATTGTCCCCGCCTTTTCACGCAACGCCTCCACAAGATAAGGCGCATGCAGGCAATGGAGCGTCCGATTTCCCCATCTTGTCTTGGAAAAGCCCGACGCTCCGCATTGCCGCTTAGCCAAATCAGAAAACCGATCCAAAGGCATATCCGGCTCTGGTGTCAAAAAATGACGAAAGAACAAGACGATACCAGTTTCTATGCGCATTTTATTGGCATTATCGTTGCGAAGAAAATCGCTGGGGATTGCCATTGAAGGCCGTGCACCACCCAGTGCTTGCTTTCGGGTGCTGTACACAAATTTTTTACTTTCATGAGACTCTCGGAATCTTCTCCGAATACGTTTTTCGAGCTCACCTCTGGAACCCTTCCATGGCACCCACATTTTGTATTCCATATCAGGCAGAGGGCTAACCAAAACCTTGAAAATCTCTGGGGCTATTTCGCTCTCAATACTCACCTTTGGAGACATTTCCAGCGTGCGAAATTGCACTTCATCCTGGTAGGCGACCCTGCTTGCCAGCTTGCTGCCAAGCCCGATAAGGATGCCTCCCGCGGCAAAATAATCGTAGGCCAAGACATTATGTTTCAGATATCCTTCAACATCATGCGCTCGCGACATCCAGTGCAGTGAGGGCGCTTCTAGTTCAGCCCGCAAATTCCGCAACTGCTTCAACAACACGCTGACTGTTGGCAAAAATCCGGCGGAATTACGGGTCAACCTGCAAAAATGCAACATCGCCTCTAGCCGTTTTACGAAATCGGCATCCACCCTCACATGTTCACAGCGTACATCCTGTGAGAGCTTTGCCACAACGTCATTGCAGGCTTCTTCAGAGCCGGACGAAAAGATGATGTGAAAAAAACGCGCATCAAATCGCTCACGAAGACTTTTCAACGGCTCGCATTTCGTCGTGCTCGAACGGGCTTGCTTAAGCGTCGCAGGAAGCTGATGTAGCCGCTGAAAAATTTCCGCCAGCATGGTATCCAGCATTGAAACGCGAGTCCAGTAAACAGGGGTATTCCACTCTTCCTTGAGTCCCTTTGCCCACCGGGCAGCCTGCCTTTGATCCACCACTTTCGCCCGATCAAAGTCCCAAAGTTTTCCTTCGCGAATCGAAAGACTTGCGATTTGCACTTCAGACTGGAGGACAAGCGTGGAAAGTTCGAAGATAGGCTCATCCTCAATTTTGAGGGCTCCCAGCCATTGATCAAAATTGTCATACCCGGGTCGCCCGGCATGAGGAAGTTTTAGGGGAACCTCCTTTTTTGTGCGCTGACATCTTTTTGTCAGCCGATCCATAAAGTGCTTCGGAGTTAAGTCCGCTGCGTCTTTACGAATCTTGCTCACCAACTGAGCTGACACTTTCTCTTGCATGGCGACATATGCCCCGGGCATTCCGCTTCGCAGCGCATCGAGAATCCGTAACTGGCGGCGCGTTTTCTCCGGCAATTCCACCGTTTGGAGCAAAACCGTTAATCGCTGAACATCCTCGCTGCTCCATAGTATCTCAGCAGGTTGTCGCATCACGTGCAGGATAATCCATATCCACCCTTTCGCGATAATATTTTGCCGCCGTTTTATCGGTGTGAAAACGACATCAGCCAAAACCTGGACCGCAGCCGAGTTGGGAGCCCGTTGGGGCTATCACCAGAGTTCCGTGATCCGGGTGATGCGCAGGTTCGGTTTCTCCGGGATGAAATTTGGTTCCAGTAAACAGGCAGCGCGGCGCTACGCCAACCGAGACGTGATAATCGTCGAGAAGCTTGCGGGACTGGAGTCGGAGAACACTGGGGAAGACGAGCCTTAGCGCATAGGCAAACAAGTCGTGGCTGGCGCGTTAATGCCCGCCGCTGTCTCGGAAGAGACAGACTGCTCTTTGACATCTCAAAATCGAAAATTCTTACAAATCTTCGTGCGACCCACGGCATGAAACCTTGCAGTCCAAACTGCAGGGGGAATTGCCTTAAAGCCGCCCGGCTTTAGGCCGGGTATGGTTTTGAAATCTTCTGGATGAGCGGGTGCAGGTGCTTGCACCAAACCCCGCCCTCGAAATGGACGTGTGACGCAACTCCCTACGCTGACGACTCACTATCAAAGGCGTGGAAGCAAGGGAGAAAAGGCGATCAATCCTGGCCTCAAACTGTATTGATCGCTGAGCAGAGTGCGCAAGGGTAACAGGCCTTTAGTGGCTATGAAGAGCTTCATCATCGTAAAGGACGAATGGCGAAAAATAGAGGTGATACGCCATCGCTAAAACAGCATGGGCGACATATTGCGCCGACGGTTGGAGGTCCGAAGGCATCCATTGCAATCGCCCCGGTGAAAGGGCTCACCCTAAACGCACACAGGCAACCAGAAGGAAAAGGGGAAACCTCCCGACGTACTCGGATCTCAAAAGGGTCTGAGGAGGGCGTGAACCCTCAAGTATCCGGACCAAGGGCGTATACGCCGTAACTCCGGACAACGGGAGTTTGGGATCGACCAAGAAGCAAATGCCACTCCGTACAAGGAATGGATATGCCCACGTGGCCGACGACTCCTCATCAATCGAGCAACACACTATGAAAACCAGAGTCATAAACGACAAAATCGATGACTGGGATGCACTGCCATGGAAAACCTGGCAGCAGGATGTATCCCGGCTTCAAGAGCGAATTGCTCAAGCCGCAACGAACGAAGATCGCCGAGAACTGCACAGAATACAAAGGATGATGCTCCATTCTTTTGCCGCGAAATGTATCGCGGTTAAAAGGGTGGCGCAGGTAAACCGAGGCAGACACACTGCGGGGGCGGACGGGATTAAATCCCTCTCCAAGGTGCAGTGTCTAAAACTCGCCAAGTCGCTAGACCTGAAACCTACCAGGGACACGATTCGGCGAGTCTGGATCGACAAACCGGGAAAGGCGGAAAAGCGGCCTCTTTCTATTCCGACCATGCGCGACCGGGCTCAACAGATGCTCGTGAAGATGGCGCTGGAACCAGAATGGGAACCCCGCTTCGAACCCAACAGCTACGGCTTCCGCCCTAGGCGGAGCACAGCAGACGCGATGGTAGCCGTATTTAACGGAATCGTCCGTTGTCCCACCGGTAAGTACGTCCTGGATGCCGACATACGTTCCTGCTTTGACCGCATCAACCATCAGGCTCTTCTTCGGAAGCTCAGCACCATCTCGCCCATCCGCCAGCTCATAACAGCTTGGCTCAAGGCCGGGATACTGGATGGAGAGCAACTGCAAAGAGCGAAAGAAGGTGTCCCGCAAGGTGGCGTAATCAGCCCGTTACTCGCGAATATCGCGCTTCACGGGCTTGAACAATGCGTCACGCAATGCGTGTCAGGTCAGACGGTAGTAAACGGGAAATCCGCGTTTTACCCTCCCATTCTCATCCGTTATGCGGATGACTTTGTGGTCCTGCATCCTGACAAAGACACCATACTTCAATGCCGAGCCGCCGCAGAAACATTCATAGGACAACTCGGTCTTGAACTGAGCCCGGACAAAACCTCGATCAAGCACTCCCTGAACGATATGGGAGAGGGACCAGGATTCCAATTCCTTGGCTTCCACTTCCGGTCGTTCCCGGTCAGCCCGAGGTTCAAAAGGAACGGACGTACATGTTTCAAGACCCTAGTCACCCCTAGTGATAAGGCGGTAAAGAAGCATTATCAAAATCTGTGCGATATCGTTGAACAGTGCGGAGCCTTGGACCAAGCGACACTGATATGCCGCCTTAACCCGGTCATCCGGGGATGGGCCAATTATTACCGTGCCGCAAACAGTGCCAAGACGTTCAGTAAAGTAGACCAGATGCTCTATCTGAAACTCCGGCAATGGTGCCACCGGCGCCATGCCAGGAAATCGAAGGGTTGGATCGTCAACAAATACTGGAACCGGGGGCGTCCATGGAAGTTCATGGATACCAAAACCGGCAACTGCCTGCTCAAGCACTCTGAGGTTCACGTAGCCCGCCATACTAAAGTCCGGGGGTGTTCGCACCCCTTCGACCGGAACCGGGTTTATTGGAACTCAAGAGAGAAGCAAAACAAGCGACCTGTAAGTGGAAATGCTGTAACGAAACTCCCCTCTATACAAGCGGAGAAGCCGCATGCGGCACCACTAGAAGTCGATCTCTGGCGATAACAAGCGGTTACGGACAAAAGTCCAGATAAGGAACGAAGAGCCGTGTGCGTTGAAAGGCGCAAGCACGGTTCGGAAGAGCGGAACACTCTGTGAGGGGTGTTTCGACTGTAACACAACGCTGACGGGGGCCTCATCGGCCCCCGCAGCAATACCCTACTAACAACATTAAGAACTCATAAATTATGAACGAAATTGATAACTCAACCGTTGGCGTTCTGGTACCGCCGCAAAAATTGGAACCAGACTGGATTACTTGTAAGGAAGCCCGCGAGACCACAGGGCGGGGAAAAACTTCCATTAAGAATTGGATGGACTCTGGAGAGTTGCCAACCCGTATGTCTGAGGACGGCGTTACCCTGGTTTGCAAAGAAATTTTGCTGCAACTCGACGCATCGAGACGTAAATCCCAGAGCACTAAAGGCCTTGGGGGAAGTGAACCGGCCGAACTGCCTCCTGCTCAAAGCAGTGAGGAAGACGAAGATCAACAGGTCGTTGCACCGGCAGATGGGGGACCTGATAGCGACACCTCTCAAGTGCCGGTTGAAGCAGCTTCCCTGGAGGCCGCTTTCACCGATACGGCTCCGACTTTGGACACGCGTCTCGGAGTTCCTGCTCCTGAAGAAAAAATCGCAATCAGCGCGATCTCCTTTGATGAGGAAACGCAGATTCGTGAGCGCGTCCATGAAGATGTCGTCAACGATTACTCTGAACAGATGAAACGCGGCGAAAAATTTCCGCCGGTTATCCTGTTCCGGGAAGGCATAGCGGTGTTCATCGGAGATGGATGGCATCGCCTTCTCTCCGCAAAAAAGAACGGCTACACTCATTTCCCTGCCCAAGTCTATGGCGGCGGAAAAGCGGCGGCCGTCCGTTACGCGTTGAAAGCGAACATTACGCATGGCCTGCGATTGACCAGCGCCGACAAGCGCAAAAAGGTCGGAGTGGCTCTGAGCGAATACCCGACTTTGAGCAGCAATGAGATTGCCAACGTCTGCGGGGTCAGCGAAGCGCTTGTTCGCTCGATTCGTGACACGTTCGTGAAAAACGAACCTGCTAAACGCATCGGAGCCGACGGCAAGGAATACCCTGCCCGCAAGAAGGCGAAGGACGATGGCAAAAAGGAGAAGGTTCTCTTCAAGAAGACCGCGAAGCTCGCGCAAAAATTAACTCTTGAGGATTTGCTGCGGCTCAAAGATATCATTGAAGCGCGAATTAAATCTTTCTAGGCAATATATGGGTAAAAATTCCGCCATCGAATGGACGGATCACACCTTCAACCCCTGGATCGGCTGCACCAAGGTATCGCCCGGTTGTGCCCACTGCTACGCCGAGCAGATTGGGAAACGCACCGGCCGTGTCAAGTGGGGCAAGGGACAGCCTCGCCAAAGAACCGGTCCTGCTTGCTGGAAAAATCCGATGGCATGGAACAAGGAAGCTCTAAAAAGCCGTCAACGCCAACGTGTATTTTGCGCGTCAATGGCGGATGTATTTGATGATGAGGTAGATACCGACTGGCGTGCGGATTTATGGGCGCTGGTTCGTAAAACGCCATTCCTCGATTGGCTGATTCTAACCAAACGCCCGGAAAATATCGCGGCGATGTTGCCTTCTTATTGGGGAGAAGGGTGCCCCAACGTCTGTTTGATGACGACGGTCGAGGATCAGGAACGAACCGGCCGGATTTCTCAATTGCTCGAAGTCCCGGCTCGTTACCACGGGCTTTCAATGGAACCCCTTCTTGGTCCCGTGAACCTGAAACCTGAATGGCTCAAACACCTTGATTGGGTGATCGTCGGAGGGGAGTCGGGTGGAAATGCCCGGCCAATAAACCCCGATTGGGTGCGATCCATTCATAGAAAGTGTGAAGATGCTGGGGTGCGGTTTTTCTTCAAGCAATGGGGGTGCTGGTCACCCGATCCAAAGCACGCAAAAGCCAATGGCATCAATGGTGCATATTTTCCTTCAAATTCAGTTGAGCCAATTCTGCTAAAAAGCATGAAACCACAGGAGCGACGGGTGCTGATGGCAAAGGGTGAAAGACTGATGTTCCGGGTGGATAAGCATGTGGCAGGAAAGAGACTAGACGGTCGGATTTATCACGAGCAGCCCTTTCTCCGCCCTATCTCAGAGAGAGACATCATCATTCCTTTGACGTCGGAAGAGCATTGTAGGCTCGAATCGTGCGAAGCGACCATTCGGCAGGGGTTGAGAACCTTCTTCGCAGTTGGTAAAGCGTTGATGGAAATTCGCGATGCGCGTCTCTATCGGCAAACTCACCCAACTTTTGAGGCCTACGTCCAATCGGTTCTCGCGCTGAGTCGCCCTCGGGCCTACGAGCTTATCGACAGCGCCCAGGTGATGACCGATTTGTCTGGAATTCGAGACATTGCCCGTCTGCCGATGAACGAAGCGCAGGCCATAGAACTTCGCCGCTGGAAGACTCCGCAAGAGCGCATTCAAAAATGGAAGGAAGTGTTGGCGGGTGCAGGATATCACCCTCTGACTGCTAAATTCATACGACAGACTCTCCATCCTTCTTCTTCGCCCAACACAGTTAATGCACCGGACAAAACAGCTCATCAGGTCAATATTTGCCTTGCTCGGCTCCGGAAACTGATGATGGGGACGTCGATTGGTGGGCCAAAAGCTTTGGAATTAATCGCTGAACTGGAACGTATTGTCTCTGGTAAGGGCACCTTTGCTCCTGAGTAGGCGTCGCATTGGGGAAGATTTTGTGTGTTTCGAAGCTTGAAACTCAGAGAAGCCGATATTTGATTCCTGGGTTTTCTTCCCGCAGGATTGCACCTTTTCTCCATGCTCTGCATAGATTTTCAGTGGAATCGCAAAAAATCAACTCACTCATACCAAAAATGATGATATGTGAAAAAAATCTTGAGTTCCATACAGCGTAGGAGTAAAGCCCGAAAAGGCGGCTAAAAGTCAACTCGTCGGACTAAGGAATGGCTGGTGGATGAGGTTCGCTGGGGCTTTTTCCCAAGAATTTCCCTTCAATACCTATGAGCAAAAAACCTCTTTTCTTCCTGTTTTGCGCCACAATCATACTCGGGAATTTGAATTCCCATAGCCAGGCCCAAACCCTCTCCGGTTCTAGTCTGAGCATCTCGGGGACAGGGACGATCAGCACGCTTGTTTCCGATACGGCCTCCATTACTTCGGGTTCCATCGGATCCCTAGTCGTGGGCGGGACGACCGATATTTTAGGAAATACGCTTCTTCTCGGTTCCTGGGCTTTGGACCCGACCCGAGCTGGATTGTCCATCCAATATTACGATGGAAACAACGGTGATGGAGCGAACCTAACTTTTCTAATGAGCCGCTCCTCGGCAGTCTGGAACTGGCAACGAATGACAGCTTCGGGTAGCACGGCTACGGTGATGCAACTCGACCCTTCAAATCGGCTAATTTTGACCGGAACCGATCCAAACAATATCCAACAGCTTATATTGGACCCAAATGGAAGTGCAGACCCTGGTGACGTGCTCACGCTCCAAGCGGCCGACAGTCGCTACGTAAGCAACGCGAATATTTGCAGCGGGGAAGACTCATGGGGATATGGTTCCCCCGCCATCGGTATAGAAGGTGGAAACGCAACAGCACCTTTTTCGTTTGCAGGGATTGGGGCTCACGCCAGCGAATACGGTGCAGTTGCGAGCGGATATCAGTCCAACGCCAGCGGATATCAGTCCAACGCTATCGCAAATCAGGCCAACGCCAGCGGATTATTTTCAAATGCAGTGGGGACCTGGTCGACGGCTTCCGGGGCTTCGTCAACCGCCCTTGGGTATGCCGCGGTTGCTTCCGGGGATTATTCAACGGCCAGCGGAGCCTGGTCGAGGGCTTCCGGGGGTTGGTCAACCGCCCTCGCACCCTGGGCGGTTGCTTCCGGGGATTATTCAACGGCCTGCGGGGACTGGTCAACTGCTAGCGGATGGGGTTCGCTGTCAGGGGGATTTATGACGATAGCTCAGGGATGCTTCCAAACCGTGCTTGGGACATATAATATCCCTCAAGGGAATCCTCAAAACTGGAATCCGGCGGATCCGTTGTTCATTATTGGAAATGGAACACCTCCATGCGATCCTCTTACTGGAAATCCACTGTACGACCAAAATGGGGTTCAGTTGCAGGGTGTTCAATCCAACGCCCTCGTAATCAACAAGAATGGTGATACGACAATTTACGGTGCATTGACTATTGGCGGAACGAGCAGCAGCGTGAATTCAATAGCAAACGGCGGTTTGGTTGTCACGGGAACAGCGGTCCAGGTGGTGACGGAGACGGGAACTGGAACAAAGATAGTGGCCTCTGGAAGCAATCAATTAGTTCTTATTCCTGAACAAGGCGATCTTTCGATGGGAAGCTTTACTCACGGAGCGCAACCGGTATCAGCAGTTCCGTCACAAACGTTCCAACAAAGCGCGCAAAATTCTATATCGTCGCAGAACATAGCCGGGATAAAGCAGGGCACATCACAAACTCGGGCAGGCCAGGCATTAGCCTCAGGCAGTTCTGCTTCCAGCGGGACCTCGAGTATGACCAGCGGCACAGTATCGGCTCAATAGGCTTTCCTATGAATTTGCCAGATATTCGTGATAGCAAAGGAGGCGCTTGCCTGCGTCTCCTCTTGGGAATAGCTATTGTTGTGTTGATCCCATTGTTCCTTAGGGCGGACAGCACAGGCCCGCAATGGTGGAGTGCCCGGGGCGTGATTTCCACGGGAACAAATGTAGCCCAGAATGATTACGCCGCTGTCAACCAGGGGCAGGTCAAAAATATTGCTATTAGCGCAGTTGCAGAACTTAATGATCAACTAACCTCAATTGGAGGGGCTGGCAATTCGCTAACCAATCTAGCAACCACTTTGTCGGGGACGTCCACACAGACGAATGACTATGCTGCGGTTAATCTTGGCCAGCTCAAAAATCTCGCAACTCCGTTTTTTGATCGCCTCCTTTCAGCGCAATATCGCGGACATCCGCTTGAATCTGGAACATATCCCTGGATTACAGGCACATCCGTGGCCAATGATTACGCTATGGCCAATATCGGCCAGGTGAAGAATCTCTTTAATTTTGATTTAACTGCGGATACGGACTGTAACGGGCTAGTTGATTGGTGGGAGCGCTATTACTTTGGCTCGATTAGTCAGGATCCTGCGGCCACCGCCCCCCGAGCCGACGGACTTACGATTCTACAAGCGTATCAGCAAAAACTCAATCCGAGGGATTTTTATAATCAAATAGCTCCAACGATCACAAAAATTGATGGAGACAACCAGACAGGTGTAGCCGGAGCGTTCTTAACAAATTGCTTGTCGGTGTCTGTGACGGGGACGTCAGGAGCGCTACAATATGCTCCCATTTTGTTCGTTGCGACGAATGGCCAAACTGGCCTCTCGAGTAATCCAGGGACAATTACGAGCTCTACATCTGTAATTGTGCTAACTGGAGCGGATGGAATAGCCAGAGCATTTGTAAAGCTGCCATTGGTAGCAGGAACGGATGTTGTCATCAATGTTCAGCCTGGAAGTGGTGCCTATCCTGTTGCACAGAGTTTTACCGAGCACAGTGTTGCAACCGTTAGCAGCACGTACCCTGTAACCAGTGGAATGGTCTTGCGGTTGGCGGCTGATCAAGGAGTTACCCCGGATTCAAAAGGGAATTTTTCAGTGTGGCCGGATCAATCGGGAAATGGAAACAATGCAACGGCCTCAGGGAGCAAGCTGACGTTAAGCGGTAATGCGATCAACGGGAAGCCTGCGGTGCATTTTGTATCGGGCTCGTCACAGTATTTCAATTTGCCCAACTTGATGGCAAGCGCAACGGCCGGAGAGATTGTTGCGGTTGTGAGAGCAACTGGAACAACAACCTCCTCGGGTATATGGAATTTCGGCGCTTCGAGTGATCAAGCATGCTATACTAATAGCTTTGGAACGCTTCAGGACGACTTTGGAACTACGGTGTGTCATGGCGAAGGAGCAGTGATGCAGAATCTCACACACTTCAATATCTACGGGATTAGCAGCCAGCCTGGGCAGTGGATGACGCAGATCAACGGAGTTCAGCAGTATGCGCTTACAAGCAATACGGTCGGGTTTAGATCGTCACCGACTTTGGGGAAAAACAATTTTGGAAATTATTTTAGCGGGGATATCGCTGAACTTATTATTTATAACCGGACACTGAGCGATGCTGAAAGACAATCAATAAACTTTTTCCTTAACCAAAAGTATGCAGTCGTGGCTATGCCATCGGCGCCCGTAAATCTTAAAGCGGTGAAGTCGGGTGACATCCAAGCTTGGGTAACATGGACGGGGCAGCAGAATGGCAGCCAAGTAGAGTATGTG
>CAZEOO010000015.1:25151-87310 GCA_964513965.1 uncultured Chthoniobacteraceae bacterium
CTGGGCAGTGGATGACGCAGATCAACGGAGTTCAGCAGTATGCGCTTACAAGCAACACGGTCGGGTTTAGATCGTCACCGACATTGGGGGAAAACAATCGTGGATATTACTTCGATGGGGATATTGCTGAGCTTATCATTTATAATCGAGCGTTGACTGATGCAGAGCGGAGAGCACTTGTGGATTATCTTGACCAGAAATATCTTATAGCAGCCATGGATGCCGATGGGGATGGCCTCACAAACGCTCAAGAAGAAGCTATGGGAAGCGATCCGTATAATCCCGATACGAATGGGAACGGGATTATTGATGGGATTGAAGTTCTCTTGGGATTGTCTCCGACGGCTGCCAATCCTATATCTTTGTTACCTAATGGTGTCACAGTTTTGTCCCCATTTGATCCAACCTTATGGCAACTGCCAGCAACGCAGGATGGGGATCCACCGCCCACGATTATTCTCTCGCAACCCATAAATGCCATTCCGCAATGACAAGCGAAAGCAAGATTCGGGATATTTTATCGATTCCAGATTAAGCAGAAAAAAGTTCAAGCTCATGAAACAAGAAAGTAAGATTCCATCTGCTTTTACGCGGTTGGCTATGGCGGTGTTGGTTTCTATCTCTGTTGTATCGCTGAAGCCGATTCGAGTTTATGCCGAGAATCCAGTTCCGGTGGAATCGGATGCGAAATTTCAGCCGGTCGATTCCACTGGGGCGCAAGCTGTTCCGGTGAAGGGAAATATTAATTACGTTGCTCCTTCGCCCGAACCGGCGAAGCCATTGAGCTTTTCCGACACTCCTGCGGACAATGAATTTTTGAGCGTCCGTTTGTTTACGGAACCGTTGTTGCCGATGGGAGAAAGCAAAACCACCCCGGCAGAAAACAGGGCTTTAGCCGATGCAATTTTGGCGTTTTCAGCTAAAGCGGACGCGGATCATATTCAGCCCTTGGAAGAATTTCTGAGGTCGTTTCCCGAGTCGCCATGGAGAGTGTCTCTGTTGACGAACATGGGGTTTTTGTACCGCAGCGGCGGTTATTGGAGCAGTGCATTCGACGCTTGGCAGAAAGCGTGGAAGCTGGGACAAAACGAGACCGAACAAAGGAGAAAACTGATTGTTGACCATGCTTTGGCTCAAGCCACGGATATGGCAGTGAAGTTCAGTTGGACGGACTATATTCAAATGTTTTTGGATGCGGCCAAAGATCGTGGAGTTAGCGGGCCGGCCACCGAACTGCTATCCCGGGCGAAAAACGGTCTTTATCTGATGCGGAAGGACGAAACGAAAACCGCGCGGTGCGGCCCATTGGCTCTTAGGCGCATCATTGCAAAATCTGACCCGGCTAAGGCTCTTTCGGACAAAATATCGGAACCGACTCCAACGGAAATCGGCACCACGTTCACCCAATTGCAGGAATTTTCAAAGAAACTCGGGCTCAATTATCAGATGGCTTACCGCACACCGGGAGCGGAGCTAATCGTGCCGTGCTTGGTGAATTGGAAGGTGGGCCATCACTCAGCCATTACTGCCAAAGCTGACGAGTGCTATGTGGTTGATGACATCACTTTTGGCAGGAAGTATGCCATCAGCGAGAAAGCGATTGACCAGGAGGCTAGCGGCTATTTTCTAGTTCCAAAAGGCAAACTTCCGCCTGGATGGCGTACTGTGAGCCAAAAGGAAGGGGCAAAAGTATGGGGCAAAGGGGATACCAAACCGCCAAAAACAGCGCCTCCCCCTAAAAAGGATCCCTGCGCCAAAAATATGGCGCAATACAACGTTCAGCCGTCGTTGGTTAATCTAACGATCTCGGATACCCCCATTTATTACCAGCCGCCGCATGGTCCGGCCGTTGATTTCATGGTAAGCTACAGCCAGCGCGACGTTGCTTTTTCATCGGTCCCTAATTATCCAAACCTGGGTTCCAAGTGGAACTTGCATTGGGTCTGTTTCATCTGGAATGACAATGGAACCACCAAAAGTTACGGCCCTGGCGGCGGAGAACTGAGCTACACGGGAAGCAACGGCACTTTCGCCATTGAACCGGAAACCCAAAGCATCTTGACCCAGACCTCTGGAACCTCTTTTGTGAGAACTTTCCCCGATGGTTCCAAGCAAGTATTTGGCCTTGCGGATAACTCCACCCCTATGAGGGTCTTTATGACGGAATCCTACGATCCGGCAGGGAACAAGTTGACCTACACCTATGATCCTTCCACCTTCCGGCTTCTGGCCGTTACGGACTCCATGGGTCAGGTAACTACGTTGGCCTATGTGAGCAATACGACTTCAGACGCAGGATTTTACAAAGTACATCAGGTGACCGACCCCTTCGGACGCAAAGCCACGCTGGACTACAATTCCAGCGGCTATTTGCAGAAGATCACCGATATGGGCGGTATCACCTCCGAGTTTACCTATCGAGTCAGTGGCACTGTTACCACGGATACTATTACCAAACTGACCACCCCCTATGGGGACACGCTTTTTTCCTCCACTGATACTGACACGGATCGAAACCTTCTCATCACGGTGCCTTCCGGCGAGAAAGAATGTTATCTGCTCAAGACGGAAGGAGTAACGCCTTCCGATACATCTGACGTTTTGCCTACGGGTTCCGGCCTGCTGGTCACTTCAGACAACCTGATGTACAGAAATACATTCTACTGGGACAAAAATGCCTACGCCAAGGGGGCTGGTGACTATAACGCGGCGAAATTGATGCATTGGCTGCACACGAGTGACGGTTCAGCAATCAGCGACGTGCTGGAGAGCGTGAAACCGGCTAATGAAAGGCGCATTCATTATAACTACCCCGGTCAACTTAATGCGATCTATTCCGGTTCGAGCAGCCAGCCAAGCATGGTCGCGAGAGTCATGGATGATGGCTCCACGCAGTTGACACAATACGAATATAACGCCTGCGGAAACGTGACTAAAAAAGTGACTCCGGGGGATGCAACTACGCCTTCGCGAACGACATTATATCAATACGCCGCCAACAACATCGATCTCCTCGCCGTTTATCAACAAAACAGTGCGGGCCTGAGCACGGTAACCTCCGGCTCCACAACCGTTTCCGCAGACCTGCTTCAATCATTCACATATAATGATAAACATCTCGTGACCAGTAAGACGGATGCATCTGGTCAGACGACCAACTACACCTACAACAGCTTCGGTCAGGTACTTAGTGTTACCAATCCCAAGGGCGAAACCACAACCTACACCTATGACCGGGATCAGGACAATGATGGCGTTACCGATGGGTATCTGGTTCAAATCACTCGTCCCGCTGCCGGAGCCACCACCCAGTTCCAATATGACGGCCTGGGTCGCGTGGTCACGGTAACGGATTCGCAAGGCTACGCCGTCAACACAACTTACGAATCCATTGATGGCGACCCGCTAAAAACCTTCGACCGGGCCAGCATCATCACCTATCCCGACAGCACTACCACACAGTTCATCTACAACAAGCTTGACCTCGAATGGACCAAAGACCGCATCGGGCGCTGGAGTCGGCAGGTATATGACAGCTCACAGCGGCTATTATATTCCCAGGATCCCGATGGGAAAATTACCAACTACGAATGGTGTTCGTGTGGCAGCCTGGCATCCATCATTGATCCCGAAGGGCATCAAACCACGTGGATCCATGACGTAGAGGGGCGCCTTACGGATAAAATCTATCCTGACGGGTCCGGTCCGCACTATACCTATGAAAAATCAACCAGCCGGATAAAATCCGTCACCGACGCTCTGGGGCAAGTCACCACTTACACCTACAACATCGACGATAGCATCCGTCAGGTTGCCTACAGCAATGCCGTCCACGCCACCAGCGGTGTCGCTTATACCTACGACACCGTTTATGGTCGAGTGGCTAGCGTCGCCAGCGGAACGGAAACAGCTAATTACCGGTACAACAGCATCGCGGCGGGAACGCTCGGTTCTGGCAAAGTTGCCGGAATCGACCTGCCCAACTACAGCGTCAACTTTACCACAGCCACCGGAGCGCCGGGATACGATCAATTAGGCCGGGTGGTGAGTCGGAAAATCGGAGCGGACAACGTGGCGACCACCAGCTACGACGCCTTGGGGCGGGCTCAGATTATAACGAACCCCCTTGGACGCTATTATTATTCATTCTTCGGATATACCAGCAACGTTGCAAGAGTAGTTGCCCCCAACCAGGGAAGAACGGAATGTAGCTATTACGACAATACAGGCGACAACCGTTTACAGACCATCCGGAATTTCGACCCCCAAAACAACATCGTTTCGCAGTTCGATTACGGCTATAACGCCGTAGGCAACATCACTTCCTGGACGCAGCAAAACAATGGAGGAGGAACTGTGGGGGCCTATAGCTTCGGCTACGACGGCGGCGACGAGATCATCACTGCGACAGTGAGCGGCAGCACGAGCCATTTCGACTACGACAAAGCGGGCAACCGGATCGCGCAGGAGGTTAACGGAGCCAAAACCCAAGCCACCTATAACGTCCTCAACCAGCTTCTGTACAAAGAGCAGGGAGGAACAACAGGGATGACGCACTTCATTGGTGCCGTCAACAAACCCTCAGTCGTGACGGTTGGGGGAACTCTTGCGAAGGTGGACCCGCTGGGCAACTTTGACGGGGCCGTAGAGCTAGCCAGCGGCACAAACAACGTAAGCGTCGTGGCGGTCGATGCGAACAAGAACACAAACACGAAGAGCTACCAGGTGGTGGCGACCACTGGAAGCACAACGACGTTGACCTACGACGCCAACGGCAATCTCCTCAACGATGGCATAAAAACCTACGAATGGGATGCCGTCAACCGGCTCATAGCCATCAACTACACGGGAACGAGCAAACGGACGGAATTTAGCTACGACCCGCTGGGGAGAAGGAGCCGGATTGTGGAGAAAACCGGGGACACTGAGAGCGAGAAAGACTTTGCGTGGAATGGGCTTGAACTATGCGAAGAAAGGGATAGTAGCAATACCGTGACCAAACGCTACTACAGCCAGGGAATGGAAGTGGTGAGCGGGAGCAATATCGGCAGCTACTACTATACGAGGGACCACCTTGGAAGCGTGAGGGAGTTGTTGGACAACGTGGGAGTGACTCGGGCACGCTACAGCTACGATGTATGGGGAAATCGCTCGGGGAATTTCATTACGATAAATCCCCTGGATGTAGACTTTGGGTTTACGGGGCACTATTACCATACCCCATCGGCCCTTTGCCTAGCCCCCTATCGGGCGTATGATCCAAAGGTGGGTAGGTGGATTTCGCGCGACCTGCTCGGGGAGCGCGGAGGGTTGAACCTTTATGGTTACGTTCTGAACCAACCCACTGGACGAATTGACCCGCTAGGACTCTGGCAGGTTACGGTATTTGGAGGTTCTGGATTTGGCGGTTACGTCTCTTTTGGTTACAATAGCGGACAATTTAACGCAACAGTAGGTGCTGGTGCCGGTGCTGGACTATCGCTAGGGCTTGATTTGACGGATTCAGGGCGCAGGCCATGTGGATGGGGCGCTGGCCTTACTGTTGCTGGCGGGATTGGCGAAGGATTCTTGGGGGGCTCATTCCAAGCTCAATCTGATTCGAACCAAGGTGACTCAATGTCGTTAGGCGGTCGTCTTGGTTGGGCTGGAGGAAGTATAAACGGACAGCAGTCACCTGGCGCACCGTCTACACAAAGTAATCTCTCTGTCTCAGCTGGAGCTGCGAACTATGGTGCGTCAGTTTTTGGAGGAGGAACAGTGTCATGGGCCAGCCACTAATTACTATTGTGAGTGTTATTATAGGTATTGTTTTTTCTATGGTAACATTATATTTAATTCATTCCGGTCAAAAAACTTTGACCACGGAAAAGTATGGGGGGGTGTTTGCGCTGATTATTTTTTTAAGTTTATATATTTATAAACTTGTCAACGGGGTTCACTCAGAAGGATTGCTTATGGGGGTGATTGTTGTTGGTATTACGCTTGTTGTAGTTTGTATTTATGAGCAGATTCAAAAGAGATGAAAAGACCAATGGGCTATGGTTTCGATACAAAATGAACCTACGTAGCGGATAGGGGTCATAAGGGGATAGGGGTCATAAGGGGATAGGGGATAGGGGTCAGGCAACATATCTTGACAGAAGAAAGCCCTGTTATAGAGTTTTTGCGTGGCACGCAGCATCCGAATCCAATATCCCGGCGCTTTTTACCACGTCATGGCGCGAGGGAACCGGCGTGAGAACCTCTTTTTCGATGATGACGATCGGCGCCTCTTGCTCAAGACGCTGGGTGAGGCGTGCGGAATGACCGGTTGGCGCATTCACGCCTGGGTTTTAATGGATAACCATTACCATTTGCTGGTGGAAACCCCTGAGCCGAACCTGGTGGTCGGGATGCAGTGGCTCCAAAATACCTACACAAGGCGCTTCAACAGTCGCCACCGTTTGTGGGGACGACTTTTTGGCGACCGCTACAAAGCGGTGCCGGTGGAAGGGATCGGTTTTTATTACGAGGCGCTTCTGGACTACATCCACCTCAACCCCGCCCGGGCGGGACTCGTGAATGCGCAAACAGGCCTTGGTTTGCTTGGTTACCCATGGAGCAGCTTGGCGGGAGGCTACGCGGCGCCACCGGGGAAACGCTCGCCCTGGCTAGCCGTCAGCGACGGATTGAAGGCGTTTGACTGCTCGGATACGCCCGCGGGCAGACGGGCTTGGTTGAAGCGACTCGAACAGCGTGCGGCGAAGGAGGCGGGTGAGAAGTGCGGATTGCCGACTGAAGCCGTGGGTGCGGACGCGCGGCTCAGCAACCTGCGCAAAGGTTGGTATTGGGGCAGTCAGGTTTTTGCACAGAGATTGCTTGAACTTGGGCAGGCGACGCTCAAAAAAACGCGCAACCGGGGATACAGCGCCAGCCAAGAGAGCAGGGCACACGGTGAAAGTGTCGCGCTGGAACTGCTGGAACGAGGGTGCGATGCGGCCGGGTTGAATGCCGACGATTTGCGGGAGCTTCCTGGCAGCGACAAAAGGAAAGTTGCCATCGCGGCGGTGATTTGGCAAAACACAACCATGAGTATGCGATGGATTGCCGAACACCTCTCGATGCGAAGCGCGGCCAATGCCAGCCAACAAATTCGGCGGTACCGCGTCGCGCCGCCACCGCTGCCCAAAAACCTCAACAACTGGGTTCGCCAGTCAATAAATGTTGCCTGACCCCTATTGTGTGTGCCCTGACCCCTATTGTGTGTGCCCGCCAGTCAATAAATGTTGCCTGACCCCTATTGTGTGTGCCTGACCCCTATTGTGTGTGCATGACCCCTATTGTGTGTGCATGACCCCTATTGTGTGTGCAGCAGAAGATCGAGGTCCTGGTCGGGCACCTCAGCCTGGTGATCCAGGAATCCAATAATAAATTAAACATAAAGTCTTATTCACGATATGTCTGAGATTATTCCTAATTGCCATGATGCACGTTTGGTTGGTGTTGTCGCATTGAAAAATCGACAATGTATGTTACTTGTCTTGATGGAAGAAGGGACTCTTTACCAAATTGTACTTCTTGGGGTCGAAAGATTGCGCGTGGATGATTTTCGGGAAGGTAATATTATTTTGGATCTAACAGTCGAAAGTGGCCCATTAGTTAGCAAAAAAGAGGTTCTTTTTGCACTTTCACTGAACGGCGATGCGACAAAAAGTGAATTCGTCGAAAGTGTATTGAATCGAATTCGTAAACGTGAATTATTTCTAGTGCAAATAAATCCATCTTACGGTTGTGTGTTAGCATGTATATGTGAGAAATGGTTAATAAATGAACTTACAGACCAATCAACAGCATGGCTGAAACCACTTATTTAAAAAAATAAACGCGCAAGACAGCATCTCGGATTTTACAACCCTCCTACTCAAAACTTCGGAGCAAACTCGCCTACATCAAACTGAACACTCCAACGCTATGCCTCGAAGGGTTGTGGGGTTGTAAAAGGGAAAAAAGGCTTAAAGCGACAGCAAATATTGAACCAGCGCGTGCCGGTCTTTTTCGGACAAAGGATGGCTGGTTTTGTGCTTGGGGATAGCTTCGTCAAGCGTGGTAGTCCGGCCATCGTGAAGATAGGGGGCTGTTCGCCAAAGTTCGATGAGCGTGGGAACGTCGAATGAGCTTTCTTTTTCCGTCCCCGTTCCCGTGCCGATATTGTATTGTTTCAGATTGGTGAATAGCGGGGCGGGGTGGCATACGGCGCAGCCTTGTCGCTCGAAAACGACCTTTCCACGTTCGGCCGCTTCGCTTAACTTTCCCCTCACAAGGTAGGGGCTGGAGACCGGTTTGAGCGATTTCAGGTATTCATCAATGGCTCGTGCGTCTTCCTCCGGCCAATCCGCAAATTCGATATACTTGATGCCCGAGCGGACGGCGTCTTCGGCACACTTGCGAATGCCCAAGCTCATGGAAGGTGGGGTTTGATGGGTGAGCAGGAGGCTTTTGGTGTTTTTGGGATTTCCAATCCCATCATTGAGCAGGTCCCAGTTTAGCGCGTCGGCTCGTCCATCCGGATGGCAGCTTGCGCAACTTTGCCATTGTTCAAAGCAGTTTTCCGCGTTGTTGAAGAGCATCTCGCCCCGGCGTGCCACGCTCAGCGGTGGCTTGGGGCCGAGCGAAACGCTGCGTGCCTTTGAATCCTTTTGGTCGGAAAGCTCTACCACGGCGAGGTCATCGGAAAAGAATTGAACTGTAAAAACTTTCCCGGCGGCAATGGCAAGAGCCCGCGGACCGTTCCCCGGGAGTTTAACCCGACTTCTGATTCCCGCGAGAAAGGAAAAATCCAGACCTGAGTATGGCTGGGTTGAATTTTCTTGGTGTTTATATGGAGCGGCCAGTTTTTTGTGCAGCTCGCCTCGCTGAATCACGCTGATCTCGCTGGTCCCGGCGTGAGATATGCAGAGGAACTGCCCATCCCGAGAACAAGCGACATCCCATGGGGACGCCGCGCCGAGATGCTCATCATCCAGTGAGATGCTGCGCAAGAGTTTCCTGCTTTTAAGATCGATGATGCTCAGTGCGCTGGAATTCATCCACCCCCGGTTCAACTGCATCGTGGGGAGTTGATAGCGCGCCAAGGTATGGACCACGTAAGCGAACTGGCCGCCGGGAGAAATGCAAATCCCGCGTACGCTGGTGCTGCCGACCGGCAAACGCACAGCTGACGTGCGCCGGGAACGCGTATCGATGATGGTCAATTCCGCGGCAACGTCGTCCGCGGTTGAGGGAGCTAAAGGCAGCAGATTCGCCACAATAAGCGTTTTTCCATCATCCATGAGAGCCGCAGCAACCGGCTCCCGTTTGGCGGGAATATTTTCAGCAACGATTTTTTTTTGAAGATCGACGAAGGCGACATTATTATTGAATCGATTGCACACATAAAGCCACCGTTCATCGGGGCTGACGATGGGTGAAACCGGCGTATGTCCTACCGGTATCGTTGCATCAATCCGGGCGCTGGACAGAGAGACCAGATAAACACGGCCATCTTCAGCTCCGGCGGTCGCATAAAGCATCGTTCCATTTGGGGAAAGAGCCAGCCCCGAAGGTGCATCGGGAAGAGGAATATGGCCGACGATCTTTTCTGTGATAGTATCGAGAATATCAACTCGCTGAAGTCCCGCTTCGGCTACGTAAAGGAGTTTGCCGTCTTGAGAGATCGCAAGGGCTGTTGGCGCAATACCTTCGATGGAAGCCCCCGGCGCAACTGGGCCGGTCCATACTAAAACCAAAAGACTGAGACTGATCCAAAAAGGGAGATGTGCAATTCGTGACATTCAAGGTTATCCTGAAATTCCTTGGCGGTCGGGAAAAACGATTTCCCTAAAACAAGTCCAGTAAGTATAAGGGACTTACCGATTATGCGCACAGTGTTTTTTTTAACAGGCTTTGTATGGATGATCCTTTTGTGCGCAAATTCCAAAGCCCAGCGGTTACAATGGGAAGCCGAGGAGCAGAAATTTGCTCCGTCTCCGAGCGATGAGATCGTGGTCGCTCACTACAAGTTCAAAAATATCGGTTGCGCCGAAGTTAACATTACTGCGGTGAACAGTTCATGTAGTTGCACGAAAATTACGCTCGATAGTAAAAAATTGGTACCAGGAGAGAGTGGGGATCTGGTGGCGACGTTTACGATTGGTGTAAGAACCGGGGTGCAGGATAAGATCATACTGGTGGAGAGTAACGACGTGGCAAAGCCCCGAGCTGTGTTGCGGATGAAGGTAGCGATTCCGGAAGTGGCACAATTGCGTCCGACATTCCTCTTCTGGTCGCCTTCGGAGCCCCTTTCTTCCAAAGAGATCAGCCTGAAGGTGGCAAACGGAGTCCCGGTGAAAGCAATCACGGTGGAGTCATCCGACCCAAAGATTTCGGCGAGAGTCGAGTCGATCAAACTGGGAGAGGAATACCGAATCGTGGTCAGCCCCGGCGAAACGGACCAGCCCATCACGGCCACGCTAAAAATTAAAACGGACTATCCGGCAGACAATCCGAAGGTTTTTGTAGCGAACGTGCGCGTATTGCCTAAAAAATGAAACACCTCGTGCGCCAAATCATAGCGTTACTAGCATTGGCCATCATTCCGGCCTCGGCTTCAGCGTTGCTTTATTGGAAGCTAGGAAAATGGGATGTTTTTCGCGATGACTCAATTCTTCTTTCGGAAGTTTGGCAATCGAAACAGTCGGTATTGTGGGTGGACGCACGCTCTATTGAAGACTACACGTTGGGACATATTCCCGGGGCTGTGCGATTGACTGAGGATGACTGGAACGAATTGTTGCCGGATTTATTGAAAGAATGGAATCCAGATTCAATGGTGGTGGTCTATTGCGGCAGCCGGAGTTGCCGGGCAAGCGAAGAAGTCGCCAAACGGCTGCGGGAGGAGGTTGGCCTGAAGGGCGTGTTTGTGCTTCACGGGGGCTGGGAAACCTGGAAAGGAGCCCAGCGATGAAGCACAAGCTTAGGTTCGTTCTTGGGTTTCTTCTTGGGGGCGTTTTTATAGTTGCCGGGATTTTCAAAGTTATAGACCCGGGACAGTTTTTCCGAGACATTGAGAACTACGATCTTGTCCCTTGGCGTGTGGTGAGTGTGGTAATAGCATTCTATCTTCCGTGGCTCGAAATCATCTGCGGGCTGGCAGTCATTGCACGTCCGTTTCAGGCTGCGGCATTGCTGATTTTAAGCGGTCTGCTCTTGATTTTTACCACAGCCTTGACTTTGGCATGGGGAAGAGGCTTGGATATTTCCTGTGGATGCTTTGGGGGGGCGACTAATCACCCGCGATATCTCCTTTGGCTTGGGCGAGATCTGGGGTTACTCGCCGTCACATTCATCTTGCTCATCTCGGCGTGGACAGCTTCACGTCGCCAAGTATAGGCCGGAGTTAATCGCGCTCACGATTCTTCCGGCGAATCGATGCGATAGCCACCGCGATAAACAGTCCTTCAGCAAATCCAAAACTCAGGATATATTTAAAACCGCCAGCACCAAAGCCGTAATTGTGGAGTCCGTGGGGCAGCAGGCAATTGACGCCATACCAAGTCATCAGGAGGGTTTGAAAAGCGAGGATGGAACCGATGGCCAGTCCAAAATCACTCCATAAGTCGGCGCGCCTTCCATGCAGCAATGCAAGGTAACAAAGGAGCGTGATAAGCGCCCAAGTCTCTTTCGGATCCCAGCCCCAGAATCGCCCCCAGGCTGACTGAGCCCAAAAAGCCCCCAGCAAAATTCCCACAGTGAGCAACCCTACGCCGATTTGCAATGAATGGTGGATCAGTGAGGCAGAACTAACCATTTGGCCCCGCAAGCGTTGCCATACAGCCCAATGCCCAGCAGCCATGGCTATCGCGAACGCCGCATAGCTCAACGTGATCGTTATCACATGGCTCACCAGCCAAAATGGGTGACGCAGAATTGGGGGCAATGGCCCCAAGGCATTGCTAAAGATGGGCAAGTCGGCCAGAATGAGGGAGACAATGGCAACAGGCAACGCACATTGGAAAACGCTGAGTGAGCGTCTGAAAGCCTGGAAACACATCGCGAAAAGGATGATTCCCATCGCTGTCCAAAGAATCGATTCGTACATGGTTGTCATGGGGAGCCGCCGGGCAATAATCATTCGACACCCCAACCCTGCCAACAGCAGAGAGAACCCAGTAAAAACCAGTCCCCACACAAAACACGGCATGACGCGCCGATTGGGACGAGGCGGCATCCACGAAATGGCCCAAGCACAAGCCAATAGACCCCATGCCCATGTAAAGGGACGCCAAACGAAAAGAAAATCCTGCGGACTCATGAAATGCGATGCCGGTGAAACCGAACGATTTTTCCAATGAGCCCAGCCAAGATCAGGAACGAGCCCGACCATTTGAAGGGCCAGCCGGGGTCACGAGATACGTGAAGCGTTGTTTCGCCCAAATCAGCGGGATTCCACTGAGCCTGCGAGAACTGGGTGGATAGCCCCAGGGCCGTACGCCAGAAACCGGTGGGATAATGGGCCGGGGCATTCATGGCAATTACAGATTCCTTCGTGTGATGAGTCACAAGATTGGTAAAACGAACCGTGCTTCGAAAATCCGCGGGTAATCCTGCCTTGTCGGTTAGAACCTCAAAGCGAAGGAGATTAGCTCGAACCCCGATCTTTTTGGTAAACTCGGGTTCAACTTCCGGCTCTGCACCGCCGATCGTGCCTCTTAGTCGAACCTGCACCGCTGGGTTATTGGGAGAATTGGAACGGGAGCAAGGTCGCTCGTGTTCCATGGCAAAATCACACCAATAGGTTTGAACCTCCATTTCGATGGGAACGCTCGTGATTTGAATAGTTTTGCCTAAAATTGTGGAGACGGGAAAGACTCTGCTTTGCCTAGATGGTCCTTCGATGAACAACTGTGGGCCGTTTTCCATCATTGAAAGCGCGAGACGCATTCCGCTTGGGCGTCCATTGTGTTGAACGACAACAGGAGGGTGTTGAGCAAAAATAATCTGGGTTTCATTGATGTGTTCCATTGTGTGCAAGCGTAAGAGTGCTTCAACCCCAAACTCCTTGCTCACAAAAGCCCCGGCGAAGAGAAAGACGATTCCGCAGTGGATCATAACGAAACTCGCATCCTTCCAATGCCAGGGCCAGCGCGCGATAATCGCGCTAACGAGGTTTATCACCAGCAATCCAAAAAGGCAGAAAAACCACGGGGCATCGTAGAAGCACACCCTGGCTGTTCGCTCCCCGTAATGCGCTTCGCAAATCGCTGCAGCGACACATGCGAGCGCCACTCCTAAAAATATCCCAACCGTCAGATACGGGGAAGCCCCGGCGCAAACCCAGAATCGGAACCGAGATTTTGAAGTGGAATTGATGGAAAACATTCGACGTTTAGTTGCCTATTAAAACCAAACCTTAGCGGAGGGAATACAACAAATTGAGAGAAAGAACTCCCATCGGAAGCATGTGGACCAAACAAAGCTCCTCAGAAATTTCTGCTTCTTCGGGATGTTGATACAATTGGTGATGCCCTAATGGCAGACTGTGGTGGGCTTCGGTACAGCGGGGCAGTTTTCTACTAGGTTGCCCTTCAGCGTCTTGGTGAAGGCATTAACAAGGCTCCAGACGGTACAGGACCTCGTGCATGGGTTTTCGATTCATGGAGGACAACTCCTTCCCTTGGAGGCCGCTTGCTCTGTTTTGCTGCTTCTGGTAGGAATCCACCTATGACCGGTCAAGGGTCAGCAGGCAATGTCATCGCCGCTCTGTGCAGCTTGTTTGTTCCTGGTTTGGGGTAACTGTTGCAGGGTCGCCTTTTGATGGCGCTTTTCATGTTTGTCTTGGCCTCGGTGCTTTGGTTTTTTCTGCTTGGGTGGCTTGTTCACCTTTGGTCCATCCTTGATGCTGCTAAATTTCAGGCCCCATGAAGCAACATGAGGCAGGGGGCGGTGAGGAATTGCTCAATATTCGAGCCGTTTTGCAGACCCGACTGGAGCAGATGCAGTTCCGTTTAGATCGGTGCATTGCCATGGAGCGGGAGGATGGCGATTCCAGGGATTATGTTTGTTCCAGGGCTTCCTTGGAAGAAAAGGTATATGCACTCCTATGTGAGGATAGCGGCGAGAATGTCACCGGCTCTATTTCATGGCTGGGTACGGCGATTCTTGACACCAAAGCCCTCCTTGAAGGTGTGAATGCATGCCCCGAAGCAGCGGTTCAGCAGGTCACGGAATTTTCAGCCCGGTGGGAAGCCCATACAGACGCTCCTGCGTGGGCTGGAAAGACCCCCACGGAAAGGCTATGCCTATTGCTTGCGCTGTTCGACGCGGCTCTTGAGGGATTTGAGGATGGATTTAGAGGGCAGGGCAACTCCCCTTCGGTTTGCGAGGCCCGTTAACCCGATCTAACAACGGGAAAGGCCGGTTCAGCCGCAACGTGCCCTCCTACGTCACGTCTTGAAGCAGGGTGTTCCAATCGCAATTCAGAGATGTCCTCAAATGGGACAGTACTACGAGAGACGGATACCCTTCTCCCGCTTCGAGTTTCTGTAAATAGCGAGGGTGAACATCCACCATCTCCGCTAGGCGTTCCTGCGTCAGCCCAAGCTCAGAGCGTAGCCGCTCAATATTGCGGCCGAGCGACGGAAAAGGTTTTTGAGGAGACGCCATGGAAGATGCCATAAGCATCCCCAAAGTGGCCTTGATCGACCACGCCCATAATGGGCGTGTTTTAGTCTTGCACGGGCACACCGGCCGGAATATATCGGGGAACGAAAAAGGAGACGGAGCCTGCGTCAGAAGGGTTCTGAGGTAAGCCCCCCTCAAAAAACTGGAACCAAAATAAACCAAATGAAAAAAGCAATCGTTCTTAGCTTGGTAAGCCTCTCGTTGATAACCATTGGATTGGGCACCGCCCATGCGATGGGCTTGAAGTGCAGTTTTTGCAACGGCACGGGATACAAGGGCAACTTTCCCTGCATGGCATGCCACGGCACAGGTCACGACAGTAATTACTAGAGGAGCCATCCTCTATCCATATGACTAGACGTTATTTCCCGGCAGTCATCTGGATGACGATATGCGCTGTAGCGGTCGTGATAACCGCTACAGCGAAACTTTATGCGCCCGGAGCCAAAAATCCGGTCATTCCCGTCAGTTGCTTTTTCGCCTCTGAAAAACGGGAGGTGTTTCGGCTGTCTCCCCAAGGCAGGAAAATCGCCTTTCTGTATTCCGATGGCCGGAGCAGTACGCTCTGCGTGGGGCGGCCCGAAGATTTACGAGGTTCGACTGTAGCCGTTACCACTGAGGGCCACGTTGTTTCGTTCCTTTGGATTGACGAAAACTGCTTGGCCTACACATGCCGTTCGCCGCAAGGAGGGACATACGTGGAATGCGCCAAGGTGGAAGAAGCATCAGTGAGCTTAAGTGTCATCCACCAGCTATTGGCGAACGCATCGGAAGCCGCCGACATCATCGGCGTCGTGGCCAGCCCGGCCTATGCCTATCCTAAAATCATCCTTGGAATTCCATTGCCTGAGCACCCGGGATTCAAGGATCTCTACAAGGTCGATCCGGCAACCGGCTTTCGGGAATTACAGCACAAGAATGTGGAATCCATTTCGGTTTGGAACGTAAGCCGAGATGGTACGATCTATGCAGGGATCCGCAGCGATCCAGACGGCGGAAGCGATTTGATGGTTTTCAAAAACAGGACGAGCCGATCTCTGCTGCATTGCAAACCTGGCGAGTCATTGAATCTGGAAGGAATTCATCCCAACGGTTCCCTTGCCTACGTCGTTACCAATTCGGGATGCGACCAGGATTGTGCCCGGCTGGAGGCCATCAATACGGCAACGGCGCAGCGGACCACCTTGGCCGAAGACCCCAAAAAGGAGGTGGATTTTGGGGAAGCCGTCTTTGACCGGGATGCAGAGCAACTACTTGGGGGGCGTTATTTTCGCGATCAATCGGAATATTTCTGGAATTCAGGCGACGGGGAAAAGCTATTTGCATCAATCAAAGCCTGTATGCCCAAAGGGGAAATCAACCTGAAGGATTGTAGTGCAGATGGGCGAAAGTGGCTGGTAGGTTCCGTTTCCGATATAAGCCCGGAAGCGGAATATTTCTTTAATGCCGATACGCAGAAACTTCTGCGGCTCGACACATGTCGGGATATTTTGCATCCGAGCCAACTTGGGAACATGCGCTCCATTCACTACAAGGCCCGGGACGGAGCCGATATTAAAGGGTATTTGACCATTCCTGTCGGGGCCAGGGAATCCAACCTGCCACTAGTGGTATTTCCTCACGGAGGCCCGAATAAGCGGACTTACTGGGGATATGATCCGCGAGTGCAGTTTTTTGCAAACCGAGGATACGCGGTGTTCCAACCCAATTTCCGGGGTTCATCTGGCTTCGGCAAACGGTTTCAGAATGCCGGGGATAAGCAATGGGGGCGAGGTGTCATGCAAGACGATATCAGCGATGGTGTCGCTTGGTTGATCGGACGTGGCATTGTTGATCGCAAACGTGTGGCCATCGTAGGCGGTTCCTATGGTGGATACGCCGCATTGGCCGGACTCACCTTTACGCCCGAGCTATATGCGGCGGGTGTGTGCCTGTTCGGTGCCTCGGATTTGCCCGAGTTTCTTCGAAACATTCCACCCTCATGGAAGCCATTCATGGGCGACCTAGCTGTAAAGATTGGCGATCCGGATAAGTCGGAAGATGCACAGCGCCTTGTGCGGCAATCCCCCATTAACTCGGTCGATCAAATCAAGGCACCCTTATTGGTTTACCATGGAGCCAACGACGAATTGATACGGAAAACCCAAGCAGATCGTTTTGTGGCAACGTGTCGTCGTAATGGGAAGGAAGTTGAATACTTAGTCGCCGCCGATGAAGGACATGGTTTTTCTGACCCGCTAAATGAAGAAGCCGTCTACATCGCCATCGAACGTTTTTTTGCAAAGCATATCGGTGGACGATGGCAGGCTAATGTCCCCCGCGAAGTCGAGGACCGTTTGGGCGCACTAAAATTAACCGCATCACAGTCATTGGTTTTGGCAGGACAGAATAGATAAAAAAGAGCCTGCCAATAAGCAGACTCTTTTGTATGGAGGCGCAATAGCAGGCAATTTACCTTGGAAGCGGGGCAGCCATCCCAACGTGGCTGTCGAGCAAACCGTGGAGGGCTTCCGTTCGCCGGGGGAGTTCTATCAGGTTTCCTTTCAGTGCTTCGGTGAAGGCATTGAAAAGGCTCCAGACGGTGCGCGGCTGAAACTCCTCGTGGCGCGGTTCTCGCCATTCGTGGAGGACAGCGGGGATGGTTCGGTTGGGAACCACGCCGACATCGCAGGCCCGGACGACAAGGTCATGGGCGGTGCGGTCGTCGATGTCCGTTTGCTGATAGGCGTCGAACCGGGTGTCCTGGTTGTACCAGTGATCCATGAGCCTACCCACGGCGGATTGTGTCAACCGGGGCAAATCCCGTGTGATAAACCGCGTGTGTTTACGGGCCAATTTGACCTCGCCAGAAAACGACAGATTATCGCACACGAATATTTGGGCACCGGCTACAATGCCCGCAGGAAACGTCTTGTCGTGGCTGTTTCGGATGCCCAAGACCCAGCAGTAATCCGTGTCGGCCCCCTTGCGCTGGATTTCCATGAGGCCGAAGTAGCGGGCACCGTCATGGCTGAGGCTATGGGCCTCGGTTCCAATGACGAGTCCGTTGGCTTGGATGGTTTGTTCGACGTGGGCAATCAATGCGATATGCGCAATGGGCGTCCAGGTGTCAGTGGGCCATGGGGTGAAAACGTCCATGACTTCTTCGCGCTCCACGGCCCGGCCTCCGCAATGAAGCAGAAGGTTCGGGTGGCGGCGTTGGGGGATCGGTTGTGGTTGCGGGATTTCCGCCCGCGCGGGTTCAAGTAATGCGATCATGATTTTTCCTTTCTGATTGAATTGAATGTGCGGCGATCCCGGGCGTAAGCCATGGAATCGCCGCTCGGAATTATTGCTCGTCCGATTTTCGGGACTCTGCCGAATGCCGTTGGCTGAGTTGTTCGAGCGTTTTGCTGCTGATTTCCATGAGCTTGCTGGCGGCGGAAAGCAGCCAGGCGGTGCCACGGAGAGTTGCCCGCAGGCCGTTACGAGCCGTATGGCTCCAGTCTGCGGGCGTGGGTGATTGTTGGGTTTGCATAAGGATTCCTTTCGTTTGGGTTCAATAAAAAAAGCCGGGTGAAAGCCCGGCTTGGTTAAGGGTTGATGAGCGATGGCTCACAGGATTTTGACGATGATCGGGCCGACGATCCAAAGCACGAGCAGGATGATCAGCCAGGCCATGACGATTCCGAATTTATCGAGGATATCGAAGAATTTCATAGACGTTGATGGGTTGAGCAATTTCCGGGAACTCCGGGCATTGCAGGTCTATTTCCAGGCGCGACACTCGTTAAAGAACTCGCAACTGGCGCATTGCAGCCCGGGGGCGGGCACAGGGTCGCGGCGGTCCAAGTCATCGACATAAGCGTCGATCATATGGAAGAGCCGGGTGATTTGCTGATCGGTTGCCGGAGCGGCCTCGGTGACCACGAGTTTGGGCGTTTTGAGCTTCACCAAATGGTGAAGTTCAATGCCGGACTCGCGTTTCCCTGTGGCTTCGCGGTAAAGCAAGGCGTAGCCGGTGGTCTGGACTTCGGTTGTGTGGCGCACCATTTCCGGCGAAGGCGTGCGGCCGGTCGTCTTGAAATCGACGATCCGGCTACCGGCCCGCACCAGGTCAAGCACGCCCACCAGCGTCGGCAACCCGTGCGAGGTCAGATCCATCTCGACCGACACCTCCACTCCCTCGGGCTTTTCGTCCACGGGAATGGGTGTGTCGCGCAAGTAGGTTTGGATCATGGCCAGCGCATTGGCTTTGCTCGCCGCCTCATCTTCGCCCCATGCTACGGGAGCTTCGGCCATCTGGGCCGTCCACGCCTGCTCGAACACGGCAGGAATGGCATCGGCATCAAGCGGTGCATTGCGCCACCGGGCAAGGTTCCATTGCTCCAATACCGCGTGAACGGTTTTGCCAACGTGCAGCGCCGCCGTGGGAGGTTTGGGCACCCCGGCGACGTAACGCAGGTGGAACTTCAAGCGGCATTGGAGCCAGGTGTTGAGCCGGGAAGCTGACACGGTTTGCGTCAACTCCTCAATGCTTCGCCCCTGTGGTGGAACCGCTTCGGAGGCGGTTGGAGGTGGGGGAGTGGCAAACGCGATCATCGGGAAGCTCCCCTCTGCTCGCGTTGATACCGCCCCCTGCCGCCGTTGACCGTGCCGCCTCGGCGTTGAACGCCGTGACGTTCCAGGAGTTCGTCGATGAGGCCGCTGGCTTGCAGCCGGTTCAATTGCCGCACCCCGGCTCCGTCGAACCTGGCTTTGGCAAGTTCATCGACTTCGTGCCGGTCAAGGCCGTTCTCGCGAACGATTTTCTCAATCAGGTCGCGTTGTTTGGCCGAGCAAACCCAAGCCGTATCGGCCTTGTTCCTGCTTTCGCGAGCCTCGTTGTTTCCGTCCTCGGCGGGAAGCATGCCGTAGGTGGTGGCGTCGGGCAGATACCCGACTTCCTGGATTTCACGGTCCACGGCATCTTGGGTTAGGGCGTAGAGCCGCTTCACCTCGCCGGTAACTTGGCCCAGGTCCGGGATCTCGCTCTGGATGCTAACGCTGCACGAATGGGATGAGAAATTCGGCAGCCCCAGCTTTTTGCTGTAGGTCATCTGCAATATGACGGCCATGTGATTGGTCCTTTCTTGGTTGTGCGTGCGCCGAATCGGTACACGAAAAAGCCCGGCGATGGGCCGGGCCGGTTGTTTGCTGATTCCGCTAAACTCCGCCGCTGATTCCTATGCGGAGTGATAGAGGCAACTCGCCCCAATCATAGATATATAACGCGAAACCCCTCTCTATTACGGTCCCATCGGAACCGCCAATGGCCCGCTGCACGGGTGCCTCTATTGAGTATAGAAGAGGATCAGGTCAACTATCGGTTGCGGTAGATACAGCCGGACATCTTCCTGAAGCTCCGGTGGACCGTCATGGCTGGTCTTGTGTCCGTAGAACTCCCTTGTTCAACTTTGTTAAATTCCTCCCGTGGAGGACCTATCAAGAGGCTCCTTACAATCCTTTTCTGGACGGCCGCTAAAATCTCACGCAGACAGAACACTTTTTTCAATTTTCCGGGAATTCGGGGTGCGCGATGGGGAGACAAAAACAATCAGGGCCGGCATTTGCTTTTTCGTTCCAAAGGTGGGATTGCAAGGACATGGGGCTATTTGAAGTACAACAGCTTGGATCAAGACCATTACAAGCCCCTCCCGTCCATCAATTAGAACAGGGCATACCTTCATCAGGGATGGAGATAAACCTGTCGGTACGGTACGACTCATTTCGCTCCAGCAGCACTCAGTAATTGATCTTGCGTGTGCCTGGAATTCGAGGCATTGTGTGCCTAAACGGTGCATGTGTGGCGCATGTCGCACACTTTGCAACGCTGATAATAAGAGGGGTTGAGGCGTCCGGGCGCGTTTATAGAGGCGTTTCGAGGAGTCTCATAACCTGAAGGCCGCGGGTTCAAATCCCGCCCCCGCAACCACTTCCCCATTCGGGGAAGTGACTTTCTCAATCTGATGAACCTGGGTTGAGGATTGTCTTTTCACCCTGCCTCACGGCTTCCAGGCCGTGCCCTGGCGTTCGCCAAAAATGGAGGTGCCCACGCGCACGAAGGTGGCTCCCTCTTCCACGGCCACTTCGAAGTCGCCGCTCATGCCCATGGAGAGGTGCGGCAGCGCCACGCCAAATTCGGCAGCAAGCCGGTCCCGCAATTCCCGGAGCGCGACGAAATGGCGGCGCGAATCCTCGGGCCGGGGCGCAAACGGAGGGATGGTCATCAGCCCCTCGATGGCCAGGTGCTCCAGCGCCAGCAGTTCCGCGAAAGCTTCGCGCAGCGCCTTCGGGTCGAAGCCAAATTTGCTCTCCTCGCCGCCCACGTTCACTTCGAGAAAGACCTTGGGCGTCACCCCAAGTTCCCCGGCGATGCGGTTCACGTCGCGGGCCAGATCCACTTTGTCGATGCCGTGGATGCGCTCGAAGAGCCCCAGCGCGTGGCGCACTTTGTTGGATTGCAGGTGGCCGATCAAATGCCAGCGGACGGGCGCGGTGACCAGCGGCGCCTTGGCCTTGGCCTCCTGCACCCGGTTTTCCCCAAACACCGTCTGCCCCGCCGCCGCGGCTTCCATCACCGCTTCCGGCCCGTGGGTTTTGCTAACCGCCACGAGCGTCACCTCGGCGGGGTTGCGCCCGGCGCGCCCGGCGGCTTCCACAATGCGGCGGCGGATGACTTCGAGATTTTCAGCGATCATATATTATTAGCGAAAGGTGGGGGTTGACGGCATGGGCGAATATCCATTAGGTTAGTTAATAATCTCCCAAATGCATATCGAGACGCTCAAGATTTTTTGTGATGTGGTGGAAACCGCCAGTTTTTCCAAGGCGGGCGCCATGAATTCCATGACACAGAGTGCCGTGAGTCAACAGATTCTCTCATTGGAGAAGAAACTTGGGCGCACGCTTCTGGAGCGGGGCCGCCGCCAATGCTGCGTGACCCCGGAAGGGGCGGTGCTGCTGGATGCCGCCAAGGAGATGCTCGAAATCTACAATGGCCTGGGCGAACGCTTCAACGAACTGGCCGACGTGGTGGCGGGCGAGCTCCACGTGGCGGCGGTTTATTCCGTTGGTCTGCATGACCTGCCGCCTTACCTCAAGGCGTTCGAGAAACTTTACCCCACCGTGGAGGTGCAGGTGGCCTACCGCCGGTCGGCGCAGGTTTACACCCAGGTGCTCAATGGCGAGGCCGCCATGGGCCTCGTGGCCTACCCCGCGATGCGCAAAGGCATCCACATCGAGTCGTTTAAGGACGACGAAATGGTGGTGATCTGCCCGCCGAGTCATCCGTTTGCCGAATTCAAAAAAATCCCGCCCGCCGCGCTGAAAAAAGAGCGGTTCATCGCGTTCGATCCCGACCTGCCCACGCGGCAGTACTTGGATCGCCACTTCCGCGAAAACGGCGTTTCCCTGGGGCACACCATCGAGTTCGACAACATCGAGACGGTGAAGCGCGCCGTGGAGATCGAGGAAGGCATTTCCATTCTGCCCATGGCCTCGGTGAAAAACGAAGTGCAAACCGGTGTGCTGAAAGCCATTCCGCTTGACCCGCCGCTGCGCCGCCCGCTGGGGATTATCCTCAAGCGCAACCGTCCCCGCACCCCCGCGCTGCGCGAGTTCATCGCTCTGTTGCAGGGGAAGAAGGCGGAGAACTAGAGCAGTTTACCAAAAACTATAGCCGCGTCTTGGGGCGGCGAAGGCCGCTGCAAGACGTTTGTCCCTTGGGCTGTGTTTACAAACACAGCCACTGCGGGCCAAGCCGCCTTGCAGCAACCTCCGGCGCTCCCAAGCCACTGGCCATATTTTTTTGTAAAATGCTCTAACCGCAAAAGCCCAAAAAGAGGCTACAGCCCCATGGCTTTGCGCACGCGGGAGAGCGCGGCATTGGCCAGTTCGTTGGCGCGAACGGCTCCCTTGCGAAGCACTTCGTCGATGTAGCCGGGGGTGGCTTCGATCTCGGCGCGACGGGCGCGGGCGGGGGCGAAGTGCTCCCAGACCGCCGCGAAGAGGCGCTTCTTGAAGTCACCGTAGCCAAAGCCGCCCTGGCGGAAGTCGGCTTCCATCTGCTTGGCATCCGCTTCGCTGGCGAAAAGTTTGTAGAGGCCGTAAATGGAGGAGGTCTCCGGGTCTTTGGGCGCTTCCACGGGCGTCGAATCGGTGACGATGCCCATGATTTTTTTCTTAAGCTGCTTTTCTTCGAGGAAGAGCTCAATGGTGTTGTTGTAGCTCTTGCTCATCTTTTGACCGTCGAGGCCTGGGATGGTGGCCAGGTCCGGGATGATGCTCGGTTCAGGCAGCTTGAGGAGCCCTTCGCCGTAACACTCGTTCATCTTCACGGCGAGGTCGCGCGCCACCTCCACGTGCTGCTTCTGGTCCTTGCCCACGGGGACGATGTCGCTGTCGTAGATGAGGATGTCCGCCGCCATCAGCACGGGGTAGGAAAAGAGGCCGTGGCTGGCGGGTTTGCCGTGGGCCAGGGCGTCTTTGTAGGCGTGGCAGCGTTCCAGGAGGCCCATCGGGGTCATCACGGAAAGCAGCCAGGTCAGTTCGGCCACTTGGGGCACGTCGGACTGCTTGAAGAGGGTGGCCTTTTCGGGGTCGAGGCCGCAGGCCAGGAAGTCGAGCGCGGCGCGCTGGGTGGCGTCACGAAGCTGGGCGGGATCGCGCACGGTGGTCAGCGCGTGGTAGTCGGCCAGGAAATAAAGCGCCTCGCCTTTGTCCTGCCACTCGATGGAGGGGCGCATCATGCCGAAATAGTTGCCAATGTGGAGGCGGCCGGTGGGTTTGATCCCTGAAAGAATGCGAGGCATAGGACAAATGGAAATTTAGGAAAAAGGAAACTCTTTCGATGCGGGGCGCTTTTGTCAAGAAACACCACGAGAGGATTGAATCAGGAACTCCTGAACTCAGGAAAAGAGTGGATGGAGAACCCAACGCACCGGGAGCATGGAACTCCCGGCGCGCGGCTTTTGTGCAGGCTTCCTACGGCCTGGGGCATTATAGAAACAAAAAATTTTTAGGTGGCCCGGTATACCGGGCTATTTTTCTCTAGAGACGACATTTTTTACAGTCTCGTTCCCAAACTCCATTTGGGAACGTCTGTGCTCCGGCAACTCCTATTGCCGCAATGGAGTTGCGGGGGGCAAGTGCGTGCCTAAATAGAGCAAGTTTGGGCACCAGATGACGGGAATGCTTGGGGCATGCGACGCTGGTTTGCCGCTGCTCCTCTTTTTGGGCTTTTTGCGCCTCCTCGCGGCTATTTTTCTTTGGAGCCCGAGCCCACCGCTTCCAGCACCGCATGTGCAGCTTCTTCGGCGGTGACGGCTTCCATGCAGCGGAAGTCGAGCGGGCAGCGTCGCAGGAAACACGGGCTGCATTCCACCTGGTGACGCAGGATGCGGTGGCCGGGCCCAAGCGGACCGGTGAGGCGCGGTTCGGTGGAGCCGAAAATGGCGACCGTGGGCACTCCCAGCGCACCGGCAAGGTGCATGGTGCCGGTGTCGTTGGTGAGGAGCACGGAGCACTCCGCCAGGCGGTCCATCAATTCGGTGAGACTGGTTTTGCCGATCAGGTTGGTGCAGCGGCCTTTGAGTTGCGCGGCGATTTCGTCGCCGATGGCCGCGTCGCCCGCCACACCGAAGAGCACCCATTCACAATCGAGCTTCTCAGAGACGGCATTGGCGGCGGCGGCGAAGCGTTCGGGCATCCAGCGTTTTGCCGGGCCATATTCCGCGCCGGGGCAGAGGCCGAGCTTGAGCGGCACGCCCGGGGCGTTCGCGGGGCGCGAGGCGGCGGGAAAACAGGCTTCGAGCGAAAGATCGGCGGCCCCGTTGGCCCCGAGGCTCGCGGCGAGGTCGAGGTAATGGAAGACTTGGTGCCGCGCGGGTTGGGGCACTTTGGGCGGTTGCGGTTGAAAAACTTGGTTCAAAAGCGCCCGCCGCCACTTGCCCGCGTAGCCGACGCGCCGGGAAATGCCCGCGAGCCACGGTTCCAGCGCGGTGCGGATGGAGTTCGGCAGGATCACGGCTACATCGAAGCGGCCAGCTTTCAGCTTGCGGGCCACGTCAAAAACCGTCTCCTTCGGCTCGATGATGAGCACTTCGTCCACTTCGGGCACTCGTCGCCAGTAATCGGCCAGCTTGGCTTTCACGAGCACGGTGAGGCGCGCATCGGGGCGGCCCCGCTTGATGGCCCGCACGGCCGGGGTGCTCATCACGGCGTCGCCCAGCCAATTGCTGGAGCGCACGACGATGCGGAACGGCTTCAGCATCGCGGGATCGAACCCCCGCAGCAGCGCGCCGCCCCGTTTGTAGTGCGAGAGCAGGAGGTTGGGACGCGGGGTTTTCCAGCGGTTGTGGACCCAGAACCAGTCGGCGGGGGAGCGCCGGATCTGCGCTTCCAGGGCAAGGTTGAGTTCGGCGGTGAGCTGGGCCAGATCGCGGGTCTGGCTGATCGCCGGTTTTTCGATCACCATGCGCCAGTAGCCCGGCTTTTCCGTGAAAACGGCGGCGAGCAGAAACTCCGCGCCGGTGCGCAGCGCGAGCGTGGCCGCAAGCGGAGAGGTGGAGGCCAGCCGCCCGAAAAAGGGGCACCAGATGCCTGCGTCGCCCGCGTGCTGGTCGATCAAGACACCCACGAGCGCCTTTTGCCGCAGCAGTACCACGGCCCGCTGAAAGCCCTGTTTGCGGGCCATGGGCTCCATGCCCAGGCGGGCGCGGGATTTGCGGATAAATGCGTCGATGTAGCGGTTCCGCAGCGGCTGGTAAACGGTGGAGCTTTTGCCGGAATAAATGAGCGGGGTGACCTGGGCCAGCGCCTCCCAGTTGCCAAGGTGGCTCAGGATGCCGATGGCCCCCACGGGCTGGTTGGCGATGGCTTGCAGAAACTCCGCGCCGTCCACCTGGACATGCTTGAGCACTTCCTCGGTCGGCATGATCGCCATTTTGACCGACGAGAGAAAGTTGCCCCCCAGCCGCATGAAATGTTGGTGGGCCAGCCGCCGGATTTCTTCCGGGGATTTCTCCCCCCCGAAGGCAATGGTGAGGTTGGCAATCACCAGCCGCCGGTAGCCGCCAAGGCTCCAGTGGGCAAGCCAGCCCAGCGCGGCCCCCAGGCGATAGACAACGCCCATGGGGAGGGCCGAAAGCAGGCTGCAAAAAGCGCGAAAGATGAGATAGACGAAGCGGTCCATTGGTCGATGGACCGTAATCTATAGCACCGGACGAAGCTGGATCGAGTCGAATGTGGATTCCCCCGCCTGGAGGTCGCTCACCACCACGAGGTTGTCCCCGGAATGGACGAGCCCCTGCTTGCGCAGGAGGTCCACGGCGGACTCGATGGTCACCTCGGGATCTTTGTGGAACGGGAGCAGAATCGGGACGATGCCCCAGTTGAGCGAGATCTTGCAGCAGACTTCCTGCGTGTTGGAGAAGGCGAAGATGGGCGAGTGCTCGGGCCGTTGGGCGGAAATGTTGTCCGCCACGCGGCCGCGCCGGGTGAAAACGACGAGCTTGCTGTTGCGGAGCGAATTGGCGAGCACCACGGCGGAGTGCATGGTGCGCTGCCGGTTGTCGGTGTAAAAGGCTTCGTTGGCGTAGCCCGCGCCGCCGCTGCGCTCGGTGCGGAAGGCCACGCGGTGGAGCGTCTCCACGCACTTCACGGGGTATTTGCCCACGCTGGTTTCCCCGGAGAGCATGATGGCGTCCGCCTGCTCGTAAACGGCGTTGGAAACGTCGGTGACTTCGGCGCGGGTGGGCACCGGGTTGGAGATCATGGATTCCAGAAGGTGCGTGGCCACGATGACGGGCCGCCCCACTTTGAGGCAGCGTTTGACGATGGACCGCTGGATGATCGGCAGCTCCTCCATGGCGCATTCGATGCCCAGGTCGCCCCGGGCCACCATGATGATGTCCGCCTTGGCGATAATACCCGAGATGTTGCGCACGGCCATCTGGTCCTCGATCTTGGCGATGATGCGGGCCTGGCTGCCGTGCTCGGTGAGCACCCGGCGCAGCTCGTCCACGTCGCTCGGTTCGCGGCAGAAGGAGAGCGACATGATGTCGACTTTCAGTTCCGCGCCGAGGGCCACGTCCTTCAAATCTTTTTCGGTCAAGGGGGGGAGGTTCACCTTCACGCCGGGGAGGTTGATGTGGCGGCGGCTCCCGAGAGTGCCCGCGGTGAGCACGCGGCAACGCACGCGGTTGGCCTCTTTTTCCAGCACCTCCATGTGCATCACGCCGTTATCGACCAGCACGGTGTCGCCCACGGAAATATCATCGACCAGGCCGTCGTAGTTGACGTCCACGGAGTATTGCTCCTCACTCTTTTCCCCGCGCACGGTGAACTCGATCATGTCGCCGGGCTTGAGTTGAAGCTGGGTGGATAGTTCGCCCGTGCGGATGGCCGGGCCTTGCGTATCCATCAAAATGCCTACCACCGTGTTCAAGTCGGCGGCGACTTTGCGAATGCGGGGAACGATCATGCGCACCCAGTCGTGGGAAGCGTGGCTCATGTTGATCCGGAAGACGTTGGCTCCGGCATCCACCATGGCTTTCAGAGTCGCTTCAGATTCAGTGGCCGGTCCCAAGGTACAGATGATCTTCGTATTGCGCATATATCTGGATTGTTCGGGATAAAATATACGAAATCACGATAATCACAGCTACTATTAGCCGAATGGGCAACGGATGCGTTCTGGTGAGCAACAAAAGGTGTGCCAGGCTACGTTTTGGTATGAAAATCCCCTCAAAACGAGTAAAGTTACCGTTCCATGCCGTCCAAAAAATCCAGTCTTAAAGACGATCTCGCCCGGTTCCTGGGCGTCGATGCGGTGTCGGACGACCCGGCGGTGCTGGCCGAACACGGAGGCGACAAATGGTTCGCCAACCGGCCCCCGGAGTGCGTCGTTTTCGCCCAAACCACCGAGCAGGTGAGCCAGACGCTCGCCTACGCCAGCGAGCACGGCATCCCCGTCACGCCGCGCGGCGGCGGCGTGGGCTACGTGGGTGGCTGCGTGCCGGCGCGCGGCGGCATTTCCCTTTCGCTCGCGCGGATGAACCGCATTAAGGAGATCCACGTGGAGGACGGCGTGGCCGTGGTGGAGCCGGGCGTTATTACCGGCGTGCTCCAGGCGGCGGTGCGCCAAAAAGGTCTCTTTTACCCGCCGGACCCGGCCAGCCTCAAGGACTGCACCATCGGCGGCAACATCGCCACCAACGCGGGCGGACCGCGCTGCCTGAAATACGGTGTGACGCGATCTTACGTGCTCGGACTGGAGGTGGTGCTTGCCGGCGGGGAGATTCTTCGCACCGGCGGGCGCACGCAGAAAAACAAGACGGGGTTCGACCTCGTGGGGTTGTTCACCGGCTCCGAGGGGCTCTTGGGCATCGTCACGGAGGCGACGCTGCGGTTGATCCCGCTGCCCCCGGCGCGCGCCACGGTTTCCGCGAGCTTCGCCACGTTCCCGGAGGCGGCAAACGCCGTGCAGCGAGTGCTGGGCGCGGGTTTTTTGCCCTCGGCGCTGGAAATCGCCGACGCGTTTACGCTGGAAGCCACGCGCCAGCACGTGGGCGCGGAGTTGGTGCCGGGGGGGCAGGGGCATCTCTTGATTGATCTCGACGGCCAGGCGGATTCGGTTCAAAGCGAAACGAAGGCGCTGGCCGGGCTCGTGCGCGAGCTTGGGGCCGTGTTTCAACGCGAGGCTTTTGGCGAAACGGAATGCGAGGCGCTGTGGGAACTGCGGCGGCAATTTTCGGAGTCGCTCAAAGCCACGGGGCTCAAAAAGTTGAACGAGGACATTGTGGTGCCGCGCGGGCGCTTGGTGGACCTAGCCAACTTTGCCGCCTGCCTACGCGAGAAATATGGCATGCCGGTGGCCTGTTTCGGCCACGCGGGCGACGGGAATATCCACACCAACCTCATGGTGGCCGATTATGACCGCCCGGAGGTGAAGGAGAAGGTGGGCCACGCTTTGGACGAACTGTTCGCGCAAGTGCTGGAATGGGGCGGGGCGATCACCGGCGAGCACGGCATCGGCCTGGCCAAGCAGCGTTGGTGGGAGGCGGCCACCACGCCCGTGAGCCGAAAGGTCCACGCGGCGTTGAAAGCGGCGCTCGACCCGAAGGGGGTCTTGAACCCCGGGAAATTCGTGGGGTAAACGTTTTTTGAGGCAAAAAGGAAACGGGCGATGCAATGCTATTACGCCTTCCATTATCTGGTGCCCAAACTCCATTTGGGCACCCGCTTGTGCAGGCAACTCCATTGCCGTTCTTTCCTCTGGCCTGGTCTTTTCCCCCGCCCTCGCCCTCACCCGAAGAACTCGCCGCAGGACCCACCAAAAGTTAGGCGTTCCCAAATAGAGTTTGGGAACGAGATAAAAACGGCTTGAATTAAGGCCATCTCTCTCCTAATTTAGCCGTCCCTTTCACGCCAGGGTAGCTCAGAGGTAGAGCAGGGGACTCATAAGCCCTTGGTCGGGAGTTCAATTCTCCCCCCTGGCACCATCCTCTCCCCCGCCGCTTATTTCGCCTTATGCGGCTATTCTTCCACCCGCGAGCGCACCTCGCCATCGGCCAGTTGCGTGCGGAGTTCCGTGCCCGCCGGGGCTTGCGTGATGCCGCGAACAATCTCTCCCGAGGCAGTGCGCGTGATGCTGTAGCCGCGCGAAAGGGTGGATTGCGGACTTAATACGCGTAGCAAACCCCGCCCTTTTTCCAGCCGGTGGCCGTAGGTTTCCATCATGCTCCCACAGCCCCGGGAGAGCCGCTCGCGCAGGGAATCAAGCTGTTCGCGGCGCAGACGCAGCGCCTGGTCGGGCCGGTGTTCGCGAAGGGCCGAGGCGAGGGCTTCCACGTGGTGGCGGTCGGCCACGAGGCGCTCGCTCGCCAGCCGGGCCAGTTGTTGCGCCGTGTCGTCGTTTTGCTGCATCCACTCCCGCACGCGGGCCTGCGGTTCGCGGAAAAGCGCGCTTTGGCGGACGAGGTCCAGCCGGGCGCGACCATCGCGGAGCCGCTCGCGCAAGCCGCGCTCCAGGTTGCCGCGAAGCTGGCCGAAGTGGCGCAGCAGGGCCGCCGTGTCGGGCGCAATCAACTCCGCCGCCGCACTGGGCGTGGGAGCGCGCAGGTCGGCCACGAAATCCGCGATGGTAAAGTCGATCTCGTGCCCCACGGCGCTGATGACCGGCACGGGCGAGGCGTAAATGGCGCGCGCCAACCCCTCGTCGTTGAATTCCCACAAATCCTCGGCGCTGCCGCCGCCGCGCGCGACCACCACCGCGTCCACGGGGGGCAGCGCGCCGCTGGCAAATTCCGCGACCGCGGCGGCAATCTCCGCCCCGGCGCCCGCGCCCTGGACGCGCACCGGGTTGATTAAAATGGAAATCCACGGGGCGCGCCGGTGGAGAATGTTGAGCATATCGGCGATGGCCGCGCCCGTGGGCGAGGTGACGATGCCGATGGCTTTGGGAAACGCCGGGACGGGCCGTTTGTGGGCGGGGTCGAAGAGCCCCTCGGCGTCGAGCTTGCGCTTGAGCGCCTCGAACTTCGCGGCCAGCAACCCCGCGCCCGCCGCCTGGACGAGCCGGACATTGAGTTGATACTGGCCTCGCGCTTCATAGACCGTCATCGTGCCGTGCGCGTGGATGAGCATCCCTTCCTCCAACGGGACGGAGGCGTGGCGCAGGCCGGGCCGGTAAAAGAGAACGCAGGAGAGCTGCGCGCGCTCGTCTTTGAGGGTGAAGTATTGGTGGCCGGAGGCCTGGCGACGCAGGTTGCTCACTTCCCCCTCCACCCAAACGTCGCCCACGGCTTCCTCGATGAGCCCGCGCACTTGCCGGGTCACTTCGGTAACGGTGAGGATGTGGGGTTCGGCGGGCATGGCAATGGCAGAATGCCTCACGCGCGGCGCTCAAGGCACGCAAAAACCGACGCGTCGGGAGAATGGAACTCCCGGCGCGCGGGCCGTGCTTTGGTGACGGGCCTCCCAGGGCATTTGCATCCTGTCGAAATCAAACCGATGTAGCAAGAAAAAAGCCGCATATATGCGGCGTTCAATTTCTTGGAAAAAATCCACAGTCAGGCGTGTCTGTTCCCGAACAGTTTGGCAAAAATCTTTCGCGTTTGCGGGCTAGATGTGGTCTGACCCAAGAGCAACTTGCCGCATTCGCGGAAATTGACCGCTCCTATTTGCAACGCCTTGAAAAAGGGCAATTCCAGCCAACGCTTTCCGTGACTCTTCGGCTCAAGAAAGCTCTTAAATGTTCATGGGACGAGCTTTTGGACGGGCTGGAGGAGTAGCCACGTTTTCGCTTCCAAAAACCGGAGTTCCAGCATACATGTTCGCTTGAACTGCTTACTGCGTATGAAGGATTCCCCGATTGGCTGGCTAAGAATGCTTGGCATCTTGATGTTTCTTCCCTTGCCGCTTTTCGCGCAGCAAGGTGGGCCGCAAGGCACCAAAGTCAGAATAGGAAGTGGCACGAGTTTGACGCTGCCGCCAGGGTGGACGGTGATGGAATCCCACCAGGATATGATCGTGCGGGTTGGCTCCAGCCTCGACCTCAAGGGCACGGCGCTGCTTCTTACCGCCCGGCCTCAGGACGCCCGGCGTGGGGTGGTGCTTTCGGTTTACCGCTCCAGCTATCCCTCGGCCGGCCCGGCTCCCCTGGATGAAAACCACGGCACCGAGGCCGAAGCCGAAAAGCAGCTCTGCGCCGTTTTGAACCTGGGTTATATCCCCGTGGACATTGCCGTTTCCAATTTCAACGCCTCAAGCGGAATGCGCATGGTCAGCGTGGATATCACGGCCAGAAACCAGGGCGAGGTGCGGGTGTTTAGCGAAAGGGCCGCCGTAAACTCCCCGGCGGTGTTCCGTCTTGCCCTATCCAGAGCCAAGGACGACGAAGCGACGGCCCGGGATTTTGACGCCATTGCCAATTCCCTTGCGGTTCGCGAAAAGCTGCCGCCGGGAGCCGAAAACAAAGCGGCCGACGATGGGAAAGCGGCGACGCCGACGGCCCCCGCGGCATCCGTGACCCCCGCGGCATCCGCCGAGGCGGGGCAGCTTGTCGCCAACTATTCCGAAGCCTTGGCCATTATCGAGGGGAAAGATGCGACCGGCAGCGGCTTTATTTGCAAAACGGAAGACAACCACACGTACGTCTATACCAACGCCCATGTGGCCGCCGCCAGCGGTGGGTTCAAGATCACCAACCTCAAATCCGCGGTTTTGACGCCGGGCGCCAGTGGAGTCGCCGTGGGCCATGACATCGTGCGCATCGAGGTCAAAGACGCAACCAAGACGTTCGAAATCATGCCCAACCTCGACTCCGCGGCGAAGATTGGCGACATCGTGATCGTTCTTGGAAATATCCGCGGGGGAATGGTGGTGAAACCCGTCGAGGGGACCATTCAGGGAATCGGGCCGAATCTGGTCGAGGTGGACGCACCGTTCGAACCCGGCAACAGTGGCAGCCCCATTATTCACAAAGCCTCGGGCCGGGTCATCGGCATCGCGACCTACCTCACCCAGCGCAAAGTGGATGACCACAAAGGGTCGGTTTCCACGGACATCCGCCGTTTTGGTTATCGGCTCGACAGCGTCAAAAGCTGGGAGCCCATCAACTGGCCGGTGTTCTTCACCCAAGCCGCGATTTACAACAAAATCGACGATGTGAGCCGGGATTTTGTGCAATTCTGCAATTCCAAAGCCGAGGAGCGGGTCGATCCCAGCAACTACAAATCACCAGCCATGCAGCACGCAATCCAGAATCACCTGGGCAGGACGAAAGGGCAGTTTGGGGCCAACCGCAGGCATTTTGCCCAAGGTGAGATCAAGTTGTTGAGCGGGCAGTTGCTGAGCGATCTGCGCAGCGCCGCGAAAAACGACCTGGTGACCTTCGATATGCGGACCGCTTACGACTACTTCCGGCGGCAGATGGAGGACCAGATCAAATTCCGCGACGAGATTTACAACGATATTTCCAAGAACCTGGATCAATCGCTGTTCTAGAACCACGCGGCCAGTTCCTGGACGCTGAGTTCCCGCAGAGTGCGCACCGCGCGGTCGGCTTGGCCGAGTTCTTCCACAGGGTGCGTGGTGGCGATGCCGACGACGCGCATGCCGCCCGCTTTGCCTGCTTCAATGCCCGCGAAAGCGTCCTCAAACACCACGCACCGCTCCGGCTTGCAGCCGATGCGCGCCGCCGCCTTGAGGAAAACCTCGGGGTTCGGCTTGCCGAGCGTCACGTCTTCGGCGGAAACGATGGCGTCAAAAAGCGGGCGAATGCCGAGGCGCTCCATGGCGGCGTCGAGATTGGCGCGCGGCGTGGAGGAGCCGACGGCCCGGGGCACGCCCGCGTCGCGCAACGCTTCCAGAAACTCCCGCACGCCGGGCAGCGGCTCCAGCGGCTCGGCGGCCATCAGTTCGCGGTAAAGTTCCTCTTTGCGGTTGCCCAGGCGCTCGATTTCCGCGGGATTTTTTGACCACTTGTAGATCTCGGGAATGATGATCTGATTTTTGCGGCCAAAACCGAGCACAAAGTGGTTCTCGGGCAACGGCAGGTGTTCTTCCTCCGCGAGCAGTTCCCACGAGCGTTCGTGGTGCCGCGAAGAATCGATGATGACGCCGTCCCAATCGAAGAGAGCGCCCCAGGGAAGGGTGGTGGACATTAGAAGAGTGGCTGCCCGACGTAGATTCGAACTACGACTAGGTGAGTCAAAGTCACCTGTGCTGCCATTACACCATCGGGCAAGTTCCTCCCCACGCAATGTCGCGTGGGGAGTGTTTCAATAGCGGTTTGGCTTTACGATTGCAAGCCGATCAAGAGATTTTTGCCGGTCATCTCTGCCGGGGTCGGCAAACCGAGCATCGCCAGGAGCGTGGGTGCCACGTCTGCCAGGATGCCGTCCTTGAGTTGGTACTTGGCGCCGTCGGCGGCCACGTAGATCAGGTGGACGAGGTTGGTGGTGTGCGCCGTGTTGGGCGAACCGTCCGCGTTGCGCATCTGTTCGCAGTTGCCGTGGTCGGCGGTAATCAGGGCTTTGCCGCCCAGTTCCAGCACCTTTTCCACGACTTCACGCAGGCAGCCGTCGATGGTTTCCACGGCCTTGATGCCCGCTTCGATGAAGCCGGTGTGGCCCACCATGTCCGGGTTGGCGAAGTTGAGCACCACGAAGTCGTACTTCGGCAGTTCGGCGAGCACTTTCTTGGTCACGGCGGCAGCGCTCATCCGGGGCTCAAGGTCGTAGGTGGCGACTTTGGGGGATGGGATGATGATGCGCTCTTCGTTGGCGAAGGGGGCCTCGATGCCGCCGTTGAAAAAGTAGGTGACGTGCGGGTACTTCTCCGTCTCGGCGATGCGGAGCTGCTTCAAACCCGCGCGGCTGACAATTTCGCCCAGGATGTTCTGCATTTCCTCAGGGCCAAAGACGCAGGGGCATTTGAAGGTTTTGTCGTACTGCGTCAGGGTGACAAAATTGACCTTTGGCGTGACTTCGCGCTCGAACCCGTTGAAATCCGGGTTCAGGAACGCCTGGGAGATCTGCCGGGCGCGGTCGGCGCGGAAGTTGAAGAAGAAAACCACGTCGCCGTCGTTCACGCGCTGCTCGTTGCGGTGCGAGAAGATCAACGGGGGCAGAAATTCGTCCGTTTTGTCGTTGGCGTAGAGATCGCTGACGGTCTCGGAAGGGCTGACGGTGGAGGCGGTGCCCCGGCCCAGCACGATGGCGTCCCAAGCGAGCTTGTTGCGGTCCCACCGCTTGTCGCGGTCCATGGCGTAGTAGCGGCCAATGACGGTGGCGATTTGCGCGCCGCTGGGCTTGAGTTCCTCAGAAAGCTGTTTGAGGTAACCCGCGCCGCCGGTGGGGGAGCAGTCGCGCCCGTCGGTGATGGCGTGGACCATGATGTCCTCCACTCCGGCTTCCTTGGCCGCGTTGGCCAGGGCAACGAGGTGCTCCATGTGGCTGTGGACGCCGCCGTCGGAGACGAGGCCCATGAAGTGGAGCCGCGCGCCCTTGGCTTTGGCGAAAGCGGTTTGCAGCACGGGGTTCTCCTTCAGCTTACCCTCGGCCACGGCTTTGTTGATGCGGGTCAAATCCTGGTAAACGATGCGGCCCGCGCCGAGGTTCAGGTGGCCCACCTCGGAGTTCCCCATCTGGCCTTCCGGCAGACCCACGTCGAGGCCGCTGGCGCTCAGTTTGCCGCCCGGGTAGCGTGCATAGAGTTCATTGTGAAAGGGAGTTTGCGCCAAAAGGGTGACGTTTCCATCGGCCTCCGCGGAAGCCTTCCCATGCGGGTTGATCCCCCAACCATCGCGGATGATGAGCACTACAGGTTTGGACATATTTTTTCTTATAACTTCCCATACCCCCCGCCCCTTTGGCAATGGCGGATTCTGCCGGGGGCAGGGAAGAGGGCAAAATCTCCTACTTCTCCACGCGGAAGGAGACCTGCTGGCCGCCCGCGCTCAGGTGGATGAAGCCCGGTTCCAGGATGGCGTTGCCCTGGCCGTCGCGGAAGGAGAGGTCGCGCTCGGGCCGGATGGTGAACTTGAAGCCGCGGCTGGCCCCGGGAGCGATGGCGGCTTTCTCGAAGTGCTTGAGCTGCTTGATGGGTTGGGTGACGGAGGCCACCGGGTCGCTCACGAACCAAAAGACGGTTTCAGCCCCTTCCACGGCTCCGGTGTTGGTGACGGTGACTTCCGCCACGAGTTCGCCGCCGGGCCGGACGGTTTCCGCGCCCAGAGTGATGGGGCCGTAGGCGAAGGTGGTGTACGAGAGGCCGTGGCCGAAGGGGTACTGCGGCTCGGTGGGGATGTCCTGGTAGCGGCCCTGGTCGGTATCGCCGCGCGCGCGAAGGTGCTGGTTGTGGAAAATGGGGATTTGCCCGGCGCTGCGCGGCCAGGTGACGCTGAGGCGGCCCGAGGGGTTCCTTTTGCCCGTGAGCACGCTGGCCACCGCCGCGCCGGTGAGCGTGCCGGGTTGCCAAAGGGCGAGAATCGCCTGCATTTTGGGCTCCAGGGTCTGGAGTTCCACGGGACGGCCCGAAGCGATGAGGAGCACGACCGGTTTGCCCGTGGCCGCGATGGCCAGGGCCAGTTCTTCCTGCACGCCCGGCAGCCGCAGGGAACTGCGGGAGGCGTTTTCACCGCTCATGGCCGCTTTTTCGCCGAGGCAGAGGACCACGACATCGGAAGCCTGAGCCAGCGCCACGGCTTCGACGAAGCCTTCGCGGTTCTCGCCGTCGAAGTCGCAGCCCGGCGCTTGCTTGAGCGTCACGCCAGCGGGCAAGGCCGCGCGCAAGCCCTGCGCGAGGGTGACGGTTTTGGAGCGGTCTGGGGCGTAGGTCCAGGAGCCCAGAACTTCTTTTTGGTCGTCGGCCACCGGCCCGATCAAGGCGATTTGCCCGGCTTGGGCCGTCAGCGGCAGGGTGCCGTGGTCGTTTTTCAGGAGCACGAGCGATTGCGCGGCCAATTCCTCCGCCAGCGCCTCGCCTTCGCGGACGCGCTCGGGCGGCAGCGCGTTGTTCTCGGCGGCGTAAGGGTGTTCGAAAAGGCCCAAAGCGAACTTCATGTGCAGGATGCGGCGCACGGCTTCGTCCACGCGTTCCAGGCTCACCTCGCCTTTGTCAACGGCGGCGGCCAGGTGGTTGGTGGCGTTGTAGGTGACCATGTCGATGTCCACCCCGGCGTTGATCGCCTTGGTGAGCCCTTCCTTGCCGTCGGCGGCGTAGCCTTGGAAAGCGAGCTGGTCGATGGCGCCCCAATCCGTGACCACCACGCCCTTCCACCCCCAGCGTTCGCGCAGCACTTCGGTCAAGAGGTAATGGTTGGCGGTGAGCGGCACGCCGTTCAAGTCATTGAACGAACTCATAATGGAAGCCGCCCCGGCGCTCGTTCCGGCCTCGTAGGGAGGCAGGTACATTTCCCACAAACGCACCGGGGAGACGTCCGTGTAGGCGTAATCCCGCCCCCCTTCGGAAGCGCCGTAGGCGACGAAGTGCTTGAGCGTGCAGGCCACGGTTTCCTGCGAATCGAGCGTTTCGCCCTGGTAGCCTTTCACCGCAGCGGTGGCAAAAACTGCCGCGCCATAGGGGGATTCGCCGTAGCCCTCGGCGATGCGGCCCCAGCGCGGGTCGAACGTCACGTCGATCATCGGGGAAAACACCCAGTCCACCCCGGCCCGGCGGGCTTCGGCGGCGGCGAAGGCGCACCCGCGCCGCACCAGTTCGGCATCCCAAGCGCAAGCCTGGGCGAGCGGAATGGGGAAGGTCAAAAAGCAGCCGTGGATTACGTCCGAGCCGAACACCGTGGGAATGCCGAGGCGGGATTCCTCCAGCGCGCGGCGCTGGATTTCGTTGCGGATGCCCAGGTCGTAAAAATAAATGTACGAGCCGTAGGTAGCCTGAATCTTTTGGTCCCCCTCCTTCTGCTGGTTGTTGGGGTTGAAGTCGTTGAGCACCGACTGGCAAATCTGGTCCGCCTTTTCCTGCAACGTCATGCGGCAGAGCAGGTCGTTCACCCGCGCGGCGATGGGGTGCGCGGGGTCTTTGTAAAGAGGGGTGGCGGCGGAGGTGGGCGTGGACATATTAATCGTGTTATCTCAGGAATACAGCGGGCGCTGCAATCCCATATTTCTGGCGATTCTCTTAAAGAAGCCGCTGGCACGGCGCGCAAACGTCCTTTATGTTCAGGGAAACAACTACGATGAAGAGCGAAGACGATTTCCAATACGCCGTCGAGAACACGAAAGTGCTCCTGGCTCCCGACCGGCGTATCGCCACCTTCGGCAGCACCAGCTTCCGCTTTCACCTGGTCAGCGAATTGCTCGACCGGGTGAACGTCGTGCGCATCCGGGATGGCCACATCGAGGCCGATCAGCCCACCATCGTTTCACCCGAGCATTTTTCGAAAGTCCTGCTGGAAGGCTTCGGCGAGAAAGCGCGCCGCTATGCCGACTCCCTGGAGCGCCACAAGCTGGCCTTCTTGAAATACGGGTTCCAGTTCCGCAAGGGCGACGTGATCGAGGAGTTGGTGCACAGCCCCATGGCCGAGGTGGTGGACCGCATTCGCGCCGGAATCCAGCCCGCCCACGAACCGCTCACGGCCATTATCGAGGGAGTGGACGATGCTTGGGAGGTGTGTTTGCTGAAATTCACCGTCGATTTGGTGCAGCAATCCGCGGGCGGCAACGTGAGCGATTTTCGCCGCCGGGGGTTGCTGTAAGCCCAAGAGCTTATTCTTAAATAGACATGGAGATAGATGCGAACCAGTTTTGGTGGATGGTGACGCCGGGAACGGCGGCAATATTTGCAAATATTGACGGCGTGAGCGGTGGCGCCAGACGCCGGAAATCGTTCGCAGATGGCCCATGGTTATTTACGGATAAGCTCCAAGTGCCGTGAGGAGCCACTCATGAGATTCGGCTGGATTTTCAAAGGGCTTTTTCTGCTGGCGTTGAGTGCCGTTGTCTTCGGCGCCGCCGGGTGGTTTGGCTACCAACTCATCATCAAACCCCAGCAGGTGCCGCCCGAGGAATTGGTCGATGGCAAACCCGCCGTGCCGCCCGATCCCAGCCTGCCGGATTTCGAGAACGTGATGAAAACCGTCGATTCGCGCCAGCCGGTCAAAGCGCGCGACGAGTTGCTGGCGTTCATGGAAAAGTACCCCTTTTCCACCAAGCTGGCCGAGGCCCGCACCGCGCTGGGCAAACTCAACAGCGACATCTTTTTTTCCACCATCGATTCGCCGGACAAGACCCACTACGAGGTCCGCTCCGGCGACGCGCTGGCCAAGATCGAGCGCAAGCTGAAAACCACCGGCGAACTCATCATGCGGTGCAACAATCTGGACGATCCCCGGCGGTTGCGCATCGGCCAGGTGCTCTTGATTAGCCCGGCGGAATTTTCGGTGGTCATCGACCGCAAAGCCCGCACCGTCACGCTGTTCAACAAGGGCAAGTTTTTCCGCGAATACCAAGCGGCGAGTTGGAACCCGCCCACGCCCAAGCACGGCAACGACAAGGTGGTGATTACCGCCACGGTGAGCAAAAAACTGGCGCTTAAAGACGGCAACCCCGTCACCTTTCCCTCCAAGGACTACATGGGCAGCGACCGCATGGTGGAGACCACCGCCAAGGGGTACACGCTCTACACCGAGGGCTGCCAGCAGAAGCCGGGCAACGGCATCGGCATCGCGCCGGAGGAGATGGAGGAGATTTCCACGCTCTTGAACAAGGGCGCGGCGGTGACGGTGAAGTAAGGGCGGGGCTGAATGTTGGATTGCCCCGGAATTCACTTACAAAGAATGCTTGGGAGGAATCCCTGCACTCTCCGCCGGTTGATTTTCAGCATCGTTGTACCAATCCAGCCTTCGGGTGAAGAACATGACGGCGGCAAGCGACACGAACAGCAGAGCGGTGCCTAAAATCATTGAATAGTCCTGCAATTGCGTCATCACGTAAAAGGAGGATTGCAGGATGGCGAGGATCACCGAAATGATGAGTGTTTTTCGTCCGCTCTTGAGCACGGAGAGGGTGTAAAGGGAGATCATGGCCCAGGCCGCGAATGAAGATGCCGCATACGACTTGCTGAAAGAGCAAAACTCAGACAACGCAAGGATGCCGAGGTAAAAGACGCAAATCGCCGCGCCAACAAGAATGTATTGGAAGGGATGGATCTTCAGTTTTGCCATCGCTTCGAACAAAAAGTAGGCCGTGAACACCAACAGGATAAGAAGGGAAGCGTATTTGATCGTGCGCTCGGTTTGTCGGTAGTTATCCACCGGTGCCACCAACTTTACCCCAAAGGTGCTTGATGAGAGGGATTCAACCGTTTGGCTCTGGGTCCACTGCTGTGGATAGCTGCGCCCATAGTAGGAAAGGTTCCATTCCGCAGTAAAGCCGTCCGGCCGAACCTCACGTTTCGAGGGCAAAAACTTGCCGCTGAAGGATGGGTCTGGCCATGGAGAGGCAAGCCTTACTTTGGTTTCTTCCCCCAAGGGCGCAAATGCCAGCACGTCGCTCCCGTTAAGCGAGAGCGCAAAAGAGAACGGATAACTTGCGCCAAGGTGGTCCGCCGGCTCTATTCCGTTTAATGGCGCATGGATGCCGTTCGGACTGCCTGGAATCAAGCTGCCCGGCAAAAATGTGGGGGTCGCGTTGCCAAATTGCAGGGGGATTCTCTCGCTCGTTCCGCGCAAATCGCTGACCCTCACGCATAATTGGGCATCTTCCCAATGGATATCTTTGGGGTCGATTTTTAGCTCCGTGATGCCGGAGAAATCGAAGGTGCCGCTAAATTCGCAGCGTGTCTGGTACACGACGGCATCGTAGATGCCACGGTGCAATTTTTTGGGTTCTATCTTCCCGGAAATTTCAAGATTGCGCGGTAGGAAGAATGCATAATCAATGCTCGTTTTTTCCACCTCCACGGGCTGCATCTTGCCGTCGATTTCTTTTTGCTGGATGGTTTTGGTCCGCAGCACATAGGGAACTTTGAGAATAGGACCGATGATGTCCTGTTCAGTTCCCCATGTGCCGTTGATTTCTTGAATCGCATCCTTGTGCCGCTCTAAACGGTCCCTCAGTTGAGATTCGACCATCGAGAGCGGGATGAGCATTACGAGCACGAGAAAGCCAATGACCGCCAGCTTGAAGAGAATTGAATACCGGCTCAAGAAGCGCTTCGGGGTGGAGGAAAAGGCCGTGTCCATCATGGCGGCATGCTCTCCCTGAAAGAAAGCAGAGTCAAGGATAGGAATGAATGGTACTTTTCACTTTGTCCGCCGGAATTAAGCCCAAAAAAACGCCCGCAAAACAGAGATTTGCGGGCGTTAAAGTTACAGATTTTGTAATATTCGGCTTAGAAGGGAATATCGTCGCCTTCCACGTCGAGGTCGGGATCGGTCGGCGGCTTGGGCGCTTGGGCGGGGCGGCCTTGCGGGCGTTCTCCGCCTTGCTGCTGCGGACGTGCCGGGCGCGATTGCCTCGGCTCGTCGGCGTATTCGCCGCCCTGGCCTCCACCATATCCACCGCCGCCGCCCTGGCCGCCTTCGCGGCCGCCCAGGAGCTGCATGCCTTCGCCGACGACGCGCAGTTTGCTGCGCTTCTGGCCGGTTTGCTTGTCCTCCCAGGAATCAAGCTGGAGACGGCCTTCGATGAAGACGGGACGGCCTTTGCGGAGGTACTCGTTGGCGACTTCCGCCTGGCGGCCCCACAGGGTTACGTCCACGAAGGTGGTTTCTTCGCGGCGTTCGCCGTTATCGGCGGTGTAGCTCCGGTTGACGGCAAGCCCTAGTTCCACCAGCGCGGTCCCCTTGGGCGTGTAGCGGATTTCGGGGTCGCGGGTGCAGTTGCCGATCAACATGACTTTGTTCAGGCTGGCCATATGCGATTACCTCGGGTGGGTGGGTTGGGTGGTTGAAACTGCGGATGGACGGCGATCTTTGCGCCTTGGCGAGGCTAGGCCTTCGCGGCGACCGCGGGTTTCTTGCCGAGCTTGGTGTAGTTCTGGCGGAAGATTTCGGCGTCGAGCTTGAACTTGGCGCGGAGTTTTTCGAGCGTTTCCGGGGTGCCTTCGAAGATGAAGTTAACGTAGTAACCGGAGTCGACCTTCTGCGCGGAGTAGGTGAAGTGGTGACGATCCATCTTCTGGACGGATTCGATCACAGCGCCTTCGGCTTTGAATTCGCCTTCAATGCGTTCGACGGATTCTTTCACGGCTTCGTCGCCGCCTTTGAGGTTGAGGATGAGGAGTGCTTCGTAACGGTTCATGTGATGTGTCTCTAGTTGAATTGATTCATGGCGGCTGGCAAGCCATTTGTTTGGGCAAATTCGATGGCGGCGACCGCCCGGTCGAGGGCGGTTTCGAGTTCGGGGAGTTCCTCCGAAGCGAAGCGCCCCAGCACGTGGCCTACCATGGCGCCGGGTTGCGCGGCTCCGATGCCGATGCGCAGCCGGGGGATGGCGGGGGTGCCCAGACGCTCGATGATGTTGCCCATGCCGTTGTGGCCGCCCGCGGAGCCGCCCGTGCGGAACCGGAGTTTGCCCAGGGGCAGGGCCAGGTCGTCATAAACGACCAACGTTTCCGCCGGGCCGGTTTTATAAAAACGGGCCACGGCGTTTACTGGGCCTCCGCTGAGGTTCATGTAGCTCGACGGCTTGCAGTAGACCACCCCTTCGGCGGCGGCTACCTCGGCTTTCCATTCCTTTTCCGAGCGCCAGGCAGCCCTGGAGCGGGCTGCCAGTTGGTCGAGCACCATAAACCCAACGTTGTGCCGCGTGCGTTCGTATTCCCGCCCCGGGTTTCCCAACCCGACAATGAGGCGAAAACTTGAGCCCAGCGGCATTTAGGTTATTTCTTGGGTTGTTCCTTCTTGGCCTCTTCGGCGGCAGGCTTCTTCTCCTTGATGACTTCCGGGCCGGCAGGAGCGGCGCCTTCAGCGGCGGGAGCGGCTTCCGGCTCGGCGGCCACGGTCGGCTCGGTGACGATGAAGATGGCCGTTTCGGGGTCATCGTTGATCGTGACGCCAGCGGGCAGCTTGAGGTCTTTGGCGTGCAGGGAATCGCCAATCGCCAGCGCGCTGACATCGACGGTGATGACTTCCGGCAGGTCTTGCGGCAAGCAGGAGACGGTGACCGTGCGGGCAAGCTGTTCGAGCATGCCGCCGGAGTTCTTGACGCCGGTGGCTTCGCCCACGGCTTCCACGAGGATTTCGCTCTCGATGGCTTCGTTTGCGTTGACGCCGTGGAAATCGACATGCTGCACATCCTGGGTCACCGGGTGGCGCTGCACTTCCTGGAGCAGGGCCAGACGGTTGTCCGCGCCGTCGATCTGGAGGTCGACGAGGAAGTGTTCGCCCGCCGCATGCGCGAGCAGGGTATCGATGTCGCTCTCGGTCACCTTAAGGGAGACGGGCGCTTCGTTGTGGGCGTAGATGACGGCCGGGACAAATCCCTGCGCCTTGATTTTTTTCACCGCCGTGCGACCCGTTTCAGAACGGACCTGGGCGGCAAGCTTCACTTGTTTGGCCATAGCTTACTGTTTTGCGTTGAGTTCAAATAGCGAACTGACGGATTCGTCGTTGTGAATCCGCTTGATTCCTTCGCCGAGGAGTTCCGCGATGCAGAGAACGGTGACGGGGACTCCGTCGCAATTCCGAACTGGCACACTGTTGGTGGTAATCAGTTCTTTGATGTCGGATTTTTTGAGCCGTTCGATCGCGAGATCGGAGAGAACGGCGTGCGATACCGAGGCGTAGATTTCCTTGGCCCCATGGCCGCGAAGGATGGTGGCGGCACTGGTGAGGGTGCCGGCGGTCTCGGTAAGGTCGTCCACAATGAGGACGTCTTTGTCTTTCACGTCGCCGATGACGTGGAGGTGCTCGATTTCGGTCGCGCTCTTGCGCTTCTTGGCAACGATGGCCAAGCCAGCCCCGAGGGCCTGGGCGAAGTAGGTGGCGTTTTTGACGCCGCCCACGTCGGGCGAGACGACGACGAGGTTTTGAAGGTGTTTCTCGGCGAAATAGCGGTGGATGACGGGCAGCGCCTGGAGGTGATCCACGGGAATGTCGAAGAACCCGGCGACCTGCTGGGCGTGGAGGTCCATGGTCAGCACGCGGTCCACTCCGGCGGCGGTGAGCAGGTTGGCGACGAGCTTGGAGGTGATGGCCACCCGGGGCTGGTCTTTGCGGTCCTGCCGGGCGTAGCCGAAGAAGGGGATGACGGCGGTGATGCGTGCGGCGCTGGCGCGGCGTGCGGCGTCCACCATAATCAGAAGCTCCATGAGGTTCTGGTTGGTGGGCGGGCAGGTGGGCTGCACGAGGTAAACGTCCCGGCCCCGGACGTTTTCGTTGATTTTGACGAAAGTTTCGCCGTCGGGGAAAGAATCTACGGTGGCGTCGCCCAAGGGTACGCCAACGTACCGGGCAATGCGGCGGGCCAACTCACGATGAGCGGAACCGCTAAATATTTTCAATTCGGAGGACTGGGACATTTTACGTGTTTTTGACGAAAGGAGGAAAACTCTATGCCGCCGGAAAATAATATCAATCGCAAACTTTCGGTTTTACAGAGAAAGGGGCGCGCGGCCTTTTCTCCGCGTCCCCGTGTCTCCCCGTCCCTGCGTCTTCCCTTAGTGGCACTTGGGCACGTCCTGGGTGCGCGGCGGGTTGATGAAGAGGTTCAGTTCCCGGATGAAGCGGGTGTTTTCCTCCATCGTGCCCACGGTCACGCGAATCCACTCGGGCAGGCCGTAGGAATCCATGGCGCGGATGATGACGCCGCGCTTTTGCAGTTCCTGGAAGAGCCATTTGCCGTTGCCCACCTTCACCAGCACGAAGTTCGACTGGCTGGGGACGTATTTGAGTCCCAGGGAGGCGAAGCAGCGTTGCAGGTACTCGCGCCCCTCTTTGGTGAGGTCGCGGGTGGCCTTCTGGTGCTCTTCGTCCAGCAACCCGGCCAGCGCGCCCGCCTGGGCGATGGAGTTGGCGTTGAAGGGTTCGCGGGTGCGTTGGAGCACTTCGGCAAGCTCCTTGGAGGCCAGGCCGTAACCGATGCGCAGCCCGGCGAGCCCCTGGATTTTGGAAAAGGTGCGCAGGGTGAGGACGTTCGGGCGGCCTTCGCGGATGAACTTCACCGAATCGCGCGGCTCATCCATGAATTCCACGTAGGCTTCGTCGAAAACGATGACGACCCGCTCGGGGACGCTTTTGACAAAGGCGTCCATCTCGGCCTGGCTGACCACGGTGCCCGAGGGGTTGTTCGGGTTGTTCACGAACACGATTTTGGTGCGCTCGTTGATGGCGGCGGCCATGGCCGGGAGGTCGTGGGTAAAGTGGGGGTCGGCCACTTCGATGGTTTCGGCTCCGAAGAGCTGGGCCATGAGGTGGTAAATGGCGAAAGTGTGCCGCGAGGTGACGATGTTGTCGCCCGGTTGGAGAAAAGCGTGCCCGATGAACTCAATAACTTCGCTGGAGCCGTTGCCCAGGATCACGTTGGCGCGTTCGAGGCCGAATTTCTTGGCGATGGCCTCGCGCAGGAGGTAAGCGCCGCCGTCAGGGTAAATGTGGGCGCTCTCCAGGGCGGCGCGCATGGCTTCGACCGCCTTGGGCGAGGGGCCCAGCGGGTTTTCGTTGGAGGCGATTTTGATAATTTCCGACGGTTCCAGCCCAAGCTCCCGCGCGACGTCCTCGATGGGTTTGCCCGGTTCATAGGCAACGAGGTCGCGCAGTTGAGGGTTGGCGTAGTTCCAAATGGACATAAGGAGGCTAGTTTAGGACGGTGCCAGAGAAGGGGCAATGGCTAATTGCGGGGGCAAAGCTCACTTTGAGAGAGCCCTTTTTCTCATTTTGAAAATTCTCGAATGAGAATGAGTTTAAAAATGCCGCCTGCTCCTTGGCTCATGTGAATTTTCTTCCCCTCTTGGTGCGAGGTTGGCGCGAGGACCTTTGCGGAAAATTCTTTCCACGGGTTGATCCGGGTACGTTGTTTGCTGTTTCCATTAGCACCAACCCCCGATTTTTTTAACGAATGCGCTACTGCGAAGACTGTCGAATCGAACGATCCTGGCCGGAAGGGCTTCTTGCATCGAATGGTCGATGTGAGTTGTGCGGCAAAACCGGCACCTGTCACGATCGTCCCTCCAGAACGCTGCCCCCGCCGCCCAAACCGGAATCGGCCATGTCGATGGAAATTCGCCGGATCGCCCAGGCGCGCCTCGGGCTTTACGCTCTGGATTACAGCAACGGCGAGCACCCGGAAATTCGGGACGTGACGTTGGAGGACATCAAGGCCGCCCTGGAGGATGCCTACCTGGCCGGTGAGGCGTCGGCTAAATACATTCCGCCGCGGGCGTTGTAGGCGGACGGAGAAAGGGGCGACAAATAAATGGACATAAAGCCATGGGGAGAGGCTTTAGTCACGATTTGTCGCCTGAGCCCTATTCATGCACGTGGATTTCGAGATTTGCTCCCCTGTGAATTGACGTCCATAGGTAGCTAGATCGGGAAATGAGTGAGATGGTGCAGTTCTAAATAGACTTAAGGTAGACATAAGGAGGCCAATTTAGGGGCATCCTAAAACTGGCAACGGCTGACCGAATTAGAAAGAAAAAAAAGCACTCCTGTATTACAAATTTCTATGCCCAACCGTGAGAGATGCCTCCTTTCTCTTTTTGGAGATGAGAAAATAATATTCTTGAAATTTCACGTGGTGTAGAAGCAAGCTTTCAGAATAGATCAAGGCAATCCTTCGGGCTAAGGAATGGCAGTCATAGTTCGCGGATGCATTTTTCCCATTTTAAAGACCAATGCTTGTATCAAAGTTAAGCTATTGCCGTAGATGGGCATTGCAATGTCTATTGTCGATTTTTACGGTTTTTGTAACTGGGCTTCTATGGGCACAAACGCCACAGTGGTGGTATGAGGGATTGAACCCGCCGGTAAAGACTTCTGGCGCGAATGACTATGCCGCTGTTAACCAAGGGCAGGTAAAAAATATCGCGGTTAAGGCTGTCGCGGAGCTGGATGCCGATCTCCCCGGCGGTGCCGGAGATATTCTTCGCACACTTGCCACGAATCTCTCCGGCAGCACGATGAATACAAACGACTATGCTGCAGTCAATCTTGGGCAATTAAAGGCTCTGACGGTACCGTTCTTTGATCGTCTTTTAGTATTCCGGTATTATGGGCATCCGCTGGAAACAGGCACATACCCATGGCTTAGCGGTTCGGCTAATCCGGCCAATGATTACGCCATGGCAAACATCGGCCAGGTAAAGAATCTTTTCAGCTTCGACCTTACCATCACGGGGACCAATGGGCTGCCAGACTGGTGGCAAAATTACTACTTCGGAGCTCCTGTTACCGATTCCTATGCACTTGCGCCATCCGGAATTCTCTTGAATGGTACGGTCGTTACAATTTTGGATGCATACCGCAACCACTTAAACCCGGTTGACTTTTATAACGGGGTTTTACCGGCGCTTTCAATCACTGGCGGTGACCAAAGTGGCGCTCCTGGTACCGTCTCGTCTACCCCGCTCATAGCGTCGGTCAACAATGGCGCTCAAAATGCCCCGATTACTTTCACGGTAATTGCAGGGGAAGCGTTACTTTCGGCAACGACCAACGATCCCGCACCGGCAACAACCGTGCAAACGCGAACTTCTATTACTGGTGAACCCCAGAAAAGCGTCGCACAAGTCTACATATATTTCCCGAACACGTTTGACGATTTCAGCACCATCAGAGTCGCGGCTGGCAGCGGTACCTCGTCGGTCTCGATGAACACGACGGCGGTGACATCGGGCAGCAGTGGCGGCGGCGGTAGTGGTGGCGGAGGGGGGGCAGAAAATGAAATCCCTACACCCCCATTGGTGAGTTACCCGACAATAGATGTTAGCGGTGGGGGCGTTCCGGGAACTGTTCTCGCGATTGCTCTGAACGACAGCAACAACGGAGCATATGCATATTGGGACCCTAACGGCCTTGGCCCATGTTCAATAACTTGGGTCAATGGCCAAGCTACAGGAAGCATCAATTCTGCTGGGATTGCTCATAACTGGACAGACAACCAACAAAAATACGATGGGGGTTTCGATGGTGTGGGTGCAGACGGCACTCTCTATGGAAGTGTTCAGGTTCCTTGGGGCGAAGGCCAATGGCCAAGCTACAGGGATGGCTGGTTTGGATATGAGTGTAAAAATTCAGTACTGAGCGAAGCTGACGATGGAAACAGCGGGTTTCAAATCCTTGATATTTCGGAAGACTCCCCTGACGGCCTCTGGGTCTCTGAGATTTGGGGATCAACCAACAATGGTTACTGCGGACGCTCCGCGTACTTGAATGGTGATAGTATGGCTGATTTTTTAATTTTTGTCGTACTAAACGGGGCAGTAATAGCGCAATGGAGGTACGATTGGCCCGGGGGAGATATTGAGTCCATACCTATTAATTTTAAACCATATGCTATGAGCGATGGCGGGTATGCTATCGGCTACTGTCCTGCCAACGGTGGAGGTATGTTCATGAGTGCAGGAGGCAGCCTGACCATGACGGGATTTGATGATGGTTTGCTATCCGTCAATAACCAAGGACAGGTCATTGGAAACAACTTTTCCGGGGGATTTATTTGGCAGGACGGCAATCATACCCCGCTCGCATCGCTCATCCCTTCGGATTACCAAGGGCAGATCAGCAATATCACCTCGCGCCTACTAAGCAACCCTGATGCCAACGGAACCATCCATGTTTTATTTGATGCCACGTTCACCAACTCTAATGACGGCAGCGCGTCCCAGAAGACTTATGTCCTTTCAGGGCCTTCTCCATGGAATCTCCAGGAAGTTCAGTTGCCCGATGGCGTAAGTTCATCGGATATTAAGCGTATTAACGCGAATGGAGTTATGGCGGCTATCAGCAATAATAAGCCGCTACTTCTCCTGCCTTTTGAGATAAGGGATGTAAGGAATTGGAGCGATGCAAACGATGATGTTCTCATCCAGACGCTGCCGCAGGGAGCAACGGTCAACGACGACTATTGGAAAGCTGCCACGGATAAAAACATCGCGTGGATTGACCCACACCGGAAAAACGACGGCCCCGATATGCCGCAATTGGAAGTGGGATTTCCTGGTGGTCCAAGCGGCATCAATGTGAAATGGAAGTTCAAGTGCTGGTATGACCGCGGCAATGATGTTCGGAAAAGCCGGAACCAAACTGAGGATACCATTACGATTGATAAGACCTCTTCACCGATGCCAGCGAACCAGATGTGGAAGCTCCACCAAGAACCAGAATGGAGTGGAGATTTCTTTGGTGGCAAGTGTGAATTGACTTACCAACTCGTAGGCTCAGACGGTTCTAGCCTGACCTCCGAGACCACAGTTCGGTTTGTTATTGGCGGGAAAAATCCGGATAACGCCAAGGCGAAGACTTACATCCAGAGTTGCCCCGATGCTGGTCAAACCGGAAATCTTTGGTTCGCATACGCAATAGCGAAGTGCGAGACAGGAGAATACCGATATAACGGCTCGTTCTACAATCAATTCCGCCCGAACCCGGCTAATAGTCGGCTCGGTTCTCCTACTTGGAATAACGATGGGGATGACGTTCCTGGAGGATATGGGATATTCCAACTCACTGGTAATGTTTCAGATGCAACGGCAAATATTTCAAGAAAGCAGATATGGAATTGGCAGGAGAATGTTAAGGGAGGATTGGATTTGTTGCGTTCCAAGCGGACCACAGCGGTGGATTGGATGACGCAACAGCGTAATAGCCAAAATGCGAATGGGACCGCACTGCCAAGCCATACTGTGGGTTCTGTAACATTTGCCGAAGGAACAAATCGCAAAATGGAAGACGCGGTAACAATGAAGCTTTATAACGGGGCCAGTCGAGCACCAACTGGTTTCGTTGACAACGGCAGCGTGCCAGGGTTCTTGCTCGACCCTCAGGGGGCGGGACACTACTGCTTCTGGAAGAATGCCGCCAGCAGATGGGCGCTAAACCGTTTTAATCGCCCCAACGATTATCCCGACATACAACCATTCAACTACGTCAGCCGCGTATGTGCTGAGGTCGAATAACAAATTATGAAACTATTGCTATTGCTTCTGGGTCTAGTGCTTGGAGTGACCTCTCCTTTGAGGGCAGTTGAGCCAAATACGGAAAAGATATTCAAAGATTACGTAAAAACCTTAATCAGCCGTGAAACTCAAACAGCAGGAGACCATTGGGAAGGTGCTGGCGCAGGAGGGTATTTGTTTTATTTTAAATTTGATATAAACAATGATGGGAACGAGGAACTGTTTCTAACATCTTCTCTCGATAGCTTTAAATCATACGCAGAATGGACTGTGTATCATAAGACCACTCAGGGAAAATATGTTCCCTATAAGAATACTGTCACGCTTCCAATAGGTGGCTTTTCTGTCGAGAAAAATGATGGACCTACTGTGTTTGTGAACTGTTCGAGCCGAGGTTACAAATACTATGCTAGCCGCCGTAAGTTAGTGGGAGACACGTTTCAATTGGAGGTCAATGAGATATCCGAGAAAGAATACGAGCGCCTTAATTCACCAGAGAGCGTTCAACAAGTGACGCCTCAATTAGAGGCCATCCATCTTGTGGATTTCCTTCACAATCCAAAACAGGCTTGGATGGAGGTAGACCCCAAGACATTGAAAACTAACGGAAATGGATTTGTGCGAATTCCAAAAGACGAGGGAAGAATGAAAAAATTCCAAATGTCTCCCAAGTCGGCCCTCCAAGAGGTTGAGAAATTGAAAGAATAAAAAACCTACCGTTCACCCCTGCCCGAGTGGTGGGAGTGAGGCAAATCGGCGTTGACGATGCGTTGGATGAGGGATGGCGTTATGCCGCCCGTGGCCCAATGGAGACCTTCGGCGGCGAGTAGGACGAGGAAGAAGGCGCACCCGAGGGCGAGGCTTAGGGACATCTGGCCAAGCGACACTTTTGCGCTGCAAATCACTTCGCCAGCACGAACGTAAACCTTTCCTTCGTCTTGGGGAACTCCACGCGGATGCGCTGATTGCCCGGGGCTTGGGTTAGCTGGGCGGTCCAGGGGACTTTGGAGCCCGGGGCTGAGTGAAGCGTGGCCGAAGGAGCGGCCCCCTTTTCCTGCACGGCGGCAAAAACTTCCCGCAGCGCGGCCCAGCTTGCGAGCCGTCCGTGGACGTGTTCCAGGTCGCCCTGCCAGCTTCCTCCCGCGAAGACGCCTTCCATGCGGCCCACGGAACCGCTTTCGCGCACGCGCATCAGCGGCAGGCCAGGGCCGGCGGTGTAGTCGAGTTGGAAATCGCGCGCGCCGTTGCCGCTTAAGACGGCTTCGCCGATCACCGACCGCTTCGGGGTGGCGTATTGAAGCTGCCCTTGGGCGTTTTTCCAATGGGCCCCGGGCGCGGGAAATTCGCTGGCGGTCTGGCAGCCGGAAAGGGTGGCCAGGATTCCGGCCAAAAGGATCAGATGAAGGGCAGTTTTCATAGAGTTAAGGGCACCTCGAGGAGCGATATGGGGGAGAGGCTATCTTTTTTTCGCAAAAGACGAAAGAACGGACTTCCGCTTGCAGTGCAATGGGTTATGTTTACGCCAGCTATGCAATCCCCCCTACGCATTGAAGAGGATTCGATGGGGAAAATGGAAGTTCCCTCCGAAGCCTTGTACGGCGCGTCTACTCAGCGCGCGGTCTTGAATTTCCCGATCTCCGGGTACCGGTTCAGCCGGGAGTTTATCCGGGCCTTGGGCTTGGTCAAATGGGCGGCCGCCGAGGCCAATCTCGAACTGGGCTTGCTGGACGAGGAGCGCGTGACGCTCATCTCCCGCGTGGCCGAGGAGATGATTAAGGGCAGCCTGGACGACCAGTTCGTGGTCGATATTTTCCAGACCGGCTCCGGCACGAGCACGAACATGAACGCCAACGAGGTGATCGCCAACCGCGCTTCCCAGCTCGCGGGCAAGCCCATCGGTTCCAAGGACCCGGTGCACCCGAACGATCACGTGAATATGGGGCAGTCGAGCAACGACGTGATCCCCACCGCGCTGCATGTGGCCGTGGGGGAGGCGCTCCGCAACGGGCTGCTCCCCGCGTTGGAGAAGCTCCACGAATCCTTCGAGCGCAAGGAACTGGAATTTTGGGATGTGGTGAAAATCGGCCGCACCCATTTGATGGACGCCACGCCCATCCGGCTCGGCCAGGAGTTCAGCGGCTACGGGCGGCAGGTGGAGTTTGGCCTCTTGCGGGTGGGCAACGCCATTGCGGCCATCGAGGAGGTGCCGCTCGGGGGCACGGCGGTGGGGACGGGCATCAACTGCCACGCGGAGTTTCCCTCCAAAGTGGTCCACCATCTCTGGAACCGCACGGGCATCGCCTTCCGCGAGGCGCGCAACCATTTCGAGGCCCAGGCGAGCAAGGACGGCCTGGTGCAGGTCTCCGGGCAGCTTAAAACGGTCGCCGTTTCCCTCTTCAAAATCGCCAACGACATCCGGTGGCTGGCCAGCGGCCCCCGGTGCGGGCTCGGCGAGATCACGCTGCCCGCCACGCAACCGGGCAGTTCCATCATGCCGGGCAAAATCAACCCCGTGATGTGCGAGATGATGATGCAGGTGGCCGCGCAGGTCATCGGGGCGGACGCCACCATCACCTGGGCCGGGGCCAACGGGAACTTCGAATTGAACACCATGATGCCCGTGCTGGCCTATAACATCCTGGAGGCCATCCGCATCCTCACCAACGCCGTGGAGGTGTTCCGCGCCAAGTGTGTGGACGGCATCGAGGCCGACCGGGACCGCTGCGAGGCGCTGATCGAGATCTCCATGGCCATGGTCACGGCCTTGACGCCCTTGATCGGCTACGACCGGGCGGCGGAGATCGCCAAAGAGAGCGCCGAAAACGGCCGTACGGTCCGCGAGATTTGCCTCGACTGGAAAGTGCTGCCCGAGGAGGAGCTTGCCCGCGTGCTCGACCCCGTAACCATGACGAGGAGTTTTTAGGGCGTTTTATCCTTGAACGGCTGTTCCCAGGGCGCGGAAGAATCGGGACTGTTTGGGGGCTTTTCCTCTCCGAAAACATCCTTTTCCGCTCCGCAAATGAGGGCAAGCTGGGTGAGCGCGTTGGCGAATCTCGAAGCGGAGTCGCGATCCGGGAAGACGATGACACAAGGGTTGATTTCTTCAGGTTTGCGGAATCGATAGAAATAGTCATTCCCGTCCGTTTTTGAGTACAGCCAGAACTGTTGAAAGGTGCTTTTTCCAACAAACGACCGGATGGTCACGACGGTGTTGTTCCCTCGGTTTATATGGCTCACGGTGTCTGCTGCATAAACGGGGCCGATCTCTGACGGAGTCCACTGTTCGATCCTGATACCGTTGAGATCGATGCTCGCGAGTGGCAGCACGACGGAAAAATACTCGGTCGTTCGATCGCTGAGATTCTCTTTCTCTCCGTAGCTGTGGGTAATATGACGTTCGCTGTAATCCATCACTTGCCTATCAAACGCCAATCGCTGGCCCCTTAAAATGCGGGGATTGGATACAGCTTCGTATTTGTCGATCTCTTTAACCGTGTGTGTTCCCCTTGTGCTGTTGGTGGTGACCGTGTAGGTCATGCGCCCGAACGCTCTTTTCAGGGATTGCGTGACGTAATTGACTACCGAGGCATAGCTTTGGGTGGAAGTTGAGGGGGCGGGAGGGGCTTGGGTTTCCAGTGGTTCATTAAAAAGGGGGTGCATTGACGCCGGCGGCGGGGCGGGGTGCCTTTGTGCGGAGGCGGTCGCCGCGGCCACGAAAAAAGTGGCAACCAGGGCCGAAAAAAAGCACTTTTTCATCAGTGTTGTTCCTCTCCGGTTATGCCCGTCACTCTGATAATTTTTTCGATTTCCTTATTAATTTCTCTTATTCGGGTTCTATCCGCTTGGGCTTTTCGTTTGTTGTTTACCAGTCGTAGGGTTGCCAATTCCGCCCGCGAAGACTCCTCTGTCGATCTCAGGTTCTGCTCCAGCAACTGGTGCTGAAGCCTGGCGAGGAGATTCCTTTTCCTCGCGGAATCCATGTTGGCCGCGGTGACTCTTGTGATCTCTGCCTGAAGATTCCTGATGTTCTGTTGGATACGAACTAAGTTGCGGTTTGCTTCCTCTGCTCGCTGGTGATCGATCCGGATGTTGTTGTCGAGCGTCTGGAGTCTAGCCTCGATATTTGTCCTTTCAGTCCGAAGGTCATGGAGTTTGCGCAAGACCATTTCGCGAGTGTAGAGGTTATAATTCTGCGCCTGCAATTCAGTTGCCGGTAACGCGATGGCACACAGCAGGAGAATGAATGGAGCAAGGCGGAGCCATAGGCTAAGTTTGAGTGGCGAGGCTGACATGTTCATAATAACCTCTAGGCTGAATGTTGGCGTACAAGGCGTTCGGAAGAGATTCGGGTGGTCTCGGCTAATTGGCCTTACTGCGGGGAAAGGGGAAAAGAGCGCCTTGGCCATTCATCCACCGCAAATTGGCTTTTGCTGAAAAAGCCGCCACATGGCTGGCATCCCCGAGACGAAAACACTTGCCAAGCCGGGAAAATTGTCGATACTGACCCCTCCTCAAAAACAAGAATATGGCAACGACGAACGAACTTCAGGGCATTCAATTGCACGACAAAGATACCGGCAGTGCCGACGTGCAGGTCGCCCTCCTTACCCAGCGCATCCAACAGCTCACGGAGCACCTCAAGACCCACGCCAAGGATCACGCTTCCCGTCGCGGGCTCCTGATGATGGTGGCCAAGCGCCGCAGCCTTCTCGATTACCTCAAGCGGACCGCCAGCGAACGCTATAAGGTCTTGATCGACAAGCTCAACCTCCGTAAGTAACAACCTTTCCGGACGACACCCGGGCTGGATTTTTCCTGGCCCGGGGTTTTCCGTTTCAGGGCAGGTGAATTAAAAGCCACAGGCTTTCACTTGCTCTATTCCAAAACCCGCCCCTCCCGGACTCTAATACAATACGGGTGGGGCCATTCCAAAAAAACGCGCGGCGCTTTTGAAGAGCGTTGCCGGAGGCATGAGAAATCAAGAACTATGAATTACGAAGCAAGAGACGGAACTCTCGTTACCTGCTTCCTACTTCATATGTCCTGATTTCTCCAGCTCCGGCCAGCGTTCGGCAGCGCTGCATTTCAAGCTAGAAGCTAGAGTATGCAACAATCGATCTCCATCGAGGTGGGCGCTTCGCCCATCGTTATTGAAACCGGCAAACTTGCCAAACAGGCCGACGGGTCCGTAACGGTCCGCAGTGCCGATTCCATCGTTCTCGTCACGGCCGTTTCCGCCACGACGATCAAAGAAGGGCAGGATTTCTTCCCCCTCACCGTTGATTACCGCGAAAAAGCGAGCGCCGTGGGCAAGATCCCTGGCGGTTACTTCAAGCGCGAGGGCCGTCCCTCCGAGAAGGAAATCCTGACCTGCCGCATGACGGACCGCCCTCTGCGGCCCCTCTTCCCGGAAGGCTACCTTTACGACACCCAAATCATCGGCACGCTCCTGAGCGCGGACGGTGAGAACGACCCCGACATTCTTTTCATCAACGGCGCTTCCGCCGCCCTGATGGTGTCCGACATCCCGTTCGCCGGCCCCGTGGGCGCGGTGCGCGTGGCTCGCGTTAACGGCGAGTTCGTCGTGAACCCCACCCACGCCCTGCGCGACCAGAGCGATCTCGACCTCGTCTACGTTGGCAATGAGACCGACGTGGTGATGATCGAAGGCGCGGCCAACGAACTGCCCGAAGAGGACTTCATCAAGGCGCTCGAATTCGCCCAGGTCTCCGTGACGAAGATCGTCCAGGCCCAGCGCGAACTGGCCGCCAAGGCGGGCAAGGTCAAGCGGCAGCCGCCGCTCATGCTGGTCCAAAAGGAGATGCTCGACATCGCCATCCAGGTGGCCAGCGACCGCATCGAAGCCGCTCTTTACACCTCCGGCAAGCTGGAGCGTGCCAAGGCCGTCGACGCCCTCAAAGTTGAGGTCAAGGCCGCCATTTTGGAGAAATTCCCCGAAGCCACGAACTTCCAAATCGGCCAGGCATTCGATTATCTCCAGGAAAAAACCGTCCGCAAGAGCGCCTTGGACAAGGGCGTTCGCGCCGATGGCCGCGGCTTCCGCGACCTCCGTCCGCTGAGCGCCGAGGTGGGCCTTCTGCCCCGCTCCCACGGTTCCGCTCTCTTCTCCCGCGGTGAAACCCAGGCGCTCACCATGGCCACCCTGGCTCCCGCCGACGAAGCCCAGATGCTGGACGCCTACACCGGCGGCGCCAACGAGAAGCGTTTCATCCTGCACTACAACTTCCCGCCCTTCTCCGTGGGCGAAACCGGCCGCACCGGCAGCCCCGGGCGCCGCGAGATCGGTCACGGCGCGCTGGCCGAGCGGTCCCTGGCTCCCGTCATTCCCGAGGAGCGGGACTTCCCCTACGCCATCCGCGTCAACAGCGAAGTGCTGGAATCCAACGGCTCCAGTTCCATGGCTACCACGTGCGCCGGCTGCCTCGCCCTCATGGACGCGGGCGTGCCGATCAAGAAGCCCGTGGCGGGCATCTCCGTGGGCCTCATCACCGAGTACGATGAGAACAAAACCCTCACGCGTTACGAGACCCTCACCGACATTCTCGGCTCCGAGGATCACTTCGGCGACATGGACTTCAAGCTTTGCGGCACCGCCGACGGCGTGACCGGCTTCCAGCTTGACCTCAAGCTCACGAGCCTCCCGATCAACATCCTGGCTGAAGCCGTCCGGCAGGCCAAGGAAGCCCGCACCATCATCCTGGGCGTCATGGCCCAGGCCATCGCCGAGCCGCGCAAGGAACTGAGCGTCTATGCCCCGCGCATCGAGACGGTCAAGATCCCCGTGGACAAGATCGGCCTCCTCATCGGGCCTGGCGGCAAGACCATCAAGGGCATCGTGGCCGAGACCGGCGCCGAGATCAACATCGAGGACGACGGCTCCGTGCACATCTACTCCAACAACGGGGAGAGTCTGCAACGCGCCAAGGACATCATCGCCGGCATGACCAAGGAAATCGAAGTCGGCACCACCTACCACGGCACCGTCGTTTCCACCAAGGAATTCGGCGCGTTCGTCGAAGTGCTGCCCGGCAAAGAAGGCCTGGTCCACATCTCCGAGTTGGCCGACTTCCGCGTGAACAAGACCGAAGACGTCGTCCGCAACGGCGACGCCATCTGGGTCAAGTGCATCGGCATCGACGACAAGGGCCGCGTGAAATTGAGCCGCCGCGCCGCCATGAAGGAGCGCAACGAGGCCGCCGCCGCCGCTGGCGAACCCGAGCAGAAATAAATTCCTTAAGCGCGGTTCCCAAAAGGAGGCCGCGCTGTGAAAACTTCAAAACGCCTCATCCGGGGAGACCCCGAGTGAGGCGTTTTTTGCTGGCATTTTTACCCATGCCAACGTTAATTTTCGGTGTAGTCTGGTTCGACACCCCCCTTCTTCGACATCCTTACTCATCCTCCCTTGCAGTTTCTCCCTATGAAAAATCGCTTTTCCCGGCCTCTGGTTGGGCTCGCCCTTCTTTCCGTCCTGTGCTCTCCCGCGCTCGCGCAGCTTCAGGATGGCCCGCCCATCAATGTGAAGGATATCACCAAGGAACTGACCCAGCTCGAAACAGCGCAAACCACCAACAGCGGCGCGCTCGTGCAGAAGGTGATCCGCGATTTCAGCGCCGGTGCGGGCAGCAACTCCACCGCCATCGCGCTTTACCAGAGCGCGTTGATGGCCACGAAGAACCAGACCGCCAACGACGTGCAGGACATCGCCAGAATGGAGCAATACCAGATGGCCGCGCGTGTTCACCTCAATTACCTGGTGCTTTCCATCCAGCACTTCATGGGCGCCACCGTCAAACAGCTTGAGCCCGGGCTCAACGCCCACATCACCGCCGTCATGCAGGCCGAGGCCAACGACGCCGCGATCTGGATGCGCCGGGACAAGGCTCGCAAGCTGGTCGAGCAGGGCAACGTGGCCGCCAACCCCACCAAGGGCAAAATGGCCGCCGACAAGGAGCCGCTCTTCTCCGAGATTTCGCTGGTGACGCAGCCGGTGTCCAGCAGCGTCTTTGTCCAGTGGTATGGGATCAAAAACCTTCTGGCCCCCGCCAAAGGTGTGAAAGGTGAAAAAGGCGGCGAAGGGCAGGGGAACGGATCGGACTGGGAAATGGTGCCCGGCAACATTGACGGCATCTACCAGAGCACGCTGCTGCCTTACTACCGCTCGCTCAAAGACGCTCGCGCGGTCCAGTATTGGGAAATGAGGATCAAGGACGACGCGCAAAAGGCCGCCAACACCAACTCCGCTTTCACCATCGACCAATTCAACCGCATCCAGAAGCCCGAACTGCTCTGGAGCCGGGCTCAGGACGAAATCGCCATCGGGCTGCGCAACCGGGGCATCGCCGACATGATGGACGTGGTTCGCAATTGCCCGGACCATCCCAAGCTCAAGGGTTGGATCGCGGAAATCAAAGGCATCGTTGGGGCTGGAGCGGCCAAGCCCGCCGATGCACCGGCCGCAGCGCCCGCCCCGGCAGCTTCCGAAGCGCCAGCGGCCCCCGCGGCTCCCGCCGCCGGAGCGCAATAGCGTCGTTTGCTTGGCGCAGTTCATTTTCCTCGTTGCCGTCTTCGGGCGGCAACGAGTTTTTTTGCGCCGCCGGGTGGGGGAAAAACGCAGGTGGTTTTTGACAACCGGCCCGAAGGCTGATTGACTATCCCTCTTTACTATGGAAGAGCCGAACGCCCTCTTTGAAACCCGCCGCCAGAAAATGCTCGCCCTGAGAGAGAAAGGCGTGGACCCGTATGGTCACCGTTTTGACATTACGGGCACCATCGCCGAAGTGCGGGAACGTTTTGCCGAAGGCCGCTGTGAACGCATTGCGGGCCGCATTACCGCCCATCGCGACATGGGCCAAAGCCATTTCGTCGACCTCACGGACGCCACGGGCCGCATTCAGGTGTTCGTCCATGCCAAAGAAGTGGGCGCGGAAGCTTTCGAAATTTTCCAGTTGCTCGACATCGGCGATTTCCTCGGCGTCGAGGGGGAGACCTTCACCACCCGCACGGGCGAGGCAACGCTGCGCGTCAAAAACCTCACGGTGCTTTCCAAATCCCTGCGCCCCATGCCGGATAAATGGCACGGCCTGGCCGACGTGGAACTGCGCTACCGGCAGCGTTATCTCGATTTGCTGGCCAACCCGGAATCCAAGCAGGTTTTTCTGCAACGCATCGCCATCATCCGCGAAATCCGCCGCTTCCTGGAGGATCGCGGGTTCCTCGAAGTTGAAACGCCCATGATGCAGCCGGTGGCGGGCGGAGCCGCGGCCACGCCGTTCAAGACGCACCACAACGCGCTCGACATCGACCTCTACCTGCGCATCGCGCCCGAGCTTTTCTTGAAGCGCCTACTCGTGGGCGGCTTCGACCGCGTGTTTGAGTTGAACCGCAACTTCCGCAACGAAGGCGTTTCCCGGCGGCACAACCCGGAGTTCACCATGCTGGAGATTTACCGCGCCTACGGTGACTTCGAGACCATGGCCGACATGATCGAGGAGATGATCTGCACCGTGGCCGAGAAAGTCATCGGCACGCTCAAGATCGACCACAAGGACGCCGAGGGCAACGTCATCCGCACCATCGACCTTACCCGCCCGTGGCGGCGCGCCTCCTACCGCGAACTGGTCGAGCAGGCCATTCCCGGCTGGTACGACATGAACCCCGACGCGCGCCGCGAACGCTGCCGCGAGTTGAAGGTGGAGCTTTCGCCCGAGATGACCGATTTCGAAGTCACGCAGCACGTGTACGAAAAACTGGTTGAGGAGAAACTCTTCAACCCGTGCTTCGTCACGCAGTTGCCTAAAGAACTGGTGCCGCTGGCCAAGCAAAACCCGGAGCATCCGGAGGTGGTGGACGTGTACGAACTGGCCATCAACGGCCAGGAAATTTCACCTGGTTACTCCGAATTGAACGACCCCATCGTGCAGCGCCAGCGGCTGGAAGAGCAAGCGGGCGAGGAGATCCAGAAGATCGACGATGACTTCCTCACGGCGCTGGAGCACGGCATGCCCCCGGCGGGCGGCGTTGGCATCGGCATCGACCGTTTGGTCATGATGCTCACCGGCGCGGAGTCCATTCGCGACGTGATCCTCTTCCCGCACATGAAGTCCCGGCCTGCGGGATTGTAGCCGACCGGAAACGAAGTTTCCGAGAAGGGATGCAAGGGGGCAAGCCCCCTTGCCGGGGAGCCGGGGCAGAGCCCCGGAAGCCAAAACAAAAGCAAGGCGGGCGTCAAAAAGTTCCGAGGGCTGCGTTAAACCGCCACGTAATACCCGCCTTGCCCATATCGGACAGCGAAGCGTTTCCGCCAAGCGCCGCAGGCGCTTATCTCGTTCCCAAACTATTTATCTCGTTCCCAAACTCTATTTGGGAACGCCATTGCACCGGCAACTCCATTGCCGCAATCGAGTTTCGGCACGAGAATAAAGCTCGCCCCGAGACGAGTGCCCCCGAAAAAACGCTGCGCTGTTTTCGGGGGAGCAAGGCGGGCCAATGAATGCGATGCTCGGGTTTAGAGCGGACGCGCCGCTTCGAAATCAATTCAACGCCCGCCTTGCAAAAGGCAATGGGAGGCTCTGCCTCCCAGACCCTCCGGAAGGGGGGCTTGCCCCCCTTCACCCCATCTACCTGCCTTCGGAGTGCACCGCCAGCAGCGCGAGCATCCGCCCGGTCTGCCCTTTTTCCATCCGATAAGAGTAGTAGTGCTCCGGCTCGGCGGCGGTGTTGTTGCCGCAATCGACCACTTCCCCCACTTCCATGTCGCGGCATTGCCGGGCGATTTCAGCGGCGAAATCCACTTCGTAATCCGGGGGCCGGATGCACGGGGAAAGTTGCACGATCACTTTGCCCGGGTCGGTGCCGAAAACACACCCCATTTGCCGGATCATGGCCGGGACGATGCCCAGTTCCGTCCCCTTGCGCCCCGAGTGCGCCAAGCCAATGGCGTTGTGCTCGGTATCCACGGCGTAAACCGCGCAGCAGTCCGCTACGTAGATGCCCAGCACGATGTCCCGCTGGCAGGTGATGAGGGCGTCCACCCCGGCGATGGGCGCGGGTGCCATCACGGGGCCGCTTTCCCCGGGGGCCGCTTCGGCCTCCTTAGGCGCGGTGTCGATGATGGCAATGCGGTTGCCATGCACCTGTTCGGCGGTAATGAAGGGCATCCCCAGGAAGCCGAGGTCGTTCATGGCTTCCTGGTGGTAAACGGCCAGCCGCTCAAGCGCCGTGGTGCGGTCGGTGTGAACGTCGAGGTCCGCCACGCGCCCGATAAAGGCGTTTTGTACCGGGCCGGCCACCGAGAGAGCCGGGAAGGTTTCCACGAGGATGCTCATACCCACACTTTTCTACGGTTCCGGGGCGGTTTCAAACACGAAATATACCTACGAGCCGCAGGCGGTGATAGGATGGTCAGAATTGATTTGACGGCGGCTTGAAATTTTATCATCAATCAACGCATCCAGATTCGTATATATTTATCTGGCAATCCGATTGCCTCATCACGCTTCAAAGCTTAATTTCCAACCCAAATCATCATGCCACGTAGCTACATCTTTTCCTCCGAGTCCGTGGGCGAAGGCCATCCGGACAAAGTTTGCGACACGATTTCCGACGCCGTGCTGGACGCCTGTCTGGCCCAAGACCCGCTGAGCCGGGTGGCTTGCGAGACGTACGCGAAGAGCAACGTGGTGGTGGTGGGCGGTGAGATTACCACGAAGGCCAAGCTGAACTACGAGGAGATCGTTCGCGGGGCCATCCGGGGCATCGGCTACGTGAACGATGACGACGTGTTCCACGCCGACAAGGTGTTCATTATGAACATCATCACCGCGCAAAGCCCAGACATCGCCCAGGGCGTGGACGAGCGCGAGGCGGAGGGCAAAGGCCACGCCGAGCAGGGAGCGGGCGACCAGGGGTTGATGTTCGGCTATGCGTGCGACGAGACGCCGGAGTTGATGCCCGCCCCGATCATGTTCGCCCACCGCTTGGGCCGCGAAGTGACCCGCCTGCGCAAGGCCGGGGCCGTGAAGTGGCTGCGCCCCGACGCCAAGAGCCAGGTTTCCGTCCGCTACGTGGACGGCAAACCGGCGGAGATCACCAACGTGGTCATCTCCACCCAGCATACCGCCGAGGTGTCGCACGACGAGATTCGCGAATTCCTGGTTTGCGAGGTCATCAAAAAGCAGCTCCCGCCCGAGTTGCTGACGGAGGCCACCGAATTTTTAATCAACCCGACGGGCCGCTTCGTGGTTGGTGGGCCGCAAGGCGATACGGGCCTTACGGGCCGCAAAATCATCGTCGATACCTACGGCGGCATGGGCCGCCACGGCGGCGGGGCGTTCTCCGGCAAGGACCCGACAAAGGTGGACCGCTCGGCGGCGTACATGGGCCGCTACGTGGCCAAGAACGTCGTGGCCGCGGGATTGGCGAAACGCTGCGAAGTGCAGTTCGCCTACGCCATCGGCTATCCCGACCCGGTGAGTGTGCATATCGACACCTTCGGCACCCATACCGTGGACGAGGAGAAGATCGAGGCCGCCGTGAAGGCGGTGTTCAGCTTCAAACCAGCCCGCATCATCGAGCAGCTCAACCTGCGCCGCCCGATCTACAGCAAAACCACCAACTACGGCCACTTCGGCAAGATCGACGACCTGGACGCGATCACCTGGGAGCGCACCGACAAAGTGGAGGCGCTCAAAGCGGCGCTCTAGCACCGGGTTCGCAACCGCATTTCATCCTTAGTAATATCAAAATGACCAACCAAGACTTCAAAGTTGCCGATCTCTCCCTGGCCGAATGGGGACGCCGGGAAATCCAAATCGCCGAGCAGGAGATGCCCGGCCTCATGG
>CAZEOO010000016.1:0-81516 GCA_964513965.1 uncultured Chthoniobacteraceae bacterium
CCTCGTTCCCAATCTCCAGATTGGGAACGCAGTTGTCTGCGAAACTCTGTTTCGTAAAACGTGCCCATGGAATCGGAGATTCCAAGTCAACGTGCGTTACGAATCTGGAGATTCGTAACGAGGTGAACTCCATTTCGGCACGCAATTCCCCACGCAACTCCTATTGCGGCAATGGAGTTGCCGGAGCAATACGTTCCCAAATAGAGTTTGGGAACGAGAAGTGGGAAGCGCCGCTGACACTCGCTGCTTGCTCGGGGTTTATTCCGGAACTTGCTTCGGCATGGTCTTTGCTTTATTGTCGTAGATCCGTCCCCAGCTTCCGCACCCGGAAAAAATGGGCCTTTTACGCTTTTTGAATTGATTTCGCGGCCCGGCTGGTGTCGTTTTTCCGTCTGCAAATGTCTGATCCCATTCCCCCTTCCCCGGCTGGCAACGACGAAGTCCAAACCCTGGAGCACGTCGACCATTACCTTTACGTTGGCCAGCAGTCGTGCGTCTCGGACGTTCACCTTTGCGTCAACTGCCAGCCTATCTGGCGCCGCAACGGCGAGTTGGAGCCCATCTGGCTCAAAGCGCCCGTTCTCACTGCCGCCGATACCGAGCGGCTCGCCTTCGGCTTTCTCGACGACGTTCAAAAGAAACACCTCGCCGAGCGCGGCGACGCCGATTTCGCTTACGCCAACCAGTTCGGGCGCTTCCGTACCAGCGTCGTCCGGCACCGGCTCGGCTACGACATGACCTTCCGCATCATCAACACCGAGTTGCGGACCATGGAGGACCTCGGGCTGCCCGATTCGCTCAAGCTTTTGACCCAGTACGCCAACGGCCTGGTGCTCGTCACCGGTGCCGTCGGTTGCGGTAAATCAACCACCCTGGCCGCTCTGGTTGATGAGGTCAACCGGACCCGCCACGACCACATCATCACGCTGGAAGACCCCATCGAATATGTGATCCCGTGCAAAGGCTGCCAGGTCACCCAGCGTGAGGTGCACACCCACACCAAATCGTTCGCAGCCGCCTTGCGCGGCGCTCTTCGTGAAGACCCGGACGTCATCATGGTCGGTGAAATGCGCGACTTGGAGACGATTCAGTTGGCCATCACCGCCGCTGAAACGGGCCACTTGGTCTTGGGCACCTTGCACACCGGCAACGCCGCCCGCACCCTGGACCGCGTCCTCGACGTTTTCCCCACTGAGCAGCGCGAGCAAATCCGCGTAATGGTCAGCGAATCCCTGCGCGGCGTCGTCAGCCAGCAGTTGGTGCCCCGCATGGACGGCAAGGGGCGCGTGCTCGCCATGGAAATTCTCGTCAACACCCCGGCTGTGGCCGCCACCATCCGCGACGGCAAGACGTTCATGCTCCCCGGCATTATGCAAACGGGCCGCAAGCTCGGCATGCAGCTCATGGACGACGCCTTGATGGGTTACTACGACAAAGGCATCATCTCCCAGGAAGAAGCCTACGCCCGCGCCGAACAGAAACAGCTCATGCGGCAGCATTTCTCTCATTGATTTTCCCCCCATGCCTTACATCGACCAGTTTTTCAAAGTCCTCATCGAAGCGGGAGCTTCGGATCTTCACCTTGGCGAGGGCCAGCCCCCCAAAATCCGGCGCAACGGCGACATCATGCCCATCCGCAATGAGCCGCTGACGAAAGAAGAGTGCGCCTACATGATGAGCGAAATCAGCGGCCCCGAACGCTGGGCCCGCTACGAGGAATCCGGCGATCTCGACTTCGCCTACGAAATGGACGCGGATTCCCGTTTCCGCTGCAACTTCCTCAAGCAGACCAACGGTTACGGCGCGGTATTCCGTCTCATTCCCACCAAGATTCTCACGCTGGAGCAGCTCGGCATTCCCGGCGTCGTCAAGGAATTCTGCAAAATGCGCGGCGGCCTCGTCCTCGTCACTGGCCCCACGGGTTCCGGTAAATCGACGACGCTCGCGGCGATGATGGACTACATCAACGTCAACTTTGCCCGGCACATCGTCACCATCGAGGAGCCGATCGAATTCGTGCATCGCAACAAAAAGAGCATCATCACCCAGCGCGAGGTGCCGGAGCACGCCCCCTCATTCCCCGTCGGCCTGAAAGCCGCCCTGCGTGAGGACGCCGACATCATTCTCGTGGGTGAAATGCGTGACTTGGAGACGATCTCCCTCGCGCTCACCGCCGCTGAAACCGGCCTGCTCGTGTTTGGCACGTTGCACACCAACAACGCCCGCAAGACCGTCGACCGTTTGGTGGACGTCTTCCCCGCCGATCAGCAAAGCCAGGTGCGCACCATGCTTTCCGCCTCGCTGCGGGGCGTCGTGGCCCAGTTGCTCTTGAAGCGTTGCGACAAGCCCGGGCGGCTCGCCGTCAACGAAATCCTGGTCGGCAACTCCGCCGTTTCCGCCATCATCCGTGAAGGCGCCACCCAAAAGCTGCAAGACGTCATCGTCGGCGGCAAGGGGCAGGGGATGCAGTTCATGGACGACGCCATCTGGAGCGTCATGCAGAAGGGCTACGTCTCGCCGCATGAAGCCTACATGAAGGCCATCGACAAGAACCGCTTCAAAGTGTTCCTGCCGAAGGAAGAAGCCGACCTCGCCAACTCGGCGGGCGCGGTTTCGTAAAGCCCTCCCGGTCCCATTCGTCCCATGGGTTGTATTCGCCCGTGGGACGTGGGTGATCTTGTCGGTGATCTTTTTAGCCACCTCGGCCAAAAAGTCACACCGCATGGCACTAAACATGCTGTTATATCCGGCACCCCCCCTTTACCCCGGAAACCAGCCATGGAAAACCAAGCCAATGCAGCCGTTGAGGAAATGCCGTTCAAAGGAAAGCTGGAAGTCTCGGACTTCATCCCTTACGTCCTCTTCATTCTCATTTTAGCGGTTGCATATTTTGGAATCACCCATTTCGCGGGGCAAACCTACCTTTGGTGGCTCGTGCTGCTGGCTCTGAACGCCGGTTTCCTCTTCAAGGCAATTCAATACGCCGCCGATCTGCGCAAAAGCCGCGAGGCCGGGTTCAAAACGCAGAACCAGCTTGCCGCCGCCACGACCCGGCTCGCCGGCAAGGAAGAGGAACTGGGCGAAACCGCCTCAACCCTTGCCGCCACCCAGGGTGAACTGGCCGGAGCGAGGTCCGAATTGACCCAGGCCAACGAACTCTTTGAAAAACTCAGCCTGGATCTCGAAATTTCCGAAAGCGAACTCAAGGCGCTTCGGGGTGAAAGCCAGGCCATCCTCGCCAACGTCAAGCAGGGCGTCTTTCTCATCAACAGCGAAGGAACCATCAGCGGCCAGTACTCCGAGGAGCTGAAAAACATCTTCCAAATCCCCGACGCCGCTTCGCGCAACTTCATGCGTCTCATGCGTCCGCTGGTTCCCGAGAAGCACCACAAAATCATCAGCGACTACATCGCGCTCCTCTTCAACCCGCGCAAAAACGCCAAGCAACTCCAGAAATTCAACCCCTTGAAGCGCGTGGAGTTGAACTTCCAGCGGGCCGAGGGAGGCTTCGCGCCGAAGTGCGTCGAGTTCAGCTTCCAGCGCGTAGGCGATGAGAGCGACATCAGCCGCGTGCTCGTCACCGCCGTGGATGTGAGCGACCGCGTGGCCCTCGAAAGCAAACTGCGCGAGGAAGGCGAACGGCGCGAGAAACAACTGGCGCTGCTCTGCGATCTTCTCAACGCCGAGCCTTCCATGCTTCGCGCTTTCCTCAAAGACGCCGAGACGGTGATGGCCAGCGTCAACACCTCCTTCCGCGAGGCCTCCTCCGCTGAAACCGCCGCCAGCCCCCGGGAGCGCGTGGACGGCGTGTTCCGGTATGTCCACAAACTCAAGAGCCAGGCCACCGCGCTGGGCTTGCCGATTTTGGAGAAAGACATCCACGGCATCGAGGACCTCCTCAACGACATCCGGCGCAACCCCTCGGCCACCAACCAGGATCTCATCACCGTCCTGGTTTCCATTTCCAAATTCCAGGGCGTACTGAAGGAAGCCCAGGCGCTGATCGAGAAAATCGCCGGGATGAGCCGCACCGACAAAGGCGAGGGAACACCGACCTCCGACCTGATGGCCGCCACCGAGGAACTCGTGCGCACCTGCACCGCCCGCACCGGGAAAAAGGCGCGCATTGAGTGGGCCGTGGCCGGGTTCGACGCCATCCCGCTCGCCCATCAGACCGCCCTGCGCGACGCCCTCTTCCAACTGGTGCGCAACAGCGTCGTGCACGGCATCGAAGCCCCAGAGCGGCGCACCGCGCGCGGCAAGGATGTTTGCGGCGTCATCAAAGTCACCGTCGAAATCGCCCGCGAGGCGCAGGCCGTGCACTTGATCTGCCGCGATGACGGCGCGGGCCTGGACATCGAAGCCATTCGCAACAAAGCGATTGCCGAAGGGATCATCAGCGCCGAAAAAGCGGCCATCTTGACCAACAACGAAATTTACCCGCTCATCTTCCAGCCGGGCTTCTCCACCGCCGCTGGCGTTACCGAAGACGCGGGCCGCGGCGTGGGCCTCGACGCCCTCCACGCCAGCATCTCGGGCCAGATGAAAGGCGAAATCCAGATGGAATTCGGCGCGGGCCGCTACTGCCAGTTCGAACTGCTCGTCCCGCTTGCGTAGGCCCTGTGGTCAATCTCCCCTTATGAAACTCCTGATTGTTGACGATTCCATGATTATCCGCCGCGCCATCGAGCGCACGCTGGCGGCCACCGTTTTCACCGAAATTCAGACGGCTGCCGACGGCCTCCACGCCTTGGAGGAGTTCCAGCGGTTTTTGCCCGACGTGGTGACGCTCGACATCACCATGCCGCACATGGATGGCATCGCCACGCTGGAGGAAATGCTCAAAATCAAACCGGACACGCGCGTGATGATTGTCTCCGCCCTGGCTGACGACTCCACCGCCATCGAAGCCCTCACCAAAGGGGCCGACCAGTTCATCTGCAAACCGTTCACCAACGAGGAACTGGTCGCCGCCGTCAACGAAATGCTCGCTCTGGACGCCACGGTATGAGTTCCACCGATACCTCCGCCTCGCTGCACCAGGTCACGCTTTCCATCTTCGTGCAGGCCATTATGCGCTACTTCGACCGCGTGGCCTGCATCCCCGCCGAAATCGGCACGCCCTTTCTGCTCGAAGGGGAGGCGGAGTTGCTCGATGTCACCTCGGTCATCGGCGTCACCGGCGATCTCCAGGGCTGCGTCTTTTTCACCGCGCCGCGCGAGTTGCTCGACGAACTGCTCGGCCACGTGGCCGAATACCAGCCCACCGACGAACTGCGCTGCGACATTTGCGGCGAAGTGGCCAACACCTTTACGGGCAACGTCCGCAAACAGCTCGGGCCGGGGTTCATGATCTCCGTTCCCGTGGTCTTTTCGGGGCAGCCCGAACACCTGCTTTGGCCGAAGAACACCGCGCGCTACGTCATTCCCATCGTATGGCAGGGGAAGCGATCGCTCTTGATCGTCTGCCTGGGCAACGCCCCGGCGGCCTGGAGCCCGGTGTAGGGCGGCTCCGGTCCATTTTCGGGAACCCGGGGAAGAGCTCTCTGGAGACTTGTCGCGGTCGTTGGTTCGGTTGGGCTGCCTTGTTCGCCCAACGCAAACAGCCGTGCGGGTTTGCTCCTTCCCTGGGTTCCCGATCCTTTTTTACGTCTTTCCCGGTTGAAAACTTTTTCACAGCGGCATTGAGCCTCCGGCAAAAAGTGCGCTATAAGTTATTTTTCTACCTATGGCGACTCCGACTCCTTTCCAATACCAGGAACTCTTCCCGCTCGGGAAAGACGATACCGAATATTACCACCTTACCCGCGACGGCGTTTCCGTCAGCCAGTTCGAAGGGCACGAAATCCTTAAAGTGGCCCCCGAGGCGCTCACGGCTTTGTCCCAGCGTTGCTTTCACGACTGCGCTTTCATGCTGCGCCCGAAGCATCTCGCCCAGGTGGCCGCCATCCTGGACGACCCGGAAGCCAGCGACAACGACCGCTTCGTCGCGCTGACCATGCTCCGCAACGCCGAAGTCGCTGCCCGGGGCGTGCTCCCTTTCTGCCAGGACACCGGCACCGCCACCATCGTCGGCCACAAAGGCCAGCAAGTCTGGACGGGCATTGACGACCTCGAAGCCTTGAGCAAAGGCGTTTACAACACGTATACCGGCGACAATCTGCGCTATTCCCAAACCGTCGCCCTCGACATGTACGAGGAAAAGAACACCGGCAACAACCTCCCGGCACAGATCGACATCGAAGCCGTTCCCGGTGACGAATACGAATTCCTCTGCCTCGCCAAAGGCGGCGGGTCGGCCAACAAGACCTACCTTTACCAGGAAACCAAGGCGCTCTTGAACCCCAAGACGCTCATTCCTTTCCTCGTTGAGAAAATGAAGAGCCTCGGCACCGCCGCGTGCCCGCCCTATCACATCGCGTTTGTCATCGGCGGCACCAGCGCCGAGAAGTGCCTCAAAACCGTCAAGCTGGCCAGCGTCAAGTACCTCGACGCCCTGCCCACCACCGGCAACGCCCAGGGCCGCGCCTTCCGCGACGTTGAACTGGAAGCCGCGCTGCTTAAGGAGGCCCAGAACATTGGCTTCGGCGCGCAATTCGGCGGCAAATACTACGCGCTGGATATCCGCGTCATCCGTCTGCCGCGCCACGGCGCTTCCTGCCCCGTGGGCCTCGGCGTTTCCTGCTCCGCGGATCGCAACATCAAGGCCAAGATCAACAAGGAAGGCATCTGGATCGAGAAACTCGAAGCCAATCCGGCCCGGTTCATTCCGGAGAAGTACCGCAACGCCGCGCAGAAGGAAGGCGAAGTCATCAAAATCAACCTGAACCGCCCGATGCAGGAAGTTCTTGCCGAATTGAGCAAGTACCCCGTGGCCACCCGGCTTTCGCTCGACGGCACCATCATCGTTGGGCGTGACATCGCGCACGCGAAGCTGAAAGAGCGCGTCGATAAAGGCGAGGGGCTCCCGCAGTACCTCAAAGATCACCCCATCTACTACGCCGGCCCGGCCAAGAAGCCCGCCGACATGCCCTCAGGTTCCTTCGGCCCCACCACCGCGGGCCGCATGGACAGCTACGTGGACCTTTTCCAAGCCAATGGCGGCTCCAAGATCATGATTGCCAAGGGAAACCGTTCCCAGCAAGTCACCGACGCCTGCCAGAAACACGGCGGGTTCTACTTGGGCTCCATCGGCGGCCCGGCGGCGTTGTTGGCCGCGGAGAACATCAAGAAAGTGGAGTGCCTGGAATACCCGGAACTCGGGATGGAAGCCATCTGGAAGATTGAGGTGGAGGACTTCCCCGCGTTCATCCTCGTGGACGACAAGGGCAACGACTTCTTCAAGCAGATCGGCAAACAAGGCTGCGCCGCGTGCGCGCCTGCCGACCAGCACTAGCCCGGCCTAGACCAAACCTTTAAAGGCCGCCGGGCACGTTCCGGCGGCCTTTTTTGCGCATTTTTGCGTTTAAATTCTTTCTGTCATTTCCGTAAAAAACGGTCTAAAAAGATCACCCCATGTTTGAAGGTGCCCATACGGCGTTAATCACGCCTTTCCGTAACAACCAGCTCGACGAACCCGCGCTCACCAAGCTCATCGAGGAGCAGATCGCAGGCGGTATCGCGGGAATCGTGCCCGTTGGCACGACCGGCGAATCCCCCACGCTCGACTATGCCGAACACCACCGTGTTGTCGAACTGGCCGTCAAAGCCGCCGCGGGCCGCTGCCTCGTGATCGCCGGAACCGGCTCCAACAGCACGCAGGAAGCCATTTCTCTGACCCAGGAGGCCGAAAAGGCCGGGGCCGATGCCGTGCTGCTCGTGGCTCCGTATTACAACAAGCCTTCCCAGGAAGGTCTCTTCCGCCATTTCCAAGCCATCGCCGCCGCCACCAAGCTCCCCATCGTGCTCTACAGCATCCCGGGCCGCTCGGGCATCGAGATCGGCGTGGATACTGTGCGCCGCCTGGCCGAAGCCTGCCCCAATATCCGCGCCATTAAGGAGGCGGGCGGCAGCGTTGACCGCGTCAGCAAGCTGCGCCAGGTGCTCCCGGCGTCGTTCGAGATCCTCTCCGGCGACGATTCGCTCACGCTGCCCTTCATTGCGGCGGGCGCGGTGGGTGTCATTAGCGTTGCTTCCAATTTGATCCCCAAGGAAATCAGCGACTTCGTGAAGTTCGCGCTTGCGGGCGATCTCGCCCAGGCCCGCGCCATGCACGAGCACTGGTACCCGCTCTTCCGCGATCTTTTCGTTGAAACCAACCCGGTTCCCGCCAAGACCGCGCTGGCCTTGCAAGGCCGCATCGCGCTCGAAATTCGGCTGCCGCTTTGCGAAATGTCCGCGGCCAACACGCAGACGCTCAAGGCCACGCTGGCGGCGTTGAAGCTGATATAGTGGAGGTAATCCTATGATCCGATTTCTTATCAACGGCGCCAAGGGGCGCATGGGCCAGGCCATCCTCGCCGCGCTGAAAGGCGACCCCGAGGCGGAAGTGACGGCGACGATCGACCAGGGCGACGATTTCCTGGCCGCGCTGCCGAAGACCGATGCGGTCATTGATTTCAGCCATTGCTCGCTCACCGAAGGCGTGGCCAAAGCGTGCGCCCAGGCGGGAAAAATCCTCGTCATTGGCACCACGGGCCACACCGATGCGCAGGTCGCGACGATCCGCGAAGCCGCCAAGGTCATCCCCATCGTCTTTGCGCCGAACTTCAGCGTCGGTGTCAACACCCTCTTCTGGCTTACCCGCAAAGCGGCGGAAATCCTGGGGCCGGAGTTTGACCTCGAAGTCGTCGAAATGCATCACCGGCTGAAAAAGGACGCTCCCAGCGGCACCGCCAAGCGCCTGGCCGAGATCCTCGCCGACGTGCGCGGGCTCCAGTACAACACCGACGTGCGCCATGGCCGCGAAGGCCTCGTGGGTGAGCGCACGAATGCGGAAATCGGCATGCACTCCATCCGTGGCGGCGACGTCGTGGGTGACCACACCGTCATTTACGCCAACGTGGGCGAGCGCGTGGAACTGACGCACAAAGCCTCCTCGCGCGACACCTTCGCGCGCGGCTCCATCCGCGCCGCCAAATGGGCGGCCACCCAGCCCGCGGGTCTCTACGACATGCAGGACGTGCTCGGGCTGCGATAAAGAAAAGACGCCGCATCTCTCCGCGTCTTTTCACCCAAACGATGCGTTGCGGAATAGCACTCGGTTCAAACATCGGCAACCGGATGAGCCACCTCCGGGCGGGCAAGACTGCGCTTGCGGCACTGCACCAGGGCGGGGGGGAACCGCTCGTTTCGGGCGTTTATGAAACCGAACCGGTCGATTGCGCGCCTGGCACGGCGGCGTATCTGAATGCTGTGATGGAAATCGAAACCGCGCTGGAACCGGAGCCGTTGCTGGCCCGGCTCCAGCAGATCGAGTTGGCGCAAGGGCGGCCCGCCGGCCACGGCCACAACACTCCCCGCACGCTCGACCTGGACCTGCTTTACGCCGGGGATCTCGTCCTCCAAACCGAAACACTCGTCCTGCCGCACCCGCGCATCGCCGTCCGCCGTTTCGTCCTCCAACCGCTGGCCGACGTCCGCCCCAGCTTGATCCTCCCAGGGCTTGAAAAATCCGTCGCGTGGCTGCTGTCCTCGCTGCCGTCGGTCCCGGCGGTCGACTTCTTCGACACTTTATGAACAATCGACTCGAATCGTTTTGCACCGCCAAGGAGCAAGGCCGCAAAATTGCCATGCTCACGGCCTACGATTACCCCACCTCCAAGCTCCTTGATGAAGCGGGCGTGGATGTGATCCTGGTCGGGGATTCGCTCGGGATGGTCGTGCTCGGCTACCCTGACACCACCTGGGTCACCATGGCGGATATGGTTCACCACATCCGCGCCGTGGCTCGCGGAGCCCAGCGCGCGCCCGTGGTTGGTGACCTGCCCATTCACACTTTCGACACCCCCGAGCAGGCGGTCTATAACGCCCGGCAATTCATCGACGCCGGGGCGCATGCCGTGAAAATGGAAGGCGGCGCGGACCACGCTCCGCAAATCGCCGCCGTCACCGCCGCGGGCATCCCCGTCGTGGGCCACATCGGGCTGCTGCCGCAAGCCGTGCGCGAGGAAGGCGGCTACAAGCAGAAGGGCAAAACCCCCGAGGCCGTCCAGGCGCTCATCGAGGATGGCCTGGCGATTCAGGAAGCCGGAGCCATCGCCACTGTCGTGGAATGCGTTAAACATGACGTGATGCCGCAGATTACCGGAGCTTTGAAAATCCCCACCATCGGCATTGCCGCGGGTCAGGCGTGTGATGGCCAGGTGCTCGTCATTCACGACCTCGCGGGCATGTTCCCGTGGTTCACGCCGAAATTCGTCAAGCCGCTGGCGCACACCGGGGAAGCCATTCGCGCCGCCGCCGCCGAGTTTGTGAAAAGCGTGCACGAGGCGTAGCGCAATCGGGCGCAAGGGGAGGGAGAGGCGAGCATTGTGGAAAAAAGTGCCGGCGGATACGGCGGGTCGCGCCGTCGGGCGCGATATTCATTTTCCACAACGCCATGGAACAGCTACTCAAGGATGACCCCACCCCCGCCGCGCCGCCTCTTTCGCTTCCCCATTCCAGCCCATCGCCGCGCCGGTGGCTTTTGTTTGCGCTGGCGCTGAGCCTCCTCTTCGCCGCCCGCATCTATTGCGCCTGGGGCTATCGGGTGGATTCGGACGAGCCGCAGCATCTCCACGTCGTCTGGGGCGTTTCGCACGGGCTCGTGCAATACCGCGACCTCTTCGATAACCACAGCCCGCTCTTCGCCCTTCTCAATGCGCCACTTTTTCGCTTGGTGGGCCAACATGCCGATATTGTGCCGCTGATGCGCCTGGGAATGATCCCGTTTTATTTCGGGTGCATCCTCTGCGTTTATCTTGTCGCCTCCCGGCTCTTTAGCCCGCGTTGTGGCGCATGGGCCGCGCTGATTACGGCGTTTCATCCCCGCTTTTTCACCACCAGCCTGGAATTCCGCCCCGACGACCTCTGGGCCTTCTGCTGGCTGGCGTTGCTGGCCGTCCTCGTGCGGGTGCGCCGCCCCGGACCGCGCTGGGCCATCGCCGGGCTTTTGCTGGGAACCGCTTTTTCACTTTCCATGAAAACGACGCTGATGACGGCGGACCTCGCGGTGGCGGGAGCCCTCGCGTGGTTGCTCGGCGGCCGTCCCGGCATCGGCTGGAGGCAAGGGTTGAGCAGCGCCGCGCTCTTTGCCGCCGGAGCCGCCGTGGTCCCCGGGGGGCTGCTCTTGTGGTTTTATAGCCAGGGAGCCCTTGGGAGCCTCGTTTATTGCCTCATCGAGCACAACCTGATCGCCGTTTCGCAGCGCGTGCACCTTTTCGATCCGCGCGCTGCCGCGTCCATTGCCGCCTTCGCCGCCGTCGCGTGGTGGAGCCGCAAGCTGCTCCGCTCCCGTTCGCCCCTGGCGTTCACGCGCGGGGCGGTGATGCTCGCGGGCGGTTTTTATCCCGTGCTTCTGTTCTTCGTGTGGCCGCTAGTCACGCGGGAGGATTTTTTGCCGTTCCTGCCAATGGCCGCGCTCGTCATCGCGCCCGCGTTGCTGGCGCTGCCGAAACCGGCCTGGCCTGCGTGGAGCGGCAACGCCGCGCTGGCGGGCGCGTTTTGCCTGATGCTCGGCTTCGACCTGTGGGCCGTGCGCCCCTGGCAGCAACGCTCCCGGTTTCACTCCGATTTCCTCACCGGGATTATGAAACTCACTGGCCCGCGCGACGAAGTGATGGATTGCAAAGGCGAAATGATCTACCGCGAGCGCCCCATTTATTTTGCCCTGGAGGAAATGACGCGCTGGCGCTACAGCCGCAATTTGCTCGTGGACGACATCCCCGAGATCATCGCCGCACGCGGCGTCTGCGTAGCCACTGACAACTACGGGCGGTTCCCGAAACGCGCGCGGCAGTTCATCAAAAAAAACTTTGTGCGGGTGGCGTTTCGAACGCTCGTGGCGGGGAAGATCCTCAACCCCGGCGGTCCCGTGACCAGCTTTGAAATCACCATTCCCGCGCGCTACGCGGTCGTTACGAAAAATGGCGGGCCGGTGCTGTTGGACGGCCAGCCGTGCGCGGGGGATGTGCTATTGGAGCCGGGCCGCCACGTGATTAGCGCCCCCGTGAATCCGGGCCCGGTCGCCGTGGTCTGGGCGCGGGCGGTCGAGCAAGGCTTTGACCCTTTCTACCAACCCGATTGGGCCGAAAATGACGAAACGCATCGCGCCAGAGTGGGTAATATTATGTAATACAAACTTGCCCGCCACGTTTCGTGACGCCGCATCATCTCGTGCCGAAACTCTATTTCGGCACGCGCTTGTGCACGCAACTCCATTGCGGCAATAGGAGTTGCCGGAGCAATGGCGTTCCCAAATGGAGTTTGGGAACGAGATAAAAATGGGCGCTGTCTCAATCAGCGATTTCCGCTCTGCATCGCCTCCACGGCGTCGCGAATTTCGGCCAGCGTCACGTCCTTGGACACAAACGCCTCGCCGAGCCTCGGGCAAAGCACGAAGCGCACCTGCCCCTGGCTGAACTTCTTGTCCTTGGAGAGGGCGTCCATGATGGAATCCGTGGAAAGGTCGGGCGGCAGCGTCAGCGGAAGCTTGAAATGGGCGAGCGTCTTGCGCAGCAGTTCGTTTTCCGCGGGCGGGAGCCCCGCCTTCGCCACGGAAAGGCGGCCCGCCGCCGCCAGGCCCAGGCTCACGGCTTCCCCATGCAGGAAGCGCCCGTAACCCGCCGCGTTTTCCACGCCATGGCCCACCGTATGGCCGAAATTGAGGAGCGCCCGCACTCCCTTGGTCTCGTGCTCATCCTCGCAAACGATGCGCGCCTTGATCTCCACGTTGCGGTGGATCACGCGGGCCAGCGTTTCGGGGGCGAATTGCAGCCCGGGAGTGGCCAGGGGGTCGAAGAGGTCGCGGTCCGCGATGGCCGCGTGCTTGATGATCTCCGCCACGCCTTCGTTGAACTCGCGCGGTGGCAGGGATTGCAGCGTGGCCACATCCGCCATCACAAAGCGGGGCTGGTAAAATGCGCCGATCAAATTTTTGCCAAGCTTGGCGTTCACGCCCGTCTTGCCGCCCACGGCGCTATCCACTTGCGAGATCACCGTGGTCGGGATCTGCACGAACGGAATGCCCCGGTAATAAATCGCGGCTACGAACCCGGCCAGATCGCCCACAACGCCGCCGCCGAGGGCGGCCACCCAGGAGTGGCGGTCCAGCCCGGCGGTAATCATGCAATTGCAAACGCGTTCCGCCATGCCGAGCGCCTTGGAAGTTTCGCCCGCGGGCACGGTAATCAGCGTCGGTTCATACCCGGCAGCCTTCAAGCTGGCCAGCGCCGTGCCGCTGTAAAGCGGGGCCACATTGCTGTCGGTCACCAGCGCGCAGCGTTTGCCAAAGGCCGCGCCCGGGCCTCCGGCGATCCTTTCGCCAAGCTGGGGCAGAATCGATTCCCCGATCAGCACATCGTAAGCGCGCTCGCCAAGGGGGACGGGGACAACGGTGGGTTGCATGGGGATGTTTTTAGCGGAGCCGCGCCTCAATCTCAAGCGTCCGCATGGTTTTTCCACTTAATATTACAGCCTGTGCTCGGGAGTTGGTTGGGATCGGCGGGCCTTCTGCCAAGCACGGCGTCCAGCGCGGCGCGCAAATCGCGGCCATCGGCCACGCCATGGTTCGGGCGGCTTGAATCGAGCTGCCCCCGGTAGGCCAGCCGCAGGTTGGCGTCGTAAAGGAAGAAATCGGGCGTGCACGCCGCGCCGAAAGCTTTCGCCACGGCCTGCGTCTCGTCGTAGAGCACCGGGAACCCCAGCAACCGAGCCAGTTCGCGCGTTTTCTGGGGCGAATCCTGCGGGTATTCCTCCACGTCGTTCGAAGTGATGCCGACCACCGCCAGCACCGGGTATTCCCGGGCGATCCGGGCCAGTTCCATGCGCACGTGCACTACATAAGGGCAGTGGTTGCAAAGGAATACGACCAGCAGCGCGGGAAACCCGGCGAAGTTGGAGAGCGAAGTCAACCGGCCGGTTTCCACGTCAGGCAAGGAAAAATCCGGGGCGGGAGCCCCCAGCGGACGCATGGTGGAGGGTGTCAGCGACATGGGCGGAATCTAGCGCGCCCCGGGCCTTTTCGCGAGCCCGAAAATGACGCCGCTTGCCGGGCGCGGCCTTTCACGGTAAAAAGGAAGTTTATGCCGCAAACGCTTTTGAAAATTTCGTGCCCCGACCGTGTGGGGCTGCTTGCACGGCTCACCAGTTTCATCGCCTACCATGGGGGCAACCTGCTCGAAGTCAACCAGTACACCGACGCCATCGGCAAGTGGTTCTTCGCCCGGCTGGCGATCGACACGAAAAGCCTCGCGCTGGATCTTCCCGCGCTGAAAAAAGCGTTCACCCCGCTGGCGGGCGATCTGCAAGCCCGCTGGACGATCCGCGAAAGCCGGGAGAAAATGCGCGTCGTCATTCTCGTTTCCAAGCTCGACCATTGCCTGGTCGATCTCCTTTGGCGTTGGCGCTCGGGCGAACTGCCCATTGAGATTCCGCTCGTCGTTTCCAACCATGAGGAACTGCGGGAACTCGTGGAACGCGAGGGATTAAAATTTGCGCACATTCCCGTGACGCCCGAGACCAAGGAGGCGGCGTTTGCGCAAATGCAGACGCTCTTTTGCGAAGCCGGGGCCGACCTGCTGGTGCTCGCGCGCTACATGCAAATCCTCTCGCCGGAGCTTTGCAAGGAATGGCATGGGCGGGTCATCAACATTCACCATTCCTTCCTGCCTTCCTTCGCCGGGGCGAACCCGTACAAGCGCGCTTACGCCCGGGGCGTGAAATTGATCGGAGCCACCTGCCACTACGCCACCGCCGACCTCGATGCCGGGCCGATCATCGACCAGGAAGTGATTCGCGTGGAGCACTACCACACGCCGGACGACCTCTTGCGCCTGGGCCGGGATTGCGAACGGCTCGCTCTCTCCCGCGGTGTGCGCTACCACGTGGAGGACCGCGTGTTGATTAACGGCAACCGCGCCATCGTCTTTCGCGATTAGCCGACCCCAGGCTCTTAAGCCGCCGTGGCCGCCTCTGCATCGACGTGGGCGGGGTGCTTCTGGGCGTAGAGTTCCGTCAACAATTCGATGCTGCCGTCGAAGTGCTCCACAAGCGCCGAGCAGCTTTCCACCCAGTCGCCGCAGTTGTAGTAATCCACGTCGCCCATCTTGCGGATCATGGGCGAGTGAATGTGGCCGCACACGACGCCCGAAACGCCGTCCGCCTGCGCGTAGCGCACCACGGCTTTTTCAAATTCACCGATAAAGGAAACCGCGTTCTTCACATTGCGCTTCACGGCGGAACTGAGCGACCAGTAGCCCAGCCCGAGGTGGCGCCGGGCCCAGTTCACCGGTCCGTTGAGCCAGAGCAGCGCCTGGTAACCGAGATCGCCCACGTAGGCCAGCCACTTCACGTTTTGCACGATGGTGTCCAGTTCATGGCCGTGAATGACCAGTAAGCGCCGCCCGTCGGCGGTCTCGTGAATGGCGGAACGCTGGATTTCGACCGCGCCGTAATTGCCCAGGAACCCGGCCACGAACTCATCGTGGTTGCCGGGGATATAGATCACGCGCGCCCCTTTGCGGCCCGCGCGCAACAGCTTTTGGATCACGTCGTTGTGCAGTTGCGGCCAGTAAATGCCCCGTTTCAACTGCCAAACGTCGATCAAGTCGCCCACGATGTAGAGCGTTTCGAATTCAGATTCCTTGAGAAAAGCCATCACCGCCTCGGCGGCGCAGCCTTTCGTGCCCAGGTGAACATCCGAAATCCAAGCGGTGCGGTAGTGTTTCATGGTCCTGCCCCAATAAAATCGTTTCGTACGATGGCGGGCCGGTGACGCCCACGTGACAATCGCGTGACAAATTCTTTGCCTGATTGTCACCGGCAGTCCCTGGGAATCGTGACAAAACTGGCCCAGGCTCGGTTGACAACCCTCGAATCACGCCGAGATTTACCTATTTTATGACAGTCAGTGAGAAGCCCAAGCAGCGCAAACAGACGATCGCACAAATCCTCCGCAAAGCTTACAACCGCCATTGCCGGGACCGGGAGACCGTGGCCGCCCTCCGGCACTTTCTACGGCCCGCGCACAAGGCAAGCGCGGCCTAGCCCATCTGCCCGGCGAGGCATTCCCATTCGCCGTTCACCCGTTCGAGATCCTCGGTAACGGCCATCAAGTCGCGGTTCAGAGCCATGGCATTGCCACCCGCCGCGTAGGCTTCGGGGCTTTCGAGTGCGGCGGTCAGTTCCTTTTGCCGCGCCTCCAGTTCGAGGATCTTTTTTTCCAAAGCGTGCAGGCGCTTTTCCTTTTCACGGCGAATGGCCGCTTCCGCTTTGCGCGCCTCGGCTTCCGCGCGGCGCGCTTCCCGCTGCTCGCGCATTCCGGGCACGGTGCGAGCCTGGGTTCCCGCGCCATCGGCGGCGGGCTGCGCGTTGTGGAGCATTTCGCCCGCCACCAGGGCCGCGCGCTCGTTGGCCGCCTCGGTTTTGTCCAGGAAATACTGGTAATCGCCGGGGTAGGGGGTCAGCTTCCCGGCGCTGATGTGCAGCACCGAGGTGGCGATGGCCCGGATGAAATGCACGTCGTGGCTGATGAAAATGAGCGTCCCTTCGTACTGCTTGAGCGCGCCGATCAAGGCGTCAATGGAGCCGATGTCCAGGTGCGTCGTCGGTTCGTCCATTAGGAGCAGGTTGGGCGGGTCGAGAAGCTGCCGCACCAGCGCCAGGCGCGTCTTTTCGCCGCCGCTCAAGACGGATACCGGCTTAAACGCGTCGTCGCCGTGGAAAAGGAACGAGCCCAGCACCGTGCGCGCCTCCTGTTCCGAAGGCGGCTTGTCCATATCCAGCACGCTCTGGAGCACCGTGTGCTTCGGGTTGAGCATTTCCGTGCGGTATTGCGAAAAATAGCCCACCTTCACGTTGTGGCCCACTTCGCGCGCGCCGGTCTGCACCGGCAGCACCCCCGCGAGCAGTTTGATGAGCGTCGATTTGCCCGCGCCGTTCGGCCCCACCAGCACGGTGCGTTGGCCGCGCTCCGCCTGGAAATCGAGCCCCCGGTAAACCGTCAGGTCGCCATAAGCGTGATCCACCCCGGCGAGCGAAATCACCTTTACGCCGCTGCGGGGCGGCTGGGGAAAATGGAAATGCACTGTTTTTTGCGCGGAAAGCGGCGCTTCGATGCGCTCCATCCGCTCCAGTTGCTTCAGCTTGCTCTGCGCCTGCGCGGCCTTGGTGGCTTTGGCGTGGAAGCGGTTGTAAAAATCCTGGAGCGCCGCGATTTCCTTTTGCTGGTTTTTGTAAGCGGCCAGTTGCTGTTCCTCGCGGGCCGCTTTCTCTGCCACGTAGCTATCCCAGTTGCCCCGGAAGCGGTGCAGCCGCCGCTGGGCGATCTCCACAATGGAGCCCACCAGCGCGTTGAGAAACTCGCGGTCGTGCGAAATTACCAGGATGGCCCCGGGGTAATTTTTGAGGTAATTCTGGAACCAGCCGAGCGATTCCAGGTCGAGGTGGTTGGTCGGTTCGTCCAGCAGCAGCAAATCCGGCTCCATCACGAGCAGCCGGGCCAGGTGGGCGCGCATGACCCAACCGCCGCTGAGCGTTCGGGCCGGGCGCTCGAAATCCGAGGTGCGGAAGGCCAGCCCCGCCAGGATGCGCTTCGCCTTCGGTTCCAACTGCCAGCCGTTGGCCTCGTCGAACACCCGCAACGCTTCGTGGTATTCGGGGGAATCCTCGGGCGCGGTCCGCATCGTCCGCTGAGCCTGGGCCAGGGCGGGATGGATGGCGCATGCCAGTTCCAGCACCGTTTCCTCGCCCACCGGCGCGCTTTCCTGCGGCAGGTAGCCGAGGGTGGAGCCGCGCTCCATCGTGACCGTGCCGTCATCCGCAATCGCTTCTCCCAGGATGAGCGAAAAGAGCGTGGACTTGCCCGCGCCGTTGGGGCCGACGAGACCCACGCGATCGCCACGGTTCACCTGGAGCGCAGCGTTCTCGAAAAGCACGCGTCCGCCGAAGGATTTGCCAAGCTGGGAAATGGTAAGCACGGGATGTGATTAAAAAATAAGTCCCATTGGTCCTATAGGTCTGATGAGACGAATGGGACGAATGGGACTTATGCGATCAATGGAACTTAATTAAGGCCGGGCCGCTTCGATCTTCACGATTTCCGCGAGGCGGTCGCCGTGCTCGGTGGGGACGTTCAGTTGTTCGCCTACCTTGTGGCCGATGAGCGCCACGGAAATGGCCGCTTTGTAAGAAATCACGTTCGCGGCGGGGTCGCTGTCCCACGCGCCGAGGATCGTGTAAACGTCCAGGCTGCCGTCTTTGATTTCCTTGATGGTCACCTTCGTGCCGATGTTGACGCTGCCAGTATCCGTGTTCTTGAAATCCGTCCCGCGAGCGATGGCCAGGTCGCGCTCCATCTCCGCCCGGCGGCGGGAAAGCACGCGCTGCATTTCCTTGGCGGCCTTGAACTCGGCGTTCTCGCGCAAATCGCCGTAAGAACGGGCGATGGCGATTTCCTTCGTGTTCTCGGGGATCTTCTTGTTGAGCAGGTCGTCGAACTCCGCCTTGCGCTTTTCAAGGCTCTCCCAGGAAACGATGAGCGCCTCCTGTTTTTCGCTGCTGTTGTCGCCGGTCAGCATCGACTCCATCTCGGGGTAAATGCGGACGATGCGGCCCAAAATCGACCGCTTGTTGAGTTCCTCGAATACGCCCGACATCATCACCTTGCGGATGGTGTCGCGAACGGTTTCGGGTTCGGCTCCGGCGAGCAGGTCGGGAATCAAATCGCGGTCGTCGAGCATCAAGTCATGCAGTTTGCCGCCGCGCTTTACGTCGTTGAATTGGTCGCGCTCCAAAGCGGAGAGCACCGCGCTGAACACGCGGGCGTCCACCATCGCGGCAAAGACGCCATTGCGCTCTTTGCAGAGCCAGGTGAGCACTTCGGCGGAAATCGTGTGGTCGCCCAGCCAGCGGTCGAGTTCGTGCTGGAGTGCGGGCTGCTTTTCCTGGTCAAGCAGAAGCCGGGCGCTCTCGGTCACGATGCGCACGCTGCTCTTGCTCATCAATTCGAGCACTTTTTCCACCCAGTCGTCGCCGAACGTGGCGGGGTAGGCGGCCAGCACGCGGCGCTGCTTGGCGGCAGGAACGTCGTTGAGGATTTCATGCATGCGGCGCTCTTCCTCGCGCAGGATGTCGGTGAGCGCAATGGCTTCGGCCCCCTTCGGCAGGCCGGTGATGGAACTCATCTCGTCGCGTTCCAGGATCAATTCAAGCGCCTGGGCGGTGTTGAGCCGGCGGGTCTTTTGGGCCGCGTCCTCAACGGTGGCGATGACGGCGGCAAGGCTGTCGTTGCCCTTGAATTCGTCGATGCTCTTCAAAATCTGGTCCAGCGCGTTAATCTGCGCTTTCGTCTGGCGGGCGGCGTTGAAGGCAGCCAGCAGTTCGTCCGTGTGGGAAATCGGCTTCTCGCGGAGCACGAGCGGCTCGGATTTCTTGGCCGGGAAAGCGATCAGCCCGTCTTTTTTGAGCGCCTTTTTGGCGGAAGTCCACCAGTGTTTAAACTCCGTTTCATTGAAGATCTCGCCGGAAAGAGATTCCTCGATCTGGTCCTGGGTGGCTTTACCGCCGAAATTCTCCAGGATGGAATGAACCAGGTCCACGGGGTTTTCCTTGGCCATGGCCTTCACTGTGTCGGCTTCGGTGACTTTGCGGACCAGAATGTGATCTTCGGGGAGCGGCGTGAGCGACTCGGCTGCGTAGTCGAGCTGCATCGTGTGGCCCTTCTTCGTCTTGAAGTCGATGGTGGCCTGGTTGAGGAGGAAATTGAGTTCGGCAACGCGCCCGAATCCCCAGCTTTTGTGCAAACAATAAGTCCCCGCAGGGAGTTTTTCTAGGGTAGTGGCGGCGTCCGGAGTGAGCTTGCCCGTTTGAACGGCTTTTTCAATCTCTGCTTGCATAGGTTTGCTAAAGATAGGGAACCGGCTCCCGATTGGCTAACGAAAATTAAAGTTTCTTTTTTTGGTCGATTTCCAATAAACCTACCGGCACCAGTTTTTCCTCCATGCCACGCCTCTCCGACGACCTTACTTTGCTGCTCGAAGAGGCCCAGGCGCGCCCGCTCAGTATCGGCGAGATGGAAGCCCGGCTCCAGAGCCGCGGGTTTGCGCTGCTGACCATGCTGCTGGCGGCCCCATTTTTGGTGCCGAGCGTGCCGGGGCTTTCCACGCCGTTCGGGTTGGCCATCATGGGGATGGGGCTGCGGCTCGCTTGCGGAAAGCGGCCCTGGCTGCCGGAGAATGTGCTCAATCGCAAGCTCTCGCCGGGCGTGCTTACGAAAATCCTGCGCGGCCTCATCCGTGTCGTGCGCTGGATGGAGCGGTTCGCGCGGCCCCGGCTGGGCTGGGCGTTGCGCGGGGCCGGAGCGCGCGCGCTCATCGGGCTGGCCATTGCTTCGGCGGGCAGCTTTTTGTTTTTGCCGATCATGGTGCCGGTGATGAACACGTTGCCCACGCTTTCCATCCTGTGCCTCACGGCGGGGCTCATCGAGCAGGACGGCGTTTTTATCCTGGCCGGTTACGGCTTCGGCCTCGCCGGTTGGCTCTACTTCGGCGCGTGGATTTGGGCGGGCAAAGCCGGGTTTGACGCGCTGCACCGGTTTTTTTAGGGGACCATCGGTCTCATCACGGCTGCAAATGCGACTTAATCAAGTCGAAGAGCGACTTCGCCCCGTTTTGCAGATTCCCCTTCACTTCCTGGATCAATTGCTCGCCCGCGGCGGCGGTCAGGCGCGCGGTTAAGTCCTCGCTGAGGTGGTTGAGCGGCCCCGAAACCTTGAGCGTCGTCCAGGCGTAGCCGTCGTGTTCCTGGGTGAACACACGGTCGCGGGAGCCGGGCAGCCATTTCAGCGAAGAAGGGGTGACGCCAAGCTGGAAATCCCCCTGGGCCTCTCCGTTTTCCACCACCACGCGACCCGAGATGCGGATCAGCCCCTGGGATTCCGCCTCCAGCCGCGAAACCGTCAGCTTCGCGGGCGTCCAAACGTAATCCGCCTCGGCCTTTTGCAGCGCGAACTGCCGGAACTCCCGGGTGTGCGTGAACGCGGCGATTTTTTCCAAAATGGGGAGCGCCTCCAACTGGCCCCCGGTGAGCGCCAGCGTCCCTTCGGCCTGGACCGCGCCGCCATTGCCCATGTTGCTGGTGATGCGCGCCTCGCCGTTGGCCTGGCCTTTGACGCCCGCGCGCCAGTCCTCCGGCAGGTAAGGGGCAATATTGATGCCGCTGTATTTCGCCAGAAAATCGAAACTGCGGGCCGCGCCAAGATCCGCCTGGCCGCTCAGGTCAAGCGATTGGCCGTCGCCGAGCATCAACTGGCCGTCGGTGAGGTAAACCTGCGGGAAATGACAGCGCAGCTTGAAGTGGTCCACCGTCAACGTGGGCAACCCCGCCTGGGCCAGCGTGCCGCCGTAGCCGGTCACGAGCAGATCGCGCCCCGCCGGTTCCAAAATCAGACGGCTGCGGCCCAGCGTTCCCTCGCGCACTGCCACCGGCCCGCGCGGCACGGGGATTTCCATTCTCCACGCCAGTTCCGCCTCCTCGATTTTCGCCTGGCGCAATTCAAAGCGATTGGGAATCCAGCACGACTTCTCCTGCTGATCCGGGGCCGCCGCGAACGAGGGGAGGGTGGCGATGCCCGGTTCGGCGTTGCTGCCATGGTCACTTTGGGGCGACGCCGTCTTTGCCACCGCCGTGGCGTCGGAGTCCGCTGGAGCCGCCGGGGCGATGGCCGGTCCGCCGAGGTCCAGCTTCAAGTGCTGGATTTGCACCGCGTCCACCTTCCAAGCCCCCTGGAAGAGCGCCGCCGGTTGAAATTCAGCCCGAATCTGGTCCGCCTTGAGTGCCTTGATGGGCGAGCCCGCCAACCCCCGGGCCGTGTAGCCGTCGGAATAAAACGAGAAGCCGTTGTTCTGGATTGGCTCATAGCGGCCTTCGGCACGCAGCAGCGCCGAGGTCTTTTCGCCGAGCAGCGCGCGGAAAGCATCCCCTTGCAAATAGCGGTTCAAGGCGTAGGAAGCGGCGAAATAAACGGCCACGAGCGCGATGGCCAGGCCCGCCGCGACGCGGATTGCAATTCGGCCCCATTGAGGAGCTTTGCTGCGAATGGGAGGCATAAAGGCGGCAACATAAACACGCCTTCGCTTTCCGGCAATCATTCAAATTGTCAAACCGGGCCGCTGTCGCTAAAAAGAAAGCCCGTGCTCGCCCTCCACGACATCTCGCTTGAAGTCGGTTCCGCCCAAACCCCGCTGCTGCGCCACGTTTCCCTGCAAGTCCCCTCGGGGCGGCTCGTCGGCATCGTCGGCCCGGCGGGCAGCGGCAAAAGCACGTTGATTAAAGTGATTGCGGGGCTGCACGAACCGACCGACGGCAGCGTCCACTGGTGCGGCCGGGATCTGGACGAGGAAGATCTTGCCCCGTGCGACATCGGCTACGTGCCGCAGTTCAGCATCGCCTACGATCACCTTACCGTGTGGGAAAGCATGATGGACGCCTTGCGCTTGCGCGTGAAGGGCTTGGGCGAAGAGGCGCGCTACTTTCGCGCGAAATCCATTTTAAACCAGGTGGGCATCCTTGGCATTTCGGGCCGCCGGGTGCGGTTCCTTTCCGGCGGCGAAAAGCGGAGATTGGGGCTGGCGCTGGAGTTGGCCACGTTTCCCTCGCTCCTGATCGCGGACGAAGTGACCAGCGGGCTCGATCCCAAATCCGAGGCGGAGATCATGCGGCTCATGTACGATCTCACGCGCGAAAGCCGCCGCATCGTGCTCGCCGTCACTCACAACCTGCGGCACCTCTCGCTGTGCGATTCGGTGGTCGTGATGTACCATGGCGTGATGGCCTTTCACGGTTCGCTACCGGATATGCTTGAGTATTTCCGGGCCGAAACCCCGGAGGACGTTTTTCTGCGGCTGGCCAAGCGCAACCCCGAGGAGTGGGCCGCGCAATGGGAGGAAAAGCGCGCGGGCATTGAGCCGCTGGAGAACCCGGCGGAAGCAGTGGCGCTGGCGGGCAACCAGGCGCCGGTTGCGGCCATCGACGCCATGGACGAGGAAACCGCCGAAAGCTGGCAGGGTGTGCGCAAAGACGCGGCGCTGCCCGGCGCTTGCACCCAGTTTGCCGTGTTGCTGGCGCGGCGCTGGCGCATTTTCTTCCGCGACCGCGGCCAGGTGTGGCTGCAAGTGGCCTTGATGCTCGGCTTTCCGTTCCTGGTGGTCATCTTCGCCTTGAACGGCATGCCGCAGGTGCAGAACCTCGGCATGACTTCGGACATCAACGTTGTCGAGCAGCTTCGGCAAGCCATCGCGTTTACCATTCAGTCCGCCAAAGTGGGCCAGTTGGTCTCGGGGCTCGTCATCATGCAAGTGGTGCTTTTGACGCTCATGGGCTCCAACAACTCCGCCCGCGAAGTCGCCGCCGAACGGCTTATTTTTGAAAAGGAGAAGCTCGGCGGCTTGCGCCCGGCCAGTTACCTCGCCAGCAAAACCGTCTTTCTCTTCGTACTCGTGGCCCTGCAATCCTGCTGGATGGCTCTCTTCGTCAATCACGTTTGCCACGTGCCCGGCGACCTCGGCGCGCAAATGACGCTCCTTCTCCTGGCCAACGCCGCCATGACTTCCGTGTGCCTCGCCATTTCGAGCCTCATGAAGTCGCCCGAGCAGGCTTCGCTCGTTTCCATTTACCTCGTCGGCTTCCAGTTGCCGCTCTCCGGCGCGGTCCTCGGCATGCCGGATTTCCTCGGCTCTGTCACGCGTCCGTTCATCGCCGCCTACTGGAGTTGGTCGGGCATCTTGCAATCCATGCGCGATACCAGGTATTACGATATCGTCCAATCCGTTTCTCCGACCGATCTGCTGCCAGCCGAACTTTGCATCTGGACCCTCGGCTGCCATGTCGCGATCGGGCTCATTGTTTCCTACCTCGGTTGCATCCGCAGCCGCTGGGAATAGATTGCAAAACCGCATCCTCCAAACTAGAAATCCTCCATGGCTCGTCGCGCAAGCTTCTCCATTCACCCCCTCTGGACCGTCGCCGTGATCCTGCTCATCGTGGCCGCCATCTCGGCGGGCCGCTTTCTGGTGGGGCGGGTTAACGATCCCTACCGCACCCTGGCTCCGCTGGATGTTCCGGCTTACCTCGAAAACGCCAACAGCCTTCGCGGCAACAGCTACAAAGTGAGCGCCTCCATTTGGAACTACCTGGCCTCCACCACCCAGGCCGGGCGGCTCTTTTCCGTGGAAGTCGGCACCGGGGGCGGGCAGGGGAGCGGCGGCGGAACGGAAATCTTGCCCCTTTTCATTCCCGCCGAGTTCAACGGCGTGAACATCCAAAAAGGCCAGCACTTCAACTTCTCGGTGGAAGTCAACGAGAAGGGCATCCTCACCGTCAAGAGCCTCAAAAAAGCATGAAACGCCTTCTCCTTTGCCTCGTCTTCACTGCGCTGCCGTGGCTGACCCTGCGGGCTCAGGCTCCCGATATGTCCGCTCCGGCGGCGCCCGCCAAACAGCCCGCCGCGACTCAGGCGCAGCCCGCCGCAGATACCAACGTCGCCGCTCCGGCCAAGACTCCGGCGGGCAACGGTTCGTTTTTGGGCAAAGACCTGCCCCTGCTCAACCCCGGCAACGAAATCCTCACCTGGGACGGCAAAAACTGGAACATCGCCAACCAGCGTTTCTTCCAGTCCCGGTTTGAAAAATACCTCAACGCGCCCGAGGAGACGGACGAGGCCAGCGTCGAGTACCAGAAAGTGCTGCAAGCCATTTTGACCCGCCTCGCGCCGGAAAACGATGGCCGCAACGCCACCGTGGAAGCCTGGCGGCTTCTGCCCAAAGCCTCCAACTACACCATTGACGCCCGGCTTTGCGACAACATCGCCGACGCCGTTTACAGCGTCTGGCTGGCCATGCGCTCCCAGGACGACCTGCTCGCGGCCAACCAGGAATTGGAGAATCAGCGTAAGCAGTATGAGTGGGCCGCGCAGCACTCGGGGGATTCCGTCGTGTTTCAGCAAGCCCCCGGGAAAGCCTCGGCCAAGGACGCCAAGGAGCAGCAGAAATCGACCATGGCCACGGCCCCCTACGTCCAGCGGCTCGCCGAAGTCAACGCGCGCATCCTGGCCAACACCGCCAAGCGCGAAGTCTCCGCCGTGCAAGCGCGCATCGAGTACCAGTCGCTCATCATGCAACTCTTTCTCCAGCGGCGCTTCCAGCATGTGTTGATCGCCACGCGCTTCTACCGCCATCTTTTCAGCGACGGCAACTCCACCATTGGCAAATCCGCCAAGGACGCCAAGGGGTCCGACAAAAATAAAGGCATGGCCGAGCTTTATATGAAGGAAACCGGCATGCCGCTCACCGTGGGCGTGGTCGATTCCCTGGCCAACGAAGCCGTCCGCGACGTGGACGAAGGCGTGGACGCCTACGACTTCCTGCTCCAGAAAAACGAGGTGGAAAGCGCCACCAAGCGGCTCGCCGAAGCGTTCTTAATCGGCGAATACATGCCGAAAATCCGCACGCTGCCGCGCGACAAAAAGCGCGTTGCCCTGGATTTCACGCAAAAAGGCAACCGGCTCATTTCCGCGCTCGACGTGAGGGATTACGCCCAGGCCGAAACGCTCGTTAACGACCTGGAAAAACTGGCCAAGGATTTCGACGCCTCGCAGCCGCGCGCCGCCATCGAAACCGCCCGCACCGTCAGCGCCATGCACCTGGCCAAGGCCAAAAACGCCGCCGTCAGCGGGGACCGCGCCACGCTGGAAACCGAACTGCGCGAAGCCACCACCATCTGGCCGCGCAACCCGGCGCTGGCCGAAGTTTCGGGCCTCATCTTTTCGCAGGCTGACGCCCAGGGCAAAGCCATTGCCGACCTGGAGCAGCTTCTTGGCCAGCACAATTACCGGCAAATCTTCGACGATAAAATGCGCTACATCGCCGCCGTCGCCCTTTACCCCGACCGGCAGGAGCAGTTGAAAAAAGTGCTCGAAGCCATGACGCAGATCGAAACCGCCATTGGCCGCAGCAACGAACTGGCCAAAATGGGCAACCAAGCGGGTGCGTGGGAAGGGCTGGAGCGGGCTTATACCCAGTTCCCGGACGATACCAAGCTCAACCAGCTACGGGCCAACTACGCCAGCGAATCGGCGGATTTCGTTCGCGCCATTCGCACCGCCCAGCAATTGGAAACCAAGGGGCAAACCGGTTCCAGCCTCGCGTGGTACCTGAAAGCGCAGAAACTCTACCCGCCCAGCGAATTCGCGGCGGACGGCATCCAGCGGCTCGTGAAAAAACTGCTGCCCGCAAGTCAGTAGCGCGGAAGCGCCTTCTGCAAATTAGCAATCGCTGCTAGCGTTCCTTCATCCGGGCGTCATTCTGGCCCGGGTGCGCCCAGCCGGTTTCAAAAAAGGCCTTATCCTCGGGGTCGGTGGCGCAGCCGGTCAAGAGCAGCGAGGAGGTGAGCAGCACAAACAAGAGGAGAACTTTCATTTGGGAGTGCTCGCAACGTAAAAAGATGCCCGGCGGTTGTAAATGGGTTTTTTGCAACGGCGCTACGCCCGGCGCAGCGTCAGGTGCAAAATCTCCGCCGGGGCGTTAATCCGCAGCGGGAACCAGTTGCCCACGCCGTTGGAAACCACCAGCGTTTTATCCGGCAACCCCGGCCCCATCGGTTTCGTATAAACCCCCGTCCAGTAGCGGAACATCGCCGGGCCGAAGCCCTGCTCTTCGTTCAGCATGAATTGCCCCCCGTGCGTGTGGCCGGAAAGCGTCAGCGGTAGTTCCCCGCAATAATCCCAGGCGTGCGGATGGTGGGCCAGAAGGATCGGGAACGCCCCGGGGTCGCGCTGGGCCAGCAAGGCCTCCACGGAACCCCTCAACCTCCGCTCGTCGCCCCGGTTTTGCCAATTTTGCGGGCCGTCCCAGCGCAGCCCGAGGAGTTGGACGGGCAGGCCGCGCACCGTCACTGTCGCCGTTTCGTCGATCAGCAGGCGGAACCCCGCCGCTTTCACGCTTTGGTCAAAGGAAACGCGGTGGTTGCCGCGGTCGTGATTGCCCTCGCAGAGAAACACCTCCGGTTCGATGGCGCGGATCGTATCGAACGCCTGCGGCAGCCACGTGATGTCGCTGTTGATTAAATCGCCCGTGAAAAGCGCCAGATCCGCTTTCAGGCTGTTGGTGGTTTCGACCACCGCGCGCAGCGTCTCCGCGCTCACGAACTGCCCCACGTGAAGATCCGAGAGATGGGCGATCGTCATCCCGTCCAGCCCGGCGGGCAGACCGGGGATCGGCAACGTGAGCCTGCGCACGCGGAATTCCCCGCTTTGCGTTGCCGCGAAAACGCCCAGCGAACCCGTTAAAAGGGGCGGCGTAAGCGCCGCGACGGTCCCGAGAAAATGCCGCCGCGAAATGCCGCTTGCGTTTTCCAAAATCGGCTCCGATTCCCGCCTGCGTCTCCGGAAAATAGCGCGAAACACCCCCAGGACCCCTTCGCCGGTCAGCCCCAGCAACCCCGCCGCCAGGAAAAGCGGGGCCAGGAGCAGATGCCAGATATAAACCACGTAAAGCAGCGGCACCGGAAGCCGATGGGACATCCCCGGCACGTGCGCCGACCACAAAATGAGCCCGACCCCGCCGAGTTGCAGCGCGAAGAACGCATGGAACGCCGCCCGCAGCGGCCACGAAGCCAGCCGCGCCACTTTTCGCACAAAGAGCCCCCAAACCGCGGCGTCCAGGGCGGCGAGTATTCCGAGAACGGTGTAAAAAAAGCCCATGGCGAAAGCGGAACAAGCGGAACCCCGGCTGGCCGTCAGTCGCGCGCCTGGCCCAGGTGTTCCATACAGTAATCGTTGCCGTCGGCCGCCACGCGGAATTCCAGTTCAGGATTGGAAATGTCCGTGCGGTGGCAAACCGCGCAACGGTGCAGCGGCTCCTCCTCCGGGATCGAAGCGCGCTCGAAGGTTGCGCGCCGCCGCTCCACCCGCTGGCGGTTGCGGGCTTTCGAGAAAATCTCCGCCCCGAAGAACAGCAGAAAATTCAGCAGCGCGGCGGCAAGCGCCATCACGTAGGCGAAGCTTCGCAGCGAAACGACCTGCCAGGCCACCGTTGCCACGAAGAACCAGGCCATCCACTTCACCTTCACGGGGAAGATGATGAAGAGCATCTGCATCTCCGGGTAAAACCAGGCGAATGCGAAGAAGAGCGAAAGGTTCAGCATGCCGTTGGAGAAATCCGCCCCGAAAAGAAACGCCGCCAGCGTCGTGCCCAGCATCCCGACGAGGTAGAAGAGGTTCAGCCGGAACGCCCCCCACGTTTGCTCCAGCGCGTCGCCGATCCACCAGAGGAAAAGCAGGCTAAAGAGGATGTCCAGCATTTGCCCCTGCGCCCCGAAGAGCGCCCCAAAAACGCTGCCGTAGTTCGGGATGAAAATGTACGTCACCAGCCGCCACACCTGGCCGTGAAGGATTGCGGCGGGGTCCAAGTCCAGGAATTGAAGCATTGCCGGGCTCCAGAGGCTCAGCAAATAGACCACGGCGTTCAGCACCACGATCTGCCGCACCAGCCCGGGAATGGCGAAGCGGCCGAAGTGGTGTTCCAGTTTGTCGATAAAGTTCATGCGGCGGTTCCCAACGTACCCTTCGCGCCGCCGCAACGCAAGGAAGGCGGAATTGCCAGCTTGGCGCGCGGAGCCGCGTGTGATATTTTGAAAAGAGATAAATTTATGATGCTGCACTTTACCAAGATGAACGGCGCGGGCAACGACTTCGTGATGGTCGACAACCGCGAAGGGAAAATCCGCCTGAGCCGCGAGACCATCGCGCGGCTCTGCGACCGTCATCGCGGGGTGGGGGCCGACGGGCTGATCGCCGTGGAACCGGCCCGTGGCGACGCCGATTTTCGCATGCGCTACTACAACGCGGACGGCGGCGAAGTGGAGATGTGCGGCAATGGCGCGCGCTGTTTCACCCGGTTCGCCGGGCGGCTTGCGGGCCGGAGCGACCGCATTCGCTTCGAAACCGAGGCCGGGGTGATCTCCGCCGAGTTTGTGGGCGACAACGTTCGCCTGGGCATGAGCGAGCCGAAGGATTTATTTTTGCGCGAATCGCTGCCCGTGGCTGGAACCACGCTCACCGTCCATTCGCTCAACACCGGCGTGCCGCATGCGGTGGTGGTCGTGGAGGATCTGGACGCCGTTCCCGTCATGGAATACGGCGCGGGCTTGCGCTACCACGAGCGGTTCGCGCCGAAGGGCACCAACGCCAATTTCATCAAGCCGCTGGACACCCAGACGCTGGCCATCCGCACCTACGAGCGCGGCGTGGAAGGGGAAACCCTGGCTTGCGGCACCGGCGTGACCGCCAGCGCGCTTATTTTCCATGAATTGACGGGCGCGAAGAGCCCCGTGGCCGTGCAAGTGCTCGGCGGCGACACGCTGACGGTTGGCTTCGAGGAAGCGGGCCGGGGAGCGTTCCGCAATGTGACCCTCATGGGCCCTGCGGACTTCGTGTTCGAAGGCGACGTGGAAGTTTAGGGGAGTCTGCTCTAATCCCGCTCCACTTCGTTGGGCAGCTCATCCGTGCCGTCCGGGCGCGGCGGAAAATGCTCGGCCAGGAGCGCCCCGCATTTTTCCACGGCCAGGATCACCGCCTCGGTGAACGCCTCGCGTTTCAGTGCCCCGGCCATGGTGGCGACGAGTTCCCGCCAAAAGGCGTCGCCACAGCGTTCATGCACGGCGGTGTCGCCAATGACGGCGTATTGATGTGTGTGCGGGGCAAAGTAAATGAGCACGGCGTTGCGGTCGCGCGTCTGGTCCATGCCGAGCGCCATAAAACGCGCCTTGGCCCGCTCAAGCGCGTCGGTCACATCCGTCTTGCGCGAGATGAAAACGCGGATCTGGCCCGAAGTGTGCCGCTCGGCCTCGCCAATGGCCGCTGCGATGCGCTTGTCATCCAACTGTTGAAGAAAGTGCCTCGGTTTCATATCACCAACTCCCTCCCGCGCCGCCGCCGCCAAAGTCGCCGCCGCCTCCACTGAAACCACCTCCGCCGCCGTCTCCTCCACCAAAGCTGCTGCCACCACCGCCGCCGCCGAAAATGATCGGGCCACCGCTAAGGCCGCTGCCTCCACCCCATCCGCCCCGAGATCGGATGATATTTACGAAAACAATCCACACCACAAAGAGGGCGATGAAGAGGAAAAGAGTGAAGCCTGCGCCGGGCTGCCATCCTTGTTGTCTCTTTGCGTCCGCCACCGTCTTGCCGGTGCCCTTGTATTCCCCCTGCGTGGCGGCGATCATCGCGTTCACCGCCGCGTAAAAGCCGCCGTCGTAATCCCCGGCGCGGAATCTCGGCTTCAATTCATTGTTGATGATCTGGCTGCAAAGGAAGTCCGTAAGCGTGCCCTCCAGGCCGTAGCCCACCTGGATGAACATTTTGCGGTCCTGCATGAACACGAAAAGAACGGCCCCGTTGTCGCGCCCCTGCTGCCCCACGTGCCAGGAATGGGCGATCCGCACGGTGTAGTCCTCGATGGAGGAATCCGTCTGCATTTTCGGGTAGACGGCCACCACGATCTGGTTGGACGTTTGCCGCTCAAATTCCCGCAATTTTGCGTTCAGCCGTTGTGCGGTTTCGGGCCGCGTCACATGGGCGTAGTCGTTGAAATAAGCCTGGGGCGGGGGAGGGATGACCTCTCCGGCTTTCAGCCGTTGCAGCCCAATCGCCGCGAAGAGCACCAAGCCCAGGGCAAGCCAAAGGCCGAAGCGTGAGTGCTTGCGGCGGAACATGATGGTTTTTCCCGGTTATTTCGCGGGGCTGGCGGAGGGCGAGCCGAAATTGAAATCGACCTTCGGCGCTTGCTCGGCCCCGGCGCTCGCGGCGAAGTACGGCTTGGGTTGGAAATTGAACCAGCCCGCGAAGATCACCGTGGGGAACGTGCGCACCGCCACGTTGTAGCTTTGCACCGCTTCGTTAAAGCGGCCGCGCTCCACGCTGATGCGGTTCTCGGTCCCCTCCAACTGGCTTTGCAGCGCCTGGAAGTTCGAGTTCGCTTTCAATTCGGGATAACGTTCGGAAACCACCAGCAATCGTGAGAGAGCGTTGCCCAGGCTGCCTTGGGCGGCCTCGAACTGGCGCAATTGCTGCGGGTCCGTGGGGGCCGTGTTGGGGTTAATTTGAACCTTGCCCACCGAAGCGCGGGCTTGCGTCACTTCTGTCAGCGTCGATTTCTCAAAATTGGCCGCCCCGGCGACCGTGTTGACGAGGTTCGGGATCAAATCCGCGCGCCGCTGGTAGACGTTCTGCACTTGCGCCCACTTGGCGTCCACGCCTTGGGAGAGCGTCGTGAGCCGGTTATAAGAGTCGCGCACTGTGAGTGCGCCGAGAATGACGATCAAAGCCGCGACGGCGAGAGCAACAAGGCATCCAGTTTTCACATCGCCATAGATAGGGGGTGGCCCCGGCGAAATCAACTCAAACTTTAAGGGCCGTTTCGCCGCTCCATTTGCCCCGGATTTTCTGCACCGTCGAGCCGGGAAGCGCGATTTCCGCCTCCACGCCTGTGGGCAATTCCAGGCAAAGCTCCGCCTTGTCTCCCGCCTTTTTCCACGCGGCAAAAATGACCCCGTGGGGCGTGGGCACGCGCACCTCCGCGTTTTCGCCCACGAACACCGGTTCCCAGCGGATTTGCGTCCATTGCGGCGCGGTTTGCCGGATGCCGCCCACCGTTTCGGCAAGGTGGAAGAGCGGATGCGCCGACCAGGCGTGGGAGAAACTCGTCTCGCCGCGTTTGGGCGCAAAGTCCTCCCACGTCGTCCCGTGTTCCACCATTGGGGCCCAGCGTTTTTCGATATAGGCCACCACTTCCCGGCCATAACCGTTTTCGGTGAGCACGTCGAACACGTAGGTGATCCAGTAGGATGAGGGGTGCACGAGCGGTTTGGTTTCCTCGCGAATGAAGGGGACAAGGCTCTTGGCCAGCAACGCCTCGGGGTCGAGCCCCGGCAGCCGCGTCAAAATGGCGAGCGTTTGCGAATGCACTGAGCAGTAGTTCACGCGCTCTCCGGCGGGCGTGAAGCCGTCGGCCAGCAGCCCCTCGGGGGTGATTAGCGCCCCAAGCGCCTTCTCCAGGCGTGCCGCCCATTCCCGCATGCGCTCGGCGCCCGCCGCGTCGGCGTCCAGTTGGCAAAGCGCCTCCATTTTTTGCAGCGTATAAAGCAGCCACAGGCTCAGCAGCGCGGGGCAGCCCTCGCGGGAGATCTCCGTCCAGTCGAGGAAGAGCCAGTAGCGCGGATCATATTTCACCAGCCCCGTCTTGGGGTCGGTTTGGTGTTCAAAATAGCCGAGCACTCCCCACACCACCTCTTTGTAGCGGCGGAACAGCTCAATATTCCCTGTCTGCCAATAGTGATCCCAGAGGGTCATCACCCAAATCAGCGTGAAATCCGGCAAAATGCCGCCGTGGCAGCATGTGGGGGCGTGGGAATATGTGAGGCCGTTGTCGATGGTCTGCGAAGCGATGCAGTGGATGCCGCGCTTCATCAGCCCATCGTCGCCGCTTAGGAAAAACGTGTTCTTGGCCTGCACCCGGGCGTCGCCCCACCACTGGGCCTGTTCGCGCCAGGGGGTGTCCACAAAGGCGTCCAGAGAGCAGCATTGCTGCGTCCAGGCGCAGATTTCCCAGATGCCGTTGAGCACTTCGTTGGAACTTTGGAAGCTGCCCTTGCGTTCGATGGGGTAACCTTTCCAGCGAAGGGCTACCCCCAAAGTGAGGGGCACCCGGGCATTGCGCACCGTCACCGTGAGGTAGCGGAACCCATAGGGGTGGTAGAACTCGTGACGGTTGGAGCCCGTGCGGCAGATCATTCTCGAACCGAACGCCGTCACGCTGAGCGACGAAGGGGAATAGTCGGGAGAAAGGCCCCCGCTGATGGTTTCGAAATAGGAGAGATCCACGACCTCGCCTCCCTGGGTTCCGTCGAGCGAAAGGCTGACGCAGCCGAACACCGTTTTGCCGAAGTCGAGGAGGTAACTGGTGAACTGATCGGCCGAATTGGGCGCGAGGGGGAGTTTGTCGGCCAACCCCTCAGCCGGTGAAAAGAAATAACCCTCAGCGTTACGTGCCAACACGACATCGCGGGTCTCCAGGTAACCGGGTTGGCTGGTGCCGCTGCGCTCGCCGATCACCGCCGCCGGAGTCCACCACTTTTCCTCCATTTGCGGGATATTCCTGGGCTCCAGCGTGGGCCACGGCATCACGTTCCAGACGGGGCGGGCGTTCGCTTCTTTCCATGTGCCCTCCGGTTTGGCCGGTTCGGCCCAACGGGGATCTTCCACCCGCAGGTCGATGTGTTCCTGGAGAAAACCGATTTGCACGCTCACTGGAATGGTATCTTTGCGCACGCCCTCCTGCCTGCGGCAAAGCCACGTGTTGTCGGTCGCGATGACCCGGTCCCCCAGGTCCAGGGCGGCGAGCAGCCCGGCATTGCCCGCGGAAATGTACTGGAAATTGCTGGTGCCGGGGTTAAAGGCGCGCACGGCGAGCAGGTTAGTGCCCGGGCGCAAAAACGGCGCGGCGTCGATCTCGTCATAAGGCCAGTGGGATTGAAAACCCCGGGCCGGGCCGCCCATCACATATTCGCCGTTGATGTAAAGGCGATAGGACTGGTCCGCGGTGATGTATAGCGGCGCTTTCGCGGGCACGCCCTCCAGCGTGAACTCCTTGCGGAAGAGCGCATAGCAGTTGCAGAGATCCCAGCACTCCGGGCCGGGCCAGATCCACTTGGCTTGCTTGATGGGGGCGGGGATTTGCGATTCCAAAGACTCGTTGAGGGTGAGGGGCGCTGTCATGGCTTGGAGGCGCTAGTCTTCCCGGTGCTCTCATCGTGTCAAAGTCAAAATGAGCAACTCCAGGCATTAATTGACACCGGGCCGCCAATTTTTATATACCCCAGCGTTTTTCCAGTGCAGGATTCCTGCCCGTTTCCATTTTTCGCCACCTTATGACAGAAGAATCTCAGTTTATCGAAGGCCTGCTTTCCCAAATGACGCTGGAGGAGAAAGTCTCCCTCTGCCACGCGGCCACCAAGTTTACCGTCGCCGCCATCGAGCGGCTGAATATCCCCACGCTCACCATGTCCGACGGCCCGCACGGCGTTCGGCGGGAAATCTGCCGCGATAGCTGGGACTTCGTGGAAACGGAAACCGACTACGCCACCAACCTGCCCGCCGGGGTCGCGCTGGCCTCCACCTGGAACCCCGCCATGGCCCGCAAGTACGGCGAAGTGCTCGGCGCGGAAGCCCGCGAGCGCGGCAAGGACATCATTCTCGGCCCCGGCATCAACATCATGCGCACGCCCCTTTGCGGCCGCAACTGGGAGTACTACAGCGAAGACCCGTGCCTCATCGCCGAGCTGGTCGCGCCCGAAGTGGAGGGCGTCCAGAGTCAGGACGTGGCCGCCTGCGTCAAGCATTACGCCGCCAACAGCCAGGAAATGAACCGCAACGGGGTGGATGTGCAAATGGACGAGCGCACCCTGCGGGAAATCTACCTGCCCGGCTACGAAGCCGCCGTCGTCAAAGGCAAGGCGCTCTCGTTCATGGGCGCTTACAACAAATTTCACGGCCAGCACTGCTGCCACAACGCCCACTTGGTTAACGACATCCTCAAAGGCGAGTGGGGCTTTGAAGGCTGCTACATTTCCGATTGGGCCGGGGTGCACGACACCACGGAAGCCGCCCAAAACGGCATGGACATCGAAATGGGCACCTCCAGTTCGTATGAGGACTACTACCTCGCGCGCCCGTTCCTGGAAGCCATCCGGCGAGGGGAACTCGACGAAGCCCTGGCCACCGACAAAGCCCGCCGCGTTCTGCGCCTCATGTGGCGCAGCGGCATGTTCCGCAAAGACCGTAAACCCGGCGAGCGCAACACCCGGCGCCACCAGCAAGCCGCGCTCGAAATCGCCCGCGAAGGCATTGTGCTCTTGAAAAACGAAGGCGCTCTGCTGCCTCTGGACGCCGCGAGCCTGCGCCGCCTCGTCGTCATCGGCGACAATGCCACCGAAAAACACGCCCTGGGCGGAGCCAGCGCCGCCGTCAAGGCGCTCTATGAAGTCTCGCCGCTCGAAGGGCTCCGTGCCAAGCTCGGGAGCAACGTCGAAATCCAGCATTTCCGCGGTTATCCCTCGCAGGAAAACGCCTCCGAACCCATCAAAGCCGAATACCTCGGCACCGCCGACGAAGGCGCGGGCACTCACGGCTGGAAAGCCTTTTTCTACACCGACCGAGAAGGTTGCTGGATGCGCTCCCCGGCGGATCACACCCGCGCCGACGCCGATATCGACTTCAACTGGAGCGGCGGCGCGCCGTTCCCCTCCTTGCGCGGCACCGATTACTCCGTCCGCTGGGAAACCACGCTCACCGTCCCGCAAGCGGGCGCGTACACCTTCGTTCTCGAAGGTACGCACCACGCCAGCCTCGAACTCGACGGCCGCAGCCTCATCCTGCGCTGGGAAAACGACAACGGCTCCGACATTCTGGAGCGCACCGTCGAACTGGAGCCCGGCAAGACCTATCACCTCGCCGTTGCCCTCAAACCCGCCAGCGAACAAGTCCGCGTCAAGCTGGGCTGGATTCCGCCGTGGGTCGAACGCAAGCAGGGTGGGGACACCGCCGCGATCATCGCCGCCGCGAAAGCCGCCGATGCCGTCCTCTTCTTTGGCGGCCTGAATCACCAGTATGATTCGGAAGGATCAGATCGCGTCGATATGGCTCTCCACGACGGCCAGAACGAACTTCTCGCCGCCGTGCTGGCAGCCAACCCCAAAACCGCCGTCATCCTCGTCTCCGGCAGCCCCGTCGAAATGCCGTGGGCCGACCAAGCCTCCGCCATTGTGGAAATGTGGTACGCGGGCATGGAAAGCGGCAACGCCATCGCCGACGTGCTGCTCGGCGCCGTCAACCCGTCGGGCAAACTGCCCGTCACCTTCCCCAAGCGCCTCGCGGATTCGCCTGCCCATGCGCTCGACGATTACCACTTCGAAGCCTGCCGCTATAAAGAGGGCGTCCTGGTCGGCTACCGCTGGGCGGACGCCAAGGGCATCGAGCCGCTCTTCCCCTTCGGCCACGGCCTCAGCTACACCACCTTCGAGTTATCCAACCTGCGCGCGGAAAAAACGGGGGATTCGGTGCGCGTTACCGTGCAACTGACCAACACCGGCGCGCGTGCGGGGGCGGAAGTCGTGCAACTCTACGTGGGCCAGCGGCAATGCGCGCTGGAGCGTCCGCTGCGGGAACTCAAAGCCTTCCGCAAAGTCTTCCTCCAGCCGGGCCAAAGCGAGACTGTGGACATGACGCTGGATCGGCGCGCCTTTGCCTATTGGAACCCGGCCACGCAAGGCTGGACCGTGGATGCGGGCGTGTTCACCCTGGAAGCGGGCGTCTCCTCGCGCGACCTCCGGTGCAAAGTGGAGATCGTCGATCCGTACCGATAAAACGGATTTTTTACGGTGTGAGGCGGGGTTGAACCAAGCCCCGCCGGGGTGGGCGGAAATTTTTTATAATTTGCGCTTGCGCGAGCGGCCCCGGCCCTGCATATTCAGCGCCCCACCAACAAGTGACCCTATCGTCCAGTGGCCTAGGACACCGCCCTTTCACGGCGGGGACACGAGTTCGAATCTCGTTAGGGTCGCCATTCTTCGCACAGCGCGAAACCGGCTTGCTATTCGTGAAAAGCCTGGAAATAGAGCGATGCTTCTTCTCGCTTTCTAGCAGAAGCGCGCTTTGGACGAACTTGCGCTTTTGGTGTGGACGGAGCCGACGATCTTTGCTGTTTTTGCGTAAGCATCGGGTGGAATATTCGTCATCGAGTGGCAAGAAGCGCAAAACTCTTTACCCGATATGATTTGATATCTGACAAACAGCACCCACCGTCCGAGTCGTCAAAATTTCTTCGGAGTCAATAGGCGGGAAAATTTGGTTCTCGGCCTAAAAAAGCGATCTGCGAAAGGACATAATATGATGGTGTCGTATCCAAAGCAAAGCCTGGAGAAAAGTTTTGAATTTCAGGAACGATCAGCATAAATTTGATTTCGTTGGATTTGGTGGATTGCCGTTGTTCGGGCCATGAGAGGCTGCCGGATGACATCGTTAAGTAAAAACACCCCTTAAGGACTTATGAGAAAACAAACCTTCTTCTTGCTGCTGTGTGCTTCTTCTTCCCTCATTTGTAGCGGGTGGCGGTCCTTTGGACAGGAGCTTTCCCTTTCCAGTCTGAGTGTCACCGGCACGGGCGCCATTAACACGCTTGTCTCAAATGCCGCATCCATAGCTTCGGGTTCGATGGGGGATCTCGTTGTTGGTGGAACCGCCGACATCTTGGGAAATACACTCTATCTCGGAGCTTGGTCAAATAACTTAAGTCAGCCCGGATGGACGCTTCTCTACAACGATGGAACTAGCGGCGCAAATTCAAACATAACTCAGGTTCTCACTCGATCCAGCGCAGCTTGGAGATGGCAGCGAATTGCGGAATCGGGCAGTGCGGCTAATGTTATGGTTATTGACGCGGCAAACCGCTTAATTTTGACCGGAACGGATCCGAATAATTCCTCCCAACTCGTACTTGATCCGAATGGGCAAGGAGGTTCTGCGGGTGTCCTGACACAACGGATGGCTGATATCAGGTATATAATGAATGGAGGGACAAACGAAACGATTTTAGCAAATACAACCATCAACGGAACAGAGACAATCAATGGCAGCCTGAATATTTCCGGATCAGTGACCGCCAATGGCAGCAATCTTGTGACACGGGCTCAAACTGATGCGCTTTACCTCTCAGCCACTGCCGGGGTATCCATTGTGAATGGAGAGGTTGGGATTGGCGTCACATCTCCAGGAGCCAAGCTTCAGATTAACACCACCTCTTCAAGAATAGGTCAGATTATCAGAGCCGCCGATTCCCAAACCGCAGATTTACAGCAATGGCAAAACGCCGCTGGTAATAAATTGGCAGGTATTTCTTATGACGGCTCGGCCCTTGTATCCACCCTTTGTTCTATGGTTAATTATGGTGGGGGTGGAAAGTTTACGACTTTTGCAAACGCTTACGTGGGTGGTTTTCTAATATCCGGGTCCGCAGTTGGTTCTCTCCCCGTCGTGGCCTTTGTAAGGACAACGGATAATGCTTATGACTTCGGTGTATATGGTTACGACTTAAGATTTGTGACCTCGGGATCTTGGTCGGGAACATGGGTAGAAACATTTAGAATTACAAGATCAGGAAATGTTGGGATTGGGACGGCAACCCCCAATGCTAAATTGGATGTGAATGGAAGTGCTAGGATCGCTGGAAATCTAGCCCTTTCCAATACGGGTGCTCTTGCACTCCCAGATGGAACGATTCTTTCCGCTAGCAACACCATAAAAAATATCGTGACAAGCGGCACCGCGCTTACCATTTCCGGCACAATTTCTCCCAATCAAGTGCCGGGCCTTTTATCTGCCATCCCTAATGATACTCAGCAGCTCACGAATGGAGCCGGATATATCACTTCAGCCGGGACAGCAGCGTTTGCGCAGCTTAGCGGAACAGCCTCGGCTTTGAGTGGTACGCTTGACTACTCGAAAATAACTAACAGGCCAACGCAGCTATCAGCATTCACAAATGACTGTGGATATCTTACTTCCGGTACAACGGCAAACGACATGGCCTTATCAGGAACGACAAAAATTACCGGTGCTGTCGTTGTTATGGGAACCTTGGACAGAAACACCAACACCATCGTGGCAAGTGGAAGTAATCAGGTTCTGCTAATTCCGCAACAGGGCGATCTTTCAATGGGCCAATTTACGGCGGGCGCACAGCCACAGTAGGACAGGCAGCCTTTAATTGGGGAGATGCAACAACGTGGGAGTGTAAACCGAATAGACCGATTCTAACGAATCGGTTTTGGAACTCGGCCCTTTATGGACGAGCACTGGTGGACTCACTTATCGCTACTATTCACTCACTGCGGCGAAAGTTATAGGAAGTGTTGGACGGTCTAGCTTGAAGCAATCACGGGAGAGGTGGTTAAAGAACCCTCAACAAACGCCGCGTTCAAAGTGTCTTGAAAGACTGGTCCGTTTCCACGCTCCAAACGGTCATGCTTTCGTGAGTTCGCTTGGGCAAAACCTTCCGTCAGTGGCCGCGATGGATATTCTCCCATGAACGGCCTGTTGCCATTCCCCGATGTGGTGCGAGGGGAAGTCCGCCCCGCCGTTAAGGGAATCTGGCGGGCCGTTTTTGCATTTTGTTACGGCACCCCCGGCGCGTTCATCCGATAGGGAAGCAAAGTATGAGTTCTTCCCATCCCCTACTTTCCTCTGGCCGAACGGGTTGCGCCACGATGGCCGCCGCGGTGATAAGCCGTCCCGGGCACCTCGAAATTCGCGAAGTGCCGGTGCCGGAACCCGGGGCCGGGCAGGTTTGCGTGCGCCTGGAAGGCTGCGGGGTTTGCGCCGCGAGCGTGGCGGCATGGGAAGGACGCGCCAATGCGGAGGTTGAGTTTCCGCTTGCGCCGGGCGCGCCGGGCGACGAAGCCTGGGGCCGTGTGACCGCCGTGGGCGAGGGGGTTATGGGCATCGAGCCGGGCCAGCGGGTGGGTTTATTGACCCGGGCCGGGTTCGCCGAATACGCCGTGGCCGAGGCCGGGGGCGTCATTGCCTTGCCTGAAAGCCTGGATGACGAGCCATTTCCGGCCCGCGCTTTGGGTGGCGCGGTCAACGTGTTCCGTCGCAGTTTTATCGAAGAAGGGCAAACGGTCGCCGTGATCGGCTTCGGTTTTCTCGGGGCGTTGGTTACGCAGCTTGCCGTGCTGGCTCAGGCCCATGTCGTGGCCGTGGGCAGAAGGTCCTGCGCGCTCCGCATCGCCCGTCAGCTTGGTGCCGCTGCCGCCGTCCTCTTGAAAGAGCCGGAAGCCGACGCCGTGAGTTTGGAAACCGCGCGGGAACTCAATGGAGGCCGTCTTTTCGACATCGCCATCGAGGCCACCGGCACCCAGCGCGGGCTGGATCTCGCCGGAGAAGTGACGCGCGACCGCGGGCGGCTGGTCATCGCGGGAACGCACCGGGGCGGTCCCCGGCAGGTGGATATGGGGCTTTGGAACAGCCGCGGCCTGGATGTCATTAACGCTCACGAACCGTCGCTGGCCGTGCTGCGCGAAGGGCTCAAGGAAGCTGTGGCCGCCGTCGAGTGTGGCCTTTTGAAACCCGGGCCGCTTTATACGCACCGCTTTTCCCTGGGCCGCCTGGACGACGCCCTGCGCCTGGCTTGCGCCCGCCCCGCCGGGTTTATGAAAGCCCTGGTTTACCTTTGAGCCATTGCGTGCCATGGAAATTTCCGCCCCCCTGCGAATTTTGATGACCGCCGACGGCAGGCCCGGCCTCTGGACCTACGCCATGGAATTGATCCGCGCCCTTCCCACGGCCTCCGTTCTGCTCGCCGCGATGGGGCCGGAGCTGACCTCGGAGCAGCGGCAGGCGGCGGCGCGACTCGACAATTGCCAACTCCGCTTCCGGCCCTACGCCGCCGAATGGATGCAAGACCCGTGGCGGGACGTGGCGCGCACGGGGGATTGGCTGCTCGAATTGGAGGAAGAATTTACCCCGCAGGTCGTCCACCTCAACCACTACTGCCACGGCTCGCTGCCGTGGACGGCGCCGGTCTTGATTGCGCTGCACGGCTGCGTGCTCTCAGCCTGGCAGGCAGTCCATGGGGAGCAATCCCCGCGTTCGTGGACGCGTTATCATGCCGAAGTGGCCGCCGGGGTGCGCGGCGCGAACATGGTCACCGCATCCACCCGCGCGATGTTCGGCTCCCTCTCGGCCCTTTACGCTCCCATTCCCAAGCTGCTGCATCGCGGCATCATCTCGCGGTTCCCGGAATTTCGCAAAGTGCCGCACGGCCTGGACGCGGCGCGTTTCCAGCCTTTGGAAAAGCGGGACATCGTTTTTTGCCCTGCCGCCGCCGAACCCGGCGCGCTGGCCCTCGAAACGCTGGACGCCGCCGCGCGCCGTCTTTCGTGGCCGGTCTATACCGCGGGCGTCGGCACCTTCGCCGCGCTCCGCACCCTCAGCAGCGCGCGGGAAGCCGCTTCGCTTCGCGCGCAAGCCGCCATCTTCGCTTTCCCGAGCCGCTATGAACCGTTCGGCTTCGAGCCCATCAAAGCCGCCCTCTGCGGCTGCGCGCTCGTGCTGGGGGACATCCCGTGCCTGCGCGAAACCTGGGGCGATGCCGCGCTTTTCGCCCCCGCCAACGACGAATGCAAATTCGGGGCCGCGCTGGAAAAGCTGACTCGTGATGTCGCGCTGCGCGAGGAACTCGGCCAGCGGGCCAGGCAGCGGGCGCTGGGCATGACCCCGGGCGGCATGGGCGGAAGTATGCTTGAGTGTTATCAGAAACTTTTGGCCATGCAGACCACCACAGCCGAAGCCGCTGCGCTATAATTCATTCGAAAGCAGCTCGTCCGCGGAGCGCGAACAGCCGCGCGGGATGGCGTTCGGGTCGCGCCCGAGCAACTCGAAATCCGCGCCCCGGCGCACCGCGAGGTCCTGCGTCTGGATGGCCGTCACCGAGCCGAGGTTGGCCAGGTCGAAGAGGCGCAACATCCCGCGCTCGCCGTCCTCCACTTCCTCGCCGCTCTCAGGGTCCACCACCAGCGCACGTGTCCAGGCAGGGCCGCAATGCGGCGCGCCCAAGCCCCGCGTGTACCATTGGGAACTCAGTTCCGTCATGCTGTATTCGTTGAGAATCGCTCCCTCTTCCAGGCCGAAGGTGGCATTCATTTTTCCGTAAAGCTCCGCCTTGGTGAGCGAGCGCCCCGTGCCCTTATACCCTCCGGTTTCCATCGCCACGCTCCCGGGGGCCAGCGCAATGCGGTCCTCGCCCAGGCGTTCCATCAAATGCAAAAACGCCAGCGCCGTTCCCAGCATTAACACCGGTCCGGCCTCGGCGGCGCAGCGGATGGCGTCCACGTCCAGGGCGCCCCCGGCGTCAATCGCCCAGGTCTGCGGCCCCAGTGCCGCAAGCACCCCCATCATGTGCGAAAGCGAGGAGTGGGGCGCGTCGCCGGGCCGGGGCGTCAGGATCACCTGCGGGTGCGCCGGGAGCCCAAGCCGCCGCCACGCTGCGAGAATGGAGGCGTCGTAAAGCCGCGTGGAGAGAAAGTGGTGGCTGCCGTGGCCCTCGCCCGTCGTCCCGCTGGTATGGAACGTCGCCGCCGTTCGGTTTGCCGCGAAACTGCGCAGCGCCGCGTGGCGGAAGGCGCTTGTTGGCACTGCGGGAATCTGCTGCCAGCGGCGCAGGTTCGCCCCCGCTTTTTGCGAACGGCAGAACGGCCCATAGGGCGCGTTGGCTTCAAGCTGGAAGCGGTAAATTTCCAGCGCCAGTGCGTTGAAGTCCGGCTGCGGCGCTTCCGGCGGAAGGCCCATCCACTCCAGCAGTTTCGCTTCGAGGTCGTCGTATGGCATGGGTTTAACTAACCTCAAAACACGCTCGCACGAAAGCTCATTCCGTGCCCGAGAGAAACGGCCGGGCCTCCCAATTTCCGCGCGGGTCCAGCGTGATCCGCACCGCTCCGGCGCGGTCCTGCCGCAGCAGCCGGATGTGGCGGTTTTCAACGTCGCGCGCCCACTCCTCATTAATCCGCTCCTCCGGCGGAAACGCGGCGCCCGAGGCCACGATCAGCGCGGGCCTCACGGCTTCCAGAAACTCCGGCGTGCCCGAGAGATCGCCCGCGTGCGCCTGCTTGATCCACGCGTCGCAGCGCAGTTCCTCCGGCGGCGCGTTTTCCAAGAGCCAGCTTTCCGTGCGAAACCCGGCGTCCGACGAAAACAAAAAGCGCCGTCCGCAGGCGTCCAGGCGCAGCACCAGCGCCTTGTCGTCCGCGCGGCTTGCCTCCAGGGTTTCCGGCGGAAAGAGGACCGTCAATTTCACCCCGGGGGCCAGCGTCAGCGCATCGCCCCGGCACACCAGCGCCTTGCCCCGCCCGGTGCGCTCCAGCGCCGCATGGAGCGCCTTGCGGGAAGGGGAACGATCGCGCAACGGGGAATCGACCACCTCCTCCACGGGCAACTCCAGCAACAGGCGCGCCGCTCCGCCGATGTGCTGCGTATCCCCGTGCGTGAGCAGCAGGCCGTCGAGCCGGTTCACCCCCTGGCTGCGCAGGTACGGGCTCACCGTGTAAGTTTCCGCCGCCGCGCCACCGCAATCGATGAGCCAATCCCGGCGGGGCAGGGGATGCGGCTCGATCCGCAAATGCGTCGCTGCGCCGCCGGGGATATCCAGCACCTCCACCGTGCAATACGCCGCCGTTTTCCAGGGCGGCGATTCCACGAAGAGATGGCTGTACGGCAAGCTCGCCATGCTCGAAACGAACCCCAGCAGCCCTTTGGCCACCAGCCAGTTCGCGTTATTGAACACCACGGCGGCCCCGCGCCACACCAGCCCCGCCGCCACGGAAGCCAGGCCCAGCACCAGCATCAGCCACGTCAGGAAAGCCGCCACGATGTTCGCCGGAACCGTGGAAGGCGACCAAAGATGAAAATAGCGGATCATCAGCGGCGTGGAGCCGATCCAGGCGATGCCGGAGACCACCACTGCCTCCGTGAGCCCTTTCGCGACGCTGGTGCGCGCCCTTAGCCAGCCGGTGTAAAGCGGCGGCGGGATCAGCGGGTCCGATTTGGTCAAGTCGGCGCACCAGCGCCGAATCGCGGGCGAGAAAAGGAGCAAAAAGGCCACCATCAAAAACGAAAGCTGGAAGCCGCTGGTGAAGAGTGTTCCCGGGTTCCACGCCAGCAGCGCCAGCGCCGACGCGCCCAGCATATTCCAGGATAAGGCGAAGCGGTTGGTCAGCAGCCCGCCGCAATAAATCGTGGCCATCACTGTCGCGCGCAGGCTGCTGGGCGTGAGGCCCGTGGCGTAACAAAAAGCCCATAGCAGCGGCACGGCGGCCACGGCGGCGGCGCGCCTGGAAACTCCCGCCGTCAGCAAAAGCACCGTCACGATTTCAAAGAGCATCGCCACGTTCATGCCGCTCACCGCGAACAAGTGCATCGTGCCGGTGTATTGGAAAAGCTCGCGCGTCTCTTCCATGGAATCCCCCTGCACCCCCAGCACCATGCTGCGGATGAGCGCCGCGATTTCCGGCGAATCCTCAAGGTCCAGCGTCAGCACCCCTTCCAGCCAATGGCGCAGCGCGATGGCACGCGCCACGAACGGCCGCCCGCAGCCGGACTCGAGCACGCGCACGTCGTTGCCGTAGCGCACGCGCAGTTCGCAGGTAATCCCCTGCGAGCGCCAGTACTCAGGGCCGTCGAAAACGCCCGGGTTGCGCACCGGCGGGATGCGGTGCAGGTCGCCCGCGATTTCCACGCGGTCCCCATACCGCAGCGGCCCGCCATTTTTCCAACGCACCAGCACTTGGGCGTGCGAGGGAGTGGCCGAGTTCTCATCAAACCCGAGAGTTTCCAGCCGCAGCCGGATGAGCTTGTTCACCTCGGGCTCATTGTCCACGACGCCGACCACCTTTGCCACGCGGCCCTCCGCGGGCACTTGCGCCGCGAGCGCCGCGCCGGGGCCGTCTGTGAGCAGGTACCCATGCCACGCGAAGAAAAGGCAGAACGTCGCCGCCGCCCCCGCGCACCAGCGGCCCGTCCGCAAGCGCCGCAAGGGCCAGGCCCAGGCCAGCCACAACAGCGCGCCCAGCGCCGCCGCCCACGGCCAAAGGCGAAAGTTTACCCAAGGCCATTGATCCGCCGCCACGATGCCGCCCACAGCGCAGAGCGCGTGGAGGGCCAGGGGCTGGCGAATCTTCGGTAACATCCAGCGAGTGTGGACTTCCCCGGGGGCATGCTGTCAACGTTTTATAATGGGCGCTGCGCCACGGCCTCGGCCACCACGCTCAGGAGTTGCAGCGCGCCGTAGGGTTTGGAGAGCCGCCACTTCACGTTCAGCCCCGCCAAAGCCTGGTAACGCTGCTCGCTGGATTGGCCCGTGGAGGCGATCACCGGCAGCGAGGGCTCTTTGGCCAGCAGCGCCTTGATGAGATCCGCGCCGCTCATTTCCGGCATGGCCAGATCGCTGAGCACCGCGCGAATCTTGCCCCGTTGCGCCGCGAAGAGCCGCAGCGCCTCGCGCCCGCTCAAGGCAGTGAGCACCCGGTAACCTTTTTTTTGCAGGATGGCCTCCACCATTTTGCAGATGGGCAACTCGTCGTCCACCACCAGAATCAATTCTCCGTTGCCCCCCGGCAGCGCCGTCTGCGCCTTCGGGTTTTCCGGGAGCAGGGGGTGTTCCGTCGCGGGCAGGTAAACCGAAAATAAGGAACCCTTGCCCACCTCGGAGTCCAGCGTCACGAAGCCACCGTGATTTTTCACGATGGCCAGCGCCGTCGAAAGGCCGAGCCCCGTGCCTTTGCCCACCTCTTTGGTGGTGAAAAAAGGATCGTAGATTTTTTCGCGGATTTCCTCCGGAATGCCCACGCCCGTATCGGCCACGGTGACGCACACGTAATGTCCCGACAGCGCCTCTGGGTAACGGGTCGCCATCGCCTCGTCCACGAAAGCGTTGCGGCCGCGCAGCGTCAACCTGCCGCCGCAAGGCATCGCGTCGCGGGCGTTCACGCAGAGGTTCATAAATACCTGGTGAAGTTGTGTTGCGTCGCCGGTAATATTGGATAAGTCATCCGCCAGATCGGTGGAAAATTCGATCGATTTGGGCATCACCTTTTGCAGAATGCGCCCCATCTGCCGGACGAGGAGTTTCGGTTCCAGCGGCTTGCGCTGGGTCCGCGTGCCGCGGGCGAAAGCGAGCACCTGGCTAACGATCTCCGCGCCGCGCTGGGCCGCTTCCTTCACGATCGCCACCAGTTCGCGGTTGGCGTCCTGCTTCACGTTTTCCTCCAGCATGGAAGCCGCCATCAAGATCGGGCCCAGAATGTTATTCAAATCGTGCGCGATGCCGCCGACCAGCGCCCCCAGGCTTTCCATGCGCTGCGTGCGCAGGAAGCGTTCCTCCATCTGCTTTTTCTCAGTAATATTGCGTGTCATCCCCATCGTGCCCACCTTGCCGCCGTCGCTATAGGGCGAGAGCACCGTATCGACCCACACGCGCCTGCCGCCGATCTCGAAGCATTCTTCGAAATGTTGGGTGATGCCCTTGCGAATCGTATCGAGGTTTTGTTGATGGATTTTTTTGCCAAGCTCTCCGCCAAAAACTTCGGCGGCGTTCCGGCCCACCACTTCCTCGCGGGTGTGGTTAAAAAGCTTTACCCAAGCCTGGTTCACAGCCAGAAAAACGGCGTTGGAATCCTTCAACCAAGCCGGGTAGGGAATGCCATCGAGCAATGCCGAGTAGATGCGCCGTTTTTCGGCGGGCATGATTTTACACACCCTTTTGCCGCCGCTTTTTTTCTTGGTTTTTTTGGGGGGAGAAGTCGGCAGTTTTTTCCCAATAGCCGCGGAGCCCGTAGTGGCGGAAAAGCGGGAAGTTTTTGTTTTTTTTCGCGAAGGAATAGGGCTCATTCAGGCGGTCAAACTCATCAGAGAGTTGAGCTACTGTCTATTTGCGCTGGGGGATGTCAAGATTGTCCGATTTTGCTGCGTACAAACACGCATGGCGTATATCAAGGAGTTATCAAAACGTCGTACAAACATGCGTTGATTTGCGTCCAACCGTCCCCGCTTGTTTTCAGCCCCCGCTGGTTTCGGGCAGCGCCGTTTTCAGGGAAAGGCTCACGCGCTAAACGTGCCGCCGCCCGATTGTGCCGCATTCCAGGAGGGGTATTCTGGCCGCCTCATGAATTTTGAGAAAATCCTAATCGTCGACGATGAACCGTCGGGCCGCAGAGTGCTTGAAGCCTTCCTGCGCTCGCAACAATACTCGGTGGCAACAGCCGGGACGCTCGCCGAAGCGGACCGTCTGTTGAAGCAGGAATATTTTGACTTGCTGCTGGTGGACCTCGACCTGCCCGACGGCTGTGGAAGCGATCTGCTTGCGCGCGCCGCCAAGATGGATTTGCCGCCGGTCGCGCTCATCTTGAGCGGCAACAGCACGGGGGAAGCCGTCGTCCGCTGCATGCGAGCGGGGGCTTTCGATTATTTGAGCAAGCCGTATTCCATGGAAGCTCTGCGAGTCGCCATGGAGCGCGCGGCCGCCTTCCGCCACAGCCTCCAGGTGCGGCATTACCTGGAGCGGGAACTTTGCTGCGAGCGGGAAATCATCGGCGACACCGCTGGGCTCCGCCACCTGCGCTCCCTAGTGGTTCAAACGGCGGGCGGCAGCGGCCCCATCCTCATTATTGGCGAACAAGGCACAGGCAAATGCCGGGTGGCCGGAATGATCCACCGCGCCAGCCCGCGCGCCAGCGAGCCCCTTGTGCGCGTTAACTGCGCCGGTTCCGACGAGATCTCCCTGGAAAACGAACTTTTTGGCCGCATCACCGAAACGTGCGCGGAAGCGGGCGGCCATCGCGTGCTCAAAGGCGGGCGGCTCGAACTGGCCCAAGGCGGCACGTTGGTGCTCGACGAAGTCGGCGAACTGCCGCCGTGCATCCAGGTCAAATTGCTCGAAGCCTTCAAGACGCGCACGTGGACGCGGCTGGGAAGCGAACAGCGCATTGCCATGGATATCCGCGTCATCGCGACCAGCCGTCACGACCTCGCTGACTGCGTCACGCGCGGCGCTTTCCTCCCGGAGCTTAAGGAATACCTCGGCGCCTCGGTTTTGCGTGTGCCGCCGCTGCGCGAGCACATCGCCGACCTGCCGTTGATCGCTTCGGACTGGCTGGAGCGCGGCGGCGTCCGTTCCGGCAACAAGCCCGCCGGCATCTCCGAAGAAGCCTTGCGCCACCTGATGGCCTATTCGTGGCCCGGCAACGTCCGCGAACTGGAAAACGTGCTCGAGCGGGCCGCGATGCTCTCCGACGGCGGCAGCCGCATGGACGCGGAAGCCTTCGGCTGGCTCAACGCGCGGCGCGGCGCAACCCCTCCGGTTGCGGGCCAACACCCCGGCGAAGCGCCGCAAAGCGCCGCCGCCGAACCGCTCCTGACGTTGGAAGAAATGGAAAAACGGCAAGTGCTCCGCGCGCTGGAAATTACCAACCAGAATCGCACGCGCGCCGCCGGTCTTTTAAAAATCAGCGTCCGCACCCTGCGCAACAAGCTGCATCAATACCGCGCCGAGGACCCCACCTTGGTGCTCACCCTGGCCCGTCACCGCAATCTTCCGCTGGTGACCCCCGCCACCGCCAAGCCACAGCCGCAACCGCAGGTGGGCGCACGCATTTAGGTTTCCCAAGCCCTACCCCGAAAAGGAGCCCGTTCCAGCCATGGAGCGGGCTCTTTTTTTGCACAAAACTCCCCTGGTTTCCGGCCTTTCAAAACATTATAGTTTCCCTTTATCCCACCTCCTCCCCTCATGTTACGGTTTCATACTAAAACCTGCCTAATTGCATTTGCCTGGCTTGCCTTCGCGTGGACTTCCAGTGCCGATGGCGGCCCTGAACTCCTTAAATCCTGGCAACCGGGCGGCCTTCAACTGACGATCTCCGAGCCGTGGGTTTTAGGGCAACGCGACGGAGCTGTGGCAACGCTATCGATCAACAACAGCGCCGATAGAAAGACCGTTCTGAGCGTGGCAGTTGTTGCGGCGAGCAAAAGCGGCGAAGGCTGGCACATCAACCTCTCGCAGACGGGGATTAAATGCAGTGCCGGGAAAACCTATCAACTCAGCTTTTCCATCAAGGGCTCCAATATCGATGGATTGACGGTGGGCCTCTCGCAAAACCATGAACCGTGGGGGCCGATCCCGGGCTGCGACCCGCAATATGTGAAGGTCGCCGCAGACTGGCAGGAAGTGAGCTACAAATTTACCGTAGGCGAAGAAGAGCCCAACGGAAGCCTCGTTTTTTCGAATTTCAACAAGACCGGAGCCTCCTTCTCCATAGCCAATCTTTCGTTAAGAGATACGTCGGCCACGGCCCAGACAGGGAGTGCAGAGGGCGAGGACCTGGCGGCGGATCTCAGTCGCTGGCACGGAACGAATTGGGTGATGAAGGCGAGTCGTGAAAATAACGGTCCCGAGGGGAAGGATGGTTTGAAAATTCAAGCCTCCGAGACCCAGTATAATTTTCTGACCCGCTCATTAGTCTACCCGGCGGAAGTGGCGAAAATTGTTTTCACCGGCTAAGCGTGCAGCCGGGACATTGCCAAAGGGCCGGACGATTGGCAGGCGGGCAGGATTGGCCTGGTGTTTCTCAATGCGGACGGCGCGACGGTGGGCGCTGCGCCAAACCTCGCCGCCGCTTTAACCAGATCGACGGCCTGGACTCCGTTTCGGCAGGAATTGACCGTTCCGGCCGGGGTGTCCGCCCTTGCCGTGCAGGCGAGCGTTTTCAAAACCACGGGAACCTTTTTTGTCCGGCAGGTGGAGGTCAAAGCTTACGACAAGGAGGGGAAACTCGTGCAACCGGCCGCGCAGGAAGGTGTGCGCAACGATACCAGCCGCTGGTTGCCGCTTAAAATCGAGGCGGAGGATACGTCCCGCCCGCTGGTGTTGGATTATTCCAAGTTGCGGCCGTCGCCCGCGGGCAAGGAGGGTTTTGTTCGGGGCGAGAATGGGAAATTCACCGTCGGCGGCAAACCGATCCGGTTTTGGGGAGAGAACCTTGGCTGGAAAATCGTGGATCTGGACCAGCCAGCCATGGAGCGTTTTGCCGAATGGATCGGCCGGAGCGGCTGCAACATGGTGCGTCTGCCATTCCTTGATAATAGCTGGGGCAACAACATTTTCGAAACCTCCGCCGACAGCACTTTGACCATTGACCCGAAGAAGCTGGACCGGCTCGATTACTTTGTCGCGGAGTGCAAGAAGCGCGGCATCTATGTTTATTTCGACCTCATGGTCTATCGCAAATTCAAGAAAGGGGACAACGTGCGCGACTGGGAAAAGCTACCGCCCGGCGCGCCGGTTGCGGCCCACTTTAACCGCCGCTTGATCGACTTGCAGAAAAGCTACGCCAAATCTTTTTTCGATCACGTCAATCCCTATGACGGGCTGCGGTGGGCGGAAGACCCGGTGATTGCGATGACTGTCATGATTAATGAGGGCTCCACCTTCTGGTTCGACGGTTATGAAAACATGCCAGCGTCCTACAAGGCGGAACTGGACGAGTTGTTTGCCAAGTGGTGCGGCGACACCCAAGTCTCCCGGCCCGCCGAACCCATCCGCGAGCTGATGCGAAAATCCGACCCCACGGTCTTTGCGTTTCTCAAAAAATTGCAGGACGATTACTTCAAGGAGATGTCGGATTACCTCAGGAAAGAGCTCGGGGTAAAGTGTCTGCTCGCGGGCAGCAACCATTGGGAAAACCATATCGGAGACATTCAGTCGAATGCCCTCTACGACTATATGGACCGTCATTCGTATTGGGATCATCCCTCCTCTTCGCCTTACACGGAAATGGGCATTTTTGAAAATAAGCCCATGTTGAAGAACAAGAAGACCCACAACCTCATCGCCCAGAACGCCAGGCAGCGAGTCCTCGGGCTGCCCTTCATTGTGACGGAGTGGAATTTTTGCTGGCCGAACGAATACTGCACCGAAGGGCCGCTCTTAATGGCGGCCAACGGGCTGTTTCAGGATTGGAACGGGCTGATCCATTTTTGTTCCGAGGAAACGGAATGGGCCGATAAACTTTCGAGCTGCTTCAATACGCGCAATAAACCGCAGCAGATTGCGCCGCTGGCGGCGGCGGCCTTCATGTGGCTGCGCGGCGATGTGAGCGCCGGAGAACTCAACGCCTTTGACGCGGACCCCGCCAAACTCAACGCCGCCTTGGGCGAGGCGGTGGACGCGGAAGCGGGAGTGACTTTTCGCACGGGCGCCACTTTTGGGAAAAAGATGCCGCTCGATGCAACGAAAGGCGTGCCATTCGGGAGCCAGCTCGGATGGTCGGAGGATGGCGTATTCACCGTGGACACGCCCTGCACCAAAGCGGTGCTCGGGTTTGCGGGAGGCCGGGAGTTCCAATGGGATTCCTGCACGCTGAAATTCACGCAACCCTTCGGGCAAGTCATCGTCACGAGCCTAGATAATCTGCCGCTGGATTCGTCCAAACACATTTTGTTATGCGCCATTTCGCGGGCGGAAAATACCGGCCAGATTTTTAAAGATTTTAAAAAGGGGTTGTTGGATGGCGGGCAGGCGCCGCTTTTGTTGGAACCCTTTCCATTCTCGGTGAGCTTACGGCGTCAACCGGCAACCCGGGCCGGATCGCCGCGCCTCAACGCGAAACTTCATGCGGTCGATTGGTATGGACGCAGGGTGCCTACGGACCTGCCGATTTCCGAAGCCAACGGCGCGGTCGCTCTTTCAGTCGACGGGAAAAGCCCGTACGGCTGGTATGAAATTTCCTTCGAGTAACGCGCATTATTCGTCGTAAAGCTGGTAATCGATCAGCTTGTAACGCGCCGCGTAGCGCATGAGATCCGCGTTGCTGCAAAGGTGCATTTTCTCCAGAACGCGCGTCCGGTAAGTGCTGATCGTTTTGACGCTGAGGCAAAGCTCCGCGGCGATCTCCTTCACCGTCTGCCCGCCCGCCAGCATCCGCATTACCTGGAACTCCCGGTTGGAAAGCGTCTCGTGGCGCTTCTGGTCCCCAGATTCCACGTCCCGCGCCAGCTTTTCGCCCAGGGAGGGCGTGATGTATTTGGCCCCGGCCAGCACGTGGCGCACGGCTTTCGGCAGTTCGTCCGCGGCGCTCTCTTTCGTCAGGTAACTCGATGCCCCGCATTTGAGCGCGCGCACCGCGAAGTTCTCCTCCGGGTACATGCTCACCACGATCACCGGCAGCCGCGGCCTGGCCTGTTTCAAGTCCACCAGCAAATCGAACCCGCTGCGCCCCGGCAGCCCCAGGTCCAGCAGCACGATGTCCCAGTCGGCCTTCCACGCCTGCTCCATCGCCTCGGCCTGGTTGCCAGCCTCGCCCGTTTCCAGCCCGGGGAACTCTTCGCCGAGCACCTCTTTCAAGCCTCTTCGGACGATCTTGTGATCGTCAACAATCAACGCCTTCATGCCTCTCCCCCCTTTGTTTTAAACAGCGTCCAAGGCTTTCCCAGGACGGCCACGGATCGTATGCCGGGAAGCCTCGGAAGGAAAGCCGATACTCATCGGGGTTCTGCCGTTTGAGGATGCTGGGCGCCCGCTTGCCTCAGGCATCGGTCGTTCAACGCGTACCGGGCTGGGGAAACATGGTTTGTGGCTTAGGGCGGCGAGCGATGCACCGTCCCCGCGCGAATCCCGCAACGATATGAATGCCACTCCCGACTCCGCCGCACTCTGCGCCGCTCTTGTCAACGGCTCTCCGGACGCTCTCTTTTTTTGCGACCCGGCGGGCGTGTGCCGCATGGCCAACCCGAGGTGCGCGGAAGTCTTTGGAGTGGACCCGGGACGGCTGGTAGGCAAGCCAGTGGGCGCTTTTTTCCCGGCGGAAGCCGGTTGCAGCCTTCTGCGGCAGCATGCCGCCGTGCTGGGCGATGGCGTCGAGCGGGGGTGCGAGCTTTCCTTCGGCAAGGGTGGATCATACTGGGTATGTCACACCGCTTTTAGGGACGCCTCGGGCGCCACCGCCGGAATCGTTTGCCGGATGCGGAACCTCGGGGCGGAAAAGCGGCTCGAAAAAGTAGCCGTGGAAGCCGCCGACCGCGTGATGGAGCGCATCGCCCGCGACCTGCATGACGATTTGTGCCAGGATCTCGCCGCCGCCTCGCTCATTGCCCGGTTGCTTCAGCACAGGCTCTCCGATCAGGATAAAACACAGGCAAAAGTGGCCGCCCACATCGCCGACCTCACGCGACAGATGGCGGCCAAAACGCGCGACGTCGTTCACGGCCTGGCGCCCGGAGTGCTGGACGGCGACAGCTTCGTCGCCAGCCTGCGGGAAGTCGCGGGGCGGCTTTGCGAAGCCTACCCCGTTCAATTCGGCATTGAAGGGCGCTGGCCCGATGGGTTTTGCCGGCAAAATACCGTCCTTCAACTTTACCGCATCGCGCACGAAGCCATGCACAACGCGGCGCGGCACAGCAAGGGCGACAACATCGTCGTGCGCCTGCAATGTGCGGAGGGCTTCTTCATCCTTTCCATCAGCGACAACGGCTGCGGCATCGCTTCCGGCGAGGGCGGCGAGGATGGTTCATGCGGGTTGGGCCTGGCCATCATGCGCCACCGCGCCGGGCTTGTCGGGGGCGAACTGACGATCCGTTCCACGCCGCAGGAAGGCACGTGCGTCAGCTGCAAAGTGCCTCTTTAAGTAACCGCTCTTTCGTGGGACGGCGGCCTACAAAACGCAGCGCGCCGGTCCGGCAAAAACAAGCGCCGCCGTCTGCCCGGCGACGGCGGGCTGGGGTCGATACCTATCCCTGGAAAAACAAAGCAAAAATTATGAAAACCACGTCCTTGCTGTTCGCCACCGCCGTTTTGCTGGCTGGCGCGAGCGCCTTCGGGCAGCCCGTCATCGCTCGCGGGCAAGTGCGGCTGACTGGCACGAACTGCCCCGCCGCGCTTTCCAAACCGGCCCTCGTGCCCATGGAGCAGGAGGCCAGGGCAGGGGATGCCGGGGCCGTCCTATTTTCCGGCGATTTTTCCCGCATGAGGCTTGCGCCCGGCAGCGAGTTCAGGCTCTACGGCGGCAGCGTACCTACCGTGCCCGTGCTGGAAGCCCCGCTGGAAACTCCCGAAGCCACCTCGGCCATTAAATCCATCAACACCCAACGCATCGCCGAGCGTTTCTTTAACGAGGCTCGCAGCCAGGTGACGCACGACGGCCTCGATCTGCGCAGCGGCGGCGTCCTGGTCGATCAACGGCGCTCCGCCATCGACATTCGGGTGGGGAACGCCACCGTCAGCGGGGCTGAAACCCGTTTCGCCGTCACCGCCGACACGCCCAGCGCGGCTCGCGTCACCGTCGCCGAGGGCTTTGTGACCATTTCCAAACCGGGCGAGATGCCCCGCAGGCTGCGCTGCGGTCAGTTCCTCAATATCAACCAGGACGCATGCGGTCACACGTTGGTGGGCGACCCGCGTTCCATTTCCGAGAGCGCGCTTTCCCGCGCCGACCAGGCCGCTCTCTTTGCTGGCATGGCAAGCCGCCTGGCCCCCGTGGGCGAGTGCGTCGATCCCGCCGGTGAACTCGAGCCCGTCGGCGAATACACGGGCCCCGGGCTCGTTGGCGTGCCTGCCGTGGGGGCGGGTCCGTCGGTGCCGTTCGATCTCCCCGCCGTGGGAGCGGGGCCGACGGTCCCCTTCGATATTCCCGCCGTGGGTACCGGGCCAACGGTTCCCTTCGATCTTCCCTCCGTGTCTCCGGCCGTTCCCTAGGTTCACTTAAGTCCCCTTAAAATTATGGCTTCATCTCTCAAAAACCCGCTGCTCCGGCCGCTGCTCGTCGTGGCAGCCGTGTCCGTTCCCGCTTTGCTGAACTCGGCGCTGTCAGCGACGCCGCAGGCCAGTCCCGCCGATCCCCCTTCGGTGGCCGACGAAATGTTGGATACGCCCGACATCGTTCCCGAGGCCGTGCCCGAACCGCCGCTGCCTGTCACGGCCCCGGTCGCGGAGCCGACGCCCGAGCCGGTCCAAGCCCAGGACAGCGCGGTGAAGCTCCAGGCGCTCGCCCAGGGCGCGTACACGCCGCCCATCGGGCCGGAGCCGGGCATTGGGTTGGCCTCGGACATCCCGAACCTCATGGCCCCGTTTAGCGAAATCAGCGCCTTTTCGCTGGGCCACACCGTTCCCGGTTCCAAGTGGCGGCTCTTCCCGCACTTCAGCGTCACCGGCATTTTTGACGACAACGTTTATCTTTCATCGGACAACAAAGTTTCCGACTTCTACTTTGCCCTCTCGCCCGGCTTGGGCGCGACCTACGGTTCCGATGACAGCACACTGCGTTTCCAGGCCGACTACACGGCCAGCTTCCTGGTGTTCATGAAGGAAAGCTCGCAGGACACGGTGGACCAAAATGCCGCCGTCCACGTCACCTACGCGCTGCCCAAACTCACCCTCGGGCTCACGCTCTCCTTCCAGTCGCTCAACGGCGCGAGCGTGGACGTGGGCGACCGCGTGCGCCGCCAGATCTTCTACATCGGCGTCACCTCCAACTACGTGCTCGACGAAAAATTCTCGTTCGACTTCAACGTGGATGACACCGGCGCGGACTACCACGACCTCAATGACTCCAACGAAGCCCGCATCCAAACCTGGCTCAACTACCAGGCCACCGGCAAAACCAACGTCGGCCTGGGGCTTACGCTGGGCGACCTAAGCGTCCAAAACGCCACCAACCAGACCTACGAGCAACTGCTCGCCCGCGTGAAATACGACGCCACCGGCAAGCTCTCGCTTTATGCCAGTGGCGGCGTCGAGCTTCGGCAGGCGGACACGGAGAAAGTCTCCCCGGTGTTCGCCATCGGCGCGGTCTATTCGCCCACGGCCACTACCACCATCAGCCTCGACTTTCACGAGCGCATCTATCCCTCCGCCGCGCTGGACGGCCAGGACTACCGGGCCACCGGCTTCATGCTCACCGTCACCCAGCAGCTTCGGCAGAATCTCTCCGCCATCCTCACCGCGGGTTATGAAAACACCAAATACTTCGCCGTGGACGAGGACATTTTCTCCGACCGCGTAGACCACTACACCTACGTCCGCGTAGGGCCGGATTGGCAGGTGCGCCCCTGGTGGCATCTCGGCGCATTCTATGAATTCTCCCGCAATGCCTCCAGTGGCGAGGATAGCCGCTCCTTCACTCGCAACCGTGTGGGGCTGCAAGCCAACTTCGCATTCTAGCACTCTCCCATGAAAGTTATCGCAACCATGCCGCTCATTCTGTGGCTGGCGTTCTCGGGCATCGCCGCGGCTCAGATCCCTGCGCTCCCGACCCCCGTGCCAAAGACTTTGCCCCCGGTGCTTCCGCCCTCCGTGCCCAAGGTCCAGCCCGCCAGCAATTACCGCCTCAGCGCGAACGACTCTGTTCACATCAAGGTATTCCAGGAGGACGATCTTGACGTCACCGTGCGCATTTCCAGGGACGGCACCATCCAGTTCCCGCTCATTGGCAGCGCGCGCATCGGCGGCTGCACCGTGCAGGACGCCGGGCAAATGCTGGAAGCCGCCCTTCGCGAGTACCTCGTGAGGCCGCAGGTCTCCATCCGTGTTACGGAGTATTCCAAGCGCCGCTTCACCGTGCTCGGGCAGGTGATGAAGCCGGGCGCCTACGACATGCCTGAGGATCTCTCCCTCAACCTGCTGGAAGCCATCGGCATGGCCGGGGGCTACACTCGCATCGCCAACGCTTCCAAAATCATTTTGAAGCGGCGCGTGGGCGGAGCGGAAACCATCTACAAACTCAACGGCAAAGCCATGGCCACAGAAGGCGAAAAGCGGTTCGATATCCAGCCCGGCGACACCATTCTCGTCGGCGAAAGCATCCTATGAAAGATACCGGCGAATTTGAAGAATACAGCCAGGAGCGGCAATACAGCTTTCTGGAAGTTGTCCACGTCCTGCGCGAAAAAACGTGGCTCATCGCGGTTTGCGTGATCGCCGCGCTCTTTGCGGGCTTCGGCTACTCCGCGCGGCAATCGAAGATCTTCCGCTCCAAAGCCGTCATCGAAGTCACGGCGGACGAGGTCAGCCCGCTTAAATTCGACGAAACCCGGCCCCAGGAATACAAGAACCAGGACGCCCTCCAAACCATCGTCGCCAATTTCCGCAGCCGCACATTCCTCAAAAAAGTCGTCGAAAAGCACGGCTTCGCCACCGATCCCGTTTTCACCAAAGGCGCGCGGGACCTCACCTCCGATGACTTGATCGACCGGCTGCTGAGGGTCACGCAAGTCGGCATCCGCAAGGACACCCGCTTGATCGATATTACCGGCGAATCTGGCGACCCCCAGACCGCGCAAAAGCTGGCCCAATCGCTGGCCGACGAATTTCTCTCTACGCTCATGGAGCAGCGCGCCAGCACCTCGCGGGTGGCCGTGAAGTTTCTTATGGACGAAGCCGAGAACCTCAAGGCGCGGCTCCAGCATTCCGAGGAAGCCTTGCAGGCCTACAAGGAATCCCACGGCTCCGTTTCGCTGGAGGAAAAACAGGACACCGTTGTCTCCAAACTCAAGGATCAGAACACCAAATTGACGGACACCAAAGCGGCGCGCCTGCGGCTGGAGGCGGACTACCGCAAAACCACGGAATGCGCAGGCAGCGTGGAGCAGTTGTTGACCATCACCTCCGTCTCGGAAGCGCCCGCCGTTGTGGAATGCCGCCAGCAACTCGCCACCGCCGAAACCAAGCTCTCCACGCTCCTGCCGCAGTACACCGAAAAGCACCCGAAGATGATCCAGGCGAGGGCCCAGTTGCAGGATGCGCGGGCCGCTCTTAAAAGCGCCGTCCTCAAAATGCCCGGGGTGATCCGCGCCAGCTACGAGGCCGCCGTCGTCACGGAGCGGAACTTTGAGATGGCGCTCAAAGATCAAGAAAAAGCCGCGCTCTCCTTGAACCGACAGGCCATTCCCTATAACGTCCTTTTCCGCGACGTGGAAACCGATCGCGCTCTCTACGAAGCCATCCTCAAGCGCCTCAAGGAGGCCGACATTGCGAAGGGCGTCGAGTTGACCAATGTCCGCATCTTCGAGCCCGCGCAGCTTCCCGCCGGGCCCGCCAGCCCCAACCGGCTCAAAGTCACCCTTTTGAGCATCCTGGGCGGCCTCGCCCTCGGCGTTGCCCTGAGCTTCGGCCTGCACCTGCTGGATCACTCGCTCAAAACCGTGGACCAGGCCGAGCGCGTTACCGGCCTCTCCGTCATTGGAGCCATTCCTCACGGCGAGAAGGGCATCAAATCCAAGAACGACATCATCCTCATCAACGACCCGAAATCCGTGATGGCGGAAGCCTTCCGCTCCTTCCGCGTCTCGTTGCAAATGGTGGCCAAGCGCAAAGACGGCGGCGTCTTTTTGTTCACCAGCGCCATGTCCGCCGAGGGTAAAACTTTTTCGGCGATCCATATGGCTGTCGCGCTGGCCCAGCAGGGCTTGAACACTCTCATCATCGACGTCGATCTGCGCGCGCCGAAAATCGCCGATATTTTCGGATGCGATCCCCACAGCCCCGGTGTCACGGACACGCTGATGAGCGGGAAGTTCGATGAGTTGCATTACCAAAAAACCGGCATCGAGCACCTCTCGCTCATGCCCGCTGGCACACGCATCATCAACCCCGCCGAACTGCTCTCCGGCAGCGCCTTTGGCAAACTCGTCAACAGCGCGGCGGCCCGTTTCCCGGCCATTATTATCGACTCCGCGCCCATTCACGCCGTTAGCGACACGCTCCTGCTCGTGGAGCACGTGGACTGGGTTTGCCTTGTCGCGAGGGCCGGCTCCACCTCCGCCAACGCCGTCCAGCGCGCCCGGGCGCAACTGGAGCTTGCGGGCGCTAAAATCGCGGGCCTTGCGCTTAACCAACTCCCCAAAGACGGCGGGGTGGGGTATTACTATTACTATTCCCCGGGCCACTACGGCACGGAAGGCTACGGCGCCTCCGAAGCCGAATCCCACAAATACTAAAAGGGGCAAAGCCCCTTACGACGAATCGCAAGAAGGCGCGTCCAACCGGACGCGCCTTCTTCTTTCGTCAAGATGCTCTCTCGTGCCTGGTGCCCAAACTCTATTTGGGCACCCGCTTGTTTCCGCAACTCCCATTGCCGCCAGTGTATGAGCGCCACCGGTGGCGCGCTTCCCTTCGTCGCTTGACTCCTTGATCCAGATCAATACGCCGACTTCGGCGGCCAAATGATCTGCCGCGCCGTCTTGAGAATGATCTTCCATTCCAGCGGAAGCGACCAGTGTTCGAGATAGAACAAATCGGAGCGCACGCGGTCCTGCAAATTTTCCGGCTCCTTCACCTCGCCTCGAAACCCCTCCACTTGCGCCAGCCCGGTGATCCCGGGTTTGATGAACGAGCGGAGCGTAAACCCGTGGGCCTCCCGGGCAAACCAGTTCGTGTGCTCCGGCAGGTGGGGGCGCGGGCCCACGATGCTCATCTCCCCTTTAAGCACATTGATGAATTGCGGCAGCTCATCCAGGCTGTGCCGCCGCAGCCAGCGGCCGCCCGCGAAAATGCGCGCATCCTCCGCCGTCGCTTGCGCCGCCTCGTTCGCGGCTCCCACGCGCATCGTGCGGTATTTATAAATAAAGAACTCCTCGTTGCGGAAACCCGTCCTGCGCTGCATGAAAAACAGCGGTCCGGGCGCTTGCCGGCGCTGCATCAGGTAAACCGCCAGATTCGTAAACGGCAGGATGCAAGCCACCACCGGCAGCGAGATTGCCACGTCCAGCGCCCGTTTTAAAAGGCGGTTCACCGGGCATTCCAGCGGTTCCTGCCGGAATGCCACGAGCTGCACCCCGTCATCTTCCATGAACGCGAGGGGCCTGCGCAGCTTGTCCGCAAGATCGTTCACCATCAAGAGGCGCACGCCCAGCCGGTCGCACAACGCTGATAAACAAAGCGCCTCCTCCGTGGGGGGCAGCTCCAGCAGAATCAACTGCGCCACCCGCCGCGACGTCAGCACCGCCTCCATTTCGCACCTATTTCCCAGCAACGGCATGCCGCACCACCGCCGCCGCCCCGGGGCCGGAACCGGACCCACATAGCCCACCACGTTGATGCCGAACGCGCTCTTGCGCTTGAGCCACGGTGCCAGCCTCCGAACACGCGCGGGCGGTCCGGCCACCACCGTCACCTGCTCCTGAAGGCGGCCTCGGAACGCATACGCCGCCAGCGTTCCCGGCAGCCATTTCGACATCGCAAACTGGAAGAGAAACAAAATCGGCAGGCTGGAAAAAAGGTACGCGCGCGAAATCGAGAGATCTTTGATGGCCGAAACAAACACCGTAATCGTGCAAAATATAATCAACGTTTGCCGGGCCGCCTTCCACGCCAGCGCGGAGTTCGAAGCCGATAGCAACTGGGCGAACGCCCGCTCCGGGTGCACGGATTGCACCCCATAGATCACTCCCACCGCGAGCGTGTACACCCCCAGCTTGCTATATTGCAGGTACGACGGCTGATAAATCAGGTCCAGACTGTAGCGCCAAACCCACAACAGCGCGACAGTACCGGAAAACTGCGCCCAATGGTGCAGAATCCCCAATCCGTGGGCACGGTAATAAACCATAATTCCCCCCCTTGTTTGAAAAAAGCTATTGGCAACCGGCGCGCCGGGTCCACTCCGTCTCCACGGCTTCCGCGAAAGCGCGGCGGAAAACCGCCGTTGAAAAACGCTCGGCATTTGCCCGCATCTGAGCCGCATCGAACTTCAGCCGCTCGAACGCCTCCACGGCATGGATCAGCGCCTCCTCCGTCTGCTCCGCAAACAGCATCCCCGTCAAGCCGTCCGCCACGATCTCTCTTGCGCCGCCGCGGCCGTAGGCGATCACCGGCGTGCCGCAAGCCTGGGCCTCCACCAGCACGATGCCGAAATCCTCCTGCGCCCCATAAACGAACGCGCGCGCGTTCCTCATTAGCTCCGCCAGGCGGCTCTTTGGCTGGTAACCCAAAATGGAAATATTCGGCGTGGCCAGCGCGGTCAGTTTCGGCAACTCCGGCCCGTCGCCCACCACCACCAGCCGCCGCGAAGGCATCCGCGCGAACGCGCTAACCACCAGGTCCACCCGTTTGTAGGGAACCAGCCGCGCGGCGGTAAGGTAATAGCCTTCCTTGCACTCTTGCGCCGCGAATGTCTCCACCGCCACGGGCGGGTACACCACGCGCGCCTCGCGTCCATAAACCTTCCGGATGCGCCGCGCCACAAACTCCGAATTGGCCAGGAATGCGTCCACGCCATTCGCCGTCCGGTAATCCCAAAGCCGGATATAATGAAGAAATAGCCGGGCCAGCATCGCCTTCCCCGGCCCCAGTTCCTCCAGGTAGCGCGGATAAAGATCCCAGGCATAGCGAATGGGGGAGTGGCAGTAGCAAACGTGAAGCTGATCCGGCCCCGTAATCACGCCTTTCGCGAACGCATGGCTACTGGATAAGATCAAATCATAGGAGGAAAGGTCGAATTGTTCGATGGCCAGCGGCATCAACGGGAAGTAATTGCGGTACGCCGTCCGCCCACGCGGCAGCCGCTGCACAAACGAAGTGCGCGGCTGTTTTCCCAATAAAAAAGCGCGTTGCTCTTTCGGGATCGCGTCGATCAAAGTGAAAAGATCGGCCTCCGGGAACAAATGCAGCATCTGCTCCAGCACGCGTTCGGCTCCGGCGTAAACCGGCAGCCAATCGTGCACAATGGCCACGCGCCTTCCCGGGCACGGGAACGCGCCGTTCATGGAATCGGCTTGCGGCATTTCTATTGGAGAAGCTGGTTGTAAACGGCCTCCACCGCCCGCGCGGTCTGGCTGATCGAGAAATGAGAGAGCACCCGCTCGTGCCCCGCGGCGCCCATTTCGCGGGCGAGCTCCGGGTTGGCCAACAGCCACACCAAAGCGTCCGCCAGGGCCTTCTCGTCGCCCATGGGAAACAACAGTCCGGTCACATTTTCTTCAATGATCTCCTTCACGCCCCCCGCGTTCACCGCAACCACGGGTCTTGAATAATACATCGCCTCGAACACCACTTGCCCGAGCGGTTCAGCCACCGTTGAAGCGTGCGCCACCACGCTGAGGCGCTCGAGTTGCTCCTTCACATCCTCCTGGAAGCCGGTGAACTCCACCGCGCCCTCCAGCCCCAAATCGCACACCAGCCGGTGCAACCCCCGCTCGTAAGCTTCCTCGCCGAACAGCGGCGCGCCAATGATCCTGAAGCGCGCTTCGGGAAAACGTTGCCGCACCAGCGCCGCCGCGCGAAGAAACAGGTCCTGCCCCTTCCAGGGCGAAATTCGTCCCAGCAGCCCGATCACCGGCGGTCGATCGGCGATCCACGTTGTTTTGGCACGCGGTTCCACCGGCATCCCGTCATAGATCACCGTCGCGCGCTCCTTTGCCGCACCCAGCGTCTCCAGCGTCGCCTTCGAGTTTGCGATGATACGATTGGGTAGCACACTGCAAAATGTGCGAAACCCCGTGGCCACCGTTGTGGGAAGATAATCCGGAGCGATCCGGTCGCGCACATGCCACACCAGTGGCACTCGCGCGCCGCGCGCCGCCAGCGCCCCGATCACATCAGCTTTCAGCGAATTGGTATGCAACAGTTCAATCCCGCGCCAGCGCATGAACTCCACCAGCCGCCGCGCGTACCCCCAGCAGCCGCAGACCACGCCGGGGTTGAGCAGCGTGGCGGCCCCGATGCTCTCCTTCCGCCGGGCACCGGCACTCGCGGCCAGCGGCAACACGTGTGTCTCCACCTTCGCCGCCGCCAGCCACCGGCAAAGCGGGCCATTCGCGCCCAGCACCACCACCGGGTTGAACCGCTTGCGATCCAGCGCCGTCGCCAGCCGTAGCAACGCGATTTCCCCGCCGCCCGCGCTCGCCGTGTGGTCAAAAAATAGAATATTCCTCATATGTCCTGCGTTCCTCCCGCGAGCGTCTGCCGGTAGATCTCCACCATCCGCTCCGCCACCCGTCCCCATGTATAGCGGGTCAACACCTGCCGCCGCCCGGCTTCACCCAGGCACCGCCGCGTTTCCGCCGACCCCGCCAGCTTCCGAATGCAAGCCGCCAAAGCCGCCGCATCCCGTTCCGGAAAAACCAGCCCGCCCTCGCCGATCACCTCGGGAATGGCCCCGGAACTCGACCCAACCACCGGCACCCCGCACGCGTGCGCCTCGATAATCACTCGCCCAAACTGTTCCTTCCATGTGGGCGTCGTCCGCGACGGCAGCACGAGAAAATCCATCGCGTTCATCAGCCGCGGCAACTCCTCCGGCGGGCTTTGAGCGATCGTCCGCACCCGCTGCCGCACGCCCAACTCCGCCGCGCGAGCCTGTACCGCTTCGAGATATTCGCCGGAGCCGATCAACAAAAGCGTTACCGTCTTGGGGCAGAGCGGCAGCGCCTCCACCAGTTCCATCAGCCCCTTGCTCTGCACCATGCGGCCCACATAACCCGCCACGATCCCCCGCAGGCCAAGCCGCGCGCGGCATTCTTCGCGGTCCATGGGCTGGAACAGCGCCGGGTCCACCGCATTGGGCACCGTCGCCGCGCGCCCGGCGTAACCCTGGCGGCGAACGACCCCCAGCGCCTCCGGGCTCCGCCCGATCACGCAATCCGCATGCTCAAAAGTATAGCGCCGCAACCACCGGAAGGGCGGGGGATAATCGCGTTCCAGGTTTTGCTCCGTTTCCGAAATCACGCGCGCCTCGGGCAACCACCGCTGCCGCACCCGGCAAACCTGCGCGCTCACCAAGCTCCACGGCTCTTCCCAAACGTCGATCACATCCGGCCGAAACCGCCGCACCAGCGCCGCCAGCCCCGGGTACCGATGCAAATAGCATTGCGCCGGGCCCGCCCACGGCAGGCGCACCTTGCCCGCCACCAGCCGGTAGGCCGCGCTGCCGGGAAACTCCGGCTGCCTCCATTTGCCGTAATGCCGCCAGCGGTTCGGCGTCAGCACCAGCAACTCGCCATCCAGGCGCGCGGCGATCTCCGCCGCCCTCGGCTGTCCCTCGCTCAAGGACTGGCACGTATGCGATATGAGCAGCACCTTCATTTCCGGCAAACCTCCGCGTAAATCGCCCCGATCTCCCCGGCCATACGCCCCAGCGTAAAGCATTCCAAAAAGCGAGCCCGCCCCTGCGTTCCAAAAGTCGCCGCCCGCGCGGGAGCGGCCATCAATGCTTGTACGGCAGCCGCCAGCGCGCGCTCGTTGCCCGGTGGAACGAGCAGTCCGTTGGCGCCGTCCTCCACCATCTCCGCGGGTCCGCCCGCGCCAACGGCCACCACCGGTTTGCCCAGCGCCATTGCTTCCAAAAGCGCCAGCCCGAATGGCTCCGCAGGGCTCGGCAGCACGAACAAATCCGCTGCGTTGATTAGCGAAAGCACATCCTCCTGGAATCCCGCGAGCCGCACGCAATCCCCAAGCCTGCGGCAGCGAATCACCTCTTCCAACTGCCGCCGCTGCGAACCCTCGCCAGCAATCACGCACAGCGGTCTTGGTTCCGCCATCCCGTGCCAGGCCCGAAGCAGCATTGCCACATCCTTTTCCGGCTCCAGCCTCGCGGCGCAAACCACCAGCGGTTCGCCGCCGATGCCGCGCGCGCGCCGCACCTCTTGCGGCGGGCGCAGTGGCCAGGAAAGCGGATCGCGAATGCCGTTGTAAACCGTCGTCAGCTTTGCGGGTGAAATGCCGCCGCGCGCCAGCGCCGCCACGCGCACCGCGTTCGAAATTGCGATCATGCGGTCGGCGCTGAAATGTACCCAGCGGTGTCCCAATCCCGCCGCCGCTCCGCGCCAGCCCGTGCGTTGCGAATGCGCAGGCGAAAGAAAATGTTGTGTTATCACCACACGCCCGCGCTGAGCCAACGTCCGGGCCAGGCACGCCCGCAGAGCGGAGCGCCCATTATGCGCATGCAGAATATCCAGCTTCCCCTCCGCCAGCCACCGCCGCAGCTCCAGCGCCACCGCCCAGTCCGAGGCATCGCCGCCGCCGATCGCGATGAGCGGCACTCCCTCCTCATGGGCGCGGCAGGCGAGGGGAGAACCTTCCGGGCAGACCATCGAAACCGCGATCCCTAATTCCCGCAACCCTAGCGCGAGCTCCAGCATATGCCGCTCCGTTCCCGCGAAAGCGGCCGAATCGGTCACCAGACCGACGTGAAAAGTGACATCCATAAACCCTCCGTTTCAAACCGAAGTCAGCACCGCCTCATAATCGGCCAGAATGCGGTTCCAGGCATAACGCTCCACCGTTTTCGAGACCGCTTGCCGCCCTATTTTCCCGCGCTGGTCAACCATCTTCCCCAGCTTCGCTACGATCTCATCCACATCCAGCGGATTTTCCAGCAGCTCCCCCGTGCGCCCCTCGGCCACCGTTACCGCCGCACCGGCCAGTCGGCTCGTCAGCACCGGCGTGCCGCAAGCCAGCGCCTCGACAATCACCATTCCCCAAGCCTCATACTGAGTAGGCAGAGCCAGGGCGTCCGCCGCGGCGAAATACGGGGCCACGTCGCTCTGCGAACCGGCGAAATGCACCCGCGCGTTCAAGCCCAGTTCGTGCGCCATTTTTTCATAACGCCCCGGCTTCGCACGCCCCAGCGCCAGCACATGCAGCCGCCGCCCGCCCATCGCGGCCACGGCGCGCAACAGCGGCTCGAACCCCTTGCGTTCAAACTCATTGCCCACGAACGCCACCGCGAAATCCTCCTCCTCCAGCCCGAGCTTCCGTCGCATTCCGGGCCGCAACTCCTCGCAGCGCGCCGCGTTCAGCGTCCTTTCGCAGAACCCGTTGGGAACCAGAGTGATATCCCGCTCCGGCACGCCGTAAAGGCGCATCAAATCCTCCTTCACTTGGGGCGCCGGGGCCGTCAGCTTGCGGTAGCGGCGTTCGCCGAGATGCCGGCGTTCCAGCGCGAGGAGAAACGGATGAGCGGGATTGCACGCCTGGCGCAGCCGCCCGCCCCAGTCGCGAATCCTCCGGCTCGTTTCCAGCCACGCCGCGTGCACGCTCTGCACATTCAGCACGCCGCCGGACGGGCAAACCACCCCAAAGGAACCGCTGACTTCGGCGCAAATTCCGCGCCACATCGGCGGGCAGCGGCGGGCAAAATCGGCCAATGTCAGCAGCGAAGGCCCGCCAAGGGTTGGCACCCAATGCCGCACCACTCGCGCATCGAGCGCCTCCGCATCAAACTCGCAAGCCAGCACATGGACCTCGTGCCCCCGGCGCGCAAGGAAATTTGCCGTCTCTAATAACAGCCGTTCCACGCCGCCGCGCGGGTGGCACCCCGGAAATGAAAGCGCGATTTTCATGACATTTGTAACTGCTCCCTCCGCACCCCTTGAACGCCGCCTCCCTGCTTACGGCGGCTCGCGTCGTAAGCCCGCAGCGCCATTCCCGCCGCGCCCCACGTCAGCATCAAATCCCCCCGGCTCCAGTAGTGGTCCACCATGCCGTGCGCCATCTTGCCGAGCACCAGGGCCAAAGCGATGGCGATCAAAGAAAACTCCAGGCTGCCCCGGGGCGTGGCCCGCCGTGTGCGCCATACGCAACCCAGGAACGCGAAGTGCACCGCCGCCAGCGCAGCCAACCCCAGGCCCCCGGTTTCCGCCAGCGTTAAGAGCACCACGTTCGTAGCGTCGTATTCCTTGCGCAACCCCACGCCCATGCCCGCCAGTGGCGCCTTCCAAAACTGCTCCAGCGCGTAATCCGCCGATTCGTAACGCGCCCGGATGTTATAGTTATTGCGGTCGAAGGCGGTTGCGTAAACACGAGACTCCTCGGGCAGCATCCCCCAAAAAACAGCCCCTGCCGCCAGGAAAACAAATCCCGCGTGCAGCAGCGTCTTGAACTCCCCGCGCAGCGCCAGCACCACCGGGATGCCCACCGCCGCCGTCAGCCACGCCCCGCGCGACAGCGTGAAAACCAGCCCCGCCGCAATCAGCGTCAAAGCCCCCAGCAGACAGCGCCGTCGCACGGCTCCGCGCTCCGCAAACCACAACTCCGTGCAAACCACCAGACCGCAAGCCAGCGAGCCGCCCGCGCCATTTTTGTGCAACCCCAGCACATAGCCGCTGCGCGCCACCAGCACGGCCCCCGCGACCGCGCAGCAAGTTAAAACCAGCCCGTACAACGCGAGCCGGTATTGCGCCGTTCGTTCCGGCAACGCGCGGAACACCGTCACCGCCACGCCCAGGTAGAGCACGATTTGCGTCAGCGAAACCGCCGCCGAGTCGCGCCAATCCATCAAGTTCGAAAGCGCGCAAATCGCCACGTAACACCCCACCGCCCAGCCCAGCGGGCGCAGCCGCCACGGTCTCCCGCGCAGCACAAACACCGGCACCGTCAGCATCAAATTCACCTCGGCAATAGAAAAATGCACCGGCCCCTGCTGCGAGAGATCGTTCTGAAACGGAGCCAGCGCGAAGATCGACCACAGCGCCACCTGCGGGCGGTTCCACGTCACCGTCCAGAACACCAAAGCATACGCGAGCGCAATGCAGTACAACATCATCGGACGGTCACCCCATGCCAATGCGTCGATTGCCGCAACAGCAGCCAGAGCGCCAGCTTCAGCTTGCTTGCCGCGCGTTTGCGGCGGCCCGGTACCATCAGCAGCGCGGACCAAACCGCGGCCCGCACCGCATTGCCCACCACCATCGCCAGCCGCACTGAAAGCAGCCCGGCAAAACCGTGATGTTTATACTGGTAATGGTCGAGGCTCTCGAACATCCGTCTGCGGATGCTCGCCGCCTGCCCGCTGCCGCCGCCCAAGTGAACCACCCGGGCTTTCGGGGTGAACCCCACCAGCCAGCCCCGGGTATGCATTCGCCGTTGCCAATCGGTTTCTTCCGCATACATGAAAAACGCTTCGTCGAACCCGCCCGCCGCTTCGTAAGCCGTCCGGCGCACCAGCATGCACGCCCCGCTCACGAAATCCACATACCGCTCCCGGTCGTGATCCCAGCGCCCAAACCCTCCCATCGCGGGGTGGTTCGGAAAAAAATGAGTCAGCCAAAGATTGTCGATCCACGCTTGCGTCGGAGTTGGAAAATGGAAGCAGGACCGCTGGAGCGAACCGTCCGCGTTCAACAGCCGCGGCCCGGCCATCGCCGCCTCCGGGTGCTCCTCCAAAAAATCCACCAACGCCTCCACCGCGCCCGGCAGCACAAACGCGTCGCTGTTGAGCAAAAGGAAATAACGGCCCGAGGCGCACCGCATCCCCTGGTTGTTCGCCGAACCGAACCCCGCGTTGCGGTCGTTGCGGATCAGCTTCACGGCGGGAAACGCGGCGGCGATCTGCGCCACGCTCGGGTCCGTCGAGGCGTTATCCACCACGATCACCTCCGCCGGGCACGCCATCGCGGCGTAAAGCTCCCGCAGGCACCGCAGCGTGGTTTCGCAGGTGTTATAACTAATGATGATGACGGAAACTACAGGGGTTCCAGACATAAGCGGCGTTGGCATTTTGCTTCTTCAATGGCGGTTTCAATGGTGTCCACGCGCACGCCCCAGCCGTGGCGTTTCGCGGCGGCCTGGCGCTGCGCGCGGCGCTCGCGCGGTTCGTTGAGCGCCTTGGAAATCGCCGCGATCATCCCGGCGGCTCCTTCGCCCAAATGAACCCATTGCGGGTGGTCGCGAAAACCCGGCACCGGTGTCGCGGCCACGGGCAGGCCCGAGGCCAGGTATTCATAAAATTTCAGCGGGTCCAGGCTTTCCGTGAACTCCGAGACCACGTGCGGCACGATGCACGCGTCAAAGGCGCTCATCACGCGCGGCATCTCCTCGAAAGGGAACGCCCCCGGCATGCGAAGATTCGCGTGCGCCCGCAGCCGCCGGTCATCCTTCGGCTCCAGCAGGTTCGGGCCGATCAAAGCCACCGTCGCTTGGGGATACGCCTCGGCAATTGCCTCCACCATCGCCAAATCCACCCGCTCCGCGTGGATCGTGCCCGTGTAGGCCAGCACCGGGCGCGGCCAGTCTTTCAACGCGGGGTGGGGGATGCCGTTACCAACCCCGGCATAACGTTCCGCATAAACCCCGTTGGGGACCACGTGAACGCGCGGCGCGTACCTCGCTTTGAGCTTCCTCAGCCGCTCGGAGACCACCACCAGCACATCCGCCCGGCGGCACAACTCCGCGTCCTCCGCTTCCGTCTGGCGTTTCAGCCAGCGCGCCTGCCGCGTTTGGGTCCAGTCATCGCCGATATCGTAAACCACCAACGATTCGCCCACCCGCCCCAGCATGTGCAGCGCATAGTGCGGGTTAAGCCAAAGAATCGGGTTCCGCAACCCCGCCTTCCCGGCGGCCCGGCGAAGTTGGCGGCGCTCCATCCAGCGGTTGAACGCCTGGCCCAGCGGCAGCGAATTGGGCAGCCACTTCACCGGGTTGAAAAGCGAAATATTTTCCAGCCCGGGAACGCTTCTCAATTTGCGCGGCCGCCGCAGCGCCCGCCAAAGCGGCTTCAAATTCAGGCGGCGCAGCCCGTGGGAAACATCGATGGGCAACCCCATGTAAAGCACCTTGAGGGAAGGCACCCTGCGGGCAAACTCCGCCGCAATGGGCTGGTTGCGCCGCCACACCTCGTCCCAGTCCTCCATCGCCACAAAAATAATGTCGTCTTCAAGGGGCATAATCGAGAGGGGCATCGCCCCGGCTACCGAATGCACACCCGCTTCGCTTTTCGAACCGCCGCCGCGTGGCTCGCGCCGTCTCATAAACCGCGTCATATTTTGCCGCCACGTTGCTCCAGTCGAAACACCGCGCCCGCTCGCGACCCGCCCTGCCCAGCGCGTGGCGCAAATCGCGGTCCGCAAACATCCGCGCCAGCCCCAGCGTCAGGGCCTCCACGTTCTCCGGCTCCACCAGCAGCCCGTTGCCGCCGTCGCCCACGATCTCCGGCACCCCGCCCACGCGGGCGGCCAGCACCGGCTTGCCAGACGCCATCGCCTCCAGATTCACGATCCCCAGCGGCTCCATGCGCGAAGGCAGCACGAAAAAAGAACACCCCGCGAAGAGTCGCGCCGTCATCTGGCGGTCCGCCGCCCCCGTGAAGCGCACGCGCTCCCGAATGCCCAGCATCTCCGCCGTCCGCTCCAGCCCCGCGCGCTCCGGCCCATCGCCCGCGAGCACCAAATCGTGGTCCGCCTCCGTCGAATGCAGCAGCCGCGCGAACGCGTGCAGCAGCAAATCGAACCCCTTCTGACGCACATGGCGGCCGATCGCCAAAAAATAGGGACGCCGATGCGCAAACGGCAACGCCGAGGCAAATTCGTCATTGCAAACCCCGTTGTAAATTACCTCGCCGCGACCGCCCAATGACGCACCAAAAAACTCCTCCGCCTCCCGCAGCGTATGGTGCGAACAAGCCGTCACCATCTCCGCCTCTCGCAGCACCGCGCGCAACCGCCGCCGGGCAAGCGCCGATTTTTGGAAAATCCGGTCGTTGTCCACCGACAGTTCCCCGTGCAGCGTCGCCACCAGCGGCAGCCCGAGCAGCCGGTGAAGAAAGAGGGCGTAGGTCGCGTTCGGCCCCGCACACTGAATATGCAGCACCTCCGCGCGCGCCTCCCGCAGGGCGTGCGCCAGCCGCCAGAGCGTCGGCGCGAAACACACCGCCGCCCCGGTCCACTGCCGCCACTGCTTCCAGCTTTGCCCCGGCACGCGAAACACCGTGCGGAACACCGGCACCCCTTCGTACACTTCGCGGGCGGGCAGCGTCTTGGGCCAGCGGTTGGTGAAAATCAACGGCGCATGTCCCCGGGCCGCCTGGGCTCGCGTCAACTGCCGCACAAACTCCTGCACCCCGCCCAGGTTCGGGTAAAAATCACTGGCGAAATGGGCTATAACCATAAGCATCCTTTCCATCGGGGGCCTTGTTCTCCGCAACCGCCGTGCCTTCCGCGAAAACCGCTTCGTAGCGTGCGCAAACCGCGTCCCAACTGAACGCCGCAGCCCGGCGCAGTCCTCCCCGGCTCATCCGCTCCCGCAGCTCCGGCTCCCGCAACACCTGCAACAGCGCGCCGCCTAATTCTCCCTCCCTGGCCAGCCAGCCGTAACGGCCGTCGCAAGTCGCCTCGCGCGCGGCGGCGCTCGGAGCCGCAATCACCGGCGTGCCGCACGCCATCGCTTCCGCGCAAGCCGAGGCTGGGCCGGCGGGGACTCCCGGTTGGCAAAGCACCCAGGCCCGCTGGTAAAGCTTGGCCAGCCTCTCGCGCGAAACCGGGTGGAAAACATGAGAACCGCCGGAGACCGCCGCAGCGCCCCTGCCGCAAACCATCCACAACTCGGCATTGGGCAGCGCCGGGCGAATCGCGCGCTCGAAAATCCCCACCAGCAGCGACGCCTTTTCCCGCTCCGCCATCGACCCCACGAACAACACGCTCGGGCGCTTCGACTTTCCCTCCGGCCCCGGTTTGAAGCGCGCGAGGTCCACCCCGCCCGCGATCACCGTTTTCGCCCCGGGCAAAATCCGCCCCATTCCCGGCGAAACCGCCACACGCTCATCCGCGAGCCATGCCGAGAGCAGCTCCGCCAGCCCCGTTTCGTGAAACGTGCGCACATGCCGCGGCCGCCTGCGCCCGCAGAGCAACGCATCCCCGTCATGCGCGTTGAGCACGTCGAAGCGGCTGAAATCCACGCTCCGCAGCCCCCAAGCAAAGCGCCACAACCCCGGCGGACTCCCGCACTCCACGCGCACCGTCTGGTAACTCGCTCCGGCGCAAGCCGCGCTGGCGCTGAACATCGTCACCGCATGGCCGCGGCGCGTCAGTTGATCCGCCAACACGTGCGCCATGCCCCCAGTGTTGCTGAGTGCGGCATCGTTTCCGTCGGCGGGCAGCCGAAACGAAATCATCGCGATCTTCATGAATGTTTTCCGGGTTGACCGGCCTCCCATTGGAAATCCGCGAAAATGAGCCCGTCCGCCGTGGCCTCCTCCGGCGCGTGACCGGGGTAGGGGGAGCGCGGGGCCACCTGCATCATCGCAGCCCCTTCCCATTCATCCACCACTCCGAGCGTGGGCGCGCAAATCGACAAATCCAGCCGGTACGCCCCCGGTTTCAGCCACGGCGAAAGCAGCCGGAAGCGGCCTTGCACCGTTTTTTCATCCGGCACCCACACATCCACCAGCCGCGAATCCGCCTGCGCCATCACCACCCCTTGCTGGTTCACCACCCGCGCGGAGAGATAGCATATTTGCGGCCCCGGGCAGTACCGCTCAATGGTGAACTCGAACTCCTTCGGCTCCGCGCTTTCGAAAAACTCCTTGCCTGGTTCCAGCTCCACGAAGCGCATCTCGCCGCTGCCGGGCCGCCGCAAGTCGCGGTCCGCCGCCGCGCTCGCGTCCGTCCAGCTAGCCACATAGCGGTCGATGGCCTCATCCGCCCGCCCGTTGAAAACCACCTCCCCCTTGGAGAGCCAAACTCCGCGCGTGCAAAAGAGCGAAACCGCCTGCAAATTGTGGCTCACGAAAATCACCGTCCGGCCGCTGCGCGCCACATCGTTCATCTTCCCCATGCACTTCTTCTGGAACTCCGCGTCACCCACCGCCAGCACCTCGTCCACAATGAGAATCTCCGGGTTCAAGTGCGCGGCCACCGCGAACGCGAGGCGCACATACATCCCGCTCGAATAACGCTTCACCGGCGTATCCAGGAACTTCTCCACTCCGGCAAAATCCACTATCGCGTCGAACTGCCGCACAATCTCGTGGCGGCGCATCCCGAGAATCGCGCCGTTTAGGAAAATATTCTCGCGGCCCGTCAGCTCCGGGTGGAAGCCCGTGCCCACCTCCAGCAAACTGCCCACGCGGCCATACAAATCGATCTCGCCCGCCGTCGGTTCCGTGATCCGGCTCAGCACCTTGAGCAGCGTGCTCTTGCCCGCTCCGTTGCGTCCGAGAATGCCCACCACCTCCCCGCGTTCGATTTGGAAGGAGACCCCCTGAAGCGCCCAGAACGTCTCCCGATTCGTCACGCGCAGCGGGTGGCGGACCCAGTGGAGCAGCGCCTCGTGCAACGTTGTCTGGCGCTCCCCCCGGTGGCGGATCGTAAACGCCTTGCTTACCTTTCTGATATCAATGGCTAGTTCCATGGCAAATCAAATCACATCTGAAAAAATGCGTTCCATCCGTTTGAACCCGTACGCGCCCGCCACCAGGCAAACGGCCGCCGCCACCGCCGAATAAATCACCGGCCCCGGGGTCAGCGTCCCTGTGCCCAGCATCGAACAGCGGAACCCCTCCAAAATGCCCGAAAGCGGGTTCAAGTGATAAAACACCAGCAGCCGCTCCGGCACCGCCGAGACCCCGTAAGCCACCGGGCTCGCGTAAAGAAGCATCTGCACCGCCACCGGCAAAATATATTGCACGTCGCGGTAGCTCACCGACATCGCCGCCACATACAGCCCGACCCCCACCGCCGCCATCTCCAGCAGCAGCAGCCAGAACGGCAACAGCAGCATCCGCGGGCCGAAGGGGACGTGGTAGACCGCCATCAGCACCCCCATCATCCCCAGCGCCACCGCGAAATCGAGCAGCGTCGAGCAGAGCGTGGAAAGCGGCAGCACCAGGCGCGGGAAGAAGATCTTCGAAATCAAATGCGCGTTGTTGAGCAGCGACGCGCTCACGCGCGTCAGCGTGTTGCTGAACGCGTTCCACCCCAGCAGCCCCGCGTAGGCAAACACGAAATACGGCATCCCGTCGCTCGGCATCCGAGCCACGCGCCCGAAGACGAACGTGAAAATGCCCGCCGCCAGGAGCGGCTGCGCCACCACCCAGAAGACCCCGAGGATCGTCTGCCGGTAGCGCAGCGTAATATCGCGGCTGCCCAGGGTCAGCAACAGTTCGCGGAATTGCCAAAGCTGGCGCAAATCCAGCGCCTTCCAGCCCCGGGCAGGTCGAATACGAGTCAACGGTTCATTCATAAGCAGGGATGAGCGGCCTGCGCCACCACGTCGCGCTCGGCCAATTCCACCAAAGTAATCCGCCCCAACACCTCCAGTAATACCGAAACGCGTTGATGGGCGGGCAAGTGGTGGTGGACGACGCATTGCAACCCGCTGAAGGCTCCGCCCGCGATGGTCGCCGCCGCTCCGGGCTCCAACCCCGGCTCCACCGTCACCAGTTCCGCCGCGTCCATCTTCGCGCGCAGCTCCTGGATGGTCGCGTCCGGCACCAATGGGTATTTCTGGCCGAAGCGCACAATGCCGCTGACCCCGCGCGCCGATCGCACCCGGGTCAGCAGCGCCTCCGGTTCGAACCGCGCGAAAAGGTAGCCGGGAAACAGCGCCTCCGTCACCCACACCCCGCCCGCGCGGGTTTTCCGGCGAAAGCGGATCCTGGGGCAAAACACCTCCACCTCGCCCCAGCGGCGAAGCTGCTCTCCCGCGATGTGCTCGTGCTTCGGTTGGCTCTTGAGGCAAAACCAGTCAGTGTTTGTCATGGGGATAAGCTGCCGCCCTTGGCCACGGGAGCATTCCCCCGTGGCATTGAGGTTGTTTTGAGTTCACTCCACAACCCGGCCAGCCGTGAAATCGGGAGAGCCTTTTTGGAGAGGAAGCGGGCAGCCAGGCTCTGATTGACGCAGGTTAATGGAGGCTCCTTTGATGCGATCTCGGGAACGGCACCGAGATTACCCCCAACCCGCGCGGCATTCTATCGGCCCGTTCCCCTTCGTTTCATAGGACGCGCGCCCCGCTCGCGTCAGCGCCATTCCGACACACGGCGCGGCGGCGTTGGTCGATTTCAACATCGTTATTTTTCCCGCGTCCCATGGACCTCTTTTTCCTCCGTCAAACTTTTCGCAAAATCGCCCTCGCACTGCTGCTGGGCGCGTTGGTGTTCGCCCCTTGGGCCTATGGAGCGACGCCCGCGTGGGCCGTCCAAATCCTGGACGGCGTGCTCGGCGCGGCACTCCTTGCCTGGTTGGTGGGGTGCATTCCGGGGAAATCGCTGCCCTGCGTCGGCCTCGTGCCCTTCCTGTGTGTCCTACTGCTCATTGGCTATGGAGCGTTCATGGCCTGGAACGCCCATTATGCCTACAACCCGGCCACCCGCGCCTTTGAGGATGTGGCCACCGCCTGCTGGCGGCTGCCGGGAGCCATGGATGGCGCCGCCGCCACCGCCGCTACTCTCCACGTTGGCCTCGTACTCGGAACCCTGCTCGCCGCGTGCGACTTCGCCCGGGAAAAAACGGCCCGCCGCGCCCTGCTTGCCGCCATGGCTTTCACGGGCGCTTCCGTCATGCTCCTGGGGCTCCTCCAAAAAGCCACCGGCGCGCCCATGATCTTCTGGCAACCCGGCCCCGCGCGCAGTCCCTTTTTTGGCACCTATTATTACCACGGCAACGCCGGGTCCTTCATCAACCTCACCCTTCCGCTCATCTTCGCCTTCGCGCTGCGCTGCCTGGAGCGGAAAGCGCAGCCCGCCCTCTGGTTCCCGGCGCTGCTGGTCGCCCTGGCCGCCGCCGCCGTCAACTTTTCCCGGGCCGCCGCCGCCTTAAGCCTCGCGGGCGTCGCCGCTTTCGCCCTGCACGCCGCCCTCCACCGCAGCGCCTGGGCAGTTACCCGCGCCTGGCTGGTCACAGCAAGTCTCGCGGGAGCCCTCACGCTGGTCGCCATTCTGCTGGCCGCCGATCCTACCCAGGCCGCGCAAAAATGGACCTGGCTTCAAGAACAACTGAACCGCGAAAACCCGCGCTACGCCGCCGCGCAAGCCTGCCTCGATATGACCCGGGATTCCGCCCCCTTCGGCTTTGGCCCCGGCACTTTCGCCCTGGTTTTTCCCTACTACAGCGGCCCCTATGGCGCTCCGCTCCGGGGCGTATGGCTCCAGGCGCACCAGGATTACCTGCAAAGCCTCATTGAATGGGGCATCCCCGGCTCAGCCCTCTTCGGCATTCTTTACCTGGGCGCACTCGCCCGGCTCTGCCGAAACCATGCCCACGTGAAAAGCGATCCGCACCTGCGCTTCGGCTGCGCGCTGGCGCTGGCGCTCACCGGCCTGCACGCGCTGGTCGATTTTCCCTTCCAAATCGCCTCGCTCCAACTCTACGTCGCCGTGCTGGTCGGGGTCGGTTGGAGCGGAGCGGGGCAGGGGATTAGCGCCCCTCGAAAAGTCGCCCTGCCGAATAAGCAGGCAGACCGGCTTCGCGGATTTTCCGCCGCGTCCGGTTAATGTCATAAGGCACGCGGCGAAACTCCACCCAATGCCTCTCGGGCGAATAAATCGCGTAACAAGCGGCGGAATTTAAATCGCGCGGCTGCCCCACCGAACCGACATTAATGAGCGTCTTGCCCGTGTCGCTTACCGGCAGGCGGCCCACTCCCGGGCGCACCGAAAGTTTTTTTCCCTCAGCGTGCCACAACATTGGGTTATGCGTGTGGCCGCAGAAACAAAGTGCCCGCTTCTGCGCCTCAAAATGAAGCCACGCGTCATTCGGGCTCATCACGTACCACCACTCGCCGGGGGCGTCCAGGGACCCGTGGACAAACTCGATCTCCGCGTCGTCCAAAGTCAGCGGCAGCGTCTTGAGCCAGTTGCGCTGATCCTCGGAAAGCGCCTTGCGGGAAAGCTCGATGCCCGCGAGTGCCGAAGTGTTCATCTCCTCCGTCTCCTCGTCATCGAAAAAATTCGCGCTCGCCACCGCGGATTCATGGTTGCCTTTCAGCACCGGGCAGCGCATGTCGCGCACCATCTCCAGGCACGCCCCGGGGTCGGGCCCATAACCGACCACGTCCCCCAGGCAGTAACGCCGTTCGATTTTCAGCCGATCCATTTCCGCCACAACGGCCTGGAGTGCTTCGAGGTTGGAGTGAACGTCACTAAATACGGCAATCAAATCAGACATAACGGGGAACCGGGGAACGTAAGAGGCTGGGGAACATCTGGATATGTCCGTAATTTTCGCAACAAATGTCCAGCATATTCCTAGCTCACCCCTCGGGAAAACCCCGGTCTTCTCCCCCCGCGCCTACGGCAGCGCCTTTAACGGCAGCGTAAAGGCTTCGGTGGGGCAGGGCATCGGCGGGTAATCCGGGCGTTCCAGTTCGCCGACCAGTTCCTCGATCTTCACCCAGCGCCCCTCTTTGATCGACCGGTTCGCCGCGATCCCGCACAAAATCGACGCCGTGCCGCTCCGCTGGTCGGCCGCCCGCAGAAATTGATCGGTCCCGTCCGGCGCGAACAAATCCCGCAATAACACCGCATCTCCGCCGCCATGGCCGCCTTCGCTGGTCCACACCGGCACCTCGTAAGCCGGTTGCCGCGTCGGGTAAACCCGCGTAAAGGTTCCCTCTTTTTTGAGCGCCCCCGGCACCGTCCCGTCGCCGTTGATATACACCGTCTCCTCGCACTTGTGCTCAATGCGCCCCTTCGTCCCGTTGAACTGAATCGTGAACCCCTCCCACGCGCAAAACGCATTGAGGCTATACTTCAGCGTCACCCCGTTGTCGTAATTAATCAGCGCCTGCATCGAATCCTCAATGTCCATATCGGCGCTAAAAATGCACTGGTCGCGCTGGTAGCCGTCGAACTCCTCCTGGTCCAGGTAAAGCGACTTCAACTCCTCGTTGCCCGCCAAATCCAGGAAGAACGGGCAGGCCGCCCCCTCCGCGCACCCGTGGCAGCGCGGCCCGGGGTTGCGCAGCCCCAACCGGCGCGCCGTCTCCGGCGTCGCAAACCGCCGGTGCCCCGTGGCCACCACCTCCTTTGGCAACGCCGAAAGCCACCAGTTCACCAAGTCAAAATGATGCGTCGCCTTGTGCACCAGCAACCCGCCCGAATTCTCCTTGTGCCGGTGCCAGCGCCGGAAGTAATCCGCCCCGTGCACCGTATCGAGCATCCATTGGAAATCGACCGAAAGAAGATCGCCGATCACCCCCGACATTAAGAGCTCCTTCAACTGCGTGCGGGGAGGTGAGTAGCGGTAATTGAACGTCACCCGCAAGTTGCGGCCCGTCCGCCGTTTTGTATCCAGAATCCGCCGCGCCTTCTCCGCGTTCACCGTCATCGGCTTCTCCGTAATCACGTCGCAGCCCAGTTCCATTGCACGGCAAATATACTCGTCATGGAACGAATCCTGACAAACCACGATCACCACCTCCGGCTTCGTTTCCGCGATCATCCGGTCGAAATCCGCCGCCGCATACAGCTTCGGCGCGTGCGGAGCCACGTAAGGCAGCGCCGCCGCAAGCTCCAGGCGGCCCCGGTTGCGGTCGCAAAGCCCCACGAGACTGGAAGTTTCCGCATAAGTCCGGCCGACCGCCTCCAGGTACATCCGGGAGCGTCCACCCAAGCCCACCACCGCATAACGAGTCAGTTTTTGCATAGCACTGACCCTACCCGTTTCCTCCCCGCCAAGGAATGGCACGAACACTCACTCACTTGACATTTTCGATCATTTCCAAACAATCCCGGCATGCTCATCTACCTCGGCACCGGCCCGCGCCGCTATGGCGAAGAGCCGCTTCCGCTCTCCCGCCGCCGCGGCTGGGAATTCCAAGCCGTGCTGAAAGGGAAAATCGCCCCGCTGCTCCGCGATGGCGCTCCCATGGCTCCCGCCGCCCACCGGCTCTGGATTTTCCAGCCCGGGCACGTCCACGGCTGGGTGGGGGAGAAGGGCCGGGCCGCGGAAGTCGCCGTCTTTCACTTCGTCACCGTCCCGGAATCACTAAAACGCATCCTGGAGCCCCGGGGCATGACGGAAATCGATCTCACGCCCGGCGAAGTGCGGCAAATCCGCGAACTTTCGCGGAAAGTCGAGCCCTACTGGACCCGGCCCGCCAGCGGGATGATGGTCTGCTACGAATACGCCTTGATGGCCTTAAGTCTGCTCGTTACGGAAAAACTGGGCCGCCGCACCGAGCCGGAAAGCTACGCGCAGAGCCGGGTCAACGCCGCCTTGAGTTGGTACAGCGAGCGCATGGAAGAGGACCCGTCCCTCCCGGAGATCGCGCGGGCCGTGGGCGTCTCCGGCGTCCACCTGCGGCGGCTCTTTCACAAAGTTCTGCAAGCCTCGCCCGGCAACGTCATTGACCAACTGCGTTTTCAGCGCGCCACGCAACTGATGAGCGACCCGGCCATCAAACTGGAAGAAGTGGGCTTGCGGTGCGGTTTCGGCAGCGCGAGCAGCTTCTCTCGCGCCTTCAAAGCGAAATTCGGCGCTTCTCCGCAAGAATGGCGGCCGGTGAACTCTCGTGCTTGACGCCGATTTGCAGGCGCAATAAGGGTCGTAAAGAGAGATTCGGCTACTGAAGCCTCCAAGTTTTAAGAAGTGGCTAATCGCCCGACTTGGGCAGAGCGGCCCCCGAGATGGAAACTTTGGTGCCGTCAGCCCGAACCTCCTGCACTTCCAAGGCAGCGCCCGCCTTGGGAATGGAGATCATCAACCGGCGGTGGTCCGGGAACCTTAGTTCCACGGCGCTGTCCGTCACGATGCTTTCGACCTGGTTTTTCTTCCCCGGTTTCAGCGGTTGCAAAAGCGTGAGGAAACGCTGGGTTCCCGCCCCCTTGCGCGTATGCAATACCGTCGTGGCTGGCTGGTGGGCTGGGTTTAAATCCTTGCGAATATTCCAGCCAAGAAGCTCGGGTTCTTCCTGCGCGGAAGCCGATTGAACCTCCAGCCCTTTGGTAAGAAGCGGCACTACGGCGAGATTCGGCTCGCCGCTGTCGATTGTCGTTACGGCCTTGGTGTTGTTGTCCAGGGCGGTTCGCGTCGTCGCCAAATGCCAGCGCGCCTGGTAGGTGTGGGCCGATCCGTCCGTGGGCGTCATCACATCCGCGACGATATAGATGTCCGGCTTCACAAAAAGGACGCTGCGCGCCTGCGTGGCGAGCTTCAGCTTTTTGGGGCCGTAGGGGTCGTCGTAAATGCCGGTGGCGAAATCAAAGTCCGGCGTGCTCTGCCAGTTGGCCTGGATCGGTTTTTGGCTGGCAAGCTCAGGGTCCTCGGTGCGATTTTTGATCTTCGGATCCGGCGAGCGTTCCTGCCCGAGGCCGTCCACCATTACGCAGTTGTGGGAGGGGGTGGTGACCGAGTACGTGCGCCATTTGCTGACTTCGTAGCTCGCGCCGCCGCTATCGAAGAGGATTTCCCGGCCATTGGCCCACAGCGTCAGGTTCAGTTTATCCTGGTGCCAATGCCCCATGCCCAGCGGGCCGACGTCGAACGTCAGGAAATTCGCGTCATCCTGCCAACTCGAGCGCATCACCGCAAAACCGCTCCAATCCAGGAAAATGGAAGTCTTTTCCGGTTCCTTCCCCTCGGCTCCCTTGGTGGCAAACCAGCGGAAATCTTTCCGATCCGGGAAACTCTTTATGGCCTCGCGAAGGAGGCTGCCGGTGGGCACCGACCAGGAATCGTTGAACTTGGGCGTGTCCCGGTCCGGCGTGCTCAAATACATGATGTATTGATAAGCCCTTTCAATCATGTCGAGGTAGCCCGGCGGCAATTCATGTTCGCGCCGCGTCCATTGGGCCACCTTCGCGGCGGCCACGATATTATCAATGCATACCACATGGTAACCGGGCGTCAGTTCATATTGCCCTCCATCGGCAAGGAACTGTTTGCCGCCTTCCTCCGCCAGGTGGGCAAAGCCGTAAGAGCGCCAGTCGGCAGCCTCGCGAAACTCCGGGAAAAAGCATCCGGCGGTGGCCAGCCCGTTCATCTCCATCATAATCCAGTTGCCGGTCGCGCTCGGGAATTTCCGCAGGTAACGGCCATGGTCGAGCACCAGGCGCGCGTAGAGCATCACATCGGCATCGCTCAGCGAAGGCGAGGGGAGGAACGTAAAGAACGCCGCCGGCCAGTTAAAGCCCATCCGGATCCCCGCCTCGATCGTCCGCCACGGGGAATCCTCCACATTCATGGCGCGCTTGGGCACCGGGCACTGCTCGGCCCAGGAGCGCAACTGCGAGGCGAACGCCTTCACGTAACGCTCGTTGTGCGTGGCCGCCCACGCGCCAGCCAAGTCGCACCAGAAAGACATCCGGTTGAGCTGCCATTGCCACTCATTATTGGGCGCCAGGCCGGGCGTGTGTTTCGTCGCGTTGTAGCACCAGTCGATTTTCCCTTTGGGGAAAGCATAAACCGGGGTGACGAGGCCCCCTTGTAACTTGCTCTCCACGGCGGCGTCGGCCACCTGCCGGTTGAATTTGAGGGGCGAAGTATCCTTTCCGCGCCACCGCATCCCGGGCCGGTTGCGCAGGTAAACCCGGAATTCATGGCTCGCCAAATCGTAATCCCTGGCCTTCACCGCCGATGCCACGGTCGCAAGCTCCGGCCGGCTGAGGTCAAGAGCATCGAAAACCGCCATTTCATCAGGGGTCGCCGGGCGAATCCGCCCCATGGGCGACCGCGTAAAAGGCAGCGCGGGCTCCTCCGGCGTTGGCGCGGGTTGCTGCTCCGAAGGCGTGGCGGTCGGTTCCGGCGTGGGCGAGGGTTGGGGAGTGGGGGTCGCCTCCGGGGTGGGAGTGGGCGAGGGGGAAGGCTCTTCCGCTGCCGGGGTTGGCTCGGGAGTGGGAGGCGTTGCCACGCGGGCCTTGGCCGCGGGACGGGGCGGCTGTGGCGGTTCGGAAGGCACGAGCAGCCAGGTTGCCGCTGCCAGCCAGAGGCCGATCACAATGCCGCGAATGGGGAAAAACTGTCGACGACGAGGGGGTTGCCGATAGGATTGCTGCCGGTTGGGCTGCTGCCGATGGGGAGGCATAGATGGGGGG
>CAZEOO010000017.1:0-71466 GCA_964513965.1 uncultured Chthoniobacteraceae bacterium
CGGAAGTAGAATTGCGGGCGGTAGTTGGTGAAGAACGGCGTATGACGACCGCCTTCTTCCTTGGAGAGGACGTAAACTTCGGCCTTGAACTTGGTGTGAGGAGTGATGGAGCCGGGCTTGGAAATCACCTGGCCGCGTTCCACGTCTTCCTTCTTAACGCCGCGGAGGAGCACGCCGACGTTGTCACCAGCGCGAGCCTCGTCGAGGATCTTGCGGAACATTTCGATGTCGGTGGCGGTGGTCTTCTGGGTCGGCTTGATGCCGACGATTTCCACTTCCTCCATGCGCTTGAGGATACCGCGTTCCACACGACCGGTGGCGACGGTGCCGCGACCTTCAATGTTGAACACGTCTTCAACCGGCATCAGGAAAGGCTGGTCGAGCGGGCGCTCAGGCTGCGGGATGTATTCGTCGATGGCGTCCACGAGGGCGAGGATGGCTTTTTCAGCCTCGGCGTCGCCTTCGAGAGCCTTGACGGCGGAACCCTTGATGATCGGGATGGTGTCGCCCGGGAATTCGTACTGGGTGAGGAGGTCGCGAACTTCCATTTCGACGAGGTCGAGGAGTTCGGGGTCGTCCACGAGGTCACACTTGTTGAGGAAAACGACCATGGCGGGCACGCCGACCTGGCGGGCGAGCAGGATGTGCTCACGGGTCTGGGGCATGGGGCCGTCTGCGGCGCTCACAACGAGGATGGCGCCGTCCATCTGGGCCGCGCCGGTAATCATGTTCTTGACGTAGTCGGCGTGGCCGGGGCAGTCAACGTGCGCGTAGTGGCGCTTGTCGCTCTCGTATTCGACGTGGGCGGTGTTGATCGTAATACCGCGCTCTTTTTCTTCGGGGGCGGCGTCGATTTCGTCATACTTCTTCGCCTGGGCCTTGCCCGTTTTGGCGAGAATGGTGGTGATGGCCGCAGTCAGACTGGTTTTGCCGTGGTCGACGTGGCCGATCGTGCCAATGTTCACGTGCGGTTTATCGCGCTTGAATGCTTCCTTAGCCATTTTGAGATCTCCTCGTGTTTGTTTTGTTAGTTGTTATTAAAGTGTTTGTGTGCAAGTCCGGCTCGCCTTGCCGCGTTTCCCTAGCGGAGGGGGAGCCCATGACCGGGCTTGAACCGGTGACCTCGTCCTTACCAAGGACGTGCTCTGCCAACTGAGCTACATGGGCGTTTTCCCCGCTAGAGAAGTTTACCTCGGGCAAGCCGGTTTTCACCAACCTACGCGGCGGCCAACTTCCTTCGCTCTCACAAGCCATAGGGCGAAAAGCCCCTAAACCGAACCAGCCTTCCGGCGAGCACGATTAAGGGTTCAATTTCACTCTTTGGTCGTAAAAGCGAGTGGGGAAGGTAGCAAATGCGGGCATTCTGTCAAAAGGTTTTATTTCGGCCCGAGAAAAATTTTCACGCTCACTCTGGCGCTCCGGGGCACAAAAATGACCGCTCCCCGTTCAGCAATTCTCCGGCGGCGGCGCGCGTTGCGACGAAGTTTTCTTCCCTCCGAACAAAGATTTTACTCGCCAGCGGGGCCGAACCCGCCTAAAAGGCTCCTCCCCTTTTTTCAATGAGCCAGAAGACTTTAAGAATCGGGTTGCCCTCGGGCAGCCTTCAGGAACCGACCCTCGCCTTGTTTGGCAAGGCGGGCTTCCACATCAGCGTACCCAAGCGGTCCTACAAGCCCTCCATCGATGACCCGGAGGTGGAAATCCGCTTGCTGCGGGCGCAGGAAATCAGCCGTTACGTGGAGCACGGTTACCTGGATATGGGCCTCACGGGCCGCGACTGGATCGTTGAAAACGGCTCGGACGTGCAAATGCTCGGGGAATTGATGTTCTCGAAAGTCAGCAGCGCCCCCACCCGCTGGGTGCTGGTGGTGCCGCAGGATTCCCCCATCCAAACCGTGAAGGATTTGGAAGGCAAAACCATTGCCACGGAAGCCATCGGCATGACGCAACGCTTCCTGGAGTGCAACGGCGTTAAGGCCAAAGTAGAATTTTCCTGGGGCGCCACCGAAGTGAAGGTGCCCGATCTGGTGGACGCCATCGTGGACGTCACCGAAACCGGCTCCTCGCTCAAGGCCAATAAACTGCGCATTGTGGAGACGCTGATGACCTCCGCCCCGCAGGTGATCGCCAACAAGGCCGCCTGGGCCGACGAATGGAAGCGCAGCAAGATTGAAAACATCATGCTGCTTTTGACCGGCGCGCACAACGCCCGCGACAAAGTCGGCCTGAAAATGAATATCGAAGAAAAGGCATTGCAGAATCTGCTCGATGCCCTACCCTCGCTCCGTAATCCGACCATCTCGCAACTCGCACAAAAGGGTTGGGTCGCCGTGGAAACGGTGATCGACGAGAAGATCGTGCGGGAGATGATTCCCCAACTCAAGGCGCTCGGCGCCGAGGGGATCATCGAATACCCCCTGAACAAAGTCGTTTACTAACGTCTTTTAAATAACCAGCCAAGAAGAACAGCAGCAACGTATGGGTTCCTTAAAGAAACGCCGGAAATCGAAAATCGCAAAACACAAACGCCGCAAGCGGATGAAAGAAAACCGCCACAAGAAGCGTTTGCGTTACAAGAGCTAATCGGGATAGTTACCGCCATGAACCCATTGAGAGCCCTTTCCAATTTTCGTCAGCGGCTCTCGTGGGTTCTGTTTGGCCATCCCGCATTTTTAAGTCTCATCGCAGGGGCCGGCCTACTCGCCGGTCCCCTTCTTTCTTGCGGCTGGGCGGCTCCACAATCCCGGCAAAAACCGGAGAGCCGCACTTCGCGGACGGATACCGAAGCATTGCCAGACAAACTGGCAAATGGAGGTGATTTGTCTCTAAGCAAGGAAGGCGAACGAAAGGCCCGCGCCCTGGCCTCTTTCGTGGAAGGTTACATCGCCGAAGACGACGGCGATGCCGACCGGGCCTTCGAAGCCTACCGGCGTTCCCTGGCCGATGACCCTAACAACCCCGAACTGGCCGTCAAAGTCGCCTTTGAAATGGCACGCCAGGGGGATGTGGCCGAGGGCATCAGCCTGCTCAAAGACGCCGCCAAAGCCGCGCCGCGCGAGGCGCTGCCGCCGCTCTGCCTTTCGCAGATCTACGCGAAATTTCTCAAAAAGCCCGCGCTGGCCATCAAATATGCCAACGCCGCGCTGGACTTGGACCCGAACAACATCGGGCCTTACCTTGCGCTCATCGAACTTCACACCAAGGCCGGGCAACCCCAAAAAGCTGCGTCCATTCTCGACCGGGCGCTGAAAAGCCAGAGCGACGACCCCGATTTTTGGGCTCAACTGGGCGAACTTTGTCTGAAACTGGACACGCCCGGCGACGGCTCCCCCGTGCCGAAGGAAAAGCTCCCCCGGCTCAACGCCCTCTTTGAAAAAGCCCTGAAAATGGGCGGCGACGATGACCTGGAAATCCTGGCGAAAACCGCCGATTTCTACTTCGAAACGCTGCAATTCGCACCCGCCGCGCCGCTCTACCGCAAGGTCATCGGTGCGGAGGAAGACCCCGCTTCCGACGACGCCCTCGGGTTGCAGGAAAAGCTGGCCCGCTGCTTTATGGGCACCGGCGACTCCGCCCAGGCGCTCGCGGTGTTGCAAAAGATGGACGCCGCCGCACCCCGGCGCAAGGAAACCCAGGCGCTCATCGGCGATGTGATGCTTCAGCGAGGCCAGTTTGCCGACGCGCTGGGGGCCTACCGCAAGGTGATCGACCTGGACCCGGGCATCGCCCCGGCTTATTTGCGCGTGGCCGATCTGCAAATGCGCCTGGGGCAAAAAGCCGAGGCCATCGCCACGTTGAAAGAGGCGCGCAAGCGGTTCCCCGGCACCGTGCTCGTCACCTATTCCCTGGCCGCCACCCTTGCTCAGGCGGGCGATTACGCGCAATCGTTGCCGGTGTTTGAGGAAACGTTGAGCGAAGCCACCATTTCCAAGCCGGGCCTGGCCAATGCCACGTTTTACTTCGCCTACGGCATGGCGGCCGAGCAGGCGGGGGAATTCGACCGCGCCGCCGCCCTGCTCCAGAAAAGCATCGCCATGGCGCCGAACGACTCCGCGCAGGCTCGCAATTACCTCGGCTACATGTGGCTGGAACACGGCATTCAAGCGCATTTCAAGGAAGCCGGGGAGGCAATCCAGCGCGCCGTAACGCAGGAACCGGATAACGGCGCCTACCTCGACAGCCTCGGCTGGTTCTACTTCAAAACGGGCAACTACGCGAAAGCCATCGAAACGCTCCAAAAAGCCGTCGCCAAACTCCCGGAACCCGACCCTGTAGTCTACGAGCACCTGGGAGACGCCTACGCCGCCAAGGGCGACCCGGCCAAAGCGGTGGAAGCCTGGAAAACGGCCCAGCCGCTTGAGGGAGCCAGCGCCGGTCTCGCCGGAAAAATCGCGGAAGCCGCAAAGAAAATCGGCGCCAAACCCTGAGAAATCGGGGATTTTCACAAGCAAAGGCGCAAAGGATTTTTTCAAAAACCCCTTGGAGCAAGAGTGCGGTGTTCGAGGGGAGATCGGATGCCGTTTTTGGGCGGCGCTTAAATCTTTGTTAACAGTTTTGGGGTTCAGGTTTGAGCCGTTGGGTCATATATTTATCAAATCCGCTTCCGAACGGGTTTTTTACATCTATGGACACTCTATCCGCTCCCGTCCTGCTTTTGATTTTCAACCGGCCCGACCTCACACGCCAGACTTTCGAGGCCATCCGGCGGGCGCGACCGCCCCGGCTCTTCATCGCGTCGGACGGCCCGCGCAAGGACCAGCCCGACGATGAGGCATTGTGCCAGGAAGCCCGGGATGCGACTCAACGCGTCGACTGGGAATGCGAAGTGCACCGGCTGAACCGAAACGAAAACCTTGGTTGCCGCAGGGCGGTCAGCAGCGCCATTTCATGGTTTTTCGATCAAGTGGAGGAAGGCATTATTTTGGAGGACGACTGCCTGCCCGATCTTTCTTTTTTCCCATTTTGCACCGCTTTACTGGAGCGTTATAGGGATTCGGAAAAAATCGGCGTCATCAGCGGGGATCATTTTCAAGAACACTCCTGTGGCAATTCCTATTACTTCACGCGCTATCCCAACTGCTGGGGGTGGGCCACGTGGCGGCGCGTTTGGCAAAACTATGACGCCAACATCCCGTCCTGGAATGGCGATGCGGCATCCCTTCAACCTTATATCAAGCGCCACCACGTTCGCCGGTACTTCGCTGGGCGCTTCAACGCAGTCAAGTGGAAGAACAAAAACAGTTGGGCATTTGGGCTTTGCCACCTCTGCTTGAGCAGGCAGTTGTATTGCATCAACCCCGCGAAAAATCTCGTCGCCAACATCGGCTTCGACGAGCGCGCCACCCATACCCGCGTCAAAGGCGATACCCGGGTGCCAGCCGCGGCTTCTCTCGGTTTTCCGTTGAGCCACCCTTCTTCTATTGAAATCGATGAAAAGGCCGATTTTGAAACGGAAACCCTCGTTTTTCGAATTTCACCGAGCGTCCTCGCCTCTCTGGGCAAACGCATCCGCAAATTTTGCACCTTCCTGACTCGCGCAATCTTTCTTCACGCACCGCTGACCGCTCCAGAAAAGGAGCAAAGAACCAGGAATAGCGATCCGAGCCGAAGCCTTAGTGAAAATCCGCCTCCGCGCTTTCGGCGCCTGAATCAGTAGAGTGGGTCTCGAATTTGGCCAGCGGCACGACCAGGTTGGCTGGCAGCGGGCGCACCCGCTCCACCACGCGCGGGGCGATGGCGGCCCCGGTGGCGTAGGCCCCGGCCATCATTTCGAGCTTCGCATCGAGGTTGTCGATGTAGTGCAGCGCGATGGCCTCGGGCGTTTTCGGCAGCACGGGCGAACCGAACGCCATTTCCCCGTGGTGCGCGGCTACCAAGTGGATCAAATGGTTGCGCACATCCTCGTTGGCGGGCGTCAATCCCGCCCATTGTTCCGTCTCTGCCGTGGCAAAAAGTTTGCGCCAAAGGGCGTTGATGGCCTCAATGCCGATGGAAATATGCCCGATCAGTTCGCCCCGCTCGTCGAACGGCATGCCGAAGCCGCGCGGCTCCGGGCAGTTCTCCCAGAGCTTCCCGGCATCGTGAAAAAACACGCCCGAGAGCAGCAGGTCGCGGTTTAACTGCGGGTAAACCCCGGCCAGCGCGTCGGCGGCCCGCAGCATCCCGGCCACGTGCTCCACCAGCCCCCCACGGCGGGCGTGGTGGTAGGTGCGGGCGGCGGCGGTGCGGCGGAACCGGTCGCCAAATTCATCGAGAAAACCGTGGGTGAGCGCGTGGAGCCGGGGGTCGGCAATGCTGCCGAGCAGCGTGCGGATGGTTTCGAAATCGCGCGCCTGTTTTTCCCGCAACTCCGCCGGGCCGCCCAGCAGCGTCTCCACCTCGGCCTCGTCCAGCGGACGGCAGGTCCAGCGTTTGGCTTCAATGCCAAAGGCCGGGTGGGATGAAAATTCCCCCTCCACCTCCACGAACGCCCCGGCGGCGCCGCTCGCACAGAAATCGAAGGCGGGGGTGTCGTTCCAGGCGCGCAGGGTCAGCTTCGCCTCCGCGTCGGCGGCGGTCAGTTCCCAAAACGGCTTCCCGTCGCGGGTTTGTTTTTCAACGGCGGCCTCCACCTGGGCATGGAAACGGGCCTCCACCCGGCCCTCCTGGGCCTGGGCCGCGCGTTTGATTTCGGAAATGGTAAAAAGCGTCATGTCGGGGGCGATTTTCGCTAATCAAGCGGGATGCCGCGCGGCGCGACCGGGGGGCGTGGGACGTAAGGCTCCGGCTCCACGCGGGGCCGGTGAATTTTCGCGACGGGCAGAAGGCGCATGGAGGCCAGTGTGTCAATATCGAGCCGCCCGGTGCGCGGCAGCTCGCGAAGCTGCTGGTAACGCAGCAGCGCCTCCTCAAAGGCGCGATTCGGGAGGCCGTCCACCGGGCCGCGATAGAGTCGGGAATCCACCAGCACACCCTGGGCCTTGCGCACCGTGGCGGCCTGCTCCTCCACGGGAGCGTATTCGTAAGGCGTCCGGGCGAAGAGGCCCGCGTAACGCGGATCACTGCCGCCGGGCACAGGCGGCGCTACAGGGGCTACAGGAGCCGCTGGAGCGGCGGGAGGGGGCGTGGCGGGGGCGGGCTGGGCTGCCGCTGCGGAACCGCCCGCTTCCCGCTGCAAGGCGGCGACGGTTTCGGGCGTCAGTTCCCCCGAGGGCTCAAGCTGGTTGCGAAGCTGGTAACGGCGGAGTGCGGCGCGGGTGTCGGCATTGAGTTCGCCGTCCACGGTGCCGGTGTAATAGCCGGACTGCCCAAGCGCGGCCTGGGCGGCCCGAACCGCCTCGTCGGCTCCGGCCAAGGGCGCGGCCAGCCCCAGGGCCAGCACGGAAAGAAGAGCAATTTTTTTCATGCGCGGTAAGCCATTCCATATCACAAAAACCGCCCCCTGCACGCAAAAGTGTGCCGCGCGCCGCGCAAGCTACCGTTTTTGCGCCAGCCGCAGCGGCTGCTGCTGATGCCGGGCGCGCCACCACGCTTCAATGCCGTCGGCAATGCCCGCCGCGATGTGCTCGCCATAGTCCCCGTCCTTGAGCAGGTCGGATTCCATGCGGTTGGTGATGAACCCGCCCTCCACGAGGATGGCCGGGATGCGCGTGTGGCGGGTCACGTAAAGGTGGCGCGCACGCACGCCCCGGTCCCGGGCTCCGGTTTGCAGCACCACCGCCGCCTGGACGCGCGCGGCGAGATCTTCGCCCATGTCCGTGGAGGCGTCGGGCAGGTTGAAAAAGCCCGCCCAAGTCCAGGCGTCGAAGGGAGGGGCTTTCGAATCGGCAAAAAACGTTTCAATGCCCGCCTGGTCGCGCGCGCTGCCCTGGTTGAAATGGATGCTGACGAAAATGGCCGGGCCGCGCACGCGGTTGGCCACTGCCGCCCGCCCGGAAAGCGGCACGAATACATCCCCGGTTCGGGTTTGCACCGTGGGGAATCCCCTCGCCTTCAGTGCCTTTTCCAGGCGCTGCGCGGTGTCGAGCGTGAGGTTTTTTTCCGCCACGCCGCGGTATTTGGCTCCCTCGTCCTTGCCGCCATGCCCCGCGTCGATGATGACCGCCGGGAGCGCGGAAAGCGGGAAGCTGCTCTCGCCGTCATCCTCCGGGTCGGGCGCGACGACGACCACAAAACACCCCGCCAGCACCACCAGGCCCACGCAAACCATGGACCGGCCCCAATCCCGCCAGGGATGAGCCCGCCGTTTGCGCCGCTCCCAAAGGTCCACCGCCGCCCGCCATAAATTGCCCATCAAAAAAGATTCGGGGCGAACCTCCCGATTGCACCTCCGCGCGCCCGGGAAACAAAAAACCCGGGGCGTTTCGGCTCCCGGGTTTTTAAAATCGAGCGACTCTACGCTAGCGTTGCCAGTTCAGCACGCCCTTCTTGATGGCGTAAATATACCCCACCGTGACGATGCCGATGAAGCTCGTCATGCTCCACAGAATGGCCCAATCCTGCTGCGCCGCGAATTTGCGGAACACCAAGGCCCAGGGATACATGAAAACGATCTCCAAATCGAAAAGGATGAAGAGCATCGCCGCCACGTAGAACTTCACCGCGAAACGGGGCTGCTGGCTGCCGATGGGGAGCATGCCGCACTCGTAGGGGCTGTCCTTCACCGCGTTGCGCTTGCCGGTCTTGCCGAGCAGCACACTGAAGAGAAGCGCGATCGCCACAAAGCAAATGGCAAACACGATTTGGACAATGACGGGAATGTAAGGAGTGAGCATGGTTTTTTCGAAGTAAAACGAAGTCTTAGGCGGCTACGGCAGATGCGGGAGCAGCGGCGGCGGGCTGCAAGGAAGCCAGCGAGGCCAGGCCGCGATATTTTTTACCGGTTTTTTTCACCATGCCGCGCGCGACAAGGTTTTGCAGCTTTTCGTAAGCCCGAAGGCGGAGCATTTCCTCCCCGCCGCTAGCCGCGTTGCGAGCCCGCAGCTTCTCATGTACGATCTCAAAGAGTTGCTTGAATTCCAAAGAACTTTTCCGTGAAAGGACGCTGACGAGTTCCTCCGTCACGAGGTCGGGAAGGCGACGGGAAAACGCAGTTTTCTTCTGAATAGGCATAGACTCTAACTATACCACGCCCAGCCAGAATTAAGAACGGAAAAATTGCTAATAGAACCTAAAAAATACCGAAAATCGGGCGAAATTCCTTCTGTTGAGGGGATTACGGCCCCGCGGGAACGGGTTGGGAGAGCGGTTTGAGGAAAGGGGGCGGCGCGATGCCGGGCGAAGGGCGCTCCCGGGCGCGCCACGCAGGCAAAAGCGCGTAAAAAGCGGCGGCCCCCAGGCCCGTGCCAATCTCCACAAAGGAAACCGGCCCCGCGGTGTCCACCACAACCCCCTCCTGGGTCTGCCGCACCGTCAGCCCGATGGGCGAAAGATGGCGGCTCACCGCCCCCGCCGTAGGCATGCGCCCAAAATCGGCATACCGGTCCAGCCACGGCACCGAGGGGCCCCAAAGCAGGGCAAAGGGCCGCAACGCGCCATAGAGACGTTCGAAAAGATTCGCCGCGTCCAGGTAGGCCAGCCCGGTTTCGGGGCTGGCCAGCGGAGCCAGCGAGGCGCGGAAAGCGGGGGAGCGGTCCAGGTTGCCCGTTCCCGACGCGGAGGTGGCAAAGGCGCGCGCGGCGAACGGCTTCAAGCTTTCCGAACTGAACCCCGCGATCCCGTGCCCCCCCGCCAACGCCACGGCCGGGTGGAGCATCGAAGGCTGGGCCATCGGAAACGACCACAGCAGGAGGCCCTCGCCCTCGGCGTGGTCCCAGGCCCGGAAAAGCGTTCCCATCAACCGGTGGGCCTGCGCCTGGTCCCGGATCTCGGAAGCCAGGAAAAAGCCGGGCTGGGAATCCGCCGGGGGCCAGTCCAGGATCAAAGCGTGCTCCGGCCCAAACGCCGCCTGAAATTGAACCAGCAGGGAGCCCCCCCCCTGCGGCAACCCAGCCAGCAGCATGGGGATGAGCCTGCCCTGGCCCGGCTGCCCGCTGCTGCCCGAGGCGGAAAACCAGGTCTCAAACTGGGGCGCCATGGCTCCGTAGAGCACTGTGGCCGGGGTGGTCAGCGCCAGAGTGCGGCCATCCAGCCGGGGCCGGGCGGAACCGGGGCGGCGGCGCAGCCAAAGCGTGTCGTGAATGGAGCGTTTTTCGAAACGCACGGCCAGGGAAGCGGTTTCGAACTGAAAGCGGGGGAGGGTGATGACGGAATCTTTTTCCAGGGCCGTCAAAAGGCGACTGGATGCCTTGGATGGCTGGGCAAAAAGCCGGAAATCCGCCGCCGTGGTTTCGGCTCCCCATAATTTGCCAGCCTGGTATTTCGGCGAAAGAGCCAGCGAGGCGTGGCCCCGGTCCAGAAAGCGGTCGAGGGTCGCCTTGAGCAGTTCCACGTCGTTGGCGGCGAAATACCACCGCCGGGCGAAGCAACCGGCCACGGTGATGCCGTGATCGGTGAACACGATGATGGAGCAGCCCCGGTAATTCTGCCGCTTCATCTGGCCCCGGGGGGACGCGTTTTGAGCCCCGATCATCGCCCGGGCGATCACCGGCTCCAAGTCCCCGCGCTCCCCGTCAAACGCCAGGCCCGCGACCGCCAGGGGGCGGTTCTCCGCGAAACTCGTGACCGCCAGGAACGCCTGCCGGGGGCGGATCGCCTTCCAATCCGCGCGGGCGAGTTCCGCTGCGGAGCCGTTCCCCGATGGAGCCCGCAAAAAGGCGCGCAATTCCGGTTCGGCGAGGATCTCGTGCAGTGCGGTCTCTTTCCAGCGCAGCGCCGTGGCCGGGAGGTCCGGGCACTCGGCCAGCAAAACCGTCTCGGGGGGAACCAACTCCGCCACGTTCCAGCGGGCGGCTTTTTTCTGGTTCCAGAGCAGCGCCGCAGCCTCGGCGGCCAAAAGAACCGCCAGCACGGCCGTTCCCAGAAGCGTCCTTTTCATGCCGAGCAATGTCGCCCGGCCCCTTCGCGCGCCCAAGGAAAAACGGTGCGCGCCGCCCCTGAACGCGGCATCCCGGATCAGCCTACATGGAAAGCTTTAATCCTTGGAAACGCACAGGTTCACCTGAAGAAAATTCTTCACCACCCAGTCCTTGAAGTTGCCGGCTTGCAGCTTGAGCCGTTGCAACCGGGCCCGGTGTTGGAAAAAGAACTCCAAGTCCCACAACGAAACCCAGTGGACGGCGTCGCGGTCCCGGTCGCAGCCCATGTGAAACACGGCGGGGTCGGTATGCACAAGGAACAGCGGCCGCCGGGCCACCAACGCCCCCAAGCGGATGGCCAGGAGCATCAGGCTCGTGCCCAAGCGGCGCGCCCGGCCAAAGTGGTCGGCGGAATGGGGCAGGTAAAAGGGAAAGTCGTAGCGCGGGCAGAAAATGAAGAGCCGCCCGTGCTCCGAAAGCAGTTCAAAAAGTTTTTCCAGCGTGCGGCGGGGGTCGCTGACGTGCTCCAGCACGAACGTGGAGAAAATCACGTCATAGCGGCCCTCGATCTCCAGCGCGCTGCCGAAATGCACATGGTCGGCCATGACCGCGAGGTGGTCCTCGTTCGAACGCGTCACATCCTGCGTGGTATATTCCACGCGCTGACGCAGATCGCCCAGCCTGACCGCGAAATTGCTGCGCCCCGCCCCGATTTCCAGGACGCGGCAGCGCGGCTGAGTACGCAGCCGCTCCTCAATGGCGGCCCGCACGTAACCCCACTGCTCGGGCATCTCGTTGGGATGCTGGAACGCCTCGTAATCCCGGGTGGTCTGGTAAAACAAATCCATCCGTGCCCTCAGTTGGGCGCATTGCGGGGCGTCTTCGCGACTAAGGGAGCCGGGGAAATGCATTACGGTTCGCAATTAAAGGATTGATGGAGGCCATGCATCAATAAAAGGAGCGGGCGCGAGGTTCAACCTAAAACATGCGGCCCAAACGCTTTCCGCACGCCATGTATTTAACGACCCGTTGAGAGAATCAGATTGAGGCGTACCAACGCGCCCCCATACCGTCGCCGAACCACTCCGCGAAGGAATTACGCCTTCTCTTTTCGATACGACTCCGCCAGCAGGGAAATGTAGTGCCGCGTGGCTTGTCCCTTGCCGTGACGGTTGAGGTTGTCCAGGAGCTGCATCATGCAGGCCGGGCAGCCCGTGGTGACGACCCCCGCGCCGGTGCGGTTGATATCATCGACCTTGCGCTGGGCGATGCTGGAGGCGGTCTCGTAATGGGTGAGCACGTAGGAGCCGCCGCTGCCGCAGCAGGCGTCCGGCTGTTCCATTTCCCGGAAGGTGACGCCAGGAATACTGCGTAATATCTCCCGGGGTTCCCGGAAAACGTGCATCGACTTTTTAAGATGGCAGGAGTCGTGATAAGTCACCACGGCGTCCACGCGCCCCTCGGGTTTGCGGAAGCCGATCACTTGCGTGAGGAAGGTGGAGATGTCATGCGTGCGTTCGGCCCAGTGGGCCGCCTTGGGGCCGTAGACGGGATCGTCGGCCAGGAGTTCCTTGTAATCGTGCTGCCAGGCTCCGCCGCACGAGCCGCACCCGGTAACGATGTAGTCCACGCCGCACTTTTCAAACACATCGAGGTTGTTCCGCGCCAAAGCCCGCGCGGTTTCAATGTCGCCATGCACGAGCACCGGGATGCCGCAGCACGACTGGGCTTTCGGAATGTGAACTTCGACGTTGTTTTGCGCCAGCACTTCAAGAATGTCCGCGCCCGCATCGGGGTAAAAGTAGTTGAGCGAGTCGCCCGTAAAGAACGCCACTTTAACCTTCGCGTCTTTGGCGGGGATGACCTCCGGCACGCGGTCGCGCAATGGAGTCGCCGCAAGCTCTGGGAAAAGTCGCTGAGCGTCGAACCCGGCTTTGCCGCCGATCCACGCGAACGGGGTGCGCGGAGCGATGGCCGCCTTGTCTTTGACGCCGCGGAAACCGATGCCGTTGAACACCGCGCCCGCTTTCATCCCGAGATCGAAAAGCCGGGGATGGCGCAGCGTGGAGAAGATCATTTTCTTAAGCCACGGCAGGCCGTTCTTGCGCGCCAGCGCCGCCCGGAGGGCCAGGATGATCCGGCCGAAATTGACTTTCGTGGGGCAGTTCGTCATGCACGATTTGCAGACGAGACAATCGAAGAGCATGCGGTAGACCTTGGGATCGTCCAGGGCAAGTTCGCCGTCCAGCACGGCTTCGGCGACGGCGACTTTGGCCCGGGTGACGCCGGCTTCCTTTTTCTCGGTGGCGTAGACGGGGCAGACGGCCATGCAGTTGCCGCACTTCATGCAACGGTCGGTTTCCCGCCGGATGGCGGCCAGGTTATCGTAGGCCGTGGAGCATTTGGAATCCATAGATGCCTCCCGGTTACAGAGCTTTCGGTTCGACCAGTTTCCCCGGGTTGAGCAAATAGCCCGGGTCCAGCGCCTCTTTGACACTCCGCATCAACTCCAGCCCGCTCTCGCCGATCTCGTTGCCAAGGTACTTCATTTTGGCGATGCCGATGCCGTGTTCGCCGGAGAGCGTGCCGCCGAAGCCGAGCGCGGTATCGAAAATTTCTTCCACCGCTTTGTGCATTCGCGCCATTTCGTCGGCGTTGTGCTTGTCGCAGAGAATGGTGGGGTGCAGGTTGCCGTCGCCCGCGTGGCCGAAGGTGCCGAGGGTGAGGTTGTATTTTTTGCCAATCTCCTCGCACGCCACGAGCATGTCCGTGATGCGGCTGCGGGGCACGGTGGCGTCCTCCAGCACCACGGTGTTGTTGAGCGAGGCCAGGGCGGGCAGCGCGCTGCGGCGGGCCGTCCAAAGCTGGTCCCGCTCGCTTTCGGTGGCGGCGGTTTTGAGTTCGCCATGGTTGGCCTTCACGACATTGACAACGGCTTCCGCCTCCGCGCCGACGAGGTCTTGGGACATCCCGTCCACCTCGATAAGTAACAGCGCCTTGGCGTCGGTGGGCAGGCCCGCGTTGGCGAAGTCCTCCACCGTGCGGATCGTCATCTGGTCCATGATTTCGAGCGTGGCCGGGATGACTTGCGCTTTGATAATGCCCGCGACCGTGTTGCCCGCGTCCTGCAACGTTTTGAAGACTGCCATCATCGAGCGGCGGTGCTTGGGCGCGGGGATAAGCTTCACGGTGATCTCGGTGATGATGCCGAGCGTGCCCTCGGAACCGACGAAGAGGTTGGAGAAATCGTAGGCCGTGACGTTCTTGACGGTTTTGCCGCCAAAGCGGACCTTTTTGCCATTGGCGAGGACGACCTCCATGCCCATAACGTAGTGCTTGGTGACGCCGTATTTAAGCCCGCGCAGGCCGCCGGAATTCTCCGCGACCGACCCGCCCATGGACGCCGTGCTGACGGTGCCGGGGTCCGGCGGATAAATGAGCCCGTGGGGCGCGACGGCGGCGTTGAGCGCGGCGATGACCACGCCGGGCTGCACCACGGCGGTCAGGTTTTCAGCGTCGATTTCCAGAATTTGGTTCATCTTCTGGAAGGAGAGGACGATGCCCTTGTGGAGCGGAATCGTCCCGCCGCTTAAGTTAGTGCCGGAACCGCGCGGATAAATTGGAGTCCCGTGAGCCCGGGCGAGCTCCACGATTTTCTGAACCTCCTCGGCGCGGGTTGGGAAAACCACCACGGCGGGCATCTGGCGGGGCACGTCGGCGGTGGCGTCGTAACTATACGCCACCAGATCGACCTGATCCGTCAGAACATTCCCGCCGCCGACAATAGCCTTTAACTCGGCAATCAAACGCTCGCTCATGAAACCCACAATAGAGCACGGTTTGGTGAATGCTGCATGCAGATTTCCTCAATTCCCCTAACAGGCTGCTAAGCTTGGAAGCGTTTGCGAAGGGACTGGAGGCCCAGCATCATTCCCAGGCCGCCCAGGACCATGGTCCACGTTCCGGGTTCGGGAACGGCGAGCAGTTCCACGTCGTTGCCGCTCCCGGCGGTGTACGTCAGGGCGAATTCGCGGCCGTTGATGTTCACCAGCGTGCCCTGCGTGCCGGAATAGATGGTGGTGGTGTTGCTGGTAATCACCGTCAAGGAACTGAAGGTGCTGGTTACCGAGCCGTCGCCAGAGTTAAGGATCAGCATCAAGGCATCCCCCGCCGCCGAGGTGTAGCTCCCCCCAATGGTCAGCGTGAGGCTGCCGCCGAGCGACAGGCCGTTGTTGGAGGTGGTGATGACTTGATCGGAAGTGATCCCGGGGGTGGTGCCGTTGATATCCAAGGCGAGCAGAGCGCCGGAAGCCAGGCTGAGGGAGCCGACCGTCAAGGTGCCGATGTCGCCGGCGCCAGTGCCCGGGCTCACGGTGGCCCCGGAGAGGACCGTCAAGAGGCCGTTGATATTATGGGACGCACCGGTGAGGGAGGCTCCGTTCTGGAGGGTCACGCTGCTGCCGAAGGAGAGCGTACCTGCGACAGAACCGCTGGCCGTCACGGCCCCCGCGACGGAACCCGAACCGTTCAAGGTGGCCCCGATGTTGACGGCGGTCACGGCGCCCGCCAGCGAACCGTTCACCGTCAAGGTGCCCGCGTTCACCTGGGTGGAGCCGGTGTAGGTGTTGACCCCGCTCAAGATTTGCGTGCTGGCCCCGTCTTTGATGAGCGAGCCATTGGAAAGGACGCCCGCAAAGTTGGTGGTGCCGGAGGAAGCCCCAACGGTCAAGGTGTTGCCACCCATGGCTACTTTCGAGGTGGCCGCGCCCGTCAAGGAGGCCACCGATTGGCTGGCCCCGAGGTTGAGAGCGGAGGAGCCCGTGCCGCTATCGTCCATGACGACGGCGGAGCGCCCGTTGGCGGTCGGCAGCGCATTCGTCACGTTGGCGTTGACGATGCCGCCGTTGCGGATGTAAGTGGGGCCGTTGTAGCTGTTGGCGGTGTCCATGTTGGCCGTCACGTTATCGACGACGAGATCGGAATTCGCGCTCGCGCCGCTGATGCCCGTGTTTTCGACGTTGATGACGCCGCCGCCGGTGAGGGTAAGGACGGTGCCGTTTTTGACCAGGCCGCCGGTGAGTGTCAGCGTGCCGCCGCCCGCGTTGATGGTCGCGTCCGAGGTGGCCGTGATCTGCCCGGCGAAGCTGCTGGAGCCGCTGTTGACCAATGCGCCATTGCCGGAGCCGGTGCCGCTGATGGAGAGGGCCTCCGCCGCCGTATAGTTGACGTTGTTCAAGATGAGGCTGGCCCCTTTCGAAACCTGGGTGCCCGCGCCCGCCGAACCGAGCGCCTGGTTGCTGTTGACTTGGAGGGTCCCCTCCTCAACCGTGGTCACGCCGGTGTAGGTGCTGCTGCCCGAGAGGGTCAGTTTGTTGGCCCCGAGCTTGCGCAGGTTGAGAACGTTGGCGCCGCTATACGGATTGGCGATGGACGAAGCGTAGGTGAAATCGCCGTTCGCCGTGTTCAACCCGAGGTTGGCTCCGGATTCGAGCCCGCCGGAGGCCGTGCCCAGCCCCACCAGGGTGTCCAGGTCGCTGCTGGTGAAGCCCGTCGTACCGCCGAGGGCCAGGAGCAGCGTTGCCCCGGATTTCACATCAAGCTTCGCCGCCGTCCAGTTCGCGGTAGTGCCGCCGTAAAGCGCATAGCGGTTGGCAAAGCTCAACGCGCCTGCGTTGACAACAGTGGCGCCCGTGTAGGTGTTGGAACCCGAGAGGGTCACCGTGCCGCTGGTGGTTTTCAGCAGTCCGCCGCCTGCACCGGCCAAATTCGCGGAAACCGCGCCGTTCATGGCGAAGATGCGGCTGGAACCCGTGGTGGTGGCCGAGCCGGTCACCGTCAAGGTGCCCGCGCCGCCGGTGCTGATGATGTTGCCCGCGGTGGAACCGTCTGTCGCGCCGATCTGCAAGCCGTTGATGGTTTCCGTTTTGGAATTGATGTCGAACGTGCCGCCATAGACGGCGATGATGCCGGTGGATACGTCTGTGGTGGAAGCGCGGATCTGATCGTTGGCCCCAAGTTGCACCACGGCCCCCGTATTGATCGTGAGCACGTTGCCGTAGGCATCGCAGCCGCGGAGTGCCGAGTCCCCCGAGGCCGTTTTGTACAGTACCGTCGTGCCGCTGTTGGCCGTGAGAGTCACCGAGACGTTCGCGCCCGCCGTGTTGTTGCCAATATAAAGCGTGTTGCCGCCATTCTTAATCAGCCTGAGGGCGTTTAGGGTGCCCGTCAGCGTGATGGCTCCTGTCCCATCAACGACCATGGTGCCCCCGCCTTGCCAGCTATCCGACGAAGTTAAGGCAACCGCGCTGCTATTGAACAGCGTGGCGGTGTTGCCGGTAGTAATATAGCCTTTGCCACTGGTGCTCCCAAAGCTGTTGCCATTCAGATCCAATGTAGCGCCATTGGACATTGTAATGCTATAGGTCTTACCTAAGGCGTTGGCGTTGTTGATCTGCAAGATGCCCGCGTTAATCGTCGTGATGCCCGTATAGGAGTTGGAACCCGAAAGCACCCACGTGCCCGAGCCCGATTTTGCGAGAGCCGTACCGGCGGATGCTCCATTGGTCAATGCGCCGCTCAACGTGTTTGCCGCGGTGCTGGTACCGGTCAAATTGAAGGTCACCGTGCCGCTGGCCGCCGTATTCACGCAGGAACCGGAAAGAACCAGCGCACCCGAACCGGAGGCGTCAAACCCGCCGCCCGAGGTCAAAGTGAAGTTGCGGTCGGAACTGGTGGCTCCGCCGGTGTATTGCAAATAACCGCCGGAGAACACCAAATTGTTCGCGGCGGAAGTGGCGCTGCCGATGCCGCTGGCGACACCACCATTGCCGAAGCTGCTAATGGAGAGAACACCGCCAGCAATGGAGGTGGTACCGGTGTAAACATTCGCTGCGGAGAGCGTCGCGGTGCCTGCAGTGGTTTTGGCCAATCCCCAGGTGCCAGCCAGCACGACGTTGGCCGTGCCGCCCTGGATGTCATAGAAGGTTGTCGCGGTTGTGACCGTGCCCGAGCCAACGATCAAGCCGTTGCCAATCAAGCTCAATGCACCAACCGTCTGGTTACCACTCCCGATATTCACCACGCCGCCCCCGGCCGTCAAACGGTGGGTCGCGGTCATCTGGTTGGCTTGGAGCAAATTGGCCACGCCGCCAGTGACCCTTAGGTTCCCCGCGATGGCCTGGGTGCCGGTGGCATTCAAATCCAGTTCGCCCGCCGTAACGAGTGTTTCCCCGCCATAGGTATTGGCACTGGTGATGGTCACGGTGCCGCTGCTGGCTTTGGTTAAGGTGGCCCAGGTTCCGGCCAGCACCCCCGAGATCGTGCCGCTGTAGGCCATGATGGCGCTGCTCCCGTCAAGGCCGGTCCCCGTAACGGTCAGGTAACCGCCGCCCACGGTGTCAATCACGCTGCCCGCCGTGGAACCGTCTGTGGAGCCGATTCGCAAGCCGTTGAGCGTGGAGTAGTACCCGGCCATGTTGAAGGTGCCTCCGTAAAGGGCGACGATGCCCGTGAGCAGATCATTGGCATAGCGGAATTGGTCGTTGGCCCCCAGCAACACCGTCGCGCCGGGATTGACCGTCAGGGCATAGCCGTTGCCGTCGTTGCCGCGGATGGCGCCTTGAGCGGCGCTGCTTGCAAGAACCAGCGTACCGCTATTAACCGTCATAGCCAATGAAGTATTCGCGACAGAACCCGCTAAAGTCATCGTATTGTTGCCGTTTTTAACAAGGGCAAACGAACCGCCGAGCAGGCCACCCGAAAAAGTGATATTTCCCGTGCCATCCACAGACGCTCCCGAGTAGGCCGTTACCTTTGTGGCAATGGTGCCGCTCGTGGCGCTGCTGTTGGTGATCCGGCCGTAGGCCGCATTCCAACCATTGGTACCGGTGGAAGTGGAGTAGCCGTTGAGGTCCAGTGTGGCGCCAGCATCGAGCACCAAATAGGAACCCTGGGTCAAGGCACTGGCGTTCCCCAGTTTCAAAACGCCGCCGTTAATTTCCGTTTTGCCAGTGTAGCTATTGGATGCGCCAAGGGTCAGAACCCCCGCGCCATATTTGGTGAATCCGAGGGAGCCGCCGCCGGTCGCCGTGGAATCGGTAATCGCATTACCCAGCACGATTTCCCCCGGCGCGTTGGTGGTATCAATCCCCATGTAGGAACCGGCTTTGAGGCCATTGTTGGAACCCGAGGAAAGATTGTTGAGCAGGGTATAGAAATCATCGACCGAGAATTCACCCGTCCCCCCCACATTAAGAGCCAGGGTTGACGCGCCGCCGACGGTGATGTTCGAGGCGGTCCATTGGGAGGAATCGCCATTATAAAGGGAAGCCGTTTTGGCGAACTGCAGCCTGCCGCTCGTAATCGAGGTGGTGCCGGAGTAGGTATTCGCCCCCGAAAGCACCCAGGTGCCGGTGCCGCTCTTGACGACTTGCAAGGGCGCACCTGCATCGGAATCGGTCAACGAACCGGCGATGGTATTGGCCCCGGTGTTCGTGCCGGTCAGCGTCAAGGTCGTGGGGTTGGCTGTGGCGTCGGCGTAGCCAAAGGTCAAGGTCTCCGTGGTGGCGGAGGTGATCGCCAGCGTGGAGCTTAGGGTAATGTACGACAGCCCGTTGGTCGGATCAACAGAGACGGAGGTGATCGTCGTACCCGCGGGGATAATTCCCGAGGGGTCCGTGACCAGCATACCCGCTTTCAAATCGCTGACGTCGATGTTGGTGCCGACATCCGCGGTGAGGAAGGTGATTTTGCCATTGGCGTTGAGTGTCCCCAGCCGCGACGCGGCATCCGCCGTGACAATGGTGCCCGCGTTGGTGAAGTTGATCGCGCCCGAACCGGAGGCATCTAGCGTCGCCCCGGAGGCCGCGATGGTGAAGAGGCGGTCCGTGCTCGCAGCCCCGCCGCTGTATTGCAGCGTGCCGCCCTGAACGACGAGGTTGGAGGCGTCGCTGGTGGAAACGCCAATGGAGCTGGCGACGCCCCCGTTGGCCAGGGTGCTTACCCGCAGGATGCCGGAATCAACATAAGTGGCCCCCTGGTAATTGCTGAGACCCTGGAGATTGACCACGCCCGCGCCGATTTTGGTCACGGTGTCCGTGGTGCCCGTGGCGGAATCCGAACGATAAATGGCGTAACCGCTGGCGGAATTTGCCCCGGTGAAGTTCACCGTGCTGCTGGCCGCGGCCACGAGTTGCAACGCGCTCGCCCGTGTGCCGTTGGACTCCTGGATCTGGCCGGTATAGGAGGAAATGCCGGCGGCCCCCGAACCGATGACGATATGTTGGTAATTCGAATCCGTCTGACGCAATTGGAAACTGCGGTCGATGGTATAGGAACCGTTGGTCAGAAGGGATGTATAGCCCGCCGTGGCACCCAGGCTGGTGGTAGACACCCCCAATTGCACGGCGCTCGTCCCAATACCAAAAACGCCCGCAACGCCACTCAAAGCGTTACCGCCAAGGCGCGCAATCACTGAACTGATAACGGTGGTTCCCGTGTAGGTGTTCGCCCCATTCAGGTTGATTTGCGAACTATAGCACGCCCCATTGCCGCTCAATGAAAGCCCGCCCGTGCCCGCGCCCGAGGAAATGACGCCGTTCAAAACAATGGGCGAAGTGGTGCTGAAGCCGTAGTTGGCCACCGACAAATTCCCGCTCGCAAACCCCATGGTCACCGTGCCGTTCAACACCAGCCCCGAGGTATTGGTGTTCGCCGCGATGATGGCGCTGGCGGAATTGATAACCACATTGTTGTTGATGGTCTGGACTTTGTCGGTGTTGTTGTAAATCGCATACCCCCCAACCCCCGAAAGCGTCAGCGTGCTGCCGCTCAACGTAAAGGCCCCATCGGTCGTTGAGCGCGAGCCGGTGGATTTGCCAAAAATGAGCGCGCCAATGTTGTAATCCGTTCCCGCCGTGACGGTGGTTCCAGTCGAGCCGGAGAACCAAAGAGATGCGGTGGTGTCGCTGAGGGCCGGAGCCGACGAGCCCGACCAGTTGCCGCCGGAGGAAAGGAGAGCGTCAGTGCCGCCGCCGGTCCACGTATAAGTTCCCGCTTTTGCGGGAAGAGCCAGCGCGGCGGACAAAGTAAGAGCAACCAACAGAGGGGTTTTCATAGGGGTATTTGGGGTTATGTTTCCGGAAGACCTAGAACACTGTTCTGCAATAGTGAACGTCGTTTTATCACTTTTAGTAGGATTGTCAACGAGGAATCTCTTGTATTGCTATAGATTCCTTAAAAAATTCGATTTTATGTTAACTATAAATGAACACTTATTAAATGAGGCTAAAGAAGGCTAGACTTTGCCGCGCCGCTCTTCCAACTGCGCCCGGATCTCCTCCATGCGGCGGCGGGTCAGCGGGTAAAATTGAAGAGTCACTAGGGTGAGTAAGTATCCCGCAATAGGCACCGCTATAAAAATAAAGAGCATGCGGTGCAGCACCGCCGGGGGCTGCGTCTCGAGTTTTGAGCTAAAGCCGGTTAACTGGAGGAGCACCCCTCCCAGCCCCATGGCCACCGTGCCGCCCACATTGGTGAAGAGCCCCGCGAAAGCGCCGAGCGAGCCTTCCCGCCGCCGGTTGGTATTCAGCTCGTCGTAATCGACAATATCCGCAAACATCGACGGAAAGAAAAGATAGGCGGCGGAGATAGCCCCCACCTCGAAACATGCGGGGATGAGCTGGTAAAACGGATGGTCCGGGCGCAGGCAAAAGAAATAGAGCAAATGGCCCACCATGCTGAGGCTGACCATGATGGTTATAATGGTCTTTTTTTCAAATTTCTCGCCAAGCCATGTCCAGAAAGGAATGCAAGCGATGCCGGTGGCCACGATGAGGGAGGCTTTCCACCCGGTAACAACGGAGGCGTCGGCAATTCTTCCGCCGTTGACCAGGTAGATGTTCACGTATTGGCCCAGCGTCGAGATGGAACCCGAGCTAATCACCAGGAAAACGGAAATCCCGATCATGATCCACTGCGGGCCGCAGTGCGCGGATTCCTTGAGCCCCTGCCACAGCGGCTCTTTCGCTTGTTTGACGACCTCCGCTTTATAATACCGCTCGCGCCCCGCGATGGCGGGCAGCAACCCAAGCACAAGAATCAGCCCGCCTACGAACAGGCTGAAAATCTGAATGCCGTTCAAGATGTCGGGTTTGCCCGTCTTGGCGCTGACAAAAAGCGGGCAGGTGACAATGGCCATGGACCAACCGCCCAGCAAGCCGAAGAGCTTTCCAAAGAGCGCGCCCCACGCGGCCAGCCGGGTCCGCTCGTCATAGTTGGGCGTCAACTCCATGGACATGGCCCCGAACGGCGTGCCCCAAAGCGAGCACGCCATGAAGAACGGAACGCCGATGGCCAACAGATAAATCAGCATGCCCGTTTCGCCCAGCCCCGAGGGTGGCCGCCAGATCATGAGATAAAGGCACGTCGTCAGGATGGCGCCCGGCACCATAAAAGGCCGCCGCCGGCCCCATCGCGTGCGGGCGTTGTCCGTGATGTTCCCCATCACGGGGTCGAAAAAGAAGTTTACCGCCTGCAACACCATCAAGAGAACTCCCAGCGAAACCGGGTTGATCCCGAGGCCGATGTTGAAAAAGGGCATCATTAAAATGCCCGTGGTCATGCCCTTGGCCAGGAAGGTTAGGTTGCCCCCGGAAGCGAAAGCGAGTTTCTGAAGAAATGGGATTTTGTCGGATTGCGGGATTTGCCGGAAAAGGGACGCCTTCGTTTCCGGCTCCGCTGTTGCGCCGGTGAGCGCCTCGGGGGGCATCGCGTTTTCCGCTGCCATGGGTTCGCTCATGTTCATTTTCCTCCGGGAGCGAAAGCTTGGTTGACGATGTCCATCACGAGCGTGGCGGGGATTTCGTGCAATTCCGGGAGCGGGTGGTTCAAGCCATTAACAAGCTTCGCAGTGGTATCCACGCCGGTCTTGGCCATCTCGTCCCATTTTGCGTAAACGTCGGCCACCGGCACGTTTTCGGAAGCGCCCACGGTTTTGATGATCTCCGCATACCGGGCGACGCCGCCGCTGTTTTGCGCCTGCATCAACTTCTCCATGATGGATTTCCCGGGGTCCGCAGAATACCCGGTGGGGCGGCTCACCATATAGGTGGGGGTCAGCAGAATAATATCCGCCTGGGTCTTTTCGCGAATGGTGGCGATGATTTTCCGCAGGTTGGCCTCGAAGCCCGGGGCCGCCGCGGGGCCGCCAACCAAATCGTTGGTACCGAACCCGACGATGACGAGATCGGGGTGATGGCTGATGACGTCGCGGTCTATCCGCGCCAGCCCGGTGGCCGCGGTGTCGCCGCCGATGCCCGCGTTGATGATGCTCAGCGTGGAGCCCGCGGCGCCCGGGAATTTTTGTTCGAGCTTCTTTTTGAGCCGGTTGTGATAGACGTCTTCCGGGGCGAAAACGCCGCTGGTCAAGGCCCCCATGGTGACGCTGTCCCCAAAGGCGACGACCAGCACGGGGCCGCCGGATTTGTAGTTCGTGGTCTTGGCGAGCATTCGCTCGTGAAAGTGGGGCAGCGCGCCGCCCTCGGCCAAAGCGTGGCTCCCAAAAAGAGCGACGCCCATCAGTAAAAGGAGATTCAAATATTTCATAAAAATTTATCGCGATGCAGCCGCCCCGGCGCTTCCCAGGCCCATGAGCCGGTATTCGTGCCCCTCGCTTTGAGGGTTTTTCTCTTCCAGCAGTTCGATGCGGACGCGGTGGTTCCCGGGAGGCAAGTCACGCCCAAGCAACAACGTTTCGCGGTAGCCGCCCCACGTTTGGTCGAACCACGCGTCGTTCACGATGGGCGGAAGTTCATCGACCTGGATGCGGACTTTCCCCATTGGCGCACGCAAGTGATAGTTCATCAACATGAGCAGCGTGCCCGGCAACTTGAATTCAACCACGCTGCCCGGCTGGGCGCTGCACCATGCCTTTTTGGCGACGTCGTAAGCCCAGCCTTGATTACTGATGGGTTGCAGATCGGCGGCTTCCCGCAGCGTGGTATGCTCGTAAAGCCCACTATAGAGCGGCGCGGGCAGCGGCGTGGCTGCCTCTTGGGTTCCACCTTTCGCCAAGGCTTTCTCCAACATCGCACCCAAAAGATCCGCCACATAGGCGTGGCCCGCATCGGTGGGGTGCACCACGTCCGAGCCAATGGTTTCCCAATGAACCCGGCCCGCCGTAACCTCGGGCTGAACGGCGTCCCGGTAACTCACCATCGGGAGTTGATAGTGATCCCCCACCGTCACTTCCCAATCCTGCGCGTTGGTCCCATCGTTGCGCGACATGAAAAGCAACGCCACCGCGGGTTGTGCGGGATCGGCAAGAAGCTGCCGCACGACGCCCTCGAAGCTCTCCGTGGTCGCCAGGGTCGGCTTGTCATTCACGGCGAAATCGAGCACGACGAAGTCGGGGTTTTTGGAAAGCACGTCGCGCGCCACCCGGAGGCTGCCGTAATTGGAGCCCGTACCGCCGATGCCCGCGTTGACCAGGACGATCTGCGCCTTGGGAAAGGTGCGCCGCCACCAATCGGCCAGCCGGTTGGCATAACGGGCCTCGGCCTGGGTGGCGCGCGCGCCTTGCGTAATGGAACCGCCGAGCGTGGCGATGGTCACCGGCCCTCCGGCTTTCGCCTTGGCAAACACACGCTGCAGCCTCGCCGTGTCGCCCGCCAAAACGAGCGACCGCGCGATGACTTGCGGCTCATGGAGCGCCTTGATTTCAGCATCGGCAAGCGGGGCAGTCTGCGCCGCCGCCAATAACGGCGACGCCAACGCGAAACAAACGGCGGATAGCAAACAGGATTTCATCATGGTGCCTCCGTTACTTTGCCCAGCCTTCCTGAAGCAGGAAATGGAGCCGCGCGTATTGTTTGCCCTGCCAGCAACGCTCGGCAAAGGCGAGGTAAGGAGCCGCTTTGCTCTGCTGCGCCGCCGGCCGCGCTTTCACTTTTTCCCGCACTTCGCCAAGGGACTTCCCGAGTTGTTCGATCCATTCGCGGGCCACCACCGGTTCCCCGCCGGTGACTTTGACGCCCGCCGAGGCGATGTGGAAACTCCGCAGCCCGAAGGGCGGCAGCTCCACCGTCAGTTGGCTCGCGGAGGGAATGATGGCCCCCGTGGCGGGCTCCTCGATGTTCCCCTTGCCCATCAGCGCAATCTTGACCGTCACGGGAACCGGCAACCGGTTAAGCGCGTAGAAGTAGAGGTGGCCATCAACGACCTTTTGACGAACGCGCACCGGGTCTTCGACGCTCTGGACGTCATCGAACCGAACGGCGGGCAACGCGCGGAAGGCGGCGCTGAACGGCAACAGTTCCTTTTCCATGCCATAGGTGCCGATCAAGAAGCCGCCCTTGGCAATCTTCTGCGGATCGGAATCGTTCACGGCCGCCGCGTAGGTTTCCATGCTGTTGTAGCCCCCGCCGTTGAGCGTGGAGACGCGCCAGGTGCACTCCTTCGCCTTGGGAGCATCGGCGATGCCCGGCAGCGGCTTGGTTTTTCCAATGGGATCTTCCCAATAGCGATCGTGCAGGACTACGGACGTTTGCGGGAGATGCTCGAACGATGCGACGGCTTCCGGGGCCAGCATGGCCGTGCGGCGGTCGGCCACCGCCGGGAATTTCTCGCTGAGCGAACGCTTCCAGCGGTGTTCCGCGGGCACGAGTGTGTAGCTCATCACGATGTTGGCATCGTGGGCGTAGAGCGCGGGGTCGATACCCGCCTCCTTCATCGCTTCCACGGCGGGCGCGGAGAGGTAGTCCGACACGCGGCCCTCTGCGGCGACCGGCAGGAAGTAGTTCAGCGTGATTTTCAAATCAGCCCGGCGCGCCGTGAGGGCGTCGGCGATGCTCTTGTAATGGTCATGGAGCTTGCGGCAGCGCCAATCGATCCACGCTTTTTTGGCTTCGGGATTGGCCATCAGCCATTGATAGCTGGCCTTGAAGCGGTCCGGATTTCCCGCCGAGTAGGGCGGAATGGTGACGCCGGTTTCCTGCTGGAACCCGCGCAGGTTGATGTCGTTATAGCCGGATTCAATGGAACCGAACTGGAAGAGCTTGGGCCGGGGCATCACAAACGTGACCCCTTCGAAACCGGGCTCGCTGCCATAGCGTTCGCCGATTTCGTTCACGATAGCCTTTACCGCGCCAAGGACGCGCGGGTCGATGGGGTTGAAGTTTTGATCCGCTCCGTGCCAGTGGCCCCACCAGATTTTGCCGTCGCAACGGACATTGGCTACGGTTTCCTCGCCCGCTTTGACGCGCTCGATATCCGTGATGGTGTAGGGGTTGAGGCTGGGCAGCCAATGGATGTGCAACCCGGCGTTGAACTTCATGCCGCGCGCGGCAAGGCGCTTCGCGAAATAAGCGGGGAAGCCTTTGGGATGAGGGCGGTCGCCGCCGATGTCGCCGCCGGTATCGGGCTCCCGGTTTTCCACCAGCGTCCCATAAAGCGGTCCGTTGTACCATACGATGGGGTAACACAGCGTATTTTGTCCGAACGACTGCATGTAATCGAGCATCCGATCGATCGATTTCGCAAAGCCTTCCTGTCCCGGAGGCAGGCCGAAGTTCTGGTTAAACACGCAGTCTTCGTAATAGATGCCGATATCGCGGGCGGGCACGCTGCCGTGGAAAACGCCTTTGACCGGCGAAACCGCGATCTGGTCGAGACGGTAGATTTTGATATCCTTCACCGCCGCGGGATGCCCTTCCTCCGCGGTCATGAAAATGAGGGATTGCTTGGTGCTGTGAGGCCAGAACACGAAGGAATGCTCCCGAAGCTTGTTCGAAAGCGCGTATTCGTCGCCGGTGAAAACGCCGGTTTGGGCCTGGTAATCGTTTGTTCCTTCAAGATCCTGCAACATCACCTCCATCGTGCGCGGTTTATCGTCCGGGTAGGTGATGACGGCGAGGTACGGAGCGCCCACGTCCTTGACTTTGAATTCCATGAGGAAGCGATCGCGCATGGCTTTACCCGCTTCGCGGTAAGCACCCATCGGGGAAGTTACGACTTCCGTATTTCCCGATGCGGCAGCCGGCTCCTGCTTGGCGGCATCCACCTCGGCCACGAGCGTGCGAGTGCCTCCCACTGGCGCGGATTCTTTTTTCGCCACCGCCGTGATCTTTGCCTGGAAGCTCTTGGGCGCTTCTCCATCCACATAGTCCAGCGTCAGTCCATAAACGCCCTGGGTTTTGACCAGCGCCGGAATGCTGAGCAGGGCGGTTGCATTCCCGTTGACGGAGAGGTCGTTCGCGCTGCCGGAGAGAACCGTCTTGCCGTCCGCATCCGCCACTTTGTAACGAATGGAGCTGATGGTCTGCGGGGTTTGCGCAGGGCTGGTGAAAGCGATTTTAAGCGTGTCCGGCTGTCCCGCCGTAAGATAGGGGTCCACGGGACGCAGCCGCATGCTGTATTTTCCGAATTTCGCATACTCCGTGCGCACCTGCTCCGCCGTCAAAGGGCGGTCATAAATAGTCACCTCGTCGATGGCCGCACCCCACGGCTGGTTGCCCGCCTCGTCAATTGCGCCGATGAAGAAAGCATCATAATCCTTTGTGGTCCATTTTGAAATGAACCGCTCTCCCCCCAGAATGCCGTCCACGTAAAGCTGGGTACCCTTTTCCACATCCCAGGTGGCGACCACGTGATGCCATTCGCCCTCGCGCCAATCGTTGAGGATATCGGCCACGTAATAATAGGAATCCTGCGGGTCCCGCACATCGAAGCGGACGCCGGAGCCTCCATTGCCGGCATTGAGCCAGAACCATAGGGCGTTGGAACCGACCTTGTTTGGCCCGTCTTCTTTGAGCAGCGTATGGCGCAATGCCGGTTGTGGGGCCATCATCGCATCCGCAGTGGCAGTTCCATTGCCGTTCACGCAAGCCCGAATCCACATGGAAATGCTGCCGCGCTGTTTATCGAGGTTACCCTTTTCCAAGTAACGCAGCACTTTCCCTTGTTTGAAAAGCGCCGCCTTGCCGCTGATGCCTTCCACCAGTTCGGGAAGATTCGTGTTGGTCGGCGCTCCGCCCCCCTTCGCGACGGCCTCAAAGCCCTGGTCGAAATTGAGTTTGAACAGCGGCACGGGATCGGTCGATGCAGTTTGCCCCCAAAGCGGCCCGCATAAGGCCAGAAAGGCGGCACAGCTATATTTGCTAATAAGGTTCATAAGCTATTGATATTATGGAGTAAGATTTCGGAAATAGACGGTGCGGAATTTCACGGTGCCGGAGCTGCTGTCGAGGTAGCGTTCAACCATCGATTGCAACCGCTGCTCCCCTCGCACCACGAGGCGACCTTTGGGGTCTGGCGTCTGCTTGAGCGACTGGCCAATTGTGTAAATGCTGAAGACGTTGCCGCGCGTGGTGACGACGTTCGAGGCAAAGCAGAGACGCATTTCCGTTTCTTCCCCGGCGTCGGCCACGCCCTTGATTTCCGCAAGTTCCCCCGGGGAGGTGTAAAATTTGGAAAGAGAGCCGGGCAAATTGGCCTGGCTGAAATTCTTGCCGATGGTGCTGCCCGCGGCGTCGGTTGCCAGTTGGTGATCGTAGATGGCGCGGGCAAGGATTTTTGCGTCGGTCAGCGAAATCGCCTTCCCCGTGCCGCTGATCGTGTAGGAGCCGCTGTAGAGCGCCGCAACCATGGGGTCCACGCGCTCCAACGGAATGGCGCACGCGGGGTAATTCGCATTTCCGAAGGGCTGCACCTGCGCGTTGACACTCACACGTCCGCCCACGGAATTGCCATGCGGCGCGAAAAGGGGCTTTGCCGCCGTCTGCATCTGAGCCGTATTGGGGGCCGTGAAAAGATCCATGAACGCCCAGTCCGGCACCACGGTCAGGTCGTCCTTGCTGGGCTGAAGGCGAAGCGTGCGCCAGGGCGTGCCGTGAGTGCCGCTGGCCTGCACGCCAGTGTGGATCACCCCCAACTCGGCGGGATAGAGAACCAGGCCCGAACTATTGGGCGGCGGCATATAAAGACTGGCGTCGCTGAGCATTCCGCTCGAATCGGTATCTTGCTGGGGCGTGACGGAATCCGGCGCCTGCTTGATGCGATAGCGGGTATTTTGACCGTCAAAGGAGTTTGCCTTTCCGTTGCAGAGCTGCCAATCGTCCCGTGACTTATTCACCCTGGGATCATCCACTTCCTTTGAGGGGGTTTTGAGATATGCATCCGCTTCCACGATGCCCGATGGGGTGTCCAGGCTTAAGGCGTAGTCCAATTTATTGGAGGCAGCAACCAGGTTATAGGCAACCAACGGAGCGATTTCCAAGCGGCTGCCCGGAGTCGCAGACGTCGTCGCCGTCACGGTCGTATAGTTCATTGCGCGCCCCAACCATGCGCGGAGATACACCGATGTGGGACGAGTGGGGTACGCGTCTTTAAATTTGGCGGGGAATTTGGGAGGAATCCAAAGCTGATCGAGCATAACCCGGCGCCTGATGACCACATACCCTCCCGCTTTAAGCTTGGACCCTTGGGCGCCGATGCATTCAGATTGCTGAATATTATCTTCAGCACTGTATGAACCGTTGATACTAAAACCAAAGGCGAAGGGTGAGTTTCCGGAATCGGGGTCCTGGGTCAAGTCCGCCGAGGTCACGCCATAACGCGGCGGCAGGTAGATTTCGGCGAATACATCGAGCATGGTGTAGTTATCGTCGATCCAGACGCCGAGTTCGTTGATTAGCGGGGTTCGCGATACCCCCATAAAAGCATATTCTGTTTGAAATGCACCGGCGGCAGACTCCGAACTCTCAAAAGAACCCGTCGAATTATCCCCACGGATAGGGTCAAGGAATTGTTTCGCAGACTCTCTGCATCGAACATATTCTATAACATTCAGAGCCAATTGAGCGAGACGCTTTGGATTGCCCGCAAAATACTTCCCCTGGATGCTCCCGGAGCCTGAAACCATGGGCCAGTCCGTACGCTGCATGTAAGTCATCAGCTTATTGACGGTGGTGTTGATCTTGTTGGGGTCGGTGCTGACGCCCGGGTCCACCGTAAGGGCAGCGCCATCTTTGAGGATGTCGATGCAGGGGTAGCTCCCATCCGCAGCTTGCGTGACATTCTGCCGGTGTGTGGTCAGAACGAGGCGCGGTTCGTTGAAGAAAGTCGTATCGGGGTCGCTGTTGTAATGGGTGAGCGAGAATTTGTTGGACTCAAGCATATCCCCGAGGCCAGTGACCGAGCCACTGAGGAGAAGCGCGTCCTGCGGCGAGTTGAAGAAACGCTGCACGAACTGATAGGGCACCGTGGATTTCGTGATGGCCTGGTGCAGCGCGTTGACCATGGTGGTGGTCATCATGGTGGTGCCCGTTGAAGTGGCATTGCTTAGGCCGAGGAGATTGATCGCGGAAGTGGGGGGCGGCGGATTGGCCGTGGGCAGCGGGCGCTTCCATGCGGTGTTGTAGTTGACCTTGCTGCTCTCGTCGTCAGCCCAATAGGCAAAGCGCCCGATGATCGGGTTGGCCTTGTTGTCTAAAACCAAATTGGGCGGTTCATTAGGGTCCGCCGTTCCATCGGCGCGAATGTAGATCCACTTCAAGGGAAGCTCGACGGTGCTGGAAGCGGCGTTGTCGGGATCGGCGGCACGATTGGTAATCAGGTGCCGGGAAATGCTGCCGGTGGCGCTAACCATGACGGTGTTCAGGTTCGGAGGAAGGCAGTCCGCCCGGCAATTAGCGGCGGCGGTTCCCGAATAGGCGCTGACGCCGGAGTAAAGGGGAATCTCCTTGGCGAGCTTGAAATCGCCGCCCGAGGAGCAAACCAGCAGACCGGGCGCGCTCACCCAGCTTCGCTGGTTATCCCCGATATTCGTTTTCAATGACGCGACCACCCGATCCACGCCCATTTGGGCGAAATCGGCCGCCCGTTCGCGCTCCAGATGCATGTTGGCCGAGGCGCGCTCGACGCGCATGGTGTCCGAAAGGCCCACGACCAGGATGCAAACCAAAGTGAGAATGGCCAGCGTAATGACCAAAGCCGAGCCGCGTTGAGCATTGAAAAGAAACCGGTTCATTTCGAGTTCTCCAGGTAAACCGATGTGGAATAGGCGCGTGCGCCGCCGCTGATGGGTTTCAAGGTGGAGTCGGCCTGCATAGCCGCGACGCAATCCCCGGCATTTTTCACGGAGGCGGTGCTGACGATGCCAGCCAGCTTGGTTTTGAAGCCATCCGTCATTCGAGCGGCGGCGTGGCTATCCAGTAATACCAGGGAGATTTCCACCATGGCGGGCAGCCCGGGCGTATTCTTGCGTGAATCGCAGGTCGTAATTTCCGTTCCATCGGCTTTGAAACAGCGCGCCCAAAACCCGATGACGTTCTCTGCAAACAGGCCGACATAGCCGTGGTCCTTATCCGCGGGGGCAACGCTCTGAACAATGTCGGAGGTGATCCAGCTCGTGGAATTATAGATTTTATAGTTGGCGTTCCCGGGGTTGACAAAGAAGCGGCAAAGATTGGCCTGGGGCACTTTTCCGTTGGTGTCCCATTTGACGAAATAGCCTACTTCGGCGAGGTCGCCGTAGGTGGTGTCCGTGGCCACGGGCGCCTGCCAGAAGAGCGAGCTGGGATAGCTGGTGACGCCATCGGGATTCCTGACGAATTGCAGGTTCGGCGCACTTCCGACGGTGCTGATGGGAATGACGGCTGAGCGCAATTCATTGCCGATAAATTCAATGAGCGCCCGCCCGTTTTCGCGGCGCTCGGCGTTGCCGCTGCCGGTGGTCCAGGCCGAAGCCACGAAGCTGGCGATTTGAGCCAGCACGGCCACGACCATGGCCAGGATGGTGGCCGCGATGAGGATTTCCAGCAGCGTAAACGCCTCCGCGCCCGCTGCTGGCGAGGCTTTGCGACCGCCGCAAAGATCGTGTGCCGGTTTCATTGCGCTAGTTCCCGTAATTGGCAATATCACAATAAAACACCTCGGTATGCGGTCTGCTGCCGGAGAGCACCGGCCACGAAAAAGTCAGGGTCGCGTTTTTTAGGTTGGCGGAAACGTCATAGGCGGGCTCCGTCGCATTCTTGTCATCCGCCAAAGCCACTTTGCACTCGTAGTAAGCGGAGGCGGGCTGCGCCGGGGCCAGCGCCGAGGCCGGGTTGCACGGCAGGCCGTCGCTGTCAAAATAGTAATACTTAAGCTCCGGAAGGTTCGCGTACGTTCCCGTGCGCAGATCCCCCATCACACTCCGGCGCATCCCCACCATGACCGTGTCGGAGGAGGATTCGCGGTCAGCCTTCAACGAAACGGAGATCAACCCGAACACCGCCAGCAGGGCAAATGAAATCACAGCCAACGCGAGCACGATTTCGATCAAACTGAACGCCCTGGGTGCCGGGGCGCGGCGGGCGCGCTTCATGGCCGTTCGATCTTGCTTCTGCCGGTAACGCCGACGATGGCAATATTGTAGTAGTCTGCGGCGCTGCCACCAGAGGAGCAATGGGTCAGCTTCACGCTGCCGCCATTGACGAACCCCTCCACCAACTGAATGGTCGCGGAAGTGGAGGGATTATAAAGCCCCCCGTTGGGCAAAAAGACCCGCGCAGCATAGTTGGCAATATCCGAGCCCCGGAATTTTCCAGGCAGCTTGGCCGGAAGCGGAGCGGTCGCGGGCGAGATGTTGATATTACTGGACAAGAAAGTAGACCCGGAGGGGTCGTCGTCGATAACAACGCCGGTTGGCAGGGTTTCCCAGCGGGAGATTTGCTTCCAGGTGGGTTTGGCATCCGCAGCATCGTATTCGAGCAGCGCGGCCGCACGGTAATCCCCCTGGGAGGGGGTGGTCTGGCCCGTGACGAGCACCAGGGCTGTCAGCACGTTTTTCGTCATCGAATTCTGACGGGCTTGGTTCGCCAGCCCCACCAAACGATTGCCCCCCACGGCCAACGCCGCCGCGCCGCCGGTGCCGCGCAGGGAGAAAACCGCGAACGTGGAAAGGAACAGCATCAGCGCAATCGCTGCCGTTAACTCAATTAGAGTAAAGGCGCGCCGGCCGTGCGCAGGTTGCAAACCCGCATTGCGCAAAAGAGAATGGCGAACCGCGTTCGCCGGTAAGGGGAGATTCCCAAAATGGGGGGTCATACAGGATCTCGCTTTCTGGTTTTCCGTTTAGTTATTAAGAACAGCAAAAACAGTGTAAATATCTGATCCGGACAGGAATCACTAGATCACTTTCTAGGCAATATGTCAAATTACTTTTGATTCTCTTCCAATCACTGCGTTTCGCGTTTACTTCTGCAAAACAATATTCACAGCCATGAAAAAACCGGGGAGAGAGGGAATCTCCCCCCGGTCGCACTCACTTAAGGATTTCAGCGGGCGGGGGCTTGCTTGTAGTCCCAGAAGTAGACGCCCCGGTTGCCGATCATGATCTTTCCATCCCGGATTTCCGCGTTCAGCGGCTCCCGGCAGGGAAGGTTATAGACAATCCACTGGAAGGTTTCCCCGCCGTCACGGGAGAGCAGCGGGCCCATCGCGTCCGAGTAGTTGTCTATGCGCCGGCCGTAGAAGGTGAGAATATCCTCGCCGTCGCAGTAGATGGGGTTGAAGCGGGCGAACTTTTCCGCCTCCTTCGCTTCCCCCTTGGGGAACTTTATCATGTCCGGCTCGATCTTGCCGCCGTCTATTTTGTCAAAAGGCACCACGGCTAGCCTGCCGGCCGAAAGGGAAAGCACCAGTTTGCCCGAGGCGGTAACGTTGAAAACCGGGTTCGGCCCCAATGGCAGGTTCACCGGCTCCCAGGTCTGGCCGTAATCCCGGCTGCGGATCAAGCCCTCCCCGTTCGTGAAACTGAATCGGTTGCCGAGATAGAGCGTCTTGTGCCCGGCGTCGAAGACAAGCTGGTTAAAGTAGCTCTTGTTGTCTTTGACGAAGAGAGGGGAATCCTGCTCGGTGAAGGTTTCGCCACCGTCTTTGGAGTAAAACAAGTGGTTACTAAAGAGCACCCATTGATGATCGGAGTTGCTTGAGTCGAAGATAATTTTTACCAACTGGCCGTGTTTAACGCCGTAGGATTCCCCCATGAAGCTCAACACCGGCCCCTGGTTGAGGTGCGCCGTGACATCCTCCCAGGTTTCCCCCTGGTCTTTGGAGCGCACCAACCGAACGCTTTTGTTGGAATAGGTGGGCCGCTCGTCGGCGGAGATGTAGATATATTTCTCGTCGTCCGAGACGGCCATGGGCCAAAACATATAGGTCCATAAGGAGCCGTCCGGGTTGCGCGGGATGCCGGGATTTTTGCTGATGCGCCTCCACTGGGTCACGTCCGCGCCGTTGCTACGGAATACCCCGTGGTCGTTGGTCACCATGTAGGTGTTGTGTTTGCGAATGGCGATATTGACGGCGCATTCCGCGAACCCCGCCCCCTTGTTGCCATAGAGCTTGGTCTTCTCGTCGTAGGCCATCAGCAAGGGAGTCCACGTTTTGAACTGGTCGGTGCTCGAAAACCCTCCGATGGGCGACCACGTCACAGCGAGGTCGCTCTTGCGGTCGAAGGCGAACCAGGAGATCTGGCCGTAAAAGCTGATGGTGGAGTTGTACTCGCCGAGTTCGTCCGCCTGCATATTCAGGGGGAAGGGGATCTTGCGGAACGTCTTCATCCCGTCGTCCGAGACAAAAGTGGTGTTGTTGGCAATCGCCCCCACAAAGACCTGGTCTTTCCGCCTCGGGTTCCATTGCGCGGTGACGATTTTATGCTGAGAGGGGTTGAGCACCGGCTTGCCGTTTTGGTCGTTAAAGGGCACCTCGGAACACTCCAGGCGGGCGCTGCCGGAGTCCTTCGCCAGCAGAACCTTGGAAGGCGCTTTGGCCTCCTTCGGCAACAGCGTCAGGAGCAGTTGGCCGTTATTTTCGGGCGAGGCGTTGATGTCGATGATCTCGTAGCCCTCCATGCCCGGCACTTCAAGCTGCGTAAACGTGGGCGCGTCCTCCTTGGCGTTGCGCGTCACAAAAAGCGTGCTGTCCGCGAAGGAGAAATAGACCACGTTGGGATTTTGCGGGTGGGCGTAGATGGTGCGGATTCCCGCGAATTCGCTCTCGCCCAATTCCAGCGCCTTGACGTTGGCGCCCGCCGCATCCCCCACGTAAACCACCTTATACGGGTAAAATTCCTTCATTTTCTCTTCGTACCGGTACGCCCACCGGAAGCGCGGCTCCAGGTCGTGACCAAAGGAACCCAGCGCGCTGAAAACGCGGGAGCCGTCCCCGTTGAAACGAACCCGCCCGAACATAATCTTCTTGCCCAGGGAGTAGGGAGGCAGCGCCTTTTCGTTGAGCGGAGCCCAAGTTTTGCCGCCGTCGAGTGTGTGGTCGAGGTAACTGCCCGCGCAGACGATGATCTTGGGATCGGCGGGAGAAATATCGAAGGAGTTGAAACCGCCCTCGCCACTAAGGCCATGGGAAATCTGCTTCCAGGTTTTGCCGCCGTCGGTGGACTGAACAACACCCCCGCCGTCGAGCACGAACGTGATGACGCCGTTGCGGACCACCAAGTCGTAGATCACGTTGACAAAGCCAGGCGAAACGTTTTTCCACACGCAGTTCTTGCCGTTGACGTGAGCGTCCTGGATCTGCTCCTGGAGACCGGGCAGCGGCAACGGCTTCCAGAGTTGTGCCAGTTGTTCCGGGGTCGCAAATTCACCAACGGGGGGTTCAGCGCCAGCGGAAGCGGGCCAAAGTGCGGCCGCGGCCAGAGCGGCGGCGGATGCCGTGTTTTTAAGGAGGGTTTTCATTTGAGGTTCACCTTTCTTTTTTTGGGGGGTAACGAAAACGCGGTTATTCTTTGACCAGGCAAACATCGGCCAGTTCAAGGCTACCGCTTTCTTTGTAGATGAGAAAATTAAAGCTGCAGGTGGCCACCCCTTGCGGGATGGTGATGCTGCGGTCCACCCACTGCCACTCGACGCCGAGCGGCAGGCCGCCTTTGCCCGGGATGGTGACCATATCATTGGCGATTTTCTGTTTTTGGGCGTCGAACTGCACCCAATGGCAGTTGAGTTTCCCTTTGCCGCGCACGCGGGCCAGGATGTGGTAGGTTTCCCCGGGAGTCACGGCCACCTGCGGGGACTGCACGCCGCCGGTCGAGGCCTCGCCGGGAAAGTTGACTTTGATGCTGGCCGGTTTGTCCGCGTTGGCGGGGTTGAATTGCGAGGCCGCACCTTCGGCCTCTTTGATCCACCACGGCCTCCACGCGGTTTTGCCCTGCACCAAAGCTTCCTCGCCAAACAAGTTCTGCCCCGCCGCCTGGGAAACGGCTCCCAGCATGAGCTTGCCAAAAAGCGAGGCGTCCTTGGACGTGCCAATGCCGCCGCTCCACTCCAGCCAGCCCACACGGCCCGCGCCGTCGTTGTCATTAATCAAAAGCGAGAACCGCATCGGTTTTTTGGCGTCGAAGCGGTAGGGATAGCATTCGCCCCAGTCCACGTGCACTTTGTAGAGCATCCCGCCCGGCGTCTTTTCCACCGCCGCGCGCGCAAATTTCACCGGCTGCTGCTCGGGCGTCCAGTCCGTGGGGAGATCGCCGCCAATGAAGGCCGCCTTGTATTTCCAAACCACCGGCCCCTCGGGGGTCAGCGCCACGCCAAACTCCGCCGTGGCGGCGTTTTCCCCGGAACCCTCCGTATCCAGCGCAAACTGGAGGCTGTCTCCTTTATAATATTCCCCGCGCATCGCTCCCTGATAAAAAACGGGGTCGCGCACCTCCACGGCGAGGTCCAGCCCGGATTCCCCCGCTGCGGCGGCAAACCGGGCCGAGAAACCTTTGGGCTGCGGCTGGTCGTTGGCCGACTTGAATACGAAATTCTCGCCGATCCACGCGGCGTTGCTGGCCACAGGCCCCTCCGCTTTCGCAAACAATGGCGCCGTGGAAAGCGGCCCTTTGCAAACATTCGCGAACCGGGCCGAGCGCCCCGATTTGTTCTGCCACGGGTAAAGCAACGCGGTGGCCGGGACTTTGGCGGCGTCCAGCGCGGTGCGGTCCACGCCGGCAAAATAGACCATCGAAACCGTATCGAGCGTGCCTTTCCACGGCTTGCCCTCCCAGGTGGTGGGAGCCGCCGCAGCCGCCTGCACCGCTTTGGCCAGCGGCGGCGTGAGCGGCCCGGGGTTGGCCCCTTCGTTCCACACCGCCAGCAGCGGCACGCCGCCATTGTCCAAAAGAACGGCCTTTTGATTCCCGAAATCATACTCACTCACATAACGGACACGGCCATTCGTGGCGCGGGCGAGGAAGTCATGGAAAACCACGGAGCTATGGCGCGGCTCGAAATCGGGCCGATGACGGAAAAGGCCGAAGCTCTGGCCCATCTCGCCGATGGAAAGCGAAAAGGGAAGCGCCTCAGTCTCCTGGTTCCCGTTGATTAACGTGAAGAGCACGACGCGATCCACGCCAGTTTTAAGCTGTTGGAAAAGGTCCGTCATCATCCGGCGGCTCAATGCGGGCTCCGTCTGCGAGGGCTCGTTGGCGCCCATGAGGATGGCGTGCCACTCGGAGGAACTCCACGGCTTGGACTTCACCCCGGCGGCGGTTTCGGCCCGATGGGCGAGGTCGATCTCGGGGTAGCTGCCGTGGGCCGAATACATGTCGAAGTAGGGGTAGCCGCTGGTTTTGAGAAACTCGTCGTAGAACGGCTGGTAACGTCGCGGGGCCATTCCGCCCAGCCACACGATGGACTGCGGCTGCACGCTCTTGATCGCCTCGTAGCCGGTTTTCAAAAGCGCCGCATACTCAGTAGGCGAGCCTTTCCAAAAACAGGTGCTCTGCGGCAGGTGCTGCTCGTTCCAGATCTCCCAATCCTTGATGTCGCCACCATAACGGCGCACCGTTTCCGCGACGAAATCGCCAAAATATTTCAGATCCGTGGGCGGGTATTCTGCATATTGCGGGACGCAAAGATCCACATCGGTCTTTTCGGGATGCTGCGAGGCCCACTTCGGCGTGCCCCAGAATGTGGCAAGGTTACGCCGGTAGCCGTATTGCTTGGTCCAGCCCCAGAAGCGGTCCACGGATTCCCATTTGTAAACACCCTGCTCGGGGTTGATGGCGCTCTTGCGCGTCCAGTCGTCCCCCCACGTGAGCCACCGGCGGACGAAACCGAACCCGAGCTTCGCGCCCACGCGCAATTCGCTTTCCACTAATCCGGGCTTCCCTTGTTCGTCCCCCGTCCCCATGTCCAGGCCGAACTGCACGGGACGCTCCTTCCACGTGCCTTTTTGGACCACGGCGGCGGCGTAACGGTCCCGGTTCAGCATGGCCACACGGCCTTTGCCGCGCTGCATCCAACTGCGCGTCATCGGCGTCACCGCGCCGCCGTCGCCCACGCTTTCAAAAGCAAACTCGTAGTAACCGGGCGCCGGAGCTTTCCACACCCAGCCCTCGCGCAACAAAGCGTCGCGCTGGACGGTCACCTCCGCGATTTTTGCCCCCTCGGCATCGAAAACCGTTCCCTTCACGGCCTTCACTTCGGGCGGCGCGTCGGCGGCGACGAATTTCACGGGCTGATCCTCGAACCACCCGAACTCGGCGGCGGACTTCAATTTAAAGAGCGTGGAATAATCGCGCGTAGTGACCAGAGCGTCGTCATAACAGACTTCGCCCACCGCCCCCTCCTTGCCGATCAACGCCACAACCAGGCTGAAGCGGTCGGCCCCGGCGGGGATTTCAGAGCGAGGCACCTCCGCATCCAGCACATCCCAGCGACCCAGGCTGTTGATCGCGACAGGCAGCTCCGTTTTGCCCAGGAACGCCCCTTTTCCGGACCAGCTCAGGAAAACCCAGGGCGTCGCGGTGCAGCCTTCGCTTTTTTTGATCCGCAAATGCACCGCGTAATAGCGAAAATCCCCCGTGATCGGCTGAGGTGCGCTGCCAAACCCAATGGCCCCCGGCCCGCAGGCGGGAAGTTTGACCGCCATTTTGCCGGTGGCGCCGGGAATCTCCTCCACCGCGCCCTGCATGGTCTCCTTGTTGTTCCAGCGCGTGAAGTTCCACCCCACGGGCAGACGCGCCTCGCCCGACGTCCGCACCTCCTCAAAGCCCGGGTTGGTCAGTAACGATTTCTGTTCCGGCTCCGCTGCTCCGGCGGAAGCGACACCCAAGGCCAAAGCGCAAACCGCCAGGGCCATGGCCAACATGCAGGGAAATTGACGATCCATGGTGAAGAGGGAAAAAATTTTGCGGCGCTTGGCGGCTTTATTTTGCGGACGCCGCCGCATTCCGCGCGGTGACGATTGCGTTGTCATACCAGACATTGCCCGTCGCGCCCTCCTGGCCACCCAGCGCAAGGTTCAGGTTGAAATGATCGGCTCCGGCGGGAATTTCGCTGCGAGGCACTTCGGCATCAATCTCCTCCCATTGCCCCGCGCTTTTGATCGCGACCTTGACATCCGTTTTGCCGAGGAAAGCGTTGTTGCCAAACCAGGCAATGAATACCCAGGGTGATCCCGTGCAATCTTCGCCCTTCTTGACCCGGAAATGCACTGTGAGCGCCGCGAGATTCTCCGGCACCGGCTGAACCGCGCTGCTAAAGCCGATCGCGCCCGGCCCGCAAGCAGGAATACGCAAAGCCATTTTCCCGGTCGCCCCCGGTGTTTCCTCGACGATTCCTTTGAGGGTTTCGTTGTTTTTCCATCGCGAGAAATTCCACCCCACCGGCGTGCGCGCATCCCCCACCCCGTTGAACTCCTCGAAGCTCGGGTTGGGCAACAGCGATTTGGGCTCGGGGTCGGCGGCCCCGGCGGTGGGAATCAGCGCCACGGCAAAAGCCATGGCCGCAGCCAAGCGAAGCAGTGATGAGTAAGACGTGTCTTTCATGGGTATGGATGGGTGAAAAACGAAGCGCCGTCACGGCGGCGAATCTTTGGGGTTGGAGGAATATGGAGGGACAGGGCTTTCATTTTAGATGTTCATTATCAATAAACTCCGAATGGGTAGCCCCGGGCCAAAAAATAGGAATTTACGGACGCTTCACAAGCTATTTTTTGTAAATTCAGTGTTCATTATATTTGAACACAATAACATATTACAACTCCATATATCATAAGCTACTTATTGTAAGGATGTTATAATTTATTTGTGATTCGACATGATAAATGACAATTCCGACAAGAAGGCTTTCGAGACGCCAACCAACCCCCGTTTACTTCCTGCATTTTTCGGTTTGTTATTTGTGAACGAAATGAATATTCTTCGCTCATGCCCAAAGTTCTTAGCCTGGATAAAAGTCTGTCGGTGCTGGAAGCGATTTTCCAATACCGCGAGGGAATCGGCACCCGCGCGCTGGCCGCAAAACTCGAGCTTAATGTCGCTTCCGTGCACAATATCGCGCAGACCTTCTGCCAACGGGGCTACTTGTGGCAGGACCCCAAGACCAAAGCGTTTCACCCCGGCATCCGCATCATGCTCCTGGGCCGTCACCCTTCCTACCTGCGCTCTCTCTCCAATGCGGCGGCGGACATCGTCAACGCGGTGGCCGAGAGCCTCAACGAAAGCGTGATGCTCTCCACCATCAACCACGGCCGGGTGCTTAATTTGAAGTACGTGCCCTGCACCCAGGCGCTGCGCGTCCAGGAGGACGAGGACATCAGCGACCGTTCCTACGCCACGGGCGTGGGCAAGGTGCTGCTGGCCGCGCTGGAGGATAGCGAGTTCGAGAGCTACCTGCACGAGACGCAGCTTCTTCAATTGACGCCCAGAACTTTCGCAACGCCCGAGCGGCTCCGGCAGGAGTTGAAGAAGGTGCGCGAACAAGGCTTCGCCCAAACGCGCGATGAATACGACGAGGGCGTCAGCGCGGTGGCCGTGCCCATCTTCGACCCATGGAGCCGGGTAGTGGCCAGCATTGGAGCCAGCGCCCCAACGGTCCGACTGGAGACCAAGAGCCAAATCAACGCCACGCTCGACGAACTGCGCAAAGCGGCTTGCGCCATCGAGAAACAGTGGACCGAGAACGGCCATCGTTCTTCATAACAGCGCGGTGATTAGCCGCCGTGTTGAGCGGCGCATTTTCCCATGACCTCGAACCCGTTCCTCGGCGTCTTTTTCCATTGGCTGGGCGGCCTTGCCTCCGGCTCTTTCTACGTGCCCTACCGCCAGGTGCGCCGATGGTCCTGGGAAACCTACTGGCTGGTGGGCGGCGTCTGCTCCTGGATTATCTGCCCCACGCTCTTTGCCGGGCTGATGACCCGCGATCTTTTCGGCGTGCTGGCGCAACAAAGCCCCGGCACGCTTTGGTGGACTTACTTTTTTGGCGCATTGTGGGGCTTGGGCGGGCTCTCTTTCGGGTTGACGATGCGCTACCTCGGGATGTCGCTCGGCATGGGCGTGGCACTTGGGTATTGCGCGGCGTTTGGCACCCTCACGCCACCCGTGCTCAAGACCTTAGTGGCCACTATTCCGGTGCCCGAGAACATTCTGCAAATCGCGGCAACCCGGCCGGGCCAGATCACCCTCGCCGGGGTGGGCGTGTGCCTGCTGGGCATCGCGCTGGCCGCCTTGGCCGGGTTGACCAAGGAGCGGGAAATGAGCGCCGAGGAGAAGCACAGGGCGGTGGCCGAGTTCAACTTTTCCAAAGGCATTCTGGTGGCCACGTTTTCGGGCATTATGAGCGCCTGCTTTTCGTTCGCACTCACGGCGGGCAACCCCATCGGCGAAGCTTCGCTCCAGGCGGGCACGGCCTCCATTTGGTCGGGGCTGCCGAAGCTGGTGGTCGTCCTGCTGGGCGGGTTTACGACGAACTTTATTTGGTGCGTTCTGCTGAATCTTAAGAATCGGACGGGCTACGAATATTTGGCCGCGAATCTGCGCGCCGAACCGACCGCCGCCACCGAAGCTCAAGCGGCTGGCGGCGATGCCCAACCGGTGGCCACCGCCGTACAGACCCGCGAGCTGCGCATTCCCCGGGCTCGCAATTATCTTTTCTGCGCCATCGCCGGAGCCACCTGGTATTTCCAGTTTTTCTTTTACACGATGGGCGAGACGCAGATGGGGAAATTCGGTTTCGCCAGTTGGACCCTGCACATGGCCAGCATCATCATCTTCAGTACGATGTGGGGCGTGATCTTCCATGAATGGAAAGGCGCCGGGAAAAAAGCGCACGCCTATATCGTGGCAGGCATCGCCATCCTGATTCTCTCCACGATCGTGATTGGGGTGGGCACTTATTTAAAGAGCGCCCTCAGCGTCAACTAACGTCAGACACAGCGACGCAAGGCGGAAGTCCTCTTCAGGGTGGCTCCGCCTTTTTTGTTTGCAATGATATTATTAAACGGCTACCGATGCCATTTATCAGAGGCATAAAGGCATATTTTCCAACGTTGCAAACATTTTGTTCGTTATGAATAAACATCTATTCCCCCTATTGGCAAGCTTGGTATGGGCCATTACGGCTTCCGCACAAGTCCCCGCCGACCCCCTGGCCAAAGGGTTCGAGGCTCCGCCCGATTCGGCCAAACCGTGGACATGGTGGCACTGGGTGAGCGGGAATATTTCAAAGGAAGGCATCACCGCCGACCTGGAAGCGATGAAGGAGATCGGCCTCGGCGGCGCGCAAATTTTCACCGTCGATCAAAGCAAGGAGAAGGGGCCCGTCAAATTCGCCACCCCCGAATGGTACGCGCTTGTGCAGCATGCGTTGGCGGAAGCGCATCGGCTGGGACTCACGATTTCGATGATGGATTGCGACGGCTGGAGCGAATCCGGCGGGCCGTGGGTGAAGCCGAACGAATCCATGCAAAAGGTGGTGTGGACGGAGACGCGGGTGCAAGGCGGTCGCAAGATTGCGCTGGAATGCCCCCAGCCCCGCCCGAACGAAAAATTCTACGAGGACATCGCTTTGTTCGCCTTTCCCGCCACGGCGGCAGACAAGCTTCCCGCGCCCGCGCGGCTCACGACGAGCGATCCCAAAGTGCCCGAAAGCGCGCCCGCTTCGCCGCTGGTCGATTCCGTGACGTTAATCCCGAACGCGCAGGACGGCACGGCATGGATCACGCTGGAATATGCCGCGCCGGTCACGTTCCAATCGGTCCGGTTTGTCTCGACCGAACGAGCGCGCCAGGGGAACCGGACCGGCGGTCTATGGGAGCTTCAAGCCAGCGACGACGGGGTTGATTTCCACACCGTCAGTCCCATGGGCAGCAAGCTGACGACTGCTTTCAAGCCGGTCAGCGCCAAGTTTTTCAGGTTTTCAGGCAAGGAAATCGGCGACAAGGAGTTTGCCCTCAAGGAGCTACGTTTGGGCGGGCCGCAGCTTGAGCATCTTGAAAAATTCACCGGCGCCAGCGATCTCCCCGACATCAAAACCGGCGAGTTCGCGCCCATAAACCTTCCACCGGAGGAGATCGTCGATTCGCACGCGATGGTGAACCTGACGGGCCGCCAGGAATGGGACGCGCCCGAGGGAGAGTGGGTGCTGCTGCGGCTGGGCCACACCTCCACGGGAGTCCACACCGCCCCCGCCACTTCCTGGGGCCTGGAATGCGACAAGCTCAGCGCGCCCGCCGTGGAACGGCACATCCACGCCATGTTCGACCCCATTCTCTCCGGCTCTGCGGTTTTGGCGGGTGCCACACTGGGTAATATTTTGCTCGATAGTTGGGAAGCCCATTGCGAGAACTGGACGGACACCCTGCCCGCCGAGTTCCAAAAGCGGCGCGGCTACGACCTGCTGCCGTGGCTGCCCGCCCTGAGCGGCAGGACGATCAACTCCCCGGAGCAAACGCAGCGTTTCCTTTGGGATTTCCGCCGGACCATCGCCGACCTGACGGCGGAGGTCCATTACGGCACGATCCAAAAGTATGCCCGGGAACATAAGCTGGGGCTTTACGCGGAGGCCGTGGGCATCGGGATGCCGGCCATCGCCGACGAGTTGCAGTGCAAGAAGTTCACGGACGTGCCCATGGGCGAGTTCTGGACGAATGAAGCCTACGTCAACGCGAACGAAGACGATCCCAGGGAAGCCGCTTCCGCCGCTCATCTTTACGGCAAACCCCTGGCCGCCGCGGAGGCGTTTACCGCGTCGGCATCGGTTGCCGCCTGGGTCAACGATCCCTATGCGCTGAAGGTCATGGGCGACAAGGCTTTTTGCTGCGGCATCAACCAATTCATTTTCCACCGCTATGCCCACCAGCCCTGGTTGGACCGGCAGCCCGGCATGTGCATGGGGCCGTGGGGCATCAATTTCGAACGCACCAATACCTGGTGGAAACCCGGCGCGGCGTGGGTTGGCTACATCACCCGCTGCCAGCATCTCCTGCAACAGGGCCGCTTCCAGGCGGACTTCTGCTATTTTTACGGCGAGGGCGCGCCCATGTGCTTCAAACGCGACCTGATGAAGCCCGCGCCGCCCCAGGGCTATGACTTCGATGTTTGCAACGCGGATGTGCTGCTCCATTCGATGACCGTGGAAAACGGAAAACTCACCCTGCCGAGCGGCATGAGCTACCGCGCGCTGGTGCTGCCCGCCACGGCCCGCATGACGCTGCCGGTGATCCAAAAGCTCCAGGCGCTGGTGCGCGACGGGGCGACGGTTTACGGGGCAAAGCCGCTGCAAACGCCCTCGCTGAGCGGCTACCCCGAAGCCGACGGCAAGCTCGCGGCCATCGCGGCGGAGGTTTGGGGAGATTGCGACGGCAAGGCCGCCACGGAGCACGCCTATGGCAAAGGCCGCGTGGTTTGGGGGCAGCCGCTGGAGCAAGTGCTGGGCGGGGTTCCCGACTTCAAGGCCACGCAGGCAAAAATGAGCACGATTCACCGCCGCATCGGCGAGGCCGACGTTTATTTCGTCTCCAACCAATCCCCGCGCGAACTGACCGCTGAGTGCACCTTCCGCATCGCGGGAAAAGTACCGGAACTGTGGGACCCGATGACGGGCACCCGCCGCGCGGCGGCGCTGTACAAAACGGCAGGCAGCCAAACCACGCTGCCGCTGCACTTCGACCCGAGCGGCTCGCTTTTCGTGGTCTTCCGCAAGGAGGCCGCGAAATCGCCTCATTGGGAGGATCTCCGCCTGGACGGCAAGCCCTTCGAACTCGGCTACAGCTCAAGCGCCGAGCCGTTTCCCCACCTCAGCAAAGAAGGGAAAATCGAATTCCGCGCGGCGGACCCGAAGGCGGAGCCGAATGGCGCGCGGCTGCCGGTGGCGCTGCCCGTGGTGAATGGCGGCAAGGTGGAGTTCACCGCCTTCGCCCCCGGAACTTATGAAGCGACGGCGGCCCACGGCGCGAAAAAGACGGTAAAGGTCGCGCCGTTGCCCGAACCGTTCGAACTGACCGGCCCGTGGAAGGTGACGTTCCCGCCCAACCTCGGCGCGCCCGCGAACGCGGTCTTTGAGCGGCTGATTTCATGGACGGATTCCGACGATGACGGCATCAAGCATTTCTCCGGCACGGCGGTCTACGATTTGGAATTCACGCTGCCGCCCGGGTTGGTTCAAAATGGCCGCGCGCTTTTCCTGGACCTCGGTACGGTCAAGAATTTGGCGGAAGTCACGCTCAACGGAAAGAACCTGGGCATCTTGTGGAAACCGCCCTTCCGCGTCGAGCTTCCGGCGGCGGGGCTGAAGAAAACCGGCAATCGTCTCCAGGTCAAAGTCACCAACCTCTGGCCCAACCGCCTCATCGGCGACGCGGCGCTGCCCAAGGAAAAACGCATCACCTGGACGAGCCAGGGCGAGTTTTACAAAAGCGACTCCCCGCTGCTTGCCTCGGGGTTGATTGGCAAGGTGACGCTCGTTTCCGCGCAAAAGATTTCCTTGCCGGGCGAATAGAACCCATCCCATGCGCTTCCCGCTACAATTCGCCGCGGTGGCCGCATGCATCGGAGCCGCCTGCCTGCGCTGCCCCGCCGCACCGCAACCGCCCGATCCGCTGGCGGCCCAATTCGCCGCCCCACCGGCAAGCGCCTATCCTCATACTTGGTGGCATTGGATCAACGGGAACATTTCCCGCGCGGGCATTACCGCCGATCTGGAAGCCATGAAGCGGGTGGGCATCGCGGGTGCAACCATCGTCCAATATGACGGCGAGGGGCTTCCCGCGGGGCCGGTTTCCCTTGCGCAGGCCAGCGGCGAATTCACCCAGTTCGCGATTCGGGAAGCCGCGCGCCTGGGGCTCCAAATCGGCATCGGGAACTGCCCCGGGTGGTCGAGCAGCGGCGGCCCGTGGATCACGCCCGAGCACGGGATGCAAATGGTGACCGTCAGCGGGACGACAGTGGAAGGCCCGGCCCATTTCTCCGCGCCGCTGCCGCAGCCGGAAACCCGCCTGAAGCTTTACCGCGAGATCGGCGTGCTCGCCTTCCCCGCCACTCCGGCGGAAGCCGCCGAAATGCCGGCCCCAAAAGTGACCAGCGACGACCCGAAGTTCGAGGGAGAAAAAGCAGTCGACGGGCGCGCCGACACCGCCAGCCTCTACACCCCGGCAACCAGCGGCAGCGGGGCGATCCAGTTTGAATTTCCACGGCCCGTGGAGATTCGCACCGTCACGGTGACGCTCTCCAACCGCCATGACGATCAACCCAAAAAGGGAACCATTGAAACCTCCGCCGACGGCCAGACTTTTTCCCCAGCGGGAGAGTTCTTTTTGGAACCGGCCATAGTGGCAAGCCCCGCCCGACGCCAAAGTTTCCAAATCAGCCCCGGGGCCATCCGTTTCCTGCGCCTGAGCTTTGCCACCAAGGAAATGAAGCCTTTCCAAATCGCCGAGATCAGTTTTTCGGCGAGTCCCGCTCTCGAAAATTACGCGGGCAAGGCGGACTTTTTTGTGTCCCAGCGGCTGGGAATCCCGGCGGCCACGCCCGCGCAGGAACCGGCAAGCATCCCCACGAACAAGATTCTCGATTTATCCCAAAGAACCCGCGAGGGCCGCCTCGAATGGGAGGTCCCCGCGGGGCATTGGACGATCCTTCGCTTCGGCTACACGCCCACAGGGACCCAAAACCGCGCCGCCCCGCATGAAGGGACCGGCTTGGAGTGCGACAAGCTGAGCCGCGAGGCGGTCGACCAGCACTGGGCCGCCATGGGGGCAAGGATCGCGAAGGAAGCGGGACCGCTTGCGGGCAAGACGCTCGTTTCCACCTTGATCGACAGCTACGAAGTGGAGGCGCAGAACTGGACCCCGGCTTTTCGCGAGGAATTCAAAAAGCGGCGCGGTTACGATCTCTTTGCCTACCTGCCCGTGCTGGCGGGCCGCATCGTGGAAAGCCACGAGGTTTCCGAACGCTTCCTTTGGGATTACCGCCGAACGGTGGCCGATCTCTTCGCGGAAGCCTATTACGGCCACATGGCGGAACTGGCCCATCGGTCTGGCCTTTTGCTCGAAGCGGAACCCTACGGCATCGGCCCCTTCGATCAACTGCTTTGCGGGCGAGCCGCCGACGTTCCCATGAGCGAGTTCATGCCCAACTCCGCCCGGCGCGAGGTGGCCAAGCTCGCCTCCTCGGCGGCGCACATTTATGGCAAGCCGGTCGCGGGCGCCGAAGCCTTCACCGCCAGGCCGATGGTCGCCCGCTGGCAGCAATCCCCGGCCAGCCTCAAGGCGGTGGGCGACGAGGTGTTCACCTACGGCATCAATGCGCTGATGTTCCACCGGTATGCGCATCAGCCGTGGGCGAATGGCTCGCCGGGGCTCACCATGGGGCCGTGGGGCACCAACCTGGAACGCACCAATACCTGGTGGGAACAAAGCGGCGCGTGGATCGCCTATCTTGCCCGCTGCCAATACCTTCTGCGGCAGGGCCACAGCGTCGCCGACGGCCTGGTGCTGGACGGCGAAAACGCCCCGGCGTGTTTCAGGCTCAATAAAACTCCCGGGTACGATTACGACGGCTGCAACGCCGACGTGCTCCTGCACCGCATCTCGGTGAAGGATGGCCGGCTTTGCCTGCCAGACGGCACGAGTTACCGCGCTCTGCTGCTGCCTCCCGGTAAAACGATGACGCCGGAGTTGCTGCGGCGCATCAAAGCCCTGGTGGAGATGGGCGCGCTGGTGGCGGGCCCGAAGCCGCTGCGCTCCCCGAGCCTTGCGGGCTACCCGGCTTGCGACGCGGAGGTGAAGGCGCTCGCGGACGAACTTTGGGAGAGTAAAAAAATCGCCGACCGGCCTTTGGGCGAAGTTTACAAAAGCCTGCGCCTGCCGCCCGACTTCGCTTTTTCAGACCCGGCCGCTCCCCTGTTCTATAACCACCGCAGCACGGGCGAGCGCGAAATCTATTTTGTTTCGAACCAGCGCCAGGACGTCATCGAGGGGCGGGCATCGTTCCGGGTGGCAGGCAAGACGCCCGAGTTTTGGGACCCGGCCACTGGGCAGATCGAACCGGCGGCGATCTTTGAAGAAAAAGAGGGAGTGACCACGCTGCCGCTTCGCCTGCACCCCACCGGCTCGGTTTTTGTCGTGTTCCGCAACCGCCCCGCGACGAACGACCACCCCGCCCGCCTGGAATATCAGCCAAAGGGCGCGCCCTCCGGCCCCTGGCCCGAAGCGCAAGCCGTTCAGACCTCGAACGGCGCCTACCGGCTTCGCGCCTGGGCTCCCGGCCAATATACCATCCAAACCGCCAGGGGGCGCACCATCCCCCTTCAGGTCGATGCCGCGCCCGGCCCATTTTCCATCGACGGGCCGTGGAAAGTGACGTTCCCGCCGGGCAAGGGTGCGCCGCCCGAGATCCAATGTGACCCACTCGGCTCGTGGAGCGAGCACCCCGAGCCCGGAGTGAAATATTTCTCCGGCACCGGCGCCTATCAAAAGGAGTTTCAAATTCCCGCCGGGGTGATCGCTCCGGGGCAGCGGCTCTACCTCGACTTGGGGCGGGTGGAAGTTTTGGCCGAGGTGATTCTCAATGGCAAAAACCTCGGGGTGCTTTGGAAACCCCCTTTCGCACTGGAAATTACCGGCGCGGCTCGCCCGGGCCTCAACCGGCTGGAAGTGCGCGTCACCAATCTTTGGGTCAACCGGCTCATCGGCGACGAGCAACTCCCAGCGGATTGCCAATGGAAACCCACCTCGGGGCGCGGGGATGTCATCGCCGCCTTCCCCCAGTGGTTCCTGGACGGGAAGCCCAGCCCCTCGGGCCGGGTCGCCTTCACCACCTGGCGCCTCTGGAACAAGGACGACAAGCTCGCCCCCTCGGGCTTGCTCGGCCCGGTGACGATCCAGGCCGCGGTGGAACGGGAAATTCCATAGAGGCGCTGGTTTGCGCCTCGAAAAATCAGCTTTGTGTTCACCATTGATGAACATTAACAAAGCATTGCCGCAGGCCCCTTCGCTTCTGTTGCTATTCGGTTAAGAATTCGCAATAAATTCCTTTGCCATTCCCGAAAAACGTGAGATACTAAACATCGTTCAGCAATACTAAACAGGCTTTACTCCCAATAGCCCGGCCTTTTTACCCCCTTTCTCTTCCCAAAAATTTGCCTGCCATGAAGCGCGTTATTCTTGAAGTCAGTCTCAAACCATTCCGGGACGTCTCGGAAAATGGCATCCGTTCGGTTTGCCAGGAAATGATCCGCCAATGGCAGGCGCTGATCCACGATGCCGAGACCGTTTCGTTCATGCTTTGGACGGCGGACGGCAGCGAGATTTTGGAATACAACGGCTCGCTCGACGACGAAATCCAATGGGCTCAATGGCTCGGCATCGCCAACGGCCCGTGGGCCACAGAGCCTCCCTACCACCTTCACAACACGCGGGTGCCGTACTGCGAGAACCCCGCAAAGATCACCTACCGCACGCTCCAAACCATCGTGCGCATCCTCAAGGAAGAGGGGGCCCGAATGGCGGGCAAGCCGGTGACGGTGGGCAGCACGTTCGATCCCGGCCCCGAGTTTGCCGAATCGCCCTTCAAGTACGTGCGCCACAAGGAAATCTCCGGCGGCGACACCATGGGCGATGGCAAGTGGGTCAACTGCGCGGCGGTGCTGGCAGGCGAGAAGCACCCGTACGCCGGTTTCCCGGATGGCATACCGGATCATACCACGATGGGCACCTTCCTCGGCCGGCAAAGCGAACATTTCCTCGCCGACATGGGGTTTGACTATCTCTGGCTCTCCAACGGTTTCGGGTTTGCCCTGGCCGCATGGAATGTGACCGGCGAGGTCTTTGACGGCGAAAAATTCGATACGCAAAACGCCCCGCGCGTCCGCGAAACCATCCTTAAATTCTGGGAGGATTTCCGCAGGGAATGCCCGAAGTTCCCCATTGAAACGCGTGGCAGCAATCTCTCCACGGGCATGGACCTATCGGCCCACTCGTCGCCCGTGCGGGAAATTTACCGCGGCGGTTACAACCTCGTCGCACCCGTCAATTCGCCCTGGGCGGCCCTGAACGGCGACTACGGCCTGGAACTGATCGGCTGGCTTTCCCACATCGCCGAACTGCCCACAGGAACCGGCGTGCCCTTCCGCTTTTACATTCACGATCCCTGGTGGGCCAACAGCCCCTGGCTGGACCGCTACGAGCGCGAGCCCAACGACATCTACCTGCCCCTGGCGGTTTGCAGGCTGGATGAAACGGGCGCGGCGACGGCTCCCGCCTCGGTCGCCTTTCTTTCGCTGGACGACAGTTGGGGCCGCATGCCGACCGTCGTGCCCAACGAAGTCATTCCTCACGTCCAGCAGGCGCTGCGCGATTTCCCCGACGCCCCGGGTCTCATCACGTGGATCTATCCCTTCGACGAATACCACGAGTGGACCTTTGGCAAAACCAACCGCGTCGGCGAAGTCTTCTTTGGCGACTGGTTCATCCGCTCCGCCGTCAACCAGGGTTTTCCGCTCAACACCGCCATCACCACGGGCAACTTCCTTTCCGCCCGCCAGGCCAAGCCCGGCCTCTTTGAGGAAAGCATCCTCGTTTGCCCCGCTCCGGACGCCGGTTCGCCGCTGGCCGAAGCGTTGCTCAACCACGTGGAAGCGGGCGGCAAAGTGCTGCTCTACGGGCCGTTGCGGCATACGGACAGCCGCCTGCTGGCGATGCTGAACCTCCGCCTTGGCGCTCCATTCTCCGGCGAGGTGTCCATCTCCACTTCACTCACACCCGATCCGCTGAGCCAGGGCGCCTTCCCCGACAAGATGCACCTGCGGGCGTTGCTTTCCGGCGGCGGCGCGGAGGAAATCGTCTATGATGACGGCGCGCGGGACACCGAACTTTTGGCCGCCTTGAAAAAAGGCGGAGAGCAGCGCGCCTTCGCCGTGCTCAAGCAGTTCGCGGGCGGCGGCCAACTGGCCTGGGTGCGCGGCGCCTTCTGCGGGGAAGTCCGCAAGGACCAGCAACTGCCGATCAAAGACAACCCCGCCGAATGGTATCTCGCGGACCGCCTCATGCGGCTCGTCCTGGAAAAATTCGGCTACTTCATCCGCTTTGCCAAACCCGAGCTTGCCACCGTGGACCCGTTGATCCTCGCGGCCCGCGCCCGCAACGCCTGGTTCTTCTCCGGCTTCACCCCCTCCACCAGCGTGGAGCTGCAATGGGCCTTCCCGGACGGCGTACCCGTGCCGGTCGGCTGCGACGTTGCCGTGGAAAAAGAGATGGGCACCATGAAGCTCTCCCGCGCCTGGCACCGCGAATGCCGCGTGCTCGTGCGCCAGGAGGCGGCGTCCGAAGTCCGGTGCCGTGAGATATGGCCCGGAGCCGTGGGGATTACCCGGCGCTTGCTGGTCACGGGGCTCAAAGACGCCACCGTCACTTTCCTCCACGATACCTCCGACCCCGGCAAGCCCGTCTGCTTCCAAGAGGAAGGCTGGTACCTCGGGCTGGGCAACGAGATTCCCAGCGAACTCTCCGGGCCCGACCGCACCGTGGCCCACCACGTCACCGGCAACCTCCTTATTTCCTGGTAAGCCACCGATTCGTTTTTTCAAGCAATGATTACCATCGACGCTCCCAAGTCCTCCACCCCTCGGCGCGAGGACAAAACGCTGCCCCAGCAAGTCCAGCGCATTCGCCCGCTTTTCGCCAAGGTCGGCCTGGTCGGCATCGGCCACCATGTCTATTGGTCCCAATTTGACGGGCTGCTGGGGGAAATGCACCGCAAGCTCGACCACCTCCAATGCCGCCTCAAAGGCAACGGCGTGGAAGTGGCGCAATTCGGCATGCTCGACAACGCGCAGAGCGCCTACGACACCGTCGCGAAAATCAAGGCGGCCGATATCGACCTGCTTTTCGTGGACCTGGTCACCTACGGCACTTCCTCGACCTTCGGCGTGCTTTGCCGCGAACTTCACGTGCCCATCGTGCTCGTCGCCATCCAGCCGCTGGCCGCGATGGACTACACCAACGGCACCACCTACATGCAGCTTTGCAATGACGACCTTTGCTCCGTGCCGGAGTTCACCGGCGTGGCCGTCCGCTTCGGGCTGCGGCCCCCGCCCGTCATCCTCGGACACGAAACGGGCGACCCGGTGGTGGACGCGGAATTGAAGAACTGGTGCCAGATCGCCAAGGTGCTGCGGAGCCTGCGCACCTCGCGCATCGGCCTCATGGGCCACGTGCTCGAATCCATGCTCGACATGCATGCCGACCCCACCGCCATCACCGCGGCCTTTGGCGCGCACGTGGTCTTGCTGGAGCCCGGCGATCTCTTCAAATATTACGAAAAGCCCGCCCTGGATGACGTTGAAAAATGGAAGGAGAAAATCCTCAATTTCTTCGACACCCCCGAGCCGGGTTCCGATCCCGTCACCGAAAAACTCACCGCCCGCGACCTGGACATCGCCGCCCGCTCCGCCGTCGCGCTGGAGTGCATCATTGACGAAAAGAACCTCCAGGGGCTGGCCTATTATTACGAAGCCAAGGCCGGGTCCTCGTTGCGAACGCTGATGACCAACCTCATCGTCGGCAACTCGCTGCTCACCGGCGCGGGGTTCCCCATGTGCGGCGAGTTCGACATCAAGACCTGCATCGCCATGATGATTATGGACCGGCTGGAGATCGGCGGCAGCTTCGCCGAGTTCCACCCTGTAGACTTTGAGCGCAACAGCGTGCTGGTGGGCCACGACGGGCCGCACCACATCAACATCGCCGCCAGCAAACCCGTCATCCGCAGCCTAAAGAAATACCACGGCAAGCCGGGCGCGGGCGCGGGGGTGGAGTTCCAAATCAAGGAAGGCCCCATCACTATGCTCAGCATCGGGCAAAAGGCGGATGGCAAATTCAAATTCGTGATCGCCGAGGGGCTCTCCGCCAAGCGGCCCATCCCGCCCACTGGCAATACGAACACCCACGGCGTCTTCAAACCCGATGTGCGCACGTTCCTCAAGAACTGGGCCGCCGAGGGGCCGACGCATCACTTCGCCCTGGGCATCGGTCACCATGCCAGCCAACTCGTGGAGATCGCCAAGATCCTCAACATCGAATACGCCGTCGTGACGGAAGCCTAGCCGTCGCCCAGCCCTACGAAACGGGATCGAGCTGCCGCAGAAACAAGCCGCCCACCACGGACCGGGCTTGGAAGCCGATCTGCTTGCCGTCACCGGCGGTGTCGTACCAATCCGTAAGCGGCACGCGCGAAGCGCCCCGGCTCACCCATTCCAGCGAGGGCTGCGTCAACGCGTGGAAATCGGCGGGATCGCCCGTGAGGGTTGCCGTCCAGAAAATCCAGTCGAGCTTCGTGTACGACTTGCGGTTGTCGAGCGGCAGCCCGTGGGGATTGAGCTTCGTGCGGTAAAAGGCCATCTCCTTGCGGGCGACCTCCGGCGGGAAAAGGTCGAGGCCCAAAAGCCGGTCCCATACCAAGTTGTACTTCTGGCTCCAGCTTCCGGGCGCATCGAAGGCGAGCCGGTAATGGTCGCCGTCATCGGCGGCTTTCATCCAGCTATCGGCCATGGAGCGCGCCAGGGCCTGGAAGCGGGCGCTTTCCGCCATCTCGCCGATGAGGCCGGCCAACCGCGCATAAGCGCCGAGCGCGATGATGGCTTTGAGCGAAAGATTGGCGTTGTGCGCCAGGTGCCCGGCAAAGTCGTCGGTGCAAAGCTGGTTCTCCGGGTCGAACCCTTTTTGCGCGAGATAGCCCGCCCACTGGCTGAGCAGCGGCCACCATTTTTGAACGTAGTCCGCCCGGCGGCCGCCCAGGGCCAGCGCGGCGACCAGGATCAGCAGGTTGCCGCATTCCTCGACGGGCATTTGGTCCTCCTCCCCGGTTTCGCCCCCGCCGTAAATCTGCCCGTTGGCCAGCGGATACACGCCGAGGTCGTGCGGCGCGAAGGGGAATTTCCAACGAGGGGAAGCGGCGTAGCGCAGCACCGGTTCCAACTGCGCCTCCAGCAACGCCGGGTTGAGCGCCAGGAAAAACGGCGAGGAGGGATAGGTGACATCCACCGTGGCGATGCAGCCGTTGGAGAAACATTCCTTGGAAAAATACAACGGCGCGCCATCGGGTGCGGCGGCTAATTTGTGCGCGGCCAGGCATTGGCGGAAAGCCAGGCTGCACAGGCGGGCGTATTCTTCGCCGCCGCGGCAGCGGAGCGCCTCCTGCAACTCCAAGTCATAGGCTTCGCACTTTTTGGCGATATGGGGAAATGCCGCCGCGCAATCCGCCAGCAACCGCTCCACGCCGCCGCCGTTGCGCCGCCACCAGGGCCGCAGCTTTTGCCCCAGGTATTCGATGCTGTAGCGGTCATCGTAGGCAAAAAGGAGGTGCCGTCTTTCCGGCAGGGAGCCGACCTTGCCGAACGCCAGCAAAGCCGCCATCCCGGCCCCCGTGCCATAAGCGGGGCATGGCTGCTCGAAATCGTCCGAGCCGGGCAAGGTGCCAGCGCGAACAAAGCATTCGCTGGCCACGGCGCGCCGCCCCACGTAGGCATCCCCGGCATCCTCCGGGAGGGCGAGGTAGGCGCACCCCCATTCGATGCGGCAGTTGTCATCCCCCCGCCCCAACATGCGCTGTTGCGCGGCGGAGACGCTCACCACCGCCAGCCCCTCGGCCCGCAAGCGGCCCCAAACGATTTCGTCGCTCGGCACGTTGGCGGCCACCTCGCCGCCCATATCCCAGTATACCGATACCTCGTGCGGCTTGCCGTCGCAGGAAACGATGTCAAAGACCAGGTAGGTCACCGGCCGGGACATCCATTCGAGATCCTGCGGCAGCGCGGGCGTCAGGAACGTCAGCGTCAGTTCAACGGCGGCATTCTTATAAGAATAGATGGTGCGTGTGGGCAGCACTTGCAGGCCGGTCTGCGGCAGCGCCGGGATCGGTTCGCCATGGACGCGAACGCCGCCGCAAATCGAAAAGCACGCCCCGTCAATGCGCACCAACCCCGTCATATTCTGCCAGGCTCCGGTCCAATGGCAGGTGGACCCGGCGGTCAACTTGTCGGCAAACGACCAAATGCTGGTGTAGGGGTCCAGAGCGATCAGCGGCACGGCGGGCGGGCGAAACGAGGGAGTGGCATTCATAAAGCGGGCCGAGCTTAGCCGATGGCGGCCCGCGATAGGAATGGGCGCAATACCCAATCACCTTTGTGATATCCACAGGATGAAGCCGGGCTGCGCACCCCTTTATGAGGGGCCGCCCAAGAAAGGTCTTGCCGCCCGCCCTAGGGTCGATAGACTCCGTAAACGTCCCGAGGTTCGGCGAGTGCCTTGCCCGGGGCGTTTTTTCTGTGAATTGACCGTTTTCCGACCGTTTTTCTTATGGCAAATACTGTTCTTGTGGGTGCCCAGTGGGGCGATGAAGGCAAAGGTAAAATTATCGACTTTCTGACGGAACAAGCCGACGTCGTAGTCCGCAGCCAGGGGGGCAACAACGCGGGGCATACCGTGCTTGCCGAAGGCAAAAAATTCGTCCTTCACCTCATCCCCTCCGGTATTCTGCACCCCGGCAAGAAGAACGTGATCGGCAACGGCGTCGTGCTCGACCCCGTGGCCTTGGTGGGCGAAATCGAAGGCCTGCAAGCCCAGGGCGTGGCCGTGGGCGACAACCTGGTCATCAGCGACTGCGCGCACCTCGTCATGCCCTACCACCGCGCGCTCGACGCCGCCAAAGAACTGGCCAAGGGCAAGCACAAGATCGGCACCACGGGCCGCGGCATCGGGCCGACCTATGGCGACAAAGTGGCCCGCGTCGGCCTCCGCGTGGCCGATTTGATGCAACCCGAGCTTTTCTGCGCCAAGCTGGCCACCCGCGTGGAGGAAGCCAACGCGCACCTCACCGCCATGGGCGCGCAGCCCGTCTCCTTTGAGGAAATCAAGGCCGCCAGCCTTGCCGCCGGGGAAAAGCTCCGCCCCTACGTGGTCAATACGGTCGTTTATTTGAACCAGGCGCTTAAAGAGAAGAAAGCGATGCTCTTCGAGGGCGCGCAAGGCACCTTCCTCGACATCGACCACGGCACCTACCCTTACGTCACCTCCTCCAACACCACGGCGGGCGGCGCTTCCACCGGCTCCGGCGTGCCCCCTCACCGCATCGACAAGGTGCTGGGCGTGATGAAAGCCTACACCACCCGCGTGGGCGAAGGCCCCTTCCCCACCGAGAACGCCGAGATCGCCGATCTCCTCCACGGCATGGGCCGCGAATTCGGGGCCACCACGGGTCGCGCCCGCCGCTGCGGCTGGTTCGACGCCGTTTCCACCCGCTTCGCGGCGATGGTCAACGGCATCGACGAAATCGCCATCACCAACCTGGACGGCCTCGACACGGTCAAGACCATCAAGGTTTGTGTGGCCTACAAGCTCGACGGCCAGCAGATCGAATTTCCGCCCTCGGACTACCAGCGCCTTTTCGCCTGCGAGCCGGTTTACATCGAACTGCCCGGCTGGGAAACGCCCACCGACGCCTGCAAGACCTTCGCCGAACTGCCCAAGAACGCGCAGGCTTACGCCCTTAAAATCGCGGAACTCACCGGCGGCAAACTCATCATCGTCAGCACCGGCGCCCGCCGCGACCAGACGATCTTGGTGTAAGGTAAATTCCAAAGCATGCCCGAAAAGCCCGCCACCTCTACCATTCCCCGGCACATTGCCATCATTATGGATGGCAATGGACGGTGGGCGCGCGGCAAAGGGCTGGAACGCTTGAACGGCCACGAGCGGGGGGCCGAAGCCGTGCGCGATTGCGTGAAAGGCTGCCGCGAACTGGGCGTGCGCTATCTCACGCTCTACGCCTTCTCCACGGAGAACTGGCAGCGGCCCAAGGCGGAAGTCGCGGGCTTGATGAAGCTCCTGGAACGCTTCCTCGCCAAGGAAGTGCCCGAACTCAACGCCCAGGGCGTGAAGCTGGAAGCCATTGGCCGCCTCGGCGACCTGCCCACCTCCACCCGCAAGGCGCTCGACGCGGCCATTGCCGCCACCGCTCACAACGATCAACTGACCCTGGTGCTGGCCCTGAGCTACTCCAGCCGGGTCGAAATCGTGGATGCCGTGCAAGCCATCGCCCGGGACGTGCGCGCCGGGAACCTCGACCCCGAAGCCATCGACGCCCCACTTTTGAGCAGCCGCCTTTACACTAGCGCCTACCCCGACCCGGATCTCCTGATCCGCACCTCGGGGGAAATGCGACTTTCCAATTTTCTTCTCTGGCAACTTAGCTACACAGAGTTCTATATTACCGGAACCCTGTGGCCGGATTTCCGCAAGGCCGATTTGCTTGAAGCCGTCGCAGCCTACGGCAAACGCCAGCGCCGCTACGGGGGAATATAAGAAAAAACCAGCTCCATGGCCGATAAGTCCCAGACCATCCTAGTCGTCGATCCCGATACCGATTTCCTTGACTGGGTTCAAAAGCAGCTTGAGACCCCGCAAATCCGCGTCTTAACGGCCACCGCCTCCGACGAAGCCTTCCGCATCTACTGCGAGGCCGAGCCCGACCTGCTCATCACCGAGACGCACTTGCAGCCTTTCAGCGGCCTGGAACTGCTCGTCAAGGCCCGCCAGCGCGACAACAACGCGATGGTCATTTTGACCAGCGCCTTTGGCACCACCCAGACGGTCATCGAATCGATGAAGCTGGGCGCGTTCGACTTCATTCGCAAAGAGGGCCTGCCCTTTAACCTGAAGCACGTCGTCAACGCTGCGTTGACCGAGCAGGAGCAAATGCGCTCGGCGGTCACCTTCAAGCCGCAGCTCACCGTCGAGCAGCACCAGGACAGCATCGTGGGGCAGTCCCAGGCCATGCAGCAGGTGTTCAAAATGATCGGGCGCGTCTCCCACTCCGACGCCCCCGTCATGATTACCGGCGAGAGCGGCAGCGGCAAGGAGCTCGTGGCCCGGGCACTGCACACCTACAGCCAGCGTTCCAGCAAGGACTTCATCGCCATCAACTGCGCCGCCATCCCCGAGCAACTCCTCGAAAGCGAGCTCTTCGGCCACGAAAAAGGGGCGTTCACCGGCGCCGTCACCCAGCGCACCGGCCGCTTCGAACAGTGCAACGGCGGCACCCTTTTCCTGGACGAAATCGGCGACATGCCGGTCTCCATCCAAAGCAAGATTTTGCGCGTCCTGCAAGAGGGCGAATTCTCCCGCGTGGGCGGCAACGAAACACTCCACACCGATGTGCGCATCGTCGCGGCCACCAACCGCAACCTGGAGCAGGAAGTGGCCAAAAAGAACTTCCGCGAGGATCTTTTTTACCGCTTGAACGTGGTCCGCATCCAGCTCCCGCCGCTGCGCCAGCGCGTGGAGGATATCCGGCTTCTGGCCGAGTATTTCCTGCAAAAAGTCGCCTCCAAAAAGCACGTCCCGCGCCTGCGGCTCAGCGAAGAGGCCATCCGGCTCATGGAAGCCTACGGCTGGCCCGGCAACGTCCGCGAACTGGAGAACACCATCCAACGGGCCACCGTGCTGGCTACTTCCGACGTCATTTTACCCAAAGACCTGCCGCTGGGCAGCGTCAACCTGCAAGCCGAGGCCGACTCCCCGGCCAGCGCCGCCCCCGGCGTGGAAATGACCAAGGAGAACGCCCTGGAATTCCTGCTCCAAACGGCCCAGACGGACCCCACCATCCAGCTTTTGCCCTGGCTTGAACGCGAGTTCACCCTCCACGCCATGAAAATTACCAAGGGCAACCAGGTTCGCGCCGCCAAGCTCCTGGGCATCACGCGCGCCACCTTGCGCAAGCGCATCGAGATCTTTGGGATTACCAAAGAGACGAATATTTCGTAATTTGAATGTGCTTCTATTTGTAATTAGAGTCCATTACCATGATTCATGAGGCAGACTAGCTGTTAATCAGTTGCTTCATAACTCACGTGAGCTCACGTTAATATTTCCTTTGGCGTCTTTTTTCCCAAAAAAGCTACTGCATCTGCGAACCCCTGGCCGACGCCACACCTTGAGATCTGCAACAATTCATTGAGGCCTGAATCACTCGAGAACAAAATCTCTTCATACAAGCACACAGGCAATTCTTTATTGTTACTAAAACGGCGATCAGGCCCTCCAGCTTTGTTAACATACCTCCATGTCCTGCTAACAATACTAGTATCCCTTGGCACACCGCCATCCTCAACAAATTTAATTGGGTTCACCTTAATGCAAAGTTCTTTGTAATTAACCGCCCCAACCCCGGCTTTATCATAAATAAGCACACGATCAGGGAAAAAGTGCAGCACCTGTCGCCCAACTCCAATGGCCACTGTTGCTATATTAGTTTTCAAGCATGGTGGCTCTGCTTTCCGGATATAAGTTGGCTTCCGTGAAATTAGAGTATTAGCTCCGGCGTGATATTTTCGATCATAGACTTTTCCTTGACTCTCGACATGCCATACCGCAGAGGACCTTCCCAGGCTCTCTGCATAGCTATGAAGCTTTTCATAAAGCCCCTCCATTTCAGAATCCAGGTCATAGAAGAGAACCGTAGTTTTGACTAAAACATCCCTTCTATGAGCAAAAAATAAACCGACAACAATCGCCATAAAAAGCAATCCCAGCAACCACTCTGTCCACTCAAAGTAGATGGCTAGCGCGAATATATTAATAGCAAATATCAAGAGAATTGGAAAGAGCCGAAGAGCTTTCCGTTTTTGATTTAATTCGTTCAATAATTCCTGAGAAGAACTGTCAACGATTTGAAAAATATCTGATGACTCTATCTCCTCCATTGGAGCATGTGTTTCCGATGGAATTACGGGAATCAGATCAATAGGATTTTTTTGTGTATCGGGAACCACAGAAGAGATGGTTTTTCTATAGTACAATCCTCCAGAACCCATGTGAACGTAATTGCCCTGCGGTCCAACACCAAAACGCAATCCTTTGATTCCAGCTGAAACTCCTACTCCGGATTTTGAAAGATTAAAGCGGAACGGCCCCACTTTGACGCTCTTACGAATATAAAATCCCATCGGAATATTTTGCCTGACTTAGTATAATTTTATCAAGCTAATACCTATTAAAAGCTGCCCCTGCATTATATCGTACCGAAAACTCCGTAAACATACCAGCTTGGGTTCAAGCACAGTTCGTGTTTGTTTTGCGGATGGATCGAAGCTGGGAATCGCCCATTCGCGCCCCCCATGCAGGGCTGCATGGAGGACGCGAAGCTAGGGCCTCGGGACGAACTTACCTTTTCATTTATTGCATAAAATATTCCTCATACAAGTAAAATATTCTTCATGAGAATAATTATGCTCATTTTTTCCTGTAAACATGGCAGACGTGAAGAAAACTCGTCAGTCAGAAATTAAAAATGTTGTAGGGGCGCGGGTCAGATTGGCGCGGCTCAAATTCAACCCTCCCGTTTCTCAAGATGATCTATCCAGCAGACTGGAGCGACAGGGGATTCAAATGACCCAAACGGCTATATCTAAGCTGGAAAGCGGAAATCGGGCGGTTTTGGATTATGAAGTGATCGCCCTCGCAAAAGTCCTGAGAGTAAGCGTGGAATGGCTCCTTCAGGGCCGGTAAAAAAAAGGGAACATCTTGACGCATAACGTCATGCGTCATATCTTTCCGAAGTGATTCAATCGTTTCGCTCGAAAGAGACAGAGAAGATTTGGCTGGAAATTCCATCAAGGAAATTGCCCGCGGAAATCCAGCGGGTGGCCCTGCGCAAATTAATCGGGCTCAACCAAGCGGAAAAGATTGATGATCTGCGGGTGCCGCCAGGCAACCGGCTCGAAGCTCTCAAGGGCAACCGGGCTGGAGCCCATAGCATCCGCATCAACGACCAATGGCGTATCTGCTTTATCTGGCGAAATGGGGACGCCTATGAAGTCGAAATCGTCGATTACCATTAGCATGCCATGACCAAAGCCAACCTTCACGACATCACGCCGGGGGAAATTCTTCTCGAAGAATACATGGTTCCCATGGGGCTTTCGCAAAACGCGCTGGCCCGCGCGTTGGGCGTACCGGCCCGCCGGATCAACGAAATCATCCATGGCAAGCGGGCCATCACGCTCGATACATCGCTGCGGCTCGGACGCTTCTTTGGCCAATCGCCCCGTTTCTGGCTCAACACGCAAATTGAATGCGACATGCGGAAAGCCGCCGCGCTAATGGCTAAGATCAACCAGGAAGTGCGCCCATATTCCGCCGCCAATGCAGCTTAACCATGGCTGCCAGTTTCTTCTTCCAATGGACCGGTGCCGCCTTTGAACCGTGCGCCGCGCTGCCGCTCACCGACCGCGGCTTCCGCTACGGCATGGCGCTTTTTGAAAGCATCGCCGTGCGGGGGGGGCGGGCCGAGTTTTTGGAAGCGCACCTCGCCCGGTTGGATGCCGCTTGCCGCCAGTGCGGCTGGCCCGTGGAGAACGCCGCATTACGCCACGCGGGGAAGCAACTGGAGCGCCTGGCTCAGTCGTCGCCCGACCCGCTCTTTGCGCGCCTTTACCTCACCGCAGGCGACGGCGGCCCGGCGGACCCGGTGACGGCTCCGCGCGTTTTCGTTTTTGCCGAACCGCGCCCGCGCCCCGTGGCGCACTCCCTTTGCGTGCGGCTGCATCCCGCGCCGTTTCTGCCCCCGCTGGGCGGCTTGAAAACAGCGAACTACTGGCCCAACGCCGAGGCGCTGCGGCAGGCGCGGCAAACCAGGGCCGACGAAGCGTTGCTTTTCACCCCCTCGGGCGAGCTTATCTCGGCGTGCATGGCCAATGTGTTCCTGGAAGTGGAGGGGCAATGGATCACACCGCCCCTGGGTTGCGGCGCGCGGGCGGGCGTCACGCGCGAATGGGTGATGCGGCGGCGCGAAATCGCCGAAGGCCCCGTTCATCGCGACGATTTGAACCGGGCCACGGCCTGTTTCCTGACGAGTTGCTGGGCCGGGCCGGTGCCGGTTTCGCATTTGGAGGAGCGGGCGCTGGACCCCAGCTTCGCCATGGCTCTGAGCGCGGAGTTTTTTGGCGAACCATGACGGCCTCACCCTTCACCCCGACTCCAGCCCAACTCGCCGCGCGCCTCCACCGGGAGCCGGGGTTCGTTTTTTTCGACACCGCCCTCCCCGGCCCGGATTCGGTTTCGCTGGTCGCCTCCCGGCCTTCTCAAATCATCCAAGGGCAGATCCAGGCACATTGGGAAGGCCTCGCCAACGCGCTCGCCGAGCGTTCCGGCTCGCCGGGGTTCGCCGCGGGCTGGATCGACTATGACGGGGCGTTTTGCTTCGGTTTTTACGAAACCGTGCTGCGCTACCACCACGCCACGGAATGCTGGAGCGGCCCCATTCCCAAGGGGATTCCCGACGCGCATCCCTCACCCAGCCCAGGTCCGCCGCGGTTCGCACCATCCATGACGCGGGATGACTATTTGCGCAACGTGCGCCGCGCGCAGGAGCACATCGCCGCCGGGAATATCTACCAGGTCAACCTCGCGGCCCGCTGGAGCGCGCCATGGCCGGGGGGCGATCCGTTCGCATTTTACGCTGCGCTGCGCCGCTGTTCTCCCGCGCCCCATGCAGCTTACCTCTCCTTCCCCCAACGGACGATCCTTTCTTCCTCGCCCGAACTGTTCTTAAAAATCGACGGGCGACACATCGTCACCCGCCCCATCAAGGGCACGCGCCCCCGGGGCGCAACCGCCGCGACCGACGCCCGGCTCGCCGCCGAACTGTCCGCCAGCCCCAAAGAGCGGGCGGAACTCATCATGATTACGGACCTGGAGCGCAATGACCTGGGGCAGGTTTGCGCCTACGGCTCCGTTCAGGCCAGCGAGGTGCTGAAATTGGAACGCTTCGAGCAGGTGTTCCACGCGGTTTCGACGGTCGAGGGGGAGCTTCGCCCCGGAGTGGACGCCGCAAGCGCGCTTCGCGCCTGTTTTCCCGGCGGCTCGATCACCGGCGCGCCCAAGAAGCGGGCCATGGAAATCATCGCCGCGCTGGAACCCGTGCCGCGCGGTCTGTTTACGGGCGCCATCGGTTACTTCGGCTTTGACGGCTCGTGCCAATTCAACATTGCCATCCGCACCGTCGTCATTGAGCGGGGCGAAGCCCATTTTCACGTGGGAGCGGGCATTGTGGCGGACTCGGACCCGGAGGCTGAATGGGATGAAACCCTGCACAAAGCCGCGGGCATCCTGACCGCGGCGGAAGCGATGGGAGAGTGACGCCCATTTCGCCGATAACAAAAAATCTTAAAAATCTGCGTTCATCTGCGCAATCTGCGGATAAAATATCTTCTGTAAGTGAACACCCCCAAACTCATCCAGAGCCCGCTCCACCCTGGTTGGCTGATCCCGGAGGGGTGGGAGCAAATTCTCGGCATCCAGATGGATTACCGCCTGGGCCACTCCGTACTCCACCTTTGGCGCGTCCAGTGGAACCAGCATGTGGAAACCGCCACCGAAGCCGAGCCCCATTCGCACGATTACCACCAGCTCCTCTATTACCAGCGGGGCGAAGGCGAGCTGGCCACCTCGGGCGAATGTTACAAAGTGGCCAAGGGGAGCATCTTCGTCGTGCCGGCGAAGTGCGAACACCGCTTCCTGTGCCGCCAGGGGGAGCCGCCGCTCTGCCTCGCGCTCGACTTCACCGTGGCCGAGGCCGGGACGCTCGATTCCTGGGCCAGCGAGGATGAAGGCGCGGTGCTCTTGAGCTTGATCCACGCCGACCGCGCCCGCCCCTTCATGCTGGGCCTGCGCGACCAGGCGGAAGTGGACGACTGCATCGCCGCCATTGTCAGCGAAAACGACCGCCGCGAACTGGGCTATGCCTCGATGATCCACGCGCATTTGATCCGGCTGCTTTCCTTCTGCCTTCGGGCGACCCAGCGCGCCCAGGGCTTCGGCGAACATTTCCGGCACACCGCCTGGCGGCACGCGCTCATCGCCGAACGCGCCCAGGCGCTGATCCGCTCGGAAGCCGTCCGCACCGGCAACGAGCTGACGCTCACCGAAACCGCCAAAGCGTGCGCCACCAGCCCCAACCAATTGAACCGCATCCTCAAAGCGGCCACCGGGTCCACCTTCCATCAGATCCTGTTGCGTCAACGGCTCGACCACGCCGCCGAGTTGCTCCGCTCCGGCCAGATCAACTGCACCGAAGCCGCCTTTGCCGCCGGGTTCAATGACAGCAACTATTTTTCGCGCGCCTTTAAGAAGGCCTTTGGCCACGCCCCCTCCGCTTTGAGCCGCGGAGGGAAATAGGCTCTATTCTTAGCCGCTTACGCCCCGTACGCTGGCACCGCACTTAATAAGGCTAGTAACAAATGCCTTGAGAAGGATTGGGGTGGGAATATACCGAACGCTTATCACTCAATTGGCGCTTAAACCCCTAAACCCCTTTTCTTTATGAGCGTAAAAAATGCCCTCAAACCCCTCGGTTTTTTATTGATTGGCTGTTTTGCGACCTTGGGCACAACAGCCCCCGCGGCAACCTATACCTGGACGGGCACTTCCGGCGGCTCATGGGGCGCCACAGCAAACTGGACAACAGCCAGCGGCACATGGCCCGGCACGTCGAGCGATACGGTGGTCATTTCCAACACCACGGGTCTCACCCAAAATGTCTTTTATGACGCGGGGGCGCTGGGCACCACGGGCACTATTTCAACCTTGAACCTCGTTCAGCCCACCAGCGGCACCAACCAACTGAGCCTGATTAGAAGTTTCAGGGTAATGAACGATATCACCATTGGGGGGACCAGCGGGGCAACCATCATCACACTGGATACGACCCAAGCCACTGGGAGCAACGGGGTGACCCTGACGGCGCCAAGCATCACCGTGGGCACCAACAGTACTTTGGCACTGACCACCAGCGGCACCACACCCACCTACGCTTCAATCATTGGCGCTAATGTCAACATCGCTGGCGGCAGTTTTATTCAATACAACGATTACAACCAAACCATCACCAACGCGGCGGTATGCCAGGTCACCGGGAACCTTGCGATGACGAGCGGCACGATCGTCATCGGTGGCACCCCCAGCAGCTACACGGCGAGCACCAGCACCTGGAGTCCCCGGTTGCAAATCAATGGAACGATCAATATCAGCGGCGGTGTGTTTTCGGCCGCGGGCAACAATACGCAGGTGCTTTTGATTAATACCGGTTCCAACAGCATCACCGGCCTCTTTGCCACCTCGAGCACTATTTCCAATCTCCAGCTTAATAGTAGTAGTGGAACCCAATCCTTCGTTAGCGATTCCTCCTTGGGCAATGCCTATATCGTCAACCTTACTGTGCGGCCCAATGGAAGCACCACCAGATACATCGGCTCCAACTCCACTTCGGGAACTCTGGCCATTGGCTCTCTCCAGTTCGGGCAGCAAACCAGCGGTGCGACCACCACGATCCATCTTACCAGCAGTGTGCTGGCCAGCAGCGGTGCGCCTCTTTCTACGGCCTATACGCCTAGCACTGGGGGCACGGCGACTTTTGTGCTCGACCTCGCCGGTTATAGCTTCCTTGGGGCATCCGTGACGGGATCGATTTCACCGGGCAGCACAAACAACCCCCTGTACTGGTCTTTCCAAAACACCGGCGCGACCACCGGCACGATCCAGGCGGGTGTCTTTAATTTCGCCACCGCCGCCGGGGTGAACGTCGGTGGTACGGGCTCCACGGGCGCGGTGACTTTGGTGGCCATTGGAACCGGCACCAACAACCTGGGAACCTCCGGCACGTTTGCGGCGAACTCGATCTTTTCCTACATCGGCAATGGCACGGGCTATCTGACTTCCGGGCATGACATTGGCGGGATTTCGGTGGGCACCGGCTCCAACTCCTCCATATTGACGCTGGCCTCGAACATCACCACGGGCAGCGGCAGCCAGGTGACAATCAATAAAGGCGCAAGCTTAGTCCTTGGCAGCTACACCCTTACCATGACGCCCGACGCGAGCGGCTCGGCGGTAATCAACAACCAGGGAACCTTTGATGTCAGCGGCCAAACCAGCACCTATACGGTGCAGAACGGGCAGACCATTGCCAACATCGCAGGCACTGTGAAGGGCAACTTGAATATTGCCGATGGCGGCGTTGTTTCGATGGTTCCCATCGGAACCAGCAACCAGACCGGAGCGGCCATTTCAGGCAACGTGGTAATGAGCGGCGGTCAATTGATCGTCTACAGAGGCCCGGTTTACGGTAATGGCAGCCCAGTTTACCTCCAGGGGAATTTTACCATGACCGGTGGCACGGTAAACATCGGCGTCGCCAGCGGAGGGGCTGCCTTGGATAACCGGATCTACATCAACGGCAATGCCACTATTTCCGGCGGCTCCATTATCAATAGCAATGGAAGCAACAATACCGGCGGCCTTTTCTTCAATGGCGCGACCAACAGTATCACCAATCTCACCACGGCCTACACCGGCGGGGTAACGCTTTCCGGAACCATCAATCAAACCTTGGCCGTGGACGACAGTTCGCTCTCGCCAAACGCGACATTAACAATACGGGCTGCCTCCTCTGGAACCTTAACGAGAACCGTGGGGAGCACCACGGGCCACACGCTTTCGGTCTACTCATTGACGTTCGGCGAGCAGGCGAGCAACTCCACCGTCGTGCTGAAGCTTTCCAGCAATCTCGCAACGACCGCGGCCAGCGGTGCCGTGAACGCAACCTGGGGCGTAACGAACGCGAACGCCAACTACGCCATCGACACCAACGGCTACAACCTGAACCTTACATCCAATACCGCTGGGTTTAACCCTCTCAATGTGAGCGGCAGCAGCCCGGTGACGTGGTATCTGCAGAACTCCGGCACGAGTGCGGGCACAATTTCCGCGCTTGGCTTTGTGCTCACCAGCGCCACGCAGGTCAACGTTGGGGATAACGTCATCCTCAAGGCGACCGGCAATATAGCAAATAATCTTGGCAACAGCACCAGCGGCACCATCTCGGCCTCCTCCACTTTCTGGTATACCGGTTCCTCCGCGACAGTGAGTTCCGGGCGGACAGTGGGGCAGGTGGTGGTGGGTGACGGCACCAACGCCTCCACGCTGGCCCTGGGCTCCAACATCAACACCGACTTGAGCAGCCAGGTCAACGTCCAGGCCGGGGCCACCCTCGACCTGCAAGGGCACACTCTCTCCACCGGGGGCGTCAACATCGGCAACGGGGCGAACCTCGCGGGCAGCGGCGTGGTCAGCGCGCCGGTCAACGTTAACGGCGGTTCCATCAAGAGCAACGGCGTCTCGATGGGCGACACCACCTTCCACGGCACGAGCAGCGTGGTCGGTTCCGCCACGGCCAGCAACATGACGGTGGCCGACGGAGCCACAACGGTGAGCGGCAACGCCACCGCAACCAACACGTTTACCGTCAGCACGGGAGCGCAGTTAACCAACACGGGCACCACGGGCGCCAACACGGTGGCCGTCGCCGCCGGGGCAACGTTGACCAACAACGGCTTGCTCAACGGCAACGTGAACGTGAGCGGTCTCTTCAACGGCACCGGCGCGGTCCACGGGGCGCTCTCGATCAAATCGGGCGGCGAACTCTCTCCCGGCAACAGCCCCGGGAGCACGGCGGTCACGGGCGACCTGACGGTGGAAACCGGCGCGAAGGTCTCCATGCAGGTCTTGAAAGCGACCGTGACGGACTCCCTGGTGGCCGGCTCCAACTACGACCAGATTTCGGTCACGGGCGGCGTCACGATCCAAACCGGGGCGATCCTGAACCTGACGCTGGCGAACATGGCCGTTGGGGATGTTTGCGACCTGATCTTGAACGACGGCATCGATGCCATTTCGGGCGCGTTCTCCTCGGTGCTCGTCAACAACAACGCCGTCACGCTCGACGGCAACAGCTTCACCTACGACGGGTTGACCTATGACCTCTCCTACACCGCCAACGCGGATGGAGGCACCTCGGGCAACGACATGACGCTGACGGTGGTGCCCGAACCGAGCACCTGGGCGATGGTGGCGGGCGGCCTGGGCATGTTGGTGGGCTTCCGCCGCATGCGCCGCCGTTGGTAAGCCAAAGACTCTAGGTAAAAGTTCGAATTTGCAGGGCATCTTCCGATGGGAAGATGCCCTTTTGTTTTGTTTAGCTATGTAGATATAGGTTTCCTGGACCCCGGGAAGAAAACGGATTCCAGTAGATTAATTGATAGTTGCAGTTTACTACCGGAACTGCGGCATTTTTACTTAATAAGGCTAGTAACAAAATGCCTTGAGAAGGATTTGGGCAGGGGTATACCGAACGGCATCACCTATTGCGGTTTAACCCCTTGCATCACCCCTATGTCTATGAGCATTAAAACTGCCCTCAAACCCCTCTGCTATTTGCTGCTTGGTTGTTTTGCGATTTCGGCCACACCGGCCCGTGCAGCTACTTATACTTGGACAGGCAGCTCCGGCACCTCCTGGGGGGTCACTGCGAACTGGGCATCAGCCAGCGGCACCTGGCCCAGTTCGTTAAGCGATGCGGTCGTCATCTCCAACACCACTGGGCTGACGCAAACTGTTTTGTACGATGTGGGAGGTTTGGGCACCACCGGAACCGTCGCGGCCTTGAATCTCGTTCAGCCCACCAGCGGCACCAATCAACTGACCCTGATCCGGAATTTCAGGGTCATGAGCGATATCACGCTGGGCGGAACGACGGGCGGGATCAGCCTTATCACACTGGATACGACCCAGGCGACCGGGAGCAATAGCGTCACCCTTACGTCTTCGAACATCACCATAGGCACCAACGGCATACTGGCGCTGACCACCGCGGGCACGAATCCCACTTACTCTTCATCCATCGGCGGTAATGTCATCATCAACGGCGGCAGCTTCATTCAATACAACGATTACAACCAAACACAAACCAACGCGGCGGTGTGCCAAATCACCGGGAGCCTTACGATGATCGGCGGTACGCTTGCCATCGGCGCCACTCCCACCACCTACACGGCGAACACCAGCACCTGGAGTCCCCGGTTGCAGGTCAATGGGGTAGTCAATATCAGCGGCGGGGTCGTTTCCGCCGGTGGCGTGAACATGCAGTTTCTTTTGAATAATTCCGGTTCCAACAGCATCACCGGCCTTTACGCAACCTCGAGCACGATCACCTCGATCCAGCTTTATGGCACTGGGGCCCAGACTTTCGTTAGCGATGCCTCCCCGACCAATTCCTATATCGGCAACATTGCGATCCGGCCCAGTGGAAACACCACCAAATACATCGGCTCAAACACCACTTCGGGCACTCTGGCCATCGGCAGCTTCTATCTGGGCCAGCAAATCAGCGGCGCGACCACCACCATCCACCTTGTCAGCAGTATGCTGGCCACCAGCAATGCACCTTTTTCCGTCTACTATGCGCCCAGTTCTGGCGGCACAGCCAATTTTGTGTTCGACCTTGCCGGTTATAACTTTACGGGGACAAACTCGGCGGGATCCTTCTTAACGGGCAACGCCAACAGTTCCATGTACTGGTCTTTCCAAAACACTGGAGCGACCACCGGCACAATCCAGGCAGGCTACTTCAATTTCGCCAATACCGCCGAGGTGGATGTCGGTGGCACGCCGTCCACGGGCGCCATCACTTTGGTGACGATTGGAACCGGAACCAACAACCTTGGCACCACTGGAACCTTCGCTGCGAACACGCTCTTTTCTTACATTGGCAACGGCACGGGCTACCTGACTTCCGGGCACGCCATTGGCGGGCTTTCAGTGGGCACCGGCACCAACGCTTCCGTGTTGACGCTCTCCTCGAACATCACCACGGGCAGCGGAAGCCAGGTGACGATCAATAACGGCGCAAGCTTGGTAGTAGGCAGCTACAACCTCACCCTCACGCCCGGCGCGAGCGGAGCGGCGGTGATTGCCCTCGGCACCTCGGCAACCTTCGATGTCACCGGCCAAACCAGCGGCTATACGGTAGGCAGCGGTGTGACCCTGGCCAACACAGCGGGCACGGTGAAGGGCAGCTTGAATATTGTCAGCGGCGGCACGGTTTCGTTGGTGACCGCCGGAACCGCCAACCAGACCGGAGCGTACATCACCGGCAGCGTTGTGATGAGCGGCGGTCAGTTGATCGTCTATAGGGGTTCTGGTACTTCCCAGGCTAGTTCGACTTACATCCAGGGGAATTTTGTCATGACCGGCGGCACGGTGAATATTGGCGTGTCCACAGGAGGGGCTTGCACAGACAACCGGCTCTATTTCGGTGGCAATGCCACGATCTCCGGCGGCTCCATTATCAATAGCAACGGAAGCATCAATGGCGGCCTTTTCTTCAATGGCGCCACCAGCAGCATCACCGGGCTCACCACGGCCTACACTGGCGTGGTGACCCTTGGCGCATCAACCGATCAGACCTTTGTTACGGATGGCTCCTCGCTCTCCTCAGCGGTGGCTTTAAACATACGGACCGCTGGCGTCTCTGGGACACTAACGAGAACTGCGGGAAGCACGAGCGGTACGCTTTCGATCGCCTCGCTGACGTTCGGTCAACAGTATGGCAACGCCACCGTGGTGCTGAAGCTTTCCAGCGATCTGACGACGAGCGCAACCAGCGGCGTGTTGAACTCCACCTGGGGCGTGACGGGAACGAACGTCAACTACGCCATTGATGCCAACGGCCACACCTTGAACTTTAATTCCAGCGCGACCGGGTTTAACCCGCTCAACGTGAGCGGTAGCAGCCCGGTGACTTGGTACCTGACGAACTCCGGCACGGGTACGGGCACCATTTCCGCCCTCGGGTTCACTTTCACCAGCGCCACGCAAGTCAACGTTGGGGATAACGTGGTTCTCCTGGCCACTGGCACCAACTTTAACAACCTTGGCAACAGCACCAGCGGGACGATTTCGGCCAATTCCACCTTCTGGTATACCGGTTCCACGGCAGGAGTTACCTCCGGGCGGGCGCTCGGGCGGTTGGCTGTGGGCGACGGCACCAACGCCTCCACCCTGGCTTTCGTAACGGCGGCAACCGAGACCATCCAAGGTGACATCACGGTCAACAAGAATGCCGTTCTGAACCTCTATGATAAGACCGTGACGGAAACCGGCGTGACCGCAGGTGTGGGCGGCCTCAACGGCAGCGGTTCGGTCTATAACAACGGCGGCAGCGGCGCCACCGCCGTGTTGACCCTGAACACCACCAACGGCAACGGGAAGTTCTCTGGCACGATCGGCGACGCCACGGGCACCGGCAAAGGCAAAGTAGCCGTTACCGTGACGGGCACCGGCACGCAATACTTCACCGGGACCAACACCTACACCGGCGACACGGTGA
>CAZEOO010000018.1:0-59235 GCA_964513965.1 uncultured Chthoniobacteraceae bacterium
GATCATCGATACCGTGCCGCTGCCGCTGATGGTGCCCGAATATACCTGCGTGCCCACGATGTTATAAACCAGCTTGCCGCTGTTGAGAATTCTACTGCTGCCGGAGATCACGCCGTCACTGGTGCCGTCGCCCAATTGCAGCGTGTTGCCAGCGTTGATGGTCGTGGCGCCGGTGTAGGTATTGGTTCCCGCCAGAGTTTGCTTGCCAGCGCCACCCGCTAAGGTGAGGGCCAAAGTGCCGCTGCCGCTGCCCGTAGCGTTTCCCATATTACCGGTGAAATATCCGTCGCCTTGCGCTGTATTCAAAATCAAGGTACCGGTGCCATTGTCACCGCCGTTGGTGTAAACCGAGCCGCCGCCGTTCAGGCCGCCAAAGCCAGCTCTGCCGCCGGTTTCCGTCACGGTCTTGTTAAACAAATTAAGGATACTGCCCTTGGCCACCGTAATATCTCCCAGCACCGTTTCCCCCGTCGTTATGAAGTTCAATGTAGATGTGCTATTCCCATCGCCAACCACAATGCGTCCGATCGCACGGTAGGATGTCAGGTTGGCAGCCCCGTTGCCAATATATACGAAGGTGGTGTTCGCGCCAGTCGATCCATTCGTGGCCAGGCCCAGGTTGTTGCCGACGCCCGCGCTGGTTGCCGTGAGGACGATTTCGCCCGTGGAATACGCCCCCAGGTTGAACTGGTAAGCCGAGTTGAACAGAAAGCCGCTGGCCACAATCGTGCCGCTCGTGGCACTGTTATTGTCAATGTTCCATATTGCCTGTGAAGCGGAGCTTTTGGGGTTCCACACCTGGCTGGGCAAACTCAGCTTATGGCCATTGAGATCGGCGCCCACGCCAATCACATCAGTACTCTTGTTGGTGTCATACCCAACATTAAATATCGTTGCGGATAAATCCGAACCCAGCTTAAGAGTGGTCGTGCCGGTAGCCGCTGACTGCGACATCTGCAAAGTACCAAATTGGGCGCTGCCACTGGTATAGCCGGACGAAGTGATGGTCCTGACCGTGTTCGCATTAGAACCACTGGCCCGAACCGCCAAATATGGAACGTAGCAACCGACGTTCAAATTGCTTCCCCATAAGAAGATCTGCCCGGGACCGGTGATGGTGGTTCCCGCGCCAATGGTATTGGTGCTTCCAAACAACGCCAGATCCGCATTCGTCCCAAGATAGATGGTGCCGCCCGTCGTATTAAAATTGCCGTTTACGTTCAAACGGGGACTCACGGCAGTGCTAGTGCCGGCCACATAAATGGTGCCGGAAGTCATATTGACGGCATCCACGTTTAAGTTGAAACCGCCAACCCCGATATTGCTGGGATTAATCAGAAGGGGCACCAAAAGCTCGCCGCCCTTCACGTTGATCGTTCCCTTTACCGTGCTCAAATACAGATTTCCGGTCGTGGCCGATGTAGCGTAGCAATAGGCACCGAGAGAAAGCAGACCGCCCGCATTGAGAGTGATATTCCCGCTGCCGGCCGTTGAACCGATCCATAGAGCCTGCCCCAAACCCGCCGCGGCGGTTTGGTTCTGCGAAGGATCGAGATAAATCTGCGAGACGGCCGTGGAGTCCCCGCCACCCAGCGTAATATTATCCATCACCATTATCCCGCCCTTGATAATTTGTAACGTATTGGTGCCGCCGCTGGTCGTCTGGGTGATGGACAAGTTGCCCACGGTGCCGCTGGCGGACGCGGTGTAGAGAATCGTCTGATTGGTTGACGAATTGAGAATATAAGCCGTGTCGCTGGTGCTCGGCGTGCCGGTGTTGGGAAGCCAGTTAGCCGCCGTGGCCCATAGATTGTTGCTGGTTCCGCTCCAAGTATAGGTGGCAGCCTCGCTTCGGGAAACAAGCAAGCCAGCACAGCACAGAAAGAACAGATAACCAAGGGAGGTGCTCTTGAGATTCATAAGGGGTATCGCAGTTATTAGGGGTTCAAGAAGGCGGCAAACGCCCTCCAAGTGGGCGCAGAATGCGGCCACTCCCCCCCGCTTACAAGCGGCTTTCCATTTTCATTGGAAAGTAACCCGCGGCGCGGACGGTCCGTCCTGCCAATACCCCGAAATCAGGATGTTTTTGGGCGAGGCCGGAACCCCGCGCTGGTCGGTATGCATCATAGCCACCACCTCATCCACCGCTTGCGCTCCGATCATTCGGTTGTTCTGCACAATTCCCGCCCATTCGGGTTCCTCGCCAAGATCAGGGTGCGCCAGGCCGCAATGCCGCAGCTCTTCCGGCGAAAGCAGTTGGCGAAACCTCCAGCATTCCGGCGAAAAGATGGCATCCGGCTTGTATTGGTCGAACCACTCCCGGCAAAGCTGGTTGTTTCTTCCGGGGGTTCGCTCCTGTTTCAAAATCAAGGGGGGAATCCGGTTTTTCAGCGGCCAATGGGTTTGCTCGAACAAATAGCCTGCCAGAAAATTGCCATCGGTCCGCTCCACAAAATTATCATGGAAGGCGAAACCGATGCGATGATAGCCCAGCGACCGCAGTTTCCGCGCGGCCAGGCGCGCCGAACGGTATTGCGCATGGCAAATCACATGCAGCTTCGGCCTTGCCAGGCTGAAACCAAACGCGATGGATGAAAACCGCTCCCATTTGAAATTCAGCGCGCTGATGTGGGCAACGCTGCGAGGCAGAGGTGCAAAGAGAACTCCCCGGATGTTCCTCGCATAGAGCACATTGGAAAGGCGGTCAAAACGCATGTCCAAATCGGCCAGCCGGAACACTTCGAGGCTGTAGCCAAGCTGCTGGGCACGCTCCTTCGCTCCGATAAAATAGGGATACTTGGTTCCCGCCGGGGTGTTTTCCTCGTCATTGCGATAACAGTTGATCCAGGCGAGCGTCGCCTGGAATTTGGGCGGCTTCGCCCCGCGCCGGTAGCTCATCAAGGCAGACAACGCCGGGTCGGGCCGATAACCCACCTCTTGGGCTATTTTTTGGATTCTCGCCCGAGTTTCCTTGGGAATGCTTGGGTGCTCTCGCAAAGCCAGCGAAACCGTTACATGGCTCACATGCGCGAGGACCGCGATGTCCCGGAGGGTAGGGCGTTTCATAAGCCTTTTGTAAAGCACGGTTCCCTTTCCAATGAAAGTGGAAAATCAATTGAGAAAGTAGAAAAGGGGTTGTTGTTTGAAAAGCACCCTATTACCAATGCCTACCACCTTTGCTGCCTCGAAAGGATTCCCTTTTATAAGAAGGACGAGACGGGCGGCAGGGCACCCTCATTTTCGTTCCATGAATAGCAGTTTTGTCCCATTGCGGCCTTGTTTCAGGGGGTAGATGCTGATTCCAGGCAGTCCCCCCGCCTTATTTTTATATCATAATGCTTTGTGAGCTCCCCCGCATTTTCCCTCCCAAAAAACGTAATTAACTTTGTTAACCCTCGTAACTTTATGCCTCCCATGACCCACAAATATCTATCCTTGCTTTGTGCCTCCGGCTTTCTCGCATGCAACGCGCTTGCAGCCGACGGAACCAATTTGTTGAAAAACGGCGACTTCGAAGCCGCCACGACCTCCGGCTGGGGGTTCTTCCTGCCCGCGGACTCGAAGGATTTGAAATGCGTCATCGGCACCGTGGAGGGGGGCGCACAAAAGGGGAACTTTAGCGGGGCGATCGATTGCCCCCAACCGGCCCGCGTCGCCCTGGCCCAGAACGTGGCCGTTACGCCCGGCACCCGTTACCGCATCACGGCCTGGGCCAAGGCCGCGCCCGGAGCCGCGCTCCAAGCGCCCCTTCCCGGCGCTTACCTGCGCGTGGTGTTTTTGACGGCGGAGCAAAAAGACTGCGCTGCCGATCTCTCCCAAATCGGCCTGAGCGGCAAAGTGACCGGCAGAGGCACCGACGCCAAGCTCCTTGGCACGGGCGAACTGCCGCAGCAATGGACCAAGTTTGAACTCGTCGTCGAAGCCCCGGCGGACGCCGCCTCCATGGCCGTAAATCTTTTTTCCCAAGGCGTCACGGGCCGGATGCTCTGGGATTCCGCAACCGTTGAAGCCGTCCCGGCCACCACCCCCTTGACCACCTCCTCCAGCAAATAAACCTTTAGCGAAATCGAAATGACCATCTCCCTATTCCACATCGGAAAACAACTGCCCGCGTTCGCCATTGCGGCAACCGCGCTCCTTGCCACCCCCTGTATTAACCACGCGCAAGCGGAAGGCGAAGCGGCCAATAGCGCCAGCCCTGCCAGCCCGGCCAACGCCGCCTTGCTGGAAACCGCGAAAAAGAACCTCCCGAAGCTGCAAGCGGAACTGCTCGCCACGCTGGCCCAAAGCCGCAAGAACGATCCGCAGCAATATAAAAGCATTGTCGAAGCCGCGGGAGTCCGTGCGTTGAACTCCATCAACCACAGCCTCAAGCCCGTGGATATGTCCAACGTTCGCGGCGCGCCTTACGCGACTTACAACAAGGATATCTGGCGCTTCCGCTCGGTGGCGTATGACGTGCACGCCCTCGCGCTGGCTTACAACAGCCCCGAAAGCTCGCTGGCGGGCAAACCCGAAATCGCGGCCAAGGCGGCGGAAGCCTTCGCGTGGGCATTGACCGTCGTCACCCCCAAGGGCACCTGTGACGCCCCGGACACCAACATCGACCGCTTCGCCTTCGTGCAAAACTGGGACGCCTTCGTGCTCATGGCCCCCACGCTGCCGGAGGACTTGAAGGACCGCTTCCTCAATTACCTGCTCACGGCGGCGGATTTCCAGCTCTCCACCTATGCCGTGAGAGCCTACCCGATGTGCGGCGGCTACCCGAACATGGACGCGGCCTTCACGCTCGTGATGGAGCAGGCCTACCGGCTCTTCGAAAAACCGGAGTACAACGCGCAAGTGGACCGCATGATCGCCATGTTGCAGCAATGCATCCATGAATCCACCTGGGACTACATCATCGGCTGGAACCCCCAGGCGAACTACACGCAGGTCACGCTGGCCTTTACGGGCCGCCTCTACCAACTCAGCGGCAAGGAAACGGCCTTGAAGCAAATCCAGCAGCACGTCACCTACTATACCTATCACCTGGAACCCAATGGGCTGATTGAATACGTGCAGACGCCGTTCATCAAGCACGACTGGAACCAGACCCCTTATGGCATGGCCGCCTCGCCGCTCGAACTCGTTAACCGCTACGCGCCGAACGCGGTGCTGCGCGGTGAAATCGCCAAAATGCGCGAAGCGGGCCGCTCCACCAGCGACCACATCGCGCTCTACTGGCTCTCCGACATCTCCGGAGACAAAGCGCCCCAGCCCACCAACTTCGTGCGGCAAACGCCTGACTTCGAAGGCTTCCAGGCGCGCGTCACCCGCAACGGCAACACGCTAAGCGCCTATGGCACCGGCAAGAAAATCGCCGTCGACGCCCGTGTGGGCGCGATGATTTCCAGCCAATCCGGCAAAGGCGACGCGGGCCTCGCTGGCGTCTTTATCGAGCTGCTCCAAAACGGCATGAGCTATTACATCGGCGACATGAAGCCGGAGGTCGACCTCAAGGCTGACGCGAAGAACGCCACGCTCACCGTCACGCAGAACCGCCACGCCATGGGGCCGAAATCCCGCCCCTTGATCCTGGGCAACCACCTCGACGACATCAAAAACTGGAAATTCGATTGCTGGAAAGGGGGCAGCCCCACCGCCCTGCCCGTCCAAACCAAGGAACAATGGACCTGGGCCAATGACCGCCTCACCGGCGACATCACCGCCACCGCCCAAGACAAAACGACGCTCGACGGCATCAAAATTTCCTTCCCGGTGATCTTGAACACGCTCACCGAGAGCATACAAATCCCCAACGGGCAAGCCTACCGCTTCGGCAATCTCTGCTTCAGCTTCCAGAGCCCGGACACCCAATGGAAACACCCGGAGACCAAGGAAATCTTTGATTTCCGCGCCGACGTACCGCCCGGGAAATACACCGTTACCATGGCCTCGGGCGCTGAAAACGCCCCGACAGATCCGTTCGACGTTTACGCCAACGGGAAACTCGTGGCCGAAACCGTGCAGGCCAAGCAGGGTACTTTCGCGGAACGCTCCTTCACCGTGGAAGCCCCGAAGGGAGCCATTCTCCTGCGGTTCACCCCCCAAACGGGCGGCAACCACTGGAAACTGGGCGCCCTCACGATCACTTCCGCCGATGGCAAAATCACCAAGAAATTCGCCGTGGGGCCGAAGGATAAAGCGCCCGCCGAGGGCGTGCTACGCATTGCCGGGGGCGATCTCTACACTCCCGAGCGCGGCTACGGCTGGGCGAGCGACCACACCGGCGGCGAACGCCATTACAACTGGATCAGCGGTCCCGCCGCCGACTTCATCACCAGCCCCGGCTCCGAAGTCAAAATTGTGATGGATTGCGCCAAGACCGCCTGGGAAAAAGGCGACGCCACCCAAGCGCACATCGTCATCGGCATGGGCGACTCCCTCGACTCCTGGCTGGCCACGGGCAACCCGAAAGCCGCCAAAAAGAAATAGACGTCCTGTTTCAATCGATACTTTCCTCGCGTCCTCGTTCCCAATCTCCAGATTGGGAACGCAGTGATCTGCGAAACTCTGTTTCGTAAAGCGTATCTATGGAATCTGGAGATTCGTAACGAGGAGCGCAAATAACTCAAAATCTTGGGCCGTACTTTCGGCCCAAGGTCCATTCTCTATCCCCTTATGTTTCATTTAAATATGGGCATTCCGGCGCTCGCCATCGCCGCAAGCGCCCTCTTCACCTGTTCCTGCGTGGATGTCAGAGCGGAAGGCGAAAACGACAGCGCCAACGCGGCCTTGTTGGAAAACGCGAAAAAGAACCTTCCCCAACTGCGCCAGGAATCGCTCGCCACCCTTGAGCAGAGCCGCAAGAACGATCCCCAGCAGTTCAAGGCCATCGCCAACAGCGTGGGCACCAAGGCCTTCGAATACCTCCAGCAAAACCTGCGCCCCATCGACATGTCGCGCGTTCGCAACACGGGCTACGCGGTTTACAACATGGACATCTGGCGCTTCCCGGGCGTCGCTGGCAATCTGCACGGCCTGGCCCTGGGCTATAACCTCCCCGAATGCCCGCTCGCGGGCAAACCTGAAGCCCTCGCCAAAGCCGTCGAGGCTTTCGAGTGGCTCCTGAACATCGCCGAGGCCAAGGGAAGCTGCGAATCCCCCGACCCCAACACGGACCGCTTCGCCTACGTGCAGTATTGGGACGCCTTCGTGCTGATGTCCCCCGCCCTGCCCGAAGCCCTGCGCGACCGCTTCGCCAAGTTCCTGCTTAAAGCAGCCGATTATCAAGTCTCCACCTTCGGGCCACGGAAATTCCCATGGGGCGGCGGTTATCCCAATATGGACGCCGCATACACCCTCATCATGGAACAGGCCTCGCGGCTTTTCGGGAAACCGGAGTACGGCGCGGAAGTGGACCACCGCATCGAAATGCTGCAAAAGCGCATTTACCAATCCACCTGGGAATACCTCGCCGATTGGAACCCCCAGGCGGGCTATACCAGCTTCACCCTGGGCTTGGTGGGGCGCCTTTACCAACTCAGCAGCAAGCCCTCCGTGCTCAAGCAAATCCAGCAGCACGCCACCTTCTACACCTACCACATCGAGCCGAGCGGCTACATGGAATATGCCATGACCCCTGCCATCAAGCACGATTGGGCTCTGGCCAACCCCTACGTTCCGAACGCCATGCCGCTGGAACTCGTCAACCGCTACGCCTCCACTCCGGCGCTGCGCACCCAGGTTGAAAAAATGCGGCAGGCCGTACCCAACCCGACCGCCCAGTTGATGCTCTACTGGCTTTCCGACAACTCCGGCCCCAAAGCGCCGCTGCCCACCGACTTCGTGCGGCAAACGCCCGACTTCGCAGGCTTCCAGGCTCGCATCACCAAAAACGGCGGCACCTTCACCGCCTATGGCACCGGGAAAAAGATCGCCGTCGATACGCGCGTAACGGCGCTCGTTTCCGCCCAAGCCCCCGAGAACAACGCCGGGCTCGCGGGCGTTTTCCTGGAGGTAATCCACAACGGCATGAGCTATTTCCTCGGTTCCATGAAACCGGAGGTGGCCCTCAAGACCGACGCCAGATCGGCCATGCTCACCGTTACCGAGGACCGCCACGCCATGGGGCCGCTCTGTCATCCGCTCATGATGGGCAACCACCATGACGACATCAAAAACTGGAAGTATGGCTGCTGGGAAGGCGGCAGCCCCGACAGCCCGCCCGTGGAAACCAAGGAACAATGGGCCTGGGCCGCCGACCGCCTCACCGGCGACCTCACCGTCACCGCGAAAGCCGAGACGGCGCTCGACGGGCTCAAAATCACCCTGCCCGTCATCCTCCGCACCATCGACGAAACCAAGCCCATCACCAACGGCCAGGCCTACCGCTTTGGCGATCTCTGCTTCAGCGTCCAAACCGCCGACAAGCAATGGAACGTCCCGAACACGACGAACTTCTTCGACTTCCGCGCGGACGTTCCCGCAGGCAGCTACACCGTCACCCTCATCTCCGGCGCGCCCGATTTCCCGACCGATCCGTTCGATGTGCTGGTGAACGGCAAGAAGGCGGCCGACGGCGTGCAGGCTCCCAAGGGAACCTTCACCGAGCGCACCTTCAAGGCCGAGAGCAAGGACGGGGCCATCTGCCTCTCCTTCCTCCCGCTCAAGGGCGGCAACCATTGGAAAATCAGCACCATCGCGATCACATCCGCCGACGGCAAATACTCGAAGAAATTCGTCATTGGCGCGAACGCGCAACCCGGCGTCACGCCCCTGCATGGAGCCGATGTCTACAACGCCAAGAGCGGCTATGGGTGGTCTCATAACCTGGCCAACGGCGAACGGCACAACCCCAGCGCGGCCCCCGCGCTGGCCGAGCTTATCTCCGCCCCGAGCGAGCGCAACATCGTGCTGGATTACGCGAAAGCGAGGACGTGGCAAAAAGGCGACACGACCCAGGTGCACATCGTCGTCGGCATGGGCGGCTCCCTGGATTCATGGCTTGCCGAGGCCACGAACAAGAAACCTGGAAAATAGCGGTCCACGCCGTCCGCATTTTCAAGCCTTGGGCCGAGTCCTGCCGGTCCAAGGCTTTTTTGTTATCCAGTTAGGACAGCGGCACAAAAAAACCGCATCGTGTGAACCGATGCGGCTGAAAATAAAAATGGTGCTCGGGGCGGGACTTGAACCCGCATGCCTTGCGGCATACGCCCCTCAAACGTACGTGTCTGCCATTTCACCACCCGAGCAAAAACCAGTTAACTGGCGGGCCGTTATTCCTACCATGCCATTAGTTTTGGGCAAGCATGTTTTTTCATTTTTTTCGCCACTTGAGAAACATTCTCTCCCGGCGCAAACTAGCGGCACATGATGTCCCGCGGTCCAATTCCCCACCCTCCCGCCGAGAACGGCTGGCTAAAGGCCGATTTCCATATTCACAGCGCCGAGGACCCCAAGGATTTCCTCAACTACACCGCTTTTGATCTCCTCCAGAAAGCCCATGCGCTCGGCTTCCACCTCCTTTCGTTCACGCTGCACGGCGCGGTTCTCGAAAACCCGGCGCTCACCGAGGCCGCCGCGAAGCTCGGCATCCGGCTCATCCCCGGCGCGGAAATGCGCCTGGAAGGGGCGGATGTCGTCGTGCTCAACATCACCCAGGCCGAGGCGGCGGAACTGCGGAAATTGAGCGACCTTGCCGCGCTGCGTCAACGCCGGGGCAAAAGCGCCCTCATCGTCGCCCCCCACCCATACTTCGTACTCGGCGGTTCCATCGGCCACCGGCTCCTGGAACACATCGACCTTTTCGATGCCGTGGAACTGTGCCACTTCCACACGAGCTGGTTCGACCGCAACCGCCCTGCCGTCCGCGTGGCGAACCGTTTTAACAAACCGCTCGTAGCCACCTCCGACGCCCACGATCTCAGCCGGTTTGGCCAGCATTATTCGCTCATCGAGGCGGACGCCCAAGCCGCGCCGGAAGCGATTTTCGACGCCATCCGGGCCGGATGCGTGAACCCCGTGAGCCCGCATTGGAGCAACAGCGATTTTCTGCGCGAACTCTTGTTTATTTTAGTCACCCACGAATGGAATAAGTGGCGGGCGAAGAAGAACGCCTCCCGGGCGAAACGGGGTTGACAGAAACGGGGCGAAACCGAATGCTCTGCCCTCTATGATCGAGCTGCTCATTTCCGCCGTCATCACCACGGTCATCGCGCTGATGGTTGCCGCCGCAGCCGCCCGGGCGCGTTTTTCCGCATCCCGTGGTTTACGCCTGGCCCTGGACATCGTTTTCCTTTCTCCGCTGGTTCTCCCACTGCAACTCATCAAAACCGGCTCATGTGTATTTTCCGATCTGGATGCCCTGTCCATGCTCCCCATTCTCTACCTCTGCGCCATCGCGGGTTTCCGCACCGTGAACCGCGAAACGCTTGAGGCGGCGAAGCTCCAGGGGATGGGCCGTTGCGGCACCTTTTGGCGTTTTTTCGTGCCCGCCGGTTGGAAATGGCTCCTGGTCGGCGCGGCGCTGCTCTTGATTCGGCTGACGGTGGCCGCCGCGCTCTTTCCCCGTTGCGCCTACGCGTAAAGCGCCTCGACCAGCCCCAGCGCCTTCTCGTTAGGCATCACGCCGGGTTCCATCTGGTTCATCACGTAAGCAAAGGCGATGCCGTTCTCCGGGTCGCAAAACGCATGGCTGCCACCCGCGCCCGGCTGACCGAAAGCCCGCTTCGAAGGTCCGAAAAGATGGCGCAATTTGTTCCCGGCGGCGTCCAGGGGATCGTGCATCACCCCGGCGGCAAACGCGGTAGGGCGCAGGAGCACCTGGTCGGGCCCGTTGGTCAGCACATTCGTCATCGCGTCGAGGTTCTCAAAATAGCGCACCCCTTCCAGTGAACCGCCTTCCGCCAGCATGGCGTAGAATTTCGCCAGTGACCGCGCCGTGCCAATGCCGCCGAAAGCGGGCAGCGACGCCATCCGCGCTTCGGGCCGGTTCATTGCGGCGGGACCACTGAGTCCCTTGGGCGAGGTAAACGCCCGCTGCGTCAGCGTCCCACGCGTCGCCAGCGCCTTGTAAAAATCCGGGTTGCGCTTGGAGGCGGTAATCTTCGGGGCAAACACCGTGGCGGGCAGGTCCACCTTTTCCGGCGGCATGCCCATCCAGAAATCCAGCCCCATCGGCACCGCGAAATGCGTCTGCCAATAGCGCGAAAGCGTCATCCCCGGCGTCCCTTCGACCCGGCGGAAAATCTCCTCCAAGAGCGAACCGAACGTGCGCGGGTGGTAGCCGTGGAAAAGCCCCGGCGTCCAGTTGGGCACCTGCAACTCCATGGCGCGGGCCACCGCCTCGTGGTCCAGCGTCGGCGCGGGGAGGTCCAGCGCCGCCAGGCCCGCTTGGTGCGAAAGCGCCTCTCCAATCGTGATGCGCGCCTTGCCGGACTGCGCGAATTTCGGCCAGAACTCGGCCACGCGCGCCGTGAGCGGCACGCCGTCGCGCGCCATGGCGTGCAGAATGCAGGCGGCGGCCAGCGGCTTGGTGCAGGACCAGACGAGCACGGGGGTGTCGGACTCCCAAGGGCGCGTCCGTTTCCAGTCGGCAAAGCCGCCCCAGAGCGAAAGCACCTCGCGCCCGTGTTCCCAAATGGAAACCGCCGCGCCGAGTTCCCCCCGGCGCTCGAAATTCTCGCGGAAACGGGCCTCAATACGGGCCAGCTTTTCCCGGTCCATTTTACGCGCCCAGCAGTTCCTCCAATTCCTTCACCCGGCGGGCGAAGAGATCCAGCGTCTTTTGCACCGGCTTCGGGCTGGACATATCCACCCCCGCCGCCGCCAGCGTGGGCAGCGGGAACTTGGAACCGCCGCTCTTGAGGAAACCCAAGTAGGGAGCCGTGTCCCCGGTGGCCAGCACGTTCTCGGCCAGCGTCACCGCCGCCGAAAGACCCGTGGCGTATTTGTAAACATAGAACGCGCCGTAGAAATGCGGGATGCGCAGGCACTCCAGGTCCAGTTCCTCGTCGAGCGCGAAATCCGGCCCGAAGTAAGCCGCGAGCAGCTCGTGGTAAACCGCCTTGAATGCGTCCAGCGTCAACGCTTCGCCGCGCTCCTCCATCTCGTGCACGATCTTCTCGAACTCGGCGAACATCGTCTGCCGGTAAACCGTGCCGCGAATATCGTCGATCTGCCGGTTAATCAAATAGGCCCGCATCTGCGGGTCGCTCGTATTGGCCAGCAAATGCTCGGTGAGCAACTCCTCATTGAAAGTTGAGGCCACCTCGGCCAGGAAAATCGGGTAATCGTAGGTCTGGAAAGGCTGGTTCTTTTGCGAATACCACGTGTGCATGGAGTGGCCGCCCTCGTGGGCCAGCGTGTAGACATCCGAGAACACGTCCTCCTTGTAGTTAATCATGATGAACGGCGGGTTGCCGTAGCTGCTCGACGAAAACGCCCCCGAGCGTTTGCCCTTGTTCTCGTAGCGGTCCGCCCAGCGGCCATGGCGCAGCCCTTCCTCCAGCACGGAGCAATATTCGCCTCCCAGCGGCGCGAGCGCGGCGATGACCTTGGTGATCGCGTCGTCAAATGAAATATGAGTGGATAGGTTGCCCACCATCGGCACGTAGGTGTCGTAGTGATGGATTTCCTTGAGCCCCAGCACCTTCCGGCGCAGTTCGTAATAACGGAAGAGCGGCTCGAAATTGGCGCGCACCGTCCCGATCAAGTTATCGTAAACCGAAAGCGGCACGTCGTCGTAGAACAACGCCGCCTCCCGGGCGGAGGGGAAATTGCGGGCTCGCGCGGAGAACACATCCGCCTTCACCGAATTGGAAAACGTCGAAGCCAGCGTGAACTGGTGATCCGCGAACTCGGCGTAAAATTGATGGAACGCGTTCTTGCGCACCTCAGGGTCGGGCTGCACCAGGAACGACGAAAACGAGCTTTGGCTTAGCTCCCGCTCCTCGCCTTTCGCGTCCTCAAGCGAGCCGAACTTCATGTCCACGTTCGTCAACTGCTCGAACGTGTCGCGGTGCCCATGCAGGGCCGACGAACCGAGCGCCAGCAAGCGTTCCTCGGCCACGGAAAGCGTGTGCGGCTTTAGCCGGCGCACCTTGCTCAGCGGGATTTGCCAATCGGCCAGCACCGGGTCGGCCGTGTAGCGCGCGAAAGCCGCGTCGTCCAGCGCCTGGATTTCCGGCAAAATGAAAGCCGTTCCCTCGCCGATCTTCGTCAGCAAATTCTGCAAGAGCCCCTCGCGTTCCAGGTTGGCGAAATCAGAGGCGTCCTCCGTGCAACGGAGCATCGCGTAGTGGCCCAGGCGCTCGATCTTTAGGTTCAGCGCCTTTTCGAACTCCAGCACCTCGCGCAGCGTTTGAGCGGATTCGCCCACGCGGCCTTTGAACGCCCCGATGGCGGGCCACTCGGTCTGGAGTTCGGCGAACCCGGCTTGCCAGGCCTCGTCGTTGGGGTAGAGCACCGATAAGTCCCAGGTATCCGCGGCTGGCACCTCGTTTCGCGCTGGAATCCGTCCCCCGGCTGCTTCGCTGGTAGAAAAAATGTTCATATGGCTTTGAGCCCGAGTTTAGCCGGGCCCAAAGCCGCTGGAAAGCAGGAAACCACGCGGCAAAAAGCGCACTATTCCACCAAAATGCGCGCCCCGTAGGCCGGGAGCAAAACGCCGCCACCGATGGCTTCCCCGGTTTCGGCGTCGGTGTAGTTTTTCGCCCCAAGATCGACCCGCGCCGCCTCGCCCGCGAAGTTCATCAGGAAGACGAACTTACGCCCATCCTGAACCCGCACCTGCGCGTTGACGCCCTCCGGCAGCGCGGCCTCCAAGGCACGCGGGATCTGCAAATCGCTCACCAAAAACCGCAGCAAGTCGCCGGTAAACCGCTCGTCGTTCCGCGAGGCAACATGGAATGCCCGTCCTTTCCCCCGGCGGTTCAGCGTCAAAGCCGGTTGCCCGGCATAAAAATCCTCCCCGTAAACGGCCAGCGTTTCCGCCCCCTCGGGATGCACCATTTCCAAATAATGCCGCGCTTCATACGAACCGGAAAGCCCGTACGACTGCCCTTCCCCGGCGGGCACGACTTTGCGCCGCTGCGATTCCGGCTGCGCGTCAAATTCCTCGATCCAAACGCCGAGGGTCTCCCGCAACGGCCCGGGCACTCCGCCCAGCGTGGCCAACCCCGTTTCGTTAACCATCGCCACTCCGTAAGTGGTCACCAGCGTGCCCCCGCGTTCGACGAAGGCGGCAAGCCGCTTACCGGTTTCCTCGGAAACCATGAACAGCAGCGGTGCGACCACCAGATCATACGGCGCAAGGTCGGCCTTGGCGTTGATGACGTCCACCGCCACGCCGTCTTCCCAGAGCGGCTTGTAATGGGCCAGCACGGTCTCCAAATATTGCCGCTCCTGGTTCTGCGGCAGCGCGGAGGCTTCATAAATCCAGCGCGTTTCCCAATCGAAAATCACCGCCACGCGTGCGGGCGTGGCCGCGCCAACGAGACTCCCGAGCTTCTCCAGCGACGCGCCCATGCTCGTGACTTCCTTGAACACACGCGTCTCGCCGTGGCCCACGTGGTCGATCACCGCCCCGTGAAATTGCTCGGAACTTCCCCGGCTCTTGCGAAGCTGGAAGTAGCACACCGAATCCGCGCCGTGCGCCAGCGCCTGGAATCCGGCGGTGCGCAACATCCCGGGCCGCTGCAAGGGCGTCACGGGAGCCCAGTTGAGCTGGCTCGGCGTGCTCTCCATCAAAAGGAACGGTTTGCGTTTGAGCGTGCGCGTCAAGTCATGCCGGAACGCGGCAAAAAGCGCCGGGTGGCTCTCCAGCGTAGCGCCGGGCGGCACATGCCACGCCGGGTAGCAATCCCAGGAGGCGATGTCGAGTTCCTTGGCGATCTCCCAATAATCGTAGGGCGGGAAAACGCCCATCAAATTGGTCGTGACCGGCACTTCGGGCGACAGCCGCCGAATCGGCTCCAGTTCGGCCCGGATGAAGCCGCAGCACTGCGCGGTCATAAAGCGCCGCCAGTCGAGCACCAGGCCGTTGACGGTGGAGTCGATGTAGCGCACCTGGTCCCAGGCGGTGTAGGTGTGGCTCCAGAACCGGCTCCAATAAGCGTCGTTCAACGCCTCAAGCGTGCCATATTTCGCCTTCAACCACGCCTGAAACGCCGCCATGCAAAGCTCGCAATGGCACTCCCCGGCGAATTCCGCGCCGCCGTATTCATTGGAAAGATGCCAAACCGCCAGCGCCGGGTGCTGGCCGTAGCGGCGGGCGAGTTGCTCGTTGATGGCCTGGACTTTTTGCCGGTAGATGGGCGAGGTCGGGCAATGGTTGTGGCGCTGCCGCTGGGGCTCGCGCACGCCGCGCTCATCCACGCGCCGCACCTCCGGGTGCTTGAGGCCCAGCCAGTTCGGCTTGGCGCCGCTGGGAGTGGCCAAAATGACGCTCACTCCCTGCCGCTCGGCGCGCTCGAAAATATCGTCCAGCCACCCAAATTCATAGCGCCCTTCCTCAGGTTCCAGCGCGGCCCATGCGAAAATGCCGACGCTGATCGAGTTGATGTGCGCCTTTTTGAAAAGCTCGAAATCGGTGTCGATGATGCCGGGATAGGTCAGCCACTGATCGGGGTTGTAGTCCCCGCCGTGAAGGAGGTGCTTCGGGTAACGCATGTTGATGATGGGTAAGGTTGCCTGTGTAGATACAAACGGGGGCGGCATACCGTGCCGCCCCTGCTAAAAAAGTAATGGTGTTTGAAACGGAGCTTAGCCCGCAGTGTAGCTGCTCTCCACGCGCTTGGCCACGTCTTCGTAGCTGTAATCGACTTCGTAAATTTCCTTGAAGCAGTTGAGCGCCTTTTCCTTGTTGCCCATCTTCTCGTAGACGTTGCCCAGTTGGTAAAGGATGTCCTTCTTGTTGGAGTCCATGACGAGGATCTCGTTCACGGCGTCGGTGAACTGCTTCACCGCGAGGTCGAGCATCCCCTTTTCCACGTAGCACTTGCCGAGCAGGTTGATGGCGCGCAGCCGCACGTTGGGGTTGTTGCGGGCTTTTTGCAACTCGGGGATGGCTTCGTTGACGAGGCCGTTGGCGATCAACTGGTCGCCCAGTTCGAAGCGGAATTGCAGGTCCGTCGGGTTGCGTTCCACGGCCTTGCGGGCTTCGTCCAAAAGCGACGCGCCCTTCTGCTTCTTGAGCCCTTCGAGTTCCTCGCGCACCCGGGCGCTGTCGGGATTGTCGTCGCCCGCCTGGGCCAGCCAATCCTCGCGCTCTTTGATGGCGTCGTCGACCTGCTTAAGCTGCATGTCCGCCACCTTGCGCAAGAGCCAGCTATCCGCGCCTTTCGAAAGCTCGCTGGCGTAGTTGTACCAGGCGGAGGCGTTGGCGTAATCGTTCTTTTGCTCGTAAAGGGAGGCGATTTGGCGGGAATCGTCGATGCTCTCCGGGTGCTCCTGCACTTTTTGGTGAAGCTCCTGCAAGAGGACATCGATGGTCGCCTCGTCTTTGACAACGCGGTTTTTCTGCTCCAGGGCAACCGCTTCGTCGGTGTTCTTAATCAAGTCGCGGTAATCCTTGGCGGTGTTCCACCCGCCCGCCTTCATGGTGTTGGCGGCGGCGGCGTCCTTGGCCCGCTTGTTGGCCTCCATGTCGTGCGGGTTCATCTGCAAAACCCGGTTGAAAGCTTCCAGCGCCTTGTCCGGCTGGCCGTGGGCCATGTAAAGCTCGCCAATTTCCGTCCACGCCTTGGTTTCCTTGGGGTTGGTGTCGGCCAGGGTCTGCAAGGCAAACACAGCCAGTTCAAACTGATCCAGGGCCAGCGCGGCGTCTTTGAGGAGATGGTTGGCGGCGCTGTTGAGCGGATCGCTCGCGAGGGTTTCCTCGGCGAGGTCCAAAGCGGCCTTCGGGTCTTTTTTAAGCAACTGCGGGCCTTTGCCCAGCAGCGCCAGGGAAGAAAAGCCGCCAAAAAGGTTCTTTTTGCCGTGATGGGAGAGAATTTGCGCCCGCCGGAGCATCTTGCGTCCGTCGAGGAATTCCGGCGCTTCTTTCAATACGGCCTGAAGAAGGGCGATGGCGTAGCCAAAATTGTGGATTTCAACCGCGCTCTTGGCTTTGAGCCAATTGGTGCGCGAGTTCTCGGTGAGTTCTTGTTCAGTCTTAAGGGGCATACCAAGGGGAGAAAGCGCAAACTTTAGCATCGGCCCCGAGCGCAATGCAACACCTTCAAGCGGTCCCGCCCGCTATTTCTTCGCGGGGTGCAACTGCTCCTGGACCGTCTTTTCCACAAATTGCACGATTTCCCCAAATTGCTTTTGGACGTTGGGGACGAAATTGGTTGTCCCTTTTTCGAAGAGGACCACGAAACAGAGGGTCGCAACGAGAAAGAGGAACAACCAGAAAATTTTTCGCAGCAAATCCATCGGGTAAATCATCCATTGCAGCCCGCGTCGCGTCAATAGGTAATAGCGTTATTTTTACGGCGTTTTAACGCCGGGCACCCCCAAAAAATCAAATCAAAACCTTCTTAACGCCCCCTTAACCAAAAAGTTCATGAAGCCTATTGTAAAAGCATAAAAAAATCACAGAATGCCGACAACTTACCCCACCAAAACTATGAAACGCTGGCTCTTTCTCGTCGGCCTTCTCTCTTCGCTTAACCTCGCGCTTGCGGAGCTCCGCCCGCCGGACCCGCCCCCGCTCGAAAAGCCCAAGCCGCCGCCCGCGCAGGTCTCCTCCGCCGAGGGGATGCCGCCGCTGCCATACCCCGCCGTTTTCCAAAAACGCCAGGAGCGCAAAAACCCGCCGCAACCGCCCGTGCTGCTGACCAAAATCTCCACCCTCGACGCCGAGGACTGGACCCGCACGCCGAATGACACCAAGGCGCTGCTGCAATGGATGAGCCAGGAAATGAAGGTCAACTTCAGTTCCAACATCAAGGCCTTCAAGGACATCAGCACCGACCCTCAGCAAAATCCCATTCTCTACCGCTCCGGCTACAAAGCCTTCAAGCTGAGCGCGACGGAGATCAAGGTGTTGCGCGAGTACCTGCTCAACGGCGGCACGATTATTTTCAATTCGCTGGTGGGCAACCCGGCTTTCTACCAATCCGCCCGTGAGGCGGCGGCGGCCATCATGCCGGAGTACCCGGTCTACCGCCTCCGCATGGACCACCCGGCGTTTCACTCGTTCTATGAGATCGACAAGGTGGGCTTCCGGCCCCGAATGGTGAAAGACGGCCTCGCCACCGACCCGCACCCGTGGATCGACGGCGTGGACTTGGACAACCGCACCGCCATCTTCATTTCCCGCTGGGATTTCGCTCTCGGCTGGGAAGCCAACCCGTGCGATAGCTGGGGCTACGCCGACGCCGACGCCCGCAAGATCGGGGCCAACCTCGTGAGCTACGCCACCGCCATGCGCGACGCCGGTTGCAGCGTGGGCAAGAGCGTGCAGTTGATCGACGCCGACAAAAAAAGCGCGGGCAAATTCCGCGTCGGCCAGATCATCCATGAAGGTCCGTGGAAAACGAGGGCCGCCGCTTTTCCGATGCTCTTGAACCAGTTCCACACCTCCACCGGCACGCCGGTTTCCTTCGACTTGCGCGATGTGAATCTGACCGACCCGGCCATTTTCGAAATGCCGTTCCTCTACATGACGGGGAGCACGGATTTCGCGCTCACCGAGGCGGAAGTCACCGCCCTGCGCCGCTTCCTCAACAACGGTGGCGTGCTGCTGGTGGAGGCCGCCGAGGGCCGCCCGAGCTTTGACGCCTCCTTCCGTCAGCAAATCGCCAGGGTGCTGCCGGGCAAGCAACTCGCGCCGCTGCCCGCCGGGCATGAAATTTACACCAAGCCGCTCAACGCGAGCGTGGTGAAAGCGCGCGCAGCCCTGGCCATTCGCAACAACAACAAAATCGAGATGCCGCCCGAGATGCTGGGCATCGAAGTCAACGGCACGCTCTCGGTCATCTACAGCCCGAACGACCTCAGCACCGGCTGGGAACAAGCCCCCGCGCCGTATGCCGTCGGCTACGAAGCGAAGGACTCCATCGCTCTGGGCGTCAACGTTCTTTACTACGCCGTGACCCACTAAATTTAAGCGCCGCGCCGCTGGCTCCAGGCATGGGTTATGCTTGAATAATCCTCCATCACCAGCGGCGCTTCGTATCCCCCGCGTCCCCGTCCCCCCTTAATGCAAGGCATCTCCGATTTCCTCACCCCCGAAGCCATGCGCAAGCTGGAAGCACTTTCCGTGCGCTCCCGAACGCTCGTCGAAGGCTTCCGCGCGGGCTCCCACGCCAGCCCGCTCAAGGGGGCCAGCATCGAGTTCGCCGACCACCGCCAGTACGTCAAAGGCGACAACCTGCGCAACCTGGACTGGAAAGTCTTTGGCCGCACGGAACGCTATTTCATCAAGCAGTTTGAGGAGGAAACCAACCTCCGCGTTTATGTGTTGATCGACGGCTCCGGCTCCATGGGGTTCCGCTCCGGGGAGCGCCTCTCCAAATACGACTACGCCAGCCGCATCGCCGCGAGCCTGGGTTACATCGTCGGCAAACAGCAAGACTCGCTGGGCCTGACCATCTACGACGACGAGGTGCGCGAGGAGATCCCCGCGCGCGGCGGCATGCGCCATTTCCGCCTCATCCTGGAACGCCTGGCCGCGCACACCCCCGCCGGGCGCACCGACACGGGCCGCGCCCTGCACGCCCTGGCCGAACGGACCTTCCGCCGGGGCTTGATCGTCGTGATGTCCGACCTGCTGGACGATCCCGACGCCGTGTTCAAAGCCGTCGCGCACTTCCGCAAAAAGCTCCACGATGTCATCCTGCTCCAAATTCTCGACCCGGCGGAACTGACGCTTTCTTTCGAGCGCGTCGCGCAGTTCGTCGATATGGAAACCGGCGAGAAGCTCGAAATCGACCCGACTCTGGCGCGGATCGCCTATCAGAAAGAACTCCAAAAATCCATCGACGCCGCGCGAGAGAAATGCGCGGTGATGAACGTCGATTACCGGCTCGTCTCCACGGCGGAGAGCTTTGAGGATTTCATCCACCACTACCTGGCCGAACGCCGCCGGATGTCGCTATGAATTTTCTTTCTCCATGGCTGCTCTACGGGCTCGGCGCGGTCGCGCTGCCGATCTTGATCCACCTCTGGCAACGCCGCCGGGTGGAGCCGGTGCAGTTCAGCTCGCTGCGCTTCCTCAAAGCCATCGCCTCGCGCACGCGCCGCAGTTCCAAGCTGGAAAACCTGCTGCTGCTGTTCCTGCGCTGCCTGCTCTTCGCGCTCATTGCCGCCGCCGCCGCGCGGCCCGTTATGCTGGCCCGCAGCGCCCAGCTTTTCGGCACGGAAGTGCCCCGCACCGTCGTGCTCGTCATTGACCACTCCGCGAGCATGGGGGCGAAAGCGCCGGGCCAAAATGGGCAAACCCGGCTCGATGCCGCCAAAGCCTGCGCTTTTGCTTTGTTCGACGATCTCAAACAGGGCGACCGCGTGGCCATCATCGCCGTCTCCGACCGCGCCCAACTTCTCGTGGCCGAGCCGACCATCGACCGCGCCGTGGCCCGCCGGGCGTTGGAAAATATCCGTGTCACCGAAACTCGTGGCGACTTCGGCCCGGCGCTCCGCGAGGCGGGCAAAATCGCGACCCACGCCGAGCGCGGCCTGCGGCAAATCTTCCTCTTCACGGACAGCCAGGAGACCAACTGGCGGGCCGTGGCCGCGCATCCCGACGCCGCGTTCGACCTTTCCTGGAAACAGGAGACGCCGCAGTTCGCCGTCATTCGCCCGGACGATCTTCCGCCCCGCAACGCCTGCGTGAAAGACGTGCGCCTCCTCTCGCCCTTCCTCACGGCGGGCTCCACCATCCGGGGCGTGGCCACGGTAGCTAATTTCTCCACCGCGCCGCTGCACGATGTGCTGCAATTCACGCTGGGCGAGGAGCGCGCGGGCCAGCGCCCGGTGGACGCCGCGCCGGGAGCCATCGTCGAGGTTCCCTTTGAATTCCAGGCGCCCGCGCTCGAAGGGAGCTGGGCGAAAGGCGTCGCGCGGCTCTCCGGCGACGATTTTCCCGCCGACGACGCCTATTACTTCACCTTGCCCATTTTCCACGCCCCACGCGTGACCGTCGCGGAAGGCACGGCCCTCGGGCCGGAGGCGCTGCGGCCCGGCTTTTTCCTGCGCAAGGCGCTGGAAGCGGGCAGCGCCATCCGCGTCCGCACGCTGGCGGTAAGCGCCCTCGACGACACCGGCCTGGAAGGGCAGACCGCCGTGTTCCTGGCCGACCCGGGCCGCTTGAGCGACCGCACCGTGGCCCGGCTGGAACGTTTTCTCGAATCCGGCGGCACCATCGCCCTCTTCCCCGGCGACCAACTCCGACCCGGCGACGCGCAGTTCCCCGCGTTCTTCCCCGCCAAGCCCACCGCAGCGCATCCGCTGCCCGCCGGGCGGCAACCCGTCCACATCGCCGTGCCCAACCACCCGCTTTTCGCGGACGCCTGGGACAGCGGCACGCCCTTCCCCGCGCTGCCGCAAAAGCGCCTCTTCGATTGGACCCTCGGGGGGCAGGCCAGCGCGCTCCTGACGCTCGGCACGGGCGAGGGCGCCGACGGCGGCGCGCCGTTCCTGATCTACGGCGAGCGCGGCCCGGGGCGCGTCATCATCGTCAACGCCTCCGCCGACCGCGCGTGGGGCGACTTTCCGCTCTCGCCCGCTTTCCTGCCGCTCGTGCAGCAAATCGCCCGCTACTCCGCGACCCAGCCGGGCCGGGCCGTTCAATACAAAGTGGGCGACCCCATCGCGCTCCCGCCCGGGCTGCCGCGCAACCAACCCATCACCCTTTGGCAACCCGACGGCGCGAGCCGCACCCGCCCCGCCGATCCGGGAGCCGACGGCCGCACGCTGCTTTTCGAACGGGCCGAAGCCTCCGGTTTTTACACCGCGCAAGCCGGGAGCGAAACCGCGCTTTTCCCCGTGAACGTGAACCGCGAGGAATCCGACCCGAAGGCCATCGCCCCCGAGGCGCTCGAAAAACTCACCGCGCCGCTCCAGGTGGTCCAACTCACGGGGCGCGACGCTTTCGTGCAATGGCTGCAAAAGAGCAAGGGGCTGGTGCCGTTCTGGCCGTTCCTGCTCGGCGCGGCGCTGCTGGTCTTTGTGCTTGAAGCAGTGCTCTCCAACCTCGTCGCCCGCCGCCGCGCCCAAGGCGAGGCCATGACCATCCCCACGGGCCGCCTCAACCGGGTCCGCATGCCATGAACGATCTCGTTTTCCATCCGGTCTGGAGCTTCCCTTGGCTGGCCGCCGCCACGCTCGCCGCCGTCGTCCTGATTCTCTGGAGCCTGCGCCGGGGCGTCCGCTCGCGGGGCCGCGCCGCCATCCTCGCCGTGCTCCGGCTGGCCGCGCTGGCGCTGCTCGTGGCCATGCTCGCCCAGCCCCAGCTTCGCCGCGAACAAATCACCACGCTGCGCCCGCAGCTTGCCGTGCTCGTCGATGACTCCCAAAGCATGACCGAGCGCGTGGACCCGGCCCAACCGACCCGCGCCACCCGCGCCGCCGAGTGGATGAAAACCCTGGAGCCGCTGGCGAAGGACTTTGATGTGCGCCTGTTCGGGTTCGACCAAACCCCCACCGAAGCGCCCAAGTGGGAAAGCCTGAAATTCGACGGCGGCCAATCGCGCGTCGCCGATTCCGTGGCGCGCCTCAAAGAGCATTTCCGGGGGCAGCCGCTCGCCGCGATCCTGCTTCTTTCCGACGGGCTGGACCGCGCCGAAACCCCGCACCCGGACGCGCAGCAAATGCTGGCCCCCGCTGCTACATCGGGCACCGAGGCCACAGTCCCCGTCTTTACCTTCGAGCTTGAAAAGCCGTTCACGCCCAAACCGAAACCGAAGCGCGTCTCCCTGGCCAGCCTCGACTACCCGCCGCGCATCGTCATCGGCTGGGACACCGAAGTGCGGGCGGCCATCGCGGCCCGCGGCCTCAACGGGCAGACCGTGCACGTGGAACTGTGGCGCGAGGGTCAGAAAGCCGCTGAAACCGCCGTCGCCTTCAACGAGGAAGAGCAAACCCGTCAACTCGCCTTCCCCGTTTCGCAGTCCAGCCCGGGCGCGGTGCATTACGAACTGCGCGTCACCGATCCCGCCGCCGACGCGGACGCCAAGAAAGCGCCTTTCATCATCGAGGCCATGGAGCCCGGCAACCGCATTCTCTACCTCCAGAACACGCTCGGGTTCGATTTCAAATTCCTGCGCAAGGCCATCTTGACGGACCGCAATTTGCAACTTGCCGCCTTCGTGCGCTGGGCCGATGGGAAGCTCGTCAACATCGCCACGGGTGGCGGCGCGCAGGCTCCGGCGCTGGACCTTTCCCCTCAGGCGCTCGGCGGAACGGCGGTCGTTATTTTGGGCGACATCGCCCCCGACGCCCTTTCCAAAGCGCAATGCGAGGCGCTGGCCACGTTCGTCGATCACGGCGGCGGCCTGGTATTACTCGGTGGCCCCCATTCGCTGGCCAGCCCCGGCTTTGCGCAGACCGCGCTCGCGCCGCTCTTGCCCGTGCGGCTCCCTGCGGAATACCGCGAGGGAAACTTCCCCATGAAGATCACGGACACCGGGCTGCACCACCCCGTTTTTGGCTCGCTCTTCACCACCATCGCGGATTTCCCGCCGCTCCTGACGCTCAACGTCACCCCGTCCGTCGCGCCAACCGCCGAAGTGCTGGTGGAGACCCCAGGCGCGGGCCGCCCCGTGCCCGCCATCGTCACCATGCGCTACGGCCAGGGCCGCGTCATCGTGGTTTTGAGCGACACCCTCTGGCGCTGGCGGCTGGCCGCCAAAAGCTGGTCCAGCGAACGCTCCCCGTATGACACGTTCTGGACGCAGTTGATGGACTGGCTCATCCCCAAAGAGCAGCAAAAGCAGGACAGCAACCGCCTGGAACTTTTTTGCGAACGCGCCCAGTACGTCTTTGGCGACAAGCCGGAAGTTCGCGCCATCCTCCGCGCTCCCGCCGCCGGAGGTGCGCCCGCACCCGCCACGTTGCCGCTGCAAATCCGCACCCCGGACGGGAAGACCTTCGAGTACACAATGAAAGCCGCCCAGTTCACGGGCCGCGATGGCAAGAAAGTGGACGGTTACCGCGTGGCGGTGGAGCCGAACGTCCCCGGCGTGTTCCGAGCCAAATCCTCCGCAACCATGGGCGGCGCGAAGCTTGAAGGCGAAACCCGTTTCGTCATGGCCGACCCCCCAACGGAACTGACCGGCAAGCCCATCGACCGCAACGCGCTGCGCAAACTGGCGGCGGGCAGCGGCGGCAAGTATTACGGAATAGGCCAATGGACCCAGTGGCGGCACGACCTGCACGTCACCGAAACGCACACTTCGAAAATCGAGCTGACCGACCGCTGGAATGACCCGGTGCTGCTCGCCATCCTTCTTCTTCTCCTCGCGGCCGACTGGGCCGCCCGCAAATGCTGGAACCTCCCCTAACCGCCATGAAACGCCTCGCCTTTCTTTTCCTCGCCGCCTCCGCGCTGACCGCCAGCGCCTTTGCGCAGCAGCCAGCGCCGTCCCCGCAGGGCAAAGGGCCGAACCTCGTTCCCAACCCGGACTTCAGCACCGCCGACGCGCTTTCCATGTGGCGCGTCGATTTCCCCTACGCCCAGCCATACGCCAAAAACAAGGAGTACGTGAAAATCGTCGCCGCGCCCCAACGCGCGGGCAAATGCGTCCTGATCGACCTGCCGCCCAAGGTCGCAGGCAACGAGGGCGGCAAAATTGAAAGCGCCTTCCTCCCCGCCGAACCGGGAGCCACTTATCATGTGGAAATCGACTGCCTCACGTGGGACTTCAGCGCCAAGACCTTCGTTGAAGCCTGGATTGACGATCCCGCGCCCATTCCGCAAGCGGACAAATTCCGCGTGCCGCCCGGGAACGGCCATCCCGCGCTCCTGACCGTCTACCGCGCGCAGGTGCCCGATCCCAAGGCCAAATCCAAAACGTGGGAAACCGTCTCGCGGGATTTCACCCTGCCCAAAACCGTCCGCGTGGGCGGCAAAGACATCGCCCCGCAATACCTCACGCTCAAGGCTTACACCTACCATGGAACCTTGGAGGGCGGAAAATCCTACTTCGCCAATTTCCGGCTCTACAAAATAAAGGCCGCCGAACCTGACTGATGAACACTTTGTTATTATCACGCAAAGACGCAAAGGCGCAAAGAAGAGGAAAACGCTCCCGTCTCCTCGTTACGAATCTCCAGATTCGTAACGCAAGTTGTCTGGGAATCTCTGATTCCATAGGCTCGCTTTACGAAACGGAGTTTCGCAGACAACCGCGTTCCCAATCTGGAGATTGGGAACGATGGAAAATGAAATCTCCTCTCTCTCTGCCTTTCCTTCGCGCCTTCGCGCCTTCGCGCCTTCGCGTTTTATGGAGCGGGGTAGAGCCGCAACCCGAACCCGCTTATCAAACCGGCGGCGTCACCTCGCGCCAAGCCCGGGGAGAAGCCAACCTTGTCTCCAAGCCCCGCCGGACCACTCGATCCGTCCCGGGGCCGTTTCTTTTAGCCCCTTCTTTCGAAACCTTCCACGCCTTGGTTGTAATCGCCTCGCCATTTTTTTCACGCGAAGGCGCGAAGGCGCGAAGGCGCGAAGCCCACCCGCAGAACCTCCAAAAAGGAACCGCCCTAATCAAATTCGCGGAACACTAACTCATGTCCCTCTCATCCGACCACGTCCACGAACGCCTGCGGCAGGCCGCCCTCCGCCACCGGGTCCTGTGCGCGCTGCGGCACACCCTCTCCGGGCTGGCCGTGGGCCTGGCGCTGATGATCCTCCTGCTGTTGGCGGATTCCCAGTTCCACTTCGGCTCCGTGGCCCGGTGGGTGGCGTTCTTCGCCGTCGTCGCCCCCATCCTGGCCGGTCTGGCCTGGGCGATGCGCACCGCCTTGCCCCAAGTTTCCGAAGCCAGCATGGCCCGCCGCATCGAAACCGCCACCGGCGGCCTTCGCAACACGTTGATTTCCGCCGTCCAGTTCGACAAGGAACTGCCCCTGCGCTCCGCTTTCCGCGAAGCCATTTTCCAGGAGATGAGCGACCCGTTCCCGCGCGTGAACTGGGCGCTCGTGTTCGACCTGCGCCTTTTCAAACGCCTGGCCGCCGCCTTCGCCGCCGGGGTATTGATCCTGGGCGGCTACGCCGCGCTGCGGCCCCACTATTTCGCCAACTCCGCCGCGCGCATCCTGCTTCCCGCCCGCTTCATCCCGCCGCTCACCCACACGCGCATCGCGCAGCTTACCCCGGGCGATACGCGCGTCATCAATGGGCGCGGTCTGCGCGTCACCGCGAAACTCGAAGGCGACGTGCCCCGCGCCGTCTGGATCAGCTACCGCGAGCAGGGCGCGCCATGGCAAAAAGTCATCATGGACCGCGAACTCGGCACCGACACCTTCACTTTCGACTGGAAGGAACTCCACGACCCGCTGGTCTACCGCATCCTCGCGGGCGACGCCATCTCGCCCGTTCACCAAGTCACCGTGCGCCCGCGCACCGCCATCATCCACCGCCAGGCGGTCGTGGAACCGCCCGCCTACACCGGCTTGAAACCGGAAACCCGGCGCGACTTCGCCGCCCTGGGCAACTTGATCCCCGGCAGCCGCGTCACGTTCACCTTCGAGTTCAACTCCGATCTCACCAGCCTCCGCGCGGACGCCCCCTTCGCCGCGCAGCAAAAGGCTCCCGCCGAATGGACCGCCGCCGGGGTCGTCAAAACCGGCACCGCCGTGCGCCTGGAGTGGACGGACACCGACGCGCTGAAAGATAGCGAGGTGATCCAGACCTCCATCGTCGCCGACGAGGCGCCGCGCATCACCGTCACCGCGCCGCCGGAGGGCAAGGAAATCCTCGCCACACCCCAGGATTCGCTGCCAGTCACCTTCCAGGCCACCGACAATTTCGGCCTCGCCAGCGTGGCTCTTTACCGGAGCACCGACGAAAACCCGGAGGCCGAACGGCTCGCGGAATGGAAGGATGCCGCGGGAAAGAAATCTTACTCAGCCACACTCAGGATTCCGCTCGCCAAATACGCCGGGCAGGGCGCCGTCACCTTCGCGCTTGTGGCCAAGGATCAAAACAACGTCAGCGGCCCCGGCGTCACGTGGTCGCGCCCGTTGGTCGTCACCCTGCGCTCGCGGGATCAAATCGCCGCCTCCGAAGCGGACGCCGGGCAAAAGGCGCTCGGCAGCCTCGAAGCCCTCGTCAAAGGGCAAACCGCCAACCTGGATCAAACCCGGGCCGCGCTCAAAACTCTGCAACAGCCGAGCGCCGCGAAACCAGACCTCAAACCACTGCTGGAGCGCGAATCGCAGATCGCCGATGCCGCCGGGAAGATCAACGACCTTTCGCCGGAGCTGCAAAATTCGCTCCAGGCGCTTACCAAGACGGAATTCCCCGCCGCCGTCCTCGCGCTGCGCACCGCCGCCACGGCCGCCGATTCCACGCAGCAAGCCGCCTCGCTCACGCAAGCCGAGGCGCAGGAAGGCGTGATTCTCGCCCGGCTCAAGGGCTTGCTCAAAGCTGCCGAAGCCGAGGCCGCCAAGGCGAAAATCCAGGACCTTATTACTGGCGTGGAGGAACTCCTCAAGCGCGAACGCGAGATTTTCCGCGCCACCGGGCAAGCCAAGCCCGCCGACAACGGCCCGCTCTCGCAACAACAGGACGCCCTCGCGGAAAAAGCCTCTGCCGTCCGCAAGAGCATCGAGCGCGGCGCGCAGGACCCGACCGCTGGCGACGCCGATTTCCGCGAACGTCTCGGAAAGGCCGCCGTCGCCTTCAAGGAAGCGGCTATTTACGAGCAGATGCTCACCGCTTCCGAGCAATTGCAAAACGCTGCGTTCCCCACCGCCGCCGCGACGGAAAAAGAGGTCATCGCGCGCCTGGCAAAGATCGTCGAATCCCTCAACCAGTGGCAGGTGGCCAACGCCAAGCGCGAGGCTGACGCCCTCAAGGAACAAGCCCGCGACCTGGCCCAGAAACTCGACAAACTGGCCGAGGTGCAAAAAGGGATCATCGAAAAAAGCAAGGAGTTGGCCCGTAAAGGCGACCAGGCCCGGCCCGAAGATGCCGCCACCGCCGAAGCCATGAAGAAAGCCAAGGAAGAAATGGCCAAGGCCGTCGAGCAAATGCTCACCGATGTCAACGTCTTCCCCGATGCCAAGCCGTACAATGAACTTCGCGGCGAACTGACGCAGATTTACGAGGATGTGATCCAGCAAGACAAGGAAGACGCGCTGAACGGAAAGCTTAAAGCCACCGAAATCGCCGTTCAAAAAGAAGAGAGCCTGCTGGCCGCCATCGAGCAAGCTAAGAAGATCGACGAGGATCTCGAAATGTGGCTTCCCAACGCCACCGACACCCAAAAGTGGCTTTGCGAAAACTTCGACAAAACCGAAATGCCGGACCTCCCCAACCTGCCGTTGCCCGATGCTTTCGAAGACCTCGTGGGCGACCTGCTCACCGAGCAGGAAGGCATGGAGCAGGAGGCCATGGACGCCGCCTCCAACCAGGCGCTCGCGCAAGTTCAGCAAGGCTGGTCCGTGGCGGACGGCCCAATGCCCGGTTTCAGCGCCCAGGGCAAAAGCGGCAACACTCGCCCCAATAAAAACGAGCAAACCGGCCGCTCCAGCGGCGGCCGCGAAGGCATGGCCAATGGCGAGATGGTCGGGGATACCGCCAGCAACCTCGAAGGCACCAAAACGCAAGTCCGCCGCAGTAACGACGCCATGCAGCAGGGGCACATCAAAGACGACGGCGGCATCCAACAAGCCCGCGCCACCGGCGGCGGCAAGGCCGGCGGGTTCAGCGACCGCAACGGCATGGACGGCAACGCCCCGCTGCGCGCCAGCAACGCCCCGCGCATGGCCGCCAACGACGCCCTGGCCGTGAAGCAAGCCCTTCTTTCCGAAAAAACCTCCCGCATGGCCGCGCAAGCCAACCTGCTCTACCTGCGGGCGCGCGGGCTGCCCGGCGTGGCGCAGTTGATGGACCAAGCGCAAGCCGCGCTCAAGGAAGGCCGCATGGAGGACTTCCGCAATCTGCACCAACGCATCGTCACGCAGCTCAAGGAAGTGCAGGGCGGCATCCTCCCCGGCGACGTTTCCACCCTCAACGGCGGCGACCGCGCCAAGGCTCGCGACAAGAGCCTCCTCGGCGGTGACGAAGGCCAGGCGCCCGCGCCGTACCAAAAAGCCGTCATCGACTACTACCGCTCACTTCAGGACGCCAAATGAAGCCTCTCCCTTTCCTTCTATTGCTGACCCTGCCGGTCTTTGCCGAACCCGCGGCAAGCCCCACGGCCACGCCCAGCCCGGTTACAACGCCGACAGCCACTCCCGCTCCTTCCGCCTCGGCCACCGCCACGCCCTCCCCCGCGGCATCCATATCCGCCACGCCCACTCCCTCACCCACCCCATCCGCGCCGAACTGGACGGTGGCCGACGCTCCGTACCGACTCAGCATCACGCTCAAAACCGCGCCGGAAGTCCCCGAGGCGGGCATCGAAATCAACTTCCAGGACAACGGCCAGACTCGCCCCGACCTAGCCGACCTCTTGCTCACCGACCGCGACGGCGCGCCGCAACCGATCGCAAAAATCGGCTACCGCCCGGGCGGGCGCATCATCCTGCTGGCGCAAAAACTCACTCCTAATACCCAGTATTACCTATACTTCGGCGGCAACGCCGTGCGGAATTCCCCGGACTGGTCCCCCAAAACCAGTCTCCTTATGGAAACCCGGTCCGCGCCGAAGGATTTGAAGTTCGATTCGCTGCAAAACCTCAAAACCGCCTGGGCGCAATCCCCCGAACCCCCCGGCGCGGGGTTCGTCGGCGGCATTTTCCACGGCGGCAATCCTTACGGCCCCAACGCCAACTACCTCACCCACTACATCGGTTACCTGCGGCTCGCCACTCCGAGCGACATCACCTTTTACACCCTCTCCTCGGACTGCTCGTTCGTCGTCATCAACGACCAGATTCAATTCGGCTGGCCTGGCCAGCATTCCGCGCACGCCGAGCCGGATACCGTCTCCAAAAAAACCGTCCCGGGTCTCCAGGGGCTCATCAAAATCGAATACTTCGCCGCCAAAGGCCAGAACGACTCCGACGCCCGGCTGGGCGCGGCCACCGTGCTCGGCTGGCAAAAGCCGGACAAAACTTTCGAAGCCATTCCCGGGTCCGTCTGGTTGCATCCCGGCGCGGCCAACGCCAGCACGATCCAAACCCGCGACAATCAATACCTGCCGCTCCCCAGGGCCACCGTACAAAGCTTCGCCGCCTACAACGGCCAGTGGTTCTACGAAACCCGCTTCGATCTCAGCCCGCCGCAGTTCATCCGCAACGGCACCGTCAGTTGGGAATTTCCCGACGGCGCGGCGGTCAGCAGCACCGGCCTCACCCGCGTGCTCGCGGGTAACGATTCGCAAGTCGTACGCTGCAAATGGACGCGCGACGGCGCAACGCTCGATATTCCCCTGCGTGTCGATATTCCCGAGCGCCTTCAGCGCGCCTCCATCAACAACGCCACGGACCTTCGCCGCTACATCGACTTCATGGACGCGGACGCGACCGCCAAGTTGAAACCCGACGCCGTGCGCCTGCGCGTCGCCTTCCTGGCCGACTTCGGCACCGACCGCGAAATCGCCAGCTTCGCCGAGCAGCTTCCGCGTGAAAACGAGACCGACGCCTTATGGCTCACCGCGCAAACCGCCCGCGTTCGCATGCTGGGCCAAACCGATCCCGCCACGGCGAAGCAAGCCTTTTGGAACCTCGTGGGATCACTCCAACCCGCCACTGTCGCCCAGTCCGCCTTTTTGCTGGCAACCACCGAAACAGATCTGCTCGTCTACGCGCTGCGCGACCCGGACGCCTTTGGCCGGCTTTCGCAGCTCGTCTTCATCAACCGCGCCGACCAGGATTTGGTCCGCACCATCAAAATCCGCATCGGCGATCTCCACCGTCTGCTTGGCCACACCAAGGAAGCCATTGACCAATACCAAAGCCTCGCCCCCGCCACCAAAGATCCGGGCCTGGCCGTCAAAGACGCCGCCGCATCCATGGCCATCCGCGATCTTCTCGAAAAAGGGGCTTGCCGCGACGCCGAAACCAAGCTCCTCCAATGGGAACGGCGGCGGCCCATGTGCAAATACGACAGCGATTTTCTGCTGCAACGCGCCCGCACCTGGATTCTCCAGGGCCGCTGGGCCGAGGCGCGGGCCGAGCTGGAATCGTTCCAAAAAATCCAGCCCGACAGCCCCTTCCAGCTCGACGCCCGCTTTTACCTGGCCCGCGTCCTTTTCGAACAAGGCTCCAAAGATGAAGCCCGCGCCATGTGGCAGACTTTCGCCAAGGATTACCCGCGCCACCCGCTCGCCGCCGAAGCCGGAAAATGGGCCAAAAAGCAATGAAAACTCTTTTCGCCAGCCTCTTCGCAATACTCCTGATCGCCAGCGCCGCCTTCGGCCAGGCAGGCCGCATTTACACCAAAGAAGCTCCCGATGACGCGGGCGCGCTTACCGGCCGCGTCGGCACGGAACTGACCCATGTCGTAGCCATCGAGCACGACCGCACCCGCGTTTATCTCGCTGCTCTTTCCGGCGGCGGCAGGGAATTTCGTTTCGCCCATCTCCCCATTGGAAAGTATGATTTGGTGCTATTTACAAAAAGCGGCACCGTTTATGAAGGTCTCGCCTTAGGAACCGCGCCGCAGCTTTCCGAGCCTTCCGCAAAGCACCTCCAGGAGCGCATGGCCGCCGCCGACGGCTTCTTCAACCAGGCTACCTTCCACCGCACCGGCATCTCTGAGGATGGCGACACCGTGCTGGCCTTCGTGGAGCGTTACCGCGCCAACAACGTCTTGAAACAAAACGCCGATGCCTTGAACGAACTCGTCCGCCGGTTCGAAGTCATCGAATTCACCCGCGCCACCGACGACTGGCAACTGACCACCTCGCGCCACATCTACCGCGAGGGCGAATCCATTCCAAAACTGCCGCAATTCCGCAAGACCTTCCAGGTTCCGGCGCTCTGCGGCATCCGGATCATCACCAACCCGAAAGACCTGGGCGAAATTGCCCTTCCTCAATAACCCTTCTCCCAAAAAATCGTATGCCCACCATCCGAATCCATGCCGGTTTCCAATGCGGAAGCAGCTATCCGCTCACGGACAAAAAAATGACCATCGGGCGCGCTCCCGACTGCGATCTGCGCGTTGACATCGACGGCCCCGCTTCGCGTTATCACGCCGAAATCTATCCCTCCGGGGAGAAGTGGTGCATCAAAGATCTCGGCAGCCTCAACGGCACGAAGGTGAACAAGGAAAAGATCAAGGATGCCGTGCTCCACTCCGGCGACCGCATCCTCGTGGGCGACTCCATTTTCGAATTTCTCACCGAAGCTGCGGCAGAGACCGCCAAGGACAGCGACAAGGATGCCACCCCCGCCGCGCCCGAGGAACTCACGCCCGAGCAGGAGGCCATCCGCGATTTGATCGACCGCATGAGCGTCAAGACCAAGCAGATCGAAGCCGAGATCGGCAAAGCCATCATCGGGCAGCGGGAAATCGTGCGGCAGCTTCTCACGGCCATGATTTCCAACGGGCACGTGCTGATGATCGGCCTCCCCGGCTTGGCCAAAACCCTCATGATTCGCACCGTGGCCGAAGTGCTTGACCTCAACTTCCGCCGCATCCAGTTCACGCCCGACCTGATGCCCTCGGACATCACCGGCACCGACATTCTGGAAAGCGACGAGACCACCGGGCGCAAAGAATACCGCTTCATCAAAGGCCCGGTGTTCACCAACATCCTGCTGGCCGACGAAATCAACCGCACCCCGCCCAAGACCCAGGCCGCGCTGCTCGAAGCCATGCAGGAGCACCGCGTCACCGCCGCCGGGACCACCTACCCGCTTGACCCGCCCTTCTTCGTCCTGGCCACGCAGAACCCGCTCGAACAGGAAGGCACCTACCCGCTGCCGGAAGCGCAACTCGACCGCTTCATGTTCTCCATTTACATCGACTACCCCGCCGAGGAGGAAGAGGAAACCATCGCCAAAGTCACCACCAAGGATCGCAAGCTCGATCTGCAAAAGGTGCTCGACGCCGAGCAGATTCTGGAACTCCAGACCGCCGTGCGCAACCTTCCCATATCGGATCATATTGTGAAATATGCCACACGCCTGGTGCGCGCCACCCGCCCCGGCGATCCGCGCGCGCCCGAGTTCATCAAAAAGTGGGTCCATGTGGGGGCGGGCCCGCGCGCCAGCCAATATCTGGTCCTGGCCGCGAAAGCCCGCGCCGTCATTGACGGCCGTCTGCTCGTCAACGCCGACGACGTTCGCGCCGCCGCACGGCCCGTGTTGCGGCACCGCATGTTCACCAACTTCACCGCCGACTCCGAGGGCGTCAACACCGACAAAATCGTCGAGATGCTCGTCGATGCCGTTCCGGAACCCGGTGCGAAGGACTATTAGAGTACTTTAAGTTATGATGCACCTGCTGGATTGCGAGCGCCGGATGGCAGAGCGTGGTGGCTTGCCGCGCCGCGGGCTGCCTTCCGCCGCCGCATGACGGTGGGTGCAGGATAAGTTAAATTGCTTTAGTCCGCGGGCGTTTACCGCCCGTCAACCCAGACGCCACTCCCCCGCTCCGCGGCCCATCCCGCCATGCGGGCGGGGTCTCCGCTCCAAAGGCGCTCTCGCGCCCAGGAGTGGAGCGTGGGCGGTTCATTGAACTCCATGCGAATCACCGGGAACAGCCCGGCGGGAAGTTCGATGGGCAGCCCCTCGATCTCGATCCCATCCGGCAGGAACTTGGTGGCAAGCGGCTGCCCCGTCGCAAGCAGCGTGGCTTTCGCACAAGGAGTGGCAATGCCCGCCAGGCGCGCTGTCGCATTCCGAGGCCAGAAACGGTAGATCAGATAAAGCGTATTGCCCCGCCGCGTTTGATGGCCGTAGGTCACGAATTCCGAAAGGTTCCCGGCTTCGGTGCCATAAATCGCCTCCCCGTTGGCCGCCAGCCAATCCCCCATTTGGTTCAAACTCGCCACTACCGGGGCCGGAACTTCTCCGTTGCCGTCGGGGCCGATGTTCAGGAGCAGGTTCCCCCCTTTCGACGCGCTTTCGAAAAGCAAGTCGAGCAACTGTTCGGGCGAGCGGTAATGCTCTCCTCGGGCATATCCCCACAGTCTCCAGGTCGTGACCTGGCAGCTTTCCCACGGGCGGTCGTGGTCCGCCGTAATTTGATGCTCCGGCGTGCCGAAATCCCCCAAAACCGCGGATGCCCCGGCTTGTTCCGGCCCGCCCACCTGCGCCTGCGCGTCCAGGCGGTTATTGATTAAAATTTCCGGCTGCCAGCGGCGGATATTGCGGACGAGTTCCTCCGCATTCCAATCCCCGGCGCTGTGAGGCCACGGGCCGTCGAACCAAAGCACGTCGATCTTCCCATAGCGCGTCAGCAGTTCCTCCACCTGCCCGTGCGCGTAATCGCGGAACACGCGCCAGCCCTCGGGGTCCTTCTCCGCGCCCAGCCAGTACGCGGGAATGCGCCAGTCCGCCAGCGAATAGTAAAGCCCCACGCGCAGCCCTTCCGCGCGGCAGGCGTCCACGTATTCCCGCACGAAGTCGCGCCCGGGCGCTTGCCGGGCGGAGGTGTAATCCGTCAGCGCGCTATCCCACAAGCAATACCCGTCATGGTGCCGGGTGGTGAACACGCAGTATTTCGCCCCGGCTTTTTTCGCAAGCGCCGCGAGCGCCCGCGCGTCGAAAGCGCCCGGCTTCCATTCACATGCGGCCCGGGCGTATTCCTTTTGATTCAAATGCTCCCGGAAGAGCACCTGCTCGCCCCGGCCAATGGCCGAGTAAGGCCCGAAATGGATAAAAAGCCCAAACCGGGCGGCGGAAAACCATTCGACGGATGAATGCGGCGCCATTTTGCGTAAATTATTTAGGGTTATTGTATCGCAACCACGAATGCAGGCAGCGCCATATCCGAGTCATCGGTAACGTTGCAGATCGGCGCGAGTCCGTAGCCATAGGCGATCTGGCTGCCGGGGCGCGGCACCGTCAAGGTGCGCACAACAATCGCGCCGGGCTGGCACGGATGCGGAAACGCCGCCGTAACGAGATTCTCGGGATCGGGAGTGCCGTCGGCTTTCAACAGCACGAACCCGTGCATGCCGCGCTCCGGGTGGAACGCCCCGGTGACGCCGGTGAACGTAAGATCCGTTTCTCCCATCTCGCGGTCATTGAGCCGCGCGGCCGCTGTGGTAACGCGGGGAATTTCCGCGCTGCCGCCGTTGCCCGTCAAGGCCAGCGCCAGGCGAGCCATGCGGCGGCCCAGCCGTGCGAGGCTGTGGGCGTCGAGGTGAATCGAGTCGTTGTGGGTAAAATCAATCGTCGGAGCCACCGCAAGGTTGGGGATTTCCAGCGGCAGCGCAAGCTGCGTGCGGCGAATCTGGTTCCACCCCTCCACGGAGTTATCGAGGCCATGCACGCCCCCCAGTTGCACGGTCACAATCGGCAGATCCGGGCGGCCCGTATCCCGCCGCACGGCTTCCACCCACTGGGCGAAGCGTTGGCCATAAGTGGGCGCGGCCTCCGGGTTGGCGTCCGATTCGCCCTGGTACCACAAAATGCCCGCCAGTTGACCGCCCGCAAGCCGGATGCGCTCCAGCAGCGCGCCGTAAAGGCTGTTCCAGCCTTCGCCCCGGCGGGCCGGGTTCCAGTCCTCCATGGTCGTGCCGCCATGAGCCGCCGAAATCAGCCCCACAGGCCGCCCCGTGGCATCCGCGTAAGCAGCCCCGAAAGCAATGCCAAGCCCGGCCCCCACGTTCGCGTTGCGCTGTTCCCAATAAACGCGCACGGCGTCGTCTCCGGCGGCGATCACTTCCGCGGGAGCCATCGCCTTGCGCAAGGCCAAATCGACCGCAGCCGCGCTATGGATCAAGTCGTGCATCGGGTCGCGCGCTTCGCGCCAGCGGTTTTGGAGATCGAAACACCAGACGCGGGAATCGGGCGGCAGCGCCTCGCGCACATAGCCGCACCCCTCCATGTTCGATTGTCCGGCCATGACCCAGATGGCGGCGTTTTCGGGAGGGCGGGGAGAAGAAGCAGATGTGGATGGCATAAAGTGAATGGGTTATGGAAAAGCGCGGCCCAAATCAAGCTTTGGATCATTTACAAACGATGCGGAAGCCGGTAATACGACCGAAGTTTCTCCCCCTGAACTATGAACCGGCTTTTGCTCCGCTGCCTCTCCCTTTTCATGCCTGCCGCCGTCCTCATCCCCGGCGGAATCTGCGCCGACACGCCTGCGAGCAAGCCGCAAGAAATCCTCGCCGTGATGGAACGCGCGGCAGATTGGCAACTGGCCCATCCTAACCGCCACGCCCCAAAGCACTGGGGCAACGCCGTGTTTTATCGGGGCCTAGCCACGCTCGGGCCGCTCTCGCCCAACCCTGCCTATCTGGAAGCCGCGCTAAAAATGGGGCGCGCCAGCCAGTGGCGGGCTGGCAGACGCCTTTACCACGCGGATGATACGGCCATCTGCCAAACCTACCTGGCACTTTACGACCTGAAAAAAGACCCCGCGATGCTTGCACCCACGCGGCAGCGTTTCGACGCCATTCTCGCCCATCCTAAGGAAACGCCGCTCGCGGGCCTCACCCCCTACAGCACTCCCTGGGAAGATCGCTGGAGCTGGTGCGACGCCCTCTTCATGGCGCCGCCCGCCTGGGCACACCTTGCCGCCATCACAGGCGACGCGCGGTATCTCGATTTCGTGGACCGGGAATGGGATGCCGCTCGACGCTATCTTTACGATCCCGCCGAGCACCTCTTTTACCGCGACTGCGACTTCTTCGACCGGAGATCGCCCAATGGCAGCAAAGTGTTTTGGGCTCGCGGCAACGGCTGGGTGCTGGCGGGCATTCCGTTGATGCTCGAACACTTTCCCAAGAACCGCCCCTCCCGCGCGGCCTACGAAACCCTCTTCACGGAAATGGCCGAAACCGTTCTCAAAGCGCAGCAGCCCGACGGCCTTTGGCGTTCCAATCTGCTCGACCCCGCCGAATATCCCGAGGCTGAAACCAGCTCCAGCGCCCTCTTTGTTTTCGGGCTGGCCTGGGGAGTGAACCACGGGTTGCTGGCCCCGGCGGTTTACTGGCCCGCCGTCCGGCGCGGCTGGGCGGCCCTGGCGGGCAAAGTGCGCGCCGACGGTCTGCTGGAAAACGTGCAGCCGATGGGGTGCGAACCCGGCTCGCCAGACGCCACGGGCTCCGAGAGCTACGGCACGGGCGCGTTGCTGCTGGCAGGCTGCGAATTGCTCAAAGCCCCGCACCCCCACTAACCGCCAGGTTATTTCCGCATCCCCGGTCCCCGCCATAAGCGATGACATCCGGTGACTCTGCGCATCGGCATATCGGGCTGGACTTACGCTCCCTGGCGCGGCGTGTTTTTCCCCCAGGGGCTGCCGCGAACCCAGGAACTGGCCTACGCCTCGCGACGGCTCAATTCCATCGAAATCAACGGCACTTTTTACGCCCTCCAGCGGCCCTCCAGTTATAAAACCTGGGCCGCCGCCACGCCGGAGAACTTCCAATTTTCCGTCAAAGCCAACCGCTACATCACGCACATCCTGCGGTTGCGAAATGCGGAGGAACCGCTGGCCCGCTTCTTTGCCTCGGGGCCGCTTTGCTTAAAGCGCAAGCTCGGGCCGATCTTGTGGCAGCTTCCGCCGAGCTTCCGTTTCGACCCGGGGCTATTGCGCGCATTTCTCGAAATCCTCCCCCGAGACGCCGCAGCAGCCGCCCGCCTGGCCCGGCTGTATGAAGACAAATACGGCGGCGAAGGGCTGGCAGAAATCGAGGGCGACCTGCCGTTGCGGCACGCCATGGAAGTCCGCCACGCCTCGTTCGCGGTAAAGGAGTTCATTGGGCTGCTGCGGGAATACGGAGTCGCCCTGGTCGTCGCGGACACCGCCGGGAAATGGCCGTTCATGGAAGACGTCACCGCCGATTTCGTTTATCTGCGGCTGCACGGCGACAAAGAAATCTACGCCAGCGGCTACTCCGAGGAGGCGCTCAAGGAATGGGCGCGCAAAGTGCGCGGCTGGGCCAAAGGAACCACCCCGGCTCGCACCCGGCGCATCTGCCCCGAAGGCGGCAACGCGCCGGATGGCCGCGATGTGTTTGTCTATTTCGACAACGACATCAAAGTGAAAGCTCCGTTCGACGCCATGGCCCTGGCTCAAAAGCTGGGCGTGGCGCAAGAAGCGCCCGAAGAAGCCTCGTAATCATTTGGCGTGTTCCAAATGCGACGCCCCCTCGATATCTCCGCGATGCCGGCCATGTTCCCCCACCGCGCACGTTTCGTAGAACTTCATATTGACCTTCGCCTGGGTGGATTCGGAAAGCACCCGGCGCGCGGCAACCAGCGTTTTGTTCATGGCCCCCGGCACGACGAAGAGCTTCCCTTCCATCATCCCCTTGTAGCCAATTTTTGCGACCTCTTGCGGGGACATCACGTTGCCCTGCTGAAAAATCCGCGTGTTCACCATCCCGGCCTTGGGGAAGAAATCCGTGTCCGTCGCCCCCGGGCACAGCGCCGTCACCGTCACGGGCGTGTCCTCCAATTCCACCGCCAGGGCTTCGCTCCACGAAAGCAGAAAAGCCTTGGTTGCGTGGTAAACCGCCAGCAACGGCCCGGGCTCGAACCCGGCAACGGAGGCCGTGTTCATAATCCGTCCGCCGCCCAGCTTCAGCATTTGCGGCAAAAACAACTTCGTCAGCCGCAATGCCGCCTCGATGTTCAGCCGCACCATCGAAAGATCGTGCTCGATGGGAATCTCCCACGCGCTGCCGCGATAGCCTCGCCCCGCGTTGTTGACCAAAATCCGGATGGCCACATTCGTCCGCTGCAGCGCCTCAAAAAGCTTCGACGCGGCGGCCGGAGCTTCCAGATCGACGGCGGCCACATCCACCTTCACGTGATGTTCGTCCATCAGTTCGCGGGCAATCGTTTGGAGTTCCGCTTCCACCGGCGCGACCAGCACCAGCGGGTGGCCGTGGGCGGCGAACTCCCGCGCGAGATGCAACCCGATGCCGCTCGAAGCGCCCGTAATCAGAGCTGTTTCTTCATTCATATTCATATTCTGCGTTCATTAGCCAAGCCACTCCGGGTTTTCCTCCGTGCTGTCGAAATGATCCGTCGTTTTATAAAGCTCGAACTTACCGCTCCCGGCGAAGTGTTCCGTTTTCGCGAGCAGCACCGTCGTTTCGATGTCGGAAAGCGGGCGAAAGCTTTTGGCCGCGTCCACCGCCTGGTGCAAAATCTCCACCGATTCGCAACCCGTAATGACCACGCTGACCGGCAGGCTCATGGCGTAATGCAGGCACTCCGCCGGGGTGACAATTTTGCTATCCAGTATGAACGGATCACCCATGGACTTCATGCCCAGCACCGCCGCTCCCGCTTTCAACGCCGCCGGAAGCACGTTTTTTTCGAAGCTCTTAAAATGAGCGTCCATCACGTTGAGCGGCATTTGCACCGTGTCGAAATGGAACCCGTGCTCCCGCGCCAGCCGCAGCATCTTGAGATGAATCTCGGGATCTTTATGCCCAGTAAACCCGATGTAGCGGATCTTCCCTGCCTCCCGCGCGGCCTGCATGGCCTGCAACGCGCCGTCCGGGCCAAAAATGCGCTCGGGGTCCTCCATGCGAATGACCTCGTGGAATTGCATCAAATCCACATAATCGGTCTGCAACCGGCGCAACGATTCGTTAATCTGCGCCTCCGCGCTTTGCCGCGTGCGCCCGTCGATCTTCGTCATCAGGAACGCCTTCTCGCGATAACCGTCGCGCAGCGCCTTCCCCTCTCGGATTTCCGAAAGCCCCTCGTTGTAATCCCACGCATTGTCCAAAAAATTGATCCCGAGGTCGATGGCCTCGCGCACAATCCGGATGCTCTCCCGCTCCTCTTGCTGGACGCCGATGTGCCACCCTCCCAGGCCGACGATTGAAACCTCTTCGCCTGTTCCACCCAAAACGCGGCGCGGAACGCCGGTTTCGGATGCCTGCCGTAAAGTCGTGTTCTGCGTCATGGAATCCTCCAAAACTGGTTTTTCAGGAATTCTTCTCGGGCTCTCTTTTTTCCATTTCCCTCAAAATATCCTGCGGCGCGATATCCTGTTGCAACCCTTCCACCTCCGGGCTGCGGGCGCTTTCCGTCTGCATGCGGGAAGCGATTTCGACCACGAGGTTCAGCAATCGCGTGATCTCGTGTTCCGCCAGAAGACTGATCTGGAGATCGAGTTCCGCGCGCCGCTCGGCCATCACGCTCATCCGGTTTTGCGTAATCAAAATGAACGTGGAAAGGAAAATGGCCTCCACGGAAGCCACCATGGCAAGCACCACGAAAGTCGGGTCAAAGTGCGGCCCGGGAATCCAGCCGAGATTCATCAAAATCCACGCGCCGTAGATGGCGAGATGGATATAGACAAACTTCATGCTCCCCGTGAACCGTGTGATCGCGTCCGCAATGCGCTGCTCGGCGGTTCGCTTTGCATCGGCCTGGCGGTTATGCTCCACGAGCGCCGCGATGTTGCGCCCAACCACCCGGAGCAGTTCTGATTTAGGCCCATCCATAACCGGGCGAGTGCCGCTAAATTTTGCGGGCGGCAATCACGGCGAGCGCAAACAGGGCAATGCAAATCAACAGAAACAGCCCGAAGAAAAACTTGGCCACGGCAGCCGCCGCGCCCGCAACCCCCGAGAAACCCAACGCCCCGGCGATCAGAGCGATAATCAAGAAGATGAAAGCCCATTTCAACATAACCCCCGCCTCCTTCCCTTGATAAATCGAGCGGTTGGCGGCGTTCGCGCGTTCTACACCCGCAGGTAAATCTTCCGCCGATGCAGAAACCAGACGAGCAGGAACGCTAGCGCGAGGCTCACCAGCGCCACCGCGAGATCGCCGCAGCCTTTCGCCACGTGGGCGTCCAAAAAGTCGCTCACGTCGCCGCCCGCGAAATGGGAGGCAAGAATCCTGAAATTGATGAGGTTGACCACCAGGTAAATCGTGATGGCGTTCATGCCCATCCACACAAACGGCTGGCACCAGCGCCGCTTCTCCCACACCTCCACCACCTGGTAAAAAGCCGCCAGCAGCAGCAAGCTGTAACCGCCCGCCACCAACACGAAAGAGGAGGTCCAAATTTTTTTGATGACCGGGAACGAAAGCCCCCACGTCCAGCCCAGCCCCAGCAGCGCCGCGCCCGCCGCCGCCAGCAAGAGCGCCTTGCGTTGTTTGGCGATCCCCCGCGCCTGAAGCAGCAGCCCCGCAAGCGCCCCCAGCAGGCAGGTCGCCACGGCAGAAACCGTGGAAAGCAGCCCCTCGGGATCGTTGAACGTATCGGCCTTCCAGCCCGGCAGGTAAAGAAAATCGAAGTGATCGGCCACGTTGCGCCCCTGGTCATACACTCCGCTGACGCGCGGCTCCGTGGCGAAATACATTTTCCGCGCGGCAGCCCAAGCATCGCTGTCCTTCACGATGGACCAGTTGCCGCCTGCGTGGAACAAATCCGCCGACGCCTCATCGCCCGCGTCCGTCGCGAGCGCGGCCAGGTGGTCGTTGGTCAATTGAATGTCCCGAATCGGCACGAACGTCAGCAACGCCCAATACCCCACCAGCAGCCCCACCCACGCTACCGCAAGCGCCTTCGCACGCCCTTTCAAAAAGCAGAACAAAAGCCCTGCGCCCAGGTAGGCCAGGGCAATGCGTTGAAGCACCCCGAGCAGGCGCACCTCCGGCCAGTTACAAATCACCCCGCCGTAGTAAAAAATGCCCAGCAGATAAAGCACCGCCGTGCGCCGGAAAATCCGCAGCAGCGCCGTCCTTCGCCCCGCTTCTTCGATCAAGCGGCTCAGCGAAAACACCATCGAAACGCCCACGATGAAAACGAAAAGCGGAAAAACCAGGTCATAAAACCGAAACCCTTCCCAAGGGGCATGCTGCAACTGCGCCCCGATGGCCTTGGTCGCGGGCGTCTGGCCCATGCGGTTGAGCGCCCCCACCAGCGTCCCCGCGCCGATGATCCAGAACATGTCGAACCCCCGCAGCGCATCCAGCGAAACGAGGCGGCGGCCGGTGGACGCGACCTTGGCGCCGCTGCCAGTGGAAGTTTCCATGGTTGGAAAATATATCGACGTATTTTTAACGCGGCACAAGCGGATTTTCCCCCTCCCGCCCCCGCTTCTGCCATCCGCTTTCGCTTGGGGTCAGAGCGTTTACAGGAAAGATGTAGCGGATTGGCTTGGGAGCGCCGAGGGTTGCTACGCTGTTTTTCAAGCGCAGCGGCTGCATGAATACATGCTGCCCAAGCTTGAGGGACAGCGTAGCAGCCCTCGCCGCCCCAAGACGACCGCTCCATGTTTTTTGTAAATGCTCTAATTCCGCAATTCCGCCCAAATCGCCTCCGCCGCGCGCCCCGCCGCTCCGCCCGCGCCGAGCCCCGCGATTACCGCCCGGAATTCCGCCTGCTGCGCCGCCCTCTTCTCCGGCAGGTTCAGCATGGCGAGCAACTCGTCGGCAATGGCTTCGGGCCTGGCGTCGTGTTGCAGGAATTCTCGGATGATCTCGCGCCCGGCAAGAATGTTCGAGATGCCCAAAAACGGCACCTTCACCAGCCGCTTGCCAATGATCCACGTAAACGCCGCCACGCTATAAACCAACACAAACGGCAGCTCAAAATAGGTCGCCTCCAGCGTAGCCGTGCCGGAGGTCACGACGCCCACGGTGGCCCGGTTCATCAACGAATGCGCCGTGCCCACTGTGATTTTTACTCCCGTATTTCCCGCCATTTCGCGCATCAACGCGGCCAGCGGCTCGCTGGCGGCCGCCGCCTCGAACCGCAGTTCGGGCCGCGCCTGCCGGAGCAGCTTCACGGTTTCGAGCATGATGGGGAAAATGCGCGTGACTTCCTTTCCCCGGCTGCCGGGGAGCAGCCCCACCAGCCCCTCTTCGCGCGGCTCGCGGCCTTTGTCGGCGGCCAGCGCGTCGAGCAGCGGGTGCCCCACGAAAACCGTTTTCAGCCCCGACTTTTCGTAAAGCGCCTTCTCGAACGGGAAAAGGCAGAGCATCAAGTCAAGCGAACGGGCCATCTCCGGGATGCGCCGCCGGTTCCAGGCCCACACCTGCGGGCTCACGTAGTAGATCAGCTTCACCGCGCGGTGGCGCTTGCGCAGCGCCTTGGCCATCCGCAGGTTGAACCCGGGGTAGTCGATAAAAAGGACGGCGTCGGGACCAATGCGCCCGATCTCCGCGAGCATCTCGGCAAACTTCCGGCGGAAATACGGGTATTTTTTAATCACATCCCATATTCCAAGCACCGCCTCGCCACTCCAGTCCTCCACCGCGGGCGCGAGCGCCTTCATTTTTGGCCCGCCCGCGCCAAAGAACTCCAGTTTTTGCCCGCGCGCCTCCGCCTGCGCCGAGAGGCACTTCATCACCTCCGCCGCCCGCGCGTCACCGCTCGCTTCGCCCGCAATGAGGTAAAGTTTCATGGGTGGAGAAATGAGGAAGTCTTGAAATGCAATTAGGCCTTCATCCCGGCGGCTTCGATCTGGTGAGTGATCTGGATGGCCAGTTCGAGCGCGGCGGCCCCTTCGGCCCCCGTCACCTTCGGCTGCGCTCCGGCCTGGGCGCACTGCACGAAGGAGGCGATCTCGCGCTTCAACGGCTCCTCTTTTTCGATCTCCACCTTCTCGCGCGAAATCCTGCCGCCGTCCAAGCGGTAAATCTCGCCGGTCTGGTTTTGGTAATCGAGGGAAAGGTAGGCGTTGTGTTGGAAAACGCGGATTTTGCGCATCTTCTCGGGGCTGATGCGGCTGGCCGTGAGGTTGGCCACGCAGCCGTTTTCAAACCGGATACGGGCGTTGGCGATGTCCTCCCCCTTGCTTAAGACGGGAATGCCCACGGCGTCCACGGATTGAATGGGCGAGCGCACAAGGTGCAGCACGATCTCCAAATCGTGGATCATCAAATCGAGCACCACGCCGATTTCGATGCTCCGGTTGGGATAGGGCGAAAGCCGGTGGGACTCGATGAAGCGCGCTTCGGTGAGCTGCGATTCGAGCACTTTCAGCACCGGGTTGAACCGCTCGATGTGCCCCACTTGCAGCACCAGGCCCGTGCGCTTGGCCAATTCGGAGAGCGCCTTGGCGTCGCTCGTGGTTTCGGTGATCGGTTTTTCCACCAGGCAGTGTTTGCCCGCTTCGAGCAGCGCCTTGGCGGTCGGGAAATGGAACGGCGTGGGCGTGGCGATGGTCGCGGCGTCCACAAGCGGGATGAACTCTTCGAGCGTGCTTACGGCGCGAACGCCCAGCTTCGCGCCGATCTCCGCCGCCGTCTTGGGGTTGGCGTCATAAATGGCCGCGAACTCCACGTTGGGCAGCTCCGAAACGATTCGCGCATGGTTCTTACCGATGGACCCGGTACCGACAACTCCGACTCTGAATTTTGGCGTCATGGAAAAAATTTACGAAAGGGCCTCCGGCTCGATGCCGAAGAGCGAAATGTTGAGCCGCGCGGCCATCTCTTCGAGCCGCTCGCGCTCCATCAAAAGCGTGCGCCCGGCTTCGACGGCAATGACCCGGATCTTGGCCTCGGCTGCGGTTTCGAGCGTCGCGGGGCCGACCACCGGCACATCGAAGCGGAAATCCTGGTTCGGCTTGGAGACCTTCACCACCACGGCCCCGCCCTTGCCCAGTTCGCCGCCGCGCCGGATGGTTGCGTTGGTGCCGTCGAACCCCTCCACCGCCAGGACCGTGCCGCCCTTGACAACCACGGTTTGGCCGATATCGAGGCGGCTCACGTCCTTGGCAATCTTGAACCCGAAGCGCACATCACTGAGCTCCTTGCGCGCGAGTTTCGGCCCGGCAAAAACGCCGCTCTTGGCCAGGTGCTCCTCCATGAAAGTCGTCGCCTGGAGCAGTTCCACGCCCGCCTTGGCCAGTTCGTCGCCAATCGCGCCGAAAATCGTCTCCGCATTGCGTTCCTTCAGCCGGGCCAGCACCAGAAAAGCCTTCAAATCGGGCCGCAAATCAAAAAGATTGCCCGGCGCGATCTGCCCCGCCATCACGGCATGGTGAATGCCGCGCGAGGCGAAAGTTTTAATCATCCGGCCCAGTTGCCCCACCCGCATCCAATCGATTTCGTCCACCAACTCGGCCAGCTTCGGGTCGGTTTCCCCCTCGAAAGCGGCGGTCACGATGCGCGTCACCCCGGCGGCGCGGGCGGCCTTGACCATGGCGAAAGGGTAAGCCCCGTTCCCGGCGATGATGCCGAGTTCGGAAAAGCTGGGCTGCTGGGACGTTGGGCGGTCGGGCTGGCTGGTCACGGGTAAGAAAGAGTTTCCCAGTATACGAAGGGCCATTCTCATGGCAAACTTCAAAATGGGGGCGGGAAACCTCGCCGTTTCGCCCAAAATCACGCCGACTCGGTCAATGCGCCATCAATTGCCCCGCCGTATCGAACAAGGCCACGATGTTCTCCGGCGGCGTCCCGTCCTGGATGCAGTGCGATGGGCCTAGGATATACCCGCCGTTTTTGCCCAAGACACGCAGCCGCTCGCGGACCTCTTCGCGCACCTCCCCCGGCGTTCCGAATGGGAGCGTCTTCTGCACGCTCACCCCTCCTTCAAAACAAAGCCGGTCCCCATAGTTCGCTTTGAGCGCCACGGGGTCCATGCCGCGCGCATCGAATTGCAACGCTTGAAGCACGTCGATTCCCATATCAATCAGCCCCCCGACGGCATCCATCACGCCTCCGTCCGAATGGTAGATCACCTTGGCTCCGTATTCGTGGATCACCCGGTTCAACCGCATATGGTAGGGCTTGATATGCTCCTTCCACATGTCCAGCGACATCAAGAGCCCATTCTGCCCGCCAATGTCGTCGGCGGTGAACACGAGATCGATCCGGCCTTTTCCGGCTTCCAATATTTTCGTGAAATGCTCAATGAAAAATTGGGTCACGTTCTCGAACAACGCATGCGCGATCTCCGGTTCCGTCGCCAGATCCATGAAAATATTCTCGAAGCCGCGCATGAACCACGACGTTTCGAAGATATTCCCATTGGCCGCCATCAGGCAATATTCGCCCCCGGCATCAAGCTCCGCGATCTGCCGCGCGATCGACTCGTAATCAAACCACGCGGTGCTGGGCCAAGGGTGCCGCGCAATCTCGTCCGCCGAAGCCGCGTCCGCCAGCGGGGCGAACTCGATCTCGTCATAAGCGCCCGCGCCGTAACTCACCAGCCGCCGCCGCACCCCCCAAATATCCGTCATCTCGGGGAGCGCCGGTCCGCGGTAGCGCGGTTCCACATTCTTGATATCGATCAACGGCGCAAGGTAATCTTTAATGCCGATGCCCCGGTTCGCCCGCAAAAAGGCTTCAAGCTCACGGGCCGCGCCGGGGTTGATCCCGGAACAGACCAACCCGATGGGAGCGCGGTCGGTTTCTTGATGAGCGAGCGCGAGACGCACGCGCTCCCGTGGGGATAAAAAGGCTTTTGTCATAAAGGTTGATCCCCTAACCTTAATCAAGTTTGGCTGGGGCCGCCCATGCACCAAACGGAGAAATCATTTATATAAAACCGAGGTTCCCCGTGGCCACTCTTACCTGCCTGTTCGCCTTTCATTTGGCCGTTCGCAAAGGCATCTCGTGCGAAAGCCATTCGCATCCCTGCCCCGAACTCGTCATTTATCGCGGAGCCGCAGGAACACTGACCCAAGGCGGCACGCGGCATTCTTACCAGGATGGTTCCATCGCGGTCTATCAGCCAGGCTTGCAACACTTCGACGAATGCACCCGGCCAGGCACGCATCTCTGCCTCGGCATCACGGGTTGCGGCGCGGAGCATCTTCCGCCGGGAATGTACCGGACCAATGCCAACATGCGAACCGCCGCCGGGCACATCCTGCGCCAACTCCGCCACAACGATTCCCTGCATCGGGCGAAAGTGGAGTGCCTGAGCGGCTGGATCATCACCGAATTGCAGCTTGCTTTATCGGCACCCAGCGCGCGAAAGGCTCCCCCCACATCCACCCACGTCCGAAGCGCCAAGACGATCCTCGACGCGCGCTTCAGCGAACCCATTTCCATCGGTTCCGTCGCGCGGGAATTGTTCATCCACCCCGACTACCTGCGGCAGCTTTTCAGGCAGCAGCTTGGCGAATCGCCCCTCCATTACCTTCTGCGCAAGCGCATGGACCACGCGTGCGAGTTGCTCCGAGGCACCGGCCTCAACGTCAAGGAAATCGCCGCGCGCTCGGGTCTCGAAAACCCTTACTATTTCAGCCGCCTGTTTCGCAAATTGATCGGCCAAAGCCCCTCCGAATACCGGATGCACGGTCCTCTTGTATGAACACCCCCGTTCTCCATTGGTTCCGGCGCGACCTTCGGCTGCACGACAACCCCGCCCTCCATGCCGCGCACCGCGCCTCGCAAGGGGGCGTCATTCCCGTTTTCATCCAGAGCGCCTGGAAGCACAGCCACCCCTGGACCGGCCCCGCCCGGCAGGCCGCTCTGTGCGACAGCCTCGCCGCGCTGGACCGCAACCTGCGCGCTGCCGGAAGCCGCCTCTTCATCCGCCGGGGCCGGGCCGAGGAAGCCCTCGAAACGCTGCTGCGCGAAACCCGTGCCGCCGCGCTCTATTACAACCGCAGCCCCGACCCGTGGGGCTGGGAACTGGAACACCGTGTCGCCGCCATGGCCCGCCGCATGGGCGTGGAAGTGCATGCTTTCCACGAAGCCACGGCACTGGAACCGGAGACGGTGCGCACCGGCGGCGGCGAAGCCTTCCGCGTTTACACCCCGTTCGCCCGTGCCTGGCTGCGCCAGGAAATTCCGGCCCCTTTGCCCGCGCCGGGGCGCTTTGCGCCGCTCCCGCCGCGCCTCACTACCCTTCCCGTGCCCACCCTGGCTGCATGGGGGCTGAAAACCACTGCCACTCCAAAGATCGGCGAAATCGGGGAGCAGGCGGCGCTACGCCGCCTGGAAGCCTTCGCGGATGGCCCCATTTTTCGCTACGCAGCCGAGCGCGATTTTCCCGGGCTGGAGGCCACCTCGCGCCTTTCCGCCGATCTCCGCTGGGGCGCGGTTTCCATCCGCCTCGTTATTCAACGTTGCCGCGAGGCGCTCGCCGCCGCACGCACCGCACCGGACCGCGCCGGGCCGCAGAAATTCCTGGGCGAGCTCGTCTGGCGCGAATTTTACATGGCGCTGCTTTGGCGCTGGCCGGAGGTGCTGGAGGTGGAGTTCCAGCCCAAATTCCGCGGACTGAAATGGAAGTCCGACCCCGCCGCCTTCCAGCACTGGGCCGAGGGCACCACCGGCTTCCCCATCGTGGACGCGGGCATGCGCCAACTCGCCGCCACCGGCTGGATGCACAACCGCGTGCGGATGATCGTGGCCATGTTCCTCACCAAAGACCTGCACCTGGACTGGCGCGTGGGTGAGGCCCACTTCATGCGCGCGCTGGCCGACGGCGACGCCGCTTCCAACAACGGCGGCTGGCAATGGAGCGCCGGCACGGGGGCCGACGCCGCCCCCTACTTCCGCATCCAAAACCCCTGGACCCAAAGCGCCCGCTTCGACCCCGAAGGCCGCTACATCCGGCGCTGGCTGCCGGAACTGCGAGACCTTCCCCCGGCGAAACTGCACCGCCCGCCGCCCCCCGGGGAAGCCCTGACGCGCACCTACCCCCATCCCATGCTCGACCACGCCCAGGAACGCCTCATCGCCCTGGCCGGTTACAGATAACGCGCCAATTTGGTTGAAACAACCGCTCAACATGCTATCACGGACCCTTCTCCCATGAAAAAATCTCTCTTAATCCTGCTGCCGCTTGCCGTGGCCCTGACCGGCGCATACGGCAACGTCACCCTGCCACCCCTCATCTCCGACAACATGCTCCTCGAGAGCACCAAAGCCGTCGTGTGGGGCAAGGCCGATCCCGGTGAAAAAGTCACCGTCAAGCTCGGGCAAAGCGCCGCCACCGCCACGGCGGACAAAGACGGCCGCTGGAGCGTCAAGCTCGTCGGACTCAAACCGGGCACTCCCGGCGAAATGACCGTCGCCGGCAACAACCACATCACCGTCAAAAACGTCGCCGTGGGCGATGTGTGGCTCGCTTCCGGGCAATCCAACATGGAAATGATGCTCAAATGCGGCCACCACTACTCGGGCGGCGTATTGAATTTCGAACAGGAAATCGCCGCAGCGAACCACCCGGATATCCGCATGTTCACGGTGCCGAAGAAGGCCAGCGAAACGCCCGTTGAAGACTTGGACGGCAAGTGGGAAGTCACCACCCCCGAAGTCGCCCCGCATTTCTCCGCCGTCGGCTACTTCTTCGCGCGCCAACTCAACCAGGATCTCAAGCGCCCCATCGGCATCATTCACACCTCCTGGGGCGGCACCTCGGCCCAGGCGTGGACCCCCACGGACGTCATCCAGGGCGATCCCGAATTCAAGACCGCTTACTACGATCCGCGCCAAAAAGACCTGGCCAACATCGTGGAGTTGAAAGCCAAGTATAACAACGAGACCCTCCCCGCATGGCAAGCCAAGGCCGACGAAGCCAAAGCCGCCGGGCAGCCGATTCCGAGAAAACCGACCCCGCCCTATGGCCCCGGCGAAGGCCCCACCGTCAGCGCGCTTTATAACAAGATGATCCAGGGGGCCACCCCCTACGGCATCAAGGGCGCCATCTGGTACCAGGGTGAAGCCAACGCGGGCCCGGTCGATGCCGAACGCTACCGCCGTCTGCTTTCCGCCATGATTACCTCCTGGCGCAAAGCCTGGGCGCAGCCGGACTTCCCCTTCTACATCGTCCAGCTTGCCAACTGGCAGGCCGTCAACCCCGATCCAGTGGATCACCCTTGGGCCCGCTTGCGCGAATCCCAAGCCCAGATCGCCGAAACCCTGCCCCACACCGGCCTGGCTGTCTCCATCGACATCGGCGAGGATAAATCCATCCACCCCGCCAACAAACAGGAAGTGGGCCGCCGGCTGGCGCTCGTCGCCGAAGCCAAGACCTACGGCAAAGACATCGTCTACTCCGGCCCTGCGTTCGAAAAAGTCCAGTTCGAGGGCAACGCCGCCAAGATCACCTTCAAACCCGGCACCGCCGCCGGGCTGAAAACCGCCGACGGCGCCCCCATCAAGGGCTTCGCCATCGCGGGCGCAGATCAGAAATTCGTCTGGGCCGACGCCAAGCTCGAAGCCGCCCCGGTTGAAAAAACCAAGGGCAAGGGGAAAGCCAAGGCCGGCGGCAAAGCGGCTCCCATCGAGCAAGTCGTGGTGCTCACCGCTCCCGGCGTGGATCAACCCGTGGCGGTCCGCTACGCGTGGTCCATCAACCCCGTCGTCAACCTCGTGAACGAAGCAGGCCTGCCTGTGGTCCCGTTCCGCACCGACGGCTGGCCTTATGTGAACCCGCCCGCTCCCAAGCCCACCGCGACCCCGACCCCGGTGGCCACGGCCACTCCGGCCCCCACGGCCACCCCCGCTGCAACGGCAACCCCGGCGGCAAGTCCCGCTGCGGCTCCCGCGAAATAGGCGCGGCATCATTGTCATCCATCAAACGCCCGGTCCCGAAAAGGCCGGGCGTTTTTATTTGAAACCCCGTCCCATAACCATTATCACCGGCTCCATGAAGAAATTCATCCCGCTCTTCCTCCCTCTTGCCCTGGCGTTCAGCGCCGCCAGCGGCGACGTCACTCTTCCGCAGATCATATCGGATAATATGGTGCTTGAGAGCGCCAAAGCCGTCATCTGGGGCAAAGCCGACCCGGGCGAAAAAGTCACCGTCAAGCTCGGGCAAAGCGCCGCCACCGCCACGGCGGATAAAGACGGCCGCTGGAGCGCGAAGCTCGTCGGCCTCAAGCCCGGCACTCCCGGCGAAATGACCGTCACCGGCAAGAACAGCCTCACCGTCAAAAACGTCGCCGTGGGCGAGGTCTGGCTCTGCTCCGGACAATCCAACATGTCCATGGCCTTCAAAGGCGGGCACAGCCCCACGGGCGGCATCCTCAATTTCCAGCAGGAAATCGCCGCCGTAAACAACCCGGATCTCCGCATGTTCTGCGTGAACCGCAAATCCAGCGAAACCCCGCTGGAGGCCGTGGAAGGCCAATGGCTGGTAGCGAACCCCACCAGCGCCGCGTTCTGGAATTGGTCCGCCGTGGCCTACTTCTTTGGCCGCCAGCTTCAGCAGGATCTCAACCTCCCCGTCGGCGTGATCCACTCCTCCTGGGGCGGCACTACGGCCCAAGCCTGGACTCCCACCGAAATTCTCCAGGGCGACCCCGATTTCAAAGCCGCCTATTACGACACCCGCCTGGCCGAACTGGCCGCCTACCCGGCTTCGCTGGAAAAATATAACAACGAAACCCTCCCCGCGTGGCAGGCCAAAGCCGATGCCGCAAAAGCCGCCGGGCAACCCGCCCCCAACAAGCCCCGCAAGCCGATCCTCGGCCCCGGCGAAGGCGGCTCCCCAAGCGCCCTTTACAACGGCATGCTCAACGGCCTCACCTCCTACGGCATCAAGGGCGCGGTCTGGTACCAGGGCGAATCCAATGAGAAAGACAGCGACCGCTATTACCGGCTGTTGCCCGCCATGATCAACTCCTGGCGCAAAGCCTGGGCGCAACCAGACCTCCCTTTCTACATCGTGCAACTCGCCAATTTCAGAGCCCCCACCCCCGACCCCGTGGATTGCGACTGGGCCAACCTGCGCGAAGCCCAGCGGCTCACCGCCGAAACTCTGCCCCACTGCGGGCTGGCCGTCATCATCGACATCGGCGAGGAAAAATCCGTCCACCCCGTCAACAAACAGGAAGTGGGCCGAAGGCTGGCGCTCATCGCCGAAGCCAAAACCTACGGCAAAAAGATTGTCTATTCCGGCCCCGCTTTCGACAAAGTTCAATTCAAGGGCAACGCGGCCAAAATCACCTTCAAACCCGGCACCGCTCTGGGCTTGAAAACCACCGACGGCACGCCCGCCAAGTGCTTTGCCATCGCCGGGGAGGACCGCAAATTCGTCTGGGCCGACGCCAAGCTCGAAGCCGCGCCCGGCGCGCAACCCACGCTGGTGCTCACCGCCCCCGGTGTTGAAAAACCCGTGGCCGTCCGCTACGCCTGGGCCAACAATCCGCCCGTCAACCTGGTGAACGAAGCGGGTCTGCCCGCCGTCCCCTTCCGCACCGACTCCTGGCCGCAAGCCCTCTCCAAACCTCCCACGCCCTTCGCGGCTCCGGCTGCAACCCCTGTTGCCCCGGTGGAAACGGCAGCCCCGGCGGCCAAATAGAGTTCCCTAACAGGCGCGATTCCGCTTCCCCTCCGAAACCATTGGAGAGGGGGGTATGCCGAACCGCGCCGCATCGCGACTGACGCTCAAAGCCTATTCGGAAGCCGCCGTGATCGAAAGCGCGCGAGCGGCCCTCGCCGAAGTGGGCGGCAAAGTCACGCTCGGGTTTGTTTTTGCCACCGGCGCCTACCGCCCCTATTTGCCGGATTTCCTGGAATTGCTGACCCTCCACGGGCACATCCCGCTCTTGGCCGGTTGCAGCGGCTCCGGGCTGATCGGCACCAACCGCGAAGCGGAGGAAGGCCCGGGCTTTTCGCTGCTGCTGCTCCACCTGCCCGAAACCCGGCTCCACGCCGTCGCCATCAGCGCCGAGACGGCGGAATCCATCGGCTCCCCCCAAGGCTGGCGGCGGGCCACGGGCGTCGCGCCGGGCGAAGTGGATGCCTGGCTCGCCCTTTGCGATCCCTTCGGCTTCCCCGTGGAGGACTGGCTGGCAAGCTGGAACCTCGCCTACCCCGGCATTCCTGTCATTGGCGGCCTATGCAGCGGCCCCAGCGACAACGAAGAAGAGGTCTTTGTCTTTCACAACCGCGCCGAACTCGCCCCGGGCAGCCTGCTCTTGATCGGTCTGCAAGGAGGCGTGCGGGTGCACCCCCTGCTCTCGCAAGGCTGCCGCCCCATCGGCGAACCGTTCACCGTCACGGGCACCGACGGCAACCTCGTCCTTGGCCTGGGCGGCAAACCGGCCTACATGGCGCTGGCCGAAGCCTTTGAATCCCTCGACGACCGGGAAAAAGTCCGCGCCCAGGGCAACCTTTTCGCGGGGCTGGCCAGTTCGGAATACATCCAGGAGTTCAAGCAGGGGGATTTTTTGATCCGGGCCATCCTCGGGGCCGACGCCAACTCTGGCGCGGTGGCCCTGGGAGCCTTCCCCCGCGTGGGGCAAACCCTGCAATGGCAATTGCGCGACCGCATCACCGCCGACGACGACCTGCGCACCTCGCTTTTCTTTGAAAAAGCGCGCCACCCGGCCCCCTTCGCCTCGCTGGTTTTCGCCTGCAACGGCCGGGGCCAGGAACTCTTTGGCGCACCCAATCACGACGCCCACGCGCTAAAGCAAATCATCGGCGGTCACCCCAGCGCGGGCTGCTTTTGCAATGGCGAGGTGGCCCCCATCGAAAAAAGCAACTTCGTCCATGGCTACGCGGTTTCCATGGCGTTGTTGGCGTAGGATGGAAGCTTTTTATTGCACTGCCAGCACGATGATGAGCTGGCCGTTGGCGTAGAGCGGGCCTTTGAGGAAAATCGGGCTTTGGCGCGCCAGCAGCACCATCGTGCGCACGGCGGAACGCCCTCCCTGGAAAAGCTGGAGGTCGAGCAGGTAATTCGCCCCCTGCCGCCGCGTGTTGACCACCAGCGAAACCTCGTTCGCGGGCAGGAGCCAATGCTCCAGCGGCAGATCCATCGGCTCGCAATGCTGCCCCAAAAGCTGTAACTGGTTGTAGCCGAAAATGTGCTGCAATTTCGGGGCGTAGGAAACCAGTTCCAGCGGCGGCGGCGCGGGGTTGGCCACCGTGGAGGCATAAACCAGCCCGCTCCACACCACGTCCTGCCCGGCCCTGGCGGCGAGCGGGAGCAAACACAAAACGAGAAGCAGCGTCAGGAGCAGGCGTTTCATTTTCAGTTTTTCGCCTTCTGCGCCGGGATGTAATCCAGCCCGTCAATCCACAACACCGTCACGCCGTCCTGCTGCGAATGCACCGCGACGGCGGAAATCGCGGGATCTGAAGTCGTGGATTTGAGCACCTGCGCATAGTACTCCGGCGGCGGGCCGGGTTGCTCCAGCGCGGGCCGCACCAGCGCCAGGAAAAGCGCGGCAGCGGCCGCAAGCCCGCCAAACCCGCCCCACACCAACCGGCGCAACGGCATCAAGGAGGCGATGGGCACGATGTTCGCCTTGGGAAGCACGGCGGGCGTTTCCGCCGCAAGCCGCCCCAGCACCCCGGCGTTAAACCCCTCGAAATCCCGCGCCGCCGGAGCCGTGTGTTTTCTTAAAAGCGCGCCAAGCCGGGCCGCTTCCTCGCGCTCCGGTTCCGTGCCTTCGTCACTTTGGGATGCGGAAAAATCAGAGCGTTTCATAAAGATCGCGAAGCAGCGTTTGAAGTTTCTTGCGGGCGTAAAAAAGACGCGACATCACCGTGCCCGCCGTGCACCCGGTCGCGGCGGCAATTTCCTCGTAACTGAGCCCTTCCACCTCCCGCAGCACAATGGCCGCGCGGTGTTCGGGAGAAAGCGAGAGCAGCGCCGCGTCGATGCGAGCCTGGATTTCCCCCGCCTCCAGCCGCGCGCGCGGCTCCGGCGCGGGCTTGGGCGTGGTGGTGGAAGCGGGCTCGATTTCAGCAAGCGCGAGGTTCTCGTCCAGCTCCACCCCGCCCGCCACCTGCTTGCGGCGCGCCCAGTCGATGGTCAAATTCGTCGCAATGCGGTGCAGCCACGTGGAAAATTTCGCATCGCCCCGGAACTTCCCGATATTGCGCCACGCCTTCACGAAGGTTTCCTGGGCGAGATCCCAGGCTTCCTCCTCGTTGCGCGCCAGGCTGTAAATGGTCGAGTACACTTGGTTCCGGTATTTGGTCATCAGGCAATCGAACGCGGCAAGGTCGCCATTTTGAGCCCGGGCCACCAATGGAGCGTCATCGCAATCCGCTTGCAACGGATCAGACGGATCGGGAGATGATTTATTCAAGGAAAGTCGGAAAAAACTAAGGGACCCCGGCGAAAAACCCGGGAGCGCCCGTCACTTTGCCCGATCCCGCCCCGGCGCGCAACTCCCTTCCGAAACCATCGGCGCTACTTGTTGCGCTCGTTGCGTTTGCGCCATTCGCGGCGGTAATCGCCCATCAGTTCGATGATGCCGTCGCGCACCTGGAAGAGCCGCGCGTGAAGCTGGCGGCGGCGGCGCGAACTCAAATTGGCTTCGTCCGCGAAAGTCTGGCTGGCGTCCAATGCCGAGGTCACGGCCTTAAGCGCCCGCTTCAAATAAGCGATGGTCATGCCGATCTCCTCCGTGTCGTCGTCGCTCAAAGCGGCGGCCAGTTTGGCGCTGGCCACGGCGGCATTGGTGGCCAGCTTCACGGCGGCGGGGTGGTTCTGCACCTCGCCCAGTTCGTCGAAAATCTGGTCGATCCACACCGTAAGCGCAAAGCTCGCCTGGTAAAGCGGGTGGAGTTCGAAGCTTTCAGGGATCGCGGTGCCGTCCGCCTCGTCGTCCTCATCCTCCTCTTGCTCATCCTCGCCATCCTGGAAATCCGAACCGTCCAACGAAAAGCCCTCGCCCTCAAACTCGCCCATGTCCACCGGAGACGGCCAGCCCATCTCGCGCGCGATAATCTGGTCGCGGTCGGGGTCGTCGATGTACTTCTCCAGCAACTCCATATAGCGTTCCGTTTTCCGGTCCTGCTGCTGGAGAAAGCGCTCCCAATCGTACTCGTCCCATATTTTCTCGGGCTCGTTCTTTTCGGGCATGGGGATTAGTTAGGCCGGTTTTTACTTGAGCGCAAAGGATTTTGTACAAACCAGCCATACTTTTTATCAAACCGGGTAAAAACGTCCCAATCGCAGTTGACTTGGAGGCCACTTCCATCGTTCATTTTTTTTGTGCAGCCCAGCCCCCTTCTCTTCCAGGTGTTCGCGTTTATTTTCGGCGCGATTGTCGGCTCGTTTCTGAACGTCGTTATTTACCGGCTCCCGGCGGGCCTCAGCATCAACAAGCCGCGCCGCTCGTTTTGCCCCCATTGCAAAAAACAAATCCCCTGGCATCACAACATCCCGCTCTTCTCGTGGTTGCTGCTGCGCGGCAAATGCGCCCATTGCGGCCAGCCCATCGCCTTCCGTTATTTTTTTGTCGAAGCCCTCACCGGAGTGCTCTTCCTGTGGGTCTGGAACCGGGTGGTGAGCCTGGATGCCCCGCTGCTTTTCCTGCCGCTGTGGATTCTGCTGGGCCTCTTGATTTCCGCCACGTTCATTGACCTGGACCACTTCATCATTCCCGACGAGATCACCCTCGGCGGCACGGCGGCGGGCCTGGTGGCCAGCTTCATTTTTCCGGGTTTGATGGACGAATCCATCCGCTGGAAAGCACTGCTGTGGTCCGTGGCGGGAGCTGCCGCCGGGTACTTCATCCTGTGGGGCGTGGTGGAAGCGGGCAAACTCGCCTTTGGCAAAAAGCGCCATAATTTCTCCCCGTCGGCGGATTTCAAATGGACCCGGCAGGGCGAAGACGCCGAGTTCATCCTGGGCGATGAAACCGTCCGGTGGAGCGAAATGTTCGCCCGGGAGCGCGACCAGCTCATTTTGGAAACCGAAGGCGCGGAAATCGACGGCGCGCCGCTGCCCCCCGAAGAGGGCGGAACCGCCGCCGCCGAAGGCGTGGAAGCGCGCCACGGCACCCTGCGGTTCTTCTACAACCGGCTACTGCTGCCGGGCCGGGAACTGGCACTCGACGCGCTGGCCACCATCTCCGGCAAAGCGCGCGCCGTGGTCATTCCGCGCGAAGCCATGGGTTTTGGCGACGTCAAATTCATCGCCTGCATCGGGGCGTTTATCGGCTGGAAAGGCGTGCTCTTCACCATCGGGGCCGCCTCGGCCATCGGAGCCGCCGCCGGGGTGCTCTTGATCCTGGCGGGCCGCCGCAACGCCTCGGGCCGCATCCCGTTCGGCCCCTACCTGGCCTTGGGCGCATTCATCTGGATCGTCGCCGGACCGGAGTTGATCGCCTGGTACGCCGGGCAATGCCAGTAATCGCGGGCGGCATCACCCCAGCCGGGCCAGAGCGCGGAATTGCGCCGGGGAACGCCCCGTCACGTGCTTGAAACGGCGGGAAAAGTGGAACTCATCGTTATAGCCTAATATTCCGGCGATTTCCTTGTTGGTCAGTTCTCCCTCATGCACCATCTGGCAAGCCCGCTCGATGACCTGCCGCGTCCGGTAACGCCAGGGAGACATCCCCGCCAACCGCGCGAATTTTTTGCGGAAGGTTTCCGGGGAAACGCCCAGCCGCCGCGCCACGTCGTCCACGTAAACGGGTTCGCCAATTTTGGCGTCGAGCAACGCCCGGGCCTGGGCCAGCCAAGCCTCGTTCCGCGCCGAAACCGGGGAACGCTGGTAATCGGTCAAGGCGGCGGCCAGCGCCGATTGCAACCGGCAAACGCGCTCCAAGCTGGAAAGGTTGGGTTCCACGATCTGCTCAAACCGGCTGCGCCAATAGTCCACCGGCTCCAAATGGTAAACGGGCTTTTCCTCCCGCAAAATACCCCCGGCACGCCAAAGATCGAAAACCGGTCCTTCGAAAACAATGTGGATCTCGTCCCAGTGCCCCCCGCGAGGCGGTCCGTAGGTGTGGGCAACGTCGGGGAAAATCAGCACCAAATCTCCCTCGCAAATCTCTTTCCGGCAGCCCAGCGCATCCGTAAACCGTCCGCCGCCCGCCAGCACATAAACCAAAGCGTAACTGCCCATAACGCGCATGGAAGAAACCCCTGGGCTATCGCGGATCAACCCGGCTACGGTCACACTTCCAAGAGGTCCGCCTCCGGCCTCAGCCAACAAACAACGGCTTCGATCAACACGCGGCATATTTGACCATAAAATGCATGTTTTTTCCCAAAGGGTCCATTCTTTTTCCCAGTGGCTCCGGTAAGGTCGGGGCCATGAACCCAACTTCTCCCCTCAGTTCGCGCGAAAATTTTTTACGAATGATGAAAGGGGATCGCCCGGATTGGGTGCCCTTCGATCTCCCCACGACCCCACCCGTGCTGGATATGATCGAAGCCCGCAAGGGAACCCGCGATGCCGCCCTCGCTTTCGACACCGATTTCTGGGGCTGCGAGGTTTCACTTCCCGGCGATCCCGCCCGCTGGCGCGCGGCTTTCGAAGCCCTTGGATTTTCCGTTCCGCAAAACGCGGAAATCACCGCGACGGGCATCACCCACGTGCCGCCTCCCGCCGGGTCCACTCAAAAGGCTTACCATTTCCGCGAAATGCTGCACCCCCTTGCAGGCGTCGAGGAAGTGAGCCAATTGGAACAACTCCCCTGGCCCGATCTCACCGATCCCGCGGCGGAAAACGGGCTCGCTGAGCAGGTCCAAAAAATCCATGCCGCTGGAAAAGTGGCGCTGGCCTCCATGGAATGCACCGCGTTTGAAAGCGCGTGGTACCTGCGCGGCATGGAAACCCTGTTCAGCGACTTGATCGAGGAAAACGGCGTCAGCGATTGGCTGCTGGACTGGTTCACCCGCTACTCCTGCCGCAAGGCATGGCTGGCGGCCCGGGCGGGCGTCGATGTCATCGGGCTGGGGGACGACGTGGGAACGCAGCGGGGCATGATGATGTCCGTATCGTTTTGGCGTGAGCACCTCAAGCCCCGCCTGAAAACCGTCATCGACACGATCCGCAAAACCCAGACGCGCCCGCTCTACATCCGCTACCATTCCGACGGAGACGTGCGGGACATCGTCGATGACTTGGCGGAAATCGGCGTCGATATTTTGAACCCGGTTCAGCCGGAGTGCATGCCACTGGCCGAAGTCATCCCCGCCCACCGGCATCACCTCGCCTTTTGGGGAATGGTCGGCACCCAAACCACCATGCCCTTCGGCACCCCCGATGACGTCCGGGCCATCGTGGCGCAATGCGAGGGCTTTGCCCGCGACGGCGCGCGGCTCATCATTGCGCCGACGCACGTCCTGGAACCCGAGGTTCCCTGGGAAAACATCGAGGCGCTGGCGGATGCCGTCCACGCCATTTCGCTAAGATAAGCCACAACACCGACGCTC
>CAZEOO010000018.1:59335-70745 GCA_964513965.1 uncultured Chthoniobacteraceae bacterium
ACCACCACGCTCACCACCACGCTCACCACCACGCTCACCACCACGCTCACCACCACGCTCACCACCATTCTGGTGCCGAAACTCTATTTCGGCACCCGCTTGGCCCCGCAACTCCTATTGCGGCCCTTTGTTCCCCGCCCCCGCCCTCACCCGCAGAACCTGCCAAAAGACACACACCCAAAGTTAGACGTGCCCAAATAGAGTTTGGGCACGAGATATGAAAAGGGACTCCGGTTTCCCGAAGTCCCTTTCAAATATCTAGCGGCTTATCAGCCCTTACAGCGTCACTGCCTTGGCCGACTTGATGTCGGGCAGGGCGAGCAGCGCATCAATGACTTCCTTGCCGGGCAGCGTGTCGAGGTTCAGCACCGTAAGGGCTTCGCCACCGGCCTGGTTACGGGAGAGCGACATGCCCGCGATGTTGATCTTGTGCTGGGCAAGCACGGACCCGAAGTGACCCACGATGCCGGGCACGTCTTTGTTCTCCAAGAGGAGCACGACGCCCAGCGGCTTCACTTCCACGAACCGGCCGTTAATCATGACAATGCGCGCCTTGTTGCCGAAGATGGTGCCCGCGACGGAAACGCTGGTCCCGTTGGTGCTGGCGGTGACTTCGATGACTTCGCTGAAGTCGCTCTTGGCGGAGAGGCGTGTCTCGGTGGTCTTGAGACCGAGGGTCTGCGCGAAAGCGGGCGCGTTGACGATGTTCACCTCGTTACCGCCAGCGGCTTTGAGGAAGCCGGTGAGGACGGAACGGCTCACGGGCGTCGTGTTGACGTCGGCCATGTCGCCGGAATAGGCGATGGTCAGTTTTTCGCAGCGTTTCGGAGCGATCTGCGAGAGGAACCGGCCCAGCTTGTCGCCAAGGTCGATCAGCCCGCCGATGGCGGCCAGCGTCTTGGCGTCGATGGAGGGCATGTTGACGGCGTTGCGGATTTCGCCTTCGAGCAGCGCGGCGCGAATGGCCTGGGCCACTTCGATGCCGACGTTCTCCTGGGCTTCGAAAGTGGAAGCGCCGAGATGCGGGGTGAGGACGACGTTCGGGAGTTCGCGCAGCGGGTAATCGGCGGCGGGCGGCTCCGAGTCGTAAACGTCGATGGCGGCTCCGGCCACCTGGCCGCTCTTGAGAGCTTCGGCCAGGGCGTTGACGTCGATCAAATCGCCGCGGGCGGCGTTAATCACGCGAACGCCTTTCTTGAGCTTGGCGATGCGCTCGGCGTTGAGCATGTGGTGCGTCTCCGGCGTGGAGGGCATGTGGAGCGTCACGAAATCGGCGCGGGGAAGAATGTCTTCCAGGTTTTCAACGAGTTCCACCTGGAGCGCGGTGGCGCGGCTGGCGGAGAGGTAGGGGTCGTAGGCGAGCACCGTCATGCCAAAGGCCATGGCGCGCTTGGCCACTTCGGTTCCGATGCGGCCCATGCCGATGATGGCCAGCGTCTTGCCGTAAAGCTCGGTGCCCTCGAACTTCTTGCGGTCCCAGCCGCCGGATTTCACCTTGGCGCAGGCCTGCGGGATGTTGCGGGCCAGGGACATCAGCAGCGAGAACGCGTGTTCGGCGGTGGAAACGGTGTTTCCGCCGGGGGTGTTCATGACGATGATGCCGTGTTTGGTGGCGGCTTCGACGTCCACATTGTCAACGCCGACGCCCGCGCGGCCAATCGCGCGCAGCTTGGTGGCTGCGGCAAGAAGCTTGGCGGTCGCCTTCGTCTGACTGCGCACGACGAGGCCGGAAAATTCACCAATAATTTCGAGAAGCTGGTCTTCTTTGAGACCAGTCTTGACGGTAACATCAAGGGCTCCCCCCGCGGCCAGCTCGGCTACACCGCGTTCGGAAATGGGATCGGCAACGAGAACTTTTGGGACTTCCATAAGAAAGAAACCGCCAGCATGACCGCCCCCGAAGCGCCCGGCAAGCAGAAAGAAATCCCCCCGCCCTTCAAAACCACGTTCTCGTAGGCAAAGTGACAAAATGGACACATTCGCCGTTTTGAGACGTTCGCGGCTTGAAAAGAAGCCCAAACTCGGATAACGAAACGGCGCGAGTCGTTTCCACAAACGCTTTTGCTCGAATGCAGCTCGTGCAAAGGCAAACGGCCCCGGGATCTTTTCGCGCTTTTTTGATATGTTTCGCAACCTTCTCGACAAAATCCATCCCTCCGTGTTCCTGAAAGCGGCCAAAGCGGCGCCGAACGCGGTTTCGGATGACGAAAAACGGCTGGTGGCGTTGTGCCGCTGCTCGACCGAGGAGGCGCTCACCCAACTCGGCGTGACCGAGCACGGCCTTTCCAGCGAGGGCGTGGAGGAAGCCCGCGACGAGTACGGCCCCAACCTTTTAAGCCACAAAATCGAGCGCGGCGTGATCGGCGAGCTTCTGCTGCGCTGTAAAAACCCGCTCGTCATCCAGTTGCTGGTCATCACGGGCGTCTGCCTGCTGCCGTGGACCTACGACCCCCGCGCCGCCACCGTGCTGGGCGGGATGATTTTCCTCTCCGTCGTGCTCGGTTACATCCAGGAGCACCGCTCCAGCAAGGCGGTGGAGAAACTCCAGTCGATGGTCCAGGCGGACTGCACGGTCCTGCGCGACGGCGCGGAAACCGACGTGGCCATCGCCGACATCGTGCCCGGGGACATCGTGATCCTCAACGCCGGAGCCATTATTCCGGCGGACTTGCGCCTGCTGGCAGCAAAGGACTTTTTCGTGAGCCAGTCCTCGCTCACCGGCGAATCCATGCCGGTGGAAAAGACGCCCGAGCCCGCGGAGGTGGCCGGTCGAGGTCTCATCGAACTGCAAAACGCCTGTTTCCAGGGCAGCAACGTTTTGAGCGGCACCGCGCGAGGCGTGGTCGTCAACACCGGCAGCAAAACGCACTTCGGCGCGATCGCCGAAAAACTCGGCGGCGACCGCAACGAAACCAGCTTCGACCGGGGCATCGCGGGGTTCACCTGGCTGATGATCCGCTTCATGATCGTCATGGTCACCGCCGTGTTTCTGATTATCGGCTTCACCAAGCACGATTGGGGCGAGGCGCTGCTCTTCGGCCTCTCGGTGGCCGTCGGCCTGACGCCCGAAATGCTCCCGATGATCGTCACCGTGAACCTCTCCAAGGGGGCGCTCGCGATGTCGAAAAAGAAGGTCATCGTCAAGCGCCTCAACGCCATTCAGAACTTCGGGGCCATCGACATTCTCTGCACGGACAAGACCGGAACGCTCACGCAGGACCGCGTGATCCTGGAAAAAGCCGTGGACGTGACCAACCGCGACAGCGAGGACGTGCTGCGCTACGCGTACATGAACAGCTACTACCAGACGGGCCTGCGCAACCTGCTGGACCGCTCGGTGCTCTCCCACACGGAACTGGACGTGGAGCGCAACTGCCGCAAAGTCGACGAAATCCCCTTCGACTTCCAGCGCAAGCGCATGAGCGTGGTGGTCGATTACGAAGGCGACCACGTGCTGATCTGCAAAGGCGCCGTGGAAGACATCTACAAGAGCTGCACGCACTACCAGGTCGATGACGAAGTGCACTTGATGATCGACCTCATCAAGAACGACCTCCTGGAAGAATACGAGGACTTGAGCACCGACGGTTACCGCGTGCTGGGCATCGCCTACCGCGAGTTCCCCCAAACCAAAACCACCTTCTCCGTGGCCGACGAGAGCGACTTGATCCTCCTGGGTTATATCGCCTTCCTCGATCCGCCCAAGGGCTCCGCCGCGAGCGCCATCGCGCTGCTCAAGGAAGTGGGCGTTTCCACGAAAATCCTCACCGGCGACAACGCGCTCGTCACCCGCAAGATTTGCAAGGACGTGGACATCGACGCAGGGGACATCGTCACCGGCGACCGCCTCATTGGCCTGGACGAGTCCGCCCTGGGCGAACTGGCGGAAAAAACCAACGTTTTCGCCCGCCTCTCGCCGTCACAAAAGGAGGCTATCATCATCGCGCTGCAAAAACGCGGCCACGTGGTCGGCTACATGGGCGACGGCATCAACGACGCCCCCTCCATGCGCGCCTCGGACGTGGGCATTTCCGTGGATACGGCCGTGGACGTGGCCAAGGAATCCGCCGACGTCATTCTGCTGGAAAAGAGCCTGCTGGTGCTGGAGGACGGCATCATCGAAGGGCGCAAGGTTTTTGGCAACATCGTCAAATACATCCGCATGGGGGCGAGTTCCAACTTCGGCAACATGTTCAGCGTCTTGGGCGGGGCCATCTTCCTGCCCTTCCTGCCCATGGCCCCCATCCAGGTGCTTATCAATAACCTGCTCTACGATTTCTCGCAGGTCGGCATCCCGGCGGACTCCGTGGACCCCGAGTACATGAAGACGCCGCGCCAGTGGAACATCGACAACATCCGCCGCTTCATGATCTGGATCGGGCCGATGAGTTCCATCTTCGACTACGCGACGTTCTTCTTGATGCTCTACTTCTTTAACTGCTGGATGTTCAAAATCGACGGCATGCCGGACGGCGCGAAAGACTACTACGAGCAGCTTTTCCACACCGGTTGGTTTGTCGAATCGCTGCTGACGCAGACGCTCATCGTCCACATCATCCGCACCAACAAAATCCCGTTCTTCCAGAGCATCGCGAGCCCGGCCCTGATGATTACCACCCTGGTCGTGATGGCTATCGGCTCCGCGTTGCCCTACTCGCCGGCCGCCGGTTACCTGGGCCTCGTGCCGCTGCCCGGCATTTATTGGGCGTGGATCGCAGGTTTCCTGGTGGCCTACTCCGTGCTGACGCACTGCGTCAAAACGCTCTTCCACCGCAAGTACGGCATTGATTAAAAATATGACTCAGTTCGATGGCGAATTGTTTTCGGAAGACAGCGTTCAAGGCAACCCGTTCCGCGCGACGCTTCTTGAGCAGGTGCAAGCGGTCATCGCGGCGCGGCGGGAGGAAAGCGCGTGCCGCAGAGAGTCTCTTTTCCAACCCTCTTTTGCATCACCCGCCGCTTATGAAGAAAGCAGCCAGCCGCTTCGGGAGCATTTCCAGAAGATGCTGGGCTGGCCGCTGGACGGCACCCCAGTCCCCCCGGTCCAAAGCGAGCTGCGCGAAACCTTCGTAGCCAAGGATGCCCTGGGCACCATCTACCGCTTGCAGATCCCGGTGCTGGGCCGCCTGCAATGTTACGGGCTTTTCTTTGTGCCCAATGAAACGCATGGCGCCGGGCCATTCCCGCTGGTCATCGCCCAGCACGGCGGTTTGGGCAAAGCGGAAATGGTCGCGGGGTTCCACGGCGTGTACAACTACAACGACATGGCCCGGCGCATTTTGAAGCGCGGCTATGCGGTTTTCGTGCCCCAACTTTTGCTGACGTGGGACGGGGAAGCCGATCCGAAATACGATCAGACAGCCCTCGATCTGGCCTTAAAACACGTGGGCGGCTCGCTGGCGGCATTGCAAATCTACATGCTCCAGCGCGCGCTCGATCACCTCTTGCAGCGGCCGGAAATCAAAGGCAACGAAACGGCCATGGTGGGGCTCTCTTATGGCGGGTTCTACACGCTGGCCACCACGGCCTGCGAGCCGAGGATTCGCACGGCGGTTTCCTCCTGTTTCATCAACGACCGGTTCAAATACGAATGGAGCGACTGGGTTTGGTTCGACTCCGCCAACCGCCTCATGGATCGCGAACTCTGCGCGCTGGTTTGCCCCCGGCCCTTGTATTTGGAAGCCGGCAAACGCGACGAGCTTTTCGATGTCGCCTCCGCTCAAAGCGTGGCGGAATCGGTGGGGGAGATCTATCGCAAGCTGGGGATTTCAGACCGCTTTGCCTTTGTGGCCCACGAAGGCACCCATGAGTTCAACCCAACGGAAGCTCCGCTGGATTTTCTGGTGAAGCATTTTCCCCCGGTATAGGGCCCATTCGTCCCATGGGTCCTACTTAGCGGCTCGTCGTGCCATACCGCTTGCACGCTTCCGCTATAATCGCGTCAGCCGCTTGCGCGTGGGTCTTGTAGCTGGTGTCCACCGTGAAATCGGCGGCGGCGGCGTAAAGCGGGGCGCGCGCGGCCAGGAGGTTTGCCACGGTTTCGCGCGGATTGGGCGTGTGCAGCAGCGGCCGGGCTTTGTTGCGCGACACCCGCTCGAAAATCACCTCTTCCGAGGCCGTAAGCTCGACCACAAACCCCAGTTCGTGCAGGAGCGGCACGTTGCCCGGTTGCGTCACGATGCCGCCGCCGGTGGCCACCACCGCGTTGCGCGTCTGCCGCTGGCGGAGGAACTCCAGCGCGCGGCTCTCGTATTCGCGAAAGCTCGGCTCCCCCTTCTGCGCGAAAATCTCGGTGATCTGCATCCCCGCCGCCTCCACTACCAGCGCGTCCGTATCCAAAAGCTGGAACCCCAACTTCGTGGCCAGGATGCGCCCAATCGACGACTTCCCGCTGCCCATGAACCCGATCAACACCAGGTTGACGGGCGGGGCCGGAGGCAGGCTGGGTGTGTCGGTCGGAGCGGTCATTGGAACGCGCGAGCCTACGGGCTTCCGCCCCGGGCGTCAATTCCCGCTTCTATAAGAGTACGCTCCCGTGATACGATTTTCCTCCTTTGAAAACCGTCCTTCTTCCAACCGGAACCCCCGAGGAACTGGCCCGCGCCGTCGCGGAAGCCACCCGCCAACTCGCGGCGGGCGAGCCGGTGGCCCTGCCCACGGAAACCGTCTACGGCCTGGCCGCCGACGGCTTACGCCCGGAGGCGATCCTGAGAATCTACGAAGCCAAGGAGCGCCCGTCTTTCGATCCGATGATCCTCCACCTGCCGGACCGCGCCTGGCTGGAGCGCATCGCCGCCCCGCCGGAAGAAGACCGCCCTCTCATTGACGCCCTCACCGCCCGCTTCTGGCCCGGCCCGCTCACGCTGGTGCTGCCACGGCGCGCCATCGTGCCCGACGTGGCCGCGAGCGGCCTGCCCACCATCGCCATGCGGATGCCCGCGCATCCGGTGTTCCGCGCCATCGTCACCGCTTTTGGCAAGCCGCTGGCCGCCCCCAGCGCCAACCGGTTCGGCCGCATCAGCCCCACCGCCGCCGCTCACGCGCTGAGCGAACTCGAAGGGCGCATCCCACTCGTCGTGGATGGCGGCCCCACCCGGCATGGCGTGGAATCGACCATCGTCGCCGTGGCGCATGGCAAAATGGAGATCCTGCGCAACGGGCCTGTCACGCGGGAGGAACTGGCTACCGTGGGAGAAGTGACGCTCGCGGGCGCGCTGGCCAAGCCGGTGGCCCCCGGCCAGTTGAAAAGCCACTACGCCCCGCGCACCCCCATGCGCCTCGACCCCGCCCCCACCCCTTTTGCTGGAAAAAAATGCGGCCTTTTGGCATGGAAAACCGCGCGGCCCGGCTTCGAAGCCGTGGAAGTGCTCGCCCCCGAAACCGGGAGCTTGGGCGAAGCCGCCTCGCGCCTCTTCGCCTGCATGCGGCGGCTGGACGAGGCGGGTCTGGACCTCATCCTGGCCGAACCGCTGCCCGAAACCGGCCTCGGCGCGGCCATCATGGACCGCATGAAGAAAGCCGCGCACAACACGATGGCGCGAACTGACCAATGAAGCCGAACTCGCCACCACTCTGGTGCCGAAACTCTATTTCGGCACCCACTTGCTCCCGCAACTCCTATTGCGGTCTTTCCTCCGGTTTTGCTTATTTCCCCACCCCCTACCCTCACCCGAAGAACTCACCACAAGACCGACCAAAATATGGACGTTCCCAAATAGAGTTTGGGAACGAGTTATAAAATGCCTTTCGTCCCGTTCGATTTCACCTATCTTCCGCAGCGCCCATGAATTCCGATTCTCCCGCCGCTTCACCCAAGCCCAAGTCCCAGCTTAGCCGCAAGGCGGCGGGCATCGTGGGCCTGGCCGTCGCGTGCAGCCGCGTGCTGGGGCTGGTCCGCGAACTCGTCCTGGCGGGCCTCTTCGGCAAATACGCGACGGACATTTTCTATACCGCTTTCCGCATCCCGAACCTGCTGCGCGATCTCTTCGCCGAGGGGGCGCTTTCCACGGCCTTCATCACCACTTTTTCAAAAAAAATCGCCACCGAGGGGGACCGCTCCGCCTGGAGCCTGGCCAACAAAATGGCCACGCTCACAACCATTTTCATGAGCCTGGTCACGCTCGTGGGCGTGCTCTTCTCGCCGCAACTGGTCCATCTCATCGCCGCCGGGTTCGGGCCGGAGAAAGCCGAGACCACCATCCTGCTGACCCGCATCATGTTCCCCTTCATCCTGCTCGTCTCGCTGGCGGCGCTGGTGATGGGGATGCTGAACGCCAAGAACGTCTTTGGCCCGCCCGCCATGGCGTCGAGCTACTTCAACCTGGGCTCCATCGTGGCCGGGGTCGGCCTCGGTTATCTCTTCGACCCCCACTTTGGCCCGCGCTCCTTGATCGGCCTCTCCCTGGGCACCCTCATTGGCGGCCTGCTGCAACTGGTCACCCAGTTTCCCTCGCTGCGCCATGTCGGTTTCCGGTTCCGGCCCGACTTTGCCTGGCGGGACGAAGGCGTGCGGCGCATCCTGGTCTTGATGGGGCCGGCGGTCATCGCCGCCAGCGCCGTGCAGGTGAACGTGATGGTGAACAGCAACTTCGCCTCGCACATTCCCGGCGACGGCCCCGTAAGCTGGCTGAACTGGGCCTTCCGCTTGATGCAACTGCCCCTGGGCGTCTTTGGGGTGGCCGTGGGCACCGTGACCCTGCCGCTCGTCTCCCGCTTTGCCGCCGTCGCGGACGTTTCCGGCGTGCGCAACACCCTCGGGCACGGCATCCGGCTCGCATTTTTGCTCACCATCCCGTGTGCGGTGGGGTTGATCTTCCTGGCGGAGCCGATCATCTCTCTCATTTTTCAACGGGGCGTTTTCAATTACGAATCCACCCGCCAAACCGCCGCCGCCCTCCAGTGCTACGCCATCGGGCTGGTGGCCTATTCGTCCATCAAAGTCATCGCCCCGGCCTTTTACGCCCTCAACCGGCGCAACCTGCCGATGATCGTCAGCTTCATCTCTATCGGCACCAACTACTTCTTCAACGAGTTCTTCACCTTCAACCTCCATTTCGGCCACCGGGGGCTGGCGCTCTCAACCAGCCTCGTGGCTATTCTCAATTTCGCGATTCTCTATGTCATGATGGCCCGCCACATCCAGGGGCTCGAAACGCGCGCCCTGGGCCGCAGTTTTGCGAAACTCATCGTGGTCAGCATCCCCCTGGCACTGGTCTGCATGGCCGCCCAGCGGTGGGTCTTTGCCGACCTGGCCACCATGGCGTTCCTGCCCAAGCTCATCGGGGTGGGGCTCACCATCGGAGTTGGGGCCGCCGTCTTTGGCGCCGGGGCCGTCCTGATGCGCGTGGACGAAGTTGCCGACGTCCTGGAGATCGTCCGGCGCAAACTGGGAAAAACTGGTACGAAGGCTGCTTAATAAGGGGAGCATCCCTCACCATCCCCATTGGATGCCTAAAGCAAAAGGACTTTACCCAGACCCATTTTTTGACTACAAAAGCCCGATTCCACCCCATGAGCGCCCGCCTTTCATACCTGCTTGGGATTTGCGTCCTGGCGTTTTCGACGCTGGCGGCCCAGGCGCAGGCTCCCTCACAAACCGGGGATTTCTCCAAATACGCGCAAAAGCTGCGTGAGAACGCCCTTTTGAAGATGGAGCCCACCGTCCAGGTGCAGACCCAAAGCTCGCAGCCCGGCACGGGAAGCCGCATCGGCTCCTTCCTGGGTCTCAGCAACCGCTACCCGTGGAAGGAAAACATCATCACCACGGTTTTCTGGATTGGTGAAGGCACCACCGCCCGCAACCCCACGCCCAACCGCGCCAGCTCCTGGGACCCGAACTGGCTGGGCAGCTACGGCGGCGTGGACAGCCCCGAGCGGCGCAACGGCTTCGTCCCCGCCGGGTTCATCCCGGGCCAAAACCCCTTCTACTGCGCCCTGCCGTATAACGACGTCACCCACGGCACCACCAAACCGGAGGCCCGGTTCGCCATCCCGTGGTTCCGCCAGGCTTACGAACGCCCCGGCAAATCCGTTTGCAAGGGCCGGTGGATCGCCATCCGGCACGGCAACCGCATTGCCTACGCCCAATGGGAAGATTGCGGCCCCTTCCGCACCGACCACTGGCAATACGTCTTTGGCAACGAGCGCCCCAAGCCGAACATCAACGGCGGCGCGGCTCTCGACATCTCCCCCGCCGTGCGGGATTACCTTGGCATCAACGGCATCACCGACGTGTGCGACTGGAAGTTCGTGGAATTTTCCGAAGTCCCCAACGGCCCGTGGGCCCGTTTCGGCGACAACAACGACTTCGTGCAGAACGCCCGCCGCTCCACCGAGCGCGTGGCGAGCGGGAAAAGGTAGCGGTTCATGGCCTTTTCTCCCGACGCCGCCTTTGACTTCCTCGCCCGTGCCCATCGTACCGGCAGGCTTGCCCACGCCTACCTGATCTCCGGCGAACCCGGCAGCGGCAAACGGGCGTTGACCTTGCGGCTCACCGCGCTCGTCACCGGCACGGACCCGACCAAAAGCGACCCCCTTAAGCACCCGGATGTCCACGCCATCGAGCCCGAATCCAAATCGCGGCTCATCAAAGTGGAACAGACGCGCGACCTGGAAAAGGAACTGCAAATGCGCGCCTCCCAAAGCGGCCGCAAAGTGGCCATCATCTTCGACGCCGACCGCATGAACGCGGCGGCCTCCAACTCCTTCCTGAAAACCCTGGAGGAACCCCCGGAGCATTCGCTGCTGCTCTTGGTCAGCGCGCACCCCGAGATGCTCCTGGAAACCATCCTTTCGCGCTGCATCATGGTCAGCCTCGTCGCCCCGGAACGCCGGGAATTGCCCGAGAGCCAGCGCCGGTTGCTGGAAGCCATCGCGCGCTTCGTCGTCAGCGAGAGCCCCCGCCCCGGCGGCACCGAGATCGGGGCCATCTACTCCCTTGTGCACGAGTTTTCCAGCCTCCTGGGCGAAGCCAAAGCGGCCATCGCCGACGAAGGCGCCAGCGAGCTTAAAAACGAGGAAAAGCTCTACAAGCAAACCACCGACGGCAAGTGGCTTGGCGAGCGCGAGGAATACTACAAGGCGCTGGCCGAAAGCCGGTACCTCCAGGCCCGCACCCTGTACGTGGAGACGCTCCTGCAATGGTGGGGCGACGTTCTGCGCCAGCAGCACCACGCCACGGGATCTCTCGATTTTCCCGCCTTCGCCGACCAAACCGGGCGCGCGGCGCGGCAATTTTCCACCCCCGACGTTCTCCGCCGCGTCAAGGCACTGGAAGGGTTGCGCGAAAACTTCGGGCGCAACGTGCAGGAACAGCTTGCCGTGGAAGTGGCTTTTCTCGAAGCCTTCCGGGCCGCGTAGATGGGGTGCAGGGGGGCAAGCCCCCCTGACGGAGGGTTTGGGAGGCAGCGCC
>CAZEOO010000019.1:0-65529 GCA_964513965.1 uncultured Chthoniobacteraceae bacterium
GGGCGTGGGCAAAACCGCCATCGTCGAGGGGTTGGCGCGGCGCATCGTCGCGGGCGACGTGCCCGAGTCCCTCAAAGAAAAACGCATCATCGCCATGGACATCGGCTCCATGCTCGCGGGAGCGAAGTACCGGGGCGAATTCGAGGACCGGCTCAAAGCGTTTTTGAAAGAAGTCACCGACTCGCAGGGCGAGATCATCCTCTTCATCGACGAACTGCACACCATCGTCGGCGCGGGCGCATCCGAGGGAGCCGTGGACGCCTCCAATATGCTCAAGCCGCAGCTTGCCCGGGGCGAACTGCGCACCATCGGCGCGACAACGCTCGATGAATACCGCAAATACATCGAAAAAGACGCCGCCCTGGAGCGCCGCTTCCAGCCCGTGCAAGTGGGCGAGCCAAGCGTGGAGGACACCATCGCCATCTTGCGCGGCCTCAAAGAACGCTACGAACTGCACCACAAAGTGCGCATCCAGGACGCCGCCTTGGTCGCCGCCGCCGTCCTCTCGCACCGCTACATCAGCGACCGCTTCCTGCCCGACAAAGCCGTCGATCTCGTGGATGAAGCCGCCTCCCGGCTCAAGATCGAACTCGACTCCATGCCCACCGAAATCGACCAGGTGGAGCGCCAGGTGATGCAGCTCGAAATGGAGCGCCAGGCGTTGAAAAAAGAGAAGGACGAAGCCAGCCGCGAACGCCTCGCCAAAATTGAAAAAGAACTCGCCGACCTTCGCGAGCAAAGCGCCCGCATGAAGGCGCAATGGCAGAGCGAGAAAGCCGAGATCGACCAATCCGGCAAGCTCCAGGAGCAACTCGACGCCGCCCGCACCGATCTGGAACAGGCCCAGCGGCGCGGCGACCTCACCAAGGCGAGCGAAATCCAGTATGGCCGCATCCCGGAGATTCAAAAGCGCATCGACGAGCACAAAGCCAAGCTCGGCAAGGTGCAGGACGGAGGCCGCCAAATGCTTAAGGAAGAAGTCACCGAGGAGGACATCGCCGAAGTCGTTTCAAGCTGGACGGGCATTCCCGTCTCCCGCTTGCAGGAAGGCGAACGCGAGAAGCTCGTCCATATGGAAGAGCGCATCGGCGCGCGCGTGATCGGCCAAAAGAAAGCGATTACCGCCGTTTCCAACGCCGTGCGGCGCGCCCGCAGCGGTTTGAGCGATCCCAACCGCCCCATTGGCAGCTTCATTTTCCTGGGCCCCACCGGCGTCGGTAAAACCGAGCTGGCCCGGGCGCTCGCCGAGTTTCTCTTCGACGACGAGAACAACCTTGTGCGCATCGACATGAGCGAATACATGGAGAAGCACACCGTCGCGCGCTTGATCGGAGCGCCTCCCGGCTACGTCGGTTACGAGGAAGGCGGCCAGCTTTCCGAGGCCGTGCGCCGCAAACCCTACTCCGTGGTCCTATTCGACGAGATCGAGAAAGCCCACGCCGACGTGTTCAACGTGCTCCTGCAAGTCTTGGACGATGGCCGTATCACCGACGGCCAGGGCCGCACCGTTGATTTCAAAAACACCGTCATCATTATGACGAGCAACATCGGCAGCCAGGCGCTGCTGGAGGACGGCAACCCGGAGAAGCGCGAAGCCGCCGTAATGGAAGCCTTGCGCGCCCATTTCCGGCCCGAGTTCCTAAACCGCGTGGACGAAATCGTGATGTTCGACCGCCTGAGCGACGATGATTTGAGCCAGATCGTCGGCATCCAAATCCGGCGCGTCGCCGCACGGCTGGAAGAGCGGAACATTCGCCTGGAAGTCAGCAAAAAAGCCGAGAGTTACCTTGCCGAGGCCGGTTACGACCCGGTGTATGGCGCGCGGCCTTTGAAACGAGCCGTGCAACGTTACCTGCTCGACCCGTTAAGCCTGGAACTCCTCGACGGCCATTTCAAAGAGGGCGACACCATCAAAGTGGACGTCGGCCCCGGCGACAAGCTGGTGTTTAAGAAAGGGTGATCCGCCAAGACATCCGCGTCCACCACCCCGAGAAAAAAATCCCCGGCCCGGTTGCCCAAACCACTAAGCAACCGAGCCGGGCAGGTCAAACCACAGCGGTGCAGAAAGCAACTGGCATGCCAAACGGGCTTGGCGGCAACCGCCCCTAGTGAAAACCCGCGCGGACAGGCAGGGTAAAACGGAAACGCCCCCTCAATTAACGCCACCCCCGTGAAGCTTTTTGCCCACCTTGGCGCGAAAACGGCACAAAAAAAGCGGCGGGGAAGCTCCAAGTTCCCCGCCGCTCAATGTGCTAGTCAGTCAGTATGATCCTGTCAGATCAAGCTATACTGCTTTGTCGCCGGTTTCTTCCGTGCGAATGCGGACCGCTTCTTCGATCTTCGAGATGAAGATCTTGCCGTCGCCGATCTTGCCGGTTTTGGCGGCTTTGACCACGGCGCTGGCGGCGCTGTCCACGAGTTCGTCGGTAACAACGATCTCCAGCTTGATCTTGGGCAGGAAGTCCACCGTGTATTCACTGCCGCGGTAGATTTCCGTGTGTCCCTTCTGACGTCCGAAGCCTTTGACTTCGGTGACCGTCATGCCTTCGATCCCCAGCTCGGAGAGAGCTTCTTTGACCTCTTCAAGCTTGAAGGGTTTGATGATGGCTTCGATTTTTTTCATGTTGGGGTTTTCCCTAGAATTTTAAGTTGGAATTAGAGGATGTAGCCTTCCTCGCCGTGTTCCGCCAAGTCGAGGCCGGTGGTCTCGTCTTCCGGAGTGGGCCGCAGGGAGATGAACATCTTGAGCACGTAGGCGATCACCGCGGTGCCGACGATGGCCAGCGCGAGGGTGAGGCCCATGGCCTTGAGTTGTTCGATCCAGAGGGTGTGCCCCACGATGTCCTTGAGGTTGGTCGCGAGGTTGGAGTTCACGTCCGCCGTGGCAAGGATGCCGGTGAGGAAAGCGCCCATGGTTCCACCGATGGCGTGAACGCCGAAGGTGTCGAGAGCGTCGTCGTAACCGATCCAGCCTTTCACCTTCGTCACGAAGAAGAAGGGAACGATGCCGGCGAGCACGCCGATGATGACCGCCCCGGTGGCCGTAACGAAGCCGGTGGCGGGAGTGATGACAACCAGGCCCGCGACCACGCCCGAGCTCATGCCCAGCACGCTGGTCTTGCCGCGAACGAGGAATTCCATGAAGCCCCACGTGGCGCCCGCAATGGCGGTGGCGAGCGTGGTGGTCATAAAGGCGTTGGAGGCCACGCCGTCAGCAGCAACCGCGCTGCCCGCGTTGAACCCGTACCAGCCGACCCAGAGGATGCCAGCGCCAACCATGCAGAGCACGGTGCTGTGCGGGGCCATGTTCTCTTTGCCGAACCCGATGCGTTTGCCAAGAATGATGCAGAGCACGAGCGCGCTCCAGCCCGAGGACATATGCACCACGGTGCCGCCCGCGAAGTCGATGGCCTTGATGCCGGCCTTCGCGTTCCAAACGCCATTCATAAACCCGTCAACACCCCACACCATGTGGGCCAGCGGGAAGTAAACGATGAACATCCACGCGCCGATGAAGGTGAGAACCGCCGCGAAGCGCATGCGCTCGGCGATGGCGCCCAGGATCAAGGCAGGGGTGATGATGGCGAACATCAATTGATACATCGAGAAAACGTTGTGCGAGGTCCACGCGGAGTAATCCGTGTTCGGAGCCGAAGTCACACCGTTCAGGAAGGCGAAGTGCAGGCCGCCCAGGAAGGGGGAGCCTTTGTCGAACGCCAGCGAATAGCCGACGGCCCACCAAAGAATGGTGACCAACCCGGCGATGCCCAGGTGTTGGGCGAGCACCGAGAGGATGTTCTTCCGGCGAACCAGGCCGCCGTAGAAGAGCGCCAGACCGGGGAGCGTCATGAAGAGCACCAGCAAGGCGCTGGTCATCATGAAGCCGTTGTGGCCGGGGCCGGGAACGCCCACGGAGGGCGTCGTGAGCCCGGCGGGAATGTCACCCTTGGCATCCTTGAGCGGGATGGTCGGGTCGGTGTTGTTGATATACGCTTCCAAGCCCGCCACGCGTTGTTCCAAGGTAGGAACGGGAGTGGCTGCGGGAGCACTTTCTTCAGCGAACGCAGTGATGGCGGTACCGGCCGTGAGAGCGGCGATGGCACCAACGCACATCAGGCGTGAGAGGATGTGTTTGAGGTTGTACATTTTTTGATGTTCGGTTGGATGGCCCGCCAGCTTGTGAGATGCCGGTGCGCCTTGCGTGTGCCCAATAGCAACGCCCATGCCAAGCACCGTTTTCAACCGCAAAAACATTTGTTTTACTCTGGAAACTTCGTGAACAAATCCCCTTTGTGCCCCCTGGGGTAAGAAAACTTTATCCTGTATAAAAAACATCATTCGGTGTGGCGATGGTGCTTTTTATACATCTTTTGGACGGCGCGGAGGGCCGCGCCGTCCAAAAATGCGCACACGAAAGGTTATTGCATGATGTAGCCCTCTTCGCCGTGCTCGGAGAGATCGAGGCCCGAATCTTCTTCTTCGGGCGTGATCCGCACCGGCATGAGCAGGCGCACGATCAGCGCGGTGATGGCCGTCCCCACCGTCGCGATCACAAACGTAATGCCCATCGCCTTGAGCTGTTCGAGCCAAAGCCCGTGGCCCACCAGCGCGGCCAGCCCGTTGGCCTGGGCGGCGGCTCCCGTCAGGTTCGGGTTCACGGCGACGTCGGCCAAAAGCCCGGTCAACAGCATCCCGAGCGTTCCGGCTACGCCATGCACGCCAAAGACATCCAGCGAATCGTCATACTTCAGCCACGCCTTCAATTTATAAACGGCCAGGAAGGGAACGATGCCGCCCACGAGCCCGATGGCAATCGCGCCCGAAGCGTTCACGAAACCGCAGGCCGGGGTGATGGCCACCAAGCCCGCCACAATGCCCGAGCAGAACCCGAGCACGCTCGCCTTGCCGCGCACGAACCACTCCGCCAGCGCCCAAGCGCCGCTTGCCACGGCCCCGGCCAGCGTCGTCGTGAGGAACGCGTTGGAAGCAATGCCGTCCGCAGCCACGGCGCTTCCGGCGTTAAATCCGTACCAGCCCACCCACAGCATTCCCGCGCCCACCATACAGAAGACCATGCTGTGCGGCGCGAAGAGTTCCTTGCCGTAGTTCAACCGGCGGCCCACGATGAGGCAGAGCACCAGCGAACTCCAGCCCGAGGCCATCTCCACCACCGTGCCGCCCGCGAAGTCAATCGCCCGGATCGGCGCTTTCGGGTTCCAAACGCCGTTGAAGAGGCCGTCCGACCCCCAGGCCATGTGCGTGATGGGCAGGTACACCAGGAACATCCAAATCCCCACGAACGTCAGGATCGCCTGGAAGCGCATCCGTTCCGCCACGGTGCCGATAATCAGCGCCGGGGTGATGATCGCGAACATCAACTGGAACATCGAAAAGACATTGTGCGAAACCCAGGGCGAATAGCTCGGGTTGGGCGTGGAAGTCACCCCGCGCAGGAACGCGTAATCGAACCCGCCGTAAATCGTCCCAAGGAACGACCCGCCCGGCGCGAACGCCAGCGAATAGCCGACGGCCCACCAGATCACCGTTACCAGCGAGGTGACGCCGAGGCATTGCGCCAAAATCGAAAGCACGTTTTTGCGGCGCACCAGGCCGCCGTAGAAAATCGCCAACCCGGGCAGCGTCATAAAGAGCACCGCCGCCGCCGAAAGCATCATCCAGGTGTTATGCCCGGGGCCGGGTACCCCCACCACCGGCGTCGTAAGCCCGTCCACCTTTTGGCCCTTGGCGTCCACGAGCGCGGCGGCGGGATCGGAGTTTTGGAAGTAAGCCTCCATCGCCGCGAGGCGCTGCTCAACGGTGGGGGTGGGTTTCGGGGCGACGGGATCGGAAGCGGCGGAAGCCGGGCATGGGGCAAGGGCGCAAAAAGCCAAAGCCGCCGCGCACGCCAGCCGCGTGAGACGGGTGTTCATTTGTGGTTTGGGATGTGGTGTGGCCGCCACGCGGGGGGAGGAAGTGGTTTGACCTGCCCGCGGGACAAGGTGACGGCTCTCGTTAGCACCCCTTATGCCAAGATGGGGCTTTCCTCGGCCCCGGAATCCCCCTTCTCTGTAAAAAAGTGTGGATATTTACGCACACCGGCAAAAGCAATCCAAAAAGAGTGGATAATTAAAACCAAATCGCGCCAGATTGGCTTATTTTATACACAGCACCCAGTTGGCAATGTAGATTTTTGAGCACCTACGCCCCGTTTCTCGCCTCACGACAAAGTTGGCTCCGGATTTTCAGATAAGCCTCAAGGTGCTCGGCGGGCATATCGTGAGTTAAACCGCCGCCTACATTCATCACAAAACGCGGGGCGTGCCGCCCAACGTCAATGCAGGCGCGCACTTCGGCTTCGATTTTTTCAATCGGACCCCGGGCGATGGTGTCACTGTTGAGGTTGCCGATGAGAATCTTGTCGCCATGCCGCTCCACCAAATCGCGCAGACTCACGGTGGATTCAAAATTCAAGCCGTCCGCGCCCGCGCCGAAAATATCGTCCACAAAACAGGAGCAGTTTCCGTCACTGGTAAAGATGAGCGGCACCCCCGCTTTTTTAAGCGGCTCAAAAATGCGCGGGTAATGGGGGAAGATGTGGCGACGGTACCAATCGGGCGGGAAAATGGGGCCGCTGGTCATGGTCAGGTCGTCATGGCAGATAAAGCCTTTGAGCCCGCGCACCTTCGCCCAGGCGGTCGTAATCCGCACCGAGATTTCCACAAACCGCTCCATCAAAGCGGCGAACTCCTTTTCCTCCAGGCCCGCCTCGCAAAGCAGTTCGAACCCAAAGACCGCCAGCGCCCAATGAAAAGCCGTGGTGTAGTGATTGGGGATCACATACCCCACCCCGCCCGCGAGTGCTTGAAACTGGTCGTGCTCGCGTTGGAACCGCGCGGAATATTCCTCCACGGTTTCGGGAAAATAAGTCAGCGGTTCAAATTGAAGCGCCTCCTCAACCGATTCCGGTTTCGGCACGTGAAGGAAATGGCGGCCGCCCTCCTGGGAGCCGGCGTGAAAAATCCCCCATTGCACCGCACGGTGGCCTTCCCGCGTCAACTTCACGGTCTGGCCGTCGCTCCAATCGTGCGTCTCGGTGTCGTCCGGAAGTGGCCCGACGCCCCAAAACAGGTCCACCTCCAGTTTCTCCGCGAGCTTGCGGTAAATCGAGGTGATCCCCGGGGAAGGAGAAGCCAGGGGATCAAAGCCGGTGAGGCGATGCACCGCCTCGCGCGAACAGCCGTTGCAGTGTTCCATTACCGGAATGCGCTGCGGCGCGGGGCCGTTTAGATTGAGCAGCTCAAGAGCAAGTTGGAGAGACATGGTGTGTATATATGATCTTTCCATTGTGATGATATTGCTGTAACCATCAATGCCTGGAATGCGCAGAGTTGTATCTAAAATCACCCCACCCCAATGGAACGACCCCTTTACGTCCTGCGGCGTACGGCTGGCCGCGATTCCGGACGGGCTGGAGGGCGGGGCTTTCCAGATCCACGAAGCGGGCCGGATCACACTCGATGACCAGTGGGCCTATACCCGGGTTTGCAGTCCCTTTTGGCGGCTTTACCACAATGCCCAGCCCGGCGCGGCGGTGCGGATAGGCGCGGAAGAAATCGAACTCCGCCCCGGGATGGTGGTGCTCCTGCCCCCATTCGTGGTCTTCGATTGCGTGCCCCCGCGGGACGAGAGCGTGAACCACCTCTGGCTGCATTTTTCGACGCCCCTGCAAACGCCGCAGGACCGGAAAGAAATCGTGCAAAAGCTCTCTCCGCTGTCGGCGGCCATCGCGGCCCGATTACGCGCCGTCCTGGCCCGGAAAGCATCCATGGATACGCTCCGACACTTGGCAAAAGCCTGGCTGCACACGCTCTGGAGCGAACATCCGGGCGGAGAGAACCGCTGCCAGTCGGCACGGCTGCGACGGGTCTGCACTTTGATCGAGCAACGCCTCGCCACGCCGCCCGATTTGAGCGAACTGGCCGCTGCGGCCGGGCTAAGCCCCAACGCTTTGATCCGCTGGTTCAAGGAGGAATCGGGAGCCACCCCGATGGCGTTTGTCCTGCGGCGGCGCATTATCGAGGCATGCCGCTTATTGCGCTACTCGGATCTCTCTATTAAAGAAGTTGCGGAGGCCACCGGCTTTGCCAACCGCTACCACTTCAGCCGCGTATTCGGGCGGGAAGCAGGCAACACCCCCGGAGCGTTTCGGAGACGGACTTACTTGCCGTCCTGATTTGTTCTATTTCTTCCGTTTCTCTCCCAGCACCGCTTCGATTTTCCCCAGCGGCAGCGTATTGACCACATCCTGCTTCGTCAGCCAGCCCTTGCGGGCGGCGGCGATGCCAAACCAAAGGTGATGGAACCCGGCGGTGTCGTGCGCGTCGGGAGTAATAACGCAGCGCACCCCTTTTCGCTTCGCCAGCGGCCACCAGCGCCAGTCCAGGTCCAGCCGCTGCGGCGAGCCGTTGAGTTCGATGATCGTCCCCGTCTCCGCCGCCGCCTCGATGACGGCGGGCAGGTTCAGCGCGTATTCCTTGCGCGTGAGCAGCAGCCGCCCCGTGGGGTGGCCCAGGAAGGTCACGTAACGGTTCTCCATGGCCCGGATGATCCGTTGTGTTTGCTCCGCTTCCGATAGGTTGAACACGGAGTGGACGCTGGCCACGGCGTAATCGAGCCGGGCGAGCACTTCGTCCGAAAAATCGAGCGAGCCGTCTTTCAAAATATCCACTTCAATGCCGGTGAAAATGCGGAAGTCTCCCTCCATCTCCGCATTGAGCCGGGCGATCTCCTCCAACTGCCCCGCGAGCCGCGCCTCATCCAGCCCGTGCGCCTGGAACGACGCCTTGGAGTGGTCGGCGATGCCCAGGTAATCCAGGCCCAGGTCGCGCGCGGCGTTGACCATCTCCTCCAGCGTCGAACGCCCGTCGCTGGCAGTGGTGTGGCAATGGAAGGTGCCGCGCAAATTGGGCAACTCCACCAGCCGGGGCAGCGTGTGCGTTTCGGCGGCGGCGATCTCGCCCAAGTTCTCGCGCAATTCGGGTTCCACGTAGTCCAGCCCCAGGGCGCGGTAAAGATCGCGCTCCTCATGGATTTCCGGGATCGGCTGCGGCTCCACCTTGCCTTCCACAACGGGGGAAAGCCGGTATTCGTTGAGGCTCCAGCCACGCGCCAGCGCCCGGCTGCGCAGAGCGATGTTGTGCTCCTTGCTGCCGGTGAAATAATTGAGCGCGAAGGGATACTGCTCGTTGGTGACCACGCGCAAATCGGCTTGCAACCCGTTCTTGAGCCGCACGCTCGATTTCGTCGCGCCGCTCACGAGAATGCTCTCCACCAGCGGGTGCGAAGTGAAGAAGGCCGTAATCTCCTGCGGGTACTTGGAGGAAACCACGAAATCGAGATCGTGCACCACCTCCTTGCGCCGCCGGGTGCTGCCGCCCACGGCCACCTGGTCCACGTCCGGGTGCAGGCGCAGGTCGCCGTAAATCAGGTCGGCGGCCACGGTCGCCGTGGCCAAAAGGAAGCTGCCCGCGACGCTTTTGCGCTCTTCGATGGCGTGAAGAATATTCGCCGCCGTCTTTTCGCCAAACCCGGCCAGCGTCGCCACCTTGCCCGCCTTGCAAGCGGCTTCCAGCGCCTCGATGGAGGCCACGCCCAGGTGGTCGTAAAGCGCCCGGATCTTCTTCGGCCCGAGGCCCAGCAGTTCGAAAAGCTCGAAAATCGTGGCCGGGAACTCCGCCTTCAGCTCCTCGTAATAGGCAAGGCGGCCCGTATTCACCAACTCGGTGATCTTGTCGGAAATCGCCTGCCCGATGCCCGGGATTTCCCTTAAGCGTCCCTCGGCCACCAGCGTCCCGAAATGGCCCGAGAAAGTTTCCAGCGCCCGAATAGCATTCTGGTAGGCGCGGATCTTGAACGGGTTCTCTCCTTTCAATTCCAGCAGCCGGGCAATGGAGTCGAGGGTGGCGATCACTTCCTCTTTGGTCATGGCGTGCAGCGTACCTTCCCCCATCCCGCCAGGCAAGATGACAGAATTTCACCCCCGGCAGCCCGCGCGCGGCGCGATTCTCCTTCGGCAAATCTCCATCTTTATGAACAGGATCACACGGGCGGCAACGGCACTGGCATTCGCGACAGGGTTGGTTTTCTGGAGCGGCGCTCCAGCCGCCATGGCTGAGCCGTCCGAACCCACGGGACCCGGAACCAGCACCACGGCGGCGGGCACACCGGGCGAGCCCGTGATCCAAACCGCCGTTACGACGGCGACCACGCCAGCGGCGACTCCAACCGCCACCGTCACCGTCACCGCCACCAGCGCGGCCACCGGCACGGCAGTTCCGCCCTGGGGCTGCATGTCGAGCTTCGCCCCGGTGGTGGAACACGCCGCCCCAAGCGTCGTCAGCATCCAGACCAGCAAAACCGTCCGCATTCCCCGGGGGTTGGGCGACTTTTTCGGCATGCCCGGCCCGGGAGGCGGCATGGAACGGCAGCGGGGGCTGGGCTCGGGCGTCATCGTCAGCCCGGACGGCTACATCCTCACCAATCGGCATGTCGTGGAAGCCGCCGACGAAATTTCCATCCGCCTGGCCGACCGCCGGGAGTTCAAGGCGAAGAAAATCGGCATGGACCCGGGCACAGACCTGGCCGTGCTCAAAATCGAAGCCTCGGGCCTACCGGTGCTGGAGTTTGCCGATAGCGACCAGGCGCGCGTGGGAGACATCGTGCTCGCCGTGGGCAACCCCTTCGGGCTCGCGCAGACCGTCACCATGGGCATTGTGAGCGGCCTGGGCCGGGGCGGCATGGGCATTGTGGATTACGAGAACTTCATCCAGACGGACGCCTCGATTAACCCCGGCAACTCCGGCGGCGCGCTCGTCGATACCGCCGGGCGGCTCCTGGGCATCAACACGGCCATTTACAGCCGCAGCGGCGGCAACCAGGGCATCGGTTTCGCGGTCCCCTCCAACCTCGCCCGGGAGGTGCTGCAAAGCATCCGCAAAAACGGGCGGGTGATCCGAGGATATCTGGGCACCGTTATCCAGCCGGTCACGCCGGAACTGGCCGAAGCCTTCAAGCTCAAGGACACCTCAGGCGCGCTGGTGGCCGACGTTGCCCCGGGCAGCCCGGCTGAAAAGGCGGGCCTGGAAAACGGCGACGTCATCACCCAATTCAATGGCAAGAAAGTGGAAGGCCCGCGCGAACTGCGCCTGATGGTGGGCGTGCTGCCGCCGGGCTCGAAAGTCAGTTTGAAAATTCTGCGCGACGGCAATGAAAAGGATCTGCAAGCGGAACTGAGCGAACTGCCGCAGAAGGAATCGACGATCTCGGGCAACGACGAAGCGCCCGCCGCCGGTTCCATTCTGGACGGCATGCGGCTCGCGGACCTGGACAACGAAACCCGCGAGGAACTCAGCGCGCCCGCCAATCTCCAAGGGGCGCTGGTCCGGGAAGTCACCCAGGATTCCGCCGCCTATCGCGCGGGGCTGCGGCAAGGCGCAGTCATCACGGAAATCGACCGCAAGCCGGTGAAAAACGCCACCGATGCGGGGCGCATCGCGCAAGGCGTCAAAAAAGGCACTCCCGTGCTGGTGCGGGCCTGGCTGCAAGGGCAAAACCGGTATTTCACCCTCGGCGGCGGGAATGGCAACGAGCCGCAGTAAACCATACCACCACACGCGGCGGGATATTTGGAAAGGGCCAAAGGCCCGAAAGCATACCAGCCTGGGCCAACGGCCCAGGTAGATTCAGCAACAGAGCGCAGGGCTGTAAGCCCGGCGCATTGGGACAGCGCGTTAATGCGCCGGGCCATCAGCCCTGCTCTATCCCAATTCGGGCAGACCCAGCCCGTTGGGCTGGGCTGGTATGCCGCACCTTTGGCGCTCCGCGCTGCAAGCGGCGGGATATTTCCATCCAATTGGCATAAAAAAACCCCGGCCATTGCTGACCGGGGTTTTACGATAACTGTCTTGGAAGTAAGGCTTACTTCTTGCCTTCGCCGGGACGGTATTCCTCTTCGGCGGCCTGGAAGGCTTGCTCCAAGCCCACGAGGTCTTCGCCGGGACGGATGCTGTCGAAGGCTTCCGTTTCCTTGCGGAGCTCGTCTTCGGAGTAGTTGGCGGCCTTGATGGAAAGCCCGATGCGGCGCTCGGTCTTGTCGACCTTGATGACGCGGGCTTCCACTTCCTGACCAACCTTGAGCACGTCCTTGACCTTCTCCACGCGCTCTTCGCTGAGCTGGGAGATGTGGACCAAACCGTCGATGTCGTCGGCAAGCTGCACAAACGCGCCGAAGCTGGCGAGCTTGGTGACCTTGCCCTTGACGAGATCGCCGATCTTGTAGCGGGTGTCGATGACCTTCCACGGGTCTTCGTCGAGCTGCTTGACGCCCAGGCTGATGCGCTGCGCGTTTTTGTCGATGTCGATCACGACGGCTTCGACTTCGTCGCCCTTCTTGAGCATTTCGCTCGGGTGGTTGATCTTGCGGGTCCAGCTCATGTCGGAGACGTGGATCATGCCGTCGATGCCTTCTTCGAGTTCGACGAAAGCACCATAGGCGGTCATGTTGCGGACCACGCCCTTGACCTGCTTGCCGATCGGGTACTTGTGCTCGATCTCGTCCCACGGGTTGGGTTCGAGCTGGCGGACGCCGAGGCTGATCTTCTGCTCTTCCTTGTTGACGCCGAGGACCACGGCTTCCACTTCCTGGCCGACGGTAAGAACGTCGGAGGGACGGGTAATGCGCTTGGTCCAGGAGAGTTCGGACACGTGGATGAGGCCTTCGACGCCTTCTTCGATCTCCACGAACGCGCCGTAGGGAACGAGGTTGGTGATCTTGCCCTTGATCTTGGTGCCGATGGGGAAGCGGTTTTCGGTCTCTTCCCACGGGTTCTTCTGGGTCTGCTTGAGGCCCAGGGAAACGCGCTCTTTCTCCTTGTTGATGTCGAGCACGATGACCTTGAGTTCCTGGCCCACCTTGAGCAGTTCGCTCGGGTGGCCAAGGCGGCCCCAGGTCATGTCGGTGATGTGCAGCAAGCCGTCCATGCCGTCGAGGTCGATGAACGCGCCGAAATCGGTGAGGTTCTTGACCACGCCGGTGACGATGTCGCCGACCTTGACGTTTTCGAGGAACTGGGCGCGCTTGTCGGCGCGTTCCTGCTCGATGATCTCGCGGCGGCTAAGGACCACGTTCTTGCGGTCGTCGTTGATCTTGACGATCTTGAAGTCGTAGGTGTTGCCGACGAATTGAGAAAGATCCTTGGGCGGGATGATGTCGATCTGGGAGCCGGGCAGGAACGCCTCGACGCCGATGTTGACGGTGAGGCCGCCTTTGACGACTGCCTTGACCTTGCCCTTGATGAGGCCGCCATCCTGGAAGACCTTCACGATCTTGTCCCAGTTCTGCTTGTAAGCGGCTTTTTCCTTGGAAAGGACCACCATGCCCTCGTCATTTTCGAGACGGACGAGGAGCACTTCGACCTCATCGCCGACCTGGAGGTCTTCCATGTCGTCGAATTCGGAAAGGGGAATGACGCCTTCGCTCTTGTAGCCGATGTCTACGAGCACTTCGCGAGGGCGAATTTCGAGGACGCGTCCCTTGACGATGGAGCCCTCTTTGAAATCGCGAAACGTTTTCGCGATCAGTTCTTGCATCTCCTGATTCATATCAGTTCTAAACTTCCGCCAGAGTCCCGGGACTTAAAAGCCCTGTGAATCTGGCAGCCATACCACGGTTGCCATTATTTCCATTGCCCGGGCCGCCGTTTTGACGGACCTGTAACGGGCAAAGAGGGGCAAATCTAGCGGTTCTACAGAGGAAAGCAAGCGTTTACGTGGGTGTTATAGATTCTCCCGTCCCTGCCCGTAAAATTCACGCAAAGTCGCAAAGAGTTCTGTTTTTCAACTGGCCGCGACAGCAACGGTGATTCCGCCGACTCCATCGAAGCGCATGCAAATGCATGCACCTTCAATCGAAGCGCATGCAAATGCATGCACCTTCAAACTTGGATAAGGGTTCGCCGTTGATGATGATGCCATCGCCCTAGGAGGCCCGTTACCAAACACGGCCCGCGCATCGGGAGTTCCATTCTCCCGGTGCGTCGGTTGAGAAAAATCATCAAAATAGGGCGCCACCCACCGAAAGCAGCTGCTTTTTCCGATTGCCTTTTCTTCGCGCCTTCGCGCCTTCGTGCCTTCGTGTAAAATATACGGCGCGCCGTTTACAGAAAGAGCCTGGAATCTCGAACGAAAAGGAAAACAGGAGAATCAGCCCCGGGGCGGGCCAGATGATCCGACAAGGCACGGAAGCAAGGGTGGCCCCGAGACGTTCCACCAGGCTTGGAGTGCTGCCGTGTGAGGGTCTGAAATTCGGTTCCTCCATAACTGCCTTCCTCCTCATTTTTCTTTGAAGGCACGAAGGCGCGAAGGCACGAAGCCCACCCGCAGAACCCACCTTGAAGAGGAAAGCATCCGTTCAAACACCCCTTCTCTGTTCCTTTGCGTGAGAATCAATTCTCCGCGTCACTTCCCACTCAGCCACCTGTCACGATATGCGGGCAGCACAAAAAGCGTCACCGGCTCTCCGGTGACGCTTAAAATTGAACGCCGAAAATGGTTCGGGCTACCCCGAACTATTTCATCAGCAACACCGCACGGGCGCGCTTGATCTCGCGGGTCACTTTCCGGTGGAAAGCAGCCGGGAGGCCGGTGGCGCGGCGGGGCAGGATCTTGCCCGCTTCAGTAACGAAGCGTTTCAGGATTTCGGGGTTTTTGTAATCAATCGCGTCGATGCCAACGTCGATGCGCCGGTGCGGCATCGTGCGGTTGGCGCGGCGGAAGTTGGAACGGCGTTGCGGAGTCTTCGGCTGCATAAGTTATTTGACCTCCCGGTGGAGCGTGTGCCGCTTCAGGAAGGGGTTGTATTTCTTCTTCTCGAGACGGTTGGGCGTGTTCGGGCTCTTTTTATTCCGTGTCGTGACGTAACGGGACGCGGGCTTGCCCTCGGCCTTGGCCTCGGTGCACTCGAGCGTGATGATGTCTCTAGGCATAGTCTGTTCTTCTTAAAAAAGCTACTCTTTCAAATCGCTTGAAGAGGATTCCTCTTCCTCGCCCTCGCCGCTGGCGCCGCCTTCCTCCTCGGTAAGACCGAAGAGCGAGGTGACCGGTTGCCGCACGCGGATGGCCTTGTGCTGCTTCTCGATTTGCGACTGGCACTCCACGGTATAGCGCGCAAACGGAATGGCTTCAAGCCGCGGATGCGGAATCGGTTTCCCGCTGATCTCGCAGATGCCGTAGGTGCCGTTGTCGACGCGCTTGAGGGCTTCCTCGATTTCGTAAAGGGCGTCCTGCTCCTGGGAAAGGAGGCTCAAAGCAAAATCGCGGTCGTAGGCGTCGCTGCCGGCGTCGGCCTGGTGCATTCCGAAGGCGCTGGCTTCGCTGCCTTCGGCGCGGGAACGCAGGTTGTCCTTGGCCACTCCGGCCATGGAGTCGAGCATGCCGTCGCGCAAGGCGAGCAGGCGTTCCTTCTGTTTTTTCAAGAAGGGCGACATTTTGACTTCAACCTTGTCGCTCGCTTTGGCCGCGGGAGCGGCTGCGGCTTTGGCGGTGGTGGGTGCGGGAGCACCGGATGCGGGTTTTGGATTGGGTTTGGGCATGGCTTTACCTGGTTGATCTTTGGACGCGGAGGACGAGGGGGCGGAGGCCGGTTTGGACGCGCTGGCGTGCGCGGCTTTACCGGTGGAATCTGTCACTTGGTCTTGTTTCGTTTTCGCCATAGGGATCGGAGGTGCCCGAAAATGGAGCGCGAATACTTAGCGGCTTTCGGGGAGCCATGCAAGGGGAATATCTCTTTATTTTGAGTTCTCTGCACCGGCCGAAGGTGGGCGAAGGAACCGGGAGGGGATTTTGAAATTCTCTTTTGTAAAGCTAGCTAGATGCGCTTTACTGCAAGAACCGCCTTTCGTCAACCATGCAACCCTCCTTTTTCAAAGAGTTCCGCCGCCGCCTGGAGTGGCTTTTCTGCGCGGCCCTTGCCCGGGCCATTCCCTGTATTCCGCGAAGGGTGTGTGTCTGGATCGCGGACGCGCTCGGCTGGGTGGCGTTTCACCTGGATTCCCGGGGCCGCAAGGTGGCTCTGGCCAACCTGGGGTGCGTTTTCCCTGAAAAACCGCTCGCCCAGCGGGAGTGGATCGCCCGGCGCTCTTACCAAATCTTCGCCCGCACGATGCTGGACCTCTTTTGGAGCCCCAGCCTGACGCCGAAAAACTGGCGGCGCTACATCGAAGTGGTTGTGGATGAGGAAGCCCTCCTGCGGGAAAGCCGCGAGCACGGCTCCGTCTCCATGTGTATCCACTGGGGCAACTTCGAGTGGGCCAGCCACGCCTTCGGCTTCCTGGGGGTGCACACGATGATCGTGGCCGAGGCGTTCAAGAACCCGCGCCTGGGCGGTTTCTTCAAACGGGCCCGGGAGGTTTCGGGCCACACGCTCATTGAGCAGGATAAATCCATGATCCGGCTCCTCAAGCGGGTGAAGCACCATGAAGCCGCCGGGATGCTGGTGGATCTGACGGTGCCGCCGAGCCAGGCCGCCGTGGCCATCAACGCCTTCGGGCGCAAGATGTGCGTGACGATGATGCATGCCGTGCTGGCCCAGAGGGGTGGAGCCCTCATGTTCCCGGTGGACGGCATTCCCCTGCCCGACGGCCGTTGCCGGGTGGTCATCAACCCGGCTCTGCAACTGCCGGAGGGGGCAAGTGTGCAGCAGATCGCGCAAGCTTGCTGGGATTTCTACGAATCGCGCGTGCGCGAGCGGCCCGAGTTTTACCTGTGGGCCTACAAGCATTGGCGCTTCCGGCCCGCTTCCGCCCCCGCCACGGATTACCCTTACTACGCCAACGTTTCCGGGGAGTTCGAGGAACTCCTGCGCCAGCAGGGGGAAAATTAGGGCCGTCCAGCGGGGATGGTTTGACAAAAAGCCCCGCTTGATCTGGATTGGAGCCATGAAACTTTCCCGCTTTTTCGCCGTCACCGCGGCGGCCGCGGCCCTTGTGGTTTTGGGCGGCTGCGCCACCGTCCGCAGGAGCAACCCCAACCCGGTCGCCTATAAACCGCAGAACCCCGCCAACGTGCAGGTGAAGGTCTCGCTTTCCAAACAGCAGGTCTACGTGATGGAAGGCAGCAAACCGCTGCTGGTGGCCGCCACCTGTGTGGGCGTGCCCGAGAAGCCGACCCCGAAGGGCAACTTCCACGTCACCATCAAGACGGCTCACAAGCGGTCCGCCTCCTACGGCTTCTACGCCAAGGGCGGCACCATCGTTCCCGCCAAGGCGGGCGCGGGCACCGGCACCTACGTCGGCTACCCAATGCCGTACTGGGTTGAGTTCGCGCCGCAATACGGCTTCCACCAGGGCTGCGTGTGGCCCGTGCCGCATTCGCACGGCTGCCTGCGGCTGCACAAGAACGTGGCCGCGAAATTCTTCGCGCTCGTGCGCGAGGGCACGCCGGTGAACATCGCCGAAACGCAGCCCGAGGACCAGACCATTGGCAACCTGCCGCGCCCCGTCGATTACGCCGACCCGGACCCGGCCTCGTCGATCCTCATTTCCGATTCCGCTTTCCCGGCCCCCGAGGGGCAACTGCTCACCGACCGGCCTTAAGCCTAGAGCAAAAGGACCGCATGATCGCAAGGCATGTATTCTACGAGGGACGGGTGCAGGGGGTCGGCTTCCGCTACACCGTGCGCTACCTTGCCAAGGGGTTTGAGGTAATCGGCTGGGTGCGCAACCTGGCCGATGGCCGCGTGGAATTATTGGTGGGCGGCGAACCTTCGGAACTGGACGCCTTCCTGGCCGCCATCACGGAAAGCGAACTTGCGGGTTTCATCAAAGGGATTGCGACCCAGCCCCCGGCGGCGGACGCGCTGGTGGGCGTCAGCGGCTTTTCCATTCGTAGCTGATTAGTACGCTCTATCGTAAGGGCGGGGGCGGCCCCTTGGTGTCGAGGTAAACGGAAAAATCCTGGATGAGCGTGGCGATTTCCGGCGCGCGCGTGCCCACCGACTTTGCGAGCTTCTCATAATTTTCGGGATTGCGCTGGGCCAATTCGGCCAGCGCCATAAACACCGCCAAGGCGTTGTTCAAGGTATGCTTCATGGAGCTATACCTCTGCCGGAAATCCATCCACTCCTCGTGTGTAAACGTAACCGATTCGTTGCTCATTGAATTATCTCTGGAGCTATTGTGGGGGTTGTGCTTTTGTGGTTATTTCCACAAATCCTGCAAAATGGCTGCGGAGACAATCAAAATCACAGGCGCACGACAGCATAACCTGAAGAATCTATCGCTGGAGATTCCCCGGCACAAGCTCGTCGTCATGACCGGGCTGAGCGGTTCGGGCAAGTCCTCGCTGGCGTTCGACACGCTTTACGCCGAGGGCCAGCGCCGTTATGTGGAGAGCCTTTCGGCCTACGCGCGGCAGTTCCTGGACCAGATGCAGAAGCCGGACGTGGACTTCATCGAGGGGCTTTCCCCGGCCATCGCCATCGAGCAGCGCAGCAGCGCCAACAACCCGCGCTCGACCATCGCCACCACCACGGAAATTTACGATTACCTGCGCGTCTTGTACTCCGCCATCGGCCAGCCGCACGACCCCGCGACGGGCGCGCCGGTGTTCAAGCAGACCACGCAATCCATCGTGGACGCGCTGCTCGGTTTTCCCGAAGAGACGAAGCTCATCCTGCTCGCCCCGATTGTGGAGGGGCAGGCGGGGGAATTCCGCGATGTGCTTGAAAAAATCAAGCGCGAGGGGTTCGTGCGGGCGCGCGTGGACGGGCAGATCGTAGAACTGGGCAACCCGCAGCAGCCGGTGAAGCTCGACAAAACGAGCAAGCACCAGATCGAGGCCGTGGTGGACCGCCTGGTGGTCCGCGACGGCGCGCGCCAACGGTTCGCCGACTCGGTGGAGACTGCTCTCAAATGGGGCCACGGGCGGCTTTCCGCGCTCACCCAGGCGCAAGGCGAATCCGGCTGGAGCGAGCACCGCTATTCCACGGATTTCACCAACCCGGAAACCGGGTTCACCATCCCGCGGCTCACGCCGAAGCATTTTTCCTTCAACAGCCTCGAAGGCGCGTGCCCGGCCTGCGGCGGCCTGGGCACGGAACTGGTGTGCGACCCGGACCTGATCGTGCCCGATGCCACCAAAAGCCTGGAGGACGGGGCCGTGGTGCCGTGGGCGAAGGCCACCAAGCGGATGCACGGTTACTACCGGGCCATGCTGCTCTCGCTTACCAAAGCTTACAAAGTATCCATGGATACGCCGTTCGCTGACCTGCCCGAGCGTTTCAAGCACGCGCTCTTTTTCGGCACCGGGGACCGCGCGGTGGAACTCCACATGGAAAGCAGTTCCCGCTCCACGCGCATCCAGAAGCCGTTCGAGGGCGTCGTCGTCAACCTCACCCGGCTTTACGACCAGACTGCAAGCGAGCTGCGCCGCCTGCAAATCCGCGCGTACATGAGCCGCCGCGAATGCACCGTCTGCCACGGCGCGCGGCTAAAGCCGGAGATCCTGGCCGTGACCCTCGCGGACGCCACCGGCGGCGAACTCGGCATCCAGGGCTTGTGCCATTTGACGATCCGCGACGCGCGGGAATTCCTGGAACACCTCAAGCTGACGCCGCAACAAATGCTCATCACCTCGGAAGTGATGCGCGAAATTTTGGCGCGCCTCTCGTTCCTCGACGAAGTGGGCTTGAATTACGTTACGCTCGACCGCGAAAGCGGCACGCTTTCCGGCGGCGAGGCGCAGCGCATTCGCCTGGCCACGCAGATCGGCTCGGGGCTTGCGGGCGTGCTCTACGTGCTGGACGAGCCCTCCATCGGCCTGCACCAGCGGGACAACGACCGCCTCATCGCCACGCTGCGCCGCCTGCGCGACCTGGGCAACTCCGTCATCGTCGTCGAGCACGACGAGGACACCATTCGCGCGGCGGATTACATTGTCGATCTCGGCCCCGGCGCGGGCGTTCGCGGCGGGCAACTCGTCGCCCAAGGCACGCTGGAGCAAGTGCTGGCTACCGAAGGCTCGCTCACCGCCGATTACCTCACCGGGCGGCTCTCCATTCCCGTGCCGCGCCACCGCGTACCCCCGCAGGGCAAGCGGGAACTGGCGCTCAACCTGCGGGCGCTCTCCAGCGGCTGGCTCACCGTTCAGGAAGCCAGCGAGAACAACCTCGCGGGGGTCTCCGCCGCCTTCCCGCTCGGCTGCTTCACCTGCGTCACGGGCGTTTCCGGCAGCGGCAAATCGACGCTTGTGGACGACATCCTGCGGCGCGCGCTCTTCCGCCATTTTTACGGCTCCAAGGAGCGCCCGGGCAACCACAAGGCCATCCTCGGCTTGGACCAGGTGGACAAAGCCATCGTCATCGACCAAACCCCCATTGGGCGCACCCCGCGCTCGAACCCCGTCACCTACACCGGCGCGTTCGGCCCCATCCGCTCGCTTTTCGCGCAGCTTCCGCCCTCGCGCGTGCGCGGCTACGATCCCGGGCGCTTTTCCTTCAACGTCAAAGGGGGCCGCTGCGAGCATTGCGGCGGCGACGGCATGATTAAAATCGAGATGCACTTCCTGGCCGACGTGTACGTGGAGTGCGAGGTGTGCAAAGGGCGCCGTTACAACCGCGAAACCCTGGAGATCACCTATAAGGGCAAGAACATCGCCGACATACTGGATATGACCGTGGATGAAGCCGTGCGCTTCTTCCGCAACGTCTCCACCGTGAGCGACAAGCTGGTCGCCTTGCAGGACGTGGGCTTGGGCTACGTGCGCCTGGGGCAATCGGCCACCACGCTCTCCGGCGGCGAGGCCCAGCGCGTGAAGCTCGCGGCGGAACTGGCCAAGAAAGCCACGGGCCGCACGGTTTATATCCTGGACGAACCCACGACGGGGCTGCATTTCGCCGACATCCACAAGCTGCTGGAAGTGCTTCTTAAGCTGCGCGACTCGGGCAACACCCTGATCGTCATCGAGCACAACCTGGAGATGATCAAATGCGCGGACTGGATCATCGATCTCGGCCCCGAAGGCGGCGCGGACGGCGGCCAAATCATCGCCGAGGGAACGCCGGAAACGGTGGCGCAAACCCCGGGCAGCTACACCGGCCAGTATTTAAAACGCGTGCTGGGAATGTGCAAGGGCCAATAGCCCTGCACTATGCCTCCTGCGGTTCGCGGAAGGGCTTGGGCTTGGTGTCGATAAAATGCGGGCTTTCCGGCGCGTCCTCGCGGCGCTGGATCTCGATGTCGCCAAAGTTTTCCACCTGCCGCAGTTGAAGCTGCTTGAGGCGGGTGAGTTCCAAAATGGCCAAAAAAGTCACCACCATTTCGGTGCGTGAGACGGAGGCCTCGAAGATGGTGCTCAAGCGCAACACCTTGCCCGAGGCCGTCACCTTCATCATCCAGTCGATCTTGTCCGAAACGGTGTAGTTTTCCTCGAAAATCTCGCGCAAATCCTCCGTCTTGGCCGCTTTTTTGAGCAGCTTCTGGAAGGCGGCGATCAAATCGAAAATGCTGACCTCCTCGATGCGCCGCTCCGGTTCGGCGCTGGGTGCTTCGGGGATATGCGGGAAAACCGCGCATTGCGCCGCCTCCAGTTCGCCCAGGTGCGCCCCGGCATCCTTGAACTTCTTGTATTCCAGGAGTTGGCGGACGAGTTCCCAGCGCGGATCGGCCTCTTCTTCCTCCTCTTCGCCCTGCCGCTCCTGCACGGGCAGCAAGCTGCGGCTTTTGATGTAAATCAAGTTCGCCGCCATGAGCACAAACTCGCCCGCAATGTCGAGGTCGAGTTCCTGGAACGCCTCCAGGTATTCGAGGTACTGGCTGGTAATGCGCTCGATGGGGATGTCGTAGATGTCGATCTCGTCCCGCTTGATGAGGAATAGCAGCAGGTCGAGCGGCCCCTCGAAAATCTCGAGTTTGACTTTGTAATCTTTATCCATCGAACGAAGGGCAAAACGAGTGTGGTGTTTTTTAAATAACTGCTCATTATCCGGGGCTCTTTTCCGATTTTTCAGCGTTGCTCATGCGGTCGGTATCTTTGGATACCGCCCACATTCGCGCCTTGAAAAATGCGAAAAATAGCCTCCGGCTAATGTCGCCCTATTTAAGAAGCACCACACTAGCCGGGTTGCGGCAAAATGGAAAGGGGAGTTTGCGCGCTTGCGGCTAACGGTGACGTGCGGCGGCTTCGGCTTGTTTGCGCTGGCAATCCGGGCAAACGAAGGCGTCCGCCTCGTCGTTGGGCTGCTCCTCAATGTACGCCTCGAAGTCGTGCCAGTAGGCGTTGTCGTCGCGGATTTTCTTGCACATCGCGCAGGCGGGCAGGAGCGCGCGCACCCGGCGCAGGTGGCGGGTGAAGTCGAGAATGCGCCGGGCCACGAAAAGCCGCCGCCACACTTCGTCGGGGTTGATCGGCTTGACCAGGAAGTCGTCCACGCCCGCGCGCACGGCGGCGTCGTGGTCGTCGTCGGAGGTGCGCCCGCCGGTGGCCAGGATGAAATAGACGTAGTTCTTGTTCTGGGCCTTCCGCAGGCGTTTGCAAAGCTCCAGCCCATCGAGGCCGGGCATCAGCCAGTCGCTGAAAATGACGTCCGCCAATTCCTCTTCGTTGGCGGCCCAGGCTTCGTCGCCGGTGGCGTAGGCCCGGACTTCGTGGTCAAGGTTCTTGAGGATTTTAACTATAATCTGGCGGGTAAGCGCGTCGTCTTCGGCAACAATGATCTTCATCGGGCAGGGGTGGCTGTGGGCGAACCGAAAACCGGTCCGGCGAGCCGACGATAACCATTCGGCACGGCAAAGTCCACCGCATCCAACCGATCTTCTTTAACCGATACGACGGTGCTCGTGACGATGCGGCCGTCGGGGGCGATCATCTCGGTTTTCACCGGCACGCCGGGGAGATCGTCCGGCAGCCCGGTGAGCCCGCCCGCCAGGCGCACCATGGGCGCTTTTTGCAGCGTTTCAAAAGCGAGGGCCAGGGGATCGGAGCCCTCCTGCTTCTGGGCAACCCACCACGTCACGCGCATCGCTCCGGCCTGGGCGCTGTAGCGCCGCGTTTCGCGCCCGGCGACGGTTTCGGTGCCTTTCCCCGCGGATTCCAGCCGGGGTTTGCCGATTTGGGTGCCGTGGAGTTCCTCCGCTTTTTCCATGAGCTGGGCGGCCGCTTCGCCGCTGAGTTCCATGGCGGTCTTTTGCGGGTGGCGCAGCGTGATGGTGGAGCCCGAGACGGTGTCCATGATGAGGCTGGTTTCGTCCCCCATGTCGGCGCGGATTTTGTGCCCTTTGACTTTGATGACCACCTGCATCTGCAACGGCGGCCTGCCGTTTTGCTGGACACTCTGGACCACCACCACATCGGCGCGACCCACGCCAACCATACCCCCCATCGCCATTGCCGCCGCCAGCACCCGTAAGCCCCAAGCCCGCCACGCGTTCATGCCAAGGCATCGCGGGCGGTGGCCACGGCGGCCCTGGTCGATTACGCCTTCCGCCCCAGCACTTCCTTCACCACCTCGAATACCTTGCCGGGCGCGAACGCCATGCAGACGGGGTTGCGGCAGCCGCTCTGGCGGCCGTTATCCACCGTGAAGCAGGGGCTGCACGCCAGTCCGCGATAAACCACGCGCACTTCCGGGCCCAGCGGCCGCCAAAGCTGCGGCGTCTCGGGGCCGAAGAGGACCACCACGGGCAGCCGGGAGAGCGCCGCGAAATGAGCGGGGCCGCTGTCGTTGGTGACCATCAGGGCGGCGCGGCGGTAAAGCTCCAGCAGTTCCCGCAGCGTGGTGCGGCCCGCGACGGAACGACACCGGGGGGAACCGATGGTTTCCCCCAGCCGGACCACCGCCGCCGCTTCCTTGGGCGCGCCGGTAAGCAACACGCGCGCCTCGGGAAATTCGGCCAGGATGCGCTTTCCAAGTTCCGCGTAATTTTCCTCGCCCCAGCGGCGCAAGGGGATCAATTCCCGGTCGCTGGTGTTGGCGTTGAGCAACACCATCTTTTCGCCGGCGACCCAGCCGCAGTCAGCCAGCAGGGCATCCACCCGGGCCGACTCTTCGGGGGTGGGGGTAAAGCATTCCTTGACCACTTCCACCGGCTCCGGCGTGTAGTCGATGCGCTGGAGGGTGTTCTCGGGCAGGATGGCGGCCTCGGCCAGTGTCGTGAACATCTGGCTGATGTGCAGGTGCGGGTTGAATTTGACCGGGTGGGTCATCAAATCCCCCCGCCACGGCCCGCCGCCAAAGAAGGCGTGCACGCCCGTGCGGCGGCGCGCGCCGGTGGCCCAGGCCAGGAGCGCGCTGGCCCGAGAGAAGAACTCCAGGTCCAGCACGGCATCGACTTTGAGCCGCCAGATTTGCCGCATGGCCGCGAGCGTGGTGGCTACGAAGCGCCCCAGGCTCTTGGTGGAAATGGTGAGAATATTTTCCGGCGGAACCAGCCCCATGACGTCGAGAATCGCCCGGCTTTCCTCGAAAGCGAGGAACCAGATCTGCTCGCGCGGATAGACTTTCTCCAGGTGCCGGAAGGTCTCGCCCAACATGACGACAGCCCCCTGCTCGGATAGCTTGAGGACCAGCAGACGGCTGCCGGGCGCGGGGGGAGCGGCATTGCCGGAACTGCGGGCTTTTTCAACCGCCGTTGCGAGAAGACAGAGAGGCTTGCCCACCCATTCGTCGAGCAAGCGCATGGTTCCAATTCTCATTTCCCCCGAAATAAGAGGGATTTGGGCGCGGAGTCAACACCGTTAAGCAGGAGAAGCTTACAAACCCTCGCCGTCCCGCTGCCAGGCGGGCTTGTTATCGTAAACCCAGCGGTAATAATCCCGGCGTTGCAATTCCGCCGCCGCCGGTTCGTCCAAGATCAAGGTGCAAAAGGGGTGCATCTGGAGCACGGAGGCCGGGCAGGAGGCGCCGACCGGCCCCTCGGCCATGGCCGCCACGGCCCGGGCCTTGCGCGCCCCGAAGGCCAGCACGAGGCAGCGGCGGGCCTCCATGATGGTGCCCACGCCCATGGTGATGACATGGCGGGGCACCTCGGCAGCCGAGGCGAAGTGGGGGGCATTGTCGGCCACAGTCTGCGCGGTCAACGTTTTAAGCCGGGTGCGGGAGGCCAGCGACGAGCCCGCTTCGTTAAAACCGATGTGGCCATCGGAGCCGAGCCCGAGCAACTGGAGGTCGATGCCGCCCGCCGCGGCGATGGCCTGCTCATATTGCGCGCAATGCCGCGGGATGTCGCGGGCCAAGCCGTCGGGAATGTGCCAGCTTGCCACCTTAAGGCGGCTGAAAAGGTGGGCCTGCATGAAGGCGGCGTAGCTCTGCGGGTGCGTGGGGGCCAAGCCCACGTATTCATCCAAATTGAAAGTGGTTGCCCGGGAGGCGTCCAGGGCTCCGGCTCCAGCCATTTCCACCAACAGTTCGTAAAGGCGCAACGGCGTGGAGCCGGTGGCCAGGCCCAACACGCTGGCCGGTTTTTTCCGCAGTTGGCGGGCGATGATCGCCGCAGCTTCCCTGCTCGCTTCCTCCGCGTTGGGTTTTATAATAAGCTCCATAACTGCACGCCTCCTCCACTAATGAACGCTCCTTCGCATTCCCCGGCAACTGATTTCACGGCCCGGTTGGCCCGCCTGGGGCTGAGCGCCGACGACGTGGAGGAGAGCTTCGCCCGCTCGTCGGGCCCGGGCGGCCAGAACGTGAACAAGGTTTCCACGGCGGTGACGCTCCGGCACCGGCCCAGCGGCGTTGCCGTGACGGTGCAGGATTCGCGCTCGCAGCTCCAGAACCGGCAGTTGGCCCGCGAACGGCTGGCCGCCGCCCTGGAGGAGCAGCGCCGTGAGCGGCAGGCCCAGGCTCGCGCCGAGAAGGAGAAAACCCGCCGACGCAACCGGCCCCGCCCCCGAGGGGTAAAGCGCCGGATGCTGGACTCCAAAAAGAAACGCGGGGCGCTCAAAAAACTCCGGGGCCGGGTGGAGTGACAGCGGCGGGAAATAACTTGCAGGGAAGCTCCTTTTTCCATTTATTGAACCCCGATTTGCCGCCCCTGCCCATGGACACCCTTGCTCCCCCACCCGCCTTGTCGAATGCCGGAACCGGCTGCTCGAAGCGGGTTTTTCGATGGATTTTCACCATCACCATGCTGCTCGCCGCGGCGCTGCTTTTTGCGCGCTTGGACCACTATGCGTTGTGGGATGACGAGACGATGGTGGCACTCACGGCCAAGGGGGTGCTTAAAACGGGCGACACCTCGGCGCTTTTGGATAACGGCAACATCGTGGCATACTGCTCGGGCCGCCTGCTCAACCACCTCCACGACCGCTCCACGCCGCCCCTGGCCGCGTATTGCACCGCGCTTTCGTTCAAGATTTTTGGCGTTTCGGCCTGGAGCGCCCGGTTCCCCTTCGCTCTTTTTGGCCTGGCAACCGTGGCCCTGATGCTCTATTGGGCGCGCAAACAGCCCGCTTATATCGTCTGTCTTGTGGCCATGGGGCTCCTGTGCAATGTCACCTTCCTGCTGCAATTCCGGCAATGCCGTTACCATGGGCCCTCGGTGTTTTTCCCGGTGGCGATTGTCTATCTTTATTACCACTGGCGGGGCGGCTGGCGGCCGCTGGCGTGGATGGCGCTGGCCTCCATCGGCCTTTTCCTGTCGAACTACCTGCTTTTCGTGGTGGTTTATCTCTGCCTCGTCGTGGATTATTTGATCTGGAAACGGCGCGAATGGGCGCTACGGCTCCGCGATTGGTGCGTGTTGCTTGCTCCGCAGGTGCTCGTTTGCGGCGTGGCCGCGCTGGTTTGGAACCCTTTCAGGACGGCGGAGGGCAAACTGAGCCACGGGAGTGATTTTTGGGAAAGGATTCAACTGATCTTCTGGTACTTCCGCGACCTGGATGCATGCGAATATTACTCCCTGGCCGTCATCGCTGCGGCGTTGATCGCGGGGGTGTTTTATTACCGGAAATACCGGCTGCTCCTTCGGGCCTGCGTTGCCATCGCGGCGTTTATCGTTTTTCTCTCAATGCTGTCGCCCCAGGTTTTGTCATGTACCGTCGTGGCAGACGTGCGTTACGCGGGTCCCATCGTGGCGTTGTGGGTGTTCGTGGCCGTGGCGGCCATCGACGCGGCGACGAAGCTGGTTGTCAAAACGCCCGCCCTTCGCGCGGTATGCGCCCTGACCCTGGGCGGGCTGGTCTTTGCGACCAATATTTTCAATACGAACATTGGCACCCGGACCTCGACCATCGCAGCGTACCTCGGCGAACTGCTCAATCCCCCGGGCGACCCGTTTACCCCGACGGCCCAATGGATCAACCAAAACGTGGCACCGGGCCAATCCATCTACGTGGTGCCCGAATACGCCACCTACCCCTTGATGTTTCACGCGCCCAAGGCGTTGTACGCCTGGCAGTTCGAAAATCACGACGACCCCCAGTTCAAGGACTTCCCCTCGATTCATTTCAGAGGCGGGCAAATGCCAGATTACTTGATCGGCTTTGGCCCCTTCGTCAAAGCTCTTCAGGAGAACATCATGAAATACGGCAACGGGCAGACCAAGTATGGATACTTTGCCCGTGTTGATGTTTTTTGGAAGGACATGTATCGCCCCGAGTTGTTTTGGCGAACCTTCACGCCCATTAACCAGGTCGATCTCGATAACGGAGCCATTTATATTTTCAAACGCATAACCCAGCCCCCTTTCAAATAGGCGGGACCCAACTTTTTTCTCCCCTAACTTATGATTCTCAAAAAAAAGGTCATCGTCGTGATGCCCGCCTACAACGCGGCCCAGACGCTGGTGCAAACGCACTGTGAGGTGCTGGCGCAAGAGGTGGTGGACGAGATCATCGTGGTCGACGACGCCTCCCATGACGAAACGGCGGCCATCGCCCGCACGCTGCCCAAAACGCTGGTGCACGTGCACGAACAAAACGGCGGCTACGGAGCCAACCAAAAAACGTGCTACCGCCTCGCGCTGGAACAAGGCGCGGACATCGTCATCATGGTGCACCCGGATTACCAATACACGCCGCGGCTCATTCCCGCCATGGCCGGGATGATCGCCAGCGAGCTCTACGCCTGCGTGCTCGCCTCACGCATTCTCGGGGGCGGCGCCCGGCGCGGGGGCATGCCCTGGTGGCGGTACGTTTCCAACCGCGCCCTGACGTTCTTCGGCAACGTGCTGATGGGAGCCAAGCTCTCGGAATACCACACCGGCTACCGGGCGTTTTCCCGGGAGCTGCTGGAAAAAATCCCCTTCGAAAGCAATTCGGACGACTTTATTTTCGACAACCAGATCCTCGCCCAAACGCTGTGGCTGGGCGCGCCCATCGGCGAGGTCAGTTGCCCCACCAAGTATTTCGAGGAAGCCTCCTCCATCAACTTCCGCCGCAGCGTTCAGTATGGTTTCGGCTGCCTGGGGGTGGCGCTGAGGTTCCGGCTGGCCAGGCTGGGGCTCGGGGGCAAGCCCTGTTAGGGCCTGTTAACACCAACCAATTTCAGCGGTAAAAAGGGTCTTTTTGGCCCAAAATGGCCTTCTTCGGAGTGCTGAATCATCAACGCCGGCCTTGCGAGCGCGAGGCCGCAAAAAGCGCGCCGCAAGCCGCGAGCGCCAGGGCGAAGATGCAAAGCGTGGCGGTGTAGTGCGTGGGCCAGTAGGAGAACTCGACCCGGTGCGTGCCGGGCTCAAGAAATACGCCCCGGTAAAGAAGGTTGGCGCGGTAGATCGGCTGCTCCACGCCGTCCACTTTGACGGTCCAGCCCGGATACCAGGTATCATTCAATACCAGCAGCATCTTTTGCGGGGCCGTGGCTTGCAGCGATACGAAGCGGCCGCGATCCTCGAACGAGGTCACTGGCTGGATCGGCGCGTCCTTGAGGAAGGAGGGGGCGGCGGGGGGATTCTGCCCGGCCAGCGGCTCCACGATCACTTCAAAATGAGGGTCAAACTTGGGATCGGCGATGGCATCCCAAACCCCGTTCTTGGCGCCGTCCACCGTCTTCCAGCGCGATGCCACAAAGGCGCGGGGGAGAGCGGTGGGGCGCTCCGTAACGCTGATCTCGCGGGAGGCGTTGCCCCAAAGAATCTGGCTGGGCGGCGCGCCGCGAATGACGTAGCGCATGGAAATCAGGTCGGCCATTTTTTCGTTCAATGGCGGGTTGACCTTTTTCATGGCCTCAAAAAAGCTGCCGTAGTCGTTCAAATACAGTCCCTTGGGCAGGAGGTCGGCATCGCCTTCGAGTTGAAGGTGGCTGGTCGCGCCCGCGTCGATGGCCCATTGCCACAACTCCACGCGCGGCTCGCCGTAAAAGGTTTGCTGGGTTTCGGGGCCGTAAACGCTCCAGTGGCGGTAGAGCGGCTGGTTGCCGATTTTGGCGTGAACCATTTCCGGCCGCCGGGTGTAAATGCCGCCGGGGGCGGTGGGCTCAAGCTGCCGGGAAACCAGGCACATGTTCAGGAAGGCCAGCACGACAATCCCGGCCTGCACCCAGCGCGCCTGCCCTTTGCGGAAGGCCAGCAGCCCGAAAAGCGCCAGCCCCGCCAGCGAGAACAGCGCGGCCCAGGCATAATCGGTGAAAGCGGCGACCACCTGTTCCGTGGAAGGCACCCGGGGGTGGTCCATGAGGAATTGAACGAAGTCGTCGCTGCAAAAAGCCAACACGAAGCCGAGCAGAAACACGCCGAAGAAGCCCGCGGCGACCCACCAGCACCGGCGCACTTTCGCCTGTGCTTCCGCCCCCGCGTCGATGAGCGCCTGGAACCCCAGCCCGCCGAGCATGGCAAGGGCCAGCGAGGTGATGAAGAAGAATTTCACCGGGAAACGCATCTTGCCCATGCCGGGCAGCCAGTGGTGCACGAAGCCATAGACCGGCGTGTATTGCCCCGCGGCCATCGCCAGCGAAACCAGCACCGCGCCCACAAGGAACCAGACCAGGAAGCGCCGTTCGCGCGCTTTCGGCGAAGCGGGGTCCGCCTCGGGCCGCAGCCACGCGAAGAACAAGCCGATCAAGGGCAGAATGCCGATGTAACAATGCCCGATGGCGTATTCGTAAATGCTGGGCGCCCAATAGGCGGCGGGGTAGCCCGGTTTGCCGTAGATAAAGGGCAGCAACATGGCCAGCCATTGCCGGGGATGGGCGGAGGACATGTGAACCAAGGCGTCCACTTCGTCCGTGGAGCGCACGGAGTAATGCATCAACTCCAGGGTGGTGTAAAGAACCGGGGCGGCCAGGGCGAGGGTCAGGATGCCCGCCACCGCGAGGTTCAGCAACGAGGCGCCGCAGGTTTTCCAACTCCGGTGCCAACCCCACCGGGCCACGCCATAAGCGCCGATGAGCAGGGCCGAGTAGTAGAAGAACTCGCCCGATGAGGTCAAAAAGAAAGCCAGCGTGAGGGTCAGCCCGGCGGTGGCGCCCGCGTTTTTGAAGAAAAGCGCGCCCCACGGCAGCCCTTCTTTGACGCCCTCGGCGGCCTGTTCAATGATGCGGCTGACAAAGTAAAAAGCCAGAATGCCCCACGCCATGGCCTGGGTGAACTCCATCCAGCCCATCATAAAGGTGCCGAAAGTGAAGCTCACGGCGGCCAGCATCGCGGGCCACGCGGACATCTTCCACTGGCGGGCCAGGGCATAGCAGGCGAGCGCGGAAAGGATCAGGTGAAACGCCAGCCGCAGCCGAATAGCCGTTTCAACGTCCGGTAACGCAAAGACCCAGTTGACCAGGTAGTAGCTGCCATTGTAGGGAGAGGCGGCGAAGGGGATGCCGCACTGTTCCAGGGAACTCCAGAGGGGGAAGGAGCCGCTTCGGAGCAGTCTGCCGAGGAAGGCGAACTCCTGTTCCTCGCGGAAAAAGAAATCCCGCAGCAGGAGGATGCGCCCGCCGAACCAGACGTCGACGAGGAAAAGGGCCACGAATCCCAACAGGACGAAAATGGGCCAGTTGCGTTTTGGGTTAGCCATGATGGGAGGACTCTCCTTGGAAAGGGGTTGCGGGGATGCGGGCGGGTTGAGGTCTTTCTCCGCTATTTGCACAGGAAATCGAAGCAACTCGGGTTGGTTTTCACCATTTCGGCCACCCATTGCTGCAACCGCTGGATGCCTTCTGTCACGCCGACTTGCGGTTCCCACCCGAAAGTCTCCCTGGCGAGCCGGATATCGCTCACAAAGCTCTTTTGGTCGCCGGGCCGCCATTCGGCAAACGCGGTGGCGGTTTCCTTGCCCGAGAGTTCCTTGAGACAATGGAGCAGCTCCAGGATGGAAATGGTGTTGGCGGGGCCGCCGCCGATGTTGAAGATTTTCCCCTTGGTCTGGTCGATGTGGGCCACGGCGAGATCGTAGGCGCGCACGAGGTCGGAGATGAAAAGGACGTCGCGGGTCTGCCGCCCGTCGCCATAGATGGTGCTGTGGATGCCGAGCAGGTTGGCGATGGTGAACCAGGCCACCCAGCCCTGGTCCTCAATGCCGAATTGCCGGGTGCCGTAGATGCACGACTGGCGGAAAACCACCGTTTTCATGTCGTAGATGTCGGGCCGGGCGATGTCGCGGATATACTGGTCGGCGTAGCCTTTGGTGCATCCGTACGGGGAGTGGAAATCGAGGTTCATCGTTTCCGGCACGCCATGGGGCAGGCTGTCGTATTCATAACGCTGGGAGCGGAAGCCGCCCAGGGCGTGCTCCACGCTATGAATGCCCACGGATTCCATGCCGCCGTAAACCTTGTTGGTGGAGGAGAAAACCAGCGCGGCGTGCCGCCCGTTGTCCTGGCCGAATTCCCGCAGCGCCTCGATGACGTTGAAGGTGCCCAGGGCGTTGATTTGGAAATCCTCAGAGGGGTTGGTCACCGAGGTGGTCACGGCCACCTGCCCCGCGAAGTGGAACACGGCGTCGGCCGCGGCAAACGCCTCGCGGACGGAGGGTTTGCGCAAATCGTTCAAGTTGCGGGTGTCGGCGTGCAGGAATTTGAGCCGGGGGTTGCGGCTGCGCAGCCAGGCGAGGTTGTCCTCCGTGCCTCTGCGGGAGAGGTTGTCGATGATGGTGACGTCGGCCTTGCTTTTGAAGGCGTCGGCCATGTTGCATCCGATGAAACCAGCGCCGCCTGTGATGAGAAGGTTCATGTGGTGGTGAAGTGGGGGGTTAAATTATTGGCCGCGTTTGGAAACGGCTTCAAGATATTGTTGCATGCGGGGGATGATGGCCGTTTCCCAATCGTAGCTGTTGGCGGTCTTTTCCCCGCCTTCCACGAGGCGCTGGCGCAAGGCCGCATCCGAGAGCACGCTGCGAATGGCTGCCACGAGTTCGGCCTGGGTCGTGAAAAGGAGTCCGTTTTCCCCGGATTGGATGACGGTGGAGGCCGCCGAAAATTCCGCGATTTTGGCGATGACGGGCGTTTGCGCCGCCATGGCCTCGATCAGCACCATACCGAAACCCTCCTGGTCCGAGGGCAGGACGAACAAGGAGGCTTTCTGGAACTCCTCGTAAAGAGGCGCGCCCACCAGCGTGTCCACAAATTCGATGCGGTCGCCCAGCTTTTTCGTTTCGGCAAGTTGCTTGAGAGCTTCCCTTTCCGCGCCGGGGCCGACGAGTTTCAGCCGGTAATCCGGGAATTCCCCCGCCAGTTCCGCGAAGGCGTCGATGAGCCGGTCCACCCGCTTGTGCCGCACCATGCGGCCCGCGTAGAGGAGGGTCTTTTCCTTGGCCACCGGCGTTTTGGGCCGCACGTCGGTCACGTCCACGCCGCACGGGATGACGGCGATCTCTTCCCTCGGGATGCCGAGTTTTTTCACCATCCGGTCGGCGGTGTAATCGGAAATCGTGTTGTGGAAATTGGACATCCGCGCGGCGAACCATTCCAGGATGGAGGAGAAGAAGCCGTAGAAGATTCCGGCGTAGAACGTCCATGCCTTGAGCCCCCGCGCCTCGTACCAGTTAATCACCATGGGGGCCGGGTTGAACCAGCCCGCGATTTTTGCGGTGAAGCAGGTCAGATAAGGGAAGGCGTTGCAGGCCACCACGTCGAATTGGTTCTTGCGCAAATACGGCAACAGGCTGGCCGCGAACAGGAATGGCTGGAGGGGCGAGCGGTTGCCGATGTTGTTGAGGGCCGTGAGCCAACGGCAGGTGCCCACGTAGCGCACGCCGTCCCGCTCCAGGACGTCCGGGCCTTCCCACATTTTCGGGGCGACGAGGCAGACGTCGTGCCCGCGCGCGGCCAGCCGCCGGGCCACTTCCCAGTTGATTTTCTCGCCGCCGCCGATGGTGAAAGGAAACGCGAGGTCGTAAATGATGGCGATCTTCATGCGGAGGGAGGCGGCACTGCGGGGCCTTTGCCCGGCGCTTGCTGAATGGCTTTGATGACGTAAAGCGGGCGGGCCTTGGTCTGGAAATAGATGCGGCAGACGTATTCGCCTACGATGGAGGTGGCCACGATATTGGCCCCGGCGGCGATGAAACCCAAGGTGATGAGCGAGGTCCAGCCCTGGGGCGCGCTGGCGCCAAAGAAGAGCCAGGAGACGTACACTTTGGCGAGGTAAATTCCCGCCACCAGCATCACCAGCGCACCCACCGCGAGCGAGAAGTGGATGGGCACCTTGGAAAAGCTGAACAGCCCGTCCAGGGCCAGCCGCAGGTAGCGCGCGATGCCATAGCTGCTGGTGCCCGCGGCCCGTTCGGGCCGGTCGTAGGGAATGCCGATCTGCTTGAAGCCGACCCAGCTCCGCAACCCCCGGATGAGGCGGTCGCGCTCGGGCATTTCGCCGATCAACCGGGCCACCCGTTTGCTAATCAGGCTGAAATCCCCCACGTCGAGCGGCATGGGCTGCTCGGCGATGGCGTTGAAGAGGCGGTAAAAGGCGCTGAAGCAGAAGCGCAGCCACAGCGGCTCCTTGCGGTTCTGGCGGATGCCGTAAACGACATCGTAGCCTTCCCGGAATTTGGCGAGAAAGGCGGGGATCATTTCGGGAGGGTCCTGCAAATCGGCGTCCAGGAACACGATGGCATCGCCGTCGGCGTAGCGCATCCCGGCGGAGATGGCGACTTGGTGGCCGAAGTTGCGAGAAAATTGAACGAGCGTCCAGGAAAGGTGTGCGTTGGCGGGCAGCGTCTGGATGCGTTCGGCGGTGGCGTCGCGGCTGCCGTCATCCACGAAGATCACCTGGAAGTCGCAATCGGGGATGCCCCCGGTGACCGCAGCCAGCCGTTCCCATAAATGGGGGACATTTTCTTCTTCGTTGAGGACGGGGATGATGAGGGAAACGATCATCGGGAAAAAACGTAATATGGGGGGTGATCTGCTGGAAGCAAATTCTTGGTGACGAAATATCCTTATTTCTGCCTCAGCCGGAAGTGCTGCGGGGTCTCGCCAAATTCCCGCCGGAAGATCTTCCCCAGGTAGTTGCCGTTGGCAAAGCCGCATTGGCGGGCGATCTGGCCCAAGGAATGGTCGGTTTCGATCAAAAAAGCCCGCACGCGCTCCAGTTGGGAGCGGCGGATTTCCGTCAACACGGTATGCCCCAGTGCCCGCCGGAACCGCAGTTCCAGGGAGCGGCGCGAAAGCCCCAGGTGCGCAGCCACGTCGGGTACGCCCAGAGGGCGGCTGGCTTCGTGGCGGATGAAACGGAGCGCGCCGTCCATTTTTGGGTCGCCCGTGGCGGCGATTTCCGTGGACTGCCGGGCCACCACGTGCGTCGGCGTGATGGGGATCTGGCGCGGGGGCACTTTTTCGCCGCGCATCATGCGGTCGAGCAGCTCGGCGGCCTCGTAACCGGCTTTTTCGGCGTTGAGCACGATGCTGGAAAGGGGCGGGTCGCACAGGTCGCAAAGCAGTTCGTCATTGTCCACGCCGATCACAGCCACTTCCTCGGGCACGTTCAATCCGACCTCCATGCACGCCTCGATCACCTGGCGGCCCCGGGCATCAAGGGCGGCCATGACTCCGAGCGGCTTCGGCTGGCCGCGCAGCCATTGGCCCAGGCGCTTCTGTTCGCGGCCCAGGTCTTGTTCGAGCGCGGGCGGCATGGGGTAGATGGCGCATGGGAACCCGGCCTCCTTGAGCCGCGCGGCGAAGGACTGCTGGCGGCGTTCCACCCAGTTGGTTTTATGGAACCCTCCCACGAAGGCGAAGTGCCGCAGGCCGCGGTCCAACAAATGTTCCGCCGCCATCCGGCCAATCGCCTCGCCGTCGGCACGGATTTCGGAAAGCCCCGCCAGCGGGCTGGAAGGGGCAAGCTGGCGGTCGGAAAGGGGGCCGCCGATGACGGGCAGGCCTGTTTTCAAAATGGCCCGGGCGACCGTTGCGTTGGGAATGCGGGCGATGATGCCCGTGCCGCCCCAGGAGCGCATCATGGGGAGCGTCTGCACCACATCCCCGGGCATGACGTGCAAGCCCCAGGGGCCGTGGAGCCGGGCGTAGCGACGCACGCCGCGCAGCAGGCCGCGCCCGACCTCGCGCGAGGTTTCCAGGAGCAGCGCCACGTGGAATTTGGCATGGGGAACGTGATTCATCGTTTGCGCAAAATTACCCTCAAGATGCGGATCATTACCGTAGATGCGCCGGGGCGGTTGTGCGATAAAAATCCAGCTCCATTTTCCTTTTTCCCCATGCCCACCCCGTTCATTCACGACGATTTTCTGCTGGAGAGCCGCGCCGCCCGCGAGCTTTACCACGGCTATGCCGAAGGTCTGCCGATCATCGACTACCATTGCCACCTGAAGCCCTCCGAGATCGCTGCCGACCGGCGCTGGGAGAACATCACGCAGATCTGGCTTTATGGGGACCATTACAAATGGCGCGCCATGCGCACGGCGGGCATCTCCGAGCGCCTTTGCACAGGTGACGCCACCGACTGGGAGAAATTCGAAGCCTACGCCGGGCTGATGCCCAAGGCGTTGCGCAACCCGCTTTACCACTGGACGCACCTGGAACTGGCGCGCTACTTCGGCATCGACCGGCTCCTCGGGCCGGACACGGCGCGCTCCATTTACGAGGAGGCCAACCGGGTCATCACCGAGCCCGATTTCACCTGCCGCTCGCTGATGAAACGCTCCAAGGTGGAGGTGGTTTGCACGACGGACGATCCCGTGGATTCGTTGGCCGACCACATCGCCATCGCCGCCGACGCGGGCTTTAACATCCAGGTGCGGCCCGCGTGGCGGCCCGACCTGGCCTACGCCGTGGAACGCCCCGAGGCGTTTCTCGCCTGGCTGGGCAAGCTGGAAGCCGCCGCCTGCCTGGAGATCGGCACGCTCGACGCCTTCCTGGCGGCGCTGCGCAAGCGGCACGACTTTTTCCACGCCCACGGCTGCCGCCTTTCGGATCGCGGCCTCGAAACGGTGTACAGTGACGATTGCACCGAGTCGCAGGCCGCGGCGATTTTCGCCAAAGCCCGCACCCGCCAGGCGCTTTCCCCGGAGGAAGTGCGCCTTTTCAAGTCCTTCATGCTTTTTGAACTGGGCGTGATGGACGCCGAAAAAGGCTGGACGCAGCAGCTCCACTACGGGGCGCTGCGCAACAACAACACCGCCATGTTCCGCGCGCTGGGTGCGGATACCGGGTATGATTCCATCGGCGACTTGCCGGTGGCCGCCGCGCTTTCCCGCTACCTGGACCGGCTGGCTTTGGCGGACCGGCTGCCCAAAACGATCATTTACAACTTGAACCCGCGCGACAACGAGTTGGTGGCTTCGATGCTGGGCAACTTCCAGGACGGCAAGACGGCTGGCAAGCTGCAAATGGGCGGCGGCTGGTGGTTCCTGGACCAGTTGGACGGCATGCGCCGGCAGATCGAGGCCGTCTCGCAGCTTGGCTTGCTGAGCCAGTTCGTGGGGATGCTCACCGACAGCCGGTCGTTCCTCTCTTACACGCGCCACGAATATTTCCGGCGGCTGCTCTGCAACATTTTGGGCTCCGATATGGAGCGCGGCTTGATCCCCAACGACACCGCGCTCGTCGGCAAAATGGTCGCCGACATTTCCTACCACAACGCCCGCGCTTACTTCGGTTTTTACTCCAAATAAATTATGTCCACTCTCCCTGCTCTCAACCGGCCCCTGCTCGAAGGCGGCTTTCAACTCCCGAAAAATATCGCCTGCGGCCCGATTGCCACGCGGCCCGAAAAAGTGCTGCAATTCGGCGAGGGCAATTTTCTGCGCGCCTTCGTGGATTGGATGATCGACGAAGCCAACGAGCGCGCCGGGTTCAACGGCAGCGTGGTCGTGGCGCAACCCATCGCGCAGGGCATGGCGGCCATGCTCAATAAGCAGGATGGCCTTTATACCTTGATCGCCCGGGGCAAGGAAGCGGGCAAGGTGGTGGATAACCGCCGCGTTATTTCGTCCATTTCCCGCGCGCTCAACCCCTACGAAGATTGGGCCGCGCTGGTGAGCCTCGCCCGCAGCGCCGACTTGCGTTTTGTCATATCCAATACTACTGAGGCGGGCATTGCCTACGTGGAGGAGCCTTATACGCCGGGCGTCTGCCCGCAGAGCTTTCCGGCCAAAGTCGCCAACCTGCTTTACGAACGCTTCCAGGCGGTCGGGGGCGACCCGGCGCGCGGGCTGGTGTTCATCCCGTGCGAGTTGATCGAGCGCAATGGTGCGAAGTTGAAGGAATACGTGCTCCAGCACGCCGCCGCGTGGAAGCTGGGGGCGGACTTCACCACATGGATCGAGCAGGGCAACGTTTTCTTTAGCACGCTGGTGGACCGCATCGTCCCCGGCTACCCGCGCGCCGAGGCCGAGGCGCTGGCAAAGGAATTCGGCTACCAGGACAACCTCATCGACACGGGCGAGGTGTTCCACCTGTGGGTCATCGAAGGCCCGGCGAAGTATGGCGACGAGTTCCCGCTGGCGAAAGCCGGGCTCAACGTCATCTGGACGGACGACCAAACCCCGTACCGCACCCGCAAGGTCCGCATCCTCAACGGCGCGCACACTTCCTCTGTGCTGGCCGCGTTCCTGGGCGGGCTGGACACCGTGGGCGAACTGATGGACGACCCCGTCTTTGGCCGCTTCATCCGCCGCGCCGTGTTCGACGAAATCGCGCCCGCGCTGGCGATGGATGAGGCGGGCAAGAAAGCCTACGCCGAAGCCGTGATGGAGCGGTTCCAAAACCCGTTCATCCGGCACGAACTCTTGAGTATCTCGCTCAACTCCGTTTCCAAATGGAAAGTGCGCGTGCTCCCCTCGCTGCTCGACAGCCTCAAAAATACCGGCAAGCTTCCGGCGGCGCTGGCCTTCTCGCTCGCGGCGCTCATCAGCTTCTACAAAGGCGAACCGGCGGGCGACGGCAGCTTGAAAGGCACGCGCAACGGCGCGGCCTACCCCATTCGCGACGACGCCCCGGTGCTGGAATTTTTCCAAACCAGTTGGGCGAAGTTGGGCAACGACCCCGCCGCGCTGGCGAAAGCCGTGCTGGCGCAAACGGCCTTCTGGGGGCAGGACTTGAACGCGCTGCCCTGCATGACGGAAGCCGTCGCCAGCGGCATCGCCGCCATCCAAAGCAAAGGCGCCCGCGCCGCCGTCGAAGCACTCCTGGCCTAAGCCTATGAACCCGCTCCTTCGCATTCATCCCCTGGACAACGTGGCCGTGGCGCTCGAAGACCTCGCGGCGGGCCGTTCGCTCACCGTCGGCGGCATCGGCGTCACTCTTGCGGAACCCGTGGCGCGCGGGCATAAGGTGGCGCTTGCGCCCATCGGCGAGGGCGAGAATGTGATTAAGTATGGCAGCCCCATCGGCCACGCCACCGCGCGCATTTGCCCGGGCCAGTGGGTCCACTCGCACAATCTCAAAACCAATTTGGGCGGGCTCCAGGAATACACCTACAGCCCCGTCCCCTGCGCGCTGGAGCCGCGCGGCGGCGAAGTGACCTTCGACGGTTTCAAGCGGCCCGGCGGCGACGTGGGCATTCGCAATGAACTCTGGATTTTGCCCACCGTCGGCTGCGTGAACCACGTGGCCGAGGCGTTGGCGCGGCGCTTTGGAGAAAAAGTCGCGCGCGGCGAAGCGGGAAGCGTGGAGGGCGTTTACGCTTTCACGCATCCCTACGGCTGTTCGCAATTGGGCGAGGACCACGCCACCACCCGCAAGCTGCTGGCGGCGCTGGCGCACCACCCGAACGCGGGCGGCGTGCTCGTCGTGGGTCTCGGCTGCGAAAACAACACCATGGCTTCGTTCAAGGAAGCCCTCGGAGATGCGGATTCTCCCCGCTACCGCTTCCTCATTTCGCAGCAGGTGGATGACGAAATGGAAACCGGCCTGCAACTGCTGGAGGAACTGGCCGCTGCCGCCGGGCAAGCCGTCCGCGAGCCGGTGCCCGTTTCCAAGCTGCGCGTGGGGCTTAAATGCGGCGGTTCCGACGGTCTCTCAGGCATCACGGCCAACCCGCTCGTGGGCGCGTTCTCGGATTTGCTCGTAGCCAGCGGCGGCACCACCGTGCTTTCCGAAGTGCCGGAAATGTTCGGCGCGGAAACGCTCTTGATGAACCGCTGCGTGAACCGCGAGGTCTATGACAAGGCGGTCGGCATGGTCAACGGCTTCAAAGATTACTTCCTGCGGCACAACCAGGTGGTCTACGAAAATCCGTCGCCGGGCAACAAGGAAGGCGGCATCACCACGCTGGAGGAAAAATCGCTCGGCTGCACGCAAAAGGGCGGCTGCGGGCCGGTGGTGGATGTGCTCGGCTACGCGGACCGCCTGCGGCTGCCGGGCCTGAACCTCCTCGACGGCCCGGGCAATGACATCGTGGCCGCCACGGATCTCGCCGCCGCCGGGGCGCACATCATCCTTTTCACTACCGGGCGCGGCACGCCGCTGGGTGGTTGCGTGCCAACGGTCAAGATCGCCACCAACAGCGAGTTGGCCCGGCGCAAGCGCCACTGGATCGACTTCAACGCCGGGGAACTCCTGGAAGGAATCACGCGCGAGGAACTGGCCGCGCATCTCTTCATGGAAGTGCTCGCCGTGGCCAGCGGCAAACGCAAGACCCAGGCGGAACTCAACGGTTTCCGGGAAATCGCCATCTTCAAGGACGGCGTGACGCTGTAGCTCCTTTGTGTAGAGGTTCCCGTCCGGGGCAGAGCCGGGCGGAACTTAAAAGGCTCCCTTTGAAGGAAGGGGAGCCTTTTTCTTTTTGTCATTGGGCAGGGCAACCCTTATGAAGAGCATCGTATTTCTCTCCCCCCTATGAAACACGCTCTGCTTTCCCTCGCCGTGCTTTTGTGTCCCCTGGCGCTTCAGGCCCAGGAGCCGCAACGCTTCCCGTTCGTGCTCCCGTGGGATGACGCCACGCCCGGCGTCACGGATATGAGCAGACTGCTCGATAAACCGGCGGGGTCCCACGGCTTCGTCCAAGCCCGCGACGGCCACCTCTTCGCGGGAAAAAAGCGGGTTCGCTTCTTCGGCGTGAACAACGTCTTTGGCGGCGCTTTCCCGGCGCACGAAGCGGCGGAAAAAATCGCGGCGCGCATGGCGAAGTTCGGCATCGGCTGCGTGCGCTTCCACCACATGGATTTGCACGCCGCGCCCAGCGGCATCTGGCAGGCGGACCTGCGGACCCTCGACCCCGGCCAACTCGACCGCCTGGATTACTTCATCGCGCAGCTTAAGGCCCACGGCATCTACTCGAACCTGAACCTGCACGTGAGCCGCGTTTACCCCGGCATGCCGGAGTGGAAAGAAAAACCGGAGTTCTTCAAAGGCGTGGACCTTTTTTACCCGCCGATGCTCGAAATGCAGCGCGACTACGCCCGCCAACTGCTCGGCCACGTGAACCCGTATACCGGCAAGGCTTACGCGGATGAACCGGCAGTCGCCTTCGTGGAGATCAACAACGAGAACGGGCTCATTTGCGAATGGTGGGGCGGCAAGCTCGACACCATGCCGGAGTCGTACCGCGTGGAACTGGAACGCCCGTGGAACCAATGGCTGCAAAAACGCTACGCCTCCCAGGCCGACTTGGAAAAAGCATGGAACGTCTCCGCGGCGGCCCTGGGAGAAGAACTCCTGCGCGACGGGAATTTTGAACACGGCATGGGCGGCGCGTGGTATCTGGAGCAACACGAGGGAGCAAAAGCGACCACGGAAAATCTCGCGGAGGGCGGGCTGCGCCTGCACGTGGAGCAAACCGCCAAAGAGGGCTGGTTTTTGCAATTCTCGCAAGCCCGCCTGGCCCTGGCCCAAGGCCAGACCTACACCCTCGCCTTTCGCGCGCGGGCCGTCGGTTCGCCCCGGCGCATCATGGTGGCGGTTTGCCAGGCTCACGCTCCCTGGGGGCAGCTTTGGACTACTCATGCGACCCTGACTTCCGAGTGGAAGGAATACCGCTTCGCGCTCCAGCCCGAGACGGCGGATGCCGACGCCCGGGTGCTTTTCAGCAACCTCGGCGAGGCGGGTACGGACTTCGAATTTGCCAACGTCTCGCTGCGGCCCGGCGGTCTCTTCGGCCTGCGCGAAGGGGAACGCCTCGGCGCGATGCCGGTGTTCCAAAAGGCGGACTTCGCCTCCCGCACCCCCGAGGCCCAGCGCGACTGGATGCGCTTCCTTTGGGAAACCGAGGAAGCCTATTGGACCGGCATGGCCCGGTTCCTCAAAGAGGAGGTCAAGACGCACAGCATCATCGTGGGATCGGCGGCGGAGTTCAGCACGCCGACGCTCCAGGCCAAGCTCGACGCGGTGGACGGCCACGCCTATTGGGAGCACCCCCACTTCCCGGGCAAACCGTGGGACATGGGCAACTGGATCATCAAGAACATCTCCATGGCGGGCTCCAAGGACGGAGGCATCCTGCCCGGCCTCGCGCTCTGCCGCGTCAAGGGCAAACCGTATCTCTGCACCGAGTATAACGCCCCCTCCCCCAACAGCCACGAAGCGGAGGCTTTCCTGCTCGCGTGCGCTTTCGCGGGCATCCAGGACTGGGACGCCCTATTTGCCTTCGATTATAATAGCCGGGTGAACCGGTGGGACATCGGCTATGTCGACGGCTTCTTCGAACTCGACCAGAACCCGGTGAAAATGGCCACGCTGCCCGCCGCCGTGGCGATGTTCGTGCGCGGCGACGTGCCCAAAGCCGCCGCCACGCGCACCGTGGCGATGCCCATGGACGCGGCCATCGACGCCTGCCGCCAGCGCGGCACCTGGTGGAACCCGGATCAATTCGGCGTTCCCAAAAACGAAGTCTTCACCACGGCCCTGGAGATGACCGACGCACCGGCCGCCGCCGCTACTCCCGCTCCCGCCGGGGCGGCCTCGGCAATGGGCTGGGATACCACCCATGCCCGCGCCACTGTGGACAGCCCACGCAGCAAATCCTTCGTGGGCACCGGCACGGGCGAACCGGTGGCGCTGGGCGAAGTGAGCGTCGCTCCCCAAGGCTGGGCGGCCATCGCGTTGACGGCGGTGGACGGCCCCGATTTCCACTCGCCGGGCCGGGTCTTGATTTGCGCCGCCGCTTCGTTGGAAAACACCGGGATGATCTGGAAAAACGCCGAGAAAAACTCCGTGGGCAAGGATTGGGGCAAAGCGCCCACTCTCGTCGAGGGCGTCACCGCCCGCGTGACGCTGCCCGTGGCCGCGGCCAAGCTCAAAGCCTGGGCTTTGGACGAACGGGGCCAGCGCGGCAAGGCAATCGCCATTCAGCCCGAGGGGAAAGGCGCGGCGCTGCAACTTGGGCCGGAACATCAAACCCTCTGGTACGAAGTGGAGATCCGGAAATAGCAACGCAAGGGAATTCCCTCACTGTACAACCACACCACGCACGTTCTCGTGCCGAAACTCCATTTCGGCACGCAATTGTCCACGCAACTCTTATTGCGGCAATGGGAGTTGCCGGAGCAATGGCGTTCCCAAATAGAGTTTGGGAACGAGAAAAAGGTGGGGCTTATATTGAATGGTTCACCGATGCTCCGGAGCTTACGTTTGCGCTTCCATATGGGGTTTGACGCCGTGCGGGCGCTCTGCGATACTTTTGATACATTTTAGAAAAATCTGCATTGGCAGAAGTTGGTCTGCGAAAACATAGGAAATTTTCTGACACCAACGTCTCAAGCCACGCCGAAACATCGGCGCGGCTCGGTCGCGTTTTGGTGTCGGGCTTCCTATGGCCTTCGCAGCCAGCGCGATTCGGGTCGCGCCCTTCTTTTTGCCTGTGCGCACAGGCTATGAACGAAGATCAGAACCCCGGGCAATATTACAACCCCGGCTACTACGCCCAAAACCTCCGCCGTTACCGGCAGATTCATCCGCCCGGCGCGGCGCTCTTGAGGGTCGAAGCTTTCGATTACTTGCTCGTTTCCCTGCTGCGAATTATCAATGTGTCCGGCTCTGGCATGGAAATCCAGGCCGTGCATATCGACCACGCCTTTCCCCTCTGCGCCTCCGTGGAAAACACCCCGGCATTTTTCTCCACGATACGCTACCCGCTTTGGCTCGCCGCCGAAGCATCTCTGTCCCTCGTGCTCAACAGCCACGCCAATACCGAACGCTTCGATCCGCTGGCTTCTCCCCCGCCGAAGCCCAGAAAAGCAGTGGTCACCACGGGGTCGGGCTTGATTATCCTCAAATTGGAAGATTAGTGCAGCGGGAATTGAGACTGTATCTCTTTCACTGGAAATCAACGCCGGGAAATGCTCTACTGCCCGGCGAGCATTTTAATTAATTTATGGAAAAAGTCGTCATCATCGGTTCCGGCTGCGCCGGGCTTACCGCGGCCATCTACGCCGCGCGCGCCAATCTTTCCCCGCTCGTGCTGGAAGGCCGCCAACCCGGCGGGCAACTCACGACCACCACGCTGGTCGAGAATTTCCCCGGTTTCGTGAACGGCATCGACGGGCCGGAGTTGATTATGAATATGAAGGCGCAGGCCCAACGCTTCGGGGCGCGGTTTGAGTCCGCCTTTGTGGAGGATTTGGAAGCCGCGGACGGCTTGGTGCGGCTCAAAAACAGCGGGCAGTGGCTGGAGACCCGCACGCTCATCATCGCCAGCGGCGCGAGCGCCCGCTACCTGGGCCTGCCCGGCGAGCGCGAACTGATCGGCCACGGGCTGACCGCCTGCGCCACCTGCGACGGCGCGTTCTACCGCAACGTGCCCGTCTGCGTCGTGGGCGGCGGCGATTCCGCGTGCGAAGAGGCGGGTTTCCTCACCCGTTTCGCTTCGAAGGTCTACCTGATCCACCGGCGCGACACCCTGCGCGCTTCCAAGATCATGGCCGAGCGCACGCTCGCCAACCCGAAGATCGAGCCCGTGTGGGACAGCGTCATCACCGATTACCTTAAGGACGACAAAGGCGAAGTGCGCGCCGTGCGCCTCCGCAACCTCAAGACCGGGGCGGAGAGCGAACTGGAGCTTAGTTGCGTCTTTTGCGCCATCGGGCATGTGCCCGCAACGGCCCCCTTCAAGGGCAAGCTGGAGATGAACGAAGCGGGCTACTTGATTCAAAAGAAGGGCACCGCCACGAACATCCCCGGCATTTTCGCGGCGGGCGATGTGGCCGACCCGGTCTACCGCCAGGCCATCACCTCGGCGGGCCAGGGTTGCGCCGCCGCTCTCGACGCGGAACGCTACCTGTTGCAGTTCGAGGAATAAACCTTTTGAAAATCTGCGACCTGACCCAGTTCTACTCGCCCGTAAGCGGCGGGGTGAAGCGTTACGTACAGGAGAAAGTCCGTTACCTGCAAGCCCACACCGGGGACAAGCATCTGCTCATCATCCCCGGCGAGCGGGATGAGCGCACCGAGACGGGCCGCGCGGTCGTGTACACCATTCGCTCGCCCCTGCTCTCGCGCACCTCGCGTTACCGGGCCATTCTGCGGCTGGGAGCCATCGAGCGCATTTTGGAGCGGGAGCGCCCGGATGTCATCGAGTCCGGCGACCCTTACCAGGTCGCCTGGAAGGCCATTGCCAGCGGCCGGGGGCTCGGCATCCCGGTCATCGGCTTCTACCACTCGCATTTCCCAGAGGCCTACCTGCGCACCACGGCCCGTTTTTTTGGCCAGACCGTCACCGAACTCGTGATGGACGGCGCGCGCCACTACGTCTGCTCGCTCTACAACCGCTTTCACAAAACGCTCGTCCCCTCGCCCGCCCTGGGCCGCCTGCTTTCGGACTGGGGCGTGGAAAACACCGAGCACCTGGACCTCGGCGTGGATACAGACGTTTTCCGACCGGAACCCGACTTTGAAGGCGAGCAAAACGCGACTCGATCGGAGCTTGGCATTCCCCAGGGCCGCACGCTGCTGCTTTACGTGGGACGGCTGGCGCAGGAGAAAAACACGCGCACGCTTTTCGACGCCTTCGAGCGGCTCCACGAGGCCGACCCCACCCGCTGGCACCTGCTGGTGGTGGGCGACGGCCAGCAGCGCCGCTCCGTGCAGGCGCTCCAGGCCGCCACCGCGCAAGTGACGTGGCAAGGTTCCTGCCTGGAGCGGGACCGGCTGGCCCGCCTCTACCGCGCCGCCGATTGCTTCGTGCACCCCGGCATCCAGGAAACCTTCGGCCTCGTGACCCTGGAGAGCCAGGCCTGCGGCACCCCCGTGGTGGGCATTCGCGGCAGCTACATGGACCGCATCATCTTCACCGACCAAACCCACTGGGCCAGCGAAAACACCGCCTTTCGGCTGGCTGACGCGATCCGCGCCGCCTGCGAAGGCGACCTGCGGGCCACGGGCTGCGCCGCGAGCGACGCCGTGCGGGCCAGGTATTCCTGGAAGCGCGTCTTTGACCGGCTCTTTGAGATTTACCGCGAAGCCATCGCGGCCTATACCGGTGGGGATGTCCGATCATCGTCCCATTGAAATCCGCCGTTTCGAGAAAGCCGACCGCGCCCGCGTCCGCGAGCTTTGTTGCGAAACCGGCTACCTGGGCACCCCCATTGACCCCGTTTTTGAAGATCGCGAACTCTTCGCCGATTACCTGACGGCCTACTACACCGACTGGGAGCCGCAATCCTCCTTCGTGCTGCGCGTGGACGGCGACATCCGGGGCTACCTCTTGGGCTCGCGTTTTCCCCTGCGGCAGCAGATTTACAACCTTTACCAAAACGCCAGCCTCTTCCTGCGCGGCATCCTGCGCTACCCCCGCTACAACGCCGCCACGCGGGCGTTCATCAAATGGGTGCTCTCCACCGCCTGGCGGGAAGTGCCCGCGGCCCCGCGCCGGTGCGCCCATTTCCACATCAACCTGCTCGCGGACGCCCGCAACGTCTCCACCACCCGCGCCCTCATGGACACCTACCTCGCCTACCTCCACGAACAGGGGGAAAAGCGCGTCTATGGGCAAATGGTCACCTTCGAAAGCCGCCGCGGCTTCAAAATGTTCGAACGCTACGGCTTCCACGTACTCAACAAATCGCGCATTACCAAGTACGATAAAGTTTACCCGGAGCCGGTGTATCTCTGCACGGTCGTGAAAGACCTCGACGAAAACGACCGGCTCTATGCGCACCCGGAAGCGGAGCGGGACGGGACGGCGGCTACTTTTTGCGGCTCAAAATAAGCCCGGCAAGCAGGCCCGCAAGAGCGATCACGGCAGCGGCGATCCCCAGGAAAAGCGTGGGGTTGTCCCGGGCGGAATCCATCACGGCTTTCTCCCATTTTCCGACCGCTTTTTGCCCTTTCTCCAAGCCCTCCATCGTCTGGTCCGCCAGGGAACTCGCCTGGTCGCGCACGGCGGATTGCAGGTGACTGGCCGAATCCTGCCATTGGCGCATCCGGCGGTTAAACATATTTCCTCGGTTCATGGTCATGCTCCCTTCTTTAAAGGGGAACCCATGAAGCGCGGCACAAAGCGCCTGTTTTTTCACCGGTTCCCAAAATAAAATCGGCAAAAAGGGGCGTTCCGGCCGGACGCCGGAGATTGCCGTTGTCAGCCCCAAAGTGTTGCCGTAATATAACTCCACAATCCCTCCATGAAAAAGAATTCCTCCCTTCGCCGGTCGTTCGCCTTCACCCTCGTTGAACTACTGGTGGTCATTTCCATTATCGCGGTGCTGGCCAGCCTTACCTTTACGAGCGTCCAGTCCGCCCTGCTGGCCTCCAAAAAAGTGTCCGCAAAGAACGACATGATGCAGTTGGCCACGGCGGTGACCTGCTATTACACCGAGTACGGGTTCTACCCCAACCCCGATTCCAAAACGGCGGACGACTACTATGGCAATGGGGATGGCGCCGGCCCCAACAACAGCAAAATCGTGAATATTTTGCGGAGTGTGAGCACATCGGGCACAACGACGGACAACACCCGGCAGATCAAATTCATCCAGCCGAAAGTCGTCGCCGCCACGAAAGGCTGCGTCAACAGCGCGGACGGCAACTGGAACGACCCGTGGGGCAAGCAGTACCTTATCTTTCTCGACTATGGCTACGACGACGCCATTACGGTGAGCAAAGTGATCGGGGGGCTCACCGACCCCTCCGTTGGGGTGGGCACCGCCTCGGTGGGATTATTTTTTAACAACAAAGGCAAAACCCTCAGCTACGAAGGCGTTCTGGGTAAAAAAAGCATATTGCTTTCCTGGCAATAAATTGCCAAATTTCCGTTCCTGTTTGCGGGCAGCCTGCGCTTCCAGGCCGAAAAGGTCTTGATAGCAGCTTTGAGCACCGCCAGCGGCACGTGCGGGTGTAGTTCAATGGTAGAACGGCAGCTTCCCAAGCTGCATACGAGGGTTCGATTCCCTTCACCCGCTCCAACTTGTTTGGTTCCAAGGGACTTTGTCCCGATCGGCGAGACTCCCTGCGCTACTTTTCGTAAACCATGCTCTCCCCGGGCAAAAAGGCTTTGAATCTTGGCCGGTCGAAAATGGGGTGCGCTTCCCAGCTTGTAACGAACTCCGCCAGCAGCGCGCCGTTTTTCGGGTAGAGGTCGTAGTGCGTGGGCACCAACAGGCCCATGCGGTGCCGCACCGCCAGGTCAATGGCTTCCCTGGCATTCATGTTGCCAACAATGCCCAGACTGCGCCGCTGGGCATTCCCACCGTTGATCGGCAAAAATGCGGCGTGAATTGCATGCCGGGAAAGTGCTTCGCTTAGGCGCGGGGTCGCCACCGCGTCGCCCGCGTGAAAAAACGTGGTCCCATTCCAATGTAAAAGGTACCCAAGGTAATGATCGAAGCCCTCCGCATCGGCGGCGTATGCCTCGTGCGCCACGGCAATCGGTTCGACGACGAGCCCGCCCTCCACGCACGTTAGCCCCTCCTTCAAAACCATGGTCCGCTCCGGCGCGATGCCGCCTTGGAGCATTTGCTGAACGCTGGATTTCGGCCCGGCAAAACGGCACCCCGGAGAGGCGGTCGCGATGCCGCACAGCGTTTCGGGTTCGGTGTGGTCGAGATGGTCGTGCGTGCAAAGCACCAAGTCGATCTCCTTCAATTCTCCCGGCAAAATGGGCGGGGGATAGCTCCGAACCCAAAGGCCCTGCGGCTGCCCGGGCAGACGGTCGACGGCATCGGTCAAATACGGATCGATGACAATGCGAGTGCCGCCGAACTGCAGCAGAAAGCCGACCTGGCCAAGGTAGGTGATGGTGATGCCCTGGGTTTCCAAGGCGGCGCTGGCTTGTGGGTTCATGGGGTGAAGTGGGTGTGAGCCATCATACCTATTCTTCTTCAAAAAACCGTTACAGATTTTTTTCAAAAAGCGCGCCAAACCAGCCGCCTCAGCGGTCCAAATTCTGTTTGACTCTGCCCCTTCCCCACTTAGCATCGTTTCAGCGTCTCCCCCCCGTTCCAATGGATGCTCTATTGGCAAAAACAAGCAAAGGGGAGCCCGTGTTCCCATATGAAGATGCCTCATCTGCAATCCCTTCTGCTGTGCGGCCTGATCGCCGGAGCAAGCCTTCCTGTTTCCGCCGCGCTCACCCCGCAGGAACAGCAAAAACGCACCAAGGACGTCGAGGCGCTGATGCGCGAGACTTTGACGAAATTTGAGGCCGCGGTGGACACCCCGAAAAAGGCGTTTGCCACCCGCGACATCTCTCATGCCGCGCTGGCTTATATGATGCTGGGCGAAGGCGCCGCCAAAGCGCAGGCGATGATCGAGCGGTTTTTCCCACTGCAAGACATGGACCTCAATTCGCCCTCCTATGGCAAGGTGCCGTGGGACCCCTCGAAGCCGGAGGTTCGCGATGACAATGCCATCGAGTTCCTGGGCAGCGAATTGGGGCCGTTGCTGCTTTTGTATGGGAACCAGTTCCCGCAGTCCTTTATCGACGAGCTGACGCCGCACTTGAAAGCGGCTCTGGCGGCCATCGCCCGCCACCGCGTGGGCGTACAGTACACCAACATCGCTTTGATGAAGGCGGCCAACCAAATTCTCATTGGCGAGTATCTCAAGGACACGGAGGCCACCGACGCGGGCCGGAAGCTTCTCGATGAGTGGATCGCCTTCACGCGTAAAAACGGCGTCCACGAATTCGACAGCCCCACTTACAGCCAGACGCAAATGGACGTTCTTTATGGCCTTTACCACTGCGTCAAAGATCCGGTGGTGAAATCCAAGGCCAAGGTTGCTCTGGATTATTTGTGGGCCGATTTTTCCGCCAATTACTTCCCTGGCACCCAAAGCATGTCGGGCCCAAACAGCCGCAGCTATTCTTTCCTTTCTCAAAACGGCAACATCAACCAGAAGTATTATCTCAACGGCCTGCCTTCATCCATCGGGGCCGCTTTCCTGAATGACGAGGTGCAAATTTGGGCGCCCGCGATTTGGAATGACTATAATCCCCCGGCTGAGGCTCTGGCCCTCGCCACGGAACCCACGCGGCTGATCCGGCAGCGGTGCGGGGAAAAACCCGGCCAGGACCGGACCAACTTCATCACGCCCGATTTCACCATCGGTTCCGCGAGCCGCTCTTACTGCTCCCATGACCGGCTGGTCGTGGCGGCGTTAGCTTCGGCCAAGAAGCTGCCTGTAATCTCGGTGGTACCGGATATGTCCGACAGCCCCTACGGCAAATTTACGGAAGTCGAAAAAGGCGGACACAAAAAAGTGCATCACTTGGAGGCTGTCATCTCCGCGGTGCAGCAGAAAGGGCAAGTGCTTGCGATCTATGATCTCGCCCCGCCGCTGGCAAAGTCGGACGTGGAGTCCGTGAAATCCGTTGCGACCAACGTCCTCCTGCCGCTCAAAGCCGATTCCATCACAGTGAACGGCGCGCCCGTCGCCTGGGCTAACGGGGCGGTGCCCGTACCGCCCGACAGCGTCATTTGCGTTCGCGAAGGCAAGGGAGCGGTGGCCATCCGGCTCTTTGCGGATGCGGCCCCCGGGGCCACGGTTTCCTATTTTCTGAAAAACGACGGCGAAGCATGGGACGCCGCGCGCCTTGTGGCCTACCAGTACCAAGGTGCGCCGGTGAAGCTCACGCCACCCTCGCTCCACAGCGGCGTGCTGCTGCTGGCCAGTTCCTGCGAATCCAAAACCGATGAGGAAAAATTAGTGCGGCGGGCGAAAGCCTGGACTTTCACGCAAACCGAAAGCGGCAACCTGTGGAAAGTGACCGCCACCTCCGGCACCGGCGCGAAAGCGGAGGTGCTCGAAGCCTCCATTGATACGCCCGCCAAACAAACGGGACCGCGCCTGATTAACGGGCAAGAGGCAGTCTCACCTATCTTGAAGATCAACGGCACGGACTGGGCGGAGAAGATCTGGAAGAATCTGCCCGAAAGTACCGCGAAATAGCAGCAGGGAGGGCTTTCAGCCTTCACTTCAATTCCGATCTCTTCCACGGCGGCGCTTCAGCCGCCGTGGAGTCGGAGGGACGGCCGTAACTCGGCCCACCTTGCTGCCGCAAGTGGCTGTATTGATCTCAACAGATCGAAATGCCGCGCAACGGCCGGGAGGCCCTCCGCCGCTGCAAGACGGGATGTGCAGCTACCAAAAACTCCGAAGGAAGCTGCGGCTCCTTCGGAGTTTGACTCAAAGCTTATAGAGCAATGGCGGGGAGAAACTTAAGCCGTCCGGCGGCGCATCCGCTTCGCCCCAAGCAACAGGCCAAGCCCGCCTGCCAGCATCGCCCACGTCCCCGGCTCGGGCACAATTGCCAACTCCAAGTCGTTGGCGATCGTGCCGACATGGTCGCCGTTGATGTTGTAAAGGAGCATGTATTGCACTCCGTTATAGGTGAAGGTATTCGAACTTGAAACATCGTACGAATTTCCGCCGATCGTGACCGTGCTGAACGTTCCCACAATCAGTTGATTGCTTTCGTTCCGAATAATCATGATCGTCTGCCCCGATGTAAGGGAAAGCGACATGGAAAGGTTCAGGATGCTCCCCGCATTCAGCGAAACCAAGCTGCTCGTCCCTTTGACGACAAACAGGTCGGAATCGGTGCCCGGGGTCGTGACGCCATTGATTTGCTCGGAAATCTTGCCTCCGCTCTCCACCGTCAAGTTGCCGGTGATCGTGGTCGTCATGGGGCTGACGCCGGACGCCAGTTCGCCGCCGCTTTTGATGGCCAGCGCGCCGTTGATGGTGCCGCCACCGTTGAGCAACCCGCTCACGTTCACGCTGCCATTGAGCACTCCAGTGTTGGTCAGCTTGGCTCCCACATTCACGGTAATATTGCCCGTGGACGTTGTCGCGCCGCTCGCTGTGGTTGTGCCCGAGCTCACGGTAAAGCTGTTGACCTTGGTCGTGCCGGAAATTGAGCTGGCTCCGGTAAAGGTGGTGTCGCCCAAATTAAGCCCCTTGCCTTTGATGCTGGCACTTTGGACGCTCACTGTGCCGTTGGCGGTGCCGCTGCCGCCCAGGGTGGCCGCGGTTTGCACCGTCACTGCACTCCCAGCCGCCAGTGATCCGTTGACATCCAGCTCGCCTCCGGCAACCACAGTCGCCCCGGTATAGGTGCTGACGCCCGTAAGGGTGAGCGTGTTGGCGCCCAGTTTTTGAACCCCGAGCACGTTGGAGCCGCTGTTGGTATTGGCGATGGCTGAGCTGTAGGTGAAGTTGCCATTGGTCGTATCCAACCCGAGGTAAGCCCCCGATTCGAACCCGCTCGTACCCGTGCCAATGGCTTTCAAGGTATCCACGTCGCTACTGGTAAAGCCCGTCGCGCCGCCCAGCATCAAAACGAGCCCGGCCCCGGATTTGACGTCGATGTAGGTATCCTTCCAAAACGACGTAGTGGCGTTATAAAGCGCGCCGCGATTGGCGTATTCAATGCTTCCCGCCAATATGGTGGTCTTGCCGGTAAAAGTGTTGGCTCCATTGAGGATCAACATGCCGGAACCCGCCTGCACCAGCTTGCCCGAGCCGGCAATCGAACTCCCAAAATCCACCCCTTGCGTTACCTTATCGGAACGGTTGAATACCAATGAGCCGTAATTCGTGATGTCGCCGCCGCCCGACAGCGCGCCGGTCGTGCCGCCCGCGCCAATCTGCAACGTGCCGCTACTGATCGTGGTTGCGCCGGTATAGGTATTGTTGCCGGTGAGAATTTGCGTGCCCGCGCCATACTTCGTGACATCGCCATTTCCCGAGATGACTCCGTCGTAGGTTTGCGTTTTTTTGTTGCTATAGATCAGAGTGCCGTTGTTCACGACGCTTTTGCCGGAAATAAAACCGTCATTGATCCCATCCCCCAGTTGCAGGGTGGCGCCTGAGTTGATCGTCGTCTGGCCGCTGTACGTATTGGTGCCGGTGAAATACTGAGTTCCATAGCCATCGAGCGTCACTGCCACGATCCCGGAACCGCTGGTGGAATCGCCAATCGTGCCCGAGAAAATGCCGTCCCCCCCGGAAGTGTTCAAGATCAGGGTGGCCGTTCCCCCGCTGCCGCCGTTGTTATAGATTGAACCGCTGCCGTTGAGTCCGCCGCTCACCGTAGTATCGCCAGTCTCCGTTACGGTTTTATCCAGAAGGTTCAGCACGGCATTGGCGTTCACCGTGATGTTCCCCTGGATGGTCGGCCCCATGGTGGTGAGGTTTAAAGTGGACGCGGAGGAACCATTGCCGACCGAAAGGCACCCGAGGGCGCGGGAGGAGGTGGTGCTGGTCAAGTTGGCCGTGCCGGTGCCGATATAGGCGAAGACGCTGCTGGCCGTGATGGTGCCATTGGTAACGTACCCAAGATTGCTGGTCTGGTTCGCCGCGGTCGCAGTCAAAACCACCACGCCCTGGGAATTTAACCCCACGTTCACCACCGTGCTGCCGCTGGTGAAATTGAAAAAGTTCGCATAGACCGTTCCCGGGGTCGAACTGTTGCTGTTCACGAAATTCCAGATCGCGGTGTTGGTGCCGGAACTGACCCCGGGGTTGCCCAGGGAAATGCCGACGTTCGACGCAAAGAAATTATAGCCGTTGAGGTCCAGGTTATAACCCACGTTGGTAATCGTACCGCCGACGCCAGCCCCCGCTCCAAGGGGAGTGGCCGCGGTCGCCATCATGTCTGAAGATAGCTGGACCGTGGTGGTGGCGTTGGCGACACCTTGCCCGATGTTCAGCGCCCCCACAACCAACGTTCCACCAGAAATGCTGGACCCGATGATCCTGGTTAGGTTGCCGTTAGCCCGAGGCGTGAGGGCATTGATGTATACGTTGCCCACCGTAGAATCGCAGGCGAAGGTTTGATTGCTGCCGCTGTAAAGCGTCAAATTGGAGAAACGGCTGTTTGATGCAGAAAGCCCGGTAATGCTGGTGTTGACCCCGTTAAAGTTAATCGTCGCGCTCCCACCGGCAACCACACCGCCGGTGATGGTGGTATTGCCGCCGAAAGTTAAGCGCGGGTCCCAAAGGTTCGATCCGACCACTCCGGGAAGCTGCACCCCTACCCCCACCGTGCCGCTCGACATGATAAAGCTGCCGGAGATGGTTGAAACCCCCGCATTGCCAACCCACTGATTGGAGTTGCTATAAAGCACCACCAAGCCGCCGCTCACATTGACGTTGCCATTGACGGTCGAAGTCAAGCCGCCGTTTGACCCGGCGAGGGACAACCCCAGAATGCCACCCGTATTCACGTAAATATTCGTAGCTGTCAGCGTAACGCTGTTACCCGTGCTCCCCGTGTCCGACGCGTCGAGATAAAGCATGCTGGTGCCGCCATTGGCTCCCCCCAAAGTGATCCCGTTGGTGTCCGTAACCACCAAATTCCGCCATAAGCTCACTTTGTTGGTGCCGCTGGTGCTTGCGGGTTGCACGATGTTCAATGACCCGATGGTGCCGGTTGTCCCAGCGGAAGGCACATCATACTTAACGTTTTGATACAGCCCGGTGTCAGCGATGACCACTGTATCACCCGTCGAGGGCCAGGTGCCCGAAGTGGTGCTGCTCCAGTTGGTTGAGATGCCCCACGATGCCCCGGCTGTCCCCGTCCACGTAAAGGAGGCTGCCTGCAACTGGGTGCCCAACAACGCAAAACAACCAAAAAGCACCAGACCAAGAGTCTTGAGAGGGGACTTCATACACATCGGGAAAGTGAGCATTTGGGGGGGCTCCATTGAGGCTGTTTTGGAGCCTCGTTAGCCCTTTATTTGTGCCGTGTCTCCGTTTTTATTTCAAGCCCATAGGCTCTTTCACTGTTAGTTTTCTTCAAAAACAACCGCTTTGTAAAAAAAACTCCGAAGGAAGCGGTGGCCTCCTTCGGAGTTTGATTTAAAGACTCGTTGAAACGGGTGCTACTCCGAGCGGCGGCGCATCCGCTGCGCCCCGAGCAACAGGCCCAGGCCGCCCACCAGCATCGCCCACGTGCCCGGTTCCGGCACCACCGTCAATTCGAAGTCGTTCGCCGTGGTGCCGCCGTCCGCGTTCACGTTGTAGAGCAGTTCGTATTCCTTGCCGCCGTAGGTGAACTTGTTGGTCGTGCTCACGTCATATGTGTTCCCGCCGATCACCACCGAACTGAACGTCCCCACGATCGCGTTGTCACTCTGGTTCAGAATCAGCGTCAGTGCGCCGCTGGTAAAGGCCCCGTCGGCAATTGTCAGGTTCAGGATGCTCCCACCATTCAGCGAGATCAGGCTGCTTGCGCCCGTTACCACGATCTGGTCGTAGTCCGTTCCCGCCGCTGTGATCCCTTCGATTTGCATCGAGATCTTCGCGCCGGTCTCCACCGTCAGGTTCCCTGCCACCGTAGTGATGCCGGGGCTGTTGCCGGGGGCCAATTCACCGTCGGTCTTGATCGTCAGCGCGCCGTTGATCGTGCCCGTGCCGTTGAGCAAGCCGCTCACGTTGACCGTACCGTTTAGGGTCCCGTTGTTGGTCAGCGTGGCCGTGCTGGCGACGCTCACGATGTTCGCTGAGAAGCTGCCCGTGTTCGTCAGGGTCGAGCCGACGTTAACCGCGAGGTTGCCCGTGGTGGTATGCACGCCGCTGGCGGTGGTGGCACCGCTGTTGACGGTGTAGCTCGCCGCCGTGGTCGTGCCGGTGAGGGCGCTCTGGCCATCGAACTTGGTGGCTCCCAAGTTCATCCCGCTGCCGTTGATATTGCCGCTCTGCACGTTCACCGCGCCGCTGGCCGTGCCGTTGCCAGAGAGGGTCTTGCCGCTCTGCACCGTCACGTCTGAGGTGATCGTGCCGTTGTTGGCGATGTTCCCGTTGAAGGCTTTCGCCGCCGCCGTCGCGCCATTGTTGATGGCGACGTCGTTGTCGAAGGTCAACCCGCCGATGATCGCGCCGCTGTTGGTCACGATGCCGGACACGATGCCCGTGCCGCTCAGGCTTGCCCCGGATTTCACGTTCACGCCGCCGTCGGCGGTGAGGGTGCCGTTGACGCCAAGAAGGCCGGCGCTGACTTCGGTGAGCCCGGAGTAGCTGCTGTTGCCATTCAGGAACAGGCTGCCCGCGCCGGTTTTGGTCAAGCCGCCCGTTGCGCCGCTGATGTTCCCGGCAATGCTCAGGCTGGTGGCCGCGTTGGTGACTTCGACGGTTTGCGTGCCGCTCAATGCAATCGGCGCGCTGATCGACGAGTTGATCGTGCCCGACGCGGTGACTTTGCCCGCGATGTTAAAGGAGCTGCCGTTGCTGCCGGTAACGGTGCCGCCGTTCAGTTGGATTTCCCCGTTCGTGTTTAGCGCGTAGGTTTGCAGGTCCAGCGTAGAACCCGCGTTTACGTTTACCGTGCTGCCCGCTCCGGTGGTGATGTCGGTCAGCAGCCCCAATTTCGAGGCGCTGGAGCCGTCACCCACTTGCAGGTTGCCGATGCTGCGGCTGGTAGTGGTTTTGAGGTAGTGGGTGCCGTTTCCGCTGTAGAGGAAGGTGGAGGCGGCGGCGATGGTGCCGCTGCCGCTCGTTGCCTTAAGCCCCAGTTCGGAGGTGCCGCCCGCCAGCGTGGCTTGCAGCACGACGTTCGCCCCGATGGTGATGTCCGTATTGGGGCTCGAGAGGTTGAAGTACTGCGCCTGGAAGAGGCCCGTGCCACTGGAGGAGGTGATCGCCCACGGGCTGGTGTTGGTGCCCGTCATCTGGGGAGCCCACCCTGTATTGGAGATGGCAAAAGTGTAGCCCGCAAGATCCATCGCAAGACGGCCGATGGAAAAATAGTTATTGCCATCAAGGCCGTTGATCGAGGTGATGTTGCTGCCCAAACGCAACGTATTGGTCATCCCGGAGGCGATGGTCTCCGTGTTCGTCATCTGGATCATGTTGACCGTCGTCGCCGTGCCGGTCAGTTGCAGGAGTTTGACGGAATCGGTTGCCAGAACGTCGTTGTCGCGCAGGTAAAGTTTGCCAAGATTGACGCCCGATTGCAGCACTTGCGTGCCGCTCCCTCTTACCATGGCGATGGTGTTGACCCCGCCAGTCGGGTTCGTCAACGTCACCCCGTCGGCGATGTTCGCGCTGGTACCGTAGAGGGCCAGGTAACCGCCATTGGCGTCGTTGGTGTTGATCGTGCTTCCGGCGTTGGCGGTGAAGTTGCCATAGACCGCGATGCGGCCGCCCCCGTTTTGTGCGCCGCCGGTGCTGGTCGTGAGCAACGCCCCATTATTGAGGATCACGGTGCCCACACTGTTTTCAACGCAGTTCACCAAGTTGACCGTCCGCAAAATGCCGCCGGAATTGACCACGATGGTGCTCGAGGTGGCGGCCATGGTCGTGTAGCTCGTGGCCGAGGTCTGCAAAATACCGCCGGAATTGACCGTGACGAGCCCTGAAGCGGAACCAATCCCCCAGGTCATCACATCCAAAATGCCGTTGCCTCCCGTCACGCCGCTCAACGTCACCGATGACATCCCCGTGGCGCTGGCAGACAATTGCACCAGGGCATTGCCGTTGCCAGTGCCGCTGATGACCAACCCGCCGGAACCCGCCCCAGTGCTGCCCAGGTAAACCGTGCCGCCGGTAACTGTCAAACCGCCGGTGTAGGTGCTGGCTCCCGTCAAAGACAACGAAACCGGCCCGTTGACCACGATGGAGGCGGGCGTCGTGCCGTCCACGATTTTTCCGGAGATCACCAATCCCGTGCCGCTGAGGTGCGAAGGATCGAAGGTATAAGCCCCCGAGACGTTGACGTTCGAGGCCACCGTGGCATTGCCGCTGCCGCCCGTCACACTGAACCCAATGCCGGTATTCAAATAAAGCGCCCCGGTGCCGCTGGAACTGATGGTGCCGCTCCGCGCGATATTGATCGTCGTGGTCGGGTTGGGCGTCAGGTACAAGTTGTTGTTACCCAGCCCCAGGTTGCCTCCCGCATTGACCGTCACCTGGCTGTTGGTGCCCGTGGTGATGTTCGAGGCGAGGATCAAGAGCGAATTGCTGCTGCCGTCACCCACAGACAACCCGCCGATCATCCGGCCGGAGGTCAAGTAAGCGGAACCGCTGCCAACATAGGAAAAGATCGTGTTCGCCGAGATCGTCCCGCTGACACTGGAACTTCCGCCAAGGTTGTTGGTGCCGCCCCCGGTTCCCGTGGATGCCAGCACCACCGCGCCCGTTGAATTTAACCCCACATTTACCGCCGTCGTGGAGGTCATGTTGATGAAACCCGCCATCAGCGTGCCGGTGGTGGCCGCACTATTAATGATGTTCCAAGTCGTCGCGTAGGTGCCGCCGGTTATGAGTTGAGCGATGCCGCTCTTGGCAGTGCCCAGGAAATTATGACCGGCGAGATCCAACTGAAAACCGATGGGCCCGACGCCGCTGGTCGGAGAAAAAGAAATTTGAAGGGGCGCGGTCAAATCGCTGGCCGTCACATCGCTGTATAGCTGAACGATCGAGGTGCCAGAAGTATAGCTTTCCCCCATTCCCAAAAATCCAATGGCTAAGGTTCCAGTGCCCGTGGTTGCTCCAATAATCTTCGTGTACGTTCCCCATGACCGGGCGATGAGCTGATTGATGTATTGATTCCCCGGCGAGGATGCGCTGTAAAAGGTCTGGTTAGCGCCTTGGAGCATCACTTTGTTAATCATGCTCGTTGTGGACGAAAGGCCGGTGATGGAGTTGACGCCATTGTAGTTCACCACAATGCTGCCATTGGAGGCCGCGAACACACCGCCGCTGATATTCACCGCCCCGCTAACCGAAAGCCGGGGGTCCCACTTGGAAACATCCGCCGTATAGCTGCTAGGGGTGCCGCCGATCACCAGCGTGCCGCCCGTCATCACCAAGCTCCCGGAGACGCTGCATTGGGCTGATTCCGTCACTTTCTGGTTGATATCGTTATACTGGATAAACGCGCCACCGCTGATTAAAACATTGCCGTTAATGGCGGCAAGATAAGAGCCAATACTTCCCGCTTTTCCGGGGTCCGTGCCCGAAACCGTCAGGGCCAGCACCCCGTTTTGATTTAAGGTGATGGTGGGAACGGTCAAGGTAATCACTTCGTTAATCGTTCCCGTCACTGATGCGTTGGTGGTTCCGGAAGTTGCCCCATCCACCACAATCATGCTGATCCCATTGCCTGCTCCGCCCAAAGTAATGGAGTTGCTCACTTTCAAGCTCCGGACCAAGCTCAACTGATTCACCCCGCTATCCGGCTGCGTCAGGGCCAAGGAACTGATGGTCCCGGAGGCATTGGTGGTCGTATCGAGAGGAACGGCATCGTACCAAATGTTTTGAGTGCCGCCGTTCGTATTGGAAATAATCACCGCATCGCTGGTGGCCGGCCAGGTACCGCTAGTGCTGGAGGCCCAGTTAGCGTTAACTCCCCATGAGCCCCCCGAAGTTCCCGTCCAAGTAAAAGTGCCCGCTTGGGACGGGGAACTCAGAATTAAGAGATAAGAAACGAGAAAAAGACCGAGGAATTGGGGGGCAGTCTTTATTTTCATAAGAACAGAGGGGAGAAAGGGTTAATGTACCTCAACTACTCCGCACTTTTGCCCCCTTCAAGATAATTTTATAGCTTACCTTGTTAAATTTACCATTAACGTTATATGCTCATCTTCGTTCACCAGATCATTGCACCAAACGGCGCATCCATTGCGCTCCGAGCAGCAGCCCCAGCCCTCCCGCCAGCATCGCCCACATAAGCAAAAACGGTGTTGGCCGTAATGGTGCCGCTGGTGGCTGAACCCAGGTTGCTGGTCGCCCCAACACCCGTGGCCACCAATACAATCGCGCCAGTGGAGCTCGTCCCCACGTTCACCTGGTTTGCGGTAAAATTAAACCAGCTCGCCGCGAGCGTTCCCGGGGCGGCCCCGGAGTTTTGAATGTTCCAGGCGACGGTGCTGGTGGTGGAAGGCTGGCCAAGGTTGACGTTCGCCGCGCCACTGGTGGATGAAGCAAACCGTTAATAGGAGGCCGAAAGTTTTAGGAGGGAGTGTCATGTCCAAGATTCCAGGGAAAATCGGGGGATTTGGGCTGACATTAACAAAAAACTCCGAAGGAAGCGGTGGCCTCCTTCGGAGTTTGACTTAAATATCTTCTTTAAAGCGGAATTACTCCGAGCGCCGCCGCATCCGCTGCGCCCCGAGCAACATGCCCAGGCCGCCCACCAGCATCGCCCACGTGCCCGGTTCCGGCACCACCGTCAATTCGAAGTCGTTCGCCGTGGTGCCGCCGTCCGCGTTCACGTTGTAGAGCAGTTCGTATTCCTTGCCGCCGTAGGTGAACTTGTTGGTCGTGCTCACGTCATATGTGTTCCCGCCGATCACCACCGAACTGAACGTCCCCACGATCGCGTTGTCGCTCTGGTTCTCGATTAAGGTCAGCGCGCCGCTGGTAAACGCTCCGTCGGTAATGCTCAGGCTCAGGATGCTCCCGGCGTTGAGCGAGATCAGGCTGGTTGCGCCCGTTACGATGATTTGGTCGTAGTCCGTTCCCGCCGCTGTGATCCCGTCGATTTGCATCGAGATCTTCGCGCCGGTTTCCACCGTCAGGTTGCCCGCCACCGTGGTGATGCCAGGGCTGTTGCCGGGAGCCAGTTCGCCGTTGGTCTTGATGGTCAGCGCACCATTGATGGTGCCTGTGCCGTTGAGCAAGCCGCTCACGTTGACCGTGCCGTTTAGGGTCCCGTTGTTGGTCAGCGTGGCCGTGCTGGCGACGCTCACGATGTTCGCTGTGAAGCTGCCCGTGTTTTTCATCGTCGAGCCTGCGTTCACCGCGAGGTTGCCCGTGGTGGTGTGCACGCCGCTGGCACTGGTGGTGCCGCTGTTGACGGTGTAGCTCGCGGCCGTGGTCGTGCCGGTGAGGGCGCTCTGGCCATCGAACTTGGTGGCTCCAAGGTGCATCCCGCTGCCGTTGATATTGCCGCTCTGCACGCTCACCGCGCCGTTGGCCGTGCCGTTGCCGCCCAGGGTCGCCCCGGCTTGCACCGTCACCGCGCTGGCGTCTGCCAGTGAGCCGTTGATGTCCAGTTCGCCCGCTGCAACGATGGTCGCCCCGGTGTAGGTGTTGTCACCCAGGACGAGGGTGCCCGAGCCCGCCTGCGTCAGCCCGCCGCTGCCGCTGATGGCGTTCGCAAAATGCACCCCTTGCGTAATCGTGTCCGCTCGGTTGAAGGCCAGCATGCCGTCGTTGTAAATGTCGCTCTGGGTCGAAAGCGAACCCGTCGTGCCGCCCGCGCCGATTTGCAGCGTGGCGCCCTTGTCAATGAACGTCGGCCCGCTGTAGAGGTTGTTGCCGGAGAGGATTTGCGTGCCGCTGCCCCCCATCCACACAACCCCCGCCCCCGTAATCACTCCGCCGTAGTTCTGCGTGCCGCTGGTGTAGTAGTCCAGTTCACCGGCGTTGTAGATGGTGCTGCCGTTGGCGATCACGCCGTCGTTGGTGCCGTCGCCCAGTGCCAGCAAGCTGCCCGCGCTAATCACCGTGTCGCCGGTGTAGGTGTTGGTCCCGGTGAAGTATTGCGTGCCGGTGCCTGTCACGGTGACGGCTACTTTGCCTTTGCCGGTGCCCGTGGCATCGCCAATCGTGCCAGAGAATTTCCCGTTGCCGTTGGTGGTGTTCAGGGTCAACACAGAGGTGGCGCCGCCACCGCCGTTGTTATAGATCGACCCCGCGCCGTTCAAGCCACCCGTGGTTCCGCCCGCGCCAGCGATTTGCGTCACGGTCTTATCATAGAGGTTCAGCACGGCATTCTTGTTGACCGTGATGTCGCCTTGGATCGTCTCGGTCGCCGCCGTTACGAAAGCCAGGGTGGAGGCGTTGGTGCCGTCGCCCACAGCCAACCGCCCGAGAGCGCGCCCGCTGGTCACGGTTCCAGTGCCCGTGCCGATGTAGGTAAACACGGAGTTAGCCCCGATGGTGCCGTTGGAACCGAGGTTGGCGCCCCCGGCAGTGCCGGTCATCGCAAGAATGACATTGTCCGCCACGTTGACTTGCGAGGCATTGGAAAAATTGAACGAGCTGGCGGCAATCGTGCCCGAGCCCGCAGTGCCCGAATTCATCAGATACCAAGAGACCGGGGTGCCGCTACCGCTGCCCACATTGGCAGGGTTAAACCCGGCTGTGGCGGAGGACAAATCCAGTGTCAAGCTATTGGTATCAATGCCAAAGTTTACGTTCGTCCCGGTCACGCCGAAGCTGGCTCCAACGCCGCCGGTGCCGGTGGTAACCATATTGCTGGCAAGCTTCATTACCACGGTACCGTTGCCAGTCTGCTGACCGAAGGCCAATGTACCGATATAGAGGGTTCCACCCGTTGTCGTGCCAATGACCTTGGTGGATGTGCCCGAGGAGGATGCCCGCACGGTATAACTCGAAGTCCCCGAGATTGACGTGCCATCCGTCACGAAAGTCTGATTGCCTCCACCGAGGGATATTTGCCCGGTGTATGTAGAGCTGAGCCCTGTGATACTGTTAGCCGCGCCATTCAGGAAAAGCCCACCCACGTAAACGTTGTTAATGACGCCACCGGTTATATTGGTGGAGCCAGAAATATAGAACCGGTTATCCGCGCAGGACCCGCCGCTGGTCACGCCAATATTAAGCGTGCCGCCGCTCATAATGAAGCTGCCACCGATGTTATAAGCACCAGCCATTCCATAACTGGCAGCCCGGTACAAAATCACCTGGCCTCCTGTCATCACGAGATTGCCGGTGATATACGACGCATACTGGTTTCCAGTTCCGGTGGTCATCATGGAAATGGTGCCGCCATCGGCGAGATTCAGGCTGCCTTTAACCGTGCCAGACGTGTTGGCGATGGTCACGCCGCTCTGCAAGTTGTAACCGCTGGTTCGGCCGCTGACATCGAAAGTCGCGCTGGCGCCGATGCTGATCGTGGTGCTCGTGACCGGCGTCAGCGCCAAATTGTAAGTGCCCGTCGCCAACGTTGCACCGTTATTGATCGTCACTGAAATATCGGTGCCTGTGGTGATATTGGAGGAGAGGGTCAACACGGAGGCACTGGACCCGGTGCCCACCGACAACCCGCCGATCATCCGCCCGGAAGTCAAGTAAGCGGTTCCGGTGCCCACGTAGGAAAAGAGGCTGTTCGCCGAGATCGTTCCGCTGCTGCTGTACCCCAGGTTGTTGGTCACGCCGCTGCTGGTGGCCGTAAGGACGATATTCGGGGCGATGTTCACCTGGGAGCCGGTCAACACGAAGCCAGACCCCACCACCGTGCCGGTAGTCGCCCCGCTGTTCTGGAGGTTCCAGTAAGTCCAGCAGGTCGAACTAAAGGTGCCAAAAGTCACGACTCCATTCGTCGCGAAAAAGTTGTGCCCGTTGAGGTCGAGATTTAAGTAAACGGTGCCGCTGGTTCCCGCCGAAGCATAGATCGGCGTGGCGTAGGTGGCCGCCAAATCGCTGGTCAGCTTGGCCGCAGTCGTTCCCGTGTTGCTGCCCTGGCCAATTCCAAGAGCGCCCACGCCGAGCGTGCCGCCGGCAATGCTGGAACCAAGCACTTTGGTCGTCAACCCGCCGCCGCCCCGCAAGTTGAGGTAACCAATGTACCAATTCGAGAGCGTAGAATCGCTCACAAAGGTCTGGGTGCCGCTGCCAAAGAACGTCAGCGTGCCAATCCGGCTCGTGGAACCGGAGAGCCCCGTAATGCTGTTGGTGCCGCCATTCAAAGTAATCGTGGTCGTTGAAGCGGAAACCACACTCCCGCTCCCGCTGACGATGAAGGTGCTGCTGAAATTCATCCGCGGGTCCCAAAGACTGGTGCCCGTGGTATAGCCAGGCATGGTTCCGCCCACAAGCAGCGTGCCGCTAGTCATCGCAAAAGTGCCGTTGATGGCCGCCTGACCTGCATTGGTCGCAAGCTGCTGGGTATTACTGTAGAGGACGAATAAACCGCCATTCAGATTGATATTGCTGTTAATCGTTGGCACGAGGAGCCCCGAAGTGCCCCCAAGAGACAGCGCCAAAACACCACCGCTGTTGATGGTGATTCCTCCATAAAGAACCCCCAACGTTACGCCGTGCCCGGCTGTCCCCGAGGCGTTGACATCCACGTAAATCTCGCTGGTCCCGCCGTTGCTTGCGCCCAACGTCACCGCATTGCTGATGGTGAAATTGTTTTGGACGTCCAAAAAATTCGTCGCGGCGGAGACTTGGTTGATCGTCAAAGTGAACACCGCCACCGACGCATCGACAACCACCTTGTTCGTGCCACTGGCTACGTCGCCAAGCACCGCTTCATCTCCGCCCGTGGTCGGCACGTGATCGGAAGTCCAGTTTGCCGTGCTAGACCAAACCGCACCGGAGGTGCCCGTCCAGGTATAGCTTGTGGCCATTGCCCGCGCGTTCATCAAGGCGAAGCAGGCGATCAATGCAAGGCTGAAAGGGGTTAAAGCCGTTTTGAATCTCATAATATCAAGGGGTTCTTTGCGGGGGAGCAAAGGTCATTGTTTCAGGGACAGGGATATGTAACCCCTTTATGCAAATTCACCCCGAGAACCGCAAAAGCTTTTCTGCTTTCACCTGAAAGCAATTCGCGGCGCACTCTTCCCGTTGATCCATTTCCCTTCGATCAAAATTCGCCGGGGAATTTCCGGAATCCCACGCACATTCGTATTAATCATGTTCACCACTTCGTTAACACCAGCCCGGCCTATGAGATGATCGTCCCTTTTGACTCCCGCAATGCCCTCGTCACAAAAATGCATCGCGATGCCGCAGTGGGCCAACTCCTCAGGAGTTAAGGAACGATACAAATGGCCGTTGGTATCGAACACCCCGTCGGGCTGGTGCTGAAAAAACCATTCTCGGCATTCCTTTTTGTACCGCTCCTTGGGGTCACCCACATCCTCACCCAACAACAACGGAGGGACCCGATTGACGGCAGGCAACCGGATCTGCTCCGCAAGATAACCGGCCAGGAAGTTACAGTCGGTTCGTTCGTTAAATTCCTCTTCCGCAACGAAGCCAATGCGGCGATATCCGAGTGACTTGAGTTTTCGGACGATCAACCGGCCCGCCCGGTATTGGGCGTCGATCACCACATCCAGTTTGGGGCTCACCAGGCTGAATCCGAATGAAATGACCGAAAAACGATCCCACGCGAAAGACTTCATGCTGATGTGCCCCAACCCGCGGGCCTGAGTACCAAAAAGAACGCCCTGGATATTTCGCGAGTAGAGCACATCGGAAAGCCGCTTGAAACTCATCCCCAGATCGACCATGCGAAATTCCTCAATCGCATAGCCAAGCTCCTTGCAACGCGTCTCGGCTCCTTTAAAAAGGGCATAATTGAACCCGTCCTCCTTCAGAGGTATGTGGTGAAAGTTAACCCAGGCCAGGGTGGCGTGGTATTTGGATTCCTGGGATTCGCGCCGGTAAACGGTGAGTGCGGCCAGAGCCGGATCGGGGCGATAACCGATCTGCTCCGCAATCTCTTTGATGCGCTGCCGGGTGGCCGCACCGATACGGGGGTGGTCGCGGAGCGCCATCGAAACCGCGACGTGGCTGACTCCCGCTAAAGCCGCAATGTCCTTGAGGGTAGGACGTTTCATGTTTTCTATGGTGACGCCTAACCACCATTGCCCCCCATGTCAAGCGGGCTTTATAGTGTAAGCATAAAGAACCACATCAAGAACCAAACCGTTCACGGTGTCACCCCTTGCCTCAGCCAAACCACGAAACCTTTAAGAACGGTTTTTCAAAACACTATAACCGCGTCTTGGGACGGCGCATCCGCTGAGCCCCGAGCAACATGCCCAGGCCGCCCACCAGCATCGCCCACGTGCCCGGTTCCG
>CAZEOO010000020.1:0-54977 GCA_964513965.1 uncultured Chthoniobacteraceae bacterium
GTTAACAGATAAGCGCCTGCGGCGCTTGGCGGAGACGCTTCGCTGTCCGATATAGGCAAGGCGGGTTTAAAGCGCCGGTTTGATTCGATCCCTCGGGCTGTTCAGGCCCGCCTTGCTTTTGTTTTTGGCTTCCGGGGCTCTTCCCCGGCACCCCGGCAAGGGACATTGTCCCTTGCATCCCATCTCGGAAACTTCGTTTCCAAATCGCTTTCAAATCCGCGCAATCCGCGTAATCTCCCCGGTAGAATGATCTCTTCCAGCACCTTTCAACGGCGCGTTACCCGCGAAGTCAAAGTCGGCGATGTTGGCATCGGCGGCGCCCATCCCGTGCGGGTTCAATCCATGATTACCGCCGATACCATGGACACCGAGGCGTGCATCGCGCAAACCCTGGCTCTCGCCGAGGCCGGTTGCGAGATCGTCCGCATCACCGCGCCTACGGTGAAGGATGCCGCCAATTTGCAGCACATCGCCGCCGGGCTTCGCCAGCGGGGCTGCACGGTGCCGCTGGTGGCGGATATCCATTTTAAACCCGAGGCCGCCATGGAGGCCGCGAAGTGGGTGGAGAAAATTCGCGTCAACCCCGGCAATTACGCCGATAGCAAAAAAGGCAAGACGCTTGACTATACGGACGCCGAGTATGCCGCCGAACTGGACCGCATCCGCGAGCGTTTCTCGCCGCTGGTCTGTTTTTGCAAGGAGCGCGGCGTGGCCATGCGCATCGGCACGAATCACGGCTCCCTGAGCGACCGGATTATGAACCGCTACGGCGATACGCCGCTGGGCATGGTGGAAAGCGCGCTGGAGTTCGCCCAAATCGCCCGCGAGCTCGATTACCACGAGCTGGTTTTTTCCATGAAGGCGAGCAACGTGCGGGTGATGATCGAAGCCTACCGGCTGCTGGCCCAACGGCTCGACGAGAAGGGTTGGAACTACCCGCTGCACTTGGGCGTGACGGAAGCGGGCGACGGCGAGGACGGGCGGATCAAAAGCGCCATCGGCATCGGCTCGCTGCTTTGCGACGGCTTGGGCGACACCATCCGCGTTTCGCTCACCGAGGAAAGCGTGAACGAAATTCCCGTGGCCTACGCCATCCTGCAAGCTGCCGGGGTTCGGATCACCAAGCCCGAATACATCATGTGCCCCTCGTGCGGGCGCACACTTTACGACATCCAGGAGACCGCCGCGCGCATCAAGGCGGCCACGGGGCATTTGAAAGGGGTCAAAATTGCCGTGATGGGCTGCATCGTCAACGGCCCGGGCGAGATGGCGGACGCTGATTTCGGCTACGTGGGCGGCGCGCCGGGCAAGATCAACCTTTACGTGGGCAAAACGCCCGTGAAATTCAACCTCCCGCAGGCCGAGGCCGTGGATCGGCTGGTGGACTTGATCCGCGAGCACGGCAAGTGGGTCGATCCAGCGTGACGCTGGCCCCCCTTTTTTTATCCCACTCGCTCGCCCGTAATCACGTCGAAGAAATGCGTGGCGGCGGGGTCGATGTCGAAGGCCATTCGCCGCCCGACGCCCGCGGGCTGCTCCGTGGCCGGCCGGCGCGCGGTGATGGTGCTCGCGCCCGTTTGCAGCGTGTAAATCAATTCCGTGCCGGTGGCTTCCACGGCGTCCACCACGGCCTGGCCACAAGCCACGCGGCGGTTGCCGTCGCCCGCCGCCGTGGGTGCGATGTGCTCGGGGCGCACCCCCAGCACCACCTCCCGCCCGGCCAGCGCGGCCAGTTTCGGTTGATCCGGCAACGCCAGTTCCACAGTGCCGCCGGTTTCCTTGAACACAAATCCGCCGGACTTGCCGGGGCGCAGTTGCCCCGCGAAGAAATTCATGGAACCGAGGAACCCTGCGGCGAAGCGGTTGGCCGGGCGGCGGTAAATTTCCGCTGGAGCGTCGGCCTGCACGAGCTTGCCGTCCCATAAAAGCGCGGTGCGGTGGGGGAGCGTCATCGCGGCCAGCGGATCGCCGGTGGCGAAGATCAAGGTCGCCTGGAGCCGTTCCTGGAGCTTGACCAATTCCCGTCGGGCTGTGGCTTGGTCCGCCGCTGGCAGCGCGGCAATCGGGTCGTCCATCAGCAACGCCTTGGGCTGGCGAATGATGGCCCGCGCGCAGGCCACCCGCAGGGTTTCAAGCGGGGTAAGTTCCGAGGGTAGACGCTGAAAGCCGTCCGCGATCCCGGCCACTTCCGCGGCTTGCCGGACGCGCTTTTCCGTTTCGGACTTGGGAAAATGCTGCCCTTTAAGCCCAAAGGCGATGTTGCGGGCCACGTTCCAGTGTGGCACTAATCCGCCGCCCGGGAAAACGAACGCCACGTCGCGCTGATGGGGGGGGAGGGCCGTTACGGCGCGGGTGCCCACGGTCATTTCCCCGCCCGAGATCGGTTCCAGCCCGGCCAGGAAGCGCAGCAGCGCCCGCGCGCCGTGGCCACCATCGCCCTGGGGTCCCGCCAGCACGAGAAACTCGCGGTCGCGCACTTCGAGTGAAAAATCATCCACCCCGCCGCCAGCTTGGGCGGTCCCGGAAACGTTCTGGAAGGTTACTTGAGCCATGGCTACGATGCGCCACAGAATAGGCCCGCGGCGGCTTTGGGCAACCTGAAAAACTAGACGGGCCGCAGCGTGGCGAAGCCGCCTTGTGGCGCGGCCAGATCGTGGAAGCCGGGTTCCAGCGTTTGCGTGCCGGTTACTTTGCCATAAACATTGCGGAGTTCCACCGCCGCGCGGGCTGCGGTTTGCACCGTCAGCCGGTCCGCGTGGGTGGCGTTGACCACGTGCACGGGCCGGTCCGGTGCTAAGCGGATGACTTTGTCTGCTTCGTAGACCGCGACAATCTCCTCCGCTTCGTTGCGGGCGCGCACCACGGGGTAGCTTAGCTCCGGGTGCTCCGGCAAGAACTCACCGTGCAACAGCGTGGCTCGGTGTTGCTTCCAGAAACCGATCCAGAACTTGAGCATGCGCCAGCATTCCGGGGACAAATCCGAGAGCATCACGGAAATCTGCGGCACACTGAAGAGGACGCTCAAGAGTTGCAGCACCGCCACTTCTGGCGCCTCCTCCGGCCCCCAAATGAGCATGTCCGAATGCACGGCGGCGGCTCCGGCGGTGAGCCGCAGATCGACGGTGCGCACCCGGTTTTGCAGGGTGTCGAAAGCGCAATCCGCGGCGCGGAACATGTTCCCGTATTTAAGCATCGCGGGGCCGGTGTAATGCTGGCGGAATTCGATCATCAAGCCCGGCTTCGCGGCATTCAAGCGGTCGCGGATGTCCGTAAGGAGCCGGTCCACGGCTTCCGGCAGGCACGGGATGTCGCAGCCCGCATAGCCGCGCGCGGCGGCGGGGTCGGCGCCCTGGAACTGGAAAGAATCAATGAAGTCGAGCTTGAGGCCGTCCAGATCCCAGGTCCGGACCACGCGTTCCAGTTCGCCGATGAGGTATTCGCGCACCTCGGGGTAGCGCGGGTCGAGCGTGCCCACGTCTTTTCCGTAGAGGAATTTGTCCTGGAATTTGCGGTAAAGCTCCGTCTCTCCCGCCCCGATAAACGGCAGCGCGATCCAGACGGTGTAAAGGACGTTTTTCGCGTGGAACCTGGCCACGTGCCCGGCCATGTCGGGGAACTTGGCCTCCAGCGGGTTCCAGCTTCCGGCGTGGAAATACATATCCTCGCCCGGCTTCGGGGCCAGGCATTGCCAGCCGTCGTCGAGGATGATCGACCCGAGGCCCAACTCGGCGATGAGCGGCAGTTCGCGCTCCAACTGAGCCGCCGTTACGTCTTTCTGGAATTGGTACCAGGTGGAATAAAGCGGCTCCTCGGCGGGCGCGGGGACGGTGGCCGGGGTGTAAGCGGGCATCGCGGCGTACCATTCGGCGATTTCGCGGAGCGCCTGCACGTAGGAAACGGGCCGCCGGTCGATGCGCAGTTCCACCCGCGCGCTGCGGCGCGGCGCTTCGGGCATGGCAAAGAGGGTCACTTCGCAGGTAATCTGGCCGTTTTCCTTGCCGCCCGTCTGGATGCGCACCTCCCGCAGGCACTCCGAGACGGCGTAAGCCAGCCGGTTTTCCCCGGCCAGGTTGAAGTAACAAATAAGGGGCGCGCCGTGGGCCAGCGAGGAGACGATTTTGCCGCCATTCCACCAGTAGGGAATGTAGTGATGGCTCTCCACCAAATCCTCCAGCGGGTACCATTTCACCTGGGCATCGTTTTGCGGCACCTGGAAGCGGATCTTCATCTCTGGCAAAGGGCGATCCTCCGGGGCTTCCAGCGCCCAGGTCGCCACCGCCACGCCTTCCTTGGGCGATTGGCTTTCAAACGAGAGCTTCCAGCCGGAAAAGTCGCCTTCGACGGCAAGTTCCAGCCCATCCAGGGTGAAAATTTGGGACATAAAGCGCGAAAACCGCAGCATACTGAGACCGCCCCGGGGCGATGTTCAATCCCCTTTTCAATGCACGAGTTGATTTTTCCAAAAATCTGGTAAAATTACTATATGCCAGTCACCGCGAAAGGTCTTGAGGGGATCGTTGCCAACAGCACCCGCCTGAGCGACGTCCAGGGAGCCGAGGGGAGGCTCATTTATGCGGGCTACGACATCAGCGAGCTTGCAGGCAAGGCAAGCTACGAGGAAGTCATTCACCTATTATGGCACGGCCACCTGCCCAGCCGGCGGGAATTGGACGACCTCACCCGAAACCTCCGTATGCGGCGCGAACTGCCCGACGGCGTGGTCCGTTTCCTCAAACGCGCCCCGCGCAAAGCCGACCCGATGGACGTGATGCGCACCGCCGTTTCCATGTTGGGCCTCTACGATTCGGACTTCGAGGAGGACATCAACGTGGACCGCAACCGCATCCGGGCGTTCCATATCACGGCCAAAATCGGCGTTATCGCGGCCTATTTCCACCGCGCCCGGCAGGGCAAGCCGTTGCCGCCCGTGCGTTCGGATTTGGGCGAAGCGGCGCACTTCCTCTACCTCATCAACGGCGAGGAAGCCAGCCCCGAGACGGTGAAAACCCTCGACGTGGCCTTCGTGCTCCACGCCGACCACGGCATGAACGCTTCCACCTTCAGCGCCCGGGTGACCATCGCCACCTTGAGCGACATGTACAGCGCCATCACCTCGGCCATCGGCACGCTCAAAGGCCCGCTGCACGGCGGGGCCAACGAAGGCGTCATCCACATGCTCCAGGAGATCGGCAGCGAGGAGAACGTGGACGCCTGGGTGGAGGAGCAGCTTGCCGAAAAGCGCAAGATTTTGGGCATCGGCCACCGGGTTTACAAAGTGCTCGACCCGCGCGCGCCGTTCCTGCGGGAAATGGCCATCAAGCTCACCAACGAACTGGGCGAGCCGAAGTGGATTCGCATGAGCGAACGCATCGCGCAGTTGATGCGGGAAAAGAAGGGGTTGGAAGCCAACGTCGATTTCTACTCGGCCACGGTTTACCATTCCCTGGGCATTCCCACGGACCTCTTCACCCCCATCTTTGCCATCGCCCGTTGCGCCGGATGGACCGGCCACGTGCTCGAACAGCTCGCGGACAACCGCCTCTACCGGCCTTTGAGCGAATACGTCGGCCCCGCGCCGGGGTTGAAGTTCATTCCCATCGAGGAGCGGTAAGCAGGGGCGGCTTATTCCCCGCGCAAATACGCCCGCCAGGCTTTGGCTGTCGCTTCGTCCGGCAGCCACGTGGCCTCGCGTTTATCGCCCTTGAAGCGCGCGAGCGGGGCCGTTTCCAGGGTGTCCGGGTTGCCCAGCCAACCGGAGGTTTCCGGTGCGATTTTGGGCAGCGCGGGGTTGCCGGGGGAGGGCAGCCGCAGGGGAATCACGGAACATAAAAACGCAAAGGTGAGCGGCTCGGTTTTGCCAAATTCGTGGCCTTCCACGGGGCTTAGAGCCAGCGTCCACGGCGCGCCGCTGGCCCGCGCGGTCTGGTAGTGCATCAGCGCCCCCATCACCCAGCTTGGGCGGTCATTTTTGCCCACCAGCAGCAGCGTGGGTACGCTGATTTTGCCCGGGGCCGCTTCCCCGGTTTCCCAAGGGGAGCGCAGCAGCACCACTGCCAGCACCCGGTCCGGACGGCGGGAGGCGAAATTCTGCGAAACGGCGGCCCCGGCGGAATGCCCCCAAAACGCCAGCGGCGGATCGTGAAGCGGTACCTTGGCCCGTGTAAGCAAGGCGTTGACCGCGCCCTCCAGCAGGGCCGTGGTGACTCCGTTGGCGTCTTTTTGGTACTGGAAGGGGTTTTCGGAGGGATGGGCCAGGCGGCAGGTGGCGAGGCCGAGTTGCAACTTCTTCGCCAGCGCCTGCCATGCGGGGTCGGCCCCCATGGGGCGCGAATCGCCGCCGCGCCCCGCCACCAGCACCAGCACGCCCCGCAACGTTACCCCGCGCGGCACCCATAGGCGGAATTGCGCTCCCGCCAGACCCGCTTTGGGCACGGGCCCGGCGTCGTAGTCGAAGGTGTCGGTATATTGATCCAGCACCGGGAAAGCGGGCCGGGGCGGCGGGGTGGGGAACACGGAAGCCTGGGCGCGCGCCGGGTTTGCCGTAACCAAAACGGCGGCTGCCGCCATGAAAAAAAGGAGCCAATCCCTGCTCATGGCGGTGAGTTATAGAGTCATTCCGCTCCGCGAACAAGCAAGCATGGCGCCCGCTTGCTCAAAAAATGGCGGGCAGCAAATAAAGCAGAGCGCCTATCGCGAAGCAGACCACAAAGGACGGTTTTACGGCGGAGCGGTCCTTGAACACAAATTCCCCCGTCAAGCGCACCAGCCAGAACAGGGCGACGACGCAGAGAAAAGTTTTTCCCAGGCAAGTCTCCGTGAGTTCCTTGGGAAATCCAAAGCTGATGCAGGCGGCGGACAGCAGAAAAACAATGACCGCCAAGTTGAGCATTTGCACGACGGAGCGGTTGAGAGGGGAGAGGCGCTGGAGTTCCTCTTTCCAGGCGAATTTTTTCAGCCACCAGAAGCTGATGTGAAAAACGGCGAAGAAGAGATTATAGACGCCGCCCGCGATGAGCAAAAGGGTCGGGTGTTTCATGGCGGTTGGAGTCTAGAACACCTGCTCCCCGCTCACGATCTTTTCCCCGTCGCGCTGCCAGCGGTAGAGAGAGCCGGGGTGCTTTTTCATCGCCTTGAAGAGCCCGGCGTCGTCCCGTTTTTGCAGCATCAGCTCGCGAACGCCGTCGGCCTGGCATTGAAGCACCTTGGCAAAGCCTTTGTAGAAACGCGGCTCGCCGATGACCCGCGCCAGCGCGGGGTCGCGAGCCGGTTCCGCCCGGCGGTCGAGCACGAGAAAGCTCAACGGCACCCGCCCGAGGTCGAGATCGAGGTTTTTGACGAATTTGCCCCAGCCGGGGTCGGTATGCACTTCCCCGGGCACCCGCGCCAAATGATGGCACCAGTGGCGCTCGTTGCCAGGGGCGAACAGGCCGCAAGCCGCGCCGTGGGTGCAGGGGGCGACGGCGTGGAAACCGTTTTTCACCAGCCGCTCGCGAATCCCGGCCAGGCTGCGGCTGACGGGGTGCGTTCCCGGCTCGACCCACAAAACCGCCGTGGCCCGCGCCGCCAAGGCCAGCAGATTTTCCAGCGCCTCGGGCGGCAGTTCGTCCAGCACATGGCTTAAAACCAGCAGATCGCCGGGCGTCTGCCCCTCTTCAACCGTCAGCCCGGGGAAGGCGCTCTTGGCCCGCGCCCCGGCAAAGTGCCGCGCCGGGGAGGAGCGGTCCCAAAGCCGCAGGCGCTCGAATGCATCCGGCCAGGCGCTCACCACCCGGCGGCCCGCGACGCCCGTGCCGCAGCCCCAGTCCAGCAGCGTGCCTTGCGGCGGCGTCCAGCCCCTCTGGCGCAATTCCGCGAGCACGGTGTCCCATTTCCAGCCGATCCGCTCGGCAAAGGTGAAGTCGTAGCTGGCCAGTTCGCTGTGCGAGCGCCAGTAATCGGAGCGATCCGGGGCGGCCTGGGCTTGGGCTTCGGCCTGGGCCTGGCCCTGGCCCTCAGATTCCCGGGGGTCGAACTGGAGGAACCGCGCCCGGAGCCGCCGCAGGGCGTTCCAGTTCACGCTTTCCCAGGTCATGGGCGCTGTCGGTTGCGCCGGATCAGCGTCCCCGGAGGAGGGTTTCGAGAAATTGGTGTTCGATGCCATAAAAAGCTTTGAGAGCGGCGATGCGCGCGTCGATTTCCTCCACCGCCTGGGCCGCGAGCGGGCGCTCCCGGCGGGTGGCGATCAACATCACATTTTTCGCGGTGTGTTCCAGCGAAACAAACTCCGCCACGCGCACGCGGTAGCCCTCGCGCTCCAGCAGCAGCGCGCGCAGGGCGTCGGTGGCCATCTCGGCATGGCGTTCGGCGAAAAGGCCGTGGCGCAGCACGTCGGCCAGCGGGCTGGACGCCCACGCGGCATCCACCTGTGGGCGCAATTCCTTGTGGCAACACGGGGCGGCGAGGATCATCCGCGCCCCGGCCCGGATGCCCGCAAAGAGAGCGTCGTCCGTGGCGGTGTTGCACGCGTGCAGGGCAATGAGGAGGTCCAGCCCCGGCGGCAGCGCGAACCCCGCGATGGGGCTGGCCACGAAGCGCAGCCCCGCAAAGCCGCACTCCCCGGCCACGCGGTTGCAAAGCTGGGTTAGGTCTTCGCGCACTTCCACGCCCGCGCCCTCCACGGCGCGGCCTTCCACGCGGCGGAAGTAATCGAACGCGGCGAAGGTGAGGTAGCCCTTCCCGCAGCCCATGTCGCAAAATTTAAGCGGGCCGCCCTCCGGCGCGCCGCATTCTTTCGACGCGGAGGCCAGCAGGTCTACGAAGCGTTCGATCTGGCGGAATTTATCCCCCATCCGCTCGCGCACGCGCCCCTGGGCGTCCGTCACCTCCAGGGCTCTTAGGTAAGGCGCGCTCACATCCACCCGGCGGCTGCGCGCGCGGTCGTGCTCCAGGCTGGCGGCGGCGTGCGGCTTGCGCACCGTGCGCAGCCTGGGTTTGCCCCCAAGGTCCAGTTGAAGCTCCTCCTCTTGCGTCACCAAATGGGCGCTTAGAAATTCGTTGCCCAGCCTCCGGCGCACGCTCGCGAGCATTTCGGGGAAGCCCAGGTTTTTCGTTTCGTCCCGCCTTGCGAACCGGCTCACCACGCTGCAACAGAGCCGCTCCCGGATCGTCACGGGCCGCAGAAGCAGCTTGAGGGGGCGCTCGGGGGCTCCCTCCGGCGCGGGCGCGGGATGCCCCAGGGTCATCTTTACAAAACGGCCCTCTTCAACGCTCTTTGCGAGCAGCGCGAGAAATTCTTCCGGCGGGTTCATGGCATGGGTGGTTCTTTCGTTACGAAACTTCGCAAGAAGGCAAGAGTTGCATCCGAGGGATTCTTTTGACAGACTTTTCGCCGCGTGAATTTCGTTCTCTTCCTGCTTCTCGCAACGGCGCTTGTCTTGATCCAATGTATGGTTGGGGGGTCCCGCATGGCCTATGCTCTCGGGCCGTATGCCATTTTGGGCACGGCGGGGTTTTTTTCCCTCTGCGGATTGAGAAAGCCCATCCTGAAACCTTCCGCGTTGTGCATCGGTGCGGCGCTCGCGTTGTTCGCTTATGGGTTTGGACGCGCGTTTTTTTCGCCCTATCCCTATTTTGCGCGCCCCGACCTCACCCTCTCGCTGGCCTGTTTGGTGGTCTACTTGCTGACTTCCCTTTACTTGACGCAGGCCCGCTTTCGCACGGGCGTGGCGCTGTTGCTTTGCCTCATGGCCACGCTGCATGTATTGATCGGGGGCATTCAATTTGTCGAAGGGGATAACTTCCTGCTCTACGGCTTCACCCGGCCGGCCATCTATGCGTCCCAGGCCAGCGGCTTGTTCATCAACCCCCATTATTTCGCGACCTTGATGACCGCCGTGGGGCTCTTTGCCGCGGGTTACGCCATTTGGGGGCGCTACGCCCTCTCGGCGAAGATCTCCATTGGCTACATCCTGCTGGTTTGCATGGGCGGGGTGGCCATTTCGGGCTGCAAGCCGGGGTACCTCGGGCTGTTTTTCGGGCTGGCGCTTTTCGCGGCGATTTCCGTGTGGGTGGTCGGGATTTACAGGCCGCCGCAGTTCCCGCTGGCGATGATCGGCGCGGCGGTGGCGGTGGCCTTCCTGTGCGGGACGACGGCCCTGATGATGAAGCGCAGCACCGTGCTCAGCGACCGGTTGGCCGGGATGAGCCAGGTGAGCAAAGACGTCCGCAGGTATCACTGGAGCGCCGCGGTGGACCACATCAAGGTCGCCCCGGTGTTTGGCACGGGCGCGGGAACCCGCACCATTTACCAGCGTTATTTCCGCCGCACCCCGGTCCAAACCGATGTGCGCGATGCCCATTGCGACTACCTCGATTTCATTTCCGAATACGGCGCGGTAGGCGGCGCGCTGGCGGCGGCCTTTTTGCTCGTCCACTTCATGGCGGGGTTCCGCAACATCAGGGAAATCGCCAAGAGCCGTTTGATGAACGTCTTTGGGCCGCCAAAAACCAACTCCATGGCCTTGATGACGGGCGCTTTCGCCGCGGCGGCGACGGTTCTTTTTCAATCCCTGTTCGAATCGAACCTCCGCGCCCCCGTCAACGCCCTGGTGCTTGCCTTCGCCTTCGGCATTTTGAGCAACTCCGGCATTAACCGCGAAACCGAGGAACAGCGCCCCGGACCGCTGGATCTCGGGTTCCGCCGAGCCCTGGGCCTTGCCGGGCTGGTCCTGCTGGTGCTTTCGCTGCATTGGTACCGCGCCGAGAAGGTTTCCAACCTGGCGCGGCGGGCCTTCGAAGTGCAGCAATACCAGGAGGCGACCCTCCTGAGCGCGCGGGCCATCGCGGCGGACCCCGCCAATCCGCTGAACTACTTTTACCGGGCGGAAACCTTGCGCGAAATGGCGGAAACCTTGCCCGCCGCCCAACGCCAGGAGCTTTATACGCAGGCCGCCGGTTATTTCCGGGAAGGCATTGCCCGCTCCCCCGAGGACGAGCTTTTTTGGATACGCCTCGGGCAGACGCTCGACACGCTGGGGGAATTTGAATCCGCTGGGGAAGCCTACGTGCGGGCCCTCTCCAGCGACCCCAACCTGGGGCTGATCTACGCCTATTACGCCGAGCATCTGCGCCTCGCGGGCGACATTTTCGGCGCCCAGGAATGCGCCGAGACGGCCCGCAAGCTCACCGGCCGGGTCCGCAAATTGACCGATCTGGAAGACCCCCTGCCGCTGCTCAATGTCGGGGCGCCCTTGCTCAAGGGACTCTAAAGGCGGCGCGGCTCTCTTTTTCGAACGCTTGACGGCACGGGGCGCAAACCCCTAAATTTTGTTCCCTTTCACCATGCGCACCCTGCGATATACCGATCCCGACTTTTCCAACGCCCTCCGTTTCCTTGACCGCCATGCGGAACCGAGCGCCGAGGTGCATGCCACCGTGGCGGGGATCGTGGACCGCATTCGCAAGGAAGGCGACGCCGCCCTTTTCGAGCTGACCCAAAAATTCGGCGGCCCCGGGCTCACCGGGGAAACCGTCCGCGTCAGCCAGGCCGAGATCGACGCCGCCCTGGCGCATGTTTCCGAAGCCACCAAGGTGGCGGTCGCCAAATCGCACGAGAACGTCAAAGCCTTCTCCGAAAAAAGCCGCCGCGTGGATTGGACGGGCCGCAACGCCCAGGGCGTGCAGGTGGGCGAACGCTTCGACCCGTTCCTGCGCGTCGGCATCTACGTTCCCGGCGGCACCGCGCCGCTCGTTTCCAGCGCCATTATGACGTGCACGCTGGCCCAGGTCGCGGGCGTGCCCGAGATCGTCGTCACCACCCCCGCTGGGCCGGACGGGAAGGTCAACGAAGCCCTGCTCTATGCGCTGCACGTCGCAGGGGCCACCGAAATTTACAAAGTGGGCGGCGCGCAAGCCGTCGCCGCGCTGGCCTACGGCACCGAATCCATCCGGCCCGTCCTGAAAATCTACGGCCCCGGCAACGCCTACGTGGTGGAAGCCAAGCGCCAGGCTTTCGGGCGCGTGGCCGTGGACCTGCTCCCGGGCCCCAGCGAAATTTTCATCATCGCCGACGCCAGCGCGAACCCAGCGTGGGTCGCCTCCGATTTGCTGGCCCAGGCCGAGCACGGCCACAACAGCATGGTGGTTTTTGCCACCGACTCCGCCGAGTTGCTCGAAGCCGTGCGGGCGCAAGTGGAGGCGCAAGCCGCCAAGCTTTCCCGCGAGGCGTTCCTGCGCGAAGTGCTCGACACCAGCACCTATTTGATGCTCGTCCAAACCATCGACGACGCCGTGGAGCTTTGCAACGGGTTCGCGCCCGAGCACGCCTCGGTGGTCGCCGCCAATGACGACGCCATCGCGGCCAAACTCCGCACGGCGGGGGCCATTTTCCTGGGCGGCTATTCCCCGGTTTCCGGCGGCGACTTCGTGGCCGGGCCGTCGCACGAACTGCCCACGGGCGGCGCGGGCAAATCCTTCCCCGGCCTCACGGTGGACCAATTCCAGCGGCGCACCAGCCTTGTGCGCTTCGACGCCGCCTCGCTGCGCGCCTCCCTGCCGGTCATCCAGACCTTCGCCGCCGTGGAAGGGCTCGACGCCCACGGGCGCTCGGCTGCAATCCGCCTCGAATAACCGCGGACACTTTTTATAAATGATTCTTTTCGCCTTCCTCGCGCTCCTCACCGGCTATCTCTTTGGCTCGTTCCCGTCGGGCTATGTCGTGGGAAAGGCCAAGGGCATCGATATCCGCGAGCACGGCAGCAAAAACATCGGCGCCACCAATGTTACCCGCACGTTGGGTAAAAAATGGGGTGTGCTGGTCTTCGCGCTGGACGTGCTGAAAGGCATCCTGGGCGTGCGCGTGGCCATGGCCGCTTTTGGCACTCCGGGCACGATGCTCGGCGTCACCGTTCCCCAATTTCTCGGCATCGTTGCCGGGTTCGGCTGCTTTTTGGGCCACTGCTTCCCGGTGTGGCTGAAATTCAAGGGAGGCAAGGGCGTGGCCGTCGGCGCGGGGCTCTTGATGGGGCTGATGCCGTGGACCGCCATCATCGGGCTGGCGCTTTGGGGGGCGATTTACCAAATCAGCCGCTACGTTTCGCTCGCCTCCATCCTTGCCGCCGTCTCGCTGCCCATCACCACCTGGGTTTTGTACGGACATTTCACCCCGCTTTTCTGGTTCACGCTGGTCATGTCGTTCATCGCGATCTGGCGGCACCGGGCCAATATTCAACGCCTCCTGGCGGGCACCGAAAGCCGATTTGAAAGGAAAAAATGAACCGAGTTGCCGTTATCGGAGCCGGCGGTTGGGGAACCGCCCTTGCCAATCTCATGGCCGCCAAAGGGAGCGACGTTGCGCTCTGGGGTTATGAGCCCGAACTCGTCGAGCAGCTTAAAACCACCCGCGTCAACACGCCGTTTTTGCCCGGCATCCGCATTCACGACGCCATCGCGCCCACCGCCGATATGGCGCAAGCCGTGGACGGCGCGGGCTTGATCCTCGTGGTGCCGCCCTCCAAGGGCATGCGCGGTGTCGCGGCCAGCCTGGCCAAAGTCGCGCCGAAGGGCGTGCTTGTTTCTTTCACCAAAGGCATTGAGGCGGGTACCGGCCTGCGCATGAGCGAGATTTTGCGCGAAGCCCTGCCCGAGAGCCGCATCGGCGTGCTCTCCGGCCCCAGCCACGCCGAGGAAGTGGCCATCGCCATGCCTACCGCCGTGGTGCTCGGCTGCGTGGACGCGGAGCTGGCCGCCCGGGTTCAACTGGCCCTCAACGGCCCCACTTTCCGCGTCTATACCAGCCCCGACATCGCGGGTATCGAGTTGGGTGGCGCGCTCAAAAACATTTTCGCCATCGCGGCGGGCGTCAGCGACGGCCTCGGGTTTGGCGACAACAGCAAGGCGGCGCTGGTGACGCGTTCGCTGGTGGAGTTGATCCGCATTGGCACCGCGCTTGGCGGCAATAAAGCCACCTTTCGGGGCTTGAGCGGCATCGGCGACCTGATGGTGACTTGTTTCTCGCGCCACAGCCGCAATCGCGCCGTGGGCGAGCGGTTGGGCAAAGGCGAAACGCCGGAGCAAATCGCCGCCTCCATGCAAATGGTGGCCGAGGGCGTTCCCACGGCCTTGAGCGCCTTCGAATGCGCCCGGGCGCACGGCATCGAAACGCCCATCATCGACGCGGTTTACGGCCTGCTCTACAAAGGCAAGAGCCCGCGCGAAGTTCTCAGCGAAATTCTCTCTCGCGAACCGAAGCCGGAGGATTAATCCTGCGATGGGTTAAAAATTCTCACGCCAAGACGCAAAGGAAAAGGGTAGACCAGCTTCTTGCCGATCCTCGTTACGAATCTCCAGATTAATGCCCTTGTCTTGGAATGCTCTGCGCGGAGCGCATATCAAACGCGAAGCGCACACCGCATGGCCGCTAGGCGGCAATCTCTGATTCCATAGGCGTGCTTAACGAAACAGAGTTTCGCAGACAACTGCGTTCCCAATCTGGAGATTGGGAACGAGGCAAGAATACCTTTCTTTGCGCCTTTGCGTCTTTGCGTGAGGTTTAATGGTTAGTGCCGCCACAGCAGCACCCGCAGCGCGATGGCCAGTTTGCCCAGCTTGCCCACGCGATAGGCCTTCCCAAACACCTGGAAACCGTCGCGGCGCATTTGGCCGAGCAGCTTGGTGTAAATCAGCCGCATCATTTCGGCGGGCGCCAACGCGCGGCGGTCGGCGGCGGGCAGCGCGGCAAAAATCGTGACGGCTTGGGCGTAGAGCGCCTCCGCGCGTTCCGCTTCGAAGGTCAGGAGCGCGGGCAACCCGGGGCCGCCTTCGCGGCGCTCCAGGTCATCGGCGGTGACAACGAAACGGGCGAGGTCGGCGGCGGGTAGGTAGATGCGGCCTCCGTTGGCGAAATCCTTCGCCACGTCGCGCAGGATGTTGGTGAGTTGCAAAGCGTAGCCGAGAGCCACGGCGTACTCGCGCGCCTTGGCGTCCCGGCAACCGAAAAGCTCGATGGAAACCAGCCCCACGGCGCTCGCGACGAGGTAACAGTAGGCCAGCAGGTCGTCAAAGGTTTCGAACCGGGCGGGGGTAAGATCGGAGGCGCAGCCTTCGATAATCAACTCGAAAAGGTGCGGGTCCAGCCGATGGCGGGCGATGAGGTCGCGCACCGTGGGGGCCAGGGAGGGCTCGCCTTCGAACGGCCCGGCCAGCGCCCGCTTCCAGGCTTCGAGCCGGAGGGCGCGTGTTTCTTTGGGAGCGTTGTCATCGTCGGCAAGGTCGTCGATGACGCGGCAAAAAGCGTAAAAAACCGTGATGTCGCGGCGGCGTTCGCGCGGCAGGGCCAGGAACGCAAAGGCGAAGCTGCTGCCGCTCCGGCGCGTGATCGCCTCGGCTTCCGCTTCGTTGGCGGCGGTGGGGGAAGATTGCCCGTTCATGAGAGCGAAAGTCCTCCCGGTTTCCAGTCGCGCACCACGCGCCCGTCAGCCATTTCAATGGCGCGAGTGGCAAATTGCACGAGGTCCGCGTGGGCGGCGGTGGCGACGATGCAGCAGCCCAAGGTTTGCCGGGTGGTGGCGAGCAGTTCGAGCATGGAAATGAGTTCGCTGTCGCGGAAAAGCGTGTCGACGCCCTCCACAAAAACAGCCTGGGGGTGTAGCACCAGCGCGCGAGCGAGCGCGACCCGCATTTGCACCCATAGGGGCAGCGTTTCCACATTCTCCTCGGCGGCGTCGGAGAGGCCCACATGCTCGAGGGCCAGCGCCGTGGCTTCCTTGGTCTGCTGCGGGCTGGCCTGGGTGAGTTTGAAGAAAGGCAGCGCGACGTTTTCCGCCACGTTGAAGGAAGGCACCAGCAGCGGCGCTTCAAAAATGTAACCGAAATGGCGGCTGCGGGTCTCAATGAGCTGGGCGTCGGGCCAGCCGTGGGTGGACTCGCCTTTGAGGAGAATTTCCCCCGCCTCGGGCCGTTCCAGCAAGCCCAGGTAGCGCATCAGGAGGTTGCAGCCCGCTTCCTTGCCGCCGAAAAGCAGATTCAGCGACGCCGGTTCGAACCCGAGCGTTACCTCGCTGACGCGTTCCGGGCTGTCTCCGGCGCGGGTGGAACCTGAAACGTTGAGAGCGGAAAGCGTGTCCATGGGCTGTCTCCGGTTCTCCAAAAAAGCGTCGCTACCCCTTTGAATCCTTGGTGGCGGCGTCGATTTGGGTGATGTAGTTGGGTTTCAAAAATTCCGGGCCGCCCAGCATCGCTGCGCCGACGAAAATCTCGGCGTATTTCACGGCGGCTTCGGTGACGGTTTGCACCTCTTCAGGCGTGGCTCCGAGGGCGATCATGCCGTGGTTTTGGATCAGGATGAGCTTGGGCGTCTCCTTGTAGCGGTCGCGCCAGAGGACGAGCTTGCGGCGAATCTCCTTCGCGAGGGCCACCCCCGGCGGCATGAAGGGGACGAGCAGGCTCGATTGCCCGCACGCTTCGATTTCGCCGGGCAGATTGCGGCGGTCGGAAAACTGCCGGGCCCGGGGCGAACAGACGATCTGATTGACGGGAATGGGCTGCGTGTGGAGGGCGTAGCGGATGCCGTCGAACGCAAAGAGCTCGGCAAAAGCGGTGAGGTCCGCGTCCGGAGCGGGCGAGGACGGGTCGAGCAAGACCTCCGCCTCCAGCTCGGGCGTCACTTCCAGGGCTTCGATGAGGGCGCGGGCTTTTTCCAGGTGGCACTTGACGATGCCTTCCGGGCCGAGCTTCGCCAGCCGGGTGTGGGCGGCGCTGATGGCGATGCCCCCTGCCGGAAGCATGGCGCCCACGGCGCCTTCCCCGCCCAGGACGAGGCGCGACGGGTGCGTCCCGGCCCAGCGGGCCAGTTGAACTAGTTCTTCGATTTCGTTCATTTAATCAAACCAAAGTGGGGGGAGAAGGGCCAATAGACGAAGAGCGCGCAGCCCATCAGGTTATCCTGCGGCACGGTGCCCCAGTAGCGGCCATCGGAGCTGTTGTAGGAATTGTCGCCCAGGGCCATGTAGCGTTTTTCGGGAATGCGGTAACGATCGTCGGGGCCGGTGAGGTAAAGGGGGCCGTTGGCGTAGCCGCGATAGCCTCCGATATTATTGGGTGAGCCGGACATGACGCGCCGGAAGCCGTATTCCCCGGCTTCGTGGCCGTTGACGAAAAGGCGCGGCGGGTCGATGCGCAGTTCGTCGCCGGGCAGGCCGCCGAGGCGCTTGATGTAGTACTGCGAGGGGCCGCCGGGGTTGCGCCGGTTCTCCTCGGTCATAATGCCCGCCGTGTTGAACACAAAAACTTCGCCCCGGTGCGGGAAGCGGAAGTTGTAAGCCATTTTGTTGACAAAAACGTGGTCGCCCGTGTCTGCGTAGCCCCGCAGCGTCTGCCCGGCTTTGAGCCGACTGCCCATATCGAGGTGAAAGGCGTTAATCAAGCCATAGACCGGCGCGGGCACGAGGTAGCTCTCCCGCTCGCCAACGATGCGCGTGTAGTGGAAAAAGACGAAGCGCGTGACTTCCTCAAAGCCGCGAATGGTGTCGTCGGCGCGGGGGGTGATTTCAAAGTAACTGCGGCCCAGCCACGCCATTTCCCAGGCGCGTTGCACGGGGTTGGGCAGCGGCGCGGTCATTTCGGTGACGCGGATGCCGTTCAAGCTCGGCTGCATGGAGCCGGTGGGGATGGTGAAGGGCTGGAGGAAAAAGGAGCGGATGCCCAGGGCGATGACGATGGCCACCAGGAAAACCTCGGTGTTCTCGGCGATGCCCGCGTGGGCCGGCTCGGGGAAACGCTTGCCAAAAAACGCCGTCACGCGCTCGGAGGCGGCGGCCACGGCCTGGCGGTCGCGCGCGCCCAGGGCTTCGCGCAGCCCGGCGATGGTGGCCTCGGCGGTTTCGAGGTCGTGCGGGCTTAAGAGATCCCGCTTGTAGGCGTACATTTTGCGCGCCGCCGCAAGCAGTTCGTGACCTTCTTTGACATAACGGGGTGTGAAGCCAAACATATCGTTTTTTACTGGGATGAGCCGCGCCGGTTGATGACCATAAAGCGCCGGATCTGGTCCTCTCGGAAGATCAAGGCGCAACGGAGAGTTTCGGGCCGGGCGAACCGGGAATCAAGCTTTGTAGCACGGGCAAGCGCATCGGCGGCCTGTTTCGGCTCGCGCAAACCCTCCCAGGCCAGCGCCAGACTGGCACAAATGGGAGCGGAATTTCCCCCCGCGAGGCGGTCGGCGTGCTGGTAAAAGGCTACGGCTTCCGCGTAGCGCCCCTGCTCGCAAGCGGCGTCGCCACGGCCCCCCCAGGCGAGGGATGAGGAAGGGTTGACGCGGGCCGCTTCCGCCCAAAGGCTCGCCCCATCGCGCCAAAAAACCTCCTCGCGCATCGTCCAGGCGGCCAACGCCACGGCGGCGGCTCCGGCGAGCCCCCATGCCGCGATCCGCCATTGCCCGGGGCGCACCCGGGCCAGCGCCAGCGCCGCGAGCAAGGCCAGGTCCGTCATCGGGAGGTAAAGGTAACGGTCGGCCATGGGGCGGTAGATCGGCACGAGGTTGGAAACGGGCAGCAGCGCCGCGCTCGCCAGCACGCATCCGAGCGCCGCCCGGCGGCTCCGTAACGAGAGTGCCGCGCCCGCGACGGCCAGCCCCGCCACCGTGACCAGCGCCCAGAACGGGTCGATGCCGCGCACATTGTACGGGCCGTAATCGGCGCACAACTCCGAGGGCCATACCACGCGGAGCGCCTCGGCGGTCCAGATGCGCGATTGCGTCAAAGCCCAGTCGATGCCGTTAGCCGCGATGGGCTGCGGCTTTTCCGTAAAAATAGCGGAATGTTTGGGCTCCAGGCCGAAGCGGAGGGCGTAAAACGCCGCGACGGCCACGCCTGTCACCCCGATGAGCGCGAGCCACGGCCCGGCGGGGCGGCCCGGTTCCCGGCGAAGGAATATCCAGTAGGCAAGCAAAGCCGCCGGGCCCGCGACGCCGTTTTCCTTGGACGCCGCCGCGAGAAAAAAACAGGCGAAGGCCAGCAGCCCCGGCCCCCAGGCGCGTCTTCCAGGTTCGAAAGCGGCGGCGGCGTTGAGCCCCGCCAGCAAAAAGAAGGTGACGAGCAAATCCTCCCGGTAGCCCACCTCCACCACCGTTTCGGTGTGGAGCGGGTGGACGGCAAAAAGCAGCGCCGCCAGGAACGATGCCCCCGCGCTGCCAGTGACGCCCCGCAGCCAGCGGAAAAGCAGCGCCGCCGAGGCCGCGTGGAGCAGCAGATTCGTGAGCCGGAAGCCCGCCGGGTTTTTGCCCCAGAGCAGGGCGTCGGCGATGAGGCTTGCCAGGTTCACCGGGCGGTTGAAATCGAGCACATCCATGCCCAACACCCGCAGCGTGAGGCAATCCAGGAGATGCCGGGGCTGGTGGATGAAGTCGTCGACGCCCACCTGCACCGCCGAGTCGTACACGAAATCGTAGCCCAGGCTTGGCAGATAAAGCGAGAAGGCTACAAGCGCCACCAATGCCGCGAGCCACGCCGGGTTGCGGAAGCTGCGCCCCATCTTCAGGCTTCCCTCCCGAAACGCTCCGCAAAAACCGTTTCCACGCAAGCCGCCACCGAGCGCACATCCACCGCGCGGCCGCTTTCGCGCTCCACGTTGGTCATCTCCACCCCGGCGATGCCGCATGGGGTGATTTCGTTGAACGGCGTCAAATCCCCGCACACGTTGAGCGCGAAACCGTGCATGGAAACCCAGTGGCGCACGCCCACGCCGATGGAGGCGATTTTGCGCGGCCCGACCCAGACGCCCGTGAGCCCCTCGCGCCGCCCGGCTTGCACGCCGAAGCCCGCGAGCACCTCCACCAAGCCCTCCTCCAGTTCGCGCAAATAGCGGTGGAGATCCTGCCCGCGCGCCGTGAGGTCGAGAATGGGGTAACCGACCAACTGGCCCGGCCCGTGATAGGTGGCCTTGCCGCCCCGGTTGATCTGCACGACGGGGTAGGGGAGGTGAGCGGCGTCCCGCAGGCTGGACTGGTCCGGCGTGCGGCCGATCGTGTAGACCGGCTCGTGTTCCAGCAGCAGAAGAAGATCCGGCCTGCCGCCCGCGGCCCGTTCGGCCACGAGCGCGTCCTGCAACCGCAGCGCCTCCTCAAAAGCAATCCGTCCAAGCCAGCGGGTTTCGAGTTTCATGGGATGGGCCGCAAGATACCAGAAACCCGGCGTTTGAACCACTAAAAGGAGCCAGCCCCGGTTCCGTTCATGCGGTTACTTGGAGCCAGAGCCGGTGCTCCAACTGCTGCCCCAACTGCCGCTGGTGCCCCAGCCGTCGCCACTGGTTGTCGCGGGCTTGTGGAAAGTGTTCAGTTTCGCGATAAAAGCTGCCGGGCCGCCCTCAAGGTACCCGCCTTGCCGCCCCAGTTCCTTGCCCGTGGCATCGACCAACACGAAACAGGGGTAGCCATGCACCTGGAACTGTTTGGCGAGTTCGTGATTCTGTTGTTTGAGCGGTTCGGGCAAAGTTTTTTGGTGGGGAAAATCCAATTCCACCAGCACCAGATTCTTTGCAGCGTAGTGCTTGAATTGGGGCTGGTCGAGCGTATCCGCCTTCATCTTCATGCACCAGCCGCACCAGTCCGAGCCGGTGAAGTCCAGTAGCACCACTTTATTTTCGGTCTTGGCTTGCGCCAGAGCTTTCGAGTAATCCGTGGTCCACTGGGCGCTTTGGGCAAAGGCAACACCTGTGGAGAACAACAAAACGGCGGTTGCAAAGAGAGAGGCGAGGGTAGTTTTCATAAGAGCAAATCCTTTGGTTCACCGCCCTTTTGCGCGATGCCCGAGGAGGGGTCAAGTTTAAACCTGCTTCAAAATCTTCACGCCCAAGTGGGCCGAATCCTGGCTTTGGAAATGGGTGAGCCCGATGGCCAGGGCGTCGGCGGCGTCCGGGGGCGGCGTTTCCGTTAGCCCGAGCATCGCGCGCACCATAAAAGCCACCTGGTCCTTGGCCGCGCCGCCCCGGCCCACGACGGCCTGTTTGGCGTCCTTGGGGGCGTACTCGAACACCGGCACGCCGCGTTCCGCCATGGCGAGAATGGCCGCCCCCCGGGCCGCGCCCAGCGTGATGGCCGTGCGGTGGCTTTGGACAAAAATGACGCCCTCCACCGCCGCCGCTTCCGGCTGGTACTTCGCGGCAAGCTCCGCAAGCCGGGTATGAATCGCCACGAGGCAGGCGGATTGCGCGAGCTTCGGTGCGTTGGGGATGGTGCCGTACTCCAGCGCGCGCACCTTGCGCTGGCCGTCCACGCGCTCCAGCACGGCAAAGCCGGTGCAGCGCAACGAGGGATCTATGGCAATGAGGCGCATGGGGATTAAAAGGAGCGCGCCTTGGCCACGGCGCCTGAAATTGCCTTCTGTCTTTTTCCCCCTTCGCGCCTTCGTGCCTTCGTGCCTTCGTGTGAAAAGAACGGCGCGGTGTTTACAGACAGAACTTGGAAATTTTCAAAAGGAGGAGAAAAGAAAAATAGCCCAGGGACGGATTGGCTATCTTTTTCCCGGGCTTGGCGTGAGGCATTACCGCCGGTTTGACCCGACAACGCGGGCCGCAGCCCAGCCCCGCTCGATAAAACGCGAAGGCGCGAAGGCGCGAAGGCGCGAAGGAAAGGCAAACGAATCTTGGGCATTGATGAATGGCTCATTCCGTTCTCTGGGCCTCTGTGGTGAATTTCCTAAAACAACTCCCCGGCGCGCTTGGGTACGGGCACGCCCACTTTGCGGTAGGCGGGCGGCAGGGCCACGCGCCCTTGCGGGGTGCGCTTGATGTAGCCTTGCATGATGAGGTATGGCTCGTTGACTTCTTCCAGCGTGCCCGCTTCCTCGCCAATGGCCACCGCCAGCGAGTTCAAGCCCACGGGGCCGCCCTGGAATTTGTGGATGAGCGTTTCCAGAATGCGCTTGTCCATTTCGTCAAAGCCGTCGGCGTCGATGTCCAGCATGGAAAGGGCTTTGTCCGCCACGTCGCGGTCGATGTTGGCGCTGGCTTTCACTTGGGCAAAGTCGCGCACCCAGCGCAGGAGGTTGTTGGCCACGCGCGGGGTGCCGCGCGCCCGGGCGGCGATTTCCAGCGCCCCCTCGGTGTCGATGTCCACGTTCAAAATGCGGGCGCTGCGCAGGATGATCTTTTGCAAATCCTCGGCCACGTAGTAGTCCAGCCTGCAACTCATCCCGAAACGGCTCCGCAGCGGCGCGGAGATCATGCCGGAGCGGGTGGTCGCGCCGATCATCGTGAACTTGGGCAGGTTCAAGCGCACGCTGCGGGCGTTGGGCCCCTGGTCGATGATGATGTCGAGTTTGTAATCCTCCATCGCCGGGTAAAGGTATTCCTCGATGGCGGGCTGGAGCCGGTGGATTTCGTCGATGAAAAGGACGTCGCCGCGCTCCAGCGTGGTCAGCAAGCCCGCGAGATCGCCCGCTTTTTCGATGGTCGGGCCGCTGGTGCTCTTGATGTTGACGCCCATCGCGCCCGCGAGGATGTAGGCGAGCGTGGTTTTGCCCAGGCCGGGCGGGCCGCTCAGGAGAATGTGGTCAAGCACGTCGCCCCGGCCCTTGGCCGCCTGGACCATCACTTCAAGCCGCTCGCAGACCTTCTCCTGCCCGGCGAATTCGCTGAACATGGGGGGCCGCAGCGATATGTCAAACGGCGTATCGGGGGTCTCGAGGGTGGTGTTGACGAAATTTTCTGCCACGGGGGGAGTTGAACCCGAAAATGGAACCCGATCAAGGGGATTATGGCGGGTCAGCCCTCTTCGCGCTCTTCCTCTTCCTTCTCTTCGCCGTCGCGCGACTGGAGCATCTGCTCATGGGCGGCTTCTTCCACTCCTTCAATGAAGAGTTCTTCGCCCAGATTGTCGCCGCCGTCGATGTCCCGCTCGTGGACGAACCGGCCCAGGGTCGGGGCCACGCTGTCGGTTTCCGAGATCGCCCCGAGCATCTCGCTTTCTTCTTCGCGCGGGTTGGGGTCGTGGTGACCGCCATGGAGTTCCAAAAACGCCCGTTTCCAATCCTGTTCGTTGGGCGTTTCCCTCCCGTCAATGCGCGCCAATTCAGCGGCCCGTTCCCGCACGGTGTCCGCCGAAGGCGTCCCCATCCCTTCGTGATGGCTGAGGATCTTTCCCGAGACCGGCCGCGTGATTTTCATAGTAACGAATACGCCCGGAACCGCCCCTCTTCAACTGAAAGCCGCTCTGGATTAACAGTGAAAACCACGGCTGGGATTTTTTTCGTTAACAATCGGGCAGGGTTCCTTTTATATGGACAAACTGCCGCGCCGGAAACTCCGGCAAAGCCGGTTTCCTCTCCCCATCCCGCAGCTTTTTCAAGCCCCACCGCCCTATGCTCAAGCGTCTTTCACTCTTTGTTCTCGTCTCGCTCTTTGCCTTCCAGCTTCCAGCCGCCGAACCGTTTAAAGACGGCGACCGCTGGCTGGCGGTGGGCGACAGCATCACCCACGGCGGCACTTACCACGCCTGGGTTTATCTTTACTACGCCACCCGCTTCCCCGCAATGAAGCTGGAGGTGCGCAACGGGGGCATTTCGGGCGACACGGCTCCCGGCGCGGTGCGGCGCTATGACTGGGATTTGCAGCCATGGCACGGGACCGTCGCCACGGTGATGCTGGGGATGAACGACGTGAACCGCGGCCTTTATGACCAGGTGCCTCCCACGCCGCAAAACCTGGAACAGCGCGCCGCCGCGATCCAAAAGTACAAGGATAACTTCACGATCCTGGCCGAGCGGTTGAAGAAGGATAACCTGCGCTTGATTTTCATGACGCCCTCGCCCTTCGATGACACGGCGGACCTGGCCACCCCGCCCTCCAAGGGTGTCAATGACGCGCTGGGCAAGTGCGGCGATTTTGTGAAGGAACTCGCCCCGAAAATGGGTGCCACGGTCGTCGATCTGCACGAACCGCTCACGGCGCTCAACCACCGCCTGCAAGCCGCCGATCCCAAGGCGACCTTCGGCGGCCCGGACCGCGTGCACCCCGGCGCGCCCGGCCATTTCGCGATGGCCTACTACATTCTCAAGGCTCAGGGAATGCCGTCGCTGGTTTCGGAGTTGGACATCGACGCGGCGGCGGGCAAGGTCGCCCAAGCCAGGAACGCCACGGTGAGCGGCTTCTCGGCGAAAGAGGGCGAACTCCAGTTCAGCAGCCTTGAAAAAGCCCTCCCGTACCCGGTGCCCGCCGAGGTCCGTCCCGCGCTGGAGTGGGTTCCCTTCCAGGAGGATTTCAACCGCGAAGTGCTTCGCGTGACCGGGCTTAAAAAGGAGTCGTACACGCTCTTTATCGACGGCGAACGCATCGGGGAATTTTGGGCGCGGCAACTCGCCGACGGGGTGAACCTGGCCGAACTCAACACGCCCCAGGCCCGCCAGGCCGCCGAGGTGCAGACCCTGGTCAAGAAATGGCAGGACTTTTCCTGCAACCGGGACCGCCGTGTGGCCCTCGTGGAGCATTCCTTTTTGAAAGACATGCCCCACCCCATCAGCTTCGAGGACGCCAAGCCCAAGGTGGAGGCCGAAGTGGCCAAGTTCGAGGCGAAGGTGGCCGCGCTTGAGAAGAAAGTGGGGCCGGAGGTTTACCTGCTCGGCGTGCTGAAAGGCTATTTTGACGTGAAACCGAAAGAACCCGAAACCTTGAAGGAATTGGGTGAACTGCCGGGCAAAATCCACGAGGCGGCCCAACCCAAGGCGCACGCCTACCGGCTCGTGCCGGGCAACGGCAGCGCCGCCGCCGTGCGCGCAGCCACGCCGCCCAGCCCCGAACGCATCGCCGAAGTGGCGAAATGGCTGCCTGCCCAGCCGGTCGGGTTCTGCCCGCCCGCGTCGGACCGCGCCTTTTGGGAGAAGGTCGCTTACGACCGCAAAGGCATCATTCAACGGGCCGAGGCGTACTTGAAAATGCCGATCCCCGAACTCCCTGACGAGCTTTACCGGGATTACGAAAAGACCGGCCAGCGTTACCGCTACGAATCCCCGTTCTTCCAGCGCGGGAGCCGCGCCATGGACCTGGCGCTCGCGGAGTGCTTTGAAATGAAGGGCCGCTTCATCGGGCCGTTGCGCGAAACGCTTGAGGCGATTCTTTCGGAAACTTCCTGGGTGCTTCCCGCTCACAATGGGGATAAACAGGCGCTCACGGGCAAGGCCACCATTGTCGATCTCGGCGTGGCCGTTCGGGCCTCCACCGTCGCAGCCATTTATCAATGGCTGGGCAAGGAACTTGGGCCGGAGCTTTGCCAGCGGCTCCGTGCGGAAGTCCAGCGCCGGGCCATTGACCCCACGCTTCAGCAGGTTTACCAAAACCCGGGCAAACCGGGCCCCGGTTTCTGGTGGATCAAAGGCACCAACAACTGGAATGCCGTTTGCTGGGGCGGCGTGACCTACGCCGCGCTCGCCACCGTGGAGGACCGCGAAATGCGCGCCCGCGTGGCTGCCGCCGCCGCCGCGTACAGCGTTTATTACTTGGATAGCCTCACCGAGGACGGCTATTGCAGCGAGGGCATGGGGTATTGGAATTACGGCTTCGGCCACTACGTGCTGCTGGCGGAGACGCTTGCCGCCGCCACGCACGGGAAGCTCGATCTTTATGCCGACAAAGTCGTGGGCGGGGCCGTGGCCTTCCCTATGAACATGCAGCTTGGCCCGAGGGCGTTCCCGTCGTTCGCGGATTGCGGCGCCGATGCCCGCCCGTCCACCTGGATTACCTACCTCACTTCGCGCCGCTATGCCTTCCAGGCGGAAAAACCGGCGTTTTCGGTTTGGAACGAAAACCTGGCCATTCTCGATCTGCTGCTCAACCCGCCGCCCGTCGCGGGCGAGCGGCAGCCGCTGGCGGCGCTTTCCCCGCTGCGCGGCTACTTCCCCTATGGTGGGGTGCTGGTGACGCGGCAGGAGAAACTTGGGGCCGGCCTGGCCGTGGGCATGAAGGGCGGCCACAACGCCGAGAACCACAACCACAACGACCTGGGCAGCTACGTCCTCGCCACCGACGGCGGCGTGGTGATGGGCGACTTGGGCGGGGAGAAATACACCGCGCGCACGTTCAGCGCCCACCGCTATGACAGCGACCTGCTCAACTCCTTTGGCCATCCGGTGCCCGTCGTCAATGGGGTGCTGCAAAAGACCGGCTCCGACGCCCGGGCGCTGATCCAGACCCAGGGCTTCTCTCCCGTGCGCGACACGTGGACGCTGGACCTCACCTCGGCCTACCCCGTGCCCGGCCTTACGGAGGTGCGCCGCACCTTCACCTTCCGCCGCGACGGCAAGACCTCCTTCGCCGTGACCGACGAGATGAAAGCCAAGGAGCCGCTTACCTTCAGCACGGCGCTCGTCACCTTCGGCAAATTTGAAAAGCAGCCCGACGGCACCCTCCTCGTGAAGGAAGGGGGCCGCACCGTGAGCGTGCGGATCGACACGAACGGCGCGCCCTGGACCACCAAGGAAGACCCGATTACTGCCGAGTCCACTTCGCGTCGCAAGCCGACGCGGCTGGGGATCAACTTGACCAACCCGGCCACCTCGGCCCGGATTCATTACGTGGTGACGCCGATCCCCGCCTCCGCGGAGAACCGCTGCATTCCGCTGGCTTCGCAGCCGGAATTGAAGATCGGCCAGCCGGGGAATATCCGCATCGAAGCGGAGGATTTCAGCGCCCAGACGGGTGGCACCGCCGAGCGTCTGTCCCGCCCCGGCGCGGAAAAACAAGCTCTCTGCTTTTGGGAAAAGGAAGGCCACGCGCTGGAATGGAAATTCAGCGTTCCGGCGGAAGCCCGCTATTACGTTGCGTTGCGCTGCGCCAACGGCGGCACCACCGAGGCCACCCGGAGCCTCACGCTGGACGGCGCGGCGGTTGCCGGGACGGACCCGGGTTTTGATTTCCCCGTCACGAGCGGCTGGGGCTACGGTTTGGCCGAATGGCAGAACTTCCTGCTCGCCCGCAACGGAAGGCCCTTTGTCTTCGCGCTGGCCCCCGGCGCGCATACCTTGCGGCTCGCCGCCCCCAGTGGTCGTGGGCTCAACCTCGACTGGCTGGAACTGATCCCGCTGCCATAGGAAGACGCGTCTTTCTTAAGCAAGCTGCGCGCGGAGGAGCGCCAGCAATTGGTCGGGCTGCACCGGTTTTTGCAGGAAGTTCTCGCCGGGGCGCAATTCCAGCCCTTGCCCGGTGAGATCTCCGCTGTAGCCGCTCATGAAAACGATCTTCAAGCCGGGGCTCGCGGCATGCAGGCGGCGGGCCAGGTCGTAGCCGTTCACGCCGTCGGGCATCAGCAGATCCGTCAAAAGCAGGTCCACTTTGCCCCGCTCTTTTTTCCAGATATCAAGCGCCTCCACCCCGTTGCGGGCTTCCAGCACGTTGTACCCGTGAAGTTCCAGAAATTTGCGGGTGATTTTGCGCACCTCGGGGTCGTCCTCGGCAAGCAGGATGGTTTCGCTGCCCGCCGTGCTGGCTGGCAAGCCGGCGTTCCCGGCTTCCGCTTCCGGGGCAGTGCGGCCCAGGGGCAGGTAAACTTTGAACGTTGTCCCCTTGTCCCGTGCGGTCTTGATGTCGATCCAGCCTTTGTGCTGTTTGACGATTCCGAAAACGGTCGCCAGCCCCAGACCGGTGCCCTTGCCCTGCTCCTTGGTGGTGAAAAACGGCTCGTAAATGCGGGGCAGAATCTCGGGAGGGATGCCGCTGCCCGTGTCGCTGATGGCCAGGCAGGCGTAGTCGCCGGGTGCCGCTTCCGGGTTTGGGGCGGCCGCAGTCGCGGACACTTTTTTCACGGAGGTTTCGATGGTCAGCCGCCCACGGCCTTCCATGGCGTCGCGGCCATTGATGGCGAGATTCATGATTACCTGGTCGAGCATTCCCGCGTCGGCTCGCGTGATCAAGGGGGCGGAGTTCAGACGGAGCTGCATCGTGATATTTTCCCCGATAATACGCTGTAACATCTTTGTGATGTTGTTGACGATTTCGTTCAGGTCCAAATCCCTCGGCTGCATCTCCTGCCTGCGCCCAAAGAGCAGCAACTGGCGGGTGAGATTGGCCCCTCTTTCGCAACTGCGCTGGATTTGCCGAACGCCCTCGACGGCTTCGAGGGGAATTTCGCGGGTGTGCTCCGTCACCTGGGCTTGCAGCAGAATCGCGCCCAGGATGTTGTTGAAGTCGTGGGCCACGCCGCCAGCGAGTTGCCCGATGGCCTCCATTTTCTGGGCCTGCCGGAACTGGGCTTCCAGAGCCACTTCGCGGGTGATGTCGCGCTTGACGGCCACGAAGTTGGTGATTTCCCCGGAGGCGTTGCGTACGGGGGAGATGGTGGCGTCCTCTTCGTAAAGTTCGCCGCTTTTCTTCCGGTTGATGAAATGGCCATGCCACACATTGCCCTGCGCCAGAGTGGTCCACAGGCTGGCGTAGAAGGAATTTTCCATTTTGCCGCTCTTGAGAATGCGCGGGTTTTGGCCGAGAACCTCCTCGCGGGTATAGCCCGTGACTTGCTCGAACGCCGGGTTGACGTACAGAATGTTGCCCTTGAGATCGGTGATGGTGATGAGTTCCGCCGCCTGCTCGATGGCGGTGGTGATGCGCAGGCGCTCGGCTTGAATCTGGCGCTGCTGTTCCCGCTCGTCCATACGGTCCAGGGCAAAGGAAATGTCATCGGCGATTTCGTTGAGCAGCCGCACTTCCCCGGGGTTAAAGAAGTTGGACTCGCCCGAGAACAGGGTGAAGGCTCCGACGAGTTTTTTGTTCAGCCGCAGCGGGAAGCTTGCGCAGGCGAAAATCTGGATTTTGGCGAGGAGCTTGCGGGGGCAGCGCGCGCAGATATTCCCGGGGGCGCTGCAAATGACGGGCTCGCCGGTTTTCAGCATGTTGCGAATTGTGCCGGAGCAGCCCAGGGTCCCGGCGTTCAAGGCTTCGTCCGCGCCTTTGCCGGTGAGCCGCTGGGCGATGACATTCAAGCTGTCACTACCTTCGGGCTTCATACCGATCCAGACACCCCGGAATTTGCCGAATTCGGTCATTACCTGGCAGATCCGCTCGAAGAGCTCCTCGCGTTCCCGGCAGCGGACAATGGTTTGGTTGACTTCGCTCAAGGTGGAGTAAAGCCGGGTGAGCCGTTCGATTTCGAGCTCGTTTTCTTTGCGCAAGGTGATGTCGCGGACGGAAGCCAGGATGCGTTCCCGCCCGTCGATGCGGGCGTTGTGCAGCGAGACTTCCACCCAGAACAGCTCTCCGTTTTTCCGGCGCATCTGCCATTCGGCAACTTGCGGCCCCTCCTTGACGACCTTGCGTACGAGTTGCTGGCCATCCGCCTTCGCGTAGGGAGGTTCCGCAAAGATCGAGTCCGAGGCGGTCAGAAATTCTTCCTTCGTGGCGAAGCCGTACATCTTTAACATGGCGCCGTTGACGTCGATGACCCGGCCTGTGACGGTGTCCTGCACGAAAATGGCGTCGGCCACGGCATTGAAAATTTCGCGGTAGTTTTGCTGCTGCCGCCGTGCGGTTTCCTCCGCGGCTTTGAGGTCGGTGATGTCCTGCGTGGACCCGCGCAGGCAGACCACTTTGCCGTTTTCAAATACCGGGTGGCCCAGGATGCGCACCCACTTGTGCGTTCCCCGGGCGGATACGATTTCCAACTCCAAATCGTAGGAAGAGCCCTCCGCGATGGCTTTGGCCCTGGCGGCTTCGATCCGTTCACGGGAGCCCTCCTCATAAAAGCTGAGGAACATCTTCCGGGTCGGCGAGACGCCGGGGGGAAGTTCGAAAATCCGGAAATGCTCCTCCGTCCATTCGCCATCCTCGGTTTCAAAATCGTACTCCCAGCCGCCGATTTTCGCGGTGCGCCCCATTTCCTCCAATAACGCTTCGTTTTTGCGCATTTTCGCCTCGGCCCGCCGGGTTTCCGTGATGTCGAGCGTGACGCCGTACCAGGTGATTCCCCGGGAATCGGCGACGGGGTGGGAAAGGATGCGGATCACCCGGTCCTTGCCGTTCGGGTGCCGGAAGGCCGCGTCCATGCTGTAGTCGGAGAGATCCCTGGAGCAGCGCGTCTCGGCGTCGTCGTGCGCCTTGAGTTGCTCGGGGTCCATTTGGCCGAACAACAGCGCGGGATCGCGCATGCAATCCGCTGCTTTGACGCCGTTGACCTGTTCCACGCCCGCGCTGATGTAGGCGAACCGGGGCGTGCCGTCCGCGCTGCGGCGAAATTCGAAAATGTAGCCGCCGGGCAGGTTGTCGCCCAAAATGCGCAGACGCTCCTCGCTGCGCCGCAAGGCCTCCGCCGCGATGCGCTGGTTGCGCCCGGCCCAATACACCCCCACGCATAAGCCGCAGAGCAGAAAAGTGGAGATGCAAGTGGCGACCAGGAAGGTGCGGCTAAGCGCCGTGTTAATTTCCATCAGTTTCGCCTCGCTCGCCTCGTCCATCTGCGAGGCGTACTGTTCCAGTTGATGGAAGGCGAGGTGCATGGGCAGCGCGATTGCGGCGCGGTCGCTTTCCGGCGTGCGCTTCCACACGTCGAGTTGAGAGGAGAAGGTTGCCGCCGTTTTGTCAAAGTCGCGCCAGGGGCCGTTGGGCGCTGGGTTCAGCGGATGGCCCGCGACGCCCTCCTCCCTCACCTGCCGCAATGCCCCGACCGCCTGCCCGATCAAGGCCAGCCCTTCCTCCGAGCGAAAGGGAGAGCGGGGCTCACTTGCCAGCGTCAGGTGAAGGAATCCCTCGTTGAGGTCGATGCGCGCCTGGCCGATGTTCCGGATGGTGCTGGCGCCGTCGAGAATGGTTCTGGACTGTTCCGTGCGCAGGTAGAAAAGCGTCGTGCAGACCACGAGGGAAAAGAACGCCGCCAGGCAGGTCCAAAAGTAATTCGACCTGAAAAGCGCGGGAGAGGGGAGTTTCATGAAATCAATGAGAGGGGGGGCGTCACCGTTTGCGGTTGTCCGTGGGCGGCAGATCCGCTTCGGAAAAACCGAAGGGGCGCACCGCCTCAAGCTGCCTTGGGCTGCCAACGTATCTCTCCATGACACGATTCCATGCCTTGCGCAACGCGTTGTCGTTTTTCCGGAACACAAACGCGCTGTACTGTGGCGCGCCGGGCTCGCTCCCGGGGGCGCCCCGTTCAAACGGAGCGGCGATCTCGGTTTCCCCGGCGTTGCCGCTGCTTAAAATCCATTGAAGCGTCGGCACCGAAAGGGCGAGGGCTTCCGCCTGGCCGGAGACAATCAAGAGCTGCCCCATGTGGGCGTCGGGCGTGCGGATGATGCGCTCGGAAGGGATTCCGGCGCGGGCAAGGTCCGCCTCCTCGACCGATCCCAGGAGGACGGCGGTTCGGATGGCGCTGTTGGCCTTGAGGTCAGCGTAGGAGTGCAGCCGGTGCGGGTTGCCCTTTTGGACCAGCAGACCCGGGTGCGCTTGAAAAGCGGGCAGGGAAAATTCCACGCGCCGCAAACGTTCGGGGGTGTTGAACATGCCCGCGGCGATCACGTCGAACTGGCCGGTTTCGAGGCTTTCGATCAATAAATGAAAATCCGTCAGCCGCCATTCGACGCGGGAGATGCCAAGTTCCCGGGCGATTTGAACTGCCATTTCCGGGAAAGCTCCGGTCACTTTTCCCTCCCGGGTGATGAACGCATAAGGTTGCTCCACCGCATAGCCGACCCGAAGCACGCCATGCCGCCGGATTTTTTCAAGGGAATCGTCGCGGTTCTGAATCCACAAAAGCAGGCACACCACGAGAGCGGCCAGAAACGCCAGGGCGCAAACGCCACCGATGCGCAGGGCCGCGCCAGCCCTGTGGTTGAGGAGGAATTGATGGAGGGGAACCATAACAACCCGTGAAGGCGGCTGGAAGAATTGAGAATGATTATAAAATATAAAATGAAGATAAGCAAATTTCCTGCGCTGATCTTGGGGTTGAATTCCCGGGCGGATCGCTTCAAAATAAAAGACGCCTCCTTCGCCGGGCCAGTACCTAATCAGGCGCTCTTTCCCCCGGTTCTGACGAACCGGGCTTTGAAAAACGCCATGTATTGCACAGAACCCAGTGGAGCGCCGGTCCGGCAGAACAGCCGGGTGGGCCTGCTCCTCGCCCTTTTCATCACCGGCTTCGGCACCTTCGTCAATCTTTACGCCACGCAGCCGCTGCTGCCGCAATTCCGGGAGTTCTTCCACGCCAGCGAAGTGGCGGTGAGCCTCACCGTCACGGCTCCGATCCTGGCCATCGCGCTGATGGCTCCGCTGGTGGGGTTGATCGCCGATGCCGTGGGGCGCAAGCGCGTGATCGTCGCCGCCATGCTGGGCGTGGCCGTGCCCACCGCGCTCGCGGGGATGTCGCACAGCCTGGGGCAGCTCATTTTCTGGCGGTTCTGCCAGGGGTTTTTCATCCCCGGCATCATTGCCGTGGCCATGGCTTACATCAGCGAGGAGTCGCCGCGCCACCTGGCCGGGTCCACCATGGCCATGTACGTTACCGGCACCGTCGTGGGCGGCTTCATGGGCCGGTTTCTCACGGGGTTGATCGTTTCACGCTGGCAATGGCACGCGGCTTTCGAGGTGCTGGCCGCCTTGTCGTTCGCGGGCGGGCTGGCCACGTGGGCGCTCCTGCCCGCTTCGCAAAAATTCGTCCGCCAGCGCAATGCCCTCGCTTCCCTGCGCTCCATGGCCGGGCATTTGAAGAACCGGCAGTTGTTGGCCACCTACGCGGTCGGGTTTAACGTCCTGTTCGCGCTGGTGGGCGCGTTCACTTACGTGAATTTTTACCTGGCCGACGCCCCGTTTTGGCTCGGCCCCGCCGCGCTGGCCTCCATTTTTGGCGTTTATATGATCGGGGCGGTCGTCACGCCGGTCGCGGGGAAAATGCTCGACCGCATCGGGCACCGCCGGGCGCTGGTGCGGGCCGCCGCGACGGCGCTGGTGGGTATTTCGCTCACGCTCATCCCGTGGCTGCCGGTCATCGTGCTGGGGTTGGCGCTGGCGGCTTCCAGCGCGTTCACCTGCCAATCCTCGGCTTCCAGTTACGTGGGCCGGGCCGCGAAGAGCGCCAAATCCTCCGCCGCCGGGCTCTATGTTTCGCTTTATTACCTGGGCGGCTGCACCGGCTCCATCCTCCCCGGTTTTTTCTGGACCCGGGCGGGTTGGGCGGGGTGCGTAGGGCTGATCGTGGTCATGCAGATCGGCTCCGCCTTTATCGCGCACAAATATTGGCGCGACACCCCGCCGGAGACTCGTGCGGGAGCCTGCCCAGAGGGATCGGTGAAAGCCTGATTTTCAGGTTGATTTGGCGGGCGGCGGAAGGAACACTGACCGGATGCCCGCTGTCTCTCAAACCACTTCTGACCCTGTTTTAGACCTCCTTTCTCCCGCCGATTCCTTTCCCCGGCGGCACCTCGGCTCCGATGCCCGCGACACCGCCGCGCTGCTGGCCGCCACGGGCTTCGATTCCCTGGACGCCTTGACGGACGCCGCCGTCCCCGCCGCCATCCGCCTGCCCGCGCCGCTGCCCCTTCCCGCCGGACGCAGCGAACACGAGGCGCTTGAGGAACTCCGCCGCATGGTCGGCGAGGGCAACCAGCTTTTCCGCAGCCACATCGGCATGGGTTATTACGATACGCTCACGCCGCCGGTCATCCTGCGCAACGTGCTTTGCAACCCCGGCTGGTACACGGCTTACACGCCCTACCAATCCGAGATTTCCCAGGGCCGCCTGGAGGCGCTGCTCAATTTCCAGACGATGATCGTGAGCCTCACGGGCATGGACATCGCCAACGCCTCCATGCTGGACGAAGGCACCGCCGCCGCCGAGGCCGTCAATCTCTGCCGCGCGCAGTCCAAAAACGCCCCGGGTAAAACCGTGTTTGTTTCCAGCGGCTGCCACCCGCAAACCATCGCCGTGGTCCAGACCCGCGCCGAAGCGCAGGGGGTGCGCTTGGTGGTTGGCGATCCGGCGGGCTTCGATTTCGCTCAAAAACCATTCGCCGTGCTGCTGCAACTGCCGGCAACCGACGGCGCCATCGCCGACCCCGCCGCGCTGATCGAGCAAGCGCACGCCGCCGGGGCGCGCGTGATTATCTCTGCCGACCTGCTGGCGCTCACGCTGCTCAAAACCCCGGGGGAACTGGGGGCTGACGTGGCCGTGGGGTCCACGCAACGCTTCGGCGTTCCGATGGGTTTCGGCGGGCCGCACGCCGCCTACTTTGCCACGCGCGACGCCCTCAAGCGCGCCATGCCGGGGCGGCTCGTCGGCGTCAGCCACGACACCCACGGCGCGCCCGCGCTGCGCCTGGCCCTGGGCACCCGCGAGCAGCACATCCGCCGAGAGAAAGCCACCAGCAACATTTGCACCGCCCAGGTGCTGCTCGCCGTCATGGCCTCCATGTACGCGGTTTATCACGGCCCCGAGGGGTTGCGGCGCATCGCAACCCGCGTTCACCTGATGGCGGAAGCCCTCGCCGTGGGGCTGCGCAAGCTCGGCTGGGCCGTGGCGGAAACGCCGTTCTTCGACACCGTGCGCGTATCCTTGGGTAATACCGATGCCGCGGAGATCGTCCGGCTGGCCGAGGCCCGGCGCATCAACCTGCGCGTGCTGGACGCCCACACCGTCACCATTGCCCTGGACGAAACCACTGACAATATTGCGGACCTGCTGGCCATTTTCAACGGCGGCAAGGACGCGGGGCTCGACCTCGCCACGCTGGCCAAGGAAGCGGGGGAAGTCATTCCCGAGACGCTGCGGCGCACTTCGCCTTTCCTCACGGAGCCGGTGTTCAACCAACACCACACCGAGATGGAAATGATGCGCTACCTCCACCGCCTGGAGACGAAAGACCTCGCGCTCAATACCTCCATGATTTCGCTCGGCTCCTGCACGATGAAGCTCACCGCCGCCAGCGAAATGCTGCCGCTTACGTGGCCGCTCGTGGCGAAGCTGCACCCCTTCGTGCCGCCCGCACAGGCGCAAGGCTACGCCCAGCTTACCCGGCAGCTTGAGCAATGGCTGGCCGCGATCACGGGGTTCGCCGCCGTTTCCCTGCAACCGAACGCCGGGGCCGCCGGGGAGTTCACCGGGCTTCTGGCCATCCGGGGCTATCACATCAGCCGGGGGCAGGGTCAGCGCGACGTTTGCCTGATCCCGCATTCCGCCCACGGCACCAACCCCGCCTCCGCCGCGATGGCCGGGTTCAAGGTTGTCGATATTGCCTGCGACGAAGCCGGGAACATTGACGTGGCCGATCTTCGCGCCAAGGCCGAGGCCCACCGCGACACGCTCGCCGCGCTGATGGTTACTTACCCGAGCACGCACGGCGTTTACGAGGAGTCCATCCGCGATATTTGCGAGATCATCCACGCCAACGGCGGCCAGGTTTACATGGACGGCGCGAATATGAACGCGCAGGTCGGGCTCACCAGCCCCGGCCACATCGGCGCGGACGTTTGCCACTTGAACTTGCACAAAACTTTCGCCATCCCGCACGGCGGCGGCGGTCCCGGGGTCGGCCCCATCGCGGTGGCCGCGCACCTCGCGCCGTTTTTGCCCTCGCACAGCGTCGTGGCTCCCGGCGGTCCCGGCAAGGCGGGCGCGGTGGCGTCCGCTCCGTGGGGTAGTGCCTCGGTGCTGGTCATCCCGTGGATGTATATCCGCATGATGGGCGGCGAGGGGCTTACCGCCGCCACCAAGTACGCCATTTTGAACGCCAACTACATCGCCCGGCGGCTGCGCGATTATTTCCCCGTGCTCTACACGGGGCAGGGGGGACTCGTGGCCCACGAGTGCATCCTCGATTTGCGGCCGCTCAAAGCCCGCACCGGCATCGACGTGGAGGACGTGGCCAAGCGGCTCAACGACTTCGGTTTCCACGCGCCCACCATGTCCTTCCCCGTGCCCGGCACGCTGATGGTGGAGCCCACCGAGAGCGAGCCGAAGGCGGAACTGGACCGGTTCTGCGACGCCATGATCGCCATTCACGGCGAAATGCTGGCGGTGGAACAGGGCAAGCTCGATCCCAAGGATAACCCGCTCAAGAATGCTCCGCATACCGCGTTGGCCGTGACCAGCGATGCCTGGGCGCACTCGTATTCCCGCGAGCAGGCTGCCTTCCCCGCCCCGTGGGTGAAGGAGGCCAAGTTCTGGCCCGCCGTGGGCCGCGTGGACAACGTCTACGGCGACCGCAATCTGGTTTGCGTGGGGTGTATGTAGAAATTAGCCGCAAAAAGGCGCAAAAGGCGCAAAGAAATGCGGCAATAGAGTTGCCGGAACAAGTGCGCGCCCAAATGGAGTTTGGGCACGAGCTTGCGCGGGGCGTCATGTTCTCCAAGTCACCCAATCACGCCCCCCATGCGGCCGCATGGAGGACGTGACGCTAGGGCCTCAGGACGGATAATAATAGTTCACTATGGTGAACATGCAGTCAAGTGTGTTTTATTTTATCTTAGTGAGGTGCCCAAACCCTCCCTGCAAGAAGCCATCCTAGAGAATACCATTTGTGTTTTGCGTGATGAGCGGATACGCAAAAAGCTTTCCATGCACCAACTGGCGGCACTTTCTGGAATTACGCCATCTATGATTTCTATGGTGGAGCGAGGCTTGAGAAACCCAACGCTGGATTTGCTCCTGCGAATTTCGAATGGCCTTGAAGTCGATCTTTGGAGAATTTTGAAAAAGGCGACGGAAAGTGCCCAGTCGGGCCGGTAGTTCGCGCCGCTTTTTAATGTGCGGGGCGCTATCCGTCTCCGCGTCTTTCTTGCCAGAGCACCTCGCCGGTGAGGCGCAGGTCGTCGCCGATACGTTCGTAGCGAGGGTTGACGATCCGGGGCGCTTCGGCGGTTGAGCCGACACCCAGGCCGCCCACGACCACCTTCGGCCCGCCGATCAAGAGCGGGGCCACGTAAAAGCAGACTTGGTCTACCAGATGCTCGTCGAAGGCTTCGCCCAGCACGCGCTCGCCCCCTTCGATCAGCACGCTCGTGATTTCGCGCCGCCCCAGTTCGTCCAACACTTCGCGCAGGGGTTTGCCGGTGAAAACCAGCGTCCTGCCCTTGTGTTCGTCCGTGAAAAGGGCGGCATCGGGCGGCAGGTTGCCAGTTTGCGAAACGACCACGCGCCACGGTTGACGGCGGTTGCCGCTCCCCGGAGGCAGGTCGCGCAGCGTCAGGCGCGGGTTGTCGGCGCGCACCGTGCCGCCGCCCACCAGAATGGCGTCCACCTCCGCCCGGAGGCGCTGCGTATCCGCCCGCGAAGCTTCATTGGTAATCCACCGGCCTTCTGTCGCCGGGCGTGTGATGCGGCCATCGAGCGAAATCCCCGCTTTGGCGATGACCCACGGCCTTTTGGTCACGATCCATTGGTTGAACGCGAAATTGAGCCTGCGGCACTCCTCCTCCAGCACGCCGTAGGCCACCTCCACGCCCGCTTTGCGCAGCAGCCCCACCGCGCGGCCCACGTGCGCCGGGTTCGGGTCCAGCGCGCCGATAACCACCCGCCCGATGCCCGCTTCGAGGATCGCCTGGGTGCAGGGCGGAGTGCGCCCGTGGGTGGAGCACGGCTCCAGCGTGACATAAAGCGTGGCCCCGCGGGCGAGAGCGGGATCGGCCAGCGAACGGAGCGCCTCGATTTCGGCATGGGGTTGCCCGGCTTGATGGTGCCAGCCGCTGCCGATCTGCCGCTCGTCGCGCACGATCACCGCTCCCACCGCCGGGTTCGGGCTGGTCAGCCCCACGCCGCGCCGGGCTTCGGCCAGGGCGAGTTGCATCCATGGCTCATCGGTGGGAACAACGTCGGCGCTCATGGAGGGCATTGAAGCTGAAAACTGCGCCGGGGAACAGCCTCAATTAACCGCCGGGGTAGTGTGACAATATGGCGCGCATCGGTGGATCTTTTTTGCCCGCATCGGGCGACATAATGGCACAATATGCCGCTTTGGTTTCCCTTCGGAAAATGATGTAACTCGTTAAAGTAGAATAAGTTGCGAAATGCAAAACCGGGAAGCAATTTCCAGGCATTGGATAAGCTTAATGGAGAGGTGTCAATCGATTACCTACGCATCGAAAGGAGTAAACAAGAGATTATGAAACTTATCCGTTATCAAGAACCCGAATTGGCTCAATGGTCGTCTCCGTTCAACCGCCTCTCGTCCTTGAGGGAGGAAATGAACCGGATTCTCGACGGCTCGCTCGCGGCGTTTGCCGGGGGCAATGTGGGCCTTTTTGGCGGCTGGAGCCCGGCGGTGGACGTGGTTCAGGATAAAGACAACGTCTTTGTGAAGGCCGAGCTGCCCGGCATGAAAAAAGAGGACATCGACATCACCTTTCAGGACGGCACCCTGACGCTTTGCGGCGAACGCAAGGAGGAGGCGGAAGTGAAGGAGGGCGGCTCCTACCGCAGCGAGCGTTTCTTCGGAAAATTCCACCGGACGGTTTCCCTGCCGACCAAGGTGGACGCCGAAAAGATCAGCGCCTCCTACAAGGATGGCATTCTGAGCGTACAACTGCCCAAGGCCGCCGAGGTGAAGGCGAAACAAATCGACGTGACGGTTTCCTAACCGTCTTTCAACCCAGATCATCAACCAAAATTTCTAACCACATTACATAGCATGAACACACGCGCCAATACCCTTGAAAAGCCCCAGGAGCAAACCGCCTCGCGGATGCCCGGGTGGGAACTCCCGGCCGCCAACATCCGGGAGGAAAAGGATGCCTATTTTCTCGAACTCGAAATGCCCGGCGTGGCCAAGGACGGCATTGAAGTGACCGTGGAAGCGGGCGAACTGACCATCGTGGGCCGCCGGAGCGACGCCCAGATCCAGGGGGAGATCGTTTACCAGGAATCCCGCCGCGGCGATTACCGGCGGACTTTTGAAATCGACCCCTCCATCGACACGTCCAAGATCCAGGCTCGCATGGAGCAGGGGGTGCTCCGGCTCACCCTGCCCAAGGCGGAGCAGGTCAAGCCGCACAAAATTCAAGTGACTGACTGATCGTAGAATAGGAGAGAGGGGTGTGGCGGAGGTGCGGGAAGAGGTTGCCCGCGCCTCCGTTTTTCGGTTGCCAAGAAAGGGGGAAAGGGGGCAAATGGCGTCACTTTAAAAGGATATGATATGACGACCCATGACGCGGCAGTTCTCGGCATTCGTTTCTCGGCACTTTATGCCGCCTACCAGGCATTGGGGTATTTGTCCCCAATCGGAGGCGTGATGACTGGCCAATTCGTGAGGGTGGATGGGGATCGCTGGCCATTGCTTGTGGCCTATTTTATCCCTTTTGTGTTGTTTGGGGTGGCTGCTTTCGTCTTGTTTAAACATGCCCCAAAGCTGGCGAATTACATGGGGTCGCCTGGAGACGAGCCCTCGAATGGGGCCGTGAATTCGGCTTGCGTCGGCTTCGCCATTGTGGGGCTCGCCGGGATTCTTCTTTCCATCCCCCGGCTGTTTTTCGGCATCATTCCGTTGCTGCAATCGGATGAATTTCGCCAGGGGAACAGCGCCGCCGCATTCTCCACTCAACTGCCGCAAATGCTTGGGGCTGCGGCTCAAACCGTTCTGGGCTTTCTGGTCCTGCTCAAGTCGCGGGTATTGGCCGAATGGTGGCAGCACAAGCAGGGGTGAGGGTGGGCAGAAATGAAGAGAATTATACGCACTAATGCGTATTGCTTCATGTGGGGGAATACTTTAAAACGCGTATAGTTAAATCGCGTACCAGAACTGCCCATGCCTATGAAAATCCTGAAACCTCTTCTTTCGCTTGCGTTTCTTACGGCCATGGCAGCATCGCAGGCTGGCGCAACGGTGATCGTAACTTACGCCGAGAGCCCCAAGGCGGAAAGTTCATCGCTGGTCAACACCCAGCAGTACACCTTTGACAATCTCTCGCTGGGGTTGAATAAAAACGTGGACTGGACGGGCGTGGGTGAGTTTAACCAGCTTTATATCAAGAGCGCCGACCAGTACGGCGGGGCTGCCAACACGCAATATTCCGTCCAGGGGGTCGGCACCTCCGTTTCCTCGACGATTTTGAACCTCAATACGGCCAGTGCCTATTTCGGGCTCTGGTGGTCGGCGGGGGATGCCAGCAACGTCCTGGATTTCTATAGCGGCGCGAACGGCACCGGTACCTTGGTGGCCGAGTTTACCACGGCGAGCCTCTTGAAGGCTTTGGGCAAGGCGTACAACGGCAACCCCAACGCGGGGAAATTCAATGGCCTGGATTCCAACGAGCCGTTTGCCTTCATCAACTTCTTCGCGGTGGAGGGCACCACGTGGTCGTCCATCGTGTTCAAGAATTCTTCTTCCAGCGGGTTCGAATCCGACAACTACACTTCCCGCGTGGAGGCTTACAATCAAGCGACCGACGGCAATATGCCCGGCGTGGTGCTTGAAGCCATCACCGGCACGCAGGTGGTCGCGCTGGTTCCCGAGCCCAACGCTTCCATGGCCATGGCCCTTTTCGGCGGCCTGAGCGTCGCGGGCACCGTGGCGCGCGGATTGAAGAAGCGCAAGGCGTAGTCCGCCGGATCAACCGTCCCGGCGGGCGGGAGCGGCCTGGGCTGTGCGCCATTGGTTCGGAGTGACGCCAAAGGCCGTCTTGAATTTTCCGCTAAAATGCTGCGAGGAACTGAACCCGTGGCGGAAGGCGATTTGTGTCAAACTTTCGCGGGTTTCCAGCATCTCCCGCCGCGCGGCCATCAGCCGCAGGTTCAGGTGATGGGCCGCCGGGGTTGTGCCTGTTTCACGCCGGAACTGGGCGCAGAAATGCGTGACCTGCCGCGCCATGGCCACCGCCGCCAGTTCAGGCAGGGGAATGCGCCGGTCGAGGGCTCCTTCCATATAGGCGATCGCTTTTTGCACCGGGTCCGAATACGGCACGTTGGGTTTGCCTGGAGCAATGCCGCGCCGTTGCTGCTCGATCAGGATCATCAATAACCGCAGGCACGCGCCGAGCGCCTCTTTTTGCAGCGGCAGCGGCGTCATGATCTGGCGCAATAGGGCCCGCAACACCGGCTCCACGCCGTTGCAATGGGCCAGCAGCCGCACCTTGCCGCGCCGAAGTTGCCGGGCGAGCCGCCGACCCTCCGGCCCCAGGCGCTCCAGGTCCAAGCCGATCCAAAGCTGGTGGGTTTCCCGCTCCGCCGGATTCGCCGTGCGGTGCGGTTCGCCCGGGTAAAACACCACGAGGTCGCCCTCGGTCTGTTCGTGCCCGCGCCCACCCGCCTGCCAGTGAATGGTTCCCCGCGCCAGGTAAAGAAATTCAAAAGCCGCGTGCCGGTGGCTTTCCAGCCGGTGCCCGGGGAAGCAAAGCGCCTCGCCGCAATGCGTCAGCGCGGGCAGCGCGGCCACCGGCTCTTCGTAGAAAAAGCCGGAGATGAACCGGCGCGGATCGCGGTAGATTTTCATGGTCTGCGTATCGTCACAATATTCGGGAAAGTGTAATTTTATATACAAAGAGTGGGAGAAATATGGAAGCCGCAAAACGGGTGTTTCGGTTAGGATGGCTTTTCCATGATGATCCACCTCATCTTCAATGCCCACATTGACCCCGTGTGGCTTTGGCCGTGGCAGGCCAGCCTGGACGAGCTCCTGGCCACGTGCCGCAGCGCCTGCGACCGGCTGGACGCTCATCCCTCGCTGACGTTTTCGCGCGGGGAGGCGTGGGTGTACCGCGAGATCGAGCGGCTGGACCCGGCGCTCTTCGCGCGCATCCGGCGTTTCATCGAGCAGGGGCGCTGGGAGATCGTGGGCGGCTGGTGGGTGCAGCCGGATTGCAACCTGCCCAGCGGCTTCGCTTTCGAGCACCAGATCGGCGAGGGGAAACGCTATTTTATGGACCGCTTCGGCGCGTTTCCAGAGGTTGCTTATAACGTGGACAGCTTCGGCCACGCGGCCACGCTGCCCGGCTATCTGCGCGCCGCGGGCCAGCGGTATTATGTGATGATGCGCCCGCAGGAGCACGAAATGGCGCTCCCCGCGCGGCTCTTCCGCTGGCGCGGCTACGAAGGCGGGCCGGAGGTCACCGCGTTCCGCATCCCCCGGGCCTATTGCGCCCGGGAAATGAGCGAGGAACACGTGCGCGCCTCGCTGGAAGGGTTGCCTCCCGGCGTGGAGGAGACGATGTGCTTCGTGGGCGTGGGCGACCACGGCGGCGGCCCCACGGAGCGGCAGATCGCCTGGCTTGAGGCGCATTGGGACGCCTTCGAGGGGCACACGCTGCTTTATTCAACGCCCGCCCGCTACTTCAAGGCCGTGGAAAAGCACGCCGCCGCGCTGCCGCTGGTCACCGGCGAGCTTCAACAGCATGCGGTGGGCTGTTACAGCGTGGGCCGGGAAATGAAGACCTCGCTACGCCGCGCGGAGCATCTGCTTGACCAGGCCGGGCGGCTCCTGGACCGGCTCGAGCCCTCGCTGCGGCGGGATTTGCCGGACCTCACGCCCGCATGGGAGCAGGTCGTCTTTAACCAGTTCCACGACACACTCGGCGGCACGTGCATCCCTTCTTCCTATCGGCAAATTTACGACCAGCTTGGCGCGGCGGCCGCTGCGGCGGACGAGGTGCTGCAAACCGGTTTCCGCCGCACGCTCGTGGGCACGCCGAAAGAGGCGCTCCAGCGTGTCGCCATTCACAACCCGTCGCCCGTGACTTTCGAAGGTTGCGCGGAATGCGAACCGTGGCGCGACGGGCAGCCGTGGACGGAGCAAACGCACTTGGTCGATGCGGCGGGCCGCCCCGTGCCGTTTCAAAAAACGGCGGCCGAAGCCGTGCTGGGCGGCACCGCGGTTTTGTTCCCGGTCAAGGTTGAAGCCGGGCAGACGGTGTTCCTGCGCGTGGCGGAAACAGGTGAAGTGCCGCCGGTTGCCAGCGGCGTGAGCGCGACGGAGGCGAAGCTCGAAAACAACCGGGGCGTCGCGGTGGACATCGCCTCCGGCTGGCGGCTCGCATGGAGCGGAAGCGCCGCCATTGTCCCGGCGCTGCAATTGATCGAAGAACCCACCGATACGTGGTCCCACGGCGTCCGCCGTTACGAAGGCGCGCTCGCTGCCGAGGCGAAGTGGGAGCCCGCAAGCTTCGTTGAAAACGGGCCGTTGCGCGCGGCACTGGTCCAAACAGGCCGCATCGGGCAAAGTCGCCTTTCCGCCGAATGGCGCGTGGAGGCCGGGGCGAATTTCGCCGAACTGCTGTTGCATATTTTTTGGGCGGAGGAGCACAAGCTCTTGAAACTGACACTGCCCGCCTCCGGCGCGAGCCGCACCGACGGCATCATGGGCGGCTCGCTCGTGCGCCCCAACGATGGGCGGGAACTGCCGCTGCGCGATTGGACGCTCTTTGAAAACGGGGGCGCGCGTTACGGCATCGTCACGCCGGACGCGTTCGGCATTGACGGCGACGGCTCGGCTCTGCGCCTGACGCTCCTGCGCAGCCCGCTGATGGCCCATCACGCCCCCACGCCGCCGGTTCACCCCCGCAAAGTCGTGGCCGACCAGGGCTGGCAGCACTTCCGCTTCCGGTTCTTCGGCGCGAACGCAGAACCCTCATTGCTGGAACGCCACGCGCTCGCCTTGCAGCAGCCGCTGCTCTTCGCAGACCTCACCGAGGGGATGCCCACTCGATTCAACGCATAAAGCAAAGCTGTATGACACAACACGATTTCTATTTGGGGTGGGATGTGGGGGGCACCAAAAGCTCCGCCGTGGTGGGGACCGCCGAAGGTGAGGTGCTACGTAATATTACCTGGCCGTCTCGCGCCGAGTGCGGTCCGGAGGCCATGCGGCGGGTGTTTCTTGAAAAACTACCCGCGCTGGAACGGGAGTTTGGCGTTTTTGCGGGGCTGGGGGTCAGCATCGGCGGCCCATTGAACACTGAGAGAGGGGTTATCTTGTCGCCGCCTCATTTGCCCGGCTGGGATGGGGTGCCGCTGAAGGAATTGCTGGAAGAAGAAACGGGGCTGCCAACGTTCGTGGAGCACGATGCCGTGGCTTGCCTGCTGGCGGAGTATTACTGGGGAGGAGCGAGCGGTTGCCGCAACGCCATCTACCTCACGGCGGGCACCGGCTGCGGCGCGGGCATTTTGATCGACGGCAAACCGTTGCGCGGCCCCCGGGGGCAGACGCCCGAGCCCGGGCACATTCGCGTGGCCGACGACGGCCCGGTCTGTTTCGGCAAAGCGGGGTGCATCGAGTCGTTCATGTCCGGTACGGGCATCGCGAAGCTCGCGCCGTTCCTTTTTCCTGGGCGATTTGCGGAGGCGGTGCCCACGCGCGAACTCGTGGCTCTGGCCGAGGCCGGGGATGCGGATGCGCGGCGGGTGCTGGAGGTTTCCGCGCAACGTTCGGGCCAAAGTTGCGCGCTGCTGGGCGACCTTTTCGCGCCCGAGGTGATTCTGATCGGCTCCATGGCCCGCTATTTGCCATCGTGGTGGATGGAGCAGCTTGAGGCGGCGTTCCGCGCCGAGGTGCTGCCGCTCAACGGAGGCGATACGCGCATCGAGGCCGCGGCCTTGGGAGACCGGCTCCAGGACCTCTCCAGCATCGCCCCGGCAATTCCGGTAGCTTAGGTTGATACCGAACGCCTGATTCCCGCCCGCTTCATGCGCGAAAGCAGCGTGGTCGGCTTGACTCCGAGCCGTTCTGCGGCTCCGCCCGGGCCTTTGATTTTCCACCCGACGCTGGTGAGCACGGCGAGCAGGTTTGCGCGCTGCCGGGCGCGCAGTTCCGCCTCCGTGAGGAAGGCGGGCGGGTCCGCCGGAGCGGCTGGGCTGGCGACGGGAGCCGGGGACGCGGGTTCGGCCGTGGGCAGTTCAAAGTGGAGCGGACCGCCGCGGGCCAGGATCACGGCGCGTTCGATCACATTGCGTAATTCGCGGATATTTCCCGGCCAGTCGTAATGTTGAAGGCCCGCGAGGCCCGCCGGGGTGAGCCTTGGCGCGGGGCAGCGCAGTTCCTTCACCGACAGGCGAACGAAGTGCGGGGCCAGCAGCGGAATATCCTCCTTGCGCTCGCGCAGCGGCGGCACGTGGATCGGAAAAACGTGGAGCCGGTAGTAAAGATCCTCGCGGAAGCGGCCCGCGGCCACGGCTTCCTTCAAATCCTGGTTGGTGGCGGAGATGACACGCACGTTGGCGATGCGCGTGCGGTCCTCGCCGACCCGCTCATACCGCTTCTCCTGCAAGACCCGCAGCAGCTTGGCCTGCATTTCCAGCGGAATTTCGCCCACTTCGTCCAAAAAGATCGTCCCGCCCTCGGCGGCTTCGAAGCGGCCTGCCCGGTCTTTCACCGCCCCGGTGAACGCCCCTTTGACATGGCCGAAAAACTCGCTCTCGAAAAGCTCCTTGGGAATGGAGGCGCAGTTCACCCGTACCAGCGGACCATCGGCACGGGCGCTGCGGCGGTGAATTTCGCGCGCCACCAGTTCCTTGCCGGTGCCGGTTTCGCCGAGGATCAATACGGAGGCGTCCGTTGGGGCCACGAGGTCGATCTGGCTGGCGATCTGCCGCAGCGCGGCGCTGCTGCCCACGAGGTCGCCAAAAGCGCGCGCCTCCTGCACTTCCTCCCGCAAATAGGCGTTTTGCTGTTCCAACTGCGCCTTGAGCCGCTGGATTTCGTCGAACGCCCGGGCATTGGCGATGGCCGCCCCGAGGTGATCGGCGAAAATGCGAATCCAGTAGAGCGATTCCGGCGGCACGCTCTTGTGGGTGAGCACGACGACCATGCCGAGGACTTCGTTTTTGAAAATAATGGGCGCGGCGGACCCTCCCCGCACTTCCTCCGCCCGCAAATTGAATGCCTGGAGCTGCCGCTGGCTGAGTTTCTTGATCGTGGTGACTTTGCCCGAGAGCGCCGCCTCCCCCAGCAGCCCCACGCCCAAGGGCGCGCGCTGGTTGGCGTTGGCGAGGGCTTTGCCTGCCTCGGAGCCGGGGGCCGCGCCGCCCGCCGCAAGGTGCAGGCACCGGGTCTGGTCCGGGCATTCGGGCCGGTGGGGGCACGAAGAGCAAAGGTCGCCCTTTTCCACGAGCCAGATTTGCCCGCCCGCCACCTGGGGGTGCTGGATCACCGTGTCGACGAGCTTGTGAAGCAGGTGGTCCAGCGAGTGTTCGTGGGCAATATCCAGGAGCAACTGCGCGGGGTAGTTGTGGTCGAAAAGAGGCGTGCTCTCGGTGGCCATGGTCCCAAACAGTGCTCGCAAAGGTACGAAAAAGCGAACCAAAACGAGCTGTCAATGGGTCGAAATTGCGTATGTACGAAAAATCGACCCTGGTTTTGCCGCTTTGCGCATCCATTGCGCAATGCATTACTCACTGGGAATCAATAGGTTGCGGTAGGCGTTGCCCGGGCTGGCACGGGGATTGCAATACAGGCTGGCAGCCGTTTTAACCCAAAGCCCGCAATGACCCCCAAAGCCACCCATAAAGCTGCTCATCAAGCCAGCGCCCCGGTTTGGGTTGGAGAAGAAGATTTCCCGGTGCGCTTGCTCAAGCCCGCCTGTCCCGTGCTGGTAGGTTTCCTGGCCTCATGGAGCCGTCCCTGCAAGCCCATGGAAGCCGTGATCGACCAAGCCGCCGCGGCGTTCGCCGGGAAGGCGGCGTTCCTCAAGGTGGACGCGGATTGCCACCCCGCGCTGAGCCTTTTGTATGACGTGCAATCCCTGCCGACCTTGTTATTCTTCGTGAAGGGAACGATCCGGGACCGCCTGGTCGGGACCGCCGGCACGAAGGCAGTGCTCACCAAACTGCGCGCCCTCGCCAGCGGCGGCGCATCCAAACCAGCCCACCCCCGCCCGGAACATTCCCAATGAACACCACGATTTGCGAACCCATGGAAGACAAACAACAGCGCCCCGGCGAAGCCTTTCCAGGCCCGGATGAGAACGAAAGCCGTGAATCACTCAAAACCCCAGCGGGCGGCCCGGCACGCGGCACGCCGTTGAAGCGTCTGTTGGGCATCGGGCTGCTCGTGGCCGCCCTGGTCGCGGGGACGGGCTATTACCATCTCTTCATCGCCCCGTACGAATCGACCGACAACGCCACCATCGAGGGGCACATCACGCCCGTCGCGCCGCAGGTCTCGGGCCGGGTGTCGCGTCTTTACGTCGAGGATAACCAGGAGGTAAAAAAGGGAGACGTGCTCTTGCAGATCGACCCTGCCGATTACGAAGCCAAGCTCGCGGCTGCCAAGGCGCAGCAAGCCGCTGCGGTAAGCCGCCGGGAGCAGGCGAAAGCGCAACTCGCTGCCGGGGAAGCCGGGGTGGAGCAGGCGCGGGCCGGACTGGTCGCCGCCGAAGCGGAAGCCGCCCGTACGCAGGCGGATTTGAAACGCTACCAATCCGTGGAAAGCCGCGCCGTCGCGCGCAGCCAGGTGGACGCCGCCGAGACACAGGCCCGCTCCGCCGCCGCGCAAGCGGAGGTCGCCCGGGCGAAGATCGCGGCGGCCGAGGCGCAAGTGGGCCTGGCCAAGGCCGGGCTCCAGACCGCCGCCGCCGATATTGCCCAGTGTGAAGCCGCCACCCGGCAGGCGGAGTTGAACCTTTCCTACACGCGCATTACCGCGCCGGACGATGGCCGCGTGACCAAGCGCGCGGTGGAGGAGGGGGCTTACGTGCAGCCGGGCCAGGCACTCATGGCCGTCGTCTCCCACCGGTTGTGGGTCATCGCCAACTTCAAGGAAACGCAGCTTGAAGCCATGCGCGTGGGGCAGCCGGTGAAGCTCCGCATCGACGCCTACCCGGGCCTCAAGCTCACCGGAAAAGTGGAGAGCTTCCAGGCCGGCGCGGGGGCGCGCTTCAGCCTGTTCCCGCCGGAGAATGCCAGCGGCAATTTCATCAAGGTCGTGCAGCGCGTGCTGGTGAAAATCGTTTTCGACACTCCGCCCGACGCCCGCTACACGCTGGGGCCGGGCATGTCCGTGGAACCGTCGGTTCGCGTAAAATGAGCGCCGCCGCCCCAACCGCTCCAGCCTCCTCCATCGCCGCTCCCCGTAAGGTGAACCCGTGGTGGATCGCCGCCGCGGTGATCGTGCCGACTTTTATGGAGGTGCTCGACACCACCATCGTCACGGTTTCGCTGCCGAACATCGCGGGCAACCTCTCCGCCTCCAACAGCGAGGCCACGTGGGTGCAGACAAGCTACTTGATCTCCAACGCCGTCGTGCTGCCCGCCTGCGCCTGGTTCTCCTCCTTCTTTGGCCGCAAGCGGTTTCTCTTGGCGTGCATTCTTCTCTTCACGCTCGCCTCCATGGTTTGCGGCCTGGCCCCGAGCCTGGCGGTGCTGCTGGTGGCGCGCGTCGTGCAGGGCGCGGGCGGCGGCGCGTTGCAGCCCATTTCCCAGGCCGTGCTGCTGGAGAGCTTTCCCGTGGAAAAACACGGCATCGCCATGGCGGCCTACGGTTTCGGCATCATCATTGCGCCCGTGGTGGGGCCGGTGCTGGGCGGCTGGGTGACGGATAACTATTCCTGGCGCTGGCTCTTTTACATGAACCTGCCCATCGGCATCCTGGGCTGGTGGATGGTGCGGCGCTTCGTGTTTGACCCGGATTACATCCGCGCGGCCAAGCCGGGCCGCATCGACCGCTTCGGCTTCGCGTGCCTGGTCATCTGGCTGGGCACCCTGCAAATCATCCTGGACAAAGGGCAGGACGCCGACTGGTTCAACGCCCTCTGGATTCGCTGGTTCGCGCTGGTCTCCGCGCTCGCCTTCGTGGCGTTTGTGGTGTGGGAGCTTTCCATCAAGGAACCCATCGCCGACCTGCGCGTTTTTAAAAACCGCAATTTCGCCGTGGGCACCGTGCTGATGAGCGCCGCCGCGGTGCTGATGTACGCCCCCGTGACGCTGCTGCCGCTCTTTTTGCAAAGCTTGATGGGCTACAGTTCCTACCAATGCGGCATCGCGCAGATCCCCCGCGGCTTGGGGGTGCTGCTTGCGCTGCCCATTGTGGGCGTGATGGTCAACGGCTTCGATAACCGCAAGTTGATCGGCGGCGGTTTTCTCACGCTGGGCGTTTCCACCATAGGCATGTCGCTCTTGAACCTGGAGTTCCGCCAAATCGACATCTTCTGGCCGAACTTCATCCAGGGCGTCGGCCTTGCCTTTTGTTCCGTGCCGCTGATGACCATCTCGCTCGGGATGCTTAAAAAAGAGCAGATGGGCAACGCCACCGGCATCTTCGCCCTTTCGCGGAACCTCTTTGGCAGCATCGGCATTTCCATGGTCACCGCCATGGTCGTGCGGTGGGCTCAGGCGCACCAGGCCGAACTCGTGGCCCACGCCAACCCGTTCAACCCGGTTTACCAAGCCGCCGTGCACACGGCGGGCGCGGCGCTCACGCCCGAAGCCGGGGCGTTCAATGCCCACGCCATGGCCGACGGGCTCGTCTATAAAACGCTGCTCCAGCAATCCACGCTGATGGCCTACATGGACGACTTCCGCTGGATGGCCGTGCTCTGTTTCGTGGTCATGCCGCTCTCCTTTTTCCTCAAGCAAATCGCGCTGCCTCAAAAAGGGCTGCCCGCCGTTCACTGATTTTCCAACCCGTATGAAAACGCCCATCTCTTCCGCGAGCCTTGCCTGCACCCTGCTGTTGGCCGGTTGCTCCGTTGGCCCCGACTACCACGCCCCGAAGCCGCACACGCCGGGCCTGTGGGCCTCGCCTCTGGCGGGCGGCGAAACCAGTGCCGCGAAGCCCGTCACGGCATGGTGGAAAACTTTCCGCGACCCGGAGCTTGATTCGCTCATCGGGCGCGCCGAGCGGGCCAACCCGGACTTGAAGCTCGCCGCCGCCCGCGTGAAAGAGGCCCGGGCGCAATACCGCATCGCCCTGGCGAAGTTTGGCCCCACCGTGGACACCGGCGCGTTTGTGGGGCGCGCGCGGCTTGCGGGCAACGTGGCGGACAACGTCACCATCCCGCCCGCATCCCTCCAGGGGGTCAACGTTCCCATGGAAAACGAGGCGTACCTCACGGGTTTCCAGGCCGCGTGGGAAATCGACGTCTTTGGCGGCAACCGCCGGGGCGCCGAAGCGGGCCGCGCCGAGGCATGGGCCGCCGAGTACGGCCACCGCAACGCGCTTGTCATTCTCCTGGCCGAGGTGGGCCGCAACTACGTGGAACTGCGCGGCACCCAGCGGCGGCTGGAGATCGCCAACCGCAACATCAAGGCGCAGCAGGAGGCGCTGGAAATCGCCCGCGACCGCTTCAAAAACGGCCTCACCAGCGACCTCGACGTGCAGCAGGCCGCCGCCGTTCTCGCTTCCACCCAGGCCGAAGTGCCGCGGCTGGAGAGTATGATCCAATCTTCCATCAACCGGCTTGATGTGCTGTTGGGCCAGCAGCCGGGCACCCTTTATGCGGAGCTTTCCAGGCCCGCCCGCGTTCCCATCGCCCCGGCGGGCGTTCCCGTGGGCCTGCCTTCCGAGTTGCTCTGCCGCCGCCCCGACGTCCTCCAGGCCGAGCGCCAGCTTGCCGCCGCCAACGCCCGCATCGGCGTGGCCACCGCCGATCTTTTCCCAAAATTTTCGCTCACCGGCGGCAGCGGGTATTTGAGCGTCAGCACCGATGACTGGATCAGCAAGGGCAGCCAGTTCTGGGCGCTCGGCCCCACCGTGCAATGGCGCATCTTTGACACCGGGCGCATCCGGGCCAACATCAAGGTTCAAAACGCCCGGCAGGAGCAAGCCCTGGTGGCTTACGAAAAAACGGTGCTTACCGCCTTTGAGGAAACCGAAAACGCGCTCACCAGCTACGCCAAGGAGCAGGTGCGCCGCCGCTCGCTGGAAGAGGCCGCCAAAGCCGCCGGGGATTCCCTTCACCTCGCCAAAGAGCTTTACGGCAAGGGGCTGGCCAGCTTCATCAACGTGCTGGATGCCGAGCGGTCACTCTACCAGACCGAGGACGCGCTCGCGCAAAGCGACAAAGCTGTTTCGCAAAACCTCATCGCGCTCTACAAGGCCCTCGGCGGCGGTTGGGGGGAGTGATGCCAAGCAGGATTTTATCCTGTAAACTTACGCTGTTAAGTTGGCCCTTGATTCTTTGCGTAAAGCTTTCATAGTTTATGCAAATTCCCCCCTAACTAATGAAACGGCCTACCTTGCGGGACATCGCCGCGGTTGCCGGTGTGAGCCACGTAACGGTTTCACTGGCGCTGCGCAACCATCCCAGCATTTCCAAAAAAACCTGCGAGCGCATCGCGAAAATCGCGGAGGAAATGGGTTACAAACCCGACCCCGCGCTTTCGGCGCTGATGTATTACCGCTGGGGGGTTCGCAACGTGAAGTACCAGGCGACGATCGCTTGGATCAACTTTGGCCGTACACCACTGAAGGATGACGGGTTTAACTACCAAATATTCCAGGGAGCCCAAAAACGCTGCGATGAACTGGGCTACATGCTCGAGGAATTCCGCTTGGTGGATATGGGCATGAATTTCAAGCGCCTTTCGGAAGTGCTCTATTCGAGGAATATCCAGGGCGTTCTGCTAGGAACCCAAGCCCGCAAAATCGGCCATATCAGCACGAAGACTTTCGCATGGAACCAATTTTCGGTCCTGACCTTCGGGTTCAGCTTAATCAGCCCCAAGCTGGATGTGGTGATTGACGCCCAATACCGGACGGGGCGGCTCGTGGTCAGGAAACTCAAATCCCTGGGCTACCGCCGCATCGGTTATGTTTCCACCAAAGCCTTTGACGAGCGCACCGACAGCAACTTTCTCGCCGGGTACCTCGCGGAGCAGATGCGCTTTCCGGAGGCGAACCGCATCCCGCCCTTGATTATGACGGATGGCCGCGATGACTTTGGCCAGCGGTGCAGGGAATGGTACCGGCGCCACAAGCCCGACGCCGTGTTCGATGCCATAGGCAACTTCAAAGGCGTGTTGTCCCCCGAAGAGCGCAGCCATTGCGGGATTGCGTTGCATAACCTTCAAGCCAATACCGATCCTTTTTACGCGGGAGTTGTACAAAATATCGACCTTATCGGGCGGGTGGGGGTGGACGAAGTGGTGGCCATGATCCACGCCAACCGGCGCGGCATTCCGCTGCTGGCCCGGCGCATTACCGTTGAGGGGATGTGGAGAGACGGCGAATCCGCCCCCCGGGTGAATTCGCGGAAGCCATAGCTTTTCCTTCAAAAAGTGGCTCGACGATAACGGATAACTTAACAGGTTAAGTTTTATCTTAACAATGTAAGTTCTGCCCCTCTTGCCAAGGCCATCAGAGAAGTGGCAAATAGCTCCAGTACATTAGTCCACTAGAGTTTACCCCTTACTATCCCACGGACATGAAAACACCCCTTCAATGCCTATCCCTTGTTCTTATCGGCTGTCTTGCAACGCTGTTTGCAGTGCCGTCACAAGCAGCTACTTATACGTGGACCGGAGCTTCGGGTGCCTCGTGGTCCGGCACAGCCAACTGGTCGCCAAATACCGCCGCGCCCACCCTTAGCGACACGGCTTATATCCTGGATTCCGCGACCAACCAAACGATCATCTACGATACCTCGGCCAGCGGCACGTTGAATCTGTTGAGCATCACGGAAGTAAGCTCCGCGACGAATACCTTAAGCCTGCAGCGCAATTTGGGAGTGGCAAATTCGATTGATTTGGGGGCGTCCAACGGCGGAACCGTCATGCTTTATCTGGATGTGAACAGCACGGGGACGGCTGGTCACAGTATCTCTCTTTACGCACCCAGTGTGAACGTCAACAGCGGCGGCGTCCTGGCACTCTCCTACTCGGGAACCAGCGGCCAGTACACCCCGAACATCAACGGCAACGTCAATGTGAATGGCGGCTTGATGGTCATTTACAGCAATACCCAGCAGCTTGCAACCAACGCGTGCATGACGAGCATCAACGGGAGCTTTACGATGTCGGGCGGCACGTTGGTCATCGGGCAATACATGCCGGGGTACACCACGGGCACCGGCTACTGGGACCCGCGGATGCAGGTCAGCGGCAGCGTGAATATTACCGGCGGCGTGCTTTCGTCCACTAACGGAACTTTCACCCTCAATGGCTCTTACAACAGCATTACGGGGTTGACGGGTTCCACGGGAAGCCGGCTTAACAACGTGACCCTGTATGGGGGTGGAACCCAGACTTTCATCAGCGATGCTTCGCTCTCGAATTGGTATATTGGCACCCTGGCCTCACGCGGGGATGGAAACGTCACCAAAATCATCGGTTCCAGCATCGCTGGCGGGACTTTGGCCGTTGGGCAGGTTGGCTTTGGCCAGAGCACAAATAACAGGACGACGACCGTCAAGTTCTCCAGCGATGTGGTGTCCACCTTCGCTACGGGAATAGGCATCACCAATGGCATCAGTGCCGGCGGCACCATGTACACAACCCTTGACCTTACTGGACACAACTTCTTTGCGGCGGGAGGGGGCATTGGCCTTGGCAACGCCAGCTCTACTTGTTTTACCTATTGGACCTTCCAGAACACCGGGGCGACTACTGGTACGATAACGGCAGCCAGCTTCACGTTTACCAGCGCGACGCAGGTGAACATCGGGGTTGGTTCCAGCAGTTCGATTGTGCTGTCGGCGACGGGAGTCGGAACGACCAGCAACCTGGGGTTAAGCACCAGCGGCACGATCACGGCGGATACGATCTTTTCCTACATCGGAAACGGCACGTCATATCTGAGTTCCGGGCGCACCATTGGTGGAATTTCGGTGGGCACCGGTTCCAGTGCTTCGATATTGGCGCTCTCCTCGAACATCACCACGGGCAGCGGCAGCCAGGTGACGATCAATAACGGCGCAAGCTTGGTTACTGGCAGCTACACCCTCGCCATGACGCCCAATGCGAGCGGGGCGACGGTGATCACCATCGGCACCGCAGCAACCTTTAATGTCAGCGGCCTAACCGCCGGCTTTACGATGCAGAGCGGCCAGACCATAGCCAACATTTCCGGCACGGTGAGGGGCAATCTGAATATCGGCGAGGGGAGCACCCTTACCATGCAGGTCACTGGGACTGGCAACCAGTATCAGACAAACGTCGCCGGCAACGTTCTGCTTAATGGCGGTCAGATCGTCATTTACAGGGGGCCCGTTAATGGCACGGCAAGCGGGAATTACATCCAGGGGAATTTCACCATGACCAGTGGCACCGTGTACATTGGCGTGGCCAGCGGGGGGGTATGCAGTGATAACCGGCTCTACGTCAGTGGCAACGCCAATATTTCCGGCGGCACCATTGTTAACGCCAACGGTAGCGGGCTCTTCCTGAATGGCTCCACCATCAGCATCACCAGGCTCACCACCGCCTACACGGGCGGAGTGTCACTGGGTGGGGGAGACCAGACCATGGTTGTGGATGACATATCGCTTTCGGGGTCCAGCACGATCCTGACCATACGCACCACCTCCTACAATACGGTAACCAAAACGGTGGGGAGCACCACGGGTAACGCGCTATACATCGCCGGGTTGACGTTCGGTCAGCAGGGGGGCAATGGCACCGTGGCGTTGAAGCTTTCCAGTGACATTACGACGACTGGAGCGGGCGGGGTGGTATCAAGCTGGGGTGTGACGGGGACGAACGTCAACTATGCCATCGACACCAACGACCACACCATGAATTTCAATTCGATGACCTCCGGGTTTAACCCGCTCAACGTGAGCGGTAGCAGCCCGGTGACTTGGTATCTACAGAACTCCGGCACGGGTACGGGCACCATTTCCGCCCTCGGTTTCACTCTCACCAGCGCCACGCAAGTCAATGTTGGGGATAACGTGGTTCTCCTGGCGACTGGCACCAATTACAACACCCTTGGCAACAGCACCAGCGGGACGATTTCGGCCAATTCCACCTTCTGGTATACCGGTTCCTCGGCACAGGTGACCAGCGGGCGCGCTCTCGGGCGGTTGGCCGTGGGCGACGGCACCAACGCCTCCATCTTGGGGCTTGTAACGGCGGCGACCGAGACGGTCCAAGGGGATATTACGGTGAACAAAAACGCCACGCTGAACCTCCTGGATAAAACCTTGACGCAAATCGCTGGCACGGGCGGAACCACGGGTGGCTTGAACGGTGCGGGGTC
>CAZEOO010000021.1:0-53085 GCA_964513965.1 uncultured Chthoniobacteraceae bacterium
GCTTGCCCCCGAAAAAACGCTGCGCTGTTTTCGGGGGAGCAAGGCGGGCCCATGGCTGCAACGCTCGGGCTCGGCTCGGACGCGCCGCTTCGAAATCCATTCAACGCCCGCCTTGCAAAGGCAATGGGAGGTTTCACCTCCCAAACCCTCCAGCAGGGGAGCTTGCTCCCCTGCACCCCATCCTGCCTACGGCACGATCTCCCACTCGATCACCGGGTCCAGCGCAAACTCCTGCCTCGGCAGGCAGATAATCACATCCTCCAGGTGCTGCTGCTCGTGCCACGCGTTGGCTTCCAACGCGGCACCCGTTTCCAGCCACCGCGGATTCCTTAGCCGCTTGCGCATCCCCGGCATGCTCAGCGTTCCCATCCCCGGTTCCTGGATATGACAGAAAAGCCGGTTGCCTTTCTGCGTCAATCTCCCCCATTCCGGCTTGGGAAATTCGGATTCCCCGGCCCCATAAACGCTCTCTCCGTTGAGCCGCAGCCATTCGCCCACTTCGGCCAAAATCCGCTGCTGCTTGTCGGGAATCTCCCCGTTGGCGTTCGGCCCGGCGTTGATGAGCAAATTGCCCCCTTTGCTGACGCAATTGACGAGGCTGCGAAGGGTCTGCCGCGCCGAAAGGAACTCCGTGTCTTTCGCGGTGAACCCCCAGCCGCCGTTCTGCGTAATGCACGCTTCCCACGGCAGCGGCCGCCCCAGGTCGTCCTTCATCCCGGCCGGGGGAATGATCTGCTCCGGCGAGCCGAAATCGCCCGAATAGCTCTCCGGCTCCGCAGCGGCCACATGCCCGCCCAGGCGGTTATCAATGATGAGCCCCGGCTGCAATTCGCGCGCCATTTTCACCAGTTCGGTCGCGCGCCATTTCTCGCCCGTCATGTCGTCATAAGAAAAGTCGAACCACAGAATGTCGATCTTGCCATACCCCGTAAGCAACTCCCGCACTTGCCCATGGAGGTAGTCCACATAGCGGTCGAAATCGTGCTTCGCCCCCTTGAACGCCTCGTTCTCCCGCATCGGGTGGAAGCTATGCCCGTAATGCGGATAATCCGGGTGGTGCCAGTCGAGCAGCGAATAATAAAAGCCGACCTTCAACCCCTCAGCGCGGAAAGCATCCACATACTCGCGCACCAAGTCGCGCCCGGCGGGGGTGCAGGTGGCCTTGTAGTCCGTGAGTTGGCTGTCGAAGAGGCAAAATCCGTCATGGTGCTTCGTCGTCAGCACCGCGTAGCGCATGCCCGCCTCGCGAGCCATGCGAGCCCATGCGCGCGGATCATACCGCTTCGGGTTGAATTGCTCGAAATACGGCTGGTAATCCTCAACCGAAATTTTTTCCACGCTGCGCACCCATTCGCCTCTGGCGGGAATGGCATACAGCCCCCAATGAATGAAAAGACCAAAACGATCCTGGAGGAACCAGGCCGTCCGTTTCCGGCGTTGTTCGACAATGTTTTCCATAGGCCGCGAGATTGCGGGCAACCCCGCGCGAAGTCTATGGACATTTGAAACGCAAATGTGCACATTTCCGATATTGGATGAAACCAGACCCCGAATTAGCCCAAAGCGGCGGCTTCAGCATCCGCATCTATGTCAATTGGCACACCCGCATCGGCCCCGAGTGGAATGACACACCGCTCCATAACGAATATTGGCGCCTCTACTACAACCGGCAGCCGGGCGTTACGCTGGTTTCCCCCTCCGTCAGCCTGCCCATTCCGGCGCGTCGCCTCATCATCGTCCCACCTCGGTTTCAGGGCAGGGGATTGATCCGGGGGCAAGGCGTGGACCACCGCTTCACCCATTTCGATGTCGCGGGCCTGCCCCACGGCCTCATCCCGCTGCTTTTTCCCGCACCGATGGAAGTGCCCGGCAGCCCTTTGTTGGACCTCCTGGTCGCCTCCTGGGTGAACGAACCGCAAGCCCACATGGGCGATCTTCCCTTGACCCTCCAAGCCGAAGCCCTGGCCTCCCATGCCCTGGCGGCGTGCTGGCAGGTTCGCCGACTCTCCGCCCACCCGGCCTGGAAAGCCTGGATGGAGCGGTCCCCGCAAATGGCCCGCTTGGGGAACTGGATGGAGCAGCACCCCGCCGAAGACCTCTCCGTCGCGCGCCTGGCCGCCATGGCCGGGTACACCCCGGATCACTTCCGGCGGGTTTTTTCTCGCGTCTTTGGCGTCAACCCCTCCGTCTACGCCTCCCAACTCCGCATCAAAGAGGCCGCCCGGCTCCTGGTGCTATCCAATTCCAGCATCGAGGAAATTGCCGAACAAACCGGCTTCTCCGACCGTCACCACTTCACCCGCGTCTTTCGCGCCTCCACCGGCGAAACCCCCGCCGCTTACCGGAAGCTCAACCTCCGCTATCTTGCCGAGAGGCCTTCTTTATAAATTTTGTAAAACAACCCTCGCCTTTAGTCACACGATGCATTAAACGTGACATCGAGCGGGTGCCCCATCAGGGAAACCCTGAGGTCCCTTCTTGGGAAGTAGGACAGATGTTAACAAACTGCTTTACTTTCGTCGGAATCTGATAATAATATTTGTCATGGCTAGTAAATATACCGCATTTCGATGCCCCGAAGATCTGCTGGAAAAAGCGAAAGCCCGCGCCAAGCGTGACCGCCGATCCTTGAGCAACTATCTCATCACTCTCATTGACCGCGACGTTTCGAGCGACGAAACCGAAGCTGCGGGCCGGAGCACCCCGAGCGAAGATTAAGTGGGATGCAAGGGGGCAAGCCCCCTTGCCGGGGAGCTGGGGCAGAGCCCCAGAAGCCAAAAACAAATAGCAAGGCGGGCCAAAAACAGCCCGAGCGTGGCGTAAAGCCGCCGCTATAACCCGCCTTGCCTATATTGGAGCGCGAAGCGTCGCCGCCAAGCGCCGCAGGCGCTTATCTATCGAGGAAGCCCGAGACGAGTGCCCCCGAAAAGACGCTGCGCTGTTTTCGGGGGAGCAAGGCGGGCCATAGTGCATGGTCCGTGCGGCGGCCATCAAAACGCGCCGCTTCGTTGGCCTTTTTCCGCCCGCCTTGCAGAAAAGGCAATGGGAGGTTTCACCTCCCAAACCCTCCAGCAGGAGGGCAAGCCCTCCTGCACCTCATCTATTTCCCAAAACATCCCTCTCCCCAAGCTTTTTGGCTTGTGCTCCCTCTCGCGTCCCGGCATGTACGTGGGATGAACGTTTTAATTCTGGCCGCCGGATACGCCACCCGTCTCTACCCGCTCACCCTAACCAAAGCCAAGCCGCTGCTCGATGTGGCGGGCAAACCCATGATCGAATGGGTGCTCGACAACCTCGCTCCCATTCCCGACATCGAGAGCGTCTACGTGGTCACGAACAACAAATTCGCGGCGGATTTCCAGGCCTGGGCCGACGATTACGTCAAACGCCAGCCGAAGATGCACTTCAAAATCGTCAACGACGGCTCCATGAGCGACCAGGACAAGCTGGGGGCCATCGGCGACATCAACCTCGTGGTCTCCCGCGAGAACCTCGCCGCCTCCGATCTCGTGGTGGTTGCGGGCGACAACCTCTTTAGCCAGCCCCTCGAAGCCTTCGCGACCTACTGCAAGGGCAAGGCAGCCGTCCTGGCCACCTACGACGTGAAGGACTTGGAAGCCATCAAAAAGTACAACGCCATCGAAAGCGACGGGGAGGGGATCATCACCCACTTCGAAGAAAAACCGGCCCAGCCCAAGAGCACCCGCACCGGCATCGCGCTCTATTACTATTCCAAAGCGGTCGTTGGCAAATTCGCCGAATACATCGCCGAGGGCAACAACCCCGACCAGCCGGGCCGCTTCGTCCAATGGCTCTACCCCCGCACCCCGGTCCACACGTGGGATGTCCCCGGCATTTGGTTTGACATTGGCAGCAAGGAGACGTTGGAGGAAGCCAATGTGATTTTCGGCAATCTGAAAAAGTAGCAAGTTGCTGATTTATAGTTAGATTCGCATCTTTATACGCAAAATAGATAAAATCAATTACAGAGAAGACTTCCTGGGTGTTTATCACTAAAGGTAAGTGCCTTGGAATCAGTTGGTTGCCTCCATACTTGCGATTAAAACGTAAATAATTCACCCCGCCGCTGCATGCCGGTGGCGGGGCCAAAAAAGAGGGGGCTCCAAGGCCCAAAAGCCGCCCTCTTTTTGCTGCTTCGGCCGACTTGGGTTTAATCCAAGCTCGCCACCCATCTGGTGCCCAAACTCCATTTGGGCACCTCCCTGTTCCGGCAACTCTATTGCCAAAATCCGAGCCCAATCCGTCCCTGTGGTGTCTCAGAATCCGGTCAGAATCCGGGCGAGATCAATATTTGCATCCCGCCTCATTCCTGATAACGTCAGCCCCTTTCCCGGGGTGGGAACCTGCCCTCGGAACCACAACCAGACTAAACATTATGAGCAAACGTATCGCATTCCTCTTTTCCGGCCAAGGCGCCCAAACCGTGGGCATGGGCAAAGATCTCGCCGAGCAATATCCCGTTGCCGCCGATCTGATCCAGCGGGCCGACGCCACGTTGAAACGCCCCTTGAGCAAGATCATGTTCGAAGGGCCGGATGAGGAATTGACGAAAACCGTGAACTGCCAGCCCGCTCTCTACGTGCACGGCTCGATGGCGCTGGCCGCTTTCCTTCAGGAAATGGGCGGCTCCATGGAAGGCGTCGTCGCCACCGCGGGTCTTTCCCTGGGCGAATTTACCGCCCACGCCGCCGCGGGCACCTTCGACTTTGAAACCGGCCTGCACCTGGTCGATCAGCGCGCCCACTTCATGCAGGACGCCTGCGAAGCCACCAACGGCACCATGGCCGCCTTGATCGGAGCGGAAGAGAACACCGTCCGCGACCTTGCCGCCAAGGTGGACGTCGATATTTCCAACCTCAACTGCCCCGGCCAGGTCGTCATCTCCGGCGAACGGGCCAAGGTGGAACTGGCCGTTTCCATGGCCAAGGACTACGGCATCCGCCGCGCCTCCCTTCTGAACGTCGCGGGCGCCTACCACTCGCGCCTGATGAACTCGGCCTATGTCCGCCTGGGCAAAGTGCTCGAAACCTCCCACTTCGCCACGCCCAAGTACCAAGTGCTCTGCAACCTGGACGCCAAGCCGGTGGCCACCGAAGCGCAAATCCGCGACTCCCTGCGCGAACAAGTCACCAGCACCGTGCGCTGGGCGGAGTCCATGGTCTACCTCCTCGACCAGGAGAAAGTGGACCTCTTCATCGAATTCGGCCCGGGCGGCGTCCTGGCCGGCATGTTTGGCCGCATCCGCAAGGGGACGGAAATCCATTCCATCTCCGACGTGGCGAGCCTGAAAACCGCCGTCGAGAAGCTCAAAGCGTAAACTCCCAAAGAGCACCGCTGGCTTTTCAGGGCTGCGCGTGTCAGGTTACAAATCCTGGCCCGGGCAGCCCTGCCTTTTTTATGTCGCAAGTAGCACTCACTGAACGACTTCTCATGGACGCCGGAGGCTGGCAAGCCGCCAAGCTGGCGCGTGCTTTCGTGGATTCGGGTCGGGTCGTCAGCGCCGCCTACCAGCCGCCCATCTTGAAAGGGCTGGTCCGCACCGGGGACCAGGAATTCCGCGCGGGACTCAAAATCAACAGCGCCTCCGACATCGAAAACCTCTGCACCTGCCGCGAATCCCGCCAATGGGGGGCTATTTGCGCCCATTCGCTGGCCGTCGGTTACGCCCTGCTGGCCCACAAAACCGCCCCCGGTTCCGGCATGGCCGCCCCGGCCCCCGCCCGCCCGGCGGCGACACCCCAGCTCAGCCCCGCGCCCGCGCGTGAACCCCTCCCACGCTTTACCGCCGCCACCGAAAAAGGGCCGGATTTCGTGGGCCTGCACATCGTTCTGCCGCCGCAATTCCTCTCCGCTTGGGAGCGCGGCCACTGCACCGTCGGCATCGAGGTCGAGCGTCAGGGCCGCCGCGTGCTCTTGAACGCCCTGGACTCCAACGGTTCCTATCGCTGCTCCGAAGCCGATTTGCGCATCATCCAGGCCGTTCGGGGGCTCAACCAAGGCGCGCTCACCGGCATGCTCGTGCTCCAGCGGGAGCCGATGCTCCTCATTCTGGAGGCGCTCAAAAATCACCCCCGCGTCACCTTTGGCAAAACCATCCCGGGCCACGTCTCGCCCAAGCCGCTGCTGCCGAAACTGACCGTCAAACCGGATGCCCAGCAGCGGGTCGTGCTCCACGTGGCCTGGCCCGCCGAAACGCAACTCCTCCAGGCGGGGCAGGGGGGAACCGGGGGGGCGTTTTGGTCCCTGCACGGCACCACCTTTGCCCAAGTCTCACCCGGCTTGCCCTCCGCGTATGCCGACCTCCTGCGCCGGGACATCATGCTCGCTCCGGACCAAGCCGCCGGGTTCCTTGCCCGGGAATTGCCCGCCCTGCGCCCCTTCTTTGAACTCGAAGCCGCTCCCGGAAACGCCCCGAAGCTCATCCCCGAGCCCGGCCAGTTCTCCCTTACGTTGGAGGGTTCGCTCAACCACCTTTCCGCCCAACTCCAGCGCCTCTACTCCAAGCGCATCGTCACTCTGGGCGTCACCAGTCCATCGGAAAACTGGGCCTTGCCCGATCCCGCCGATCCGGCCCGCCTCCTTTGCCGCGATCTCGAAGCCGAGCGCCTCGCGCTGGACGACCTCATCGCCTATGGCTTCACCGGCCCGGACGCCACCGGCCACTACGTCCTGCGCGGCGAGCGCCCCATTTTGCACTTCTTCGGCGAAGGTTATCCCGACCTGGCGCGCCGCTGGCAAGTCAGCCTCGGGCCGCGATTTACCAACCTTACCGCCGAGATCGAGCGCATCACCCCGCGCGTGGAAATCGTCCGCAGCGGCGAAGAGTGGTTCGATCTGCAATTCGACCTCTCCACCTCCTCGGGCGAACGCTTTTCCGCCGCCGAAATCCAGCGAATGTTGCAACTGGGCATGAACCACGCCCGGCTTAAAAACGGCAAAGTCGCCGTCTTTAACACCGCCATGCTCGACGACTTCAACACCGTCCTGAGGGACTGCAACCCGCAGCAGCGCACCCCCGGCAGCTACCGCATCGGCAAAGCCCACGCCGGCTACCTCGCCGCCGCCGCTACGGAATCCGGGTTCGGCCTTCGCGCCGACGCCGGGTGGAGCGCCTGGGCGCGCCAACAGGAGGGCCGGGAAGCGATGGAACCCGTGCCTCTGGGCGACCTGGAACCCGTGCTGCGCGCTTACCAAAAACACGGAGTATCTTGGCTAAGTTTCCTTGGCTCCAACCACTTGGGCGGCATTTTGGCCGACGACATGGGCCTGGGCAAAACCCTGCAAGCATTGGCCTTTCTGCGGAACCAGCCCGGGCCGTCCTTGGTCGTCTGCCCCTCGTCGCTCCTCTTCAACTGGCAGCGGGAAGCCGAGAAATTCACCCCCGAGCGCAAAGTGCTGCTCCTCGAAGGCCCCAAACGCAAGGCCCGCTTTGCCGAAATTCCGCAAGCCGATCTCGTCATCACCAGTTACCCGCTTCTGCGGCGCGATGCCCTGCGCTACCGGAGCCTCGAATTTTCCACCGTCATTCTGGACGAAGCCCAGCACATCAAAAACCCGGACACCCAAAACGCCCAGGCCGCCGGTATGCTGCGCGCCCGGCACAAATTCATCCTCACCGGCACCCCGGTGGAAAACAGCGTCCGCGACGTCTGGTCATTAATGAACTTCGTCATGCCCGGCTACCTGGGGGATCGCGACGACTTCCGCGAGCGTTACGAGTTGCCCATCTCGCACAACGACCCCGCCGCTCTGGCCCGCCTTTCCAAGCGCCTGCGCCCCTTCCTCCTGCGCCGCCGCAAACAGGAAGTGGCCAAGGACCTGCCCGCGAAGCTGGAGAACGTCGCCTATTGCGAATTGACCCAGGCGCAAAAACAAGTTTACGCCGCGCTGCTCGAAGGTGCGCGCGCCCAGATCGACGAAGCGGGCAAAAACAAGGGGCAGGCGCACATGCTCATGCTCACCGCGCTCCTGCGGCTGCGCCAGGCCTCGTGCGATCTGCGCCTTTTGGGCGAAAAGAAGGCGGAATCCGGCAAAGTCGAACTGTTCAACGAACTCGTCGCCGAAGCCGTCGATGGCGGCCACCGCATCCTGGTTTTCAGCCAGTTCGTCTCCATGTTGACCCTCCTGCGGCAGGAACTCGACGCCCAGGAGATCGCCTACTGCTACCTCGACGGCCAAACCAAAGACCGCCAGGCCGAAGTGGACCGCTTCCAGAACGGCGACATCCCCGTATTCTTAATCAGTCTCAAAGCGGGCGGCACAGGGCTCAACCTGACTGCCGCCGATACCGTCGTCCACTTCGACCCGTGGTGGAACCCGGCCGTCGAAGCCCAAGCCACGGACCGCGCCCACCGCATCGGTCAAACGCAAGTCGTCACCGCGTACAAATTGATTACGCGCGGCACGGTTGAAGAGAAAATCCTGAACCTTCAGCGCAAAAAGCGGGAAATCATCGACGCCGCCATCGAAAACGAAGAGCCGCTGATGGAAGGGCTCACCATGGACGAAATCCGCGGGCTGCTGGAGTAGGGGGCTATCCCTTACGCTGAAACCGCACGTTCGGCTTGCCTTCGAAATGGGCGTCCTGCGTCCAAAGCAACGCCCGGTGTTTCCTGGCAATGGCGTAGAGAATGGAATCCGCGAAAGCGAGCTTCTCCCGCTGGCCAATGTAGGCCGCCTCCAGCGCCAGTTCGGCATCCAGATTTACCACCGTGCCCTGCTGCATCGCCGCCGTAAACTGGAGCGCCGTATCTTCATCCCGCTCCCGCAAAATCACCTTAAAAACCTCGTAAAGGCACACGCTGGGCACCAGGAGTTGGGCGGTTTCTTCAATGGCCGGGGCAAAAAAATCCGCCCCAGGTTCATTGGCAAAATAGGCCAGCCAAGCCGACGAATCCACCACGTTCATAGCCGGTCAGCCTCGCGCTCAAACGTCGTGTCCATGCCCTGCAACGCCCCTCGAAGTTCCCGCAGCGAGCGCAAAGGGATAATTTCGATCCGGTTGCGATAAGAAATCACCTGCGCTTTTTCCCCGGAGCGCAACCCCATGGGTTCCCGAACTTCGCGGGGGATTACCACCTGGAATTTGGGAGAAATGGTCACGGTTGTCATACGGTTTTACGATAGATCGATCGATGCAAAAAATCAACCGTAAACGATGTGATATGGAAAAGGATACCCCAGGTGCCACTTAGCGTTGGCCGGGGAAAACGCGGGAAGCGATGCCCCGCGATTTGCTAATCACAACGAACCCCAGCACGAGCTCAAGCACCGTTTTGATTGCGGGACCCCAGTTCACAAGCATCGGTTGTGCGTTGAACATCCCGTGTTGTTGAGACAAATTATAGAGAACGGACCCGGTTTCGGCAATGGCGTCCATCAAAGCCATCACGCCAACAATCACGAGCCCCACGCGCAGGAGTTCGAAGGCCGAAGCGGCAAGTTTCAACGGTTCATCGGGAATGTGGAGCTTGGCCACCACCCAATCGGTGCGGCACAGGAGAACGAAGGCGTACGCCGCGTTGATACAGGACGCAGCGGCGATATCAACAAAATACCACCATGGATTGATCCCGTGGGGATTGGAAGCCATGAACATCGCATTGGCAATCTGAGGGATAAACCACATCACTCCCAAAATACCCCTAATCCCCATGAGCTTCAAAAAGACAACAGCCAAGGCGCGCATAATGCCCTTGAGTATTAACAAAAATAAACGGAATGCAAAACAGGAGTTTGCTTTGCACCCTTAGTTTGGCAGCCGCCTAAAATGCCGCCAAAGCCGGAAAATCCAAACGGCTACGCCCGCCAAAAAGACCGCCATTAGCGCGAAAGACCACCCCGTATCCAAGCGCGAAGTCCCATGGCGGTTGGCGGCAACAATCAGCGCGTGCATCCCCGTCACCCATAAGCTGGAGAGCGTGCCCAGCCAGAACGATTCCTGGAAAAGATAGGCGCAAGCCTCGCGGTAATGCTCCGGCGAGCGCCAGTATTCGGGGTGGGGGACATTGAGCAGAGAGGGCGGCAAAAAGCGAATCACGTAGCAAAGGCCGATCAAAAAGCAGGGAAAGCCAAGCCCGAAAAGCGCCATAGCCTGGAGATGTTCGGAGCGAGTCATCCACCCATTAGCCTCCCCGGCGGCCCCGAAATGTGTCGCCACCCGTTCCGGCAGCATCGGCCCCAGCACCACCAGCGAACCTAGAAATAGAATCAGCGAAGCCAGCCAAACCGCCACGCGCATTTTCATTGGTGCCGATACAACGCATGGGCGCGCCTGCGGGCAAGCCCAAAACTCCCGTTCACCCGCTAATTCTTCACAGCCTTCGCCGGTTCTGGCACCCCGCCCACGATCTCCCAGGCGCGTTCCAGCGAAGCCGCGATGTTCGGGCACACATTTTCCAGCCCGATCTTGTCCACGAACCCCGCGTTGAAGAGCACCTTCATTGGCTGGGCCTGCACGCCGCTCAAAATCAGCTTCGTGCCCCGGCGGTTGAATTTATGCAACAAATCCTGCAACGCCCGCAGCCCCGTCCCATCCATGGCGGGCACGGCCCTCATGCGGAAGATCACCACCCGAGGCGTCACCTCCGCACTGTCGAGCCCGTCTTCGAGTTTCTCGGCCACGCCGAAAAAGAACGGCCCCTCGATGCGATAGACCAGCACCCCCTCGGGCACCGCCTTGTTGCGGATCGAATCCCCGCCCAGACCCACGTCGCTCTCTTCCGTAATCAGCCGCACGTGCGTGATCTCCTCCATCCGTCGCACGAACAAAATAAACGCGAGCGCCAGGCCGATACCTACCGCGATGCTCAAATCGAACGCCACCGTGGTGGTAAACGTCACCAACAGCACGATGTAATCGCTCTTGGGCCCCCGCGCCATTTCCTTGAAATTGAGCCAGTCCCCCATGCGGAAGGCCACCACCAGCAGCACGGCGGAAAGCGAGGCCAGCGGCAGGTAACGGGCCAGCGGCGCCGCCACCAGCACGACGGCCACCAGCGTCAATGAATGCACAATCCCCGCCACGGGCGTCCGGCCCCCGGCCCGCACATTGGTCGCGGTGCGGGCGATGGCACCCGTCGCGGAAATTCCGCCGAAAAACGGCGTAATAAAATTGGCGATGCCCTGGCCCATCAACTCCTGGTTGGAATCGTGCCGCGCCTCGATCATCCCGTCGGCCACCATCGCCGAGAGTAGGGATTCGATCGCTCCCAGCATTGCGATCGTCAGCGCCGGACCCATCAACTGCTGGATGCGCTCGAACGTCACCACCGGAAGATGCAGCCCCGGCAGCCCCACCATCGCGTTGGCCCCGAACTTCGAGCCGATGGTCGCCACCGCGTCCCCCGGGTTCCAGAAATAAACCGCCAGCGCCCCGAGCAAAATCGTCGCGATGGAAGGCGGTACGCGGTGCCAGCGTTTCGGCCAGCGCACAATGAGGAGCAGCGACGCCAGCCCCACGGCCACGCTCTGCCACCGCACGCCGGAGAGGTGCGTCAAAATACCCCAAGCCTGCGCCAGCGCCTCGGCGGGCAATTTCACATCGAGGCCGAGAAGCTGCTTCAACTGCCCGATGGCGATTACCACCGCGATGCCGCTGGTGAACCCGGCTACCACGGGGTAGGGGATAAATTTAATCAACCCGCCCAGCCGCAGCGCCCCGATGGCGAAGAGAAACACCCCGGCCATCATCGTGGCCAGCGCCAGCCCCTCGTACCCGTACGTGGCGGAGATCGCGAACAAGATCGGCACGAACGCCCCCGTGGGGCCGCCCACCTGCACCAGGCTGCCGCCAAACGCGGAAATCAGGAACCCGGCGATGATGGCCGTCCACATGCCCTGGCTTGGGCTTGCCCCGGAAGCGATGGCGAAGCCGATGGCCAGGGGGATGGCGATAATGCCCACCGTGACCCCAGCGGTCACGTCATGGAAGAACGTCTTGTAACCCCGAAGGGCGTCGAAAAGGGCTGGTCGGAAAAAGCGGAAAGAGCTCACGGCGAGGGCGGATAGTAGAGCCGATTCGCCCCGTCCGGGACAAGGCCGGATGCTGTGTGGATTTTGGCAAAAATTGCCCGTGGGCGGAGCACGAGGATGAGGCACCCGCGCGGCTCCGCTGAATATCCGCTTACTTAATAATATGCACCGCCCGCAGCAAAATCTGGGGCACCATTTCGTAGAATTGCCCCCACGGTCCCGGCTCGTTGAAATCCACGGCGAAGATCCAATATTGCCGGAATTCCAGCAGACAAAGCGCCACGACTCCCGCCGCGAGCCACACCCCGGGACGCTTGAACCGGCCCGCCAGCAGCCCCAGTTGGGCAAACGCCAGCAGCCGCAGCGAGGAATCCCACATATTGGCGTAGCGCAGGTTCATGCCATATTTGAGGTTGCACATCACCAGGTAGCTCGCGCCCACGAACACGCTCACAAACCAAAGCGCGCGGTGCTCCGGGTTGCGCCGGTCGAGTTGGAAGAGCATCGCCAGCGCCAGGATCGTCACCACGGGGCTGATGGTCAGCAAATCCAGCACGTAGCGGTACCACGGGCCGTCGCCGGTCAGAATCGCATAGTCGAGCGTGTAATTACGGGAAATCGCCAGCACGTAAGTGTTTCGGAACGGCTCAAACCCGCCCGCCAGCGTCATCAACCCGCCCATCGCCAGCACCGGGGCCAGGACGGTTGCCGCGATCACCGGGCGGCTCACGGCACCAAAGCGCAGCCAGCGGTTGGCAAACAGAATCGCCACGATGGCCAGCCAGACAAACGCCGCGTTCTCCTTGGTGAGCGCCAGCGCGAAGAGCGCGAGCCCGTAGAGCGCCGCCAGCGCGGGCCGCTCCGGTTTTTGCAACGCCTCCCACAGGGTCCACAACGTCAGCGTCGCCCAGAACGTCACGAAACCGTCGAGCAGCGCGAAGGCGCTCATATGGATCTGCGTCGGCGCGCAAGCCATCAGCGCCAGCACCGCCAATGCCGCGCTCCGGCCCGCCATTCGCCCCATCCAGCCGAACGTCACCGCCAGCGTCAGGATCGAAAAAAACGCCGAGACCTGGCGGAGCCCCACGATGGGGATCGCGCCGGACACCTTGCACCAGACCGTCGCCACCCCGATATAGAGAAACCGCAGCGGATGGAGAATGGAGCCCGGGAGCCTTTCCTGGAGGGCAATATATTGCTCCACGATTTTGGGGTAACTGGAAAACCCGCCCTGGAGCGCCTGGGCTGTGTAGCGTTCGTAAAGCGACTCGTCGAACCCGACGGCGGAGCAGGCGGCCAGGCGGTGTTCGCGCACGAAGATGCCGAAGGCGAACGCCGCGATGACGGCCAGGAGCCAGAATTGCCGCAGACGGGTGGGGGAAAAGTTCATATAACTTGGAGCGCCTCGTTCCCAATCTCCAGATTGGGAACGCAAGTGTCTGCGAATCTCTGATTCGTTAGGCTCGCCCAGGAATCAGAGATTCCAAGACAGGGGCGTTACGAATCTGGAGATTCGTAACGAGAACACGAAGGTAAAACCACGCGTCTAGTAAGCGTCGGCTTCCAGGAAGCCCTCCAACTGCCGGATGCGCGTCGGGTGGCGCATCTTGCGCAACGCCTTGGCCTCGATCTGCCGGATGCGTTCGCGGGTCACCTTGAACTGGCGGCCCACTTCTTCCAGCGTGCGGCTGTACCCGTCCACCAGGCCGAAGCGTTGCTCCAGCACCTGGCGCTCGCGTTCGGTGAGCGTGTCGAGCACATCTTTGATTTTCTCCTTCAAGAGCACGATGGCCGTCATATCGGACGGGTTCTCGGCGCCCTTATCCTCGATGAAGTCGCCAAAGGAGGTGTCGTCGCTATCGCCCACGGGGGATTGCAGGGAAATCGGCTGCTGGGCCATCTTGAGCACGGCCCGCACGCGCTCCACGGGAAGCTGAATTTCCTCGGCGACCTCCTCGGGGTTCGGTTCGCGGCCGTATTCCTGCACGAGCTGCTTCTGCACCCGCATGAGCTTGTTGATCGTCTCGATCATGTGCACCGGGATGCGGATGGTGCGGGCCTGGTCGGCGATGGACCGGGTGATGGCCTGCCGAATCCACCACGTGGCGTAAGTGGAGAACTTGTAGCCGCGCCGGTACTCGAATTTCTCGACGGCCTTCATCAAGCCCATGTTGCCTTCCTGGATCAAATCGAGGAAGGAGAGGCCGCGGTTGGTGTACTTTTTGGCGATGGAAATGACCAGGCGCAGGTTGGCTTCCACCATTTCGGTTTTCGCCTTGAGCGCCTTGCGCAGCCACGATTTGAGGGACTGGTATTCGCTGGCGAACTCCTCGGGAGCCAGCCACGTGCGCGTCTGCATCTCCTTTTGTTTGGCGATGTAGGCGTCGGCCTTGCCGGAGTTCACCCGCTTGGCGATCTCGTCACGCAGGAAGCACGCGGTACGGTATTCCTGGTCGGCGATGTTGACGAACTCCTCAGTCACCTTCTGCTTGAAGTAGAACTTCGGATAAAGCTTCTGGAGCACTGTCTGGGCTTTGTTGAAATCCTGCTGCGCCTTGGTCTGGGCGGCCTTGGAGGTCTGGCTCATCAGCGTTTTGTAAGTGGCGGCGGCTTCGGCGGCGGCTTTTTCCACCTGTTCGCACAGCTTCGGCAGCGCCTTCATGTAACGCTCGCGGCTCTCGATTTTCTTGTCGAGGATGACGCGGTCGAAGCGTTCGCGGCCTTCGTTGAGCTTCGCGGCAAGGTCCAGGTAAGCGCGGGCGATGAACCCGAAGCGGTTGACGAATTTTTGCACGCTCAATTCCGCTTCTTCGATGCGCTTGGAAATCTCGACTTCCTGTTCGCGCGTCAGCAGCGGCACCTGGCCCATCTGCTTCAAGTACATCCGCACCGGATCGTCAAGAATGTCGAGCTTGGCGTCGCTCTTGTCCTCTTCCTCGTCCTCGTCGGAATCCTTCTTGCCATCCTTGTAGCTGTCCACCTGGGAGGCGTCGATGATGTCGATTTCCAGGCTGCGGAGGCGGGTAAAGACCGCTTCCATCTCGTCCGGCTCGTTGATGCTCTCGGGGAGGGCTTCGTTGAGGTCGTCAAACGTGAGGTAGCCCTGCTCTTTGGCCAGCTTGATTAATTCGCGGAGCTTTTCGGCCATCTCCGGCGTATCGACGCTGAACATCGCGGCCGCCGGTTTGGCATGGTGGTCGTGGTGAGCGTCGGCGGCTTTGGCTCCCTTGACGTCCTTAGGCTCCGGCTTTTCGGCCACGGCTTTGGGCGCGGCTTTCGGGGCCGTTTTGGGCGCGGCGGCGGAAGCGACGGTCTTTGCCTTGGGCTCGGGCTGCGGCTTGGACGCGGGAACAGCTTTGGCGGGCGCGGGCTTTGCCGCGGCGGGTTTGTGGGGAGCCGGGGCCGGTTTTGCGGGGGCCTTGGTCACGTTGGCCCCCTTGGTTACGGGTTTTGCCGCCGGTTTATGGGCGGGTTTGGCGGTCGGTTTTGCAGTCGGCTTTGCGGTCAATTTGGGAGACGGTTTCGCAGCGGGCTTGGACGCGGCTTTTGGAGCCGGTTTTGCCGGGGTTTTATGAGAGGGATGGGGCGCGGGGTGATTGCCGTGGGCGCTAGGAGTCGCTTTGGTGGGCTTTGCCGCCGGTTTTACGGGTTTGGCCGCGGGCTTGTGGGCGGCTTTGGGTGATGCTGCGACCGCTTTTGCGTGAGCTTTGCTGGCGCTTGGAGTGGGGTGGGGTTTCGCAGCCGGGGCGTGTTTAGAAACGGGAGAAGAAGCAGGAGATTTCTTGGTGGTCATACCCAGGCGATTTCGTGCCTTTGTCAAAAGTCTCCCCAAGAATAATTCGGGGGAGCCGACAAAGGCCCGGTAATATGAGTAACGGTTGAACGGAGGTCAAGGAGTTGTTTTGAAAAACAAAGAATATTATCTGCCCCAAAGGCTTAAGGGCGCCCCTGGAGCGGATTGTAAAAGGAGCGGCTTTCATGCCCGCTCAAGCTTTGTTGGATTTTTAGCAATTCCTGCTGAAGCGCCACGATCTGCGCGTCGTCCAGGGAGCGGTCGTGGAGCTTCGCGCCGATGGCCTCCCGCTGGCGCTCCAAATCCCGCCGTTCCAGGTCGCGCCAGCAATCCTCGGCCACGCGGGCCGGGTCCGAGGGCAGTTGAGGCAGGTCCAGCAACCCCGCCAGGGTCGCCTGTTCCTCAGTTCTCAGGGTTGAGAGCCAGGCTGAGACGGAGGCGGGGTCCGCTGGGTCGAAATTTCCGCAGAGCGCCAAGCTCAGCAGTTCCGCCTCGGGCAGCCGGGTCAGCAGGGTCTCCCAGGGCTGTGCCAGCACCCATTCGCGCGCTTTGGGCGAAGCCAGCACCAGTTCACAGAGAATCCGCGCGGTGTTGGAAAGTGGCACGGCGGGCTGGGGGGCGGCGGCGCTTTCCGGCTGCTCCTCCGGTTCCGCGCCGTAGCGCGGCTGCGTGGACGCTTCCTTTATAAGAGAGAGGAACGTCTCCGGAGCCAGTTCCAGCCGGTTGCAGACATTGTGCACCACGGCGTCGCGCAGCACGGGGTCGTTGACCAGGGCGACCGTGGCCGCCATTTGCCGGGCAAACGCCGCCTTGCCCCTCGGGGTGGCAAATTCCGGCGTCCGGGCGGCCCGCTCCAGCTTGAACTCGAAGAAATCCCGCGCCTGGGCGATTTGCGCCGTGAACGCCTCGGCTCCCTGGGTGCGGATGAGCGAATCCGGGTCCTCACCGGCGGGCATCTCGGCCACGCGCACGGAAAGCCCCGCCTCGAACAGCGCGGGCAGCGCCTTCTCGGCGGCCTTCAGTCCGGCGGCGTCGGCATCGAAGCAAAGCACCACTTCGTCCACGTAGCGTTTCAAAATGCGGGCGTGGTCCCGGGTGAACGCCGTGCCCTGCGCCGCCGTCACATTTTTGACCCCGGCCTCGAACGCGGTGATGAGGTCGATCTGCCCCTCCAGCACGATGGCGGTCTTTTGGTCGATCAGCGCCCGCTTCGTCTTGTGCAGGCCGAAAAAGACCTTCCCTTTAATAAAGACAGGCGTTTCGGGCGAATTGACGTATTTGCCCCCGAAAGCCTCCGCATTCAACACCCGGCCGCTGAACGCGATCACCTGGCCGATGTCGTCGCAAATCGGGAACATCAGCCGGTCGCGGAAGCGGTCGTAGAGATCGCCGATACGGCGCTCCTGGTCGTCCTTTTTGAACGTCACGAGCCCGCTCGCGATCAACTCGTCGTCGCGGTAGCCCTGGGCGCGCGCCCAATCCGTCAAAGCATTCCAGGTATCCGGCGCGTAGCCGAGCTTCCAGCTTTTGGCCACCTCGGCGCTTAAGCCGCGGCCTTGCAGGTAAGCCCGCGCCTGCTGGGCCGCCTTCGTTTTGAGCAAATTCTTATGAAACCACTCGGCGGCGGCCGCGTTGAGGTCCAGCAACCGGCGCTTGAGGGATTGCTCCGCGAGTTCTTCGGCAGAAGCTGGTTCGTCCTCCACGCGAATGCCCACGCGCTGCGCCAGGCGTTTGACCGCCTCGGGGAAGTTCACGTTTTCGTAAAGCTCCACAAATTTGAACACCCCGCCGCCCGCGCCGCAGCCGAAGCATTTGAAGATCTGCCGGGCCGGGTTCACGGTGAAACTGGCTGTTTTTTCCTGGTGAAACGGGCAGCGGGCCTTGTAGGCGGACCCGGCGCGCTTCAGGGGAAAATAGCTCGAAACCACATCGACGATGTCGTTCGCCTGGGCGATTTGTTCGATGAGGTGTTCGGGGATCATGGAATCCCGCAACACTAGAGAGCCTCGCCGGAAAATGCAACGGCGGGGACGCCAGGAATTCGGGTTGTTTTTTCCCGGAACCCCGCCTAGGGTCTGGGGCGGTTTTTATGCTCTCCTATCTCTCCGTCGCCCTGGGCGGGGCGCTCGGAAGCGTCGCCCGGTTTTGGATGTCCGGCTTTATTGCCGAACGCGCCGGGACCACGTTTCCCCTGGGCACCCTGCTCGTCAACATCACCGGCTCCTTTTTGATCGGTATTATTGCCGCCTTTGGCGACCCCGACGGTCGATTCCTGGTCAGCCCCGGCTGGCGTCAGTTCCTCATGTTGGGCATCTGCGGCGGCTACACCACCTTTTCCTCCTTCAGCCTCCAAACCTTGAGCCTGGCCCGCGACGGGGAATGGCTGGCGGCGGGAGCCAATATTGTCCTTTCCATGGTCTTGTGCCTCGTGGCCGTCTGGCTAGGGCACCTCCTTGCGTTCACCATTAACCGAGCATAAAAACTTATGGAACTACCACAGGATTCGGTACTTTTGCGGATTTATATCGGAGAAAGCGACCGCGCGGGGCATCGACCTCTTTATGAGGAATTAGTGATGAAGGCTCGCGAGATGCACTTGGCGGGAGCCACCGTCTTACGGGGGCCGCTGGGGTTTGGAGCCTCCAGCCGCGTCCATACCGCCAAAATTCTCCGGCTCTCCATGGACCTGCCGGTGGTCATTGAAATCATCGACAGCAAGGAAAAGATCGATGCCTTCCTGCCGGTCTTGGACGAATATCTCGACGGGGGAATGGCCACCCTGGAGCCCATTCGCGTGCTGCACTACCGGCCCCGGCAAGAGCGTCGGGAACCCTGATCCTTCGCTAGGCGAAGTAAATCCGCCAAAATAGTTCACTGGGCGAACTATGCCCTCGCGTGGGGCATTCAAATGAGTGGGTGTACTACACCAGAAAAGGCCAAATTCCGCATCTATAGAATGGTGTGGTGTGTATACACCGCCAGAGAAGAACGCACGTTTCAACCTGTGGGTTATTTCGCAGGACGAACTTGTGCCTGTGGGGTTCGGAAAAGTTATTCCCTGGATAGACGCTGATGAGATTTTAGCCGGGTTCTTGAGGACGCAAATCAACCCGGAGGCTTGGATGGGTATTGTGGGGTTTGGGGCGTTTTTGGGGGGATTGCCAGGGGAAAATCTGGCGCGGAATCGGTTGAGGGTGGTGAAAGTCGCGGCGCAATCTGGAGGCTGGGATATGATGGGTCGAATTTCAGGAGGGGTGTCACGCCGGAACTTTAACCGCGGCAGGCTGCATTTATCCGCAAATTACTCACAATGGTCCAATGGACGTGGTGCATAAGTCCAAGGAAACGCGAGGGGGTGGAGTTGGGGCTGATTTCTTCCACAAGTTGTTCACAGCAGGGTAAGTCCCGACTTTTCAGAACCATATCCACAACATCATACAATATATGTTGAGTAAAATCTTTTAAGGGGGCATTTTTAAGGCGGGTTGGATGAGACTTCAAGGAGATACTGAACGCCCTCCTGGAAAGCTCCTTCTTGGGATGACTTAGGTGGGATCTGGTTGTTCATCCCCAATTCCAGGTCGGGCACGCAAGGCTATCGGCAAAACGGTTTCACGAAACGCGCCTCACGCCTTCTAAATCAGAGATTCCAAGACGCCTGTGTTACTGGGAGATCGATGGCACGAGCAAGCGAGAGACCAAAGAACGAGGACGTCCATATGACATCCCCCTGCTAGAATTGGGTGCCTTTTTGGGGTAAGCCAAACGATGATAGTTCGATGGGCGAAGTAAAATGAGCGAAATACTTCGCCTGGCGAACTATCTCTGATTTTTGCCAGCTGCCCCCCGGGGCCTAGACGTGGTCGTGGATGCCCGCGACGCCCGCGTGTTCGGCACAATGGGCGCAGCAGTAAATGTCGCCGCCCGCCTGGACGCCGTGGCCGATGACTTTGCAGCCACACTCGGCGCATTCCGGGGCCATGGCGTGGATGGCGCATTCGAAGCTGTCAAAGTGGTGGGTTTCCCCTTGCTGGGTGATTTCAAGGGGCTGGTCGTAATCGTTGCCGCAGACTTCGCATTTCATACCCCCATATCGCCACCCCATCCGAGCCCGGGCGCATGAGCACGCTCCCGGGGACGCCCCGGCGGAAAATGCGGCGCTGTTTGCTGGCGTGCGCGGGCGTTCTCTTATAAAAGAGGGCGCATGCATATCCATTCGTTTCACCACTCCCCGAGCGAAGGGTTGGGCGAGATCGCCGCGTGGGCCCGGCGCAAGGGACATTCCTTGAGCGCCACTCATTTTTACAAGGGTGAACTGCCGCCCGCGCTGGATGACGTGGACTGGCTCATTGTGATGGGCGGACCGATGAATATTTACGAGCATCGCAATTACCCGTGGCTGATCGCGGAGAAAGAAGCGATCGCCGGAATGGTGACGGCGGGCAAGCGCCTGCTGGGGATTTGCCTCGGTTCGCAACTGATCGCCGATGCCCTCGGCGGCAAGGTTTTCCAGAACCCGGAGGTGGAAATCGGCTGGTTCCCGGTGCGGATCAACCCGGGGTCGGCCCCGGTTTTCGCGGCGTTTCCGGAGGAATTGACGCCGCTGCACTGGCATGGGGACACGTTTTCGCTGCCGCCCAGAGCGGTTCTATTAGGCTCCAGCGAGGCCACGCGCCACCAGGGGTTTGCGGTGGGTTCGCGGATCGTGGGGCTGCAATTTCACCTGGAAGTGGGCGCGGCGGAGGTGGCGGAGTTTGTGCGCGCGGAAGGCGGCTTGGGTTCGGGAGCTTTTATCCAAACCGGACCTCAGATCATCCAGAGCGCCCCGGGGTTCCTGCCCGCGGCCCATGCGGCACTGGAGGCGCTTCTGGACGGGATGGAGCGGGGGGAGTAATCCACCATCCCCTCCCCTCGCCTGTTTGAAAAGGCTCTATGCTTTCACCGGGCAGCGGGCAAGCTGCCAGGCGTTGTAGGTATTGTGGCAGAGGATGTAGAAGGTGGGCCCGAGGGCGACAATGGGGCTGACGTAGGTGAGCGCGATCCAGATGGTCAGCACCGTGTTCTTTTGCCCCAGGCTTTGGCTCAGTTCCCGGGGCACGCCGGTATGGTCCCCCATTTTCCACCCGAGGGCGAAGTTGATGGCGCACAGCACGATGGCGAGCGCGGCGAGTTCAAGCAGTTGCGGCCAGTTGCCATTCCATTGGGTGCGCAGGAATTGCCCGGCGTTGGAGGTCAACAGGAAGAGGACCATGATCCAGAGGTAAAAAGAGGCTTTCCGATACTTGAGGAGCCGTTGGGTGAGCTTGGGCGCACCCCAGCGGAGCGCCTGGGCGGCGAGCAGCGGGAGGATGACGACCAGGATGGTTTGCTTGAGAAACGGAGCGGTTTCGATGGAAAACTGCCCCCCCATCAGCCGGGGCAGCACCAGGGGGAAGAGAATCCCGGCGGCGACGTTGGTGACCAGGACGGAACTGGCTACGAATTCCACCCTGCCCCCCAGCATGCCGGTGATGACCGGCGAGGCGGTGGCGGTGGGCGTGAGCCCGATGAGCAGCGCGGCGAAGGCAAGTTCGCGGTTGACGCCGATTAAGAGGCAAAACGCGGCCAGGCCCACGGCCCAGTTGAGCGCGAGCAGGAAAAAATGTTCGCGGCGGAAGCCGACGGGGCGGATATCGAGAAAGGCGACCCAGAGCATTCCCATGATGAAGTAGGGAATGAGGAAATGCAGCGAGTGGGCGGCCGGAATGGCGAGCCCGAGGATCATCGCACCGAGAAGCTTCGCGGTGCGAAGCAGACTTTGATTCATTGCATTCCGTATCAACTCACCAATGGGGCCGGAGTGAAAGTAAAAAAACCGGGCGGTCCCCCGCCATGCGCAAAGGGCCGTCCGGTTTGAAAGAGAGCCGCGCCCGAGTGAAAGCGGGCGGCTCGATTTTCCGAATGCGTTTTTTATTGAGGCGTGAGCGTGGGGGACGCGGTGGGAACCGTGCCTGTCGTGCCGGCGGTGCCGGACTGCATGGGACGGTTCTTCATCCACTCCTGGATTTTCTGATGGCGGGCCTCCATGTCGGCCTGCCACGTTTTGCGCTGCTCCATGGCTTTGTTGATGACCGCGGCCATGGCGTCGATTTTCTTCTCGCCTTTGGCGGCGTTCATCGCCTGGACGAGGCGGTCCAGTTCGGCATTTTGTTCCTTGAATTTCTCCAGGGCTTTTTGGTGCCATTCCATCATGTTTTTTCCGCGTCCCGGCATGGGACAAGGACAGGAGGGATCGGTGGTGTCCTGGGCGCAGACGGAGGCGACGCTAACGGAAGCCGCGACGGCGATGCTGAGTAGTTTGATGAGTTTCATGCACCGCCGTTTCGCGGAGAAACGCCGCTACGGTCGGCGGATTCCTGCCGGGGCGACTCTTTCCCCATCCCCTCAGCGCGAGATGGTGACCAAGGTGCCGATTTCCACTTCACGGAAGAGGCGCTCGGCGGAGCTGTACGGCAGCCGGATGCAGCCGTGCGAGGCCGGGTAGCCGGGAACGTCCCCGGCGTGCATGCCGAAGTCGCGGCAGCTCATCCTCATGAAATAAGGCATGTAGGCTCCATGGTAGATGGAGGACATGCGCAGGCGGTCTTTGTCGGTGACGACGAAGCGGCCCGTGGGCGTCGGGTAGCCGGGTTTGCCGGTGGAAATTTGGGTCACGAAGGCGACCGCGCCGTCTTTGTAGAAAGTGGCGCGCTGGCGGTCGATGGAGATATCCACCCACATGCGCTGGTCTTCGGAGCGGGGGCTCTTGCCCAGGAGCACTTGCAGCATTTCGGGGCTGGCGTCGTAGCGGGCGGCGAAGTCCATGGCGGTCCATCTGCTGCGCGCGGTTTGGGTGCTGCGCTTGGCCCCGTAAGCGACGAGGGCTTCGACGCATTCCAGCCGCCCTTGCGCCGCCGCGATCATGAGCACGGTGACGCCGGTTTCGGTTTCAAGGCAGCCGCGAAAATGGCGGCTTTTGATCCAGGGTAGAAAAGGTTTGTCCAGCGGGTTTGACAAGCGGGTGTTGGGGTCGGCGCCGCATTCCAACAGCAGCAGGAACTGGGCTTCGTCGCCCCAAATCAAGGTGTAGGCCAGGAGCGGAAGGGACGAGGCTTCCAGGGTCGGCGGTCCTTGGTGCGCGGCCAGCAGGGTGGCGATGAGCGGCTTGTTTTGGGTGCGGACGGCGGTGAAGAGAGCTTCGCGGGTGGCCGGGGTCCATGGGCGCGGAGCGCGCGCCCAGAGCACGGGTTCGATCAAAGCGAGGTTCCAGGTGGCCAGGGCGCGGTCCAGTGGTGAAGCACCGTCGCCAGCGAGAAGATCCGGGTCGGCTCCGTGAGCCAGCAGCCAGAGCAGCAGCGGAAGGTTCCCGGCGCTGACGGCGTAATCCAGGGCGGTACGCGCCTGGGCGTTTGGTTGGTTGATCGCCGCGCCTTGGGCAAGAAGGTTTTCCATGGCGGAGGTGTCCCCGCGCGCGACGGCTTGATCCCAAAGCGTGAGAATGGGCGCGGGCGACGGCGAGGGCGCGGGAGTGGAAGATTGAGCCGGGGGGTGCGCCTGGGTCTGGATTGGCCCGGATTGCGGCGGCGGCAGCGGGAGCCGGATTTCGTTGCGGTCGGGCACGGGACCCGGGGGGTGAAATTCCGGCGCGGGCATGGCAGATGGGGATGCGGCGGGCGGCGGCCATGGACTGGCGGCGGGCGGCGCTTTGTCAATGAGCGCATTGGCCAAGGCGCTGACCAGCAGCGCCAGGACACTGCCAAGAACGGCGCCCGCCAGCCACTCCATCAACCGTGTTTCCCACATCCCCACGACCCAGTTTCGGAAGGTGCGCAAAAATTGGACGGGAAGCGGACGGGCTGCCAGCAGCCTGTTAAAATAATCAGGAATGGAGAGTTTGCAGCAGATTTTTGGACTGAGCAAGGAGCCGAGCGCAGCGCCTGTGTTTAATAAACACAGGCCAAGCGAGTGACGCCGCCCAGGACGAAAAGATGCGCAAAATCGACGTTTATGATTTTTCAACAGGCTGCTAGGATCGCCGCCTCATGCAGATTTCCGCACCGGCCAAGATCAACTTGTCGCTCACGATCAAAGGGAAACGCCCGGATGGGTTCCACGAGCTCGAAACCCTGATGGTGCCGCTAACGCTGGCGGACGTGCTGACGCTGGAGCAAGCGCCGGAACCGGGCATTGCGTTTACGTGCACCGAGCCGTCGCTGCCGTGCGACGATTCCAACCTGGTGGTGCGGGCCGCGCGGCGGTTTTTCGAAACGCTGGGCCGGGAAGCGGCGGTGCGCATTCATTTGGAAAAACACGTGCCGCACGGTGCGGGCCTTGGCGGCGGGAGCAGTGACGCGGCGGCGACTTTGAGCGGACTCAATGCGATGCTGGGCTTGCCTCTCCCGCCGGAAACGGTGGCGGCGCTGGCGGCGGAACTGGGCTCCGACGTGCCGTTTTTCCTAGCGCGCGGGGCGGCGGTTTGCCGGGGCCGGGGCGAACAGGTGGAGCCGGTGGAGCTTCCCCAGGCGCTCCCGCTGTTGCTCATCAAACCGGCGTTCGGGGTGCCGACGCCGTGGGCTTATAAACGCTGGAAGGATTCGCTGGAGATTCCCGGGATTCCCTATGGACCCCAAGTGTTTCCGTGGGGAACGCTGGTGAATGATTTGGAGCGCCCTGTGTTTGAGAAACACTTGTTTTTGGCGACGCTGAAGCGTTGGCTGCTGGCGCAGCCGGAAACGGCGGGCGCGCTGATGTCCGGCAGCGGCTCGACGAGTTTTGCGGTATTACGCGATAAGGAAGCGGGCGCGGCGCTGGAGGCGCGGGTGAAGGCGGAGTTCGGCGAGGTGTGGACTTGCGCGTGCCGGACGGCGTGAGGCTTTTCTTCTTTGTCACGAATCCGGAAGAAACAAAAAAGGGCACAGTAAAATCGCTTCCGATCTCTGTGCCCTCTGAGACTCTGTGGTGAATCTTACTTCTTCGCCGGATCGAACTTGAAGCTCCAGCGGGCTTCGAAGCGTTTGCCATCGGCTTTGCCGGAGACAATGACGGTGTAATCCTTGTCGCGCAGCGGTTGCGTGGTGGGCTGGAAGCTCAGCGTTTGGGTGGCGGCGTCGTACTTCGCGGGAACGAGGCCGAAGCCACTGATGCGCATTTGCACGCTGTCGGCTTCCGGGGCTCCGAAGCTGGTCAGCACGGCTTTGATGAGCGGCTTGGGATCGGAGACGGTGGAGTTTTCCGCCGGAACGGGGTGAAGTGCCGAGGCCACGGGCGTGGCGGCAGTCGGGGTGACGGGCGCCGCGGCGGCCGCCGAAGCGTAGGTGCCGGGGCCCATGCCGCCGCCGATCATGGCGAGGGCGTCAATGAAGGTCTTCGGTTTGTTGGATTCGATGGCGTAGCGGCCGATGATGTCGTTGGCCGGGGAACTGAACGTGTTGCGCTGGCCGTAGGTGACGAACGCGGCTTCGTAACCGGCTTGTTTCACGATTTCGCGGGCTTTTTCGTCGTAGGAACCCTCGGGATAGCAGAAGGTGCTGACTTTGATGCCCAGGTGATCTTCGAGGACTTTCTTGGACTCGACGATTTCACGGTTGAGCCACGGATCGAGGCCGCCGAGGCGCTGGGCGTCGGCCTTGGCTTTGGCGCTGCGGCATTTGAGGTTTTGGTGGGTGAAGCTGTGGCTGCCGATTTCCACCCCGGCGTCGCGCATTTCGGCGAGCTGTTCCCAGGTGATGGATTTGCCGCCGGAGCTGATGTACTGGATATAGACGAACATCGTGAAGGGGTAGCCGAATTTCTTCAGGATGGGCCACCCGGCTTCGTAGGCGGAGACGTAGCCGTCGTCAATGGTGATGAGCGCGCTCTTGGTGGGGATTTGCTTTTCATCGCGCCGCCAGGCCAGGAAGTCCTGCATGGGGATGACGGTGAACCCGGCGTCCTTGATGGCCTGCATTTCTTTTTCAAACTCCTCGGGCTTCATGCACATGCCGTTCTTGATGTCCTCGATGCGGTGGTAGCAGAGGACGATGACGCTGGCGTCGTGGTTGGCCGTGGGTTTGGGCGTCGGCGTCGGGGTCGACGGAGTGGGCGTGGCGGGTGTGGGAGTGGCCGGGACGGGCGTGGCGGTCGGGGTGGGCTTGGAGAAGCGGTGGAGAATGGGTTTGATCTTGTCGCAGCCCGTGTAGGAGACGACGGCCGCGAGTGCCAGACAGGCGAGGGTGAAGCGAAATTTCATGGGTGTGCTCCGAAGTTACAATATTTTTGCCGTTCGCAAATGAGAATTTCGCGATTTGAAACGGAGGGATGCGCTTGGTCTCTTGAGGCTTGATAATCCGGGCTCGGATTATAGCCTTGGCGGTTCGTGAGCCAGCCAAAATCTTTGCCCAACCCTCTTGCTTCGAACGTTGCTTCGTTTTTTTCAAAAGCGGTTTATGTCGTCTCGGACGATGCCGCGGTGTTGACGCGGGCGATGGAGGACGGGGCGGCGGTAATCCAGCTTCGCGACAAGACGGGCGACGCGGCGGCGATTCGCGCGAAGGCGCGCGCGATCCAGGCGCACCCGAAGCGCGCGGCATGTCTCTTTATTTTGAATGACGACCCGCGCCTGGCGCTGGAGGTGGGCGCGGACGGGGTGCATATCGGCCAGGATACGGATTCCGCCGAGGTGCGGCGGCTGGTGGGGGGCGATTTCGTGGTGGGCAAGACGACGCATTGCCTGGAGCAGGCCCGCGCGGCGCTCGATGTCGGGGCGGATTACATTTCGGCGGGGCCGGTGTTCCCCACCCCCACGAAGCCGGGCCGCCCGGCGGTGGGGACGCGCTATGTGAGCGAAGTGGCGAGTGAGATTCCCCTGCCCTTCGTGGCGATTGGCGGGATTGACGAGACGAATGTGGACGCGGTGATCGCCGCCGGAGCCCGCACCATTGGCGTGGTGCGAGCGGCTCAGTTGACGCCTTTCTTTTTGAACAAGCTTAGAAATTTATGAACGAATTAGTGATCGGGGGGCGCACGCTCTCCAACCGTTTTTTGCTCGGGACGGGCAAGTTTAAGAGCAAACAGGAACTCGCTGACGTGATCCGGCGCTCGGGCACGGAGGTCGTGACCGTGGCTTTGCGCCGCATCGACGTGATGAGCAACGAGGAGAATATCCTCAATTTTATCCCGGAGAACGTGCAGCTTTTGGCGAATACGTCCGGGGCGCGCAATGCCAAGGAGGCGGTGCGCATCGCCCGGATGAGCCGCGAGGCGGGGTATGGCAACTGGGTCAAAATCGAAGCGATCAACGACAGCAAGTATTTGCTGCCGGATAATGACGAGACGTTGAAGGCGACGGAGATCCTGGCCGCCGAGGGGTTCGTGGTGCTGCCGTATATCAACCCGGATCTTTACGTGGCGCGCGCGCTGGTGAAGGCGGGCGCGGCGGCGATCATGCCGCTGGGGTCATTAATCGGCAGCAACCAGGGGGTGCGGATGCGGACGATGATCGAGGTGCTCATCAATGAAATCGACGAAGTGCCGATTATCGTGGACGCTGGGATTGGACGGCCTTCCCACGCGGCGGAAGCCATGGAGATGGGGGCGGACGCGGTGCTGGTGAACACGGCGGTGGCGACGGCGGGCGATCCGCCCGCGATTGCCGAGGCGTTCGCGAAGGCGACGGCGGCGGGGCGGCTGGCTTACGCGGCCGGGATGGGCGATCAATCGCGGGTGGCGCGCGCGTCTTCTCCGCTCACGGGGTTCCTCCATGAATAACGGCTTGATGCGGGCGCTCTTCGAGCGCGATTTGGAGGAACTGGCCCAGGAGGCACAACAGCTTACGCGGCAATATTTTGGCCGCGCGATCAGCCTTTTCGCGCCGCTTTATATTTCGAATTTCTGCGAAAACGGCTGCCTTTATTGCGGGTTCAGTTCGCGGATGCACATCAAGCGGGAGAAGCTGACGCCGGAGCAGATCGACGAGGAGTGCCGGGCGCTGGCGGCGACGGGGATGCAGAATGTGCTGCTCTTGACGGGCGAATCGCACGTGAAGAGCCCGCTTTCCTATTTGTTGGAGGCGGTGGAGATCGCGAAGCGTTATTTCCCCAATATCGCGGTGGAGGTGCAGCCGATGGATACTGGAGATTACCGGACGCTGGCCGAGGCCGGGGTGGACGGGATGACTTGCTTCCAGGAGACTTACGACGAGGCGCTTTACCCCTCGCTGCACCCGATCGGGCGCAAGCACGATTACCGCTACCGCTACAATACGCAGGCGCGCGCGGCGGAGGGAGGCATCCGGCGCGTGGGGTTCGGGGCGCTGCTTGGGTTGACCGACTGGCGGCCCGAGGTGGAGGCGCTGTTCACGCACGTGGCGGAGATTGAGCGGAGATTTCCCGGCACCGAGCTGGCGATTTCGTTTCCCCGGATGCTGCCGATCCCCGGCGCGGCGGTGCAGCCGAAGCCGGTGAGCGACGCGGCACTGGTGCGCGTGATGTGCATGGCGCGGATTTTGTTTCCTCGCATCGGGATCACGCTTTCGACGCGTGAGGAGGCGCGGTTCCGCGACCACATGCTGGCGATTGCGGTGACGACCATTTCGGCGGGGTCGGCGACGACGGTGGGAGGGTACGCGCGGCCACGGGCGGAGCACGACGGGCAGTTCCCGCCGACGGATAACCGCTCGGTGGCGGAGGTGAAGGAGATGCTCCTAAGCCAGGGGTATGACCCGGTATTCACCGATTGGCGGCGGCTATAGGCTCGGAAGATCGCGCTCCGCTAAATATTCTCACGCAAAGTTGCGTCTTTGCGTGAGGCTAAAAAACCGGGTTCAAACGACCCGTAGCGTGGGGTCGAGTTGTTCGTTGAGCGCGGCCACGACGGCGGCCGGGTCTTCCAACGCGGCAAAAGCTCCCACTCTCGGGATGACCACCAGGTTGCCGTGAGGCAATTGGCGCTGGAGCTTTTCCCCGCTTTCCAGCGAAGGCCGCCCCGGTTCGCTCCCCCAAAGCAGGGTGACGGGAATCTTTAGCTGGCTGATGCGGGGCTCAAGATCGAAGGTGAGCCGCCCGGCGTGCAGGTTGCCTATGGCGTATTCCGCCCCGCTCTGCTGCGCGCAGGTGGTGAAGACTTCAATGGTTTCGTCGGTGAGCTTGGAGGGGTCCACAAACCCGGTGGCAAGCCAGTTGCGGACGGCTTCGCGCGTGGACTGGTAGTTGCGGTAGAGGAAGCGGTGGATGCCTTCGAAACGGGCTGTCCAGCGGGTGCTGCGGCGCAGGCGTCCAAAGCCAAATTCGCGCATGCCGGTGGGCATGTAGAGGATGAGCCGCGAAACCAGGTCGGGATGCTGGCTGGCCAGGTAGACGCAGAACCCCGCGCCGAGGCCGCTGCCGATGACGATGGGCTGGGCGTCCGGGCAGGTGGCACGGATGAGTTCGGCGAGCATGCGGGCGTAGTCCGAAGCGCCAAAGCGGGCCGCCGGGCGTTGGGATTCGCCAAAGCCGATGAGGTCCGGGGCCAGGACGCGGAAGCGCCCGGCAAATTCGGGGTAGACTTTGGACCACTCGAAGGAGGAGCCGCCCAGGGAGGTGCTGTGGACGAAGAGAAGCGGCTGGCCGGTGCCGGATTCGTGGTAGATGACGTGCCCAAGCGAGGTGTGGATAACCTTGGTGGAAAAGACGGCGGGCGAGATGGTTTCCGGCAGAGGAGACTTGAGGGCGGGCCGCAGGGCGTATTTGAGGGCGAAGAGCAAGGCTCCAGCCAGGCCCGCGCCCAGCCCGACGCCGACGAGTTTCTTGTTTTCTTTACGCAAAACACTTCTCATGCCGCCCTCATTATTAGAACACCGCGCGCGAAATGTGAACGGGAAAAGAAAAAGACAGGGATGCGCTGTTGCCAACGCCCCTCCGCGCGGCTTGGCTTACGCCTGCTTTTGCGCGGCTTCGGTGCCGCGCTGGATGGCGGCTTCGAAGGCGTCAAGTTGGACGGGTTTGCTGATATAGTCGTCCATGCCGGCGGCAGCGCAGGCTTCGATGGCTCCGTCAGTGGCGTGCGCGGTGAGCGCGATGATGTAGGGCTGCCGGAAGGGAGCCGGGGTGGCGCGGATGCGCCGGGTGGCTTCGTAGCCGTCGACTTCGGGCATTTGGCAATCCATGAGGACGATGTCGAACGGAGTTTCTTTGACTTTGGCCAGCACTTCCGTGCCGGTGGAGGCGACATCGGCGTGGTAGCCCAGTTTTTTTAGCTGACCGATGGCAACCATCTGGTTGACGAGATTGTCCTCGGCCAGGAGGATGCGCGGCAGAGAAGTCCCCTGCCCCTTGATGGCGGGTTCTTGGGACGCATGGGACGCATGGGACGCTTGGGGTTCTTGAGGAGCTTGGGGTACCTGCGGTGTGGACGCGGTGATGCCTTTTTGGTGAGCGATGATCTCGGCGATGCTTTCGTGGAGCCGCGATTTTTTGATGGGCTTAATGAGGCACGCCTGGATGTCGCTCTCCGCTTCCCCGGCAGGGGTGAATTGCCCCATGGAGGTCAGCAGGATGATGGGGGTGGCTTTGTGGGCCGGGTTGGCATGGATGGCGTGCGCGAGCATGAGGCCGTCCATCTCGGGCATTTGCATGTCGAGGATGGCGAGGTCGAAGGTTTTCCCGCAACGCAGGAGTGTGAGGGCGTCCGCGCCGCCGCCGACGCAGGTGGGGCGCATGTCCCAGGAAAGCAGGTGATGTTCGACGATGTAGCGGTTGGTGGCGTTGTCGTCGACGACCAGCACGCGCAGCCCGGCGAGATTTTTGCAGATGAGGTCGGCGACTTGCTCGGGCTTGGCCAGGGCTTTGCCCAGGCAGACAGTGAACCAGAAGGTGGACCCCTGCCCGAGGCGGCTCTTGATGCCGATTTCGCCGCCCATCAAATTGACGAGTTGCCGGGAGATGGCCAGGCCCAGACCGGTGCCGCCGTATTTGCGGGTGGTGGAGCCGTCGGCCTGGCTGAAGGCTTTGAAAAGGCGGGTTTGCTGTTCTTCGGAAACGCCGATGCCGGTGTCGCGGATTTCGAACCGGAGCATTTCGCCCTCATGGTGCTCGGGCCCCAGCGGTTCCCGCGAGACGCGGACGAAGACTTCGCCTTTTTCGGTGAATTTGACGGCGTTGCTGACGAGATTGGAGAGGACTTGCCAGAGGCGGTTGGAGTCGCCGTGGAGGTAGCGAGGCACTTCCGGTTCGATGAAGCTGGCCAGTTCGATGCCTTTGGCGTGGGCGTTTTTGGCGCCGATTTCGAGGGCGTCTTCGACGGTTTTGCAAAGCTCGAAGTCGATGGGATCGAGCGTCATTTTGCGGGCTTCGATTTTGGAGAAATCGAGGATGTCGTTGATGATGGTGAGCAGGGTCTCGGCGCTGGTGGCGATGGTGCTGGCGTATTCGCGCTGCACCTGGGTCAGTTCGGTGTCGAGGAGCAGGCCGGTGAGGCCGATGACGCCGTTCATGGGGGTGCGGATTTCGTGGCTGACGTTGGCCAGGAATTCGCTCTTGGCGCGGTTGGCGGCCTCGGCGGCGGATTTGGCGGCGTAGAGTTCGTTTTCGGCCCGCTTGCGCTCGGTAATATCTTCCATGGTGCCCGCCATGCGGAAGGTGGGGCCGCTGGCGATGGCGCTGGGTTCGCCTTGCAAAAAGACGATGCGCTCGGCGCCGTCGGGAAGCAGGATGCGGAATTCGGCGCGGAAGGCTTCGAGGGCTTTGAGCGAACCGCAGACGAGTTCTTCGACGCGGGCCTTATCCTCCGGGTGGAGGCGTTCGAGCAGGATGTGGCAGGAGGCGTCGAGGCCGTGTTCGGCGACGCCCAGGATGCGGTAGATTTCCTCGGACCAGACGAAGCGGTTGATGCGCGCGTCCCAATCCCAACTCCCAAGGTGGGCGATTCTCTGGGCTTCGGCCATGCGCCGTTCGCTAAACGCGGTGACAAGCGAAGATTGCAGCATGCGCTTGCGCACGACCATGAAGGCAACGACCAGGAAGGCGCAGAACAGGGTGGCCAGAATGACGAGGCCGCGCTGCCGGTTGACGGCGTGTTCCAGGATGGTGGCTTCGAGGTCCAACTCAATCGCGGCCACCGCTTCGCCGGTTTGCGAGTTGACGATGGGGGCCAGCCCGGAGACGAACCGCCCCCATGGGTTGACAAAGGGTTCCGTGGTGAGGGAGCCGGCGGTTTTGAAAACGGTTTCCAATTCCCTCGGAGGCTGCGGGTAGATCTCACCGGGTTTCATCTGGAGGGGGGTGCCATCCAGGACGGCACCGGCCAGAAAGACGGGGTGGCCTTCGCTTTTGCCGATGAGATAAATGCTGCGGTAGATGGCATCGGCGGCCTTCATTTTGCGAAGGCGTTCGCAAAGCCGCTGGTACCTGTCGGTGGGGGCTTCACCCAAGCTGCCGGCGATGTCTTTGATGTGTTCGAGGCCGACGGATGCCGAGTAAAGTTGAACCCGTTCCAGCAGGTCTTTGCGGAAGGCCGTTCCGGTCTCTCTTCCCAATTCCTCGGCGGCGAACCAGCCCACGATCAATACGCCGATGAGAAGGCCGGCCAGCACGATGCCGTAGCCTCTTTCCTGGTCCCGGCCCAGGATGATTTCCGCTTCGCGGCGGCTCCGGCGGTAGTACCCCCAGATGGCGATGGCGGTGGCCACGGGGAGCATGGCCCGAAAGACTTCGATGGGGATGCCGGTCCAGCGCAGGAAGTTGGCCTGGTTGAGGACGTTGGCGGGAAAGAAAGGGGAGGTCAGGACGAAGAGGCCGGAGGCGACGGCGTAGACGGCCATGGCGGCGGCCATGATCCGCAGGTAAATGGAGTTCTCCTCTTTAACTTTGGCGGCTTCGTAAAGGGTGCGCGCGGTCCAGAGGCCACCGACAAGCCCGAGGGCGTACCGGCTGAAGGCGAGCATGCCCGCAATGCCGTGGAAGTAGCCGCCGCCAATGACAAAGAGCCCCAGGGGGATGAAAACCCAGCGCCCCGGTCCCCTGCCCTTCAATTGAACCCACCCGGCGCGGCCAAATTCCAGAAGGAAAATGAAGGAAAGCGCCATAACGGCCCCCCGGGCAATCGCAAAGGGTTTGTTATCGCCAAAGCTCAAGACGAGCATTTCCATCCATTCATGCAGGCCCTGGACGAGACCGAAGAGCCCGAACCAGAGCCAGGGCAGCCGAAAGGTGTTCCGCTGCTGGAGCATGGCACATACCGCCGCCAGGACAATGAAGGCGAGTCCGTAGACAAAGAAAACGTAGTCCATTTGTCTAAGGAAGAAGGCGGTATGGAGCATCATGGTTTGGGGACGTCAGAACAGGCGGGGCTGAATCACAAACGGGCGATGCAGTTCCGCATACGTCAAATGTAGTATCCCCCAAGAGGGAAAGTCCATTCATAAAGCAGCTTTATTGGCGGCTTCCTGATGAATGCGCGTTTTTACTGATCTCCTCCCGGGGCGCACTGGTTGCGGCGCCGGAGTCCCACCGCGAGGGGGCGGCAAGGCCGGAGGGTTATCCTGGCGGTCAGGCCCGGATCTGGCCGGTGCCCCGGATCTGGTATTTGTAGGTGGTCAGTTCTTCCAGAGCCATGGGACCACGGGCGTGGAGTTTGTCGGTGCTGATGCCAATTTCCGCGCCAAAGCCGAATTCGCCGCCGTCGGTGAAGCGCGTGCTGGCGTTCCAGTAGACGGTGGCGGAATCGACCCGGTTCAAGAAGGCTTCTGCGGCGGCGGGGTCAGCGGTGACGATGGCGTCGCTGTGGTGGGAGCCGTGGGTTTCGATGTGCTCGATGGCTTCATCCAGGGAATCGACGACACCGGCGGCAAGGATGAGGTCGAGGAACTCGGTGTTCCAGTCCTCTTCCTTAACGGGGATGGCCCCCTCGCCCATCAGTTCGCAAACGCGGGCGTCGCCCCGAATTTGAACTTTCTTCTCCAGAAGGGTGGGACCGACGGTTTTGAAGAAGTCGGCGGCGATGTCGCGATGGATCAAAACGGTTTCGATGGTATTGCAGACGCCGGGCCGCTGGGTCTTGGCGTTGATGATGATATTCCGCGCCATCTCCAGGTCGGCTGCTTGGTCCACGTAAACGGCGCAGATGCCGTTGTAGTGTTTGATGACGGGCATGCGGGCGGCGCTGACGACGGCTTCGATGAGGTTGCGGCCACCCCGGGGAATGATGAGGTCGATGTAGCGGTCCATGCCGGCCATGAGGCTTACAGCTTCGTGGTCGGTGGTGGGGACAAGCTGCACGGCGTCGGCGGGCAGCCCGGCGGTTTCCGCGCCTTTGGCCAGGGCCGCGGCAATGGCCAGGTTGGAGTGAATGGCCTCGCTGCCGCCGCGCAGGATGACGGCGTTGCCGGTTTTGATGCACAGGACGGCGGCGTCGCTGGTGACGTTGGGCCGCGATTCAAAAATAATCCCGATGACGCCGATGGGGACGCGTACTTTGGAGATGACGATGCCGTTGGGGCGCGTCCACTGGGTAATGGTGGCTCCGACGGGGTCGGCAAGCCTGGCGACTTGGCGAATGCCTTCGGCCATGCCGGTGATGCGGGCGGGCGTGAGGGTGAGCCGGTCGATCATGGCGCGGGAGAGGCCGCGCGCCTGGGCGGCTTCCACGTCGGTCTGGTTGGCGGCGATCAAGGTTGCCTGGGCGGCGATGAGTTCGTCGGCCATGGCCAGGAGCCCCGCGTTTTTCTGTTCGGTGGAAAGCTGGGCCAGCGCCTTGGAGGCGGCACGCGCCCGGCGGCCCATATTGACGATGGTTTCGTTGAGGCTCATTGGATGGGATTCTACCACAGAGGAAAGGAGAAAGGAATAGGACTTATGGGACCCATTGGACCAATATGGGGCCTATTTCGGCTTCACATGGAAGCGGGTGCCGACGGAGGCGCCTGCGACGATGGACTGGATGATGTTCGGGGCGCGGCCGCTGGCGATGACGGTGGGGATGCCCGCCACGACGGCTCTTTTGACAGCCAGGAGCTTGGAGCCCATGCCGCCGACACTCAATTTGCCCTTGGTGGGCTTGGCGTATTGCATCACGGAGTCGATGTCGGTGACATCGCCGATGAGTTCGCCGTTGTTGAGGAGGCCTTCGGCGCTGGTAAGCAGGATCAGCAAATCGGCCTGGGCCAGCATGGCGACTTCGGCGGAGAGCCGGTCGTTGTCGCCAAAACGGAGCTCCTCCACGGCCACGGAGTCGTTTTCGTTGATGATGGGGACGACTTTTTCGGCCAGGAGGCGGTTCAGGGTGTTGACGGCATTGCCGTAGCTCTTGCGGCTGTCGAGGTCGCGGTAAGTCAGGAGCAACTGGGCGACGCGCAGGCCGTGGGTGGCAAAGGCGGTTTCGTAAAGGTTCATCAGGCGCGGCTGGCCGACGGCGGCGCAAGCCTGGATGCCCGCGAGATCTTTGGGGCGTTCGCCGTAACCGAGGGCCATCAGCCCTGCGCCGACGGCCCCGCTGGAGACCAGCAGGCATTCGTTGCCCGCGCAGACGGTGGCGGCGACATCCGCCGAGAGGCGGTCGATTTGGCCGCGGTCCAGGGTGCTGGCCTCGGGGGTGGTCAGGATGCCGGTGCCGAACTTGATGACAATGCGCTGCATAGGACGAGCTAGGGTTGGGAAAAGGGGCAATTCTTTATCGCTTTCACCCCGTTTGTTCAAGAAGATACCCACCCGAAGGAGTGAGGTAAACGATGAGAACTGTGTTTCGTTTTGTTTTTCTGCTGATCGCCGCCGCCGCTTGGGGCATGATGCCGCATATGGCTTTTTCTCAAGGAGCAATGAAGGTGACGAGCGCGGGGATCAAGAACGGGGTCTTCGATCTGAAATATGGCAAGCTGGGCACCCAGAATTTGAAGGGGATGCCGACTTGTTCGTTCCCTTTCGAGATTCAGAACGCCCCGCAAGGGACGCGCTCGTTCGCCCTTTTTTTGGAGGATCGCGACGCGATTCCTGTTGCGCGGTTTTCGTGGATTCATTGGGTGGCGGCGAACCTGACGGAGCCGAAGCTGGAGGAGAATGCGAGCGCGAACCCGGGCGGGCGCTTTGTGCAGGGGGTGAATAGCTGGGCGTCGCGGCTGTTGGGCGCAAACGCGTTGACGGATGGGGAGGCAGCCCGTTATGGCGGCATGGCTCCGCCCGATAAGCCCCATGTTTACGAGATGCACGTGTACGCGCTGGATACGAAGCTGGACCTGAAGGACGGGTTCTTTGCCAATGAGCTGTTTAAGGCGATGAAGGGGCATGTGCTGGCGGAGGCGGTGCTGGAGGGCAGCTATCCCCCCAAATAGGAACGGTTCTTGACTGGGGGGAACTTCCTGCCGACTTTATGCGGTGTTACTTATGACGCCGCTTGAGTTCACTCTTCTTATTGCCGCGATTTCCGTTTCGGCGGGCCTGCTTGGCTCGCTGGTGGGCGTGGGTGGCGGCATTATTGTCGTGCCCGCGCTGACGCTGCTCGTGGGGGTGGATATCCGCGTGGCCATCGCGGCCTCCATCGTGGCGGTGGTGGCGACTTCCAGCGGAGCCGCCTCGGGGTATGTGCGCCAGCGGCTCACGAATATGCGCCTGGCGATGCTTCTGGAGGTGGCCACGGCGGCGGGCGCGCTTTGCGGGGCCATCATGGCGGCGTGGGTACCCGGTAAGAGTCTGTATGTGCTCTTTGGGCTGGTGCTTTGCTACACGGCCTACTCGATGTCGCGCCCGAAGGATGGCAAACCGCGCGAGTTGCCGCCGGACCGCTGGGCGGATTGTCTGAAATTGCATACATCCTACTTTGACAAGGCGCTAAACCGGGAGATCAGCTACCGGGTGTCGCGCACGGGCACGGGGCTGGCGGTGAGCGGCGCGGCGGGGTTGTTGAGCGGGCTGCTGGGCATCGGCGGCGGCGTGCTGAAGGTGCCGGTGATGAACCTGGCGATGGGGATTCCCCTAAAGGTTTGCACGGCGACGAGCAATTTCATGATCGGCGTGACGGCTTCCACCGGCGCGGCGGTTTATTTTATGCGGGGCGATGTGCAGCCGTTCGTGACGGCCCCGGTGGCCGTGGGGGTGCTGCTGGGGGCGAAGATCGGCTCCCGCGTGCTGGGGCACCTGCGTAGCGAGTGGATTCGCCGGGTGTTCGTGGCGGTGCTGCTGGTGACGGCGGTGCAGATGTTACTAAAAGGCTTCAAATGAACGATTCCACCGAAGATAAGCCGCTGGATATTGCGCTCAAGGGCGAGCTCATTATAAGCAACGTGCTGCGCTGGGGCGTGGCCGTGAGCTTGATTTTGATCGCGCTGGGGACGCTCTTCGCATTTCTCCAGCCGGGCGAATACGGAGTTCACGGCGGCTCGGCCGCGGATTTCCAGCGGCTGCTGGCGCACCCAGATCTCGCGCTGCTGACGTGGCCCGGTTTTCTCGACATGCTGCGGCACGGGCGCGGCGAGGCGCTCATTGCACCGGGATTGTTGCTCCTCATTATAACGCCGCTCATGCGGGTGGCGGTTTCGATTTTGATGTTTGCCCTCGAAAAAGACGGCAAGTATGTGGCGATTACCTCGGCGGTGCTGCTGCTGGTGCTGCTTTCGTTTTTGCTGTGATTAGTTGACCTGACCATGACGGATTCCTCCACTCCCATTAACGGCTCGCGGTTCGCGACGGAATTGTTGGTGCGCCCCGATGACATCGACATGAACAACCACGTGCACAACAGCCGCTACTTCGATTACGTGCTGGCGGCGCGCTACGACCAGATGGCCCGCTGTTACAAGCTCTCGATGGATGAGTTTCTGGAAGCCGGGCTGGGCTGGGTGGTGCGGACGGCCAACGTGGAATACAAGCGCCCGCTGGTGATGGGCGACACGGCGGTGGTGACGACCTGGGTGGAGACGATGCACGCGGACGGGGTGACGGTGGGGTTTAGCATCAGCAAAAAGATCAACAGCAAGCTCTGTTGCGACGGGCAGTTCCGGTATACCATGGTGAATATCCAGACGGGCCGCGCCGCGAAGATCGAGGCGTGGATTGCCGAAAAATATTCCATTTAAACAGGCTAAAACCTATGCAACTCCAGCCGATCCAGCACCTCAAGGATATGCAGAACGAACCGGACCACCGGCGGCTCGCCATCGACCGCGTGGGGGTCAAAAATCTGCGCTACCCCATTCAAGTGCGCGACAAGGCGCGCTCTGTGCAGAGCACGGTGGCGCAGTTCACGCTGACGGTCGATCTGCCCCACCAGTATAAGGGGACGCACATGAGCCGGTTCATCGAGGCGCTCAATGAGCACGGGCCGGTGATGCACATCGACAACGTGCGCGATATTTTGCAGCGGCTGCGCAAGAAGCTACATTCGCAGAAGGCGCACCTGGAGTTCGAGTTCCCGTTTTTCCTGGAAAAGAAAGCGCCCGCGACGGGAGCCGTGGGCGTGATGGACTATACGGTACGCTTCGCGGCATCGGCAGACGGGGACGAGCAGGATTTCGTAGCGACGGTGGTGGTGCCGGTGACGACGCTGTGCCCCTGCTCCAAGGCGATCAGCGACTACGGGGCGCACAATCAGCGCGGGCAAGTGACGTATTCCGTGCGGTTCAACAAGCCGATCTGGATCGAGGATTTGATTCAGTTGGTGGAGCGGTGCGCGAGTTGCGAGCTGTATTCGCTCTTGAAGAGGCCTGACGAGAAGGCGGTGACGGAGCGGGCGTATGAGAACCCGGTGTTTGTGGAGGACTTGGTGCGCAACGTGGCGGCGCTTTCCGAGCGGGAGCCGAATATCAAGTGGTACCGGGTGGAGGCGGAGAATTTCGAGTCGATCCACAACCACAACGCCTACGCGGTGATTGAGAAACCGGCGAAGAAGGCGGGTGCCCGGTCGCGCACAGAAAAAGGCTTGTAGAAGCCGGAAAATCTGAGAGGTTATCGGCTTCCCTTTCCAAAGGGGCAGTTAGCTCAGTGGTAGAGCGGTAGTTTTACACACTATTGGTCGGGGGTTCGAATCCCTCACTGCCCATTTTTTAATTCATTCGGGTTAAAAGACTTACAGAAGCAATCTTCAGCTCCTTTCTTGCTCTCAAATTGGCCCATTTTGGGGTGCTTTTTTTCTGTCGGGTATACACCGAACCTGTCTTTTACTCCCCTGCCCTACTCTGACAGTAAACGCCCTCGGGATAAGCACCCATTCCCACCTAAACGGCCTCACCCCCCATTCTCGACAAGATCAAACACTTCCAGACCATGTTCCAGATGCGGACGGCTAAAAGCGGGCTTTTGGGGGCATTTTAGTGGAAACGAGGTTGGGGGGGATGTTTTGCGATAATCAAACTCCGGGCTAACGCCCCAGAGGGCCGGAAGCGATTCCTATCAGATCTTCTGTTTCATTTGGCTTTCCTTTCGTTCGGGGGGAGCTTTTTCTGGACCTTACCTAAGGCTTTGATAACCGCCGCTTCCAAAGAACAGCCAAGAATTGATTCTGCGGATGGTGAAGAAGATCGGTTGGGGATGCTCCCGTATCCAGGGGGAACTCAGGAATCTGGGGATCATCGTTGGCCGGAGCACGGCCGGGTTAAGGGCGATTGGGATCTTTTCATCAAGCGCCACATCGACACGCTGTGGACGTCTGATTTCTTTACGAAGGACGTGTGGACTGCCTTTGGAAAGGTGACTTATTACGTTTTGTTCTTCATCCACGTTGGTACGCGCAGGGTCCATGTAAGCGAGATGACGGTTCAGCCAAATGGACCGTGGGTAGAACAGCAGGCACGGAATTTCGTTTACGAATTGGCCGAGCGCGGCGAAAAAGCGAAGTCACGTCAAATCCAAGAACAACGCAAAATTGACCCACACACAGATTTTCGGATACTGCCTCCCGGGTTGGGTTTGGTGAAATTCACAAGGTTCGGCTCATTTCCACGCCGAATTCAGGGCGTAAACTTCCAATGTTTCAATCTTTACCGAACCTCCCATTGTGGACACTTGGAGCGAAGTATCGCTGTCCTTCGGAATAAACGGTTGTGGCATATACACGAGCCCGTCATTGGCAAATACTTCAATCGTTGTCCGATCCACATAGATTGCCAGTTGTTGGGAGCCATCATGGAGCGGGACCTTGGCGCGCTGTCCATTGACCACGATTTCCTTAGCCGCTGCATCATAGACCACTGACGCGCCTCGCACATTGAAGAAGACTTCCTTGGCGTCGCAGGGAGCGATCTTGGCGCGAATTTCCAGCAACTCCCCACGGACGCCGGCCAACGGATTTGCGCCGTCAGGATTCAGGGTGAGCGACTCGAAGCGGCTCACAGTGCCGCGCAACGCTTGGAGTTCTTTCACGGGCGTCCAGGTCATCCGGGGGCCGTCGGGCGTGGTGACGAGCTTTAGTTCGGCGGGAAGAGACATCGCTTGGTTGAACGCCATGCCGGGGGCATTCGCCTGGAGCCAACCGATGCGGATTCGGCGTCCATCATTTGTCGGCAGATCGCTGTAAGTTTGCCCCGCGTAATAGCCCTGGCCGAACATACCTTGTAGTATTGACGTTTCCGGTGTGAACGTTGTCCCGTCGAATGTGCCAACCATGTAGTCGCTGCTGGCGGCAGTAAGCACCCACTTCTTGTTCTCTGCGTTACCGTCCACCGGAAGTTCGAATAAGTCTGGGCATTCGAAAAATCCGTCGACCTCGCTCATCAAGGTCCAGTCCTTCAAATTCGGGGAACTGAAGAAAAGGATACGATTGATGTGCTTTAGGTCTCCTTTTTCATCTTTCTCTCCGGTGGAAATCTGAATATAGAGAACCATCACCCAACGCTTCGTAGGTTCGTGCCAGATCACCTTCGGATCACGGTCACGGTGCTTCAGCACGGGGTTGGCGCTGTATTTGGTGAAAGTCCGCCCATCCAGACTGTAAGCCATGCATTGTATGCACGGCTCCGTTGAGGTCCCGCCCGCCGTATATAAAAGCACGAGAGGCGGTTGGCCATCCTTGCCCGTGCCGCTGGTGTTATTCCAGTCAACGACTCCCGAGCCGCTAAACATCGCTCCCAGTTCATCGGGATAAAGCACGTCGCCCAGCTCTTTCCAGTGGACAAGGTCGCGGCTGACTGCGTGGCCCCAGTGCATATTGCCCCAAGTGCAGCCGTAGGGGTTATGTTGGTAAAAAAGTGATATTCACCCCGGAAGAAGACCAAGCCGTTGGGATCGTTGAGCCAGCCGCGCTGGGATGAAAAATGGAACTGTGGACGCAACGGCTCTTGATACAGATCCTCTATGCCCTTGGTTTGGTCAGACTGCTCGATAGCGGATAAGGCAGTGGAGCCTTCCGGTAGCTTGTCAACCGTCAGTGTGATCTCCTTGCCCTTTAGGGCTGAAATGTCTTTCCGAGCCCACCAATCCGGTGTTCCATCAGCGAGCGCAACGTCGATGGCTGGCTCCGCTTTGCCATCGACAACGAGTTCCAGGCTTCGATTGGCTCCGCCGTTCTTGACCGGCAAAAGCAGGTAGGGTTGTGTTGCTACAATTTTGCGCTTCATATGTTTTTAAAGTGATTATCTAGGTGTTGTTCTGAATGATTTGATCGACACGGACGTGCCCCATCCTCCCGTGGTCTGGACGACTATCGTAAGGTTGGAGGGTTGAGAGACAACGTAGGCGGCGATTCCATGGACTCGACGTTGATCGTTTCGAGCCAGACGGCGGCCTCATTCCCACGCTGAATGCAAGGGGTAGACTTCCAACGTTTCGATCTTTACTGAACCTCCCGTCGCGCTCAGTTGGAGGGAAGTGTCGCTGGCCTTCGGCATAAACGGTTGTGGCAGGTAAACGAGGCCGTTGTCGGCAAATAATTCAATAGATGTTCGGTCCAAGTAGATCGCCAATTGTTGGGAGCCATCATGGAGCGGGGCTTTGGCACGCTGTCCGTTGACCACAAACTCCTGGTGAGCCGTATCGTAGATAATCGATGCCCCTCGCGCGTTGAGGCTGAATTCCTTGGCCTCGCCGGGACTAAATTTGATGCGAATCTCCAACAACTCTCCACGAATGTCAGCCAATGGATTGACGCTTCCGGGATTCAGTGTGAGCGACGCGAAGCGATGTGCTTTGCCTCGAAGCATTTTAAGTTCCTCGACGGGCGTGCATGTCAGCCGAGGTCCAGCGGAGGTCGAAACGAGCTTTAATTCAACCGGGAGCGACATTTCCTGGTTGAACGCCATGCCCGGCGAGTCCGACTGAAGCCAACCTATGCTGATCCGGCGTCCTCCGTTCATCGGCAAGTCGCTGAAAGTTTGCGCCGCATAACACTTTCCGCCTAAATGGCTGCGTAGTTTCGGAGTTTCAGGAGTGAAAGCTGTGCCGTCAAAGGTGCCGACCATGTAGTCGCTGATAGCGGCGGTAATGACCCATTTCTGATTCTTGGTATCGCCATCCAGCGGCAGTTCGAAGAGGTCCGGGCACTCGCAAAATCCTTGGATTTGGCTCATCAACGTCCAGTCCTTGAGGTTCGACGAACTCAGGAAATGAATGGTATGGTTGCGTTTGGGCTGCCCTTTTTCGTCTTTCTCTATGGAAGGGAGTTCGACGTAGAGCGCCATCACCCAGCGTTGTGTGGGTTCATGCCAGATCACTTTTGGATCCCGGTTGCCTTTGGCAATTTGTTTGAGCACGGGATTGGCGTTGTATTTGGTGAAAGCCCGGCCGTCTAAACTATAAGCTATGCATTGTGTCGTTGGGTTTCCAAATGCCGTATACAAGAGCACAAGAGGCGGTTGGCCGTCCTTGCCCAGGCCACTGGTGTTCTTTCTGTCAACCACTCCCGAACCGCTGAACATCGGCCCCAGTTCATCGGGATAAAGCGCCTCGCCCAGCTCTTTCCAGTGGACGAGGTCGCGGCTGACCGCGTGGCCCCAATGCTTGTTGCCCCCGTGCCAGCCGTAAGGGTTATGTTGGTAAAAAAGGTGATATTCACCTCGGAAGAAGACCAAGCCGTTGGGATCGTTGAGCCAGCCGCGCTGGGAGGAAAAATGGAACTGCGGACGCAACGGCTCATGATACAGATTCTTTGGAGCCCTTGTTTGGTCGGACTGCTCGATGGCCGATAAGGCCGTCGAGCCTTCCGGCAGCTTGTCAACCGTCAATGTGATCTCCTTGCCCTTGAATGCCGTGATGTCTTTCACAGCCCACCAGTCCGGTGTTCCATCGGCGAGCGCAAGGTCGATGGGCGGCTCCGGTTTGCAATCGCCGACGAATGTCAGGCGTCGATTGGCTCCGTTGTTCTTGATTGGCAGCAGCAGATAGGGTTTTGTCACTGCGATTTGGCGCATCGTGTTTTTGATGGGGATCGCGGGTTTTGTATCGCTCTGTACAATTTGATCGACATTGATGTGGCCCCATCCCGTCGTGGCTTGGTCAACAATCTCTAGGACTGCCTCTTTTCCGGAAAACTCGCTCACGTCCCACGACTGTGGTTCGAGGGCTTCCTTGCCTACAGAGACCGTATTTGGCCCGGTGGCGGTCCGGACTACATTGCCATCAATCAGTAAGTTGATGCACGTTTTCCCTGCGAATCCGCCGCCGCCAATCAGGAAGTTGATCCATCGGCATTTAATCTTAAACGCCGGGGATGTTAACGTGCCGGTGCCGCTGTCGCCATTGTAAAACGAATTTACCAATCCGTTGCCGATAAACCCTTCTACTTTTTGCTGGCCAGATAGCGCGCCGTGCGCCGGACCTGATCCGAAGGCGTCGCCCGTAGTTTTCCAGTCGCCATAGGTGTCTGCTTCAAAATCGGCGATCACGAGGTCGTCCGCACTATGGGCAAGGGCGGAAGTTAGCAAGAGTGCAACACAGGCGATGATTCTGCTTATCATACTGTTTTATAGAAGCTTAGGGTTGGCTTTTTGAAGGTTAGCCTTGGGAAAATGGGCAATGAGTTGTTCGGGGAGCCGGGGTGTGGCGCCGGGTTGCGAAACGACGTAGGCGGCGATTTCGTTGGCTCGGCGGTTGATTGTTTCGAGCTTCCAGCCCGCAAGCCATCCCATCGCCAGGGCGGCGGTGAACGAATCCCCCGCGCCGACCGTATCGGCCACCGGTCCAGGGAATCCGGGGTGCTCCGAATAATCTCCTTTCGAGTAGATCAAGCTGCCGTGGGCTCCGCGCGTCAGCGCCACCCACCGTAATCCGTAGCGCCGGGTTAATTCAGCAAGTTGCTCGACGGGTTTGCCCGCCAAACCGAACATTTCCGCCAGGATGGGCAGTTCCTGGTCGTTGATCTTCAACGCATTGGCCAAGCGAAGCGAGTCTTCAATGATCGGTTGGGAATAGAAGGGGGAGCGCAGATTGATGTCGCAAATCTTCAGTGCTTCAGGCCGGGCGGCGGTGACAAGAGCCCGAAGGGTCGTGCGAGAAACTTCGCCTCGCTGGGCGAGAGTGCCGAAACAAACCCCGTCAGCCCTGGCGACGGCTTCAAGCGCCCGCTGATTCGCGATGATGCGATCCCACGCCACGTTTTCGCAAATGGTGAAGCAAGGCTGACCTTCCTCGGAGACATCTACCTTTACCGTGCCGGTCGGCGAGTCCTGATCCAAGGTCACGCCATCGGAAGCGACGCCGATGGCATCAAGCCGCTTGAGGAGTTCATGCCCCAGAGCGTCATTGCCCACACGCGATACCAACCAGCCTTGCGCACCGAGCATGCCCGCGTGATACACAAAATTCGCCGCCGCCCCTCCGGGCTGCTTTCCACCGGGCAGCAAATCCCAGAGCAATTCTCCAATGCCAACGATAACCTGGGTTCCCATGGCGCCTTATTCGATGCCTAGTTTCTTCTGCATCTCCTCCAGAGAAATGCCTTTGGTTTCAGGGTAAATGAAGAGCACCACGAAAAACTGAAAGAGCATCATGGTCGCGAAGAATACAAACGGATAGCCGCCAGAGGACTTGGCCAGCAGGGGGAATGAAAATGAAACCAGCCCACACATCGCCCAATGCGTGAAGCTGCCAACCGCTTGCCCCTTGGCACGCACGCGGTTGGGAAAAATTTCGCTAATAAATACCCAGATGACGGCTCCCTGCGAAAAGGCGAAGAAGGCGATGTAAGCCACGAGCATCCAAACTAGCAATTCGTGGTGTTGGTTGGTGAAAAAGATCGCGGCGACCCCCGCCAGGCTGAGGGTGGTGCCGATGGAGCCGATGAGCAGCAAAAGTCTCCGCCCTATCTTGTCGATAATCGTCATTGCCAGCAGGGTGAAGAAGAGATTGGTGCCGCCGATGACCACGGCCTGAAGATCGCCCGAGACTTTGGAAAAACCAGCCATCGCGAAAATGTCGTTCAGATAGTAAAGCAGGCCGTTGATGCCCGAGAGTTGGTTAAACATCGCAACGGAGATCGCCAGGAACAACGGGAAGCGGTATTTGCGGGAAAACAGCGGTTCGTCGGCATGCCCGTGATCTGCGTCAATGGAGTCGATGATGTCGCGCAATTCGCCGTCCACGTCCTCTTCGCCCACCCGCACCAAGACCTCGCGCGCTTCCTCAATGTTCCGCGTTTTGACGAGCCAACGCGGGCTGCGCGGGATAGTGAAGAGCATCGCAAAAAAGAGGGCGGAGGGAACCACGCCAATGCCGAGCTTCATCCGCCATTCAAAGCTGCCGAGGTCCAAAAGCCCGATGAGGTAGTTTGACAGGTAAGCCAGTAGGATGCCCGCCACGACGTTGAACTGGAAGCAGCCCACGAGACGGCCCCTCCATTTCGCCGGAGAGACCTCCGCAATATAGATTGGGCCGAGCACAGAGGAACCACCAATCGCCAATCCGCCCAGAAAGCGGAATGCCATAAACGAATACCAGTTCCACGCCGCGCCGCAACCCACTGAGGTGGCGAGGAAAAGGAGGCCAAGCACCTTCAAACATTCCCGCGCGCCATAACGCTCGCCAGGAATCCCGGCAAACATCGCGCCCAGCGCCGTACCGATAATCGCAATCGCCACCGTCAACCCTTTCAAGGTTTCGGTGAGGGCAAACACTTTTGAAAGCGCCTCCGTCGCGCCCGAGATAACGGCGGTATCGAAGCCAAATAGCAAGCCGCCCAGCGCGGCCACGACGGCGCTACGGAGAATACAACAGTTGAGCAGAGAGGTGCGCGGATTGTTACAGGTGGGAACGGGATGCGAAAAAGAAATCATGGGAGGAAAGAAGAGAACAGTTGGTGGGGTTCTTTCGACGGATCATTGTGCAAGTGGAGAAATCTGTAAAATCGAATTGCGAACACAAACCGAATACCTGTAATATCAGCTTTGCAACCTGTATACTCCATGGCGGAACCCCTTCATCGCACGATTTTCCATTATATCCGCGAATCCATTCTTTCCGGGAGATACCTGAGCGCGCAGCGGTTGCCAAGTGATGCACAGCTTGTCGCTCAATTCGGCACCTCGCGTCCCACGGTAGCCAGAGCCATGAGGGATCTCCAAGCGGAGGGACTCATCGAACGACGCGCCGGTTCGGGCTCCTATGTCTGCGGGGCATCGAACTGCCCGGCAACAAAGCGGTTCGGACTACTTATCCCCGGCCTCGGCACCACAGAGATTTTCGAATTGATCTGTGGTGAAATCGTCAGCCTAGCTCGGGTCCATGATTATAGTGTTTTGTGGGGCGGTTCAGTCCGCCCCCGCCATGATGACGAGATGAGCCGGGAACACGCCGAGGAATTGTGCGAGCAATTCATCCAGCAAAAAGTGAACGGCGTCTTTTTCGCTCCGTTTGAGCTTTCCGCTGAGAAAGACAAGGTCAACGAAGGTATCGCCACCCGTCTACGCGATGAGGGAATCGCGGTCGTCTTACTGGACCGCGATCTGCGCGCTTTCCCGAACCGAAGCGACTTCGACCTCGTTGGCATCGATAATTTCAGGGGGGGCTATTTGCTTGCCGAGCATCTGGTGAAGCTGGGCTGTCGGCGCATTGGCTTTATCGCTCGTCCGCGCTCGGCGCCCAGCGTGGACATCCGGATCGCCGGGGTTCGCGAAGCACTGCTGCGCCACAAGATCGAAATGCGCCCGGACTGGGTAGCATGGGGCGACCCGAGCGATTTGAAATTTGTTCGTAAGCTCACCGCAGCTAAGCTCTTCGATGCCTTCATTTGCGCCAACGATTACACTGCTGCTGTTTTGCTGCGCACTCTCGAACAACTCAAACTACGCGTGCCCGGCCATGTGCGGGTAGCTGGTTTCGACGACGTCCGGTATGCCACGCTGCTTGGCGTTCCTCTGACCACGATTCACCAACCGTGCCGTGAAATCGCCATCACCGCTTTCCACACCATGCTTCAGCGCATCGCCCAACCGGAGTGGCCACCCCGCTCCGTACTCATAACCCCGCAATTGGTGGTGCGTGAAAGTTGCGGAGCTTACCAGGTGCCACAGAGTAATAGTTTTGTTTGCCACTAAAACAGGAGTCGCTATGAGGGGGATGAGGTTTCTTCGCCTTATTTCACAACTTCAAAGATGGTTTCAAGCAGCGAATCCAAGCTCCCGCCCAAGGCAACGGTGAAGCGCCCGGGTTCGACTTTCCATTTCAGGTCCGCACCGTAAATTCCAAGTTCGTGGCTCGCCAATTTGAACTGTAGCGTTGTGGACTCTCCGGCTTTTAGGTGGACGCGCTGAAACGCTTTCAACTCACGGTAAGGCCGCGATATGCTTGAGCAATGAGCCGTCAGGTAAAGCTGGACAATTTCGTCTCCTTCACGCTCGCCGCTATTCGTCAGCTTCACGCTTGCCGTGATGGATTCATCCGGCCGAATGGAGGTCCTGTCGAGTTGCAGTTCTGAATATTCGAATTTCGTGTAACTCAAACCGAACCCGAAGGAGAAACCAGGCTTCCCGGAGAGGTCGATATAATCATTACGCGGGGAGTGTGAATTATAATAGACCGGCAACTGCGCCTCATCTTTCGGAAATGAGATCGGCAATTTGCCGCCAGGGGTGATCTCTCCGAACAGGGCCTCCGCTATGGCCTGCCCGCCCGCCATGCCAGGATACCAGGCCAGCAGCACGGCGTCGGAAAGCTCCACGACTTCGTCGATAACCAGTGGCCGCCCCATGACTAGCACGGTCGCGATTCGCTTGCCCAAGGTTTTGAGCTGGCGCAGCAGTTCAATCTGAACGCCGCCCAGCCGCAACTTGGCACGGTCAAAACCTTCGCCGCTCTCCTTGTCGAATTCGGAATTCTCTTCAACTTCTTTGATGCGCGAGGCTCCGTTTTCGAGAAAACCGCTATTGCTGTCCGCTGCGCTGGAACCGCCAAGAACCAGGACAACGGCGTCGGATTCCTGAGCGGCTTTGAGGGCATCCTCAAACCTATCGCGGCGCAGGGATCGCACTTTGCATCCTTTCGAATACCGGATCTCCACATGATGCCTCGCGCCCAGTTGCTTCATGCCATCGAGGACGGTCTGTATATCCTCGCGCCGCTGCGGGGCTGTGTAGTCCCCCAGTTGGTTCATTGGGGTGTCGGCGTTCGGACCGATGACGGCAATCCGCTGGGCATTTACAAGGGGCAGCGTATCGGATTTGTTCGCAAGCAACGTCAGCGATTGACGAGCCACTTCCAGAGCAATGGCCCGGTGCTCTCCAGATCCCACGATTTCGACGGCGTTGCCGCATTTGAAATAGGGATCGTCAAAAAGTCCAAGGCGGAATTTCAGCGCGAGGACACGCCGAACGGCTTGGTCCAGATCCTCCATCGTAATGAGCCCCCGCTGCAAGGCTTCGCGCAGCCCCTTGGAATGGAAGTCGATGCAGCCTTCGTCGGTGTCGAGCCCGGCCTTGAGGGCTTTGGCGCTGGCATCGGCCTCATCGGAAGCAAAGCGTTGATGCATCAGAAGCGGAATGGCGCTGCGGTCGGAAACGACAAAGCCGTCAAAGCCTAATTCGTCCCGGAGGATGCCCGTTAAGAGTGCGCGGTTGGCGGTGCATGGAATGCCGTCGATCGTGTTGTACGCGGACATGAGCGAACGGGCTCCCGCTTTAATACACGCCTCAAAAGGCTTGAATTGGACGTTGCGAAATTCGATGGGCCCCAAATGAGCCGGGGCTTGGTTGTGGCCGCCTTCCGGGTCACCGTGGGCGGCGATGTGCTTGAGCGTGGCAAAGAGCCCCCCGCGCTTGGGAAAACTCCCCCCTTGCAAGCCCTCGACGTAGGCCACCCCCATGGCGCTGGTCAAGACAGGATCTTCGGAAAAGTCTTCCTCGGTGCGCGACCATCTTGGATCGTGGGGAATGTCCAGGATGGGACCATAAACGGTGTGAATCCCCGCAGCCGCGCCTTCCGCTCCTATAACGGCCGCGGCTTTTTCCATCAGCGCGGGATTCCATGTGGCCGCCATGCCCAGCCCCGTGGGGAAAACGGTGCACCCCAAAGCCATCAAGCCATGCGGGGCTTCTTCCGCGATCATTAGCGGGATGTGCAGGCGCGTGTTTTCGATCACGTATTTTTGGAATAGGTTGACCGTCGAGGCCATGAGCTTGGGTTCGATGCCGCTTTCCCAGTTTTTGCCGGTCCACCAGTCACCGCGCAAAAGGCCGTACATGGTTCCTATCTGGACTTCCGCGAACTTGTCCGTGAATTCGCGGTTGAGGGTAATCGTGTCGCCATGCCGCTCATAGGACCTGAACCCATCCAGTTTGCAAAGTTGGCCGATTTTTTCCTCCACCGACATTTGCGAGAGCAAGTTCTCGGCGCGTTGCATATGGGAGGGTGAAGCTTGTAAATGAGAGGTCATAAAATGAGGGCTACCAGATGAGTTTGAGCGTTCCGCTGAGACGTTCCAGGGTGAGAAGTGGGCCATGAACGGTTGGTGTGGCTACGGCTCCCTCGATCGGACATTCGTTCATCGTCGCTTCGATTTTCCCCAGCGCCTCCGGAGGTGGCAGGAAATGAACGGTTGCATTTTTCAAGCCTGAGTATTCGAGGCATCTTCTGCGCCCAGGATAGCCCACGGGACACTCTTTGGCGGAGACGACGCCATCGTGGCTTGAGGCAATGAAGAGGCGGCACTCTTTATGCCAGCTCTTGGGCATCCTCATCACCGCCGCGCCATTGCGAACGAGGGTTTCGAGTTCGCCTAGAACAGGGGCGCCGAGCGGCATGCGGACCTCCATTTCAACGGTGGTGTCGGGGCAGAAACCGGAGAAGTAAAACGCATTGCAAAAGCGGCTGACATTGAAGCGAGGAACCAGTTGCTCCACATCAACCGTGTGGTTGAGGCAACTGAATCCCAAATGCGAAAGTGCCAAGCGCAGAAGACGCTCCACTGGATATTGCGCGGAAGGCGGCGCCGACAAAATTCTCCCGGATTGGGCGTTGTGATCCACGCTGGTCAGCAGAGAGCGAACCCAAACCAGGGATTCTTTGGCGATGGCGATCACGCGCCGCTCCTTGCCCTGAATGGCTTCCGCGAGAATTTTTCCAGAGGTTGCTGTTTCTCGCAAAGCACCTCCGCAGAATTGTGGATAAGCAACGAATGACTTCGCGAAAGCGCCATTTTCCGCATCATCGCAAGCCATGCTGCTTTCAATGGAGAAAGCGCCAGACAGGCCTTCGCTCAAGGAAAGGCCCAGGCGGCCCAGCAGGGCGGGATCTGCATATTCCGCAGGCCCATAGAGCAATAGCTTGCCGTTGCCTTCGATGTATCGGTCGATAGCGTCCAGAAGTTCTCCCCTCATTGCCGACATTGGAGCGATCACGATACTCCCCTTAGGCTGAACTTTGCGGAAAGCGGCTGAGCTGATGACTGTGTTCAACGGAAGGCCGTTCTGGATGGACGCGGCGATAAAGGAGTCTTCCGCGAAGACGGCGTCGGGGTGCCGTTCTTCCCCAAAAACAAGGTCATGGTATTCAGCGAAAGGATAGAGCCATAGAAGCGGCCCGGCCTGGTCCGGTCGATGCCGCAAGGCTTCCAACACATGAGGCGTGACCTCCTGCGGAACTTGATCCGGCATTTCGCCATAGGAGTTATCGGCGCACAGAAACGAGACGCTGTTCGCACCGCGCGCCTTGCCGGTAGCGTCCACCGAGGCCACGGAAAGAGGCAGATAGATGTCCCACGGTTCGCGCCCGTAGCGGTCCAGCCAGGGACTGTTCACCCACCAGGGATCGTGGATGTAGTAGCGGAAAGGGATTCTTCCAGTGGGCGGTTCGGCAATGTGCGACATCCACCCTGCGATCTCGGTGCCGGTGTCATAGTTGAGCGCGGCCCAAGGGGAATTTACCGGCGCATCAGGATGGTAGAGGCGGTAGATGTCCTTGATGGGAGCGGCATCAGACGCCATCTCAATGCCGGCGGACATATTGCTGCCTCGCGTTTCGATGGGGATGCCTTTGAGCTCCGCGGTTAACGCGCTCCAGAAGCCAAGCAGCCCGGCTTGGTTGATTTGCGTGTTCTCGGGGTGGAAGCTTTCGCCATCGAAAAGAGCCCCTTGAATGCGCCAGGTTTCAAAGCCGAAGCCGATCCCGTTGGAAAGCCACAGATAGTCGAAGCCGATGTCTTTGGCGTAATGTGCAAACTGGCGCCCGAGGAAAGAACCAAAGGGAGTGCCTTGCGGGATGCCATTGGGGAACCCCGCGTAGGACTTCGGGTCGGCATTGAGAAGAGAGTCGACCTTGATGAAATGGGTATTAAATCCCAGCAATTTGCGGCCCATCTCGCTGTGCCTATTCGTTTTGAAATCCGAGTAGGCAAATTCCGGACCGGGATCGAACGTGGCTCCAATGCGGATGTTCGGTCCTCCCAATTCGCGGAGGATTTGAACCAGACGCTTCACCCAACTGTAGCTGCGCACGGCGGGATTCTCTATATATTTGACGGGATTGTAGCTTAAGTTGTGAGAAAGATCGCGCGGATCGCCCGGCGTTACATATTCCGGATTTGCGGTGCCGATCCAATAGGCCCACTCAAAGGTGTCGGCCAGGCGTCCGGTGTATTCGAGGATTTCGCTGCCATCGGCAAGCCAGAGCATGACGGACAAACCTTTTGCGTGGTGCCGCAGATGCCCCCATTGTTCAAATAGCTTGCCGCAGACCGCGCGCAGCGTTTCTTCCGAGTCGTCTTTGAACGCTTTGGCGCTTAGTTCCAAGGTCAAGTTTTCAATCAAGAAACCAGTGCAGGGAGAGGTACACATCATTTGTTTTGTTATAATGAACAACTAAAGCTTTGCAATTGGAAGATGCGAACTAGGTTTATCCCTAGGATGCATCTATCGGGTTGTCAAAGTTAATTTCTTAGTTGTTAAAATATGAGGCGGCTGTTTGTTAATTGCGAACATTGACAGCGATACTCAAAAGCTCTCCTGGGCTGTGCACGCGTAAAGCGTCCCAACCTAATTGACCCAGGCCGGGAAAGCTCCTCGCAGGAGGCTTTGCTGAATCTCCGGGCTATTGGAACCGCGTTACTGGATTCCGGCGGGCTTTCCGCCCCTTTTGACATACGACAGAACCCTTTGTTCGTCTCCGGCGGTGGCCCAGACTTCGCGCAGGAAATCAGCCGGATGGAGATCGAACTGGCGTAAAAATGCCCGGTCGCCGCCGCAGCAATACATCAGGTCGAGGGGAAGTTCGCCGCGCAATCTCCCCAATGCTTTTTGGATGATGCGCGGAAGCCACGGAATCCCGTCCAGTTCCGCGGTTTTGGCGGGAAAATCGGCCAGGGTGAGACGGCGCGCCGAAGGAACCCCTTTCTGCATGACCAGGAAGTAATCCCGCCGCACGGAAAGGATCAGGAGCGCGGTTTCCCAATCCAGGGAATCGGCGTCTTCGGCAAAATCGTAGAATTCCATCGCCGATGCTCCGATTTCCTTCAACCGTTCCACTTCTTGCGGGTCGAAGAGGGTTTGCGGATCGCGATGGCCTGCCTGGTAAAGAGCGAGGGCCTTATCGTATAGCGGTTTGATCTGGCTCGTCCAATTGTAGGCTTTCATATCCTAAGCATAGCAGAATTAATTCCCGGCGGGGATTCGAAGGAACGCTTTGCGTCAGTGGCCTACCACTGAAACGATGCGCAGCCTGTTCCTAGAAACAGAAAAATGCCGAGGGCTGCCAAAAAGACCAATTTCGTTGCGATGCCAATCTTGTTTGTGTTCATGGGGCAGATCCTTTTTCCAAAGCGACGATCGTAACCACAATTTGCGGGCTGTCGAGAAAGCTTCGCCATCGGCCCCCTATGCAGAAGGCCCGGGAAAGGATTTTCGCCCGGGTGGAAGGCGTGTTGAAATAATCAAAGATGGCAATTTTTTAAAGGGCTGGTAAAGTTTGTCTTTTATTCCGCCCCGCCGCGCA
>CAZEOO010000022.1:0-30971 GCA_964513965.1 uncultured Chthoniobacteraceae bacterium
GGCGCTGCCTCCCAAACCCTCCGTCAGGGGGGCTTGCCCCCCTGCACCCCATCTATCGCTCCACCATCGCCTTCTCCATCGCCGCTCGCATGGCCTCCACCGGCGCGGCCCGGTTGAACCATATCTCAAACGAAAGCACCCCCTGGTAAAGCAACATGGAAGCCCCATTGGCAATGCGCGCCCCCGCCGCCTGCGCGTCCACCAGCAACGGCGTGAGTTGCGCGGTGTAAATCGTGTCGAACACCAGCAAATGCGGCCGCAAAATGGCCGCCGGAAGCACGGAAGGGTCCGTCCGCTTCATCCCGCAGGAGGTGGCGTTAATCACAAGATCCGTGTTCGCAAGCTGGCGCGCCAGTTCCGCCTCATCCCACAGCACCGCCTCCAGCCGCCGCACCGGCCCGTAAACCTGCGGCCCTTTAAAATACGGCTGCAATTCCCCGGCCAGCGTTTGCGCTTTCTCAAAGGTCCGGTTCACCAGCACCAGCCGCTGGCAGTTCTCGATGGCGCACTGGGTTGAAATTGCCCGGCCCGCGCCGCCGCCCGCGCCCAACACCATCACGCGCAAATCGCGCAAATCCACGCCAAACTCGGCCCGCACTGCCCGCAGCAGCCCCGGCCCGTCCGTGTTGAACCCCGTGAGCCGATCCCCCTCCACCACCACCGTGTTCACCGCGCCGATTTTGGTCGCGTGCTCATCCACGGCGTCGAGCAGCCCCATCAGCGCCGCTTTGTGGGGAATGGTGAAATTGGAGCCGATAAACCCCGCCTTCGGCAAAAGCCGCAGTGCCTCGGCAAGCTCTTCGGGGTGAATATGCAACCGGCAATAACGCGCCGGAATGCCGCACGCCTCCAGAGCAGCGTTGTGCATTTGGGGCGAAAGCGAATGGGCCACGGGATCGCCAAAAACGGCCAGGCGAATGGGCGGCTCCTCCCCGGCGGCGGCAGCCTGCCAGCCGCGCAAATCTTCGAGCGTGTAAACCGGTTTCATCTCCATCCATCGAACCCATTGCCGCCGTCCAAGTCAAGGGCGGAACCCGCCGCCCCCGGGTTCCGCCCACCGGCGCAAATCCGCCGTCCGGTTCAACCAGCCCTTGAGATATTTGCCCAGCGCGGGCCGGGCCGCCACCAACCGCCGGTAAAACGCCTCCTGCGCATCCAAAAAACCGCCCGCGCTGTGCGGCGTGGGCGTAGCCGCGAGCAACTGCCGCGCCCGTCCCGCGCCGCAGTTCACACACGCGTTAAAGAACACCTCCCCCACCGGCCCGGCCAGCCACTCGCAGCCGTACTTCACCCAATAAGCGCGCCAGTAAATTTCCAGCGCCCCCTCGCGCGTGAGATTTCGGATATCCACCTCCGGGTGGCTCCGCTTGTCGATGCCATACTTCGTCTCCCCGCCCGGGTCGTCCGGGTCATTGTCATAGCCGCCCTCCCATTTGAAAATGAAAGGCATGAACGCCGTGAACCGCCGTGAATACTGGATCATACCACCCCCGGGTCATCGAACTGTTTCGGCGCGAACGTTCGCGTGATCTGCTCCTCCACGCCCTGCGCCACGTCGCTCGCCACCTGCTGGCGCATCTGCACAAAACCCGTCACGCCCACATACGCCGCCGATACCGCCGTGATCCCGTAAAGCACCGTCTGCGTCAGCGCCGTGAACGCCGCCACCTTCGCCTCGGGCATGGCATACAAATGGCGCAGCGCCAGTTCGTAAGCCGCCCACATCATCCCATTGGCGGCGAGCGTCATCCACAGCTTGCGGCTCGTCCACGGATGTTGGCGGCGTCTCATAGATAAAACCTCAGGTAAGCATAAACCCCGGCCCCGGCGGCGGCCGCAGCGGCCCCGGGCCACACGTAGCGATAAGGCACCGGCAGCGCCTTAAGCCCCAGCCCACGCGCGAGCAGCCACACAAACGCCGCCGCGCAACCGGCAACGAGCAACGCCAGCCGCGAAAGCCGCCCCGCCAGCGTGCCGTTGGTTTTTCGCAGCGCCTCGGCGCGCTCCACCGCGGCATCGCGATCCTTCGCCAGCGACACCGTGTAGGCTTCCATCGAGTCGATCTTGCCTTGCGTCTCCCGCAATGCCGTCTCAGTGCGCGCCTGCTCCTCCCTGGCCGAAGCCAGCTTCACCGTCACCCGCTCCAGTTGCGCCTCGGCTTCCATCCGCCCCTCCTCGATCCGCCCCAACGCGGGTTGCACCCCTGCGGCCTTTGTCCCGGCCAGTTCGCCGCACGCCGCCTTGATCTTTTCCAACCCGCGCCGCGCCTCTCCCGCCGAAACCGAAGCTTCATCCACATACGCCGTGGCCGAAGCCACATGAGCCGCCGTTTCGGCAACCCCGAACCGGGCGTCCGGGTTCACCGCTCCGGCGCATCCCGCCAGCATCAGCGCCAGCGCCGCCGCGACCACCGCCGCGAACATTTTGAAATGCCGGGCGAAAACCCCGGCGCAGGCGATTACCGCCGCCCCCAGCGCGCTGAAAAACACCGCGAGCGCCGTCAGCCTCCCCGTCTGGTAAGCCTGCCACAACTCCAGCGCCCGCAACCGCCGCTCCAAACTTCTTTCAATATCGTCCAGCCGGTCATAGATCCGCTGGATCTGGTCATCCGTTGCACACATATCCATTGTAAAAAATCGCGGCGGGCGGTTGGGGAAAACCCAACACCGCCCGCCGCATCCCGGCCGGGCCGGGGTTACGAAATGTAAGGGTAATCCGTTTTGATTTTGAGGCGCGCCGCAAGCACGGTCGCCAACTGCGCATCGCCAGCAGCCTTGATCGTGGCATCGCCCGACGATTGCTTGGTCACGGCATCCACGTAATCGAGATCGCTGCACCCGCGCGACATATAAGCCGCCGCCCGCAGCGCCTTTTGCGCGGCGTTGATCCCAGCCACGGTGAACGCGCTGGTATTTCGCCATGTCTCCGGCCCCACCTGTTTGCAAATAGCGATCTTTTGCATACCCAGTGTGATAAAGGCCGTCACCGCCCAGCCCGAACCCTGCGGGCCGTCGTAAACATCCGTCTGGAGCGTCGCGTTGTCGCCGATAGCCGTCGGCCCCAAATGCACAACTGTCGCGGCAGTCGCCGCCGTCGCATAAGCCGCCTCCACCGCCTGATTGATTTCCGATAAAGTAAGAATGCTCATGGTTTATGCTGGATAGGCAAGCCCGTTGCCGTTGTTGTAGAGTCGAGAGATTTCTGTGGAGGAAAGCGCCCGGTTCCAAATCACCAGTTCATCCACCCACCCCACCATGGCGTTCACCAAAACCGATATGGATGAAGGGTCACCGGGAAGAGTTCCACTGCCTGTTGCAGAGCCGTCGTTAACGTAAAACGTTCCCGTATCAGCCTCGGCATTATAAACAAAAGCGAAGAATCGCACGGCCGTATCGTGTGCCGTCGCGATGGACACATCGAAACCGTTCTGACCTGTTCCCAGGGCTCCGTTAAAATTGGGGTGAAATGGGTAAACTTCCACCACACCCGATCCGTTCGAATCCATCAGTTTTAAAGCCTCGGGGTAATTCGCCTCGGTATCCGTCAATTTCGCCCAAAAGGCCATCGTAATGCCACTGGCTGCGGTCAGCGGCAGTTTGCCGCTCAAATAAGAGTTGCCGTCGCCTTGAGCGGCATTGCCCAGTTTCCCGGCAACACACGTTACCCCGTTATTATTCGAGAGCGTGTGGCCGTTGCCCGTTGAATCCACCAGAAGATTTGCGGCGCTGTCGAAATGATAGGCAGCTACAACTCCGGGCGGATATGGCGCTTGCGCAAGTGCTGCGCTGGCCGCGCTGGCCACGGGCAAACTAGTGCCGTTCGCATTTGAGGCCGAAACCATCAAGCGCACATAGGCTCCCAGCAGCCCGTCATCCGGCGTAAACGCGCTCGCCGTCGCCGCTGAAATATCCGTCCACGTCGAACCGTCCGTTGAAGATTGCCACTGATAAATATAACCCGTGGGAGCCCCGGTCCAGGTTCCCACATTACTGGTAAACTTCTGGCCGATATATTGCCCCGTAACCGTCGGGAGCGTCAAATTGTGCGGCTTGGTTCCGGCCTCCAAAATGCGCAGACCCACCGCGCCGCCCATGTTCAAAATCCGCAGGAACGTGCCTTGGGCAGAATCGACGTAATGAACCTCGGCCCCTTCGAGCAAAAATCCGTTGCGCAGGAAAGTAGGCGGGTTGGTGTTCCATGTGCCGAAAGCGTCCGCGAAATCGATAAACCCGCCCACGGGGAGCGCGGCATCGATCGTCACGGAAAAACCGCCTGCGCTGGTATCGAGAGCGTAGCGGCCGCTTTGGGTCGCGGTAAACGCAGCCGCCTTGGTCTGGTAGCCCCGCGCGATCAGCGTCGCGGGCGTCACCACCTTGGCCGCGTCAGCTCCCGCGTTCACCTCCACCACCGTGGCCAAGGCCACCACACCCGTGGAGCCAGTTGTCGCGGGCTGTTTGATATTCCCGAATGCCGCCCCGGCATCCGCGACATCCGCGAGATTTTTGGCGCATTGAAGGAAGTCCCGGTACGGCACAATCCAGTTACCCGCGCAAATCAGCGCCGTCAATTCGTACGTCGCGCTGTCGTTGGGAACCTCGATAATCAGCGTGTCAGTGTTGCCCGTGAGTCCTCCAAACCGCACCGTATACCTTCCGGCAGCCAAAGTTGCGCTGCCGGTGCCGTCGTCGCCCAGCCATAGGGAACGCCGCCCGGAAACCGCCAGCGCCGTCCCGTTTTGGAACGGAGTATCGCCGGGGTAGAAGATCACTTCGCATTTCACCGCCACGCCAAAAATGTCTTTCAGACAAATATGAACGTTGCTCATGCGGGGCACCTTTCCGGCCCTACCCGCGCAATGGCAAGCCGCCGCCGGGCCCGCCGCGAAGAATCACCCGCCGTGCCGGGCCGTGTGCAGCAGGCGGTTGATCGTCGCCGCCGCGTAAGCCGCGCCAAAGCCGTTGTCGATATTCACCACCGTCACTCCACTGCCGCAACTGTTGAGCATCCCCAAAAGCGCCGCCACGCCGCCGAAGCTCGCGCCGTAGCCCACGCTCGTGGGCACCGCCACCACCGGCTTGCTCACCAGGCCTGCGATGGCGCTCGGCAACGCCCCCTCCATGCCCGCCACCACCACCACCGCGTTGCATGCCTCAATGGCATCGCGCACCGCGAGCAACCGGTGAATCCCTGCCACTCCCACGTCAAAAAACCGCTCCACGCGATTGCCAAAAACATCCAGCGTCACGCCCGCCTCCTCCGCCACCGGCAAATCCGAAGTGCCCGCGCAAACCACGGCCACCGCGCCGTCCAGCTTCGGCAACGGCTGGCGCTCCACCGTAATACAGCGGGCGCGCTCGTGCCAGCAGGCATCGGGAATCGCGCGACTCACCGCCTGCGCCTGGGCCTCCGTCACGCGCGTCGCCAGCACCACTCCATGCCGGTCCACTATCGCCCCCGCAATCGCAGCCATATCCTCCGGCGTCTTGCCCGGGCCAAAAATCACCTCGGGAAAGCCACAACGGTTCTGCCGGCCAACGTCTACGCGAGCCACGCCGATATTCAAAAATTCACAAGCGGATTTATCCATGGAAGGCGGAAAAAATTTCCTCTCTTCTCTACACCCCAACCACGCTTACCGCCAGCCTTCTTCTATGCCCCGCCCTCCGGTGCTCGAAAACGTAAATCCCCTGCCACGTCCCGAGCATCAGCCTGCCCCCGGCCACGGGAATCGTCTCGCTGGAACGCGTCAGCGCCATGCGAATGTGCGAGGGCGAATCGTCCGGTCCCTCCTCCGTGTGCACAAATCCCCGCGCATCCTCCGGCACCAGGCGGTCGAAGAAATGCTCCAAATCCACCCGCGCCGAAGGGTCCGCATTTTCATAAATCACCAGGCTCGCGCTCGTGTGCTGGAGCAGCACCGTCGCAATCCCCGTCCCCACCCCGCTCCTGCGCACAATGGCCTCCACCTCGGCAGTCACCTCATAGGTTCCCTTGCCGCGAGTGGCGATTTCGAAAGTCTCCGTATGTGCTTTCATAAGCTAGCTCTGCTTCATCCCGTGCAAGAGGTCGATCAAGTAAGGCAGCAACTGCTTCTTGCGCGAAACCACCCCGTCCAGCGCCCATTCATTGCGGCCCTGGCGCGGGTAATCGATGCGGTGCAAAAATTCCTCCGCGCCGCTCACCAGCAACATGGAAGTTTGCGCGTAAACATCCGTAACCAGCAGCGCCGCGAAATAGTAATGCTTCTCCTGGCAATAATCGCCCAGCGCCTGCGCCAGTTCCTCGCGCCGCCGATGGAAATTCGAGAAACTCAGTTCCTCGATCTGCGCCACCGAGAACCGTTTCCCCCGCTCCTCGTACTCCTTGCAATCCGCCGTGATCGCCTGTCGCGGCGTCATTGTCAAAAGTGGCGAACCGACCGAGAAAATCTCCTCCGCCAGCTTCGTCGGCTCCGTCTCCGCGATTTCCGAGAGCCGCTCCAGAATGCGGCGGTCCACCGGCGTGGCCGTCGGCGAAGTAAGATTGAGTGTGTCCGAAATCAACCCCGCCATCAGCAACCCCGCCATCGGTTTCGGGATCGGCACCCCAAGCTGTTCGTAACAAAGCGCCACGATGCTGGAGGTGGACCCCACGGGGTTGTTCCAAAACAGAATTGGCAGGCTCGTCGCGAACCCGCCCAGGCGGTGGTGGTCAAGCACCTCCACAATGGGCAGCTTGTTCGCCCCCGCCACCGCCTGCGAAAGCTCGTTGTGATCCACCAGGATCAATTGCCGCGGGATCGGCTTCAAAAAATCGCTCTTGGAAAGAATGCCCACCAGTCGGCCCTCCTCCAGCACCGGGAAAACGAATTGCGAACTCGCCGCCGTCGCATCGAGCGCCTCCGCGAGCAGCGCATCCGGCGCGAAGCTCACATACTCCCGGTCCAGCCGGTGGCCCACCTTCACCGCGCCGCGCGCCATCAACACCGTGGTCGCCGTATCGCACGGGGAAGCCGCGATCGTCACCGCGAACTTGGCCGCTTCCGCCCGCACCGCCGCGCTCACCGGCTTGTCACCCGTCACCACCAGCGCCGCCACGCCGCCGCGAATCGCCGCGAGCTGGATCTCCTCCCTGTCCCCCACAATCAAAATCACCTCCCGGCCCGCATACCGCTTCACCCGCTCCTTGAAGGATTCCTCCCCCATCGCCCCCACCAGCAGCAAATATTCGCGCTCGTTCAGCGGCGGCTCCCCCTGGATCATCCGGCCCGCGAACGTATGGAAAATCTCCTCCAGCGACGCCTTCACGATCCGCGCCCGGCCCGTCTCGCCCCTCGCGGGCACCAATTGCGAAAGCACCTTGAACGCCGAGAGCAGCCCCAGGCAGCGCATTTGGGCATCGATCACCGGCAAGCCGCGCATCTGCTTGCGCTCGATCAACTGCACCGCCTCGTAAACCGACGACTCCGCCGTGATCGAAATCACCTCGGGTTCCATCACGTCCTCCACCTTCGGGGAAACATCCGTCACCAGCATCGGCGCCTCCACGCCAAACTTGCTCAGGACGTAATCGATGCGCTCATTCGTATTGCCCGCGCGGGCCGCCACCACCTCCGGGTGCCCCGTCAGCCGCTTTAGCTCCGCATACGCGAGCGCCGAGCAAATCGAGTCCATGTCCGGGTTTCTGTGACCGATCACGAGGGTTTGCATAGGCGCCGAACTTAGCGGAAACCGCGCACACAACGGAAGCCTAATTCGGAAGCCTAATTGGAAGGACAAGCTTGCCCGCCCGGCCTGGCCCCGACGTGCGAATCACCCCTCGCACACCTATGAACGCCGTTTCCACTTTTCCCACCAAAATCCAGCTTCCCGCGGGCAGCCGCGACAAGCTCGTCGCGCTCCTCAACCAGCAGCTTGCGGACACGTTTGACCTCTACAGCCAAACCAAGCAAGCCCACTGGAACGTCAAAGGCCCGCACTTCATGCAGCTTCACCTGTTCTTCGACTCCCTCGCCGAGGAAACCTTCGAGGACATCGACAAAATCGCCGAGCGCGCCACAGCTCTGGGCGGCATGGCCCTGGGCACCACCCGCATGGCCGCCGCAGCTTCTCGCCTGCCCGAACTGCCGCTGGACGTGGTCGAGGATCTCGCCATCGTCGAGGAACTCGTCGAACGCTACGCCGAGGTGGCCGCCTCCACCCGCGAAGCCATCCAGGCCGCTCAAGAACTGGGCGACGCCGACACCGCCGACCTCTTCACCGCCCAATCCCGCGCCCTGGACAAATCCCTCTGGTTCCTGCAATCCCACCTGCACGAATAGCGCGCCGGGATCAATCAAACTCCCGTTCCAGTTGGTCGATGTAGCGGGAAATTGCGTCGTCGCGTTTGGGCGGCGGCTGGGCTTCGAGCGTCTTGGCGCTCCGGAGAAAATCCGCGAACGCCCCGCTCTGCTCGGGCATCTGCGTCGCCTCGTACCAGTTCAGGTAATCGGCCACCTGGTCCATGTGCTTCACGATCAGCGCACGGTGCTCGGCCACCTGCTGAAACGCCTTGTCGATGCCCCGCGTCTTGCCGCCGATCAGCCTGGCAATAATTGCAGTGTATTCCTTCTCCACAATCCACATCGAGGGGTGGGATTGCCCCATCAGTGCCGCAAGCTCTGCGCCCCGCGCCGATAGCGCCGGCTTTGCCCTCGGGTTTTTCAAATACGCCTTATAATCCGCCAGCGCGAAATCCGCCGTGGTCTTCTTCTTTTCATCCGTCACCAAGGTCAGCGTCAACAAAGCCGCCAGCCGGGCATCCGTATCCGCCACCGAGAGCGCCATGCCGCCGTCCGCGATCGAAGTGCGGGCCAGCCCCAGCGTCCACCATTTTTCCAGGGAAGCCTCGCTGCCCCCGAGCGCCGGGAAATTTTTCAGCAACAGGCTCAACGGCTCGCCGTTGGAATCCGGCAAACTCCGCACCATCTTGTAAAGGGAAGCCTCGCCGCCGGGCAGCCCCGCGAGCAAGTTCACCAGGCTCGCCGCGCACATCCCGTGGATTGCCAGCGACGTATCGTCCATCGTCGCCGCGTTGCTTCTCAAGAAATCCGCGATGCCGGGCAACTTTCCCGTCTCGAGCATCTGCCGGAAGAGCACCGCGTTCGGCGCCGTTTCCGTCGCCTTGCGCTGGCTGATCTCGGCCAGCCCCTCCACAAGCCAGGAAGGCGGCTCGGTATACTTCATGCCGGGTTGCGGCGGCTTGTCGCGGTACGCCAGCTCCAGCAGCACCGCCCTCACGGCCAATTGCGGGAACCTCACCGCCTTCAACTGCCCGTCGCGCAACGTCACGGCGATCTCCACCCTCCAGCCGCCATCAGTCTCCACCAGTTGCACCCGGCTCAAGGGACGCGCGGGGTCCGTCGTCGCGGGCTGGCGAATATCGATCACCACCGGCATTTTCCAGTGGTCTCCAACCTTAAAAATTTCCAGCACATCCCGCTTCACCGCCTCGGTGAACCCGGTCACCGCCAGCCGCATCCGCACATCCGGGCAATACACCACGAACTGCCCCGACAAACTCACCGTCCGCTGCGCCGCCCCAATGCCACGCGCCACCTGCGGCACCAGCGCCTCCTTCATTTTCGGCGGCTGGGGTGCGGCGGCATTCGGGGAGGCATCGGGAGAGGGCACCAGCGACGGGACGTCCAGCAGCGAACCGCCGCCCTGCTGTGGCTCCGCGGCCCCGGCCGTCGCCGCAGCCATCCCAATCCCCAAAGCCCACGCCCCCAAAGCCCGGAAAATGGCTTTCATTGAATCGTTTTAGCGAAACCCACCCTTAAACACGGGCGTAGAAAATGGGTTGGCCGGAGCGGACAAGGGCTTTGCGGGCGCCACCGGCTTGGCGGCTGCCGGTTGCGTGGGAGCGGCAGGCTTGGTTTCAAAAACCGCCTGCCCCTTCGTAAATTGAACCCACTTCAAACGCTCGATGAGCTTCCAATCGCGATCCGCCGAACTGACCACCAGCGGCACCGCGGGCGCGGCCAGCGCAGCCAGCTTGGGGTGGATGGGCAACCGCCCGATGAATCCGCCCGTGCACACCGGGGTGAGCCCCTCATTGCCCGGCTGGAAATACCCCGTCAGCCCGGCATACAGCGGCCAGCCGTAAAAGCTGCCCCCCACCGTCAACCGCCCCTGGCCCTCCTCCAGGTTCACGTACACCCGCTGGAGCGCGATCACATTCGTAAACCACGAGGGCACCTTGCGGAACCGCTCGTTGCGCAAATAGCCATTGATGTCTTTTTCGTTCAAAGCGCGGCGCTGTGCCGTCGGCTGCGCCAGCAACACCTCCAGGATCACTTGCAACTGGGGCGTTTCAGCCAGTTCCCGCTTGGCATCCAGCGGCACCGCATCCTCCGGGGGGCGCACGGCACAAATCACCGCCGCCGCCACGGCCGCAGCCATGAGCATCTTCACCAACGACCCTTGAATCCGTCCACCCATTCCCCTTCGAGGCGACATAATCTTTCGCACCTCACGCTGTTTTTCCTCCAGCGTGGGCATCTTTTTTTCCAACGTGGCCACCACCTCGCGGTCCAGCTTCACGCCGCACCCGTGGCAATAAACCCGTTCACCTTCGTTCACGTAACCGCACTGCTTGCAAACCAGCGTGGGGAGAGGAGGCATAGAGGGGATGGTAAAAAAATTAAGACTTCGAAGTGCTTGCGGCGGGGGCCGATCCGCCGCTCTTGGAGCGGAAATCGGTGCAATAAAACCCCGTGCCATGGAAAATAATGCCAGAACCCGCGCCAATCAAACGCTTCACCTTCCCCTTGCCCCAGGTTTTCTCATTGCAAAGCCCCTTGGGGCAAACTTTAAGGGGCTCATCTTTCATGGATTGGAAGTATTCAAAGGTCTTTCCGCACTTTTCACACTGATAATCGTAAGTCGGCATAGGTCAAAGTAGAACCATGCCTTTTACCAAAACCCGGCCGCTGGGGCAATCCCCAAACTCTTCGTTCGCGACGGTTCTTGACGCCTTGGCGGAACCGCGCTTTAGTCGGCAATCCGTTTTTCCTTCATACAGACTATGCGACGTTCTCTCATCGTTCTCCTGGCAGGCATCGGTCTCCTCACCGGCTGCGCCATCGACCCCCGGCTTGACCGCGGCACCCAATACCTCACCTCCGCCGGGCAAATCGCCACCATGCCCGAGCGCGGCCGTCCCGAATTTGACAAAGATTCCTACTGGGACGGCGACGCCATCAGCGGCTCCCCCTCCATCATCATCCGGCTTTCCGAACAGCGCGCCTACTTCTACAAAGGCGCTCAACTGGTGGGCGTCTCCAGCCTCTCCACTGGCCGCGAAGGGCACAACACCCCCACCGGCAGCTTCCGCATCATCCGCAAAGACAAAGACCACGTCTCCTCGCGCTACGGCGACTACGTGGACGCCGTCACCGGCGCGCCCGTCAAAAAAGACATCGACGCCCTCAAAGACCCGAAGCCCCCGGGAGCCAAGTATGACGGCGCGAAAATGCCCTTCTTCATGGAAATCGTCCCCGGCGTCGGCATGCACGAAGGCTTCCTGCCCGGCATGCCCGCCAGCCACGGCTGCATCCGCATGCCGAGCTTCATGGCCGAAACCTTCTTCCGCAACGTCTCCGTCGGCACGCCTGTGAAAGTGATGCCGTAAAAAAAACGCAATTTAGCGAAAGGCACGGGGAACATCTTCTCCGTGCCTTTTTTGTTTTCAGATTACAAAGAACGAAGAGTCGCGTTTTTCCGTTGCAATCGCGCCAAAAACCGGGCAGAGTCACCCTCCCTTGGCGCTCCCTTAGAGCCGCCAGGCTTTTGGGAAACGCTCACGTGGCGGAATGGCAGACGCGTACGGCTCAGGACCGTATGGGGAAACCCGTGGAGGTTCGACTCCTCTCGTGAGCACCACCCAAAATCTTTCCATGACGACGACGCCTTCTTCCGGTATTCCGGCCCAACCTTCCGGCCCAGCGCCAAAGGACAATCCACGGGTCAATCTTCGGACCCCCGAAGTCATGGCCGAAGTGCAGGCCCAGGTGGAATCCCACTACCGCAGCGAAATCGTCGAGCGCGTCCGGGCCAACGGCGGCGCGATCACCTCGGCGGGCGTCACCGTCAAGCTCGCCAAGCAATTTGGCTTCTGCTACGGCGTCGAGCGCGCCATCGACCTCGCCTACGCCGCCGCCAAAGTTTTCAAGGAAAAGCGCCTCTTCATCCTGGGCGAAATCATCCACAACCCCGAGGTCAACCAGCAAATCCAAGCCCTCGGCATCCGCAACCTCGTCGGCAAAAACGGCGCGCCGGATCTCGACCTCCTTTGCCAGGGCGACATCGTCATCGTCCCCGCCTTCGGCACCGACGTCGCCACGCAAGCCCGCATCAAGGAGCGCGGCTGCCAGATCGTCGACACCACCTGCGGCGACGTCATGAGCGTTTGGAAACGCGTCCGGCACAACGCCGCGAGCGACGTCACCTCCATCATCCACGGCAAAGCCCAGCACGAAGAAACGCAAGCCACCGCCAGCCGGGCCGTCAGCGGCGGCAAAGGCCACTACCTCATCGTGCTCACCCTGGCGGAAACCGACGCCGTCTGCGACTACATCCGCCATGGCGGCGACAAAGCCGCCTTCCTGACCCGCTTCAAAGGCGCCACCTCCCCTGGGTTCGATCCCGACCTGCACTTGCGGCGCGTCGGCGTCGCCAACCAAACCACCATGCTCCGTGGCGAAACCGAGGAAGTGCAGCGGCGCATCAAAGCCGCCATCATCGACCGCGACGGCCCCGAAAAAGCGCAGGAAACCTTCCGTTTCTTCGACACCATTTGCGGCGCCACCCAGGAGCGGCAGGACGCGCTCACGCAAATGCTGGGCGAACCGCTCGACCTGCTGCTGGTCGTCGGCGGCTACAACTCGTCCAACACCAGCCACCTGGCCGAACTGGGCCAGGAAGTCGTGCCCACCTACTTCATCGGCAACGCCTCCCGGCTTGGCTCGCGCGAGCACATCTACCACTACGACCTGCAAACCCGGCGGGAAATCGTCACCGAACACTGGCTGCCCGAGCGGCCCGTCATCATCGGCATCACCGCCGGAGCCTCCTGCCCCAACAACTTGATCGAAGAAACCATCCTGCGCGTCTTTGCCCTGCACGGCGTAAGCAAGGAAGCGTTGTTGGCATAAGAAAATTCACCACAGAGGCAAAGAGAGCACAGAGGGAAAGGCAGGAGTTTCCTAAGTGGCTGTGCCGTACTAAAGACCATCTGTCTTTGGTGGGTTCTGCGGGTAGGCTTCGTGCCTTCGCGCCTTCGTGCCTTCAAAGAAAAATGCGGAGGCGGGCAGTTCTGGAGGAACCGAATTTCAGCCCATCAGGAGGCAGCACTCCAAGCCTGGCGGAACGTCTCGGGGGCATCTCCCGTCTCGTGGCCCGCCCTCAATGGTCTCTTGATTTTTCTCTCGCAAAGGCGCAAAGACGCAAAAGGCTGCCTTTTCTTTGCGCCTTTGCGCCTTTGCGTGAGTCATAAATCCCCCCGCCACCATCCCTCCGATACCATTAAAGGAGGAGACTACCATGGCGCTTTTTGCATTACCCAAAACCACCAGCCGGATTTCCGAATGGACATCCCGAAAGCTGAATGAACGAATTTTCAACCAAACCCAAAAAAACGTGGAGCAATTCTGCGGCACCGACCAGGAAACCCTGGCTCGCCGCCTTGAGGAACTCGACCGCGAATGGGATTTCGAGCGGGCCATCCAGACCGGCGCATCCCTGCAAATCCTGCTGGGACTCGCGCTCGGCACTTTCGTAAGCAAGAAATGGTACGCGTGGTCCGCCGTGGTCGGCAGCTTTCTCCTCCTCTTCGCCCTGGCCGGTTGGGCTCCGCCGCTGCCCATCCTGCGGAGGATGGGCTTCCGCACCCAGGCGGAAATCGAGCAAGAGCGGGACGCGCTGCGCGTGTTACGAGGCGACTTCAAGCCCACCGAGAACCCGCGCGAAGCCCTTGCCCAAGCGCGCCTAAGCAGCGGCCCCACCGTCACCGGCGAGGAAGTCTCGGATAAAAAATAGCGCACCCTGCGCACTCCTTGTTCTGGTTCCCAAGTACAACTTGGGCACGAGAATATTTGAAAACTCACAAAAAAAGAGCGCGCCCGTTTCCAGGCGCGCTCTTTCTATTGAATCAACTAACGTGCGTTCTCGGGCTTACACCGAAGCCGTTTCGTTCGCGTTATTTTTCTCGTTCTGGCGAATGTGTTCCGCCGGGCTGAGGTTGGAAATACGCATCCCGTAGAAGGAGCGCCACACGAAGATCAAGCCGATGGCGAGGAAGATGCCCGCCAGGCTGTACCGGACCGAGTTGGCCGTGATCTGGATGGCGATTTCCACCGCCAGCACGCCGAAGAGCGTGGTGAACTTGATGATCGGGTTCAGAGCCACGGAAGACGTATCCTTGAACGGGTCGCCCACGATGTCACCGATCACGGTGGCGTCATGCAGCGGCGTGCCCTTGCAGCGCAGTTCGGTTTCCACGATCTTCTTGGCGTTGTCCCAGCAGCCGCCCGCGTTCGCCATGTAGATGGCCATGTAGAGGCCGAACACGGCGAGCGAAACGAGGTAGCCAACGAAGAACACCGGGTCCAGGCAGGCGAACCCGAGCGCGAGCGAGAAGATGACGATGAAGATGTTGAACATGCCTTGCTGGGCATACTTCGTGCAGATCTGCACCACTTCATTGCTATCCTTCATGGAAGCCTTGGCGCCCCCGTCGAGGTGCATGTGCTTCTTGATGTAATCCACCGCGCGGTAAGCGCCCGTGGTCACGGCCTGCTGCGAGGCACCGGCGAACCAGTAAACCACCGCGCCGCCCATCAGGAGGCCCAGGATGATGCGGCCTTCCGTGATGCTCAACGCCGAGAGATCCTTCCAGCCGAAGTGCGTCTGGAGCATCAGAATCAGCGAGAAAATCATCGTCGTCGCACCCACAACGGCGGTGCCGATCAGCATCGGCTTGGCCGTGGCCTTGAAGGTGTTGCCGCAACCGTCGTTCTCTTCCAGGAGTTCCTTGCCGTGCTCGAAGTCGGGCTTGAACCCGAAATCGCGGTTCACCTCGTCTTCAATGCCGGGGATCTGCTCGATGGTGGAAAGCTCGAAAACGCTCTGGGCGTTATCGGCAACCGGGCCGTAGCTATCCACGGCGATCGTCACCGGGCCCATGCCCAGCATACCGAAGGCCACGAGGCCGAAGGAGAACACCGCCGGGAAGGTCATGTAAGCGGCAAAGGCGTCAGTGCCCGTGCTCACCACGAGAGCGACCGTCATCAGCAGGGCAATCGTGAGGCCCTTCCAGAAACAGGAGAAATTGCCCGCAACCAGGCCGGAGAGGATCGTCAGACCCGCGCCGCCTTCGCTGGAAGCGTTGACCACTTCCTGGCAATGCGCGCTGCTGGTGCTGGTGAACATCCGGGTCAGTTCGGGGATGATGGCGGCGGCGATGGTGCCGCAGCTAATGATCGTGGAAAGCCGCCACCAGAGGGTGGGGTATTCCTTGGCCAGCATGAAGTAGCTGACGATGAAGGTGGCCGCGATGCAGAGCAGCGAGGTGATCCACACCAAACACGTGAGCGGGTGCTCGAAATTGAACTTGGCCTGATTGGCTTGCGTGCCCTTGGTCAACCAAGTGTTGATCTTCCAGGCGATCACCGAAAGCGGCACCATGACGATACGCATGGCGAAGATCCAGATGATGAGCGTCCACTGGTGAGCCGGGTTGGCCACGGCCAGAAGAATGAAGGTCACGAGCGCCACGCCCGTCACGCCGTAGGTTTCGAAACCGTCAGCGGTGGGTCCAACGGAGTCGCCCGCGTTGTCGCCCGCGCAGTCGGCGATCACGCCGGGGTTACGCGCGTCGTCTTCCTTCACGCCGAAGACGATCTTCATCAAATCCGAACCGATGTCGGCGATCTTGGTGAAAATACCGCCGCAAATACGGAGCACGGACGCGCCCAGGGATTCACCGATGGCGAACCCGATGAAGCAGGAGCCGGCCAGCGCCGGGTCCACGAACTTAAGCACCGCAAGCATCATGAAAAGCTCGATGCTCACCAGCAGCACGCCGATGCTCATGCCCGAACGGGTCGGAATTTCGGAAACCGCCAGCGCCTTGCCCTTGAGGGCGGCGAAAGCCATGCGGCTATTGGCAATGTTGTTAATCAACATTCCGAACCAGGCCACCGCGAAGGAACCCGCGATGCCAAGAAGGGACCAGCCGATAATCATCGCCACCGTGGGAGGCGTGCGGTGCTGGAGCCAGCCGAAGTAGTAAACCATCGTACAACCGATGATGACCTCCAGGAGCAGGAGGAGCTTGGCCTGCTGGAGCAGGTAAGTTTTGCAAGTGCTGTAAATGAGGGCGGAAACGTCCAGCATGCTCTTGTGAGCGGGCAACTTGCGGAGCTTGGCACACTCATAAAGGCCAAACAAGACGCCCAAAACGGCGATCACGAGGCCAATGGTGAGGATGGCGGAGCCGCTCAGCGGCATGCCGAGGAAGTCGAACGTGATTTTGGCGCGTTCGGCCGCGGCAGGCAACGCAAGGTCAGCATCACCGGCACAAGCCATGGTGGGGAGGAACCCGGCAACAGCTAAGGCCGGGAGGAGGATACTTCGACAGGATGATTTCATATAGATGACAGGAGGCGACGACGTTCTCGCCGCCAGCTTAAGATTGGCAATTTAGCTTGAGAAGCGCTCGTCATTTTTTGCCAAATTCCGGCAGAGTTTTGCTGAAATAGCAGCCCAACTGAAACAATCTTGCCGCAATTGGTCGAGTCCGCAAACCCCTTGCGGACCAGGAAGAACGCGCGTGCGATTCAAACAGATGTGCCCCGAATATCCCCGCGCGCCATCCCTTGGCGCGTCCACCTCTTGCTCCTGCTTGTTGCCGCGCTCGGCGGCGGCTTTCTGTGCGTCCACGGGGAGCCGAGGCAGCCTTTTCTCGGGGCCGGGACCATGCCCCTCTGCCTGGAGGACGCCATCGCCATTGCCCTGCGGCAAAATCCGCAAATCCTCGTGGCCAAAGCGGAAATCGAGCGCGCCCGGGGCCAGATCATCGAAGTGCGCGCCCAGGCGCTGCCACACGTGGTGATGACGGGCAATTTCCAGCAACAGGATCGCAATCTGCTCAAAGGCGCGGGCAGCGACGTGGGCACCAGCGGCAGTTCCATCATCGCCAACACCCCCACCCCGACGCCCCTGCCCACTCCCACGCCGTCGCCCAGCCCGGGCGTAACGCCCACGCCCACGCCAGTGCCAACCCCCGCCGCCTTTCCCACCCCGTCGCAGTTCATCCAGGACAAATCGTGGCAAGTCAACATCCAGGCCAGCCAGGTCCTCTATGCGGGTGGCCAGATCCGGGCCAGCATCAAAATGGCCAAGCTCACCCGGGACGCCGCCTGTTTCAAGCTGGAGGATACCGTCCAGACTGTGATCGCCAACGTCCGCACGCAGTTCTACAACGTGCTCGTCAACCGGGAGCTGATCGGCGTGCAGGAGGAGCAAGTGGCCCTGCTCACCCGGGAATGGAACGAGCAGAAAGCCCGCTTCCAGGTTGGCAGCGTCCCCAATTTCAACGTCCTGCAAGCCGAGGTGGCCCTCGCCAATGCCCGCCCGAACTTGATCCAGGCCCGCAACAACTACCACATCGCCCAGCTTCAGCTTGCCAAAACCCTCGGCTACGAAACCCGCTGCCTCGGCGCGCGGCAGGAACCGTTCCTCCTCATCGGCGAACTCATCACCCCCTGCCCCTGCCTGGACCTCGCCCAAGGGCTCTGGAACGCCCGCGAGCGCAACCCCTTCCTGCAAGCGCAACGGCTCTCCATATACATCGAAGTGCAGGACATCGCCATCCAACGCGCCGGGTACAAACCCACCTTGAGCGCCAATGCAGGGTACACCATCCGCAACAACCGCCTCTCGGAAGACCTGGGGGATGTCGTCAACGGCTGGTTCTACAACATCCAGGGAAGCTGGGCCATTTTTGACGGCTTCCAAACCTACGGCCGCGTCAAGCAAGCCCGGGCGCGACTCGAACAAGCCCGCGCCAATTACGAGGACACCATGCAGCAAGTGGAACTGCAAGTGCAGCAGGCGTGGAGCAATCTCCTGGACGCCCGCGAAACCATCGAAGGCGGGCGCGAAACCGTGCGCCAGGCCACCGAGGCTCTCCGGCTCGCCCGGGAGCGGCTTCGCGTGGGCAGCGCCACCCAGCTCGATGTCTTGAACGCCACCGTCGCCCTGGCCCAGGCCCGCACCACCGAATTGCAAGCCCGGGGCACCTATAACAGCGCCCTGGCCGAGTTCGACCGCGCCACCGCCTCGTGCCTTCCGCCGCCCGATCCGCCCCTGGCCCGGCCCGCCCACGGGGCCATCCGCTGATCTCCTCTCCCATTTGACACCCCCTCCGCATTCGCTCACATTACCGGCGTGAAAGCGCCCAAGCTTGCCCGTCTCCCCGCGCCGATCTTCGATCTCCGGCAAACCCTGGAATCCGGGCAAGTCTTTCATTGGCAACCGAAAAGCGACGGCGGGTATCGCGGCCTCATCGGCTCCACGCCCGTCGAAATCCGGCAGGAAGGCGCGCTGCTCCGGGTCACTCCCGGCGCGGAAGCTCTCGCCACCCGCTACTTTGCCCTCGATCACGACCTCGAAGCAATTTACGCCACGTTCCCCATGACCAACGACCCCGGGCTGGCCAGTGCCGTCGCCGCCTGTCGAGGCTTGCGCCTCATCCGGCAGCCGTTGTGGGAATGCCTGGCCACCTTCATCACCTCCGCCATGAAGCAGGTGGCTCACATCCGGCAAATTTCCCTGGCCCTGCGCGCGCGGTTTGGAGAGCCCATCCCTGGCTGGGATTCCCTGATCGCCTATCCCACCCCCGAATGTCTGGCCCGCGCGACCGAAGCCGAACTGCGCGCCTGCGGCCTCGGGTTCCGCGCGGTCAACCTGCGGGCCACGGCCCGGCTCATCGCTTCCGGGAAAGTGGATCTTGAATCTCTGCGCCGCCTGGAGGACGACGAAATCCTGGCGCGGCTCTGCGAATTACCCGGGGTCGGGCCAAAAATCGCAAATTGCGTCCTTCTCTTTGGCTACGAACGCCTGGGGGCGTTCCCCATTGACGTCTGGATAAAGCGCGTGCTCCTCACCCGGTATTTTAAAGGCAAGCGGAAGCCCACCCCGGCGCGGCTGCGCGACTTTGCCGCGCAAAACTTCGGACCCTACGGCGGCTACGCCCAGCAATACCTCTTCCACAGCGCCCGCACGGAAAAACGCAAGCGGGCGGCGGGTTGAGGAATTTTCTCACGCAAAGACGCAGGGCGCCAATATCGAGATACGCGCCCCTCATTCCCAATCTCCAGATTGGGAACGCAGTTGTCTGCGAATCTCCGATTCGTTGCGCCCCCTATAGAAACAAGATAAACGCCCAAGAGAACTTGGGCGCTTGGCGGAGACGCTTCGCTGTCCAAGGATGAGCAAGGCGGGGTAACGCGGCGGCTTTACTCCGCGCTCGGTCTGTTTTTCTCCCGCCTTGCTATTTTGTTTTGGCTTCCGGGGCTCCGCCCCAGTCCCCGGCAAGGGGGCTTGCCCCCTTGCATCCCATGGAAACTTCGTTTCCTTTTTCTAAATCGCTTCGACTGCTTTCAAAAACGCCCGCGCCAGCACTGTGGCTCCAATGATGTTCGGGTGCACCCGGTCCCATGCGATATTGGCGGAATGCATATGCTGGAGCACCGCGTTGAACGCCGCCTGCGTGTCCACCAGCAATGTGCCGTGCTTCGCCGCGAGGCATTTGACGATGGCCCCGTACTCGTCCATCCGCGCCCGCATGGCGTCCGCCGGGTTCGGTTCAATATAATAAGGGGTCATCAGCACCAGCCCCTTGACCTTGGGCAGCGTGGTGCTCACCAACTCATCGAGCGTTTGCTCGTATTCATCAGGCAATACGTGGCACTCCGGTTGCAACGGGCAATCGAATTGCCGCCAAACGTCGTTGATGCCGATCATGATGGAAAGCCAGTCCGGCTTAAGGTCGAACACGTCCCGCTGCCAACGCGCCTTGAGATCGCGAACGTTGTTGCCGCCAGTGCCCATGTTGACGACCCGGATTTTCGCTTCCGGGTAAACCGCGCCCATGTACCCTTCCACAACATTGGGGTAGCCCTTCCCGTGCGCATCAAAGAGCCCTTCGCCCACCGGCTGGGTTCTGCCCATATCCGTTACGGAATCGCCGATAAAAATCAGTTTCGAACCATTCGCAATTTTCATAAAGAGAGCCCATCCATACGATTTTCACCTTCGAAGGCCAAGAAATTCTGCCGGATTATAGCCGCCCCAGCGCCTCGTAGGGGCTCATCAGCAGTTCCAGGCTTTCCTCCAGCCCGCCCCGGCGGTTGCGAGCCAGCCAAAGCGCCTCGTGCAAGCCACGAATGGCCACCAATTCCCGTTGCAGCCGCTCCCCTTCGCCCGGTTTGCCGGATTTGGAGCGCAGGTAGGCGATGGCTTTTTCCACTCCATGGCGGGCCATGCGAATGGAGTTGCGCAGTTCCGCTTTCACCAGCGCGCCATCGGGAATGCCGGGCTGGGCCAGCGGGATCAATGCGGCGAGCCGGTCGAAGTCCGCGAGGCATTTTTTGAGCGACGGCACCTCAAGTTTTTCGATCAACTCCGTCTGCGCCCCCTGAAATTCGGAGAAGAAGAGGTGATTGAAGATCGTGCTGTTGCCAGGCCGCTCCGTGCTGCGCTCCAGCACTTTGCCCAGATCATAAGCCACCTGGCCCAAAATCCCCGTCGCGTCCTGGAACCAAACGGCGTTGAGCCCCGCGACCATATCCGTCTTTTGGTTCGCCTCGCAAGCCCACGAATAGCAAGCCCCGGCCAGCAACCCGAGGTAGCTGATGGGCTGGTATTGATGGTGCCCGCCGTCGCCCCAGTCGGTATTGAGATAACCGAGGGCCCCGTGCTTGAGACCGTACTTCGCGGCGTTGGCCAGGTTTTCCAGGCAATTGGCGGTGCGGCCCGTCAACGTCGTCCAACTGGAAGTGCCGGGGCAAACATAGAACGGGATGCCCGAGGCGGCGAACTGTTGGCTTTGCTTGTCAAAGGGGTGGTCGCCTTCATACCCCCAGCAAAGGGCAATGAGGTCTTTCGGCAGTTCTTTGATGAGCGCGGGCTCATGCAGGATAATATCGCCCCAGAACATCATCCGGTGGCCATGCTTGGCGGTGAGCTTGTGAATTTTGAGCAGGAAATCGAGATAAACGCGCGTCTTGCTGGTCTTTTCCGCAAGCTTTTTGCTCCAGCCCATCCCGAGTTCCCAAGTCTCGTCGCAACCCACGTTAAACAGGCGGCTGGTGAAGTTGGGCAGATATTCCTGATAGAGCGCGTCGAGGAATTTGAGGTTCGCGGCATCCGGCTTCAACGTGGAGCCGCAAGTTCTGCGCGGCCCCCAGGGCCATTCGAACCCTTCGGGGCATTCCGCCATCGCTTTGTATTCCGGGTACTTGAGCCACCGCTCGAAGTGACCGAAGGAGTTCAGGTTCGGCACCAGTTCGATAAAGCGCGCGGCACAATAGACGTCCAGTTGCACGATTTCCTCCGCCGTCAGCGGCGAGGCTTCGCGCCACACCCGCTCATGGGCCGAAAATGCGAACGTGTGCTCCACGTAAAGCTGCACCTGGTTGATTTTGAGCCGCGCCAGCGTGTCAATGAGCCCGCGCAGCGTCTCCATGGTGGGCACCTTGCAGCGGCTCACGTCGAGCATCACCCCGCGCGCCGGGAAATCCGGCCAATCGCTGATCTTGCAGCAGGGCAGCTCCACGCCATTGCTCGCGACCAGCTGCGCCAGCGTCTGGAGCCCGTAAAATAGACCCGCCTCGTCTGCCCCCTCCAGCGTCACCCCCTCCGCGCTCACAGTCAGTTCGTATCCCTGCGGGCGAGTGCCCCTGGCTTTTTGGATTGTGAGCCATGCCGCGCCGCCCCCGGGCACGCCCGTCCTCACCGGCTGGCCCAGCACCCCGGCCACCTCGGCGCAAAAAGCCTGGATGCGCTCCTTCAGCGCCGTGGAAAAATCATCCTTGATCGTGACCCATTCGGCGGCGGCGATGTTGAGCGTCTTTTTGGAAACCGCGATTTTCCTTGGGGCGGGAAAGAAATCCATTTTCATCGGATTGAGTAATTTTTTTGAAAGTTTTGCAGAACTGTCAACTTTTAGAAAAATAACACTTTAACAGCAAGCCCTATTTTTCTCCGGCCGCAGGAACCCCCGCATGCGATTCCCCGTGCGCCATGCCCCTTGATCTCAAAGCCCTCGTTGCCTCGCGCCTGGGCGAAAATTACGACCTCCACGCCCGCCATGTAAACCGCACGCTGGTCAGCGTCCAGCGCACCATCGGGTTCGACAAAGTCTACGCGCGCGCCTCGGGCGCTTACCTTTACGAGCAGAATGGCACCCCCGTGCTTGATTTCCTGAGCGGCTACAGCGTCTTTAACATCGGGCGCAACCACCCGGCGGTGAAACAGGCCGTCGCCGACGCCCTCGAACTGGACCTGCCCAACATGGTGCAGCTCGATTGCTCGCTCTTGAGCGGTCTTTTGGCCGAAGCCCTGTCTGCGCGCCTGCCCGCACATCTCGACGCCTTCTTTTTCTGCAACTCCGGCACTGAAGCCAACGAAGGAGCCATCAAATTCGCCCGCGCGGCAACGGGCCGGCCCGGCATCCTCTCACTGGAAGGGAGCTTCCACGGCCTCAGCATGGGCTCGCTCTCCATGATGGGCTGCGAAGCCTTTCGCGACGGCTTTGGCCCCTACCTGCCCGGCTTCCGGCGCATCCCGCTGGGCGACATCGCCGCTCTGGAACGCGAACTGGCCAAAAGCGACGTGGCCGCGCTCATCATCGAGCCCGTCCAGGGCAAAGGCGTCCACTATCCGCAAGACCACTTCTTCAACGAAGCCCAGCGCCTCTGCCGCAAGCACGGCGCGCTCCTCATCTGCGACGAAGTGCAAACCGGCCTGGGCCGCACGGGAAAATGGTTCGGCTACGAACACTGGGGGCTGGAACCGGACCTCATTACTCTGGCCAAGGCGCTGAGCGGCGGCTACGTCCCCTGCGGAGCCATCGCCACCCGGCGCGCCATTTACCAGGGCACCTTCAGTTCGCTCAAACGCTGCGTCGTCCACTCCACCACCTTCGGGCGCAACAACCTCGCCATGGCTTGCGGCCTGGCCACCCTGCAAGTGCTGGAGGAGGAATGCCTCGTGGACCGGTGTGCCAAGGTGGGGCAATTACTGCTGGAACGGCTCGAAGCCCTCAAATGCCGCCACAGCCTCATCAAGGAAGTGCGCGGCAAAGGGCTCATCATCGCCATCGAATTTCACCAGCCCCGCGAATTGGGCGCCAAGCTCGGCTGGGCCTTTCTTCACACGCTGGAACGCGAACTTTTTTCACAAATCGTCGCCACCTCGCTCCTCACCCGCCACCACATCCTTACCCAGGTGGCGGGCCACGGCATGGACGCCATCAAAATCCTGCCGCCGCTCATCATCGGCGAAAAAGAAATCGACCACTTCGTCAACGCGCTCGACGACGTGCTGACCTCCTGCCGCCGTTTTCCCGGCCCCATTTGGGACCTCGGGAGCAACATCATTCGCCACGCCGTTAAAAAATAACCCTTTCAACAACTCAGCGCCGGTGGAGCCGCTCCGCCACTGCCGGTTGCCCCCACTGTCCGGTCACCGTCACCGGCGTTCCCTGGTTGACCCAACTGTAAAATTGCTGAGCCTCGCCCCCCAACGGCATGCGGATGCAGCCATGCGAAGCGGGATGTTCCGGGACCGACGAAAAACCGTGGATGAAGTAGTTCCCGGCGAACTGGACGCTATAAGGCATCGGGGCATTATGGTAGAGACGCGAGCGATGCATCAGGGACTTTGACTGAACGTGGTAGGTTCCATTGGGCGTATTATGCCCCACGCGCCCCGTGCTCACCCGGCTCGAAAAGACCAACTTGCCGCCCTCGTAGCCGTACAAAGTCTGCGTTGACTTATCCACCACCACCCGCTTTCCGCCCCCCCCGGGCGATCCGAAAGCAAACGTTCCCGTCACCGCCAAACAAACCGCCACTCCACAAAGTAAACCACGCATTTTTCAAGTCCTCCCTTTGGGGGAAAATTGATTCACCAGCCGTTTATCTTAATTACGCAAACCGGGGAAGAAACGTCCGCATCCCTGGACGCAACCATAGGGACACCGCCAGCGAGGGCACTTTTTTGAACAAAACCTTGCAAGTTAAAGCGCAGTTGGGCATGTTCACAGCTCCCCGGATCAGTTCCCGGGCTAACGGCGGGATAGCCAAGTGGTAAGGCAGAGGTCTGCAAAACCTCTATTCACGGGTTCGATTCCCGTTCCCGCCTCCAATTTGCTCATTTCGAGCATGTTACATACGATTTATGGCGGTAAGACACGCCAGTAAGACAAAAAGCAAGACAAACTGGAAGCTCCTTCCGCCGTTGTTCGCATCTTTGTCAGACTGTTCACTTCCCCCCTATCGGGCGATTTTGGGAAATGTGACCAAAGGCATCTTGCCCGGACCGAAATAATCCTGTGCTCACCGCAAACCGACGGAGCATTTGCGTGGAAACGGATCAACACCCCGGAAGCGCCCCCATGCGCCGGGCGAGCGCGCCGAGCGAGTGCTCATCGAAGAAATTCAGCCCCGTGCGGATTTCATCATTGAAAGGGGCCAGCCATCGCGGGTCGAGATAACCCGGGCCGAAATAGGCACCGAGGATCGATCCGGCGGTCGCGCCGAAACTGTCCGTGTCGTTTCCTTGCGATACCTGCTTGCAAAATCCATCGTCGATGTTTTCCGCAAAGCGCAGGGTGTTCACGAGGGTTCCGCATTCCTGGTAAACTTGGCAATGCGAGTATTCTTTGTATTTGCCATGGATGCGCTCATATCCATCCAGCCAGTCGGAAGCCAGGGAGACTTCATGGATGGAATCGGATACAATATGATGGAAGCGGCTTCGGCGCGGCACGAACTGCAACGCTGTCGAAAAGACGGTTAGCGGATCTTTCTCCACGAACGCCGTGGCGATCGCCGCAGCCACGAACATGCTGGCGTAGACGCCTGTCTTGCGGTGGGTGAAACTGGCGTCCCGCCATGCCATTTCGGCCGCGAGCGCGGGGTGGCCGGGGGAGGCGTATCCGTAGGCATCCGCGCGGATCACCGCTCCGCAAAGTTCATCGTTGGGGTTCCATATGCGCACCCATTCGCGTTGATCGGGAGCGGCATATTCCTTGATTCCTTCCCCGAGGTGATCGAGCCCGCAGCGGATGAGGATGGTTCGCTCCGGGCCCCATACCATTGCCAGCGATTGGTGCCCCCTCCAGAGTCCGCGCATTTGCTCCCAGGTGAAATCGCGACCGTTCTTTTCGAGATTGAGCATCCCCAGGATAGTGTAGTTGATATCGTCGTCGGGAGCGGCGTAATGGATGTTCTCGCGGCAGGTGTGCCAAGCATCGGGATGAAGGCTGATTTTTTCGCCAAAGTCGATGGACTCGGAAATATAGTCGTTTAACGGCCATTCACCCCGAGCTTCCAGCGCCTTGCGCAGCGTTTCCAGGGTGGGATTGATTTCGACCGGCTTGCCAAGGATGCATCCGCAAACCGAGGAAAGAAACGCCGTTTCCGCCCGCCTGGAGGCCTCCTCTGGAGCGATGTTGCCGATTTGCCCCAAGGGGCGGCCAGGGTCGCATTCAGCCTGGATCTCGGCCCATTCCTCGGGTTCGATATAGGGCCAGTCGTCGCGTATGGGCAGCTCGGACAGGTGCCGAGCGAAGGCGTCTAGCGCGTCGTAGCTGTCGGGCAGTGCGCTGAGTTTTTCGTGCAGGCCGTCGACAACATGCCCCTGGGCACGGCGGTTGGCGATGACGGTTTTGAGGTGGGCTCTCAGGATGGGAATAGCGGGAATCATGACGGGATTACGATGGGGTGATATCAAGGAAATAGAGGAAGATCTCAGCGGCATGCCAGGTGTGCGGACTGCTTTGGCGGTTCCGGGCCCATGCCTCGGAAACCAGTTGCATCCGTCCGTAATTCGCCTCGGACGCCTCCACTTCGCGGGTGAGCGGGAATTGGTCGGCGAAAACCGTCTCGGGCGGTGGATCTCCGTAGAAATGCGCCTCCGCCCAATTTAGATACGGGTATTTTTGCAAGAAAATTGGCCCGAAGCGGGGATGAGGCTGGTGCTCATGTTTGAAATCCATCCAAAAAAGCGAACTGTAGCTGTCCGGCACGGCTGGAATTCGATAATCGTCCTCCAGCCCGAGCCGCCGGAGACCGTACTTCATCCACTTGGTCTGATATACGGGATGCTCTCCGTGGTCTGTTAGGCCGATCAACGAATCGCCGCTCCGCCGTTTTTTCGCTTCTTTCAGCACCTCCTCGACGATGGGGTGTTGTTTCCCGGCAGTGAAACTAGCCAGTGTCAGAACCTGACCCAGATTGTCCGGCTCCGCATGGCCGCCGTTATTGTAATCGTAGGGCTGCGTGAGGCGGTCGATCCAGGCGGCGATTTGCGGGAGATTGCCCGTCCGCTCGAAACAGAGCGCCATCATCGCCGCGTCGCGATACCACGGTCGGGGATAAACCCAGAAATTGGGCACGGGTCCCCAGGGCATCACATTCAGCAGTAATTCCGCGTGCAACGCTCGTAGTAAAGCGGCTCTGGGGCCATCGAACGTCGGCAGAGAAACCGGATGCCGGGTCAGAACATTTCGCGATTCTCCCAGGCACAACCAAACGGCCTCTTCGTCTTCCATAATCGTGACGCTTTCACCTTCGCTGGTTTCGATGTCGACTCGGTATTCCGCTGGCGACAACTTTTCCATACGAACATTCCATGAATGGAGAGGTTCCCCGGAAAGTGCATCGCGCAGACATCCCGACTGGTATAGTAATTTGCGCCGAAGACCCATGCCGAATAACTGGAATCTTTGAGTGGGGGCTTGGCTTTTCATTGAGGAATGTTTAGCCTGACTCGTTCGCCATATCCATGCTCTCAACGAACAATAACCTTTGCGAAACGAATATCATCGGAAAGGGCACTTTCCAATCCGGCGTGCACTGGACCGAATGCCCAGGCATGTTGGACCGGGGTATTTTCTCCGTTGGTTACGCGCGCATTGCGGGGCCGTATCACATCGTCCGGTTGTCTCCGAACTTTGAGCACCTGACGTTTTGTTTCCAGGGAAGTGGGAAGGCGTTAATCCGCGGGGAATGGGTACCCTTTGGCGAGGGGAACATTGTTCTTTCCCCATACTCGGCCCCTCACGGCACTCTGTCGGATATCCGCAGCTCGGAAGTTTGGGGATTGTCATGGATTATTTTCGACCGTAGACGATCATTTTTTCCGAGAATGGCAGTGGACGAGGCGACGCTTATCCCCAGCGGTTATCCTTCCCCATTGGCGCTCATCGAAGGTTTGGAACAGGAAGTAACCTCCAGTAAGGATGCAGAGACAATCATGCTGTGGGTTGAATTGATGCATCGGTGGGTGGAAAGACTGCTGTCGGGGAGATCCGTGGACGACAGGTTGCGGCGGCTTTGGGAACGGGTGCAGGAAGATATTTCCCGACCGTGGACGCTGGGGGAGATGGCATGCGTGGCGGGTCTGAGCGAGGGGCACCTCCGTAGGCTGTGTCGGATGGAACTGGGCTTTAGCCCACGTCAGCAACTGGCCCGGTTGCGCATCCGCCGCGTATCGGTATTGCTTTCCACCACAAGCCTCACCCTGCAACAAATCACGGAAGAAGTGGGATATTCCGATCCGTTTGCGCTTTCCACCGCTTTCCGGCGCGTTACCGGCAAATCGCCGAGGGATTTCCGTAGATCGCTCTGGGGTATCAGCAAACCAAAACAATAATCATGGCAACATTTTAGTCTCTCGCTATTTCATTCCCATGGCATCTCACAGGTTACTCCGTAGACGGTAATCGGTTTAAGCGAGCAGTCGTCTTCGATTGGTATGAATGCCGCATTTTGTTTGATTGGGCGACGGCCTAAAAATCCCTATTGCCGCTATTTCGATGGGAGTTTTGCATTCTCAAGAGAGATGAAGTCCTGTTATCTATCAAACCCGTTTTCCCGAATCCAGAATACGAAAAAAGCTCTGAGCCCGGCAAATTAGCCAAACAAGCGGTCGAGAAGAAGCTCTGTTCAAAGCGAGCGGCGTGCCGGTATATGCGGGTGGCCCGTTCGAGCTACAAGCTCGCCCCCAGTAGCGCCGAGATGGCGATGCGTAAGCGCCTGAGGGAACTTTCGCAAAAGCATTCTCGAACGCCATGGAACTCGCGTACCATGTAATCTTTAGTGGTACACTTCTATTTTTCCGGGCAAGCCGGGAGGACGCAATTTTGCCATGCCGGGTGACGCGCGATTTTGTCCAACGCCCGCCCAAGTAAGGTGCGCCCAGGCTCCGTCCGGTGCCATGGCGACGCGCCGCTGGGGTGAGGCAGGGGGACCAAGTCAAATGAAACCCCGGCGCGAGCCGTGCGGAAACTCTTTCCAATTAATTCGACCAGCGGAGCGACGGGCATGAACTGCGCGATGGCAAGTTTTCCCACGGGAATGACCAAATCCGGTCGCAGCAAACGCAACTCCGCGTCCAGCCACCCCCCACACTCGGCGATTTCCTGTGGTGACGGCACGCGATCCCCGCCTCCGTGGGCGCTTTTTCCGGGAAAACAGCGGCAAACCGCCGCCATATACACCCGCTCGCGAAATCCGGCTTCGTCCACGCCGCAATTTTCCGAGAACCAACGGAACATCGTCTTCCCGGCAGTCCAGGCAAACGGTCTCCCCAAAATGGGCTCTTTGACGCCCGGCGCCTGCCCCACCAGCAACACTTTGCTTTGAACCGCGGGTCCGGAAACAACCGGCTTCTGCATCGCGGGGCAACGGTTGCAGGCGTGGACAGCAGTAACGTGCTTCTTAAGAGCTTCGGATGGTTTCACAAGTGGCATAAATTTAAGTCGCGGGCACACGAATTTCCAGTTTCTACTCTACACACCGGCATCCGCCCGAGTCGGCAAATATCAGCGTCCGTCACGCCGCTTTCCACTAATCAATTGAATTTTCAGGAAGAAAACAGCTGTTTTGTCCGCTGCGTTTTCGAGATATGCGTCAATATCCGTTCCCGCAGGCTGGCAACGTTGTGCCAAAAGCCGCAGCGCCTGAGTTGTTTGCTCGCGATCGGTAACCCGCACGAGCGTTCCGAATGCCATGACGCTTGTATAAGCACTGGTCAATTGTCCCGCCAACACTTCCCCTCTAGCCACAACGGTAAAACAAGCTTCCGGTTCAATGGCAGTCCAACTCAGCTTCCGCCCCTCCAAGGCTCCGTGGAATACGAGCACCTCGGCCTTTTCATCCCAGGCATAGTTGAGAGGAACCCCATAGGGAGCTCCATCGGAAGTCATCAGTGAAAGCACTCCCCAGTCCATGGTCCGAAGAACTTGGCATGCCTCATTCGCAGACATTTCACGATTTTTTCGACGGATTGGCCAAATTTTCATCAGGGTCACTTCTAATTTCAAGTACTGGAGAGAAGGGTGCCGTGCTTTAGGCGGAAGGCGAAGGCACGATCCGTGATAGCGACTTTGCCTGACACCGTCGCCCCGTACAAAAGCACCACGATCAGGGCTTCAGATCAACTCGACTTGGTATAATACATCGTTCAAAAATAAAAAGCCTATGGCGCAGGAATTTTGGAACTGGGGCAGGAATCGAGCACAGCGCGCCCGGAATGGAAGTCCAACGAGTGTTTCCGCCCAATATGGGAACCATATCACTGAAACTTTCCTCAACTGCTGCAAGAAGAGAGTATCTTGCACCGGACTCGTACCCCTTTTAAAACTCGGGGCACCAAAAAATTTCAAGAGATCCAAAAGCGAAGGGACCCCCAAAAAGCTAGGGACATCCGTAAGCTCCGGAAATTCAAAGACTCAAGCTATTTAAAACTCGAGACGGCTAAAGCTCTGGACACCCACCGCCTTTCCACACAGTCCAGATACAAAAAGGTCTAGATACAAAAAAAGACCCTCGACCGCTTTTCAGCGATCGAGGGTCATAAAACTGGCAACGTCCTACTCTCGCGCAACCTATAGATGCACTACCATCGGGGCTACAGCGTTTCACTTCCGTGTTCGGAATGGGAACGGGTGGTTCCACTGTGCTAGGGTCACCAGAAATCTGGCGGAGTTGAAGACAGATTTGAATAGGGGGGTAGGCGTAAGCCTTCTGGGGGGCTCAAACCGCACTCAAATCCGCCAGATTTCTAGCGACTTCTTGCTTCTTGGCCGTCTAATGAGATGACTCACCAGGCGACTCATTGCCAATCTTTCAAAGAACGTTTTATTCTCTGACATCTACATACAGGATGAACTAAACTTCGTCAAGTTTGTGGTTGAAAATTATCTCTAACTACCGTCGCGTGTTGCTTATTCCACGCAACGGTGTGTTAGAAAAGTAAATGATCAAGCCGAACGGGATATTAGTATCACTGAGCTGAACACATTACTGTGCGTATACCCGTGACCTATCAACGTGGTGGTCTACCACGACCCTTCAGGGAGATCTCATCTTGGGAAAGGCTTGGCGCTTAGATGCTTTCAGCGCTTATCCTGTCCGAACATAGCTACCCAGCAATGCCGTTGACACGACAACTGGAACACCAGCGGTTCGTCATACCCGGTCCTCTCGTACTAAGGTATGAACCCCTCAAATCTCCTGCGCCCACAGCGGATAAGGACCGAACTGTCTCGCGACGTTCTGAACCCAGCTCGCGTGCCACTTTAACCGGCGAACAGCCGGACCCTTGGGACCTTCTCCAGCCCCAGGATGTGACGAGCCGACATCGAGGTGCCAA
>CAZEOO010000023.1:0-16198 GCA_964513965.1 uncultured Chthoniobacteraceae bacterium
TCCTCGTTCCCAATCTCCAGATTGGGAACGCGGTTGTCTGCGAATCTCCGATTCGTAAAGCGCGCCTATGGAATCTGGAGATTCCAAGACAACTTGCGTTACGAATCGGGAGATTCGTAACGAGGAAAAGCTGAGAAACTCTTGGCGCTTGTCAGTTCGCCAGCTTGCGATAAAGCGTGGCCATGCTGATGCCCAGCATTTTGGCGGCGCGGTCGCGGGAACCGTCGTTGGTGCGGATGGTTTCCTCGATAAAACGGCGTTCCAGGCCCCGGATATAATCATCCAAAGGCTGGCCCACGGGCAGCGGTTCGGCAACGCCCGAGGCCGCCGCCGCCGCGGCAATGCTCTTGTGCGCCACCTGCGCGGGGAGGTCGGCCACCGTGATGCGGGATTCGTCGCACAAGGCGCAAGCCCGCTCGATGGCGTTCTCCAATTCGCGGACATTGCCGGGCCAGCTATAACTGCTAAGCGCCTCCACGGCGTCCGGCTCGATCTTCGGCACGGTCGCCTGGTTCTGCGCGGAAACTTTTTGCACGAAATGCTGGGCCAGGAGCGGAATATCCTCGGTGCGTTCGCGCAGCGGCGGGATTTCGATGGGGATGACCGCCAGCCGGTAATACAGGTCCTCGCGGAACCCGCCGGTGAGAATTTTCTCGTGCAGGCTTTCGTTGGAGGCTGCCAGCACGCGAACGGAAATGGGGATGCTCTTGGTGTCGCCCACGCGCCGAATGGTGCGCTCCTGCAAAACGCGCAGGAGCTTGGTCTGGAGCGTCGGGGCCATGGAGTTGATCTCGTCCAGGAAAATGGTGCCGTTGTGGGCCTCCTCGAACAGGCCCATTTTGTCCTGCACCGCCCCGGTGAAAGCGCCTTTTTTGTGGCCGAAAAGTTCGCTTTCCAGGAGGTTCTCGGGCAGCGCGGAACAGTTGATGGCCACGAACGGGTGGTGCTGGCGGCGGCTGTTGAAGTGGAGCGCCCGGGCCACAAGCTCCTTGCCGGTGCCGCTTTCGCCCTGGATCAAAATAGTGCTGTCGGTGTCGGCCACCTTGGCGATCAAGTTATAAACCTGCTGCATCTTGGGGCTGGTGCCCACGATGTTCTCGAACTTGTAGCGGTCCTTGAGTTCCTTCTTGAGGTAGGTGTTTTCCCGGACGGCGCACTGGAAATCGAGCGCGCGCTGGATGGTGAGCTGGAATTCGTCGATCTTGAAGGGCTTGGTGACGTAGTCGTAAGCGCCCAGTTTCATCGCCTCCACGGCGGTTTCCACCGAGGCGTAGCCGGTGACCATGATGACCGTGGGCCGGGGGCTCAGGTCGTTGCAGGCTTTCAGCACGTCGAAGCCGGTGAGGTGCTGCATCTTGATATCGGCAATGACCGCCTGCGGCATGCAGCCGGGCAGCGCCTCGATGGCCTTTTCAGCCGAGTTGAATGGGAACACCTGGTGCCCCAAATCGCGGCAAACAGTGGAAATGACGTCCACCATGGCCGGTTCGTCGTCGATAATCAAAATGCGAGCCATTCTTTGGAAGGAAGGGTTAATACTTCGTGAAACTTACGTACTCAAAGTGAAGAAGGAAAGCGGTTTTCTCAAATTTGAGGGGCATCTCTGAAAAAGAGCCTCCAAACTCTTGAAATACCTCGTGCTTCCCCGGCCCCCTGTGGTGTAATTTCGCTCCTTTCCCATGCTGCTCAAAGAAATCATCGAAGCCCTCCTTTTTGCTTCGCAAAAGCCGCTCTCGCTCAAGGAAATCACCGCGGCACTGCGAGGCGCGTTGCAGGACTCGGACGACGAGGCCGTGCGCGCCGCCTCCAAGCTGCGCACGGGGGAGGTGCAGGGGCTCATCGAGGAACTGCGCGCCGACTACGAAACGCAAGGCCGCGCCTTCCAGTTTGTGGAGCAGGCCGAAGGGTGGGCTCTGCGAAGCAAACCGGAGTTCGCAGTCTGGATTCGCCAGCTTTACCCGGAGAGCAAGCCGACGCGCCTCAGCGGCCCCGCGCTGGAGACGCTGGCCATCATCGCCTACCGCCAGCCGCTCACCCGCGCCGACATCGAAGCCGTGCGCGGCGTGGCCGTGGACGGCGTGGTGCAGAGTTTGCAGGACCGGGGCTTGATCCGCATTTCAGGCCGGGCCGAGGTGCCGGGCCGCCCGCTCCTATACGAAACCACCGAGGTTTTCATGCAGCATTTCGGCCTGAAATCCCTCGACGAACTCCCCAACGTGGAGGAACTGCGCCGGGTGAAACTGCCCACCGCCTCCACGGGGGAACTTTTCCCTCAAGGCACGCCCGCCCCCGCAGCGCCTGCGGACCCTTCCACCGAGCTGCTGCAACCCGCGCGGCCTGAAGCCGATGCCCCCGCCGCCGAACCGGCTCCGGCCGCTGAAATCACTCTCCCGCCCCACGAGCCCTCGGCGGCCGATTCTCAAACCACGCCAGAAAACCATGTCGCTGAACCCGATTCGCAAGAAAATTGACGCCTTGGACGGGCAACTCCTGGAGTTGCTCAACCAGAGGGCTGACCTTGTCCATGAAGTGGGCGAGATCAAGCGCCGCGACGGAGGGGCGATTTTCGCGCCGGAGCGCGAGGAATCCCTGCTGCGCACGTTGGAGGAGCGCAACCGCAAGCTCGGCGGCCGGCTCGCCCCCACGGCGGTGCGGGCCATTTACCGGGAGATCATGTCCGCCTCCTACGAACTGGAAAAGGGGCTCACGATTGCCTACTTCGGCCCGGCGGGCACGTACACCCACGAGGCGGCCCGGAACAAATTCGGCGCGAGCGTGCAGTACGCCCCCCAGGCAAGCATCACCGACGTGTTCGCTTCCGTGAGCCGGGGCAATGCCGATTACGGGGTCGTCCCCATTGAAAACTCCACCGAGGGGGCCGTGACGCACACGCTCGACGAGTTCATGGCCAGCGAGCTTAAAATTTGCGCCGAGGTTCTCCTGAAAGTGGAGCAGAACCTGCTCGCGAAGTGCCCGCGCGAGGAAATCCGCCGGATCTACTCCCATGCGCAATCCCTCGGCCAATGCCGCCAATGGCTGCGAACCAACTTCCCCACGGCGGAACTGATCGTGGCCTCCAGCAACACGCGGGCGGCGCAGCACGCCGCGGAGGAACCGGGCTCGGCGGCCATCGCGGGCAAGCTGGCGGCGGAGCTTTACCAACTGAACATTCTGGAAGCCTCCATTCAGGACTGCTCATTCAACACCACTCGCTTTTTGGTGATCGGCACGCACTCCTGCCCGCCCACGGGCAACGACAAAACTTCGCTGATGTTCACCGTGCAGGACAAAAGCGGCACGCTCTTCGCCGCGCTGGAACCATTCCAGCGCCTGGGCATCTCGATGAGCAAAATCGAGAGCCGCCCTTCCAAGCGCAAGGCGTGGGAATATTTCTTCTTCGTGGACATCGCGGGCCACGCCCAAGACCCCCACGTGGTCGAGGCGCTCGCGCAGTTGGAGAAGTGCTGCACGCAGCTTAAAATCCTGGGCAGCTACCCCAAAACGGCGGCGTAAAAAAAAGAGCACCAAAGGTGCGTAGTATACCAGCCAGGGTCGTAGCGAAGCGGAGGCCCTGGAATGGTTCAGCTCTGGAATCCGGGCTGTAGGCCCGGAGCATCCGCCCCACGTTTCCAATGCCTCGGGCTTGCAGCCCTGAGCTCTGTTGCTGCATCTACCTGGGCCGTTGGCCCAGGCTGGTATGCTTTTGGGCCTTTGGCCCTCCTGGATTTACCCGCGCCGCTTCAAGTGCACGGCGACCTCGATTTCCGCAGTTTGCGGGAACATGTCGAGCGGCGTGACGTTTTCGAGCCGGTAAGCGCCGTTCAAGAGCGAGAGATCGCGGGCGAGCGTGCCGGGATTGCACGAGACGTAAAGGATTTCGCGGGGCCGGGAAGCTAAAATGGTGTCGATGACCCGGGGCATGACGCCCGCTGCGGGAGGATCGAGAATAAGCGTGGTCTCATCGCCATCGCCCATCACGGCGGGCAGATGCCGGGCCACATCCCCCGCGATGTAATGCTCGTTGGGGGAGGCTTGGGCGCGGGCGTGCTCGATGGCAAACTCGTTCTCCTCAATGCCGGTGACCTGGCTATAGCGTTCGTGCAGGTAATGGGCAAAGAACCCCGCGCCGCAGTAGGCGTCCACCAGGGAACCGCCGGGGGTGACGCGACCGGCCACGTGGTCGAGCATGGCTTGCGCGACGGCATTGTTGGTTTGCTCGAAGAAGCCTTTTTTGCGGGTTTCCGAGAGGGTATAGTCGCCGTCCGGCATGCGGCGAGCCCGCAACCCGGCAAGGTGCTCGTTGACTTCGTCGGAGGCGATGGGGCAATGCTCGATGTCGAGCAGCGAAACGCCGTCGGCGGCATAGAACCCGACCACGCCCTGGGCCACGTGGACGCGGATGCGGTTGCGGTAACCGTATTCCGCAGGCGAAGCGATCATGGCCCCCATGGGCGGGGCTTCCACTTTTCCCACGCGCCGCAACGTCTGCTCCACCTGACCGGTTTTGATGGCCAGTTGCGCGGGATAGGCGATGTGCTGGTAGGCGCAGCCGCCGCAGCGTTCAAAGTAGGGGCAGCCGGGCTCAACCCGGTCCGCGGAAGGTTCATCCACCGAGACGAGCCGGGCTTCGGCGTAGTGCTTCTTTTTCCGGGTGATTTCAACGGAAACGGTTTCTCCGGGAATGGTGTAGGGAACGAAGACGACCATTCCATCGGAACGGCCCACGCCCTTGCCCCCAAAGGCGACATCGCGAACGGTGATTTGCATGAGATTAAGTGGACAAAAAAAGGCTTCCGTTAAGGAAGCCTTTTTCAGGAAAAAACAGAAACTTCTCTAGTGGGCGTTCCCGCCAAAGTACTCGAGCCGGGTTTCGCAGCCGATTTCCGGCGGGAATTCGGTGTAGCGATTCAGGGTCCAGGGCGTGTTGGCCGGGTAAGGAGCCCGGTAGGAGCTCTTGTAGCACGGAGCCGCAAAAGTCAGCATCTCATACCAGCCGGTGCCGAAACGCATAAACGAACGGCCAACCCCCTTCACGATGCCATAGCTCCAGGCGGCGTTGTTGCCGTCGGTTTGGTTCACATCCATCATCGTGACGGGAATTTCAGTCCAGCCAAAGACGACGTTGGAAAATCCACGACCAAGTTTGCGCGTCGGCCCCTGTTGGGACATGGGCGGCGCTTGAATATCGGCATAGGCAGCCGCGCCGAAGGCAACGGCCAGAAGAATGGTGAGGAGGGACTTCATAGACAATTTAGGTATCTAGCATTTTTCCCGTTTCAAAAGCAATGCGGATTTTGCCTTTCCGGAATTATTATCCTAAAGGCTTTCCAGGAATCCTTTCAGATCCGCGAGGCTTGGGCTCTTGGCCTGCCGGACATAGAAACCGGAGGTGCCCACGCCCACTTGCAGGCTCCCGGGGATGTCGAGCCCGAGCAACCGCCCGATGCAGAACCCGGCGTTGAAGTGGTCGCCCGCGCCGGTGGTGATCTTCGGCTTCGGGGTGAAGGGGCCGGCCACGTGGGCCGCGCCGGTCGCGTCGGCGGCGGCCGCGAACGCGGTGGGGTGCACGACGACGGTGTCGAGTTGCAGTTTTTCCAGCAGGCAGGCCGCGTGGCGGGTGACCTGCTCGGCGGAGTCGTCCGGAGCGGGCAGCCCCAGCACTTCGCCCACCTGGCGGCTTTCCTGGAGGTTGAGCCCCAGGATGACGCGGAAGTGTTTCTGGAATTGGACGATCAAGTCGAGCGCCTCGGCGAGGTCCTCGCGGGTACGCTTGGCGGGGTCGGCCAGATCAAAGAAGATCCAGCGTTTCGGCCCGGTGAGTTTGGGGGCGACTTCGCTTTGAACCTTGCGCCAGATTTCGCTCATGGCGGGCAGCATGGTCCAGTTGACCATGGCGATGAGGGAGGACTCTTGGAAAAGGGCCACCAACTCGTCGGCGGGAATGTGCTTAAGGAGGTTCTCCCAGTTGACCTGGCGCAGGCTTTCGTGCTTGCCGCACATCAGCTTGCCATCCTCGAACTCGATGGCGTCGGTGTAGCCCGGCTCGGCAATGGAAATGACGCGCGCGGCGCGGCTGGTGAAATCGGCGAAAACCGGGTGGACGTTGGGGGAACCGAGGTTGCCCACGTAAGTGATGGGAGCGCCGTATGCGCCCATGGCGTTGGCCATGATGGGGCCGTTGCCGCCCAACTTGACCATTTGGGTCACAAATTCAAAGTTCGCGCTCAGGCCCGCGGCGGCGCTGATGCGTTTGCCAAACTCGCCCATGGCGCCCATGCGGGTGTACTCGTTGGCGCTGGCCCGCTGGGCCACGACGTGAATGATGGTGTCCACAAAACCGTCGAATCCGACCAGCACTTTCGCTTTGGCCAGTTTTTCATTGGCTTCGGGGAGTTGATCCAGAACAATTTGGGGAAGTGAGCGCGACATTGGGTGCGCATGATGCCCACATCAGCCTCAAATTGCAAACAGGGAAAAGCGCGGCTCACGCAAAACTGGGGATCACCGGTTTTCCCCTAAACCGTCATCGCTCGAAGTCCCGGGATGGCGGCGCGGGGACGTGGTGGCGGCGGAAGGCGCCGGGGGTCGTGCCCGTCATTTGGCGGAAGAGGCGGCAGAAATAGGCGGGCTCGGGAATGCCGCAATCCGTCGCGATGGCCTGCACGGGGGCGTCCGTTTCGCACAAGAGGCGGCAGCAGTTGGCGATGCGGTGGCGCTGGAGGTAGCGCAGCGGAGCCATGCCCACCACCGCCTTGAAGTGCCGCTGGAAGGAGCGCGGGGACATGCGGGCAGCCCGGGCCATCTCGCCCAGGCCCACTTCCTCCGCGTAATGCCGCTCGATGAAACTCAGCGCGCGCCCGATGTGCGCCCGCCGCAGATCCGCCGCTTTGGCCGGGGCTTCCGCGCGGCGGCAAACCGTTACCAGCAGTTCCAGCAGCAGCGCCTTGAGCATGGAAATGGCCCCCTCCTGCAACCCGGCCAGTTCCTGCTCGATGCGCTCCACCAGCCGCAGGCAGTCATCGAGTTCCTCCGGCGGCAGCGAGCGCGGGCGGCAAAACGCCTCGCCAAAAAGGCGGCGACCGCCGCTGATCCGCTGCAGTTCCGCGCGATATTCCCGCATGAACTCGCCGCGAATGATGACATTGATGATGCGCAGCTTGTCCGGGTCGTAATAAGCGTGCCGTCGCCGCCCGGTGATGACGAAAATATCCCCCGGTGAGAGCGAGTAGGTGATGCCGTCCACCGCATGCATTCCCGTGCCGTCCGTCACGATCACCAGTTCCGTAAACGTGTGTTCGTGCATCGTGGTCTGGGGCTGGAACTGCCGCTGGATGGCCACCGGGCCGCCATGCGGCGGGAAAACCATCCCCTCATCCCAAAACGTCTGCTCCGAACCGCCCGGGAAATCCGGCAAAACGACGGGCAGTGCCGCCGATTTGGCGCGTTTGTTATATGATTTGGCGCGTTTCGCGGATGTCATCGGGTAAAATAGTGATAGAAGGTTGGCGTAGGAAGTCAACTGATGACTTTTAAAAACTAAAACGAAAAGCGCATTCCACCCACCCATGAAAACCAAACTTAACCAAGACGAATATCGCAGCAAAGTGCTGGGCTGCTGGCTCGGCAAAAACATCGGCGGCACCGTCGGCGCACCCTTCGAATGGCTGCGGCAGGTCAATAACATCACCTTCTACCCGCAGAAAGACCTCTGTGGCATGGCCATGCCCAACGACGACCTCGATATCCAGCTCCTCTGGCTCTGCGCCATGGAAGAGAAGGGACTCGATTTCTCCTCCCAGCGGCTCGCCGATTACTGGTGCACCTACGTCACGCCGCATTGGGGCGAGTACGGCACGGCCAAGACCAACATGCGCCAGGGGCTGCAACCCCCGCTCTCCGGCACTTTCCAGAATGCCTACAAACACAGTTGCGGCTCCTACATCCGCAGCGAAATCTGGGCCTGCATCGCGCCCGGCCTGCCGGAAGTCGCCGCCCGGTTCGCTTATAAAGACGCCATTCTCGACCACGGCAACGGCGAGGGCGTTTACGCCGAAGTGTTCATGGCCGCCCTTGAAAGCGCCGCTTTCATTGTCAACGACCTGCGCGAGTGCATCTCCATCGGTTTGAGCTACGTTCCTGCCGATAGCGGCGTCGCCAAGGCCATCGCCACCACGCTCGAATGCTTCGACGGCGGCAAGACCTGGCTGGAAACCCGCGAGGAAATCCTGCGCCTCCACCGGGGCGGCCTACCCTACCAAACCTGCGCCGAGGACCGCGCCAAGGGCTTCGACAAAGGCGTCCTGGGTTATGACGTGCCCTCCAATATCGCGCTGACCTTGAACGGTCTGCTCTTTGGCGGCGAGGATTTCGGCGAAGTGCAATGCATCGCCGTCAACGGCGGCGAGGATACCGACTGCACGGCGGCCACCGCCGGTTCGGTCTGGGGCATCCTGCACGGCGCGGCGGCCATTCCGCAAAAGTGGATCGACCCGATCGGGCGCGGCATCAAGACCGTGACGCTGAACCTGGGCGAACTCGGCTACTTCGGCAACCAGCTCCCGCAAAATGTCGATGAACTGACGGACCGCACGATCCGCATCGCGCGCAACGTGCTGGAGCGTGCCCACGAGGAAGCCCTCGTCGGCCCCGAACCGACCGATCTCTCCGAAGCGAAAGCTGAGATCAAGCGGGCCACCGACAGCGGCCACTCCATCTGGGGCGGGTTCAACAGCGTGAACTTCGAGTTCGACTTCTTCACCGTGGACGTGAGCTACGGCGAGGAAGGCCCGGTGATCCGCGACGGCCAGCCCAAGGAAGTCACTGTCACCATCCGCAACACCTACAAGACCCAGGCTAACTTGTCCCTGCACGTGTACCTGCCCGAAGCGGGCTGGCAAGTCGGCCCTTCCGCCGACGGCTACCTCCTGACGCTGCCCGGCCACACAGGCAAGCCGCTGGAAGTCCGCTACAGCTTCACCGCCGAACGCGTCACCCGCGCCACCAACCGCGCGGTCGTGGAGATCACCATCGCCGGGCGGCCCACCGCCATGCTGGTGCCCATCACACTGCTCAACGGCAACCTCATCGAAGCCGGAGCAAACTAGAGCGGCTTAAGTAAAACGAATGCGCAGGCAGGGGTGGCACGGAACGCCATCCCTGCCTTTGCTTTTTCAGGAGAAAAGCGAAATTCGCGTCCTCGTTCCCAAGTTCAACTTGGGAACAAGAGGGTGTTTTTAAGGAGAAAATATATAACGATATACTACCGTTATCGGTCTCGTTATTTTTAGAGCACCCTTGACTCCCGTGACGGATATGATTCACTTCGCTCATATCGAACATCATCCCCCCGGCTATGGTCCAAGGATCTTTGATCCTTTGCCTTGCCGCTTTCACCCACGAGTATGAGTCCCAGCTTGCTCCCAGCCCTGCTATTGCCGCGTGGATGCGCGCACGACCAGGCGTGGAGCGATCACTGCGGATTCGGCAGGCTTTTTCTCGATTTTCCGCTGCAAGAGTTCCACGGCCACGCGGCCGCAAACATCCATCTCGGTCGTCGCGGAGGTCAGGGGCACCGCCGCGTTCTCCGAGAGCGGGGAATTATCCACGCCGGTGACCTTCACATCCTCCGGCACACGCACTCCGCTAAGCAGCAGTGTGCGGACGGCGCCCACGGCCTGTTCGTCGGATTCCGCCACGATGCCGTCAAAGGGCACCCCGGCCGCCAGCAGCCGCTTCGTGAAGCGTTCGCCGTCTTTGACGAAAAAGGGAAACTCGCCCGGCTCCCGGTTCATGACCAACCGGCGCTGCACCGGCAAACCCGCCTCCCGGTGGGCGCGGACAAACCCGTTGTAGCGCGAATCGAACACACGGAAATGAGCGAGGTGGCGGCATCCCATTTCCAGCAAATGTTTCGTGGCCAGGTAGCATTGCGCCTCGTAATCCACCGCCACGTTCGTCAAGCGGCCCGGCAGTTCGCAATAGACCGTCACCACGGGCAGCACGTCGCGATCGATCTTCCGCAGCTTATCGAAGAGCCCCGGGTGCTCCGTGCCGCCCACGATCAAACCGTCCGCCTCATTCCGGAGCTTTTCGTCAAACGCAGCCAGGAATTCCTCATCCGTTTCGAAAAAGCGGAGCCACAGCCGGTAGGCGCTGCGGTCCAGCGCCTTGGCCAGGCTCGACAAAAACACCGGCGTCACTTCGCTGCCGGGAATACCCATTTGGTGCAGGAACACGCCGATCACACCGCTCCGGCCTTTCTTCAACGCCACGGCGAGCCGGTTGGGACGGTAGTCCAGTTCCGCGGCTTTCTTCAAAATGGCCTCGCGGGTTTTGGCACTGGCCCCGGTGGTGCCCATGCGCCCGCTCAATACCCTCGAAACCAGCACGTGGGAAACGCCAAGTTCAGCGGCGATTTGTTTCAGGGAAGCCATGAGAGAAGTTTGAACGCTAATCCAACTCAGCCGTCGCCGTCAATGACGACGCCACGAGGGTCACCTTTCGCCGTTGACAATAGCTCGCGAAATCGGTTTTGTCCATAATTACACGTTTAATAATACATCCATTACCACGTTCAACCACGACATCCCCAAATCCAATGAAAATAACCATTCCCTCCAGGTTGCGCCGCTGTGCCGCCGCGGCGCTTTGTTGCGCGCTGGCGCCGCTCGGCGCTCATGCCGTTGAAAAACAACTCACCTTCACGAAACAGGAGGTGGCTCCCGTATGGTCAGGCCATCCCGTGGGGTTCGCCCTGTTGACGGCTGGTGATATCCAGTATGTGGGCTACTACGACGCCGAGCGCAACATGGTCATCGCCTCGCACAAGCTCGATGGCGACCAATGGACCCGGCAAGTGCTCCCCACCAAGATCGGCTGGGATTCGCACAACTACATCACCATGGCGCTCGATCGCGCCGGGCAGCTTCACATCTTCGGCAACATGCACGCCTGCCCGATGATTTATTTCCGCACCGAGAAGCCGGGCGACGTCACCTCGATCAAGCGCATCGCCAAAATGACCGGCGACCGCGAGAACTCGATGACTTACCCGCAGTTCATCAAAGCCGACGACGGGCAATTGATCTACACCTACCGCGACGGTCACAGCGGCCAGGGGGACACCCTTTACAACAAGTACGACGAAAAGACCCAGACCTGGACGCGCCTTTTGGACAAGCCGCTCTTCAACGGCCAGAACAAAATGAACGCCTACCCCCTCGGGCCGATCCATGGCCCCGACGGCTACTGGCACATGAGCTGGGTGTGGCGCAATTCCTACAACGCGGAAACCAACCACGACCTGAGCTACATCCGCTCCAAGGACCTGGTCCATTGGGAAAACATCGAAGGCAAGCCGCTCACGCTGCCCATCAGCCTGCTCACCCCCGGCGTGATCGTGGACCCGATCCCCGTGGAAGGCGGCATCATCAACGGCTCCGGCCGCCTTGGGTTCGATGACAAAAACCGCGTCGTCATCACCTACCACAAGTTTGACCAGGAGGGTCACACGCAAGGCTACTTTACGCGGTTTGAGAACGGCAAATGGACGCCCCGGCAATTCACGAATTGGACTTCCCGTTGGGAACCCAAGGGCGGCGGCTCCCTGCCGTGGGGCCTCTCCATTTCGGCCCTCCGCCATGATGCCGATATTGGCTACTTCATCGGCGTCTCCAATAAAAAGGAACCAAACGGCGGCGGCAACTGGAAGGTCGATCCCGAGACCCTCACGCTCGGCGCCCACGTTCCCACGGCTCTCATCCCCGACCGGGTGCCGTCCGAAGCGACCAAGCTGACCGAAGGTTCGGACTCCCGCATGGTCGTCAAAACCGCAAGCGACAGCGGCACCGCCCCGATGGGCACCCGCTATGTCTTGAAGTGGGAAACCCTGCCCACCAACCGCGACGTGAAGCCGGAAGGGCCGATCCCGCCCCCCTCGCCGTTGCAGTTGATCAAAATCACCGAAACGGCAAAATAAAGATCCCCAAACCTGCCGCGTCTTTTCCAGGCGCGGCAGGGCATCCCCAAACCAACCCAAATCCATGATAAAGAACCTCCCATTGCAGTGGAGCCGCTGGCTTACGGCGGCCCTCTGTCTCGCGCTGTTCCCAGCCGCACAAGCCATGAGCCCATCCTCCAAAGTCACCTCCACGACCATTGCCGAAGTCTGGTCCGGACATCCCGTCGGGTTCGCCCTGATGACCGCCGGCGATACCCAATATGCCGGCTATTACGATGCCGAGCGGAACATGGTCATCGCCTCCCGCAAGCTGGATTCCGATCAGTGGACCAAGCAGATCCTGCCCACGAAAATCGCCTGGGATTCGCATAACTACATCACCTTCGCACTCGACCGCGCCGGGCAGCTTCACATTTTCGGCAACATGCACGCCTGCCCGCTCATCTACTTCCGCACGGAAAAGCCGGGCGACGTTACCTCGATCAAGCAGATCGCGAAAATGACCGGCGAGCGGGAGCAGTCCGTCACTTATCCCCAGTTCATCAAGGGCAACGACGGCGAGATGATCTTCACCTACCGCGACGGCAGCAGCGGCAAGGGCGACACCATCTACAACAAATATGACGAAAAGACGCAGACCTGGACGCGCCTGATGGACAAAGCCCTTTTCGAAGGCCATGGCCATATGAACGCCTACCCCGCGGGACCGGTACACGGCCCCGACGGCTACTGGCACATGGCCTGGGTGTGGCGCAATACGCCCGCCGCTGAAACCAACCACGACCTCAGCTACATCCGCTCCAAGGATCTCGTACATTGGGAAACCGTGGACGGCAAGCCGCTCACGCTGCCCATCAGCCTCGAAACGCCGGGCGTCATTGTCGATCCCGTGCCGGTCAACGGCGGCATCATCAACGGCGCGGCCAATCTCGGCTTTGATGATAAAAACCAGATCGTTATCACCTATCACAAATTTGACGAAAGCGGCGCGACGCAGATCTACGCCACGCGCTTTGAAAACGGCAAATGGGCCCCGCGCCAGTTGACCCACTGGACGTATCGCTGGGAACCGAAAGGCGGCGGGTCCATCCCGTTCGATGTCGGCCTCTCGGGGATTCGCCACGATGCCAAGTTGGGCTACTTCATTAATCTGAGGAACAAGCAGCATGAGAGCGGCACCTGGAAGATCGACCCCAAGACCCTGCAACTCGGCGAGCGCGTCCCCAACGACCTCGTTCCCGACCAAATGCCCGCCGAAGTGGGCAAGCGGCTCACCACCGAGGACCCGCGCCTGAGCGTTAAAACCACGAAGGACTCCGGCAAAGCGCCCAAGGGCGTCACCTACCTCCTGAAATGGGAAACCCTCGGCTTGAATCGTGACCAGCCGCAGAGCCCCGTCCCCGCGCCTTCGAAGCTGGAGCTTCTCAAGATCACCGACGCCGACGCGGCGAAGTAGGCTTTAAGAAGCCCTCACAAATTAAGAATTCCATCTGGCGGCCCCGGGTTTGTTCCCGGGGCCGTTTTTTTTGCCCGCACCCCCGGCTCACTTTTTTGTTGAATCGGAATCACTTTCTCTGCTAAACCATCGCCAGAATATTAAACGTGTAATTACATTAACCCCATCACACGCATCGCCCCATGAAAACAAACTTCCGCACCCCTCGAATCCCCTCAGGCTGCCGCAGGGTCTGCCGCGTTGCGGCCATCGCCACGCTCTTATGCCTCGCACCCGGTTATCGTGCCCTCGCCACGGGCTATGCCTGGGACCCGAGCACCGACACGGGCGTCCAATATGGCGACGGCGTTTGGGACACCACGACCAAAAACTGGGGCAACATCGCCTGGGTTAACGGGACCACCTCAACGGCGAATTTCGGGAGCGAAACGGGAGCGGCCCCGGCTTCCATGACGATCACCCTGGGCGCGAACATCATCCTCAACCTGATGTCGCAGAGCTCCTCTTGCGCCACCAACGTCATCATCACGGGAACCAACTACACCATCACATTTGCCGGGCCCACTCCCATCATCGCGAACAACAACACCACGCGCTCTTTGACGGTCGCGGCCACCCTCTCCGGTACCGACGGAATCACCAAGATGAACGGCGGGACCGTCATCTTCGCGGCGGACAACAACTACAGCGGCGGCACGTTAATCAAAGGGGCAGGCGGCGGCGCTGGCGGCGCGCTCCAGATCGGCGCGGGCGGCACCACGGGGTCGCTCGGCAGCGGCGATGTCAATTTCATCGCCAACACCCAAACCGCCGCCTCCGTGCTCGCGTTTAACCGCAGCGACGCCATCACGGTCAGCAACAACATCATCGTCAGCAACACCTTCGCCACCGTCCAGCAAAGCGGCTCCAATACGCTCACTTTGAGCGGCACGCAGGTCCTGAACGGCAACCTTACCTACAACATCGCCACCGCTGCGTCAGCCGCCGGGCGGGACGCCGACATCACCGGCGTCATCACCGGCACCGGTTCGCTCACCAAGCAAGGCGCGGGCACGCTCACGCTGCTGGCGAACAACACTTATACCGGGGCCACGCTCGTGCAAACCGGCACGCTGGCTGTCAGCGGCACATTGGCCGCCGCCAGTGCTATCTCCATTTCCAGCGGCGCGACCCTCGCGGGCAGCGGGCGCGTGAATGGCACCGTCACTGGCACGGGCGCGGCCATCAAAGGCAGCGGTCTCAGCCTGGGCGCGACCACCTTGAACGGCCTAAGTTCCATCTCCGGCACCACCACCGCCAGCAGCATTGCCATCGCTTCGGGCACCACCACCGCCAGCGGCGTGACCACCTCTTCGGGAACCCTTGCCATCAGCGCGGGCGCGACCTTCAAGAACACGGGCAGCACCAGCGCCGCCGGGGTTTCCGTGGCCAACACCGCCACGCTGGCCAACAACGGCAGCCTCACCGGCCCCGTCAACGTCAACGGCGTGTTGAGCGGCACCGGCGCCATCAACGGCACCTTGACCGTCAAGACCTCCGGCGAATTTGCGCCCGGCAACAGCCCCGGCATTGCGACCATCAGCGGCAGCATGACCGTGGAAAACGGCGCAAAGATATCCATGCAAATCGCGGGCACCGCCACGGCGGGCAGCGACTTCGATCAAATCGTCATCACTGGCGCGAGCAGCCTCGTCACGCTCAGCGCGGGGGCCATCCTCAACCTCACGCTGGACACGGCGTTCACCACTGGCGCGATCACGCTCATCGAAAACCAAAGCAACAGCGCCATCGCGGGCACCTTCAGCACCGTGACGGTGGGCGGCAGCAACTACGACGTGAGCGCCACCAACAAATTCATCTACAACGGCCAGGAGTACGAATTACTCTACAACGTCAACTCGGATGGTGGCGCCAAGGCCAACGATCTTGAGTTGGCCGCCGTGCCCGAGCCGGGTGCGTGGGCGCTGCTCATGGGCGGTGCCGGTCTGCTGGCCTTCGGGCGGCGGTTGAAACGGCGCGCCCACCAGGGATAACCCCCCGCCATTTTCAGGGGTCCCCTCCCAAGAGGGGTAAAAAATGCAACGCGGCTGCAAGGGGTAGCCGCGTTGCATTTTACGCCGTTTGCTGATAAACTCCGTCTCACAGAACTTCCCAACCGAACCTTCATTATGAGACTGGACAAACTGACGGCGAAAATGCAGGAAGCCCTCGCTTCGGCCCAGGAATCGGCGGCCTCGCTGGGCATGGCCGAACTCGACCCCGAGATGGTGCTTCTCACGCTCATTGAACAACCCGAGGGCGTCACCCGCCCGCTGCTGGATAAGCTGGGCATCGGCGCGGCCCCGCTCGTGGAAAAGCTAAAAGCCGAGATCGCCCGGCGGCCCCGCGTGCAGGGGTCCATCCAGGTCCACATCGGCAACGAACTGGCGGGCGTGCTCAACGCCGCCGAGAAGGAAATGGCGCGCATGAAGGACGAATTCCTAAGCGCCGAGCATTTTCTGCTGGCCCTCCTGGAAGGCAAGACCACCGCGGGCCGCTTCCTGCGGGAAGCCGGGGCCACGAAGGACAAACTGATGGCGGCGCTCCAGCAGGTGCGCGGCTCCCAGCGCGTCACCGACCAAAACCCGGAGGCCAAATACCAATCCCTCGAAAAATACGGGCGCGACCTCACCGCCGCCGCCCGGCGCGGCAAAATCGACCCGGTGATTGGCCGCGACAACGAAATCCGGCGGGTCATGCAAGTCCTCTCCCGGCGCACGAAAAACAATCCCGTCTTGATCGGC
>CAZEOO010000024.1:0-12426 GCA_964513965.1 uncultured Chthoniobacteraceae bacterium
CCGGAACCGGGCACGTGGGCGATGCTGGTGGGCGGCCTGGGCATGTTGCTCGGGGTTCAGCGGATGCGCCGCCGCTCGGAGTAATTCCGCTTGGCATGATATGATTGCGAATTCTTTCCGTGGTCATGTCATGCCGGTTGATTGCCACTGCCCGCCAGTGGGCAGTGACTACCCCGGTTCAGATCATCTCTGGCTGATGAGGTGCGCCAAGTTCCCCTTGGCGCACGCTTGTTTCGATCACTCAAAAGATTAGAGCCGTTTTGATCCCATTGTGAACGCTTCAACAAAACCGCTCTCAACCATGACAAAACCCAAGGGATTATTCATCCTTGATCCGAGCTATTTCGATACCATTTATGGCCCGGCGGAGCGCAGAGACATTCACGCCCTGGTCGATGTTCCCGATCGCGCCTATTCCTCGGAAGAAGCCGTCGCCTGTCCCGGGTTATTGCAGGAAACCGAAATCATCATTTCCGGGTGGGGCGGCCCGTTGCTGACGCAGGAATTTCTCGATCTCGTGCCGAATCTGAAAGCTTTCTTCTACGGCGCGGGAACGCTCAAATGCACGGTTACCGATGCGTTTTGGGAAAAGAACATTCCCATCACGTCGGCGGCGACGGCCAACGCGGTTCCCGTGGCGGAGTTTGCCCATGCTCAGATCATTCTTTCGCTCAAAAGAGTCTGGTGGTACATGCGCGAACTGCGGCGCATTGAAGAATGGCCGCCTATGAGCAGCAGCAAAGCCAAAGTGCCCGGCGGGTACGGCTCCACCGTGGGCCTCTTTTCGTTGGGCGTGATCGGGCGGATGGTTAGCGAAAAGCTAAAACAAAACGAATTGCATGTGCTGGCCTACGATCCCTTTGTCAGCGCCGAAGATGCCGCGCAACTCGGAGTCGAACTGGTGAGCATGGAGGAATTGTTCCAACGCTCGGACGTGGTGAGCATCCATGCACCGTGGCTCAAGGAAACCGAAGGGATTATTGGAAAGCGGTTGCTTTCGTTGATGAAGCACGAGGCAACGCTGATAAACACTGCTCGTGGCGCCCTGATTAACGAAGCGGAAATGGTTGAGGTGCTTCAAAGCCGCCCCGATTTGTTTGTGCTCCTGGATGTCACCCACCCGGAACCGCCGCCGAAGGGCTCGCCGCTTTACAAACTGCCCAACGTCGCACTCACGCCCCATATCGCGGGCAGCGTAACCAACGAGTGCCGCCGCATGGGACGTTTGACGGTCAACGAAATCGAACGCTTTCTTTCCGGCCGCCCGTTGCAATGGCAGGTGCTGCCCGAAATGACCAAAGTATCGGCTTGAAACGGCCCGTTTTCGCATTCCATTCACTAGCAATCACCAACCTACATTATTCCTATGAATCCGACACGCTTCCTTCCCATCATCATGTCTGTCGCGCTGGCGGTTTGCGCCGGGGCGGGCATTCAAAGTGCCGCCGCGGGCGAGAACCTCATCAAAAACCCCGGGTTTGAAACCGGCAACGAGGGCTGGGGCCTGTTTGTGCCGGATACTGAGAAAACCAAGGGTTGCAGCTTCGTTGTCGAAAATACGGGCGCTCACTCCGGCATGTCTTGCGCGGTGATGAATTCAGACGACTTCGCCCGCTATTCCCTGACTTCCAACGGCGCCATCAAGATCGTGCCCGGCGAACGCTATCGCTTTACCGCGTGGATCGGCGCCGATGTCTCCGCAAAGGTTGCCGACAAAACGCCCGGCGTGGTGATTCGGTTTATCCTGCGCAAAGGCAATGTCGACGCCACCGACAGCCCCGCTATTTTTGTGGGGCTCAACAGCAAGGTGGCGCTGGCTTTCCTAAAGAAAGCATATGATTTGGGCGGCCTCGCCGCGCCGCTGCCGAACCAGTGGACCAAAGTGGAGGCCGTGTTCGAGATCCCCACGGTGGAAGGCGGCATGGACACCATGGGTCTGGGCATTTTCGGGCAGAACACCTCCGGCAAAATTTACGTGGACGACGTAGTGCTTGAGAAAGTAGACGCAAGCACGCCGCTATCTCCCGTTGTGCCCTGCGCCCGTTGATTTGGTGGAGCGGACGGCTCGTTGCCGATGGCTCCTTAGCTTGAACCCGGTTGCCGCCTCGCGCGGCTCCGGTCGTTTCTGATTTTCCCCCATCATTTCATGAAATATCTCTCCCATTCCCTCGGCCTGGCATTGGCTTGGTTCGCCGCCGCCGTTCAACCCGCCGTAGCCGGCAGCAACTTGATCCAGAACCCCGGTTTCGAATCCGGTAATACTGGATGGGGCCTGTTTGTCCCCGCCGAATCGAAAGAAAAAGGGTGCCGCTTTTCCGTGGCCAATGCCGGGGCGCATTCCGGGCAGGCTTGCGCCGAAATGAGTTCCGAGCAATTCGCGCGGTTTGCGCTGTCTCCCAACGGCGTGATCCAAATTCAGCCCGGGGAACGGTACCGGCTGGTGGCCTGGGTGAAGGGGGAAGCGGGTGCGCAAGCCGATGGCAAAACGCCCGGCGTGGTGCTTCGGCTGATTCTGCGCAAAGGCAACACCGACGCGGCAGGCAATCCCGCGATCTATGTCGGGCTCAACAGCAAAGTCGCCGTCGTGTGGCTTCCTCAAGCGCCCGATCTGCGTAAAATTTCGACGTCGATTCCCTCCGAATGGACCAAGGTTGAAGCCGTGTTCGAGGTTCCAAAAATCGAGAGCGGCATAGACAACATGGGCCTGGGCGTCTTTGGCCTTGAAACCAAGGGCAAGGTTTATCTGGACGACGTGGAACTTGAAAAAGTGGATGCGCAGACGCCGCTGAGCCCCGTGGTTTTCAATGCGCTGGAGCCCGTGGCCGCGAAGGCTGGGCTTGAAACCACCGACGAGGAAGCTTTGGCTTCGCTGGACTTGGAGGCGCCTGGAATGGAAGCCGTCAAAGCGGCGGCGCAAAGCGGCAACCTGGAGGCCGTCAAACAAGCTTACCTGGAATACCGCCGTACCAAGTGCCCCGCCAAATGGAGTCTGCCGCCGATGTCCGACAAGCCGGAGGCCGCGACCGACGCCGCTGGCGACGAAGTCTGCGCCCATCGCATCGGTGGCGGTTGGTACAAGGCCATCACCGCCCCCGTGGATATGGGGAAGGATTTCAACTGGACCTACAACCCCGTGCCCAAAACCGACCCCTCCTTTACCGAGGAATGGACATGGTGTGCCGTGGCCCGGATGCAGTTCTGGAATCGGCTTTCCAATGCGTATGCGCGCACGCACGATGAGAAATACGCCAAGGAATGGGTGGCACAATTGTTCGACTTCACGGCGAAGAACAACATGTACGCCAAGCGCCCCGGCGAGTCGACCTTGTGGCGCACGCTGGATTCCGCCATCCGGATTGGATATCCTTGGCCCAGCGCCTATTTTCGGTTCTTGAACAGCCCCGAGTTCACCCCGGAAGCTCAGTGGGTTTACCTGCGCTCCATCAACGACCACATCCAGCTTTTGAAAGCGGGCCTGGAAGTGAAGCCGCACCGCTATGGCAACTGGGTTTCCACCGAATGCAGCGGCCTCTATACCATGGCCGTGCTTTTCCCGGAGTTGAAGCAATCGGCCGAGCTTAGGAAATTCGCCCTTGAGCGCCTGCTCGAAGAAGCCAACTGCACCATCGCGGAGGATGGGTTTGAAGAAGAGTTGACGCCCAACTATCACTATGTCGCCATTGACGGCTACATCGCGCCGTTGAAGCTGGCCAAGCTCAACCACCTCGAAGTGCCCGAGGCCTTCCGCACCAAAGTGCTTTCCATGTATCAAGCCCCCATTCGGGTCATGGATCAGACGGGCAACGCGGTGCCCACCAACGATTCGGGGATCATCAACGCCGCGAGCATGGCCAATGAGGGGTTGCGCCTCCTGGGCGACGATCCTATTTTGACCTGGGCCGCCACCGGCGGGAAAAAGGGAAAGCCGCTGCCCGAATTCGACGTGCTGCCGTATGCGGGCTTCTACGCCATGCGCGGCGGGTGGGCCCCCTCGGATGCGTTCCTCTTCTTTAGGGCCGGTCCTGTGGGCATCGCCCACCAGCACGAGGACATGCTGGAAGTGGCCTTTCGCGCCTGGAACAAGACCTTCCTCTTCGATCCCGGCAACTATATTTACGACCACTCGAATTGGCGGCGCTTCGCCATCGGCACCGCGTCGCACAACACCATCATCGTGGACGGCAAATGGCAGCATCGCGGCTCGAATAAACCGCCCGTCACCGAGAAAGTCACCAATCCCACCCATAGCACGCCGCTCTTCGATTTCGTCTCGGGCTGCTACAATGCGGGTTACCAGCAGAACGTCTATAATAGCAACGCCCAATACAGCCCGGATAAATGGGTCGGGCCAAAGGACCTTTCCGTCAGCCACACGCGCCGGGTCTTGTTCCTGAAGCCGTACTACGCGCTGCTTTTGGACACACTAGATGGTACTGGAAAACACCAGTACGACGCCCATTTTCACCTCGATTCTCCGTCGGCGAAGCTTGACCCGGCCACGCAAACCGCCGTGAGCCAGAATGCCGACGATCAGCCTCAGCTTGCTTTGTATCCGCTGGAGCGAGAGAACCTGGAGGCGGAGATCGTCCAGGGGCAGAAAGAGCCGCTTCTGGGGTGGTATCCTGCGCAACAACGCCCCATTCCCACGGTCCGCTTCCGCAAAACCCAGGAAGCTCCCGCAACCTTTGCCACGTTCCTTTACCCGTTCAAGGGGGAGCAGCCCGCCTTTGCGGCGAGCGACCTGAAAATCGGCGACCCTGCCGTTTGGGCGCAGAAGATCAAAACCGGCCGGGAGGAATTGGAAGTCATTCTCGCCAAGGACAACCAGCCGCGCGCAATCAAAGTGCCTGCCGGGCTAACCGCCGCCGCGCAAGCGAAATGCGCGGGCATGGTCATCCGGCGTCCGGCGTCTTTGAAAAAGACCGTCGTGGGCGCATGGGACTTGGCCGCCTATGGCAGCAAAGCCTGGAGCTTCGAAACCGCCGCCCCCGCTTCGCTCCTTTGGTGCGCGCAAGGCGGCAGCCTGGTGGTTTACAATGCGGGTGAGGCTCCCGTGCATCTCAAGGTTTCCAAACCGTTCGCTAAGGAAGCGGATCTCGCGGCGGGCGAGTGGGTGGAAATTTCGAAGAAAGAAATGAAGCCCGCGAAATCGCCGCTTGAAGGCCTGGAGCCGCTTGACAGCAAGCCCGCCATCGCCAGTTACGACGCGTATTTATCGAAATTGGCGGATCAAAAAAGTGATGCCGCCGCGCAGCCCGTGCGCGTGGAAGCCGCTTCCATGAAGCTGCCCGATGCAGCCGTTCTGGGTAAGAAAGTAGGCGTTCAAAACCAGGCGGTTTGTAAATGGGACGCACCGTTGAGCGTTCTCTCCACCCGCCTCAAGGTGCCCACAGCGGGCTGGTACCGCATCAAGCTGCGCTACTGCGCGCAAGGCAACGCGGTGCGTTCGCTGCTCATTGGCGGCAAAGCGCCATTCGCGCAGGCCGAGAACTTTTTCCTTCCCGGCACGCAGGGCGAAGCGCCTTCCGACGGGTGGAGCAATGTAACCAACGATTGGAGCGAGATCTTTCTCGGAGCCCCGGTGGAAGCCGACGGGTGGAAAATCTACCTGCCCGCTGGTGATGCGGAAATCGCTTTGCGCAATGAGAGCAGCGGGTGCAACGTCAACTGGCTGGAACTCGTTCCCGTTTCAAAATAGCGGCAACCGAACATGCCACCGCTCCTTCGTTTTACCTTCGCAGCCGGGCTGCTATGGGCTTCCGCGCTCATTGGGGGCGCGGAACCGCTGACGATCCAACTGCCGTCCGTGGCGACGCAAGCCGCGCCTTCCCCGCTCAAATTGGGGAGCAATACCGCCCCCGGGGGCCGCTCATTTTCGCTCAACAGCGTATGCTTCCTGCGTGACGGGAAGCCATTCCTGCCCGTTGTCGGCGAGATGCAGTTTGCCCGCGTGCCGCGCGCGGATTGGGACGACGAAATCCTGAAAATGAAAAACGCGGGGGTGGACGTCATCGCCACCTACGTTTTCTGGCTCTTCCACGAAGAGATCGAGGGTCAGTACGATTGGACGGGCAACCGCTCCCTTCGGGATTTTCTCCAAGCCTGCCGCCGTCACCACATGCAGGTGCTCTTGCGCATCGGCCCGTGGGTGCATGCCGAACTGCGCAACGGCGGCTTCCCGGATTGGCTTCTCAAAGACCACGGCAAACTGCGGACGGGCGACCCTCTTTTCCTTAAGGCAGTGGATCGCTATTTCGGCGAAATGGCGGCGCAGATGAGGGGCCAGCTCTTCAAGGACGGCGGCCCCGTCATCGGCGTGCAGATTGAAAACGAGTTCCCGTTCGAAAAAGAACCGGCCACCTCGTACATGTTCGGGCTCAAGAAAATGGCGCAGGGCCACGGGATGGACGTGCCGCTCTACACCGAGTTTGCCTGGCCGGGCGGCCCTCCCGGGCAAACGGATTTCCTGCCCATGCGCGGACGCTACCCGGACGCCCCCTGGAGCAACCTCTTAACGCGGCTCACCCGCGACGAAGTTTATCGGTTCGAGCCGGTGAAGTTCGATCCATTAATCGGCGAAGATCTTTTTGGCAAGCGCCTCGGCGACACCGGGGCGCAGCAGCCGTTTCCCATCGCCATGGCCGAACTCGGTTCGGGCCTGCAACCCACCTACCGCCGCCGCGTGCTCCTCAATGGCGACGACGTAACCGCTTCCGCCTACGTTCAACTGGGTTGCGGCGCGAATATGCTTGGATATTACGTGTTTCACGGCGGCATCAATCCCGTCGGGAAGCTCTCCACCTTTCAAGAAGCGAAGGCGGCGGACATTGTTTCTCCAAGCGACCTGCCGATGCTGAACTACGACTTCCAGGCGCCGCTGGGCATGGATGGCTTTGCCGCCCCGTCTTTTTATCAATACCGCGCTCTCCATCTGTTTTTGAACGACTTCGGCACTGCGCTCGCTCCTGCGACGCCCGTATTTCCAGGCGCTCCGGCCAAAGACATCCCGCCCTTGCGCTATTGCGTGCGAGCCAGCGGGGATTCCGGTTTTGTTTTCGTCAACAACTACCGGCGCTTCCTCGGCAGCCCGGATATTCCCGACGTCCAGTTCCGCATTGGCGCGCAAACGGGGCCGGTTGAATTTCCTGGCGTTCCATGTACGGTCCAGAGTGGCAGCTACTTCATCTGGCCGTTCAATCTCGATGTGAGCGGAGCCAGGCTCCGGTATGCCACCGCGCAGCCGCTCTGCATCATTCCATCAAACGGCGAGTTGCTTTATGTTTTTAGTGCCGTGGACGGGATCGCGCCCGAATACAGCTTCGCGGCTTCAACGGTGGAGTCCACCGGAGTGGACGTTTCGGCGGCGGTGGAAATCGACAATGAAAGCGGAGCCATTTTGGTCAAAGTCAAGGAGCCAGGAACCGCCGCGAGTTTCCGGCTCACCACTATATCCGGGCAGCGGATTCGCGTGCTGACGCTGACCCACAAGCAAGCCCTCGCCGCTTCCAAAATCACCATCGGGGGCAAGGCGCACCTGTTGCTTACACCCGGCCAGGTGCTTTGCGAGGAAGCGATGCTGCGGCTGCGGCAGGAAGATTCGAGCCGTTTTGCGTTCTCCATTTATCCCAACGCCAGCTTGCAGGCAGGCGTTTCCTTGCAAGCCTCGCAAGACGGTCTTTTGGTGCGGTACACCGCGACATTGCCGCCCAAGCAGCCGATCACGGTGGAGGCGGTTCCTGAAAAAGCATCCAGTAATACCGAGGCTCCGTTGCAAAATCCGCCCTGGTATCAGCCCGCGTTTGCTTCGCTTACGGGCGCTACGGTTTGGTCGCTTCAAATTCCGCCCAAAGCCCTGGAAGGCTGCGAGGATGTGCGGCTCGACGTTCATTACACCGGCGACTTCGCCGCGCTTTACGCGGGTGAACGGCTCGTCATGGATCAATTCAATTACAACGGCGTATTTTCCATCAGTCTCCGGCATTGCGGGGAAAAGACGGGCGCGTTTAAATTGCAAGTCATGCCCTTCGGAACGGGAAGCCAGGTTTATTCCGACGATCCCGCCGTTCGCGCCAGCGGCACGCAGGCGACCGTCGGGAAAATCGAAGCGCATCCGGTTTACCAACTCGTTCTCAAAGTGCCTAAGAAGCCGTGAGAAAGCGGTAGCCGATGCCGGATTCCGTTTTGATGAAAACCGGGTGTTGCGGATCGCGCTCGATCTTGCGGCGCAGATGCGTCACATAAACGCGCAGGTATTGCCGGTGCTCCTCCGCGTTCGGCCCCCATATTTCGCGCAGCATTTGCGAGTGGGTCAGCACGCGACCCGCATGGCGCACGAGCAGTCGCAGCACGGCATACTCCGTTGCGGTCAGCGCCGCTTCCTGGCCGTCAATCGTCACACGACGGGTGGCGAGATCGACCTGCAAACCGTCTCGCGCGTAAACGGAGTTTTCCCCTGCGGGCCGGGCGCGGCGTTGCGCGGCGCGCAAACGGGCCAGCAACTCCGCTGTGCTGAAGGGCTTCGTTATGTAATCGTCGGCCCCGGCGTCGAGCGCGGCGATTTTTTGGTCCTCCGCATCCCGCACGGAAAGGACGAGCACCGGCGTTTCGCTCCACTCGCGCAAGCGTTTCAGCACCTCCACGCCATCGAGATCGGGCAGCCCGAGATCAAGCACAATGATGTCCGGGCGGTGCAGCGCCGCCTCGGCCAGGCCAAGCTGGCCCTTGTCGGCCTCGCTGACGGCATAGCCCGCCGCCTCCAGGGCGACCCGGAGAAGCCTGCGGATTTGCACTTCATCGTCTATGACCAACGCGAGCGGGTTCATTGGGCGAACATTATCAAATACCAGGTGCGCTCCTCAAGCTCCGGGCAGCGGCTTTTCCTCAGGTAATTCCATGCGGTTTCCGGCGGGCAGATCGAGCGTGAACACCGCGCCGCCGCCCGTCCGGTTGCGGGCGGTGAGGCTGCCCCCGTTTGCTTCCACAAGCCGCCGCGCGATGGAAAGCCCAAGACCAGTGCCCCCGGCGGGCGCTCCCTCGGCGCGGAAGAATTTTTGAAAAATCCGCTCCTCGTCCCCGGCGTTGATGCCCGGTCCGCGGTCCGCCACCATCAGCTTCAGCCGCTCGCCTTCCAGCCGGGCCGTGACCTCGATGCCTGTTGCCGGTGGCGTATGCAGAGTAGCATTGGATATGACAAGCGTGAGCGCCTGGCGGATCAGGCCCGGGTCCAGGTGGAGCGGCTGAAGGTCCGGCGGAATCTGCACCGTCACCTCGCGGCCATGCGTCTGTTCCTCCACGCGTTCCAGCGCCTCCATCACCAGTTCGCCCGGGTCGGCCCATTCGAGGTTCGGTTTGAGCAGGCCGGAGTCGAGGCGCGTCATATCGAGCAGATTATTGATAACCTGTGTGAGACGGACCACGGCGGGGCGGATTTCGCGCGACACCGGGGCGTCGCCAGGCTGTTCCAGCGCGGCGGTGAGGGCGGCGAGCGGCGTTTTAAGCTCGTGGGAAATCGTGTCGAAAAGCGCGCGCTGGAGGCGGTCCGATTGCGCCGCGACTTGCGCATTGTGGGTGGCTTGCGCGAGCCGGTCCTTTTGGATCGTCAGGGCGATTTGCCCCGCAAACGCTTCCAGCAACTCGCGCCGCCGCATGGAGGGCGGCGTGGCGGTGGAGAACCGGACGGCGAGCACGCCCTCGATGTCGCCGCCGGTCAAAAGCGGGAGGTGGAGGGCTTCGGAGTCGGGCAGCGTCTCCGTGAAGCGCCCGGCGGCCTGGCGATGCTGAAAGGCCCATGCCGCCACGCTTTCCTCCTTGGCATTGAGGGGGAGCGTGCTCGCCGGGTGGGGTTCGCCGGAAAAGCGCCCGCCTTCGTCGCGCACCATCAGGCAGGCATCCGCCGCAAAAGTTTCGCGAATCTGTTTCACAGCAACGGCCAGTGCCTCCGCCGGTTCGCGCGTGGCGGCCAGCGCCCGGGAGAGCCGGTAGAGCGCCGTGGAGCGTTCCTCGCCGCGTCGTTCGGCCTCTTCGCGTTCATGCAGCCGGGAGGTCAGGTGACCGATAACGAGCGCGACCACAAAGTACATCGCGAACATCATCACGTCGCGCACCTCGCGGATGTAGAATGTGAAGCGCGGGGGGATGAAAAGGTAATTCCAAAGCACTGCGCTGGCCGTGGCGAGCGCGAGCGTCGGGCCGCGCCGCAGCCGAAGCGAAGCCAGGATGATCGCGAAGAGATATACCAGCGCGATAGCCCAATAGCCGGTCGCCGGTTCCAGCGCCAGGCTCAGCGCCGTCACCACGGTCACGATGCCTAGCGCCGTTCCATACTGAGTCCACAAGCGCGGCGGCGCGGTGAGGTTGGGAGCGGCGGCAAGCGGTTTGGAAACCTCCGCGCGTACCATGTGGACATCGATGTCTCCGCTGTGCCGCACCAGCCAGTCTACCGGCGACCTTTTGAACCGGCTCGCCAACGTGCGCGGCCCGGGTTTGCCGATGATGATCTGCGTGGCGTTGTTCGCCCGGGCGGCGCGGAGGATAGCTTCGCCGGGGTCCGTGCTTTCAAGCATCACGACTTCCGCTCCAAGCTGCCGGGCCAGCGCGAGGTTAAGCCCCAGGCGCACCTCGTCCAACGGCGAAATCGGCTTGGGCGTTTCCACGTGAACGGCCAGCCAGCTCGCCTCCATCGAGGCGGCGGCGCGGCGCGCCCAGCGGATCAGCATTTCCGAGGATGGGCTCGCGCTCACGGCCACGAGGAGCCGGTCGCCCGCTTTCCACGGTTCGCCCGCGCGCAACCCCTGCTTCACCTGGCGCAAATCGCGGTCCACGTGTTCCGCCGTCAGCCGCAGCGCCATTTCGCGCAGCGCCATCAAGTTGCTCTCGCGGAAAAAATGGTCGGCGGCGCTGGCGGAACGCTCGCCCATGTAAACCTTGCCCTCCGCCAGCCGGTCGCGGAGCTGGTCGGGCGTGAGGTCGATCAACGTGATGTCTTCGGCCAGGTCGAGCAGCGAATCGGGCACCGTCTCGCGCACCTGCACACCCGTGATTTGCGCCACGGTGTCCTTGCGGCTTTCCACGTGCTGGACGTTGACCGTCGTGAACACGTTGATGCCCGCATCGAGCAGTTCCAGCACGTCCTGGTAACGCTTCGGGTGGCGGCTGTCGGGAGCGTTCGTGTGGGCCAGTTCATCCACGAGCACCAGGCGCGGGTGCCACGCCAGCAGCGCGTCCAAGTCCATCTCTTCCAGCGCCGTGCCGCGGTAGGACACTTGCAGGCGCGGCACGATGGGGATGCCCGTGAGCAGCGCCGCCGTTTCTTTGCGCCCGTGGGTTTCCACGATGCCCGCCACCACCTCCACGCCTTTTTCAAGCTCCTGGCGCGCCGCTTGCAGCATGGCGTAGGTCTTGCCCACGCCGGGGCACATGCCGAAGAAAATTTTCAAATGGCCGCGTTGTGCCGTCGCGGCTTCCTCGCGGATCGACTTCAGCAACGCATCGGGGTCGGGACGGGAATCCTCAGCCATGGGATTACTTTAGCGCATCGAGTTTTAAATTCAGAGCCAAAACATTCACCCGGGGTTCGCCAAAAATCCCGTATTGTGGCGGCTCGGTGGCTTGTGCCACCAGGGCCGCCACAGCCTCAACGGAAAGGGAACGGGCCGCCGCGACCCGGGCCGCCTGCCATTGGGCGGCCTGGGGGCTGATGTGCGGGTCCAGGCCGCTGGCGGAGGCGGTCAACAAATCCCCAGGCGCGCCGTCGCCGAATTTCGCGCGCCGTTCGTCCACGGCCTTGCGCAAGGCGGCGCTGGTGGGGCCGAGATTGCTGGCGCCGCTTGGCACCGTGGCATAATCCGCCGCCGAGGGACGCGGCCAGAAATAGCGCGGGGCTTCGAACTTTTGCGCCAGCAGGGCGGAACCGGCAGGTTGAGCGCCGCGCCAAGCGAGGCTGCCCGCGGATTGGATTGGGAAAGCGACGCGCGCTACCGCCGTGACGAGCAGGGGATAAACCAAGCCGGTGAGAACCGTCAGCGCGGCCAGCAGCCGCAAGGCTTTGAATAGAGTTTTCATAAAGTAAAAAGCAGTTCAGCAGTTTTGAAAAATATCAGGCAAGGTGGAGCGCAACGACCAGCAGGTCGATCAGTTTGATCCCGGCGAACGGCGCGAGCAGCCCGCCCACGCCGTAGATGAGCACGTTGCGCCGCAGCACCTGGGCCGCGCCGACGGGCCGGTAGGCGATGCCCTTCAACGAAAGCGGAATGAGCGCCACGATGATGAGCGCGTTGAAGATGACCGCGCTTAAAATCGCGCTTTCCGGCGAGTGCAGCCGCATCACGTTGAGCGCCGCGAGCGGGCCGTGCGCCGTTCCTGTGGCGGCGTAAAGCGCGCCGAAAAGCGCGGGCAGAATGGCGAAATACTTGGCCACGTCGTTGGCAA
>CAZEOO010000025.1:0-10140 GCA_964513965.1 uncultured Chthoniobacteraceae bacterium
CGGTGGTGCCCGAACCGAGCACCTGGGCGATGGTGGCGGGCGGCCTGGGCATGTTAATGGGCTTCCGCCGCATGCGCCGCCGTTGGTAAGCCAAAGACTCTACGTAAAAGTTCGAATTTGCAGGGCATCTTCCCACCGGAAGATGCCCTGTTTTTTTAAACTTTGGGGATCATCAACGAAAGAACGACGGTTGATGTAATTGCCCTGAATTCAAGCACTTTACAGTGTAAATGTTTTTTTATAAAAAGAGCTTTGAGCGGGATAGCGTTAGAGATATCGTTAACGGATCAATTTAATGAACTCACCCGCTAAATTATCTAACGCCTGCATTATCGGAATCGACGGTTACGGTAAATTTCACTACAACGACCTTATTCGTCAAAACGCGCGTGGAACGGTTAAAATCCTCGGTGCCACGGTGATTAATCAGCCGGAGTTGCCGGACAAATGCGCCTGCCTTCGCTCCATTGGGTGCGAGCTTTTCACGGATTACCGCGAAATGCTTGCGCAGTTCGGTGCTCAAACCGACCTTTGCTTCATCCCCACGGGCATCCATCTTCATGCGCAAATGACCATCGACGCCCTAAGGGCAGGCGCCAATGTATTTGTTGAAAAACCGGCGGCTGCAACGGTTCAGGACGTGCTGGCCATGCAGAAAGTCGAGCGCGAAACGGGCCGTTTTGTGGCCGTGGGCTACCAAACGATGTATGCGCGCGAAACGTTGAAAATGAAGCGCGCGATCCTGGATGGAAAGCTTGGTAAAATCCGCTCCATCAAGAGCCGCGGGCTTTGGTCGCGCTACGACTCCTACTACGCCCGCAACGGCTGGGCGGGACGGCTTCGCCGGGGGGATACCTGGATTCTCGACTCTCCGTTCAACAACGCCATCGCGCATCAGCTCAACATGATTTGCTTTCTCGCGGGGACGGACCTTACGCATACCGCGAATCTTGCCAGCATCCAGGCCGAGCTTTACCGGGCGCACGACATTGAGAGCCCCGACACGGTCGCCATGCGCATTATGACCAAGGAAGGGCTGCCGCTTTATTTCTACGTCACCCACTGCCCCAAAGCGGATCTCGATCCTGAAATCGTGATCGAGGGGGACAAAGGCCGCATTTACTGGAACATCACCCGGCATTGGGTGGAAATCGACGGCAAGCGCGAGGATTTCAAGAACGAGCCGTTCGTGGAACTCCGCGACAGCCTCACGCAGCAACTCTTCCGGCGGGTCAGCGATCCCTCGGTGTTCGTTTGCGGGCTGGAGATTGCGAAGGCCCAGACGGTGTGCACCAATGGCGCTCACGATTCTTCCGAGGTCCACGCCATTCCTGCCCAATTTGTGACGAGGGAGCCGGTGAAGAATGCCGTTGAGAAATCCGTCAAAACGGTGGTCACGGAGCTCGATGAGATCATTGAGCGCGCCTTCAACGAGGAGAAGCTTTTCAGCGAGATCGGCGTGCCGTGGGCGCAGCCCGGGCGGATCGTTTCGTTGGAGAACTACACTTTCTTCCCCGGCGGGAAGCCGAGCGCGGTCCCGGCGGTTGCGGCGAACGCGTAGTTCGTTTTAAAAAAATTACGGCCAATGACGATCGATCGTCATTGGCCGTTTTTTTATCCCCGAAGAGGATTAGTACGAATCCACCAGCGAGCGCACTCTGAGCAGCTTCTCGGCTTCCTCTCGGGTGACCGCGCGCTGAGTCTGGATGCGGATTTTGCGGGCTTCGCCGGGGTAGAGGTCAAAGAAGTTGTCGTCCGCCAGGTATTGGAGGCCGGGCAGGTTGAACTCGCATTGATACTGGAACACGCTGGAGGTGAAGGTGAGCTCCAGTTCGTTGCCGGAAATGGCCTCGACCTTCGTGGCGATGGGTTCGCGCGGGAGGTTGAGGTAGCGCGGGGCCGTCAGGAAGACGGTGTCTTGCGAAACCTCGCCCGTCGCGGCTTCCAGGCTGATCTTGAGGTAGAGATTCCGTGCGCCGTGGGTGTCCATCGATTTTTTGAAATCGAGCTTTTCCGCGAGCTTGGATTCACCGTAATTCAGAGCGACTTGCTTGCAGCCTTCCTCCAGCACGCGGCCGTCGAGGTGGTAGAGCTTCCAACCAAGCTGGCCCGTGGTGTTCTCCACACCGTCGAAGACTGTGTAGAGGTTTACTTCGTGGATCGTGCTGACGAGCACGTTGACGGTAATAACGGATTCGTCGCCGGGAACGTGGGCTGAAACGAGCACCGGCGCGAAGAAGCGCTTCGCCGCGAATTGCAGCGCCTTCCACTTGCCGCCGAACTCGACGCTACTCCACGAGAAGACCGGCCAGCAGTCGTTCAGCTGCCAATAGAGCGCGCCCATGGTGCGGGGCATCGAGCGCCGGAAGTGCTCTATGCCGACCTTCATGCAATAAGCCTGGTTGAGCTGTGAGAGGTAGGCGATGGTGTCGTAATCCTTCGCCATCCGGTAGCGGCGGTAAACGTAGTCGAGGATGATCTGGTTGCCCGCGCCATTCTTTTGGTGGTTCTCCATCGCCGGAGCGAAGATGTTGAATTCTTCCGGCGGGCAGAAGGTGGCCGCCACTTCGGGCGAGCTATAGGACTGCATGCCGAACTCCGAGCAGAAGCGGAACATCATTTCCTCATAACGCTTCACCGGTTTGCGCGCGTGCCAGACATCCCAGAAGTGGCAATCCCCGGCCCGCTCGTTGTTGTGGCCTTTTTCGTAACCCTCGGGGTTGTGGGGCGAGCAGGGCCAGTAGGGCCGCACGCCGTCGATGGCCTCCACCGCGCGGGACAGGATGCCGTAGAAAACGTCCTCGTAGGCTTTTTTGCGCTCCGGGGTTTTGGTGATCTCGTTGACGGCCTGCTCCAGTTCGTTATTGCCGCACCAAAGGGCGATGCAAGTGCGGTTGACGAGCCGTTTGAGTTGGAACTCCGCCTCGGCTTTCACGGAAGCGAGGAAGGCGTTGTCGCCCGGGTAGAGCGCGCAGGCGAACATGAAGTCGTGCCATAGGAGCAACCCTTTTTCGTCGCAGAGGTCGTAGAAATCCTCCATCTCGTAGATGCCGCCGCCCCATACGCGCAGCATGTTCATGTTCGCGGCCACGGCGCTGGTGAGAAGATTCTCGTAAAGCGGGCGGTCCACGCTGGCGACGAAGCTGTGAGCGGGAATCCAGTTGGCTCCCTTGGCGAAAATCGGGCGGCCGTTAACGACGAACTGGAAGCTTTCGCCGAACTCGTCGGGATGGCGGTCCAGGATGATCGTGCGCAGGCCGATGCGGCTGCTCCAGGTGTCGAGCGTCTTGCCGTTGTCCACGAGTTCAAGAGCCACGGTGTAGAGTGGCTGCTTGCCGTGGCCGTTCGGCCACCAAAGCTCGGGGTTCTTTACCACGAACTTGGAATCCGCCAACTCGGCGACGACCTTGCCGTCGAGCGAAAGCGTGCCGCGAAGTTCACCCGCCCCTTTGGCCACCAGGTCCGCCTCGACGAGCACTTCCACCGTTTCCGCGCCATGGACTTGGCGAAGGTGAATGTGTTCGATGCGGTTGCTCGACCACGCTTCCAGGCGGATCGGCTTGAAAATGCCACAGGTAACGAACCGTGGACCCCAATCCCAGCCAAACGAGCATTGCTCCTTGCGAATTTTCGAGGCGCCGCCCACGCGGTCGCACCATTCGTGCATATCGTCCGGTTGCTGGCGCGAGCGGATGGTTTTCATCGGGCTGCTGAAGAGGATTTCGAGCTGGTTCTTGCCGGTTTTCAGCTTGCCGGTCACGTCGATGCGGTGGCCGATGAACATGTTGTCGGATTCCAAGATCACCTCGCCGTTAAGCCGCACGGTGGCGACGGTATCCAGCCCTTCGGCGACCAGCTCGACATGCTCCTGGGCGAGGCATTCCGGGCTCGCTTCGAATTCGCAGCGGTAGAGCCAGTCCTTTTCCTCGATCCACTGGACCTTGTCTTCGTTGTTGCCCCAGAAAGGTTCGGGGATGAGCTTGTGGTTGAGCAGATCGGTGTGGATGCAGCCGGGAACGGTCGCGGGGAGAAAGCGCGACGAATCGGATTCCTGGAATTGCCAACCGTTATGGAGGGGAAATGAGAGGCGCATAAATTAGGTGGGTATTGTTTAAAAGTAAGTTCAGATGAGTTATTATCCTTGTGCTTTCTAGGTTCAATTCCAATAAATGTAGAAAACATCGGAATGATTGATAAAACATCGCCTTTGCCGTTGTCGCCGCCCCATACGCTCCTTGGGGTGGGGTTTTACCAGCAGCAGCCCAATTCGGAACCGCTGTTCGATACGCTCCTGCCGGGGCTGGAACGCATCGAAGTCGTGACCCATGGGCGGGGCTGGGTGCGCGTGGATGGAGCGATGGTGGAGGCCGTCCCAGGGATGATGCTCTGGCACGTAGCGGGCGACCAAACGATTTCGCGCAGCGACTGGAAAGCGCCTTACCGCTGCCTGCACATCCGTTTCGAGGGCAATCTCCCGGGCGGCGCGCGACGGGTGCCCCATTTGTGCTGGTGGCGGGATCTCGACGTGGTGGAATCCTTCGGCAACGAGATCATTCGTGCGAGCGCCGATGAAGCGTTCGATCCGGAGGCGTTGCGGGCCTACATTTTTGGGCGGCTTTTATTTCAAGGGCGGCTTTGGGAGCAATCGCGGGACCGCGTGGAACTGCCGGAGAAGCTGCGGGCGGCGCTGGAGCTGATCGAGGGCGGCGAGGGTGACTGTGGCTCGTTGCGCGAGGTGGCCCGGCGGGTGGGATGGTCCCTGGCTCATTTGCATGAGGTGTGCCGCTTGAAGCTCAACGCCACGCCGCACGAAATCGCTCTGCGCCATTCCATGAAAACCGCCCGCGAGCGCCTTGCGGGGACGGACCACCCGCTCAAACAAATCGCCACCGAGTGCGGTTTTTCAAGCGCGAGCGCCTTTTGCCATGCGTTTAAAAACCGGCTGGGCTTGACGCCGCTGGAGTATCGTAAGTTGAACCAGCGTTTCTAGGAGTAGGTTTGCCAAAATCTTGTGCCCAAACTCTATTTGGGCACACACTTGGAGCCGCAACTCTTATTGCGGCAATAGGAGTTGCCGGAGCAATGGCGTTCCCAAATAGAGTTTGGGAACGAGAGCCGTGGAAACTCTCTTAAAAAGTCTGCGTTCATCTCCGCAATCTGCGAATTAATGCCTTTTACTTCCAAAGGTGCCGGGGATAGCGGCGCTGCAACTCCGCCTTCACCTTCGGGTAGCCTTCGCGCCAGAATGTGGCCAGGTTTTGCGTGACCTGGATGGGCCGGTGGTTCGGCGCGAGCACCTGGATCGTCACCGGCACGCGCCCGGCGGCGATGAGCAACTGGCCTTCCACGCCGTAGAGATCCTGGATGCGAATGGCGACGGTGGGTGATCCAGTAGCATCGTATGCAATCTTAAATTTTCGCCCATTCGGCATGTCCACGCGCTCGGGGGCATATTTTTCAAGGAATCCCTCTTGTTGCGGACTGAGCCAAGATTTGAGCACGGGCCACACCGCACGCTCCTTGATCTCCTTGTAGGTGGCGGCTCCGTAGCAAAGCTGCTCGATGAGCGCGGCTTTGTCGTCGTCGCCGAAGCCGGGCAGCCCCAATTCGGGCATCCACTCGCGAAGGCGGTTGAGCCGCGCGATCCATTGTTCTACGGCATGGTCCCAGTGTTCCAGCGGGCAGTTGCCGGCCAGCACTTCGCGGGCAAGCAGCGCGGCGGCTTCGCTGGGCGGCACCTTGTCGGTGACGGAGGAGGCCAGCACGAGATCGTGAAAGCGCCGCTCCCGGCGGGCCATCACGCGACGGAGCGTTTTGTCGTAAAAAGCCTGCGTTTCATCCGAAAAAGCGCCCGGGAAAAGCTCATGGAGCCACTCCTCGTCAATGGCGGTGGCCAGCGAGAGCAGCGTTTGTACGCCTCCTTTGCCGCTGATTTCGCGTACTTCCCCCGCGACAAATAGCGGGGCGTCGCGCACCACGCTTTCGCGGGCCAGCGTGCCTTTGCGTCCGTGAACCATGGCGCAACGCAGCGTGCCGGAGTCGAGCCGCACGGCGACCTGGTCCGGGAACCCGGCGAGCACGCACTTGGCCAGGGCTTCGTCGGCGGAAACTTCGGGGTCGGTGCGGTCCGTGGTGGCCAGCCCCTCGGCTTTGGCGATTTTGAGGAACTGCTCGAAAAGCTGCCCGGCCTCGCGCGCGGCGATGGAGTTGACGCCCAGCGAGCGGGCGATGCCGCCATTGTTGCCGGTCACTCTCCACGCCTGCATCATCAGGAAGAGGTCCGAGGCATGGGAATCGCCCAGCGCGCGTTCCCGGGCGTCTTCCGTTTCATTGCCCGCGCGCCGCAGGAGCGAACGGCCCTGCGTCAGCGCGGCGGCCAGCGCGGCCTCGCGCACGCAACCGTAATCCCCGGCGGCGAGCAGCATGCGGGCATAGCGCGGGTGCAGCGGAAAGGCGAGCATGCGGCGGCCCAGCGCGGTGATGGAGCCGGTGGCCGGGTCGAGCCCCCCCAAGTCGCGCAGCAGCGTTTCGGCGCGTTCCAGCGAGCGCGGCTCCGGCGGTTCCAGCCAGCGGAAACCGGCGATGTCTTCAACCCCGCCCGCTTTCAATGTCAGCACTACTTCGGCTAAATCGAGGCGTTTCACCTCCGGGAGTTCCTGCGCGGGGCGTTCGAGTTGTTCCCGCTCGCTCCAGAGCCGGAGCGCCACGCCGGGAGCGGTGCGGCCCGCGCGGCCAGCCCTCTGGTCGGTGGATGCGCGGGAGATTTTCTCCACGAGCAGGGTGTTGATGCCCCGGTAGGGATCGAAGCGGGCGATGCGAGCGAGGCCCGCGTCGATGACCACCCGCACGCCGTCGATGGTGAGCGAAGTTTCGGCCACGTTGGTGGAGACGATCACTTTGCGCTTGGGGTAGCGTTCCATGGCGGCGTCCTGGTCGGCCACGGGCAGTTCGCCGTGCAGCGGCAGCGCGATGAATTGCGAGCCCACGCGGGAGGAGCGGATGGCGCCGATGGTGCGCGAAATCTCGTAAGCACCGGGCATGAAAATGAGCACGTCGCCCTCGGTGCAGGGGGCCAGTTCCTCCAGCGCGCTGGCGGCCAGATCCCACGCGGGCGTCTTGTCCGCGCGCACGGCGTGGGGCAGGTAACGGATGTCCACCGGGAAGGCGCGGCCCTCGCTTTGCAGGGTGGAGCAGGGGGCCAGGTAGGTTTCCAGCCCGGCGGTGTCCAGCGTGGCGGACATCACCACGAGCTTCAAATCCGGGCGGCGCGATTGTTGCAGATCCAGCGCGCGGGCGAGCGTGATGTCCCCGTAAAGATGCCGCTCGTGAAATTCGTCGAAGAGAATCGCCGAAACGCCGCGCAGTTGCGGGTCATTGAGCATCTGGCGCAGGAGCACGCCTTCCGTGACGAACCGAATGCGCGTTTTGGCCGAGGCGACTTTGTCGAACCGGATTTGGAAACCGACTTCATCCCCCAGGCGGCTGCCGCGTTCCGAGGCGACCCGCGCCGCCAGCATCCTCGTGGCCAGCCGCCGGGGTTGCAGGATCACGACTTCGCCTTCACCCAGGAGCCCGTTGTCCAGGAGCATCTGCGGCACTTGCGTCGATTTACCGGACCCCGTGGGCGCTTGCAACACCAGGCGCGGCTCTTTCTGGAGCGCGGCGGTGATGGCGGCCTCCAGTTCAAAAATCGGCAAATCGCGGCGGTTCATCAAGACAGCCTACCTAAGCTGGCGCGACAACGCAAAGACGAAGGCTTGAGCCTGCGAACGCCGCTGCTACAGTGCCGCCTTTCCGATGGAGAGCAAAACCAAGAACAGAAAGACGCGGGCCGAGATCGAGCGCATGGCCCACCGGGCATTCGGCGGCGTGGGTCTTGGCGCGGGTGAGAACGCCCTGCGTGAACTCAAGGAAGGCTGGTTCAACGTGGCCTATGACCTCACGCTGGCCGATGGGCGGGCGGTGATTTTGAAAATCGCGCCGCCCCGGGAGGCCGAGGTGCTGGCCTACGAAAAGAACTTGATGGAAACGGAGGTCGCCTCGCTGCGGCTGGTGGCAGGGAACCCGGCCATCCTCGCGCCGAAGGTCTATTTTTTCGACCAGGCCTGCGACCTTTGCGACTCGGATTACTTTTTCATGGAGAAGCTGCCCGGCGAGAATTTTGAGCGGGTGCGGGACTCGCTGCCGACGGAAACGCGGGCTGCGATCGGCTTCCACATCGGCGAAATCGTGCGCGCGATCAACGGCTATGCGGGGAACGGCTACTTCGGCTATCCCGGCAACCCCGCATTGCGAGGCGAATGCTGGCGGGCGGCATTTCTCAAAATGATTTGCTCCGTGCTGGAGGACGGCTGCCGAAGGAACGCTGTCTATGGCTACAGCTACGACGAAATCCGCGCCGCCATCGAGAAGCACGCGCCCGCGCTGGAGGCCGTGACCGCGCCCGTGCTCGTGCACTGGGATGTCTGGGATTCCAACATCCTGGTAAAGGACGGCCAAATCACCGGCATCATCGACTTCGAGCGCGCTCTGTGGGGCGACCCCGTGATGGAGGCGCAGTTCCGCCCCATTTTTGGGGAGCCCGTCACCGCGAGCATGCGCGGCTATGGCAAAACGACGCTGACGTTCGAGGAGGAACAACGCTCCCGGCTTTACACGCTTTATCTCGGGCTGGCTATGAATACCGAGTGTTACTACCGCCATTACGAGAACGACAGCATTTACAAGGAATCGCTGGGCATACTGGACGTGGCGATGGGGTGGCTAAAGAGCCATTGATTACTCAGGTTTGCAGCGCGGCCCCTGGCGGGTCCAGGTGATGGGGGAGATGCAGAGTTGCCGCCGGGCCATGGAGGCGTCCCAGGCGTGGTAGGCGGCGTAATCCTTGCCGTCCGGCCCCGTGACGATGCTGTTATGGCCGGGGCCGATCACCTTGCCGGGAACCGTGCGCAGCAGTCGCGGCCCGGCGTCGTTATCCTGGTCTGAATACGGGCCGGTCACTTCGCTGGCCACGGCGTAATCCACGCCGTAGGTTTCATTTTCCCACCGGCCCGAGCTGTAGAAACAGTAGTATTTGCCGCCATGTTTTTTCACGCACGGACCCTCCAGCGTGTGCCAGTCATAGACGCCGCCGTACATCGGGCGCTTGGATTGGAAACGCTGCCAGTCGTGCCGGGCGCGCAGGATGGTTTGGGGTGCGCCGGAGACGCGATCCATCGCATCCAGGCGGTCTACCGCGAGCACCGTTCCGGGGCGCTCGCCGCCGAGATCGTCGCGGGCGTAGAAGAGGTACCACTGGCCGTCGTCGTCGCGGAAGGGGTGGGCGTCGATGGCGAACGGCAACTCCTTGGGCGCGATGAGCGGCTCGGGCTTGGCGTCGCGGTACGGGCCGCGGGGATCGTCGGCCACGGCCACGCGGATTTGGTGGTTTTTGTCGCCGAAACCTACCGAGTAATACATCCAAAAACGGCCTCCGCTCACGGCCACCTCCGGCGCCCAGAAATTGCAGCCCAGTTCCGGATCGGGACGCTCCAGCGCCTCGCCCACGGGTTCCCAATGGACGAGATCGCGCGAGTGCAGCAGGGAGAAAACCCAGCCGGCGCTTTCCCTGACCCCGGCCATCTCCTCGCGGCCGGTGCCGACGGCAAAGTATTCCGCGCCCACGCGCCATACGAACGGGTCCGCAAAGTAGTCGTTAAAAACGGGATTTTGGTAATGCATCCGCCCTCCTCGAATGCATTTACGCGGGGGGCGCGCTGCGCGGATGGGAAATTAACGGGGCAAAGGAGGAAACGAAGTTTCCGAGATGGGGTGAAGGGGGGGCAAGCCCCCCTTCCGGAGGGTGTGGGAGGCGGAGCCTCCCAATGCCTTTGCAAGGCGGGCGTTGAATGGAATTCGAAGCGGCGCATCCGAGTTAAATCCGAGCTTTGCACCCATTGGCCCGCCTTGCTCCCCCGAAAACAGCGTAGCGTTTTTTCGGGGGCGGGCGTCTCGGGGGCGCCGTTGTTGGATAAGCGCCTGCGGCGCTTGGCGAAGACGCTTTGCTGTTCAATATAGGCAAGGCGGGTTAAAAGCGCCGGTTTTACGCCACGTTCGGGCTGTTATTCTCCCGCCCTGCTTTATGTTTTTGGCTTCTGGGGC
>CAZEOO010000026.1:0-8601 GCA_964513965.1 uncultured Chthoniobacteraceae bacterium
TGGCTTCCGGGGCTCTGCCCCGGCCCCCGGCAAGGGGCATTACCCCTTGCATCCCTACCATTTGACGCGTCCGCCCAAGGCGCGGCTCAACGTCAACTCGTCGGCGTGGTCCAGCCCTCCGCCCGCCGGCAACCCTTGCGCAATGCGTGTAACAGTAACCGCCATTTCCTTCAGCAATCCGCCCAGGTAGTTGGCCGTGGCTTCCCCTTCCACATCCGCGCCGAGAGCAAGGATGACTTCCGTGGGCGCGTCTTTCCGCACCCGCTCCAAAAGCTCGTTAATGCGGAGATCCTCCGGCCCCACGTGGTCCAGCGGCGAGATGCGCCCGCCCAACGAATGGTAAAGGCCGCGAAACGCGCCGGTGCGCTCCAGGGGCAGGATGTCGGTGGGCTGCTCGACGACGCACAACACGTCGCGCGCTCTGGTTTCATCCCGGCAGATTTCGCAAAGGGGTTCCGTGGAGAAAAAGCCGCACCGGGTACATGGCCGGACGCTCGCGGCTACTGCGGAGATGGCGGCGGCGATTTCCTCGGGCCGTGCGTTGCGCGCGCCCACCATCCACAAGGCAATGCGCTCGGCGGACCGTGGCCCGATGCCGGGCATCCGTTTGAGTTGGGCCACAAGCTCCCGAAGGGCGGCTGGGTATTCGGCGCGGTTCATAAATCGCAGGTAATCAAAGGTTATTCCAGCGTGCTCGCCAGATCCAGGGCGGAGCGCACGAGCGGATCGTCGTTGCCCGCTTCATCTTTTAAGAGCGGTTCGAGCAAGGCTTTCGCTTCGCTCGCATTCCCGCAGCGGCCATTAACGACGCCGAGCCAGTAGGCGTCGCGGCGGGCAAGCGCCTCGGGAGAGAGTTCGCCGCGCAGGCCCAGCGGCTCGTAAATTTCCTCACGGACGTTACGGTTCCACACGAGGTCCGCGGGCCGCGCGTCGATGGCTCCGCCCGCTTTGAGAAAGGCGCGGTTGCCCATCAAAAGGCGCGTGCCGTAAAATTGGTTGGCTTGCGCGAGATGGCGCGCGGTTTCGATCGGTTCACCCACCGCGCCAAAACCGCCAGCGCCGGGCTGGCCGAAAATGCCCGCGATAACGGTGCCGGTTTCAGCCGCCGCGCGGCAATCGGGCTCCACGCCCCATCGGGTGCAGGCCCGCTGCCGGAAGGCTTCGAGTTGCGAACCCAGCGCGAGCAGGGCGCGGCCCGCGCGGGCGGCATGGCCGCCGTCTCCCAACAGCGCGCCAAAGACGGCGTGCACATGTTCGTCCCCGCTTTCGATGATGACGCCCCCAGCTTCCTTCAATGCTTGCGCGGCGACGGCGCCGAACGCATTGGTGAGGGCCACGAAGTCGGCGGCGGGCAAGGTTTCGGCCATCTCGCGGCGGTTGAAGCAGCGGCAGACGACGGCGGTGGCTTCCCGTTCGCAACCTTGGAACGGAAACGGATTGGCGCTGGCCAAAACGCGCTCCAGCGTGGCCGGGGAAACGCTCGCGCCAAGGGAATCCTCAATTTGCCGAATATGCCGCCCTCGGCGGCTGATGCCATGGAGAAAGGCGAACAACGTTGCCAGCCCACCCGCCGTCAGTGTGGCGAAGGGAGGCCACGCGACGCCGCGCAGCGCCAGGAGCCAGGAGAGCACGGCGGTTTCGATCAGCGCGGCGGCGGCCACGGCGAGCTTGAGGGAGTGGGCACGGATGGCGGCGGTGGTCCAGGCCAGGCCGAAGCCGAGCGTGATGGCTCCCGCCCATTGGGGCCAGAGCGGGAACGGGCCGGGGCCGAACACATCGGCGGTCCATTGGGCGAACGCGCCCGCGGCGAAAAGGAAATTGGCGATGCTCGCGGCCAGGGCGCCGCAAATGAGTGTGAGCCGATAGGATCGCATGAGTTTGTGCGCCTATTTCTCCTCGAACAGCGGCAGGCTGGCCGCGTAGGTTTTGTTTTTGGCGGCTGCGGCATCGAGCCTTTCCTTGGCGTCGGGACAACCGGCGACGGCGGCGTAAGCGCCCGAAAGCCATTGAAGCTCGGCGGAATCCCCCAGGAGGCAATCCGCCCAAACCTGAATGGTGGAGGGCATCAAGTCGCTCCACGGCACCGAAACCGCCGGGAAGGTGATCTCCACGGCCTGGTCGTTGACCTGCGCGATGCGGGCGCTGAACGAAGGCCCGCTGCGGCGGGAGACCCAGCGGTTCATGGGCCGCCCGTCCAAGTCCTCGACGATCCGTTTTTTAAGGTCGGCGATGATGGACGCCTTTTTCCGGAGCTTGTCGCGCTCGGCGGCGTCGCCCGGGGTGAGCGTGGCGGCGTCGATGGCGGCGAGTGCCTCGGCGGGCCGCATCTCGGCCAGGCGCTGGTTGACCACGGCGCGCAGTTCCTTGATGGAGGAAACCTTGGCCGCCGAAGGCGACGGGCTGGCCGCTTGCAACGAGGCGATGTGGACGGCCAGTTCGGCGGAAAGACGGCCTTGCGTTTCGGCTTTGGAGCGCAGCTTGCTCGCGGCCTTGATGGCGGCCTGAATTTGGTCCGGCGTCTTGGCTTTGGCGATTTCATCCAGGACCGGCTTGAGCTGGGCGAAATCGTCGCGGTACTTGCGCGCGAGCGGCTTGAATTCCTCAACCCACGGCAGCGAGGATTTGGATTCGATGAACTTCTGGAAGAAGAAATCCGCGGCTTCAAACCGGGCGGCGTCCCACTCCTTAAGCGCGGTAAGGTAAACGCCGAAAGGTTCGTAAGCGCCGGGTTTGGAGGCCCAGAGGTTCACCGCCGGTTCGTTGGTTTTGGCGCGCGACCAGAAGATGCTCCCCAGCGGGTCCACAAATTTGGCCAGCCGTTCCTGTTCGCTGCGGTCCTGCCCCGGCTGTTTGGAGTTTTTCACCATCGCCGTGATGATTTCGCGCGCTTGCGGGAAATGCCCGGCCTCCAGCCGCGCGGCGCACGCGTGGAGCGGCACCCAGAGCCGGACGGCTTCGGGCAGGTCTTTCGCGTTCTCGAGCGGTTTGAGGGTTTGCATGGCGGCGTCCGCCTTCCCGGCGAGCATCTGCTTGCGGGCGCGGGCCAGGATCTGCTCGGAGGATTCCAGCGAATGCACCATTTGCTGTCGGGCCAGCTCTTCGGTGCCGCTGTGGCGGCTGATGATGGAGTCGCGGTAATGGTAGAGCACGCCGCCGATCAAAAGCAGTACAGCGGCGGCGGCGAAAACGATGTAGCCAAAGATGGCGCTCTGTTTTTCGTCCTCCACGACCACGCGCGCCTTGGGTTGCCCCCTTTTCCCAGCGTTGCCGAGCAGTTCGTTGCGGGCGTATTCGAGGTGCTCGATCAACTCGTCGTAGGAGGTGTAGCGGTCGTTCGGGTTTTTGGCCTGCATCCGGTTGATGACATACGCGGTGGGGCTGGATACCTCGGGCGCGAACGCTTGCAGGCTCACCACCTGGCTTTTCAAATGCTTGAGCGCCACGAGCGAGGCGTTCTGGGCCTCGAATGGCGGACGGCCCGCGACGGCGTGGAACAGCGTGCCGCCCAGGCTGTACATGTCGCTGCGGAAATCCTCCGGCTCGTGGTTGAGCTTCTCGGGCGCGACGTAGTAGGGCGTGCCCCAGATTTCCTCCTCCCCCTCGGCGGCCTGTTCCAGCGGCATCGCCAAACCGAAATCGACGATCTTGGCGGTGTGGGCGTCGGCAAAGAGGATGTTGCCCGGCTTGACGTCGCGATGGATCAGCCCCACGCGGTAGGCGGCCCGCAGACCCTGGGCCACCTGGATGCCGATTTCGAGCACCTGGGCCTCGGCCACGCGCCCTTGCAGTTCCATGAGGTCGTCCAGCGAACCTTTGTCCACCAGTTCCATGGCAATGTAGTAAACGCCCTGGTCGCAGCCGAAAGAGTAGACCTTCACCACATAGGGGTGCGTGACCGACGCGGTGATTTTCGCCTCGGTTTCGAGTTTTTGGATGTAATCCTTATCCTCGTTGTACTCCTTGCGCAGCAGCTTGAGCGCCACCACGCGGTTCAAGTTCAAATCCGTGGCTTTGTAAACGGAGCCCATGCCGCCCGAGGCGATAAATTCGGTGATCTGGAAATGATCGAAGCGGGTGCGCACGCGCATCGACTCGCCGCAACTGGGGCATTCGATCTCCGTAAACGGATCGATCTCGGACACATCGATCAGCGTTCCACATTTCGGGCAGGTATGGACGAGCGGTTCGGAATCCATGGGAGGAAAAATAGAAGTTGAGCGGGAGTATTTTGAACGATTATGGTGGCGGGCGCAACCCTCGCGCGCCCCTATTTTTTATCCATGCCGGAATATTATGTCCCAGCCGAATCCTCCGGTCTCCGTCTTGACCACTACCTGGCCGTCGCCCTGCCCCAGCTCTCGCGCTCACGCATCCAGGCGCTCATTAAGGAAGGGCATATCCTGGTCAATGGCGCATGTGTGAAGCCCGGGGAAAAACTTCGCGAAGGCTGGCAGGTGAGCGTTCACGAACCGGAACCGGTGCCCGCGGCCAATGCGGCCCCGGAGGATATTCCGCTCACGATCCTTTTCGAAGACGACGACCTCGTGGTGCTCGACAAAGCGGCGGGGATTGTCGTTCACCCGGCGGCGGGCAACCCGAGCGGCACTCTAGTTAACGCGCTCCTGCACCATTGCACGAAGCTTTCGGGCATCGGCGGGGAGTTGCGGCCCGGCATTGTCCACCGGCTGGACAAGGAGACGAGCGGCTGCCTGGTGGTGGCCAAGAACGATCTCGCGCACCAGGGGTTGGCCCGGCAGTTTGCGGAGCGCGAGGTGCTGAAAGTTTACTTGGCGCTGGCGGCGGGCGTGTTCGCGAAAAAGAGCGGCGTCATTCAGACCTGCATTGGGCGGCACCCGGTGCATCGGAAAAAAATGGCCGTGCTGGCGGAGGGCAAGGGCCGGGCGGCGGTGACCGATTACCGCGTGCTTAAAGAACTGCCCGGGGGCGGCGGGAGCCTGGTGGAATGCACGCTGCACACGGGGCGCACCCACCAGATTCGCGTCCATTTGAAGCACCTGGGCCACCCGCTGCTGGGAGATGAACTTTATGGCCGCAGGGGAAATTACCCGCGCCAGATGCTTCATGCGTGGAAGCTCGGGTTTCACCACCCGCGCACGGGAGAGTGGATGGAATTCCAGGCTACGATTCCGGCGGATTTTCAAGAAGCGGGCGGAACGTTTTAAAAAAATGGGATGCAAGGGGGCAAGCCCCCTTGCCAGGGCCTGGGGCAGAGCCCCAGAAGCCAAAAACAAAAGCAAGGCGGGGGGTCAAAAAGTTCCGAGCCCTGCGTTAATCCGCCACGTTATACCCGCCTTGCCTATATCGGACAGCGAAGCGTCTCCGCCAAGCGCACAAGTCCTCTTGGGCGCTTATCTGAACCCGGTGCCACCGAGACGCTTTCCCCCGAAAAAACGCTGCGCTGTTTTCGGGGGAGCAAGGCGGGCCCATGGGTGCGTAGCTCGGGTTTAACTTGGACGCGCCGCTTCGATAGCAATTTAACGCCCGCCTTGCACAGAATTGGGAGGCTTTGCCTCCCAAACCCTCCAGCAAGGGGGCTTGCCCCCTTGCATCCCGTCTATTCCCCGCCCTTCGCCTTGCGGTACTGCGAGGGGGACATCCCCATCGCCCGTTTGAAGGCGATGCTGAAAGCAAAAGGGTCCGTATAGCCCACGCGGGCGGCGATGGAAGTGAGCTTATCGTCGGAAACCAGCAGCAGTTCGGAGGCGCGCCGCATTCGCAACCGCATCAGTTGATGCAGCGGACTCTCGCCGGTTTCCTTCAAGCAAACGCGCCGCAGGTTCTCCTTGCTCATGGCGGCCAGCCGGGCCAGTTGATCGAGCGTCCAGGGCCGCGCCATGTCGGCATTCACCGCTCCCCAAAGCGCGCCCAGCCGGCTGGCGGGCCGGTGATTGGCTTTCAAAGTTTGCAGCACGGTGAAATGGACCAGTTGCACCCAAAGCTCCACCGAGGCCGGGGCAATCTGCTGCGTGACCGCGTCCCAGGCTCCCTCCAGGGCGTGGCGAAGCTGGCCTGCGAGCGCCGGGATCACCTTGGGTTCCGCGGCAATCAGCCCGGCCAGCGCGGGTGCCTTGCCGCCATAGATGACCCACCCCGCCGTCCACGGCACGCCCCGCCGGGCTCGGTAGGCATGGGTCGCGCCGGGCGGAGTTATATAAGATTCCCCTGCTTTCATCGCGCGCCATTGGCCATCCACCCACACCTCCCCTTCCCCGTCGAGTGACGCGAGCACCTGCACCTCCGCGGGATGGAGCCGCCGCCACGAAAATCCGTAGGCCGTCTCCGAAATGCCCGCGAGCAGAATGCCGAAGCGGTTCAGCGCGGGCACGCTTTGGGGGCCTAAAATCCGCTCACGTGTATTGGCGCCGATGGAGTGGATTTCACAAAGGTTATTTTGGATGTGGCCCATGGAAACACAGTGGGATTGGGTGCATCATTGCCAAATTATGAGTTTTTCTCAAAGCAAATCAGCAACCGACGTGCCCCGTCCCGAATATCCGCGCCCGCAGTGGGTGCGCAACGATTGGCTCTGCCTCAACGGCCCGTGGGAATTCGAGACGGACCAGGGGGATAGCGGCCTCGGGCGCGGGCTGCTGGAAAGGCCGTTGAAGGACCGCATCGTGGTGCCGTTCTGCCCGGAATCGACCCTCTCCGGCATCGGCAACACGGATTACCTCAACGCCGTCTGGTACCGCCGCGAGGTAACGATTCCCGCCGAGTGGGAAGGCCGCCGCGTTTTGCTCCATTTCCAGGCCAGCGACTATGACACTTTCGTTTGGGCCAATGGCAGGGAAGTGGGTCGCCACCGGGGCGGCATGACACCGTTTTCGTGCGATTTGACGACGGTGGCCACGCCCGGCGAACCCGTGACGCTGGTGGTGCGGGTGCGGGATTGCGCCCGGGACCGGATGCCCTCGGGCAAACAAGCTTTTGAGTTTCAAAATAGTGGCTGCCTTTACACGCGCACGACCGGCATTTGGCAAACGGTCTGGCTGGAAGCCCTGCCTTTGCGCGCCCACCTGGAGCGGCCCAAAATCGTGCCCGATGTGGAGGGCCGCCGCTTTTGGATCGAGCAGCCGGTAACGGGAGCCCAGACCGGGCTGCATTACCGCGCCCGCTTGCGAGCCGGGGCCGACGTGCTGGCGGAAGCGGACACCCGCTGCGGCGGCAATTTTTATCCCCGGCTGGAACTCGTTATTCCCGAGGAGCGCGTGCGGCTTTGGTCGCCGGAAGATCCGTTCCTCTACGATCTCGACTTTTTCCTGGTGGACGAGGACGGGCAAATCCAAGACCACGCCACGAGTTACGCGGGGCTGCGGAGCGTTGCCATTGACGCCATGGCGGTGAAGCTCAACGGCCAGGCCGTATTCCAGCGCCTCGTGCTCGACCAGGGTTTTTACCCGGACGGGATCATGACCGCGCCCAGCGAGGAGGCGCTCATCCGGGACATCCTGCTTTCCAAGGAAGCCGGGTTCAACGGCGCGCGCCTGCACCAAAAGGTGTTCGAGGAGCGTTTTCTTTACCATGCCGACCGGCTCGGCTATCTGGTCTGGGGCGAGTTCAGCGACTGGGGCAGTTCCCGGTATTGCGGCGAAAATCTGGATTTCTCCCCCACTTACGTGACCCAGTGGATCGAGGCGCTGCGGCGTGATTTCAACCATCCCGCCATCGTCGGCTGGTGCCCGATGAACGAATCGCAGGAGCGCGTGGAGGAGCGCATCACCACGCATGACGACGCCATGCGGGGGATGTTCCTGGCCACGAAACTCTACGACGCCACGCGCCCCGTGCTCGACGTTTCAGGCTACTGCCATCGCGTGGCCGAGGCGGATATTTACGACAGCCACGACTACGAGCAAAACCCGGCGCTCTTCGCGCTGCGGCACGATGCGATGACGGCGGACGCGGTTTACGCCAATGACTCCGAGCGCATCGGGTCGGTCGGCTACAACGGGCAGCCTTATTTCGTAAGCGAGTTCGGCGGCATCCGCTGGAACCCGAGCACGAAGGCGGACTCGTCCTCGTGGGGTTACGGCGACGGCCCCAAAACGCTGGAGGAATTTTATGAGCGGTTCGAAGGGCTGTGCCGCGCCCTGCTCGGCAACCCGCGCATGTTCGGCTACTGCTACACGCAGTTGACCGACGTGTTTCAGGAACAGAATGGCATTTACGGTTTCGATCGGTGCCGGAAGTTTGACCCCGAGCGGCTGCGGGCCGCGCAGCAATGCCCGGCGGCCATTGAGCAGGCGCAAACGCCCGTGCCCGAGGTGCTGGCCCGGCGCGAGGAAGCGGTGGCGCGCCACGCGCAGCAACCGGCGGCGAAGTAGACGGGGTGCAGGGGAGCAAGCTCCCCTGCCGGAGGGTATGGGAGGTGGAACCTCCCATTGTCTTTTGCAAGGCGGGCTGTGAAATGCCAACGAAGCGGCGCGTTTTGACGGCACCCGTTCGTGCCATACACTATTGCCCGCCTTGCTCCCCCGAAAAGAGTCTGCGAGTTTTCGGGGGCAAGCGTCTCGGGGGCAGCTTTATTCTCGTGCCGAAACTCTATTTCGGCACGCAATTGTCCACGCAACTCTATTGCGG
>CAZEOO010000027.1:0-4617 GCA_964513965.1 uncultured Chthoniobacteraceae bacterium
TCATTCACCAAGAAAATGCAACTTCACAAAATCGGTATCATTTACTTGCGTTTAATGTGGAACACAAATCTCAAGTTTGCCAACCCAAATCGCAAGTTTGCCAACCAAAAACCCAAGTTTGCCAACAGGTGAGTGTGAAAGTTGGCAAACTTGTCAAACTTGCGTCCAAACATAAATCCAGGCCGCCTGGGAGGCAGCCTGGGGTATGCATCGGGTTCAACGCAGCGCGGGGTCAGGCGCCAAGCGCGGGGCTTGCGGCCACATCCCTCTCCTCGGCCGGCTGGGGCGCCTGGACGGCATCCCCCCGGGTGAACTCCAGCCCGGTGCCTTCGGCAGGCTTATCCACGCGCACCACCTTCACCTCGGCAAAGTCGCCGGAAAGCAGCTTTTGGGCCAGGGGGCTTTCAACGTACTTCTGGAGGGCGCGCTTAAGCGGGCGAGCGCCGAGCAGGGGGTCAAAGCCCTGGTCGGCCAGCCAATCGCGAGCGGCTTCGGTCACATCCAGCGCGACGCCAAACTCGGCCAGGCGGCCCTGGATTTCCTTCACCTGCAGCATGACGATATCGCGCACATTCTCCTTCGTGAGGGGCGAGAACATGATGATGTCGTCGATGCGGTTGAGGAACTCGGGGCGGAAGGCGGATTTGAGCGCCGCTTCAATCTTCTCGTGCGCGTTCTTCACATCCGGGCTTTCGTTTTCACCGAGGAAGCCGAGCGTGCCGCCCTTGCGGACGTATTCGGTGCCGAGGTTGCTGGTCATGATGAGGACGGTGTTGCGGAAATCGACCACGCGGCCCTGGCCATCCGTGAGGCGGCCATCATCCAAAATTTGGAGCAGCGCGTTCCAGACTTCGGGGTGCGCTTTTTCAATTTCATCGAAGAGCACCACGCGGTAGGGGCGCCGGCGGACCGCTTCGGTGAGCTGGCCGCCTTCTTCGTAGCCAACGTAGCCGGGGGGCGCGCCAAACAGGCGCGAGACGGTGTGTTGCTCGCGGTATTCGGACATGTCCACGCGAATGAGGGCGTCTTCGTCATCGAACAGGAACTCGGCGAGGGCCTTGGCGAGCTCGGTTTTGCCGACGCCAGAGGGGCCGATGAAGATGAAGGAGCCGCTAGGCCGGCGTGGGTCTTTGAGGCCGGAGCGGGCGCGGCGGATGGCGTCGCTGATGGCGGCAATGGCTTCGTCCTGGCCGATGATGCGTTCGTGCAGGCGGGATTCCATCTGGAGCAGCTTTTGGGCTTCGCTTTCGAGCAGCTGGGTGATGGGGATGCCCGTCCACTGGTGGATGACCTCGGCGATGTCATCGGCATCCACCACTTCATCCAACTTGTGTTCGGCTTCCCACTTGGCGCGCTCGGCGTTGAAGAGCTCTTCAAGGGCGAGGCGCTCGGCTTTCATGCGGGAAGCGCGCTCGTAGTCGCGCTCCAGGCCGGCGGTTTCCTCTTCCATTGTGAGGCGTTCGATTTCGCGTTTTTTGTCCTTAAGGTTTTCGGGGAGGGAGTAGAGCGCCACGCGCAGCTTGGCGGCCGATTCGTCCATCAGGTCGATGGCTTTATCGGGGAGCTTGCGGCCAGAGAGGTAACGCGAGGAAAGCTTGGCGGCAGCGGAGAGGGCCGCGTCGGAGAGCGTGACGTTGTGGTGGGCTTCGTAGCGATCGCGCAGGCTGTGGAGCATGGCGATGGTATCTTCCACGCTGGGTTCTTCCACGAAGATTGGGGCAAAGCGGCGCTCGAGTGCGGCGTCTTTTTCGATGTGCTTGTGGTACTCGTCCAGGGTGGTGGCGCCGATGCACTGCAGGTCGCCGCGGGAGAGAGCGGGCTTGAGCATGTTGGAGGCGTCCATGGCGCCCTGGGCGGCGCCCGCGCCAACCACCACGTGCAGCTCGTCGATGAAGAGGATGACTTCGCCGTCGGAGCCCTGGATTTCGTCGATGGCGGCCTTGAGGCGCTCTTCGAATTCGCCACGGAAGCGGGTGCCGGCGAGCATGCCGCCGAGGTCGAGGGCGTAAATCAGCTTGTTGGCCAGGATTTCGGGCACGTCGTCGCTGACGATTTTTTGGGCGAGCCCTTCCACGATGGCGGTTTTGCCCACGCCGGCTTCGCCGATGAGCACGGGGTTGTTCTTGGTACGCCGGCAGAGGATTTGGATGAGGCGCAGGATTTCGGACTCACGGCCGTAGACGGGGTCCAGTTTGCCTTCGCGGGCAGCCTGGGTGAGGTTGCGCGAGAATTTATCGAGGGTCTTGTAGCGGCCGGCGCCCTTGGCGGTGCCAGTTTTCTTGCCGCCGCGGAGTTCGGTAATCACCTCGAGCACGTTGGGGCGCGTGAGGTTGAATTCTTCGAGGATGCGGGCAAGCTGGGTGTTGCGCTCGGAGATGATGGCCAAAAAGAGGTGCTCGGTGCTGATGTATTCGTCGCCGAAACGGTTGGCCTCCACTTTGGCGAGGTCAACGGCCATTTTGACACGGGGGGTGAGGAAGATTTGGCCGGAGGTGCCGCCGTAGATGCTGGCCTTGGGGGTGTTGCGCAGGATTTGGTCCAGGCGGTCCGCGATGACGGCGGGGTCCACGTTGAGGGCGGTCATAATCTGGCTAACCATACCGTCGGGCTGCTCAATCAGGGCGAGGAGGATATGCTCCGAGTCAATCTGGTTGTGGCCGTAGCGCTGGATGATTTCCGCCGCGCGGGAGGCGGCATCCTGTGCCCTCTCTGAAAATTTATCAAAACGCATCATGGTTGGTTCCTCAATTCCGTCAGGTGTGTCGGTTCGGGGAGTTTATTGCAATTCCTGTTCCAACTCACCTATTGTACAAAATTATTATAAGAGAATGATAAATATTACAGAATCAGCATGGCGTCGCCAAAGGAAAAGAAGCGATAGCCAAGCTGGACGGCGGTTTGATAGGCGGAGAGGACGCGCTCGCGGCCGGCGAAGGCGCTGACCAACATGAGCAGAGTGGACTTGGGGAGGTGGAAATTGGTGATGAGGGCGTCCACACAGCGGAATGTGAAGCCGGGCAGGATGTAGAGGCTGGTCTGGCCGGACCAGGGTTGCAGAAGGCCGTTTTGGTGCTGGCGGGCGACAGTTTCGAGGGTGCGGACGGAGGTGGTGCCAACGGCGATGACGCGGCCGCCGGAGGCTTTGGCAACATTGATGCGCGCGGCGGTTTCAGGCGGGAGCTCGCACCATTCCTGGTGGATGTGGTGGGTTGCGGGGTCGGCTTCAGTGACCGGGGCGAAGGTATCCAGCCCGACATGCAGGGTGAGCTCGGCCAGGCCAATGCCGCGGGATTGGAGGCTGGCGAGCAAGCCGGTGGTGAAGTGCAGGCCGGCGGTGGGGGCGGCGGCGGAGCCGGGGGTTTTGTTGTAGACAGTTTGGTAACGCTCGGGGTCGCCCTGATAGCCGTGGATGTAGGGCGGCAGCGGTGTGTGCCCGGCGGTGGCGAAGGCGTTTTCGATGGGCTCGTCAAAGCGGATGTGCCGGCGGGCGGCGCCGAGGTCGGCACTGATGAGGGCAGGCGGGCCACCCTGCACCTGCAGGCGCACGCCAGGCTTGAGGTGGGTGCCGCCAACAAGGCATTCCCAGTCCAGGTCGGATTGTTTGCGCAGCAGGAGCACTTCCACGTGGCCGCCGCCGGGGAGCTTGTGGGCGTAGAGGCGGGCAGGGATGACGCGGGTGCGATTGACCACCAGCAGGTCGCCCGGGCGGAGATAATCGCCGATTTCGTTGAAGCGGCGGTGGGCGAGGGTGTCGGCCGCGCGGTCGAGGACAAGCAGGCGGGAACTATCACGCGGGTCGGCGGGGGTCTGGGCGATTAGCTCCTGGGGGAGCAGGTAGTCAAAGTCATCCGTGCGCATGGGAGGGGGCTATTCGCCGTTGAAGAGGCTGGGCTGGCCGTCCGGGCGGGTGTAGGGCTTGTGGAGGTGTTCGTAGGCGAGTCGGGCGGCCACGCGGCCCTGGGCGGTGCGGTCCAGGAAGCCGAGTTGCAGGAGGTAGGGCTCCACCACGTCCATGATGGTGTCGGGTTCCTCACTGACGGAGGCGGCGATGGTGTTGAGGCCGACGGGGCCGCCGTCGTATTTTTCGATGATGGTGAGGAGCACACGGCGGTCGAGGTCGTCCAGGCCGACGTGGTCGATATCGAGCATGTTCAGGCCGGCGACGGCCACGGCGCTGGTGATGACACCGCCGGCTTCAACCTCGGCGTAGTCGCGCACGCGCCGCAGCATGCGCAGGGCGATGCGGGGCGTGCCACGCGCGCGCCGGGCAATCTCGGCCACGCCGCCATCCTCGACGGGGACCTTGAGCAAGCCGGCACCGCGGCGGATGATGGCGGCGAGGGAGTCCGTGTCGTAATAATCCAGGCGGTAAATGGCACCGAAGCGGGCGCGCAGGGGGGCGGTGAGCAAGGCGAGACGGGTGGTGGCCCCCACGACGGTGAAGCGGGGCAGCTTGAGCCGGACGGACTTGGCGGCTGGACCTTTGCCGATGACGATATCCAGGGCGAAATCTTCCATGGCGGGGTAGAGGATTTCCTCGACCATGCGCCCAAGGCGGTGGACTTCGTCGATAAAGAGGTTGTCCCCCGCGCGCAGGTTGGTAAGGATGGCGGCCAG
>CAZEOO010000028.1:0-4190 GCA_964513965.1 uncultured Chthoniobacteraceae bacterium
TGTTTGGGGTTGGAACGCAGGGGTTGCTGACACGCTGATTAGCCAGAACTCTACCCCGGTCCTGACCAACGCTGCGATGATACTCGACAAGGCCAGAAGCCACGATGAGTATGCCACAAAATATTCGAACATTTTCGACTTACGAACGGGGGAAATTTCCCTATTCGACTTCTCCAAGACCCCGACTGCCACGAGCTTGAGCTTGGCCGAAGAACTTGGAAAGGGGTGTCACTTCTATGATATGCCACAGATTCAGGCGCAATTGAAAGAAAAGCCGAGACGGCTGAGCCGATGTAAGGAGTGTATGAAGAATCTATTTTGTTGGCTTCATCTGAACGATTGAGGCTGTTTTTTGCTACATTTCCCGCACCACCACGCCCAACCCGGGTGAGGCGCCGCTTCAATTCATCCGACCCCACGGCATTCGCATCCTCAACCTCGCTGGCCCTCGTGCGTCGAAGGAGCCGGAAGTTGCGAGGTTCACCAAAGCGGTCTTAAGCTCGCTGGTTTGACCGCCTTGCCCGAAAGGGGCGAGTTCTTGACACCCCGCTTAACCTGACGTCCTTTCGCATGGGCTCCCGCGACCTCAAGCGCCATTTCCCCCTCAACGAACTCACATTCTCCCGTCCCCTCCTTCTTTTTTGCGCCTTCTGCGCCTCTTTGCGGCTGAATATTTGTCTCCAACCTCCCTCCGCGCGAGTTGCGCCCTGCCTTCGCGCCTCCTCCCCCTTCTCCATTGCCATCTGATCCATGGGCAGGTATCATCCGGGCATGCTTGCCAAGGTTTGCAGCGCCGCGGTGCAGGGGATTGACGCCCACGCCATCGAGGTGGAGGTCAATGCCGGCTTTGGGGAAACGTTCACCGTGATTGTCGGCCTGCCCGACGCCGCGGTGAAGGAATCGCGCGACCGCGTGGGCACCGCCCTGGCCAACTCCGGCTACCGCATGCCCGAGGGGCGCGTCACCATCAACCTCGCCCCCGCCGACATCAAGAAGGAGGGGCCCAGCTTCGACCTCCCCATCGCCATCGGCATCCTCGCGGCGGACGAGCAGTTGCAGACTGATCAACTGGACAATTTCGCGCTCGTGGGCGAGCTCGCTCTCGACGGCGCGGTGCGGCCGGTCAAGGGCATCCTGCCCATGGCAATGCGCGCCCGCGCCGAGGGCAAGGCGGGCGTGATCGTGCCTGCGGACAACGCGGCCGAGGCGGCCGTGGTCGAGGGCCTGTGCGTCATCCCCGTGCGAAATCTGCGCGAGGCCGCCGGGTTCCTCGAAGGCGAGGCGCCGATCGCCCCCAAGCGCGTGGATATTGCGCAGTTGTTCGACGTCGCGCCGGACGCGGAGCTGGACTTTGCCGAGGTCAAGGGCCAGGAATCCGTGAAGCGCGCCCTGGAGATCGCCGCCGCCGGGGGCCACAACGTGCTCCTCGTGGGCCCGCCGGGCACGGGAAAATCGATGCTCGCCAAGCGCATGCCGTCGATCCTCCCCCCGCTCACGCTCGACGAGGCGCTCGAGACCACCAAGGTCCACAGCATCGCGGGCCTGCTCTCGCCCGGCCAGGCGCTCGTCACCCGCCGACCCTTCCGCAGCCCGCACCACACTGCGAGCGATGCCGGCCTGCTGGGCGGCAACATCAACCCCACCCCCGGCGAGATTTCCCTGGCCAACAACGGCGTGCTGTTCCTGGACGAACTGCCCGAGTTCAAACGCACCGTGCTCGAGACCCTGCGCCAGCCGCTCGAGGACGGCCAGGTGACCATCTCCCGCGCCGCGGGCACCATGACCTTCCCCGCCCAGTTCATGCTCATCGCCGCCATGAACCCGACGCCCGACGGCAAGATGCCGCACGAGTCGAAGTCCACTCCGCGCGAGATCCAGAACTACCTGGGGCGCATCTCGGGGCCGCTCCTGGACCGCATCGATCTGCACATCGAAGTGCCCGCCGTGCGGTTCCGCGAGATGACCTCGGGCCGACCCGGCGAGCCCTCAGCCGCCATCCGCGCCCGCGTCGTGGCCGCCCGCCAGCGGCAGAAACAGCGCTTTGCCGACCGCCCGCACATCACCTGCAACGCCCGCATGGGCTCCCGCGACCTCAAGCGCCATTGCCCCCTCAACGAGCCCACGCTCGACCTCCTGCGCGTGGCCATGAACGACCAGCGCCTGAGCGCCCGCGCCTTTGATCGCATCCTCAAGGTCGCCCGCACCATCGCCGACCTTGCCCAGGCCGACCACATCCGCGAAGACCACGTCATGGAAGCCGTCCAATACCGCTCCCTGGACCAGCGCCTGTGGGTGTGAGTCCGCGGGCCCAAGGTCTGGAATGCCATCGCGCCAGAATCGCGCGCCATATTATATCGAATTCCGTTTGGATATAATAAGACATCGTCCTGTTGTATCGAAATGTATTACAATGCAATACGAGTGATGCCGTTTAAGTGCCGCCCCCTATCTGTCCATTTTCGTGGCCTTTTTTGAGTCACTTGACGATTTTTCTTCCTCCGATAGAGAAGCTGGTGGTTCTCTCATCATATCGATAAGTTCCGGGGCAATAAAAAGACGATTCCGTTTCTGGCCGGTTATTTCACGAACAAGGCCCGTTTTCTCCCAGAACTCAATGCCTTTGCTGGCGTTGATAAAAGCGATCTGGTTTTTTTTGCAGTACCGGCTGATGGAAAACATCGGATTGCCAAATAGTTCATCCAAAATTAAGCTGGCCGTTTGAGGAGGCCGTTTGGCGTGTTTGAGCTGATCACTGTAACTTTCGTAAAGTCGCAATATTTGTCGTGTATCAGCTAATGCGGCCTTGGCCTGCTGGCGAACACCACGAAGAAAATAACAAAGCCATTCGCGCCATTCACCTTTCTGGCTCACGCCAAGCAAGAGCCTGTAATAATCATCCCTTGTTTGATCGAAGAATCCGGAAAGGTACAGCAGGGGTTGGGAAAGGCATTTTCGGGAACAGAGAAACAACGTTATCAATAAACGTCCAATGCGCCCGTTTCCATCCAGAAAAGGGTGAATGGCCTCGAATTGGTAATGTAAAAAGGCCACTTTTACCAGGACTGGCTCAATCGACTCGGCATTAAGGTATTTTTCCCAATCTCCGAGACACTCATGCATGACGTCGGGAGGTGGAGGAACGAACGTGGCTTCCGACAACAGCGCTCCCGGCTTGCCAATCCAATTTTGGCTGCGCCGATATTCACCCGGAGTTTTAGATACTTCACCCCCGCGTACACCATCGAGCAATTGTCTGTGAAGTTCCCGAATTAAGCGACTGCTAATGGGAAGTTCGGCCAACTGTTTCAGGCCTCGTTCAAGAGCACTCACATAGTTAGCCACCTCCAACAAATCAGGCGTCTGAGGTGTGGACGTTTCCTCTGCCTCAAACAGTACCAATTGCTCCATACCCGCAATGGTACCTTCTATCCTCGAACTGAGAATCGCTTCACGGCGAAGATAAGGTCGAATCAGAAGGTGCGGGTTGGGGAGCAATTCTCCCGCCCCGGAAAGCTCTGCCACTGCACGGTCGGCTTCTGAAAGAAGGGCCACCAACTCCCAATCTAATTCTATTTTTGGAGGGCGCGGGACCGGGTAAAATGCAAAGTACCCCTCTAACGTTCTCGCACATCTCCCTGCAATCTCGGATTTAAAATCATCTGGTTTCATAATTCCACACCCTGACTGGTAGGACACAACGGAAACAACACTCTGCAAGTAACCTTTGAACGTCTTATTATATCGAATTGAATTATTGCACAATAAGAAACCGTCGTAATTCATCAAAACGTATTAAAACGTAATACAGTTTTTCTCCGTGATATCCTGTTATTGTTTCGAAATAGAATGCCAATCCAGGAGACGGTTCTACCATTCACATCCGGTCGACGCCACCTTCGTCAGACAGAAGTTGTTAATTTCATGATAGAGAAGATGTTATAAACTAGCTGGAGTTTGAAACGCTGTCCCTTTAGGCGTCAGGAATCGATTCAGGCGGACTTTGGCTTCTGGCGCTGTAGTCAGGCCAAGATGTGGTGCATTCTGCAATGTTGGGCGTAGGCTACGAGACCTGTTGGGACGACTTCGCCCAAGCCGTCCAATACCGCTCCCTGGACCAGCGCCTGTGGGTGTGAGCAAATCTGTGGTTCTTAAAATGGTGGCAAGGAGGAACGTCCTGTCCTCGGCCTGAA
>CAZEOO010000029.1:0-2751 GCA_964513965.1 uncultured Chthoniobacteraceae bacterium
AGATCAGTTGGGGAAGGATGCGTTTATTGACGTTTTCCCAATTCAAGCCCGCCGTCGTCGCCGGGTTCGTGCGTTCTGGCGTGAGCAGGGCTTCCCGACCGTTGCGGTAGTTGCCCGTTGTGTCGATGGTCTGAACTTCGACGGCGACAAACTCTTTCAGCTTGCCATTGGCATCAAGCAACGCCAGCACCCAATCCACGAAGTAACTGCCCGCGCCGTCCTTTTGCGGTAAGCGCAGTTCGCCGCCCCAGCGTTTGCCGAACACGGCTACGACTGGTGCTTGTTTCGCCCGCGCCCGTGCTGATGCTTGCCGGCCCGCGATCAGCTCTAAATCGTCGTCAAACGCGATCTTTGCCACGTCATACAGGGCACGGTACTTGTCCGCGTACAAGCGGATAGGGCAGCAAATAACCGGGCCGGAAGTTGCTGGCTTGATGGTGCAAACGCCGGCGATAGCCCCGTCACTCAGCCGCTTTTCGCACACTTCGGACAAGTAGGGGCATTGCTTGTCCGTCGCGGCGGCCACCGCCGCCGGAGAGTGGTCATCGGAGCGATAACCGAAGAACTCCCAAATCTTCCCCGCCACTACGCCACCCGTACTTTGCGCTCGTTCTTGCGGACACTCCCCAGCACCTGGGCGATGGCTCGCCCGACGGCTGCACCCAGCAGCGGCGGCACGGCGTTACCCACCTGTTCGTATTGCTCAACCCGCGACCCGCAGAAAACGTAGGTGTCAGGGAAGGACTGGATGCGTGCTGCTTCGCGCACGGTAAAGGCTCTGTCCTGCTCGTAATGGAAGTAAGCGCCCCAATGCGGATCGCACTTGGTCAGGATGGTGGATGCGAGGCCGTCAGGATTGACCCGACCGTAACGCTTCGTGTGGTCACTGCGCCGCGCCATGCGCATCCCGCGTGGCAACAGGGCTTCGGGAATATCCGTCCAGTTCCCGCCCGGCGGAATGTGCGTCATGCGTTCAAGGTTGATCTTGCTCAACCGGGCGGCCTCGTGACACGTCACGCCCGTTGAACCTGCCCGCATCAATTGTTGATACGGGTTATCCGCCGGGTGCCGGTAGTCTTTGACCTGTTCGCCAATCTCGCCGTTATGCAGGGCTGGCAAGTCGCCAATGGCATCCTTGACCGTGACGTGTGACGGCAATTCCAGGGAGCGCGGCAAGTTCACCAAGTTTTTCCCGGCGAATTGCGAGGTGAAATTCACCCGAACCGGCGCTTGGCGCAGCGGCTCCGGGAACAGCGCCATCGGATCGACGCCGCAGCGACTGCCAAGGATGATTGTGCGCCAGCGGGTTTGCGGAACGCCGTAATGCGGCGCGTACAGAATCCGCACGTCGGCGTCGTAGCCGAGCTGCTTCAATGATTCCAAGATCGCATCCAGCGTTGCGCCGCCTTCAAACGACACCATGCCAGGGACGTTCTCGATCAAGACCGCGCGCGGCTGAAATTCGGTGACAAACCGCAGGTATTCGCGGAACAGGTGGTTCCGTGAATCCTCGGTGGAACGCTTGGGCGCGTTGATCGAAAAGCCTTGGCAGGGCGGGCCGCCAGCGATCAAATCCAGTTCGCCCCGCTTCAAGCCCAATAGTTTTCGGACTTTGCGTGCATCGACCTTGCGAATGTCCCGGCTATCGACCTGCGTGGCTGGATGGTTGGCGGCGTAGGTCTGCGCATAGCGCGGGGAAATCTCATTCGCGTAAAGCGACGTGAATCCGGCTTCGCGCAACCCTTCGGACAGTCCGCCCGCGCCTGCAAACAAGTCGAGCGAGGTCAAGCGCCCTTCCAAAGAATTAAGTTGGCTCATATCGCTTTTCTCTTGGTTGATTGACGTGGCTTCCTGGCTGCTGGTGCCGTGAACATATCGGGTTGCAAGCCGCCTTGATGCCGGTCGGCGAATGCCTGCATGAACTCGCGCAACACTTCCGACGCACTCCTGTTTTCGGCCAAACAGGCCCCTTGGAACGCCTCGCGGAGTTCCCTTTCAACACGGATACGGAGGCCAGCGTCTTTGCTTGACATAGGATGACAGTATCGCATGGATACACGTTTGTGTATCCAAAAAATGAGGCATGGACTACCTGGCTCACTGGCGACAGGCCCGCGCACCTGGTCAGCCCGCTTTGTCACCAACGGTCGGCGCGGCCTTCATCCCTGGCGCGTACTTGTAAAGCGTGCTGCGCCCGATCTTGAGCGCCTTGCATATCTCCGACACCGACCGATTGCCGACCGCCATTGCCTGTATCGCCGCGACCTTTTCCGGCGGCAGGGCAGGGCGGCCACCCTTGCGCCCGCGTGCCCTGGCCGCTTCAAGCCCGGCGTGCGTGCGTTCCACGATCAAGCGCCGCTCAAATTCGGCCAGAGCGGCGAACACATGGAACACCAGACGACCGGCGGCCGAGTTGGTTTCAATCCGTTCCGTGACGCTCTCAAAGCCGACCCCGGCGGCTTCCAGCTCGCCCACGACCTTGACCAGCTCGGGCAGCGAGCGCCCCAGGCGGTCGAGCCGCCACACGACCAGCACATCACCCTTGCGGGCGAAGGCGAGGGCTTCGGCCAGTCCTGGCCGCGCCGCTTTTGCGCCGCTGGCCGTGTCCGTGAATACCTTCTCGCACCCGGCGGCCGTCAGGGCGTCCCGCTGCAAGTCCATTCGCTGATCGTCGGTCGATACCCGCGCATAGCCGATCTTCATGTTTTCGTCCATTTTTCCGATGAAAGCGCCAGTTTATAGACTTTGTTT